>NZ_PHSN01000001.1 GCF_002871005.1 Acidimangrovimonas sediminis
GGGGGCTGGCGGCCGGGCGCGGCGCCTCGGCGCGCGGTGGCGGGGCTGGGGCGGCGCTGGCGGCCGGGCGCGGTTGCGGGGCTGCAGGTTTCGGCGCCTCGGGGGCGGCCTCGGCCTCGGCCTCGCCTTCGCCGCCGCCGGCCGTGCGGTTCGACAGGCCCAGGCGGTGCACCTTGCCGATCACCGCGTTGCGGGTGACGCCGCCCAGTTCCTTGGCGATCTGGCTGGCCGATTGCCCCTCGGCCCACATCTTCTTGAGCGTCTCGACACGCTCGTCCGTCCAGGACATGGCTGACCTCCGGTCTGGATTGCTGTCCCGCCCGGCCCGCGACACGGGCGGCGGGGCTTGCGCCCTATTCTAATCGCGACGGGCCGAGATACAAGCCGCGGGCCCGCGATGCAAGCGTCCTCCCTTGCGAAACCCTGCCGGAAGACACAGGTTTCCTGCCATGCAAGCCCGCGCCATCCTCGAAACCGTGCTCTACGCAGGCGACCTGGCCGCGGCCGAGGCGTTCTATGCCGATGTCTTCGGTCTCGAGGTGGTCAGCCGTCTGGAGGGCAAGTTCGTCTTCCTGCGCTGCGGCGAAGGCATGCTGCTGATCTTCGACCCGGCGCAATCCGCGGCCCCTGATCCGGCAAACCCGATCCCGCGCCATGGTGCCGCCGGGGCGGGCCACCTGTGCTTTGCCGCCGCCGACGCTGCGGAGATGACACGCTGGGCCGACCTCTTCGCCGACCGCGGCATCACCGTCGAGGCCGACCACCGCTGGCCGAACGGCGCCCGCTCTCTCTACCTCCGCGACCCCGCCGGCAACTCGGTCGAGGTGGCGGAGCGCAGGCTCTGGCAGGGCTGATCCACAATAGCGATGGACAAGCGTCGCGTCCCGCGCTATCCGCTTGCGTATGATCGACCGGAACGCCCCTCTCTCGCTTCCCCGACGCCGACGCACCCGCGCCTGACGTTGCGGACGCCTGCGCGTCCGCTCCCCCCGATCATTCCCCTGTGCGCCGCCCTGCGCGACCTTGTTCCCCGGGCTCCGCACACCCCCTGAAAAGCACTTCTCACGTTGACTTGGCCCCCTGCCTTTGGCACCCCTAGGCCTTCTTCCGAGGACTTTCCCATGACCCCCACCGTTCTGCCCACCTACAACCGCGCCCCCCTGTCGTTCGACAAGGGCGAAGGCGCCTGGCTGGTCACGGAGGACGGGACGCGATACCTCGACCTCGGCGCCGGCATCGCGGTGAACGCGCTCGGCCATGCCAACCCCGATCTCGTCGCGGCACTGACCGAGCAGGCGGGCAAGCTCTGGCATACGTCGAACCTCTACCAGATCCCGAACCAGCAGAAGCTGGCCGACATGCTGGTGGCCAACACCTTCGCCGACACCGTCTTCTTCACCAACTCCGGCACCGAGGCGGCGGAACTGGCGATCAAGATGGCCCGCAAGTACTGGTACGAGAAGGGCGCCCCCGAGCGGATCGAGATCATCACCTTCGAGGGCAGCTTCCACGGCCGCTCCACCGGCGCCATCGCGGCCGCGGGCGGCGACAAGATGGTCAAGGGCTTCGGCCCGCTGATGCCCGGGTTCATCCACCTGCCCTGGGGCGACCTCGACCTCGTCAAGGGGGCCGTCGGCCCCAACACCGCCGCGATCCTGCTGGAGCCGATCATCGGCGAGGGCGGCATCAAGGCCTGGTCCGACGCCGACCTCAAGGCGATCCGCAAGCTCTGCGACGAGACCGGCACGCTGCTGATCTTCGACGAGGTGCAATGTGGCATGGGCCGCACCGGCCGCCTCTTCGCGCATGAATGGGCGGGCGTCACGCCCGACATCATGATGGTCGCCAAGGGCATCGGCGGCGGCTTCCCCCTCGGCGCCGTGCTGGCCACCGAAGACGCCGCCTCCGGCATGGTCGCGGGCACCCATGGCTCCACCTATGGCGGCAACCCGCTGGCCTGCGCCGTGGGCATCAAGGTGATGGAGATCATCTCCGACCCCGATTTCCTGGCCGAGGTGAACCGCAAGGCCGCCCTCCTGCGCCAGCGCCTCGAGGGGCTCGTCGCGACCCACCCCGACGTCTTCAAGGGCATCCGCGGCCAGGGCCTGATGCTCGGCCTCGAATGCTCGAAGGCCTCGAACCTCGACGTGGTCAAGGCGGGGTACGCCACCCATGTCCTCACCGTTCCCGCGGCCGAGAACGTGATCCGCCTGCTGCCCCCCCTCAACATCACCGAGGAAGAGATTGCCGAGGCCATCGACCGCCTCGACCGTGCTGCAACCAAGGTGGAAAACCCCTGATCTTCTTCTGAGTGAAAATATCCCACGGGGGTGCGGGGGTGTGAAACCCCCGCGGATGCGGCGGGTGCGGGGGTGCGAAACCCCCGCCGCCGGACCCCGGCCAAGAAAGACAACGCCATGAGTTCCTTCCTCGACATCCACACCACCGACCCCGCCGACCTGCGGGCCATGATCGACCAGGGCCGCGCCATGAAGGACGCGCGCCACGGCCTGCCCAAGGGCGCCCCCGATGCCGAGCAGCCGCTCGCCAACCGCATGGTCGCCCTGATCTTCGAGAAACCCTCGACCCGGACCCGCATCTCCTTCGACGTGGGCATTCGCCAGATGGGGGGGCAGACCATGGTCCTCTCCGGCGCCGATATGCAGCTGGGCCATGGCGAGACCATCGCCGACACCGCCCGCGTGCTCTCGCGCTATGTCGACCTGATCATGATCCGGACCTTCGAGGAACAGACCCTGCACGAGATGGCCGAATATGCCGACGTGCCGGTGATCAACGGGCTGACGAACCGCACCCATCCCTGCCAGATCATGGCCGACGTCATGACCTACGAGGAACACCGCGGCCCGATCGCCGGCAAGAAGGTGGTCTGGTCGGGCGACGGCAACAACGTCTTCGCCTCCTTCGCCCATGCTGCGGGGCAGTTCGGCTTCGACCTCACCTTCACCGGCCCGCCGACGCTGGATCCGGAAAGGGAATGGCTCGACTTCTGCGCGGCCAAGGGTCACCCGGTCACCATCGACCGCAATCCCGAGCGCGCGGTGGAAGGCGCCGACCTCGTCGTCACCGACACCTGGGTCTCGATGCACGACCCGCAATCGGCGCGGGAGCGGCGGCACAACCAGCTCCGCCCCTACCAGGTGAACGAACACCTGATGGGATTGGCCAAGCCGGACGCGCTTTTCATGCACTGCCTGCCCGCGCACCGCGACGACGAGGCGACCAGCGCGGTGATGGACGGCCCGCATTCGGTGATCTTCGACGAGGCCGAGAACCGCCTGCATGCGCAAAAGGCGGTGGTGCGCTGGTGCCTGGGGTTGTAAGAGGGGCGCCCCGGAAGCATTGCCCTTGCCGGCAGGGCCGCTAGGTTCTGCCGGGCAAGAGACGCGGAGGTTTGCATGACGGCACGGATCGGGATCTACGGGCTGGGCACGATGGGCTCGGCGCTCGCCATGAACATGGCGACCAAGGGCATCGACATCGCGGTGTCGAACCTCGAGCCCGAGATGATCGACGCCTTCATGACCCGGTCCGGAGATGTCTCGGACAAGGTCACGCGGTGTGAGGATCTCGCGGCGCTGGTGCAGGCGCTGCCCACGCCGCGGCTGATCCTCGCCATGATCCCCTCGACCGGGCCGATCGATGCGCTGATCGACCAGCTGATGCCGCTGCTCGACAAGGGCGACACGCTGATCGACGCGGGCAATGCCGATTTCAATGACACCCGGCGCCGCAACGAGAAGATGGAGGCCGCGGGGTTCCACTTCGTCGGCCTCGGCGTCTCGGGCGGCGAAGAGGGCGCGCGCCACGGCCCCTCCATGATGTTTGGCGGCAGCGCCGACAGCTGGGACGGTCTGAAGCCGATCCTTGAGGCGATCGCGGCCCGGTTCGAGGGCGATCCCTGCGTTGCGCGGCTTGGCCCCGATGGCGCGGGCCATTTCGTCAAGACCGTGCACAACGGCATCGAATACGCCGACATGCAGATGATCGCCGAATGCTACGACCTCCTGCGCCACGGCACCGGCCGTGACCTTGCCGAGGTGGCGCAGGTCTTCGACGGCTGGAACGAGGGGCCGCTGGCCTCCTACCTCATGGAGATCACCGCCAAGGTGCTGCGCGCGCCCGACAGCCGCGCCGACGGACCCATCGTCGACGCCATCGTCGATGCGGCGGGGCAGAAGGGCACCGGCCGCTGGACGGTGATCGAGGCGGTGCGCCTCGGCCAGTCCGCCACGATGATCGAAGGCGCCGTCGCCGGCCGCGCCTGGTCGGCCGAGCGCGACCTGCGCGCCGCGGTCGAAAAGAGCTACGGCAACGAGCGGGGCACCGTGCCGCTGATGTCGGACCGGCTGGAACAGGCGGTTCTGGCGGCGCGGGTGCTGGAATACGCGCAGGGCTTCCGCATTCTGATGGCCGCCTCGGCCGAATTCGGCTGGGATCTGGACGCGGCCCGCATCGCCGAGATCTGGCGCGCCGGCTGCATCATCCGGGCCAGGCTGCTCGACGATATCTCGGCCGCCTTCCGCGCTGGTCCGCCGCAGGGCGAACTGCTGCTCTCCCCCGCCTTCGCCGAGGTGCTGGAGCAGGGCATCCCCGCGCTGCGCGAGGTGGTGGGGCAGGCGGTGGCCGCGGGCTTCCCGGTGCCGGTCCTGTCGGGCGCGCTGACCTTCTGGGACAGCCTGCGCCAGGGGCATGGCACGGCGAACCTGATTCAGGCCCTCAGGGATTTCTTCGGCCGCCACGGTTTCGACCGTCTCGACGGGCAGGATTTCCACCATGGCCCCTGGTGGGACTGACCGTAGGGTTCGCTTCAACGCCCCCCCGGCGCCGCGAATGCGGCATCGCGAGTAGGGCAAGGCGTCTCAGGGTGCGTTGAAACGCACCCTACGGGGTCACGTCCCCCGCGGCTTGGCCCGGGTGGTCGGGTCCGCCTCGGTCGGATCCTCGGGCCAGGGATGGCGGGGATAACGCCCGCGCATGTCCTTGCGCACATCCGCGTAGGACGAGGCCCAGAACCCCGGCAGATCCATCGTCACCTGCACCGGCTTCTGCCCTGGCGACAACAGCGTGATCCGCAGGGGCAGGCGCTCCGGCCCCACCGTGGGATGCGCCGTCACCCCGAACAATTCCTGCAACCTGACCTCGATCCCCGGCGCCTCGCCGCCGTAGTCGATCGGCACCTTCCGCCCCAGCGGCGTCGTGAAGTGCGCGGGTGCCAGCCGGTCGACCAGCTGCATCTGATCCCACGTCAGGCTCTGCCTCAGCGGCTCCAGCAGGTCGAGCGACCCGAGGTCCCCGGCCGTCTTCCGCCCGGACAGGTGCGGCAAAAGCCAGTCCTCGGCCCGGGCCAGCAACCCCTCGTCCGACATGTCCGGCAGATCCGCCCCCTGGTCGCGGAGCAATTCCACCCGTGCCCGGAACCGCCGTGCTGCGGCCGAGAAGTTCAACGCCTGCAACCCGAGGTCGCGAACCCCCTCCAGCGCCGCCAGCGCTACCGCCTCGGCCGGCGCGTCGGGCCATAGCCGGTCGTCGAGGACGAGGGCACCGAACACCTCCTGCCGCCGCGCCACCACCCTCCGTTCGCGGCGCGACCATTCGCAGACATCGCGCCAGCGGATGCGGTCGGGGTAGAGCGCCCTCAACCCGGCCTCGGAAATCACCGCCGCCTGCCGGATCCGCGCCTCGCGCGTGTCGCCGTCCAGGTCGGTGGCCACGATCAGCCGGGCGCCCGCCAGCGGATCCTCCGGCCCCAGATCCGCGCCCTTGCCGCCCGATAGCACCCAGCGCGGCTGATCGCCCTTGCGTCGCAGGCCCACCCGGTCGGGATAGGCCAGCGCCGCCATCTCGCCCGGCGCCAGCCCGGCATCCTGCGCCCGGGTCAACCGGGCCAGCCGCTGCACTTCCTTGCGGATCCGCTCCACCGCGCCCCGGTCGGCCTGCCACGGGTGACGCTCGGCGTAGGCTCGGGGATCGGCCAGCGCCCGAAGCCGCAGCGACAGGTCCACCGGCGCCGACCGCGGCAGCGGGTCGCGCTCTTCCAGAAGGGCCGCCAGCGGCGCCGCCGACGGCCCCGCCCGCAACAGCATGTGCGCCAGCCGCGGGTGCACCGGCAGCGCCGCCACCGCCCGGCCATGCGCGGTGATCGCGCCGCCCGCATCGAGCGCGCCCAGATCCTCCAGCAGCGCCCGCGCCCCGGCAAAGGCCCCGGGGTTCGGCGCGGTCAGGAACGCCAGATCCTCCGGCCCTCGCGCGCCCCAGAGCGCAAGCTCCAGCACAAGGCCGGTCAGGTCCGCCGCCTCGATTTCGGCCGGGGGATAGGCGGGCAGGCCGCCCTCCTCCCCCTTGGTCCAGAGCCGGTAGCAGACCCCGGGCGCGACCCGCCCCGCGCGGCCCCGGCGCTGCTCGGCCTCCGCACGGCTCACCCGCTCCGTCACCAGCCGCGACATGCCCGAATTCGGATCGAACCGCGCGCGCCGCGCCCGGCCCGCATCCACGACCACCCGGATGTCCTGGATCGTCAGCGAGGTCTCGGCGATCGAGGTGGCCAGCACCACCTTCCGCCCCGACACGGCCGGCGCGATCGCGGCCCTCTGCGCCGCGAAATCGAGGGCACCGTAAAGCGGATGCAGGCTCGCCCCCGCCGGCAGCCGCGGCCCCAGGGCCGCCGCGCAACGCCGGATCTCGCCCTCGCCCGGCAGAAAGACCAGCACGCCGCCCTCGGTCTGCCCCAGCGCCTCGGCGACCAGATCCGCCGTCGCCTCGGGCAGGCGCGCCTTGGGCGGCAGGGGACGTTCCAGCCAGCGCGTCTCCACCGGGTAGGCCCTGCCCTCGGAGGTCACGACCGGCGCCCCGTCCATCATCTCGGCCACCGGCCCGGCATCAAGCGTCGCGGACATCACGATGAGGGCCAGATCCTCGCGCAGCGCGCCCCGGATCTCCCAAGCCAGCGCCAGGCCGAGGTCGGCGTTCAGCGAGCGTTCGTGGAATTCGTCGAAGACCAGGCAGCCGATGCCCCGCAACTCCGGATCGGCCTGGATCATCCGGGTCAGGATCCCCTCGGTCACCACCTCGATCCGGGTTTCCTTCGAAACCTTCGCCTCGCCCCGGATGCGGTAGCCCACGGTCCGCCCCACCGGCTCGCCCAGCGTCTCGGCCATGCGCTCCGCCGCCGCCCGGGCGGCAAGCCTGCGCGGCTCCAGCATCATCAGCCGCCCCGCGAAGACCCCGGCGTCAAGCAGCGCGAGGGGTACCCGCGTGGTCTTGCCCGCCCCCGGCGGCGCCTGCAGCACCGCGCGCCCCTCGCTTTGAAGCGCGGCGATCAACGCAGGCAGGGCATCGTCGATGGGCAGGGTCTCGGCCATGCCGCCCTTATCCGGGATCGCGCCCGGCTTGGAAAGGGCCCGCCCCCAATCCGCTCACGACCACCTTCCGCTCTTCTTCTGAGCGAAAATATCCCGGGGGGTGCAGGGGGCAGCGCCCCCGCCGGCCCGACGCTGGGGCCCACGACCACGCCTGGTAGCCGCGCGCCCGCCGTGGCGCGGCTTAGCCGATGCGGTGCCGCGCCGCGCTCCACGCGTCGATCGCCCGGGCAAGGTCGCGCGTGCCGACGCGCAGGCCGCGGGTCACCACCACCTCCTCGAGCGCGACCGTGGTCAGCAGGTCCGGCCGCACCACCTTTTCCCAACCGACGGAGGGCAGGAAGAGCCGGCCCTGCGCGGTGATCCTGGTGACCACGTGCAGCACCGGAAAATCCACCTCTGCGGGGCGGTAGCGGTTCCTCGCGGCCGAGATGTAGGAGACGAACCGCTCCTGCTCGGGGGCGAGGTCGGTGGCGCGCACCGCGCCGATCAGGCCCAGCCGTCGGGCCAGTGCCAGCACGCCCGAGCGGCGCAGGATTCGGTAGCTGCCCAGCATCGCCTCGAGCGACATGGTGCCCATGCGTACCATGCGGATCTTGTTGCCCAATGCGTAGAAGCGCTCGGCCCAGCGGGTCAGGCGGCGGCGCTTGAGCGACTGTGCATAGCCCGGCTCCCACACGTCCTTGATCACCACGGCGACCTCTTCGCCCTCGGCCTTCAGGATGCGGGCGGCCTCCAACGCGATGTTGCCGTGCACGCAGACGCCGAACAGGAGATAGGGCCCCGAGGGCTGGGCCGCGCGGATGGTCGCGGCATATTCCGCGGCGATCTGTTCGAAGCTGCGCGGCGACCGATCGATGCCGCGCGTGCCGTCGAACAGGCGCACGCAGAGCGCGGGGTGGCGGTCGGAGAGGTACTGCGCGGTGTCGAGGATAAGGCCTACGTCGTTCACCGCGATGATCTGCTGGGCGGAGCCCTCGGTCAGGATCGGCTCAATCCGCCAATCCTCGCCATCGGGAAGCATGTTGTCGGGAAGCGTGTCATCGGGAAGCGTCCCGGTGGCGGGGGCCGGTGCGGCCTCCGCCGTCCCCCGGGAGGGGACGTCCTCGTCCGTCGCGGGCGGGCCGACCGGGGTGAGGCCGAGGTCGGTGGCGACGCGCGCGGCCAGGCCGGCCAGTGTCGGGCTCTGGTAGAGCGTGGCGACTCCGAGGCGCAGGGCCCAGCGTTCGCGGATCCGCGCCATCAGCCGCACCGCCAGCAGAGAATGACCGCCGAGGTCGAAGAAGCTGACATCGCGCGGGATGTCGGTCCGTTCCAGCAGCTCGGACCAGAGCGCCGAAAGCGCCGGTTCCACCGCTCCGTCCGGTTGGTGGGCGGCGGCTGTCTGAGTGGCGGCAGGCGGGATGGCGGCTGCGGCGGGCGCCGGGCTCGCCCCGGGGGCAGGCACGAAGGGCTGGGCGGTGGCGGCCGCGATCAGCGGGCGGGGCAGGCGGGCGCGGTCGAGATCGCCCGAGGACCGCCGTGGCAGCGCCGCCAGCACCGAGATCCCGATCGGCCGTTCCGCCGGGACCAGCCGCCGCGCGGCAAAGCCCATCAGTTCCTGCGGCAGCGTCTCGAGCGGGACCAGGCTGTCGGCCCGGGGGCTGACGAAGGCGAAGCAGGCGTTGCCCTCGCCCGCGGGCACCGCCGCGGCGGCACTGACTTCGGGGTGCGACGACAGCACCTCCTCGATCCGGGCGCCGGGGCGTGGCGTGCCGTCGGGCCGTTCGGCCAGCGCGGGCGCCAGCGGCAGGTCGGCGAGCGCGGGGCGGGCGCCCTCGGCGATCTCGACCAGCGCGCGGGCCAGCGTGTCGCGCAGCGCCTCGGCGCTGGCGGCCTCGTAGAGGTCGGGGCAATATTCGACCGATAGCCGCCAGGGCGCCCCGGGCCGACCGACCAGCAGCAGGCTGAGGTCCTGTGCCGACCCCGAGGCGAAGGCCGGGGCCGAGGCCATCTCGAAACTGCCGTAGCGCGCGCCGCGATAGAAGACGTGCATCAGGTTGAACCCGACCCCGCTGAAGGGCGCCCGCGACGCATCGCGCGGCGGGTTCAGCACCTCGACGAGCTTGGCGAAGGGCAGCGCCTGATGGGCCAGCGCCTCTTCGACCACGGTGCGGGCGGTGGCCAGGTGATCGGCCAGCGTGGTCTCGGGACGGGTGGGCAGGCGCAGCACGTGATGGTTGATGAAGGGGCCGATCAGCCCCTCGAGATCTGTGTCGATCCGGCCCGAGATCGGCGTCGACATCAGGACTTCGTCGGTCCCCGCCACGCGCGCCAGCACCCCGGCCGCGACCGCCGCGCCAAGGGTGAAGAGCGACACGCCCTGGTCCCGTGCCAGCGCGCCGAGCTTTTCCACCGTGCCCGCCGGGAGGTCGCAGCCGACCCGCGCGATCGCGGTGGAGCGCGGCATCGGGCGCGGCTTGTCGGGCCGGATCTCGAAATAGGGCGCGTCCTTCATCTGGCCGGCCCAGTAGGCGGCATCCTCGGCCTCGACGCCTGAGGCGAGGTAGTCGCGCTGCCACAGCGCGTAATCGCCATATTGCAGCGGCAATTCCTCCATTTCCGGCGGGCGCCCGGCCTCGAAGGCGGCGGCGAAGGTGCCGATCTCGTGGCCCAGGACACCGATGGAAGAGCCGTCGAAGACGATGTGATGCACCCCGGTCAAAAGCACCGCCCGCTCGGGCCCGAGGCGGACCAGCGTGGCGCGGATCAGCCCGGGGCGGGTCAGGTCGAAGGGCCGCCCGGCATCGTTCGCGGCGATCTCGTCGACCCGGGCGGCATGCTGCGCCTCGGGCACGCCGCGCAGGTCGACGACGCCAAGGCGGAAGGGAACCTGATCGACGACCTCCTGCACCGGCTCGCCGCCCTCGAGGACGAAACGGCTGCGCAGGATCTCGTGCCGCGCGATCACCGCCTGGTAGGCGGCCTCGATGCTGTCCGACCGGACCGGCCCGGTGACGTTCCACCGGATCGCGACGTTCAGCGTGGGGTCGTCCGGCATCAGCTGGTCGATGAACCACATCTGCCGCTGCGCCGTCGAGACGGGGAAGCGGGCGATCGCCGGTTGCGGGGTGGGATTGGCCGCGCCATCCATGGTCAGGACACCTTCAGTTCACCGCGGCGCGCCCCGCCGCGGAAGGACTTGAGAGAGGGCCGGGCGGGTGCATCCGTGCCCGTACGGGACTGCGCCTCCGCCGCTCGCCGGTCGGCCTCGGCCGCCAGCGTGCGGATCGTCGGGTGGGCCAGCAGGTCGCGTGCCTCGAGGTTCAGCCCGGCGTCGAGCATACGCGCCGCGATCCGGAAGACGGCAAGGGAGTCGACCCCCAGCGCATGCAGCGTGATGGTGGCGCCGACCGTCTCGCGCCCCAGCACGTCGCACCAGATCGCTGCGATCTTCGTCTCGGTCGCGCCTGTGGGCGTATCGGCCGGGGCGGGGACCGGAGCGAGATCGGAAGCGGGGGTGAGGGTGGCGGGCGCCGCCCCGGCCTCTGGGTGGCCCGGCTGGGCGGCGGTGGGTTGAGCGGTGGCAGGCTGCGTGGCAGTGGGCTGGGGCAGCGCCTTGCGGTCGAGCTTGCCGTTCGCCGTCTGCGGCAGCGCGTCGAGCCGTTGCCATGCCTGGGGCACCATGTAATCGGGCAGCTGGCCCGCCAGCGCCGCGTGCAGGGCCGCCGCATCGACTTGCGCCCCTTCCTCGGCCACGTACCAGGCGGCGAGGAACTTGTCGCCGCCGGGCCGCGTGGCCAAGTCGACCGCCGCCTTGGCGATGCCGGGCAGGGTGCGCAGCCGGGTCTCGATCTCGCCCAGCTCGATGCGGAAGCCGCGCAGCTTCACCTGTGTGTCGCGACGGCCCAGCACCACCACATCGCCATCGGCGCGGCGATAAGCGAGGTCGCCCGTGCGATAGAGCCGGCGCGGGGTGCCGGCCAACGAGACCTCGCGGAAGGCGGCTTCGGTCAGCTCGGGCCGGCCGTAATACCCCAGCGCCAGCCCGTCGCCACCGATGTTGAGCTCGCCCACCACGCCCACGGGCTGCAGCTGGTCCGCCTCGGACAGGATGTGCAGCTCGGTGTTGCCGATCGGGTGCCCGATGGTGACCGGCCCGTCGCCGACCCGCTTCACCGCCGACCAGATGGTGGTTTCGGTGGGCCCGTAGAGGTTCCACAGCTCCCCGCCCCCGTCCGCACGCAGGCGGGTGGCAAGGTCGGCGGGCAGGGGCTCTCCCCCCGCCAGCATCTTCAGCCCGGCGCGGGGTTCCAGCCCGGCCTCGAGCGCCATGTCCCACAGCGTGGGTGTCGCCTGCATCACGGTGATGTCACCGCGGGCCGCGCGATCGGCCAGCGCGAAGCCGTCGAGGATGTCCTCGTGGCTGGCGATCACCACCTTTGCGCCGACGGCGAGCGGGCCGAACAGTTCCAGCACCGCGATGTCGAACATGACGGTGGTGACCGAGAGCATCGCGTCGGAGGGGCTGAGCCCCGGTTCCTGCGCCATCGAGGTGAGGAAGTTCACCACCGCGCGGTGCGGCACGGCCACGCCCTTGGGCGTCCCGGTCGAGCCGGAGGTGAAGATGATGTAGGCCGCACGTTCCGGATCCGCGGGGGTCGCGGCGGGGGTCGCCTGCGTCGGCGCCTCCGAGGGCCGGATCAGCGGCAGCCGGGTGAACGGCGCCTCCTCGGCCAGAACGGCGGCGGCCTCGGCCGTCTCGCAGATCGTGCGCAGGCGGTCGGCCGGCTGGCGCGGGTCCAGCGGGATGTAGCTGTGCCCCGCCTTCAGGATCGCGATCAGCCCCACCAGCATCGCCGCCCCGCGCGGCAGCGCCATGGCGATGCGCTGGCCGGGCTCGGGGAGGCTGGCCTGGATATGCGCGGCCAGCGCATCGGAGCGCGCCGACAGCTCGGCATGGGTCAGCGTGGCATCCGCCGCCTCGACGGCGATGGCGCGCGGGTCGGGCGCCGCGCCCCGGGTCACCAGATCGTGCAGCATCGCCCCGCGGTCATAGTCCAGCGCGGTGGCGTTCGGCGCCGCCAGCAGCGCGCCCAGGGTCGCCGCATCCATCATCGGCAGGGTCTGGATCGGTCGGGTCGCATCCTCGGCCAGCCCGGCCAGCAGCGCGGCGTAATGGCCGATCCAGCGTTCCACCGTCGCCGCGTCATAGACATCGGCGTTGTAGTCGACGTCGATGCGCAGGCCCGCCTTGCTTTCGATCACGTTGAAGAACAGGTCGAAGTTCGACGCGGCCTTTGGCGCGGGGGTGGCCCTGGCCGTCACTGGGCCGAGGGTCAGCCCGTCGTCGACCTTCTCGAGGTTGAACTGCACCTCGGTCAGCGGCAGGCGGCCGAGGCTGCGCGGCACCCCCAACTCGCGCACCAGCGCGCCATAGGTCGTGTCTCCATGCGAAAACGCCTCCATCACCGCGCGGCTGGCATTCGCCAGATGCTCGGCGGCGGGTTTCGCCGGATCGAAGGGCGCTCGGATGGGCAGGAAGTTGACCATGTGACCCACCAGCGCAGGGTCGGGCAGGTCGGCCTGCCCGGCGGTGGGCACGCCGATCACCACGTCCGAGGCGCCCGAAAGCCGCCCGAGTGTCATCTGGAGGCCCGCGAAGAGCGTGGCAAACAGGGTGCAACCCGCTTTCGCGCCCGCCTTGCGAAGGGCCTTCATCGCATCGGCCGGGATCTGACCGGTGACGGTGCCGCCGGCATAGCCCTTGACCGCCGGGCGAGGCCGATCGGTGGGCAGGTCGGGCAGGGCCGGGATCCGGGCGTATTGCGCGCGCCAGAAGTCGAGGGTTTGTGCGCTCATCGCCCGGCCCGCGGCGTTCATCGCATAGGCGGCGAAGGAGGGCGCGGGCGCCAGCGTCTCGCCCGCGTAGAGCGCGGCGAGATCGGCGAAGATAAGGTTGTAGGACCAGCCGTCGCAAAGGATGTGATGCGCGGTCATCGCCAGCACATGGGTGCCCTCGGCCAGACGATAGAGATGGGCGCGGAACGCCGGGCCCGCCGTCAGGTCGAAGGGCGTCGCGGCATCCTCGCGCAGGGCCGCGGTCAGCGCGGCTTCCGGGTCGGCCTCGGCGGAAAGGTCGGTGAGGTCGAGGACCAGCGGCGCGGGCGCGGCCACGTCGAAGCTGCCGCCCGAACGGTCGAAGACCAGGCGCAGCGCATCGTGGCGGGCGATCACGCCGTCCAGTGCCCGCGTCAGAGCCCGGCGGTCGAGCGGGCCGTCCAGGCGCAGGCACGCGCCCTCGTTGAAGGCACAGGCGGCCATGTCGCCCAGCTGGTGCGTCATCCAGATCTCGCGCTGGCCCTCGGTCAGGGGGATCGCGCGGCTGGGGACCTCGGTCGCGGCCGTCACGGGTTGGCTGGGCGCGAGGATGCCCACGGCCTGCAACTGGTCGACGGCAGAGGCGAAGGCCGTGACGATGCGGGCCACGTCCGCTTCGGTATGCGCCGTGGTCAGGAAGCCCGCGAACCCGTCGAGGACGTGGATCCCCTCCATCCGCATCAGCGGGTAGAGGAGCGAGGCGCGCGGGTCGGCCTGCGTCGCGTTCAGCATGAACCAGCTGGAAAAGCCGGTGACGAGGGCGGGCAGGCCGCGCTGCACCAGAACCGCGTTCAGCCGGGCGATCATGTCGGCGGTGAGGCTTGCCGTCTCGTGCCAGAGCCGGTCGCCCTCGGCGTCGAGATGGTCGAGGACGGCCTCGACCGCCGCCAGCACCAGCGGGTGGCGCACGAAGGTGCCGGCGACGAAGGTGGGGCCGACCTGCGGCGTGCTGTCGTCGCCGAAGGACCATTGCCCACCGTCGAGCGCATCCATGAAGCGTGCTTTCCCCGCCAGAAGGCCGATCGGCATGCCACCGCCCACGACCTTGCCGTAGGTGGCCATGTCGGGCTCGATCCCCCAGATCCCCTGCATCCCCTTGGCGTGGGTGCGGAAGCCGGTGACGACCTCGTCCATGATCAGGGCAGCGCCGCTTTCCGCCGTGATCTCGCGGAGCGCCCTGACGAAGGCCTCGGGGCGGAACTCGGGGTGGCGCGACTGCACCGGCTCGACCAGCACGGCGGCGATCTGGCCGGCGTTGGCGCGGATCCAGTCGAGGGATTCGTCGGCGCCGTAGGGCAGCACGACCATGTTGGAAAGGCCCGAGCGCGGGATGCCCGGCGCGATCGGCAGGGCGGCAGGTTCGCCACGCGTCTTGCCCTTGACCAGCACCTCGTCGAACTGGCCGTGGTAATCGTTGCCGAAGACCACCACCTTGTCGCGGCCGGTGACGGTACGGGCAAGGCGCATCGCGGCCATCACCGCCTCGGACCCGGTATTGGCGAAGGTGACGCGCTCATGTCCCAGCATCGTCGACAGGCGGTCGGCCAAGGGGCCTGCCTTTTCCGATTGCGGGCCGATGGCATAGCCGCGATCCAGCTGCGCCGCGACGGCGGCCGAGACGAAGGCGGGGGAATGGCCGAAGGCGGTCTGGCCGAAGCCGTTGACCACGTCGATGAAGCTGTGCCCGTCGATATCGGTCAGCGTGGCGCCGCTGGAGCGGTCGGAGACGATGGGAAAGGCCAGCTCCTTCCAGTCGGGGTGGAAGCCCGCGGCGGTGCGGGGGTCGGCGAGGTGCGGGCGATGCTGCGCGGTGTAGGCCTTGGACCTGGCGTGACGTTCCGAGTAGCGGCGCGCGAGGTCGGCGACGAAGGCGTGCTGGTCGGCGGTCAGCTCGACCCCGGCGAGGTTCGGACCGCGGCCGACCTTGAAGCCTTGCTTCTCGGCGGGGGCCTCATCGGCTGCCACCTCTTCGGCCTTCGGCGCCAAGACCCGGGCGGCCGGGGCGGACGGGGCTGGCTGGGCCGGGGAGGGCTGGGCTGGGGCTGGCGCCTGCGCGGGGGCGGGTTGCGCGGCGGCCGGATGGGCGGGGGCAGGCGCGGCGCCAAGGGCCCGCAGCTGGTCGGCGAAGATCGCCTGCATGGTCTGCATCTGCGCCTGCATCAGGCCCGTCAGGCCCTCCGCCGCAGGCATGGCCGGCACGGAGCCGGTCATCGCCGCCGGGGCCGGTGCGGCGACAGGGGCCCCCGTCGCATTGTCCCCCGTCGCATGGGCCGCCTTGACTGGCGCCGCCGTGACAGGAGGCTCCGCCGCCATGGGCGTGGCGGGGGCCTGCGGGGCGGCGGCCTCGGGCGGCAGCACAGCGTCGAGATGGGTCGCGAGCTCGGCGATCGAGGGCGTATCGGACAGGAGCGAGCGGAACGTCATCTCGACCCCGTAATCGCGCCCCAACGCCTGTGCCACCTGCCCCATGAAGAGCGAGTCGAACCCGAGTTCGAGGAAGGGCACGCCGGCCTCGTCGGGGCCCATATCCTCGCCCGAGAGATCGGCGAAGAGGGCGAGAAGCTCGGAGGTGAGGCGGTCGAGGCGGGCGGTCATGGCGGTCTCCGATACGGATGGCGCGGGAGAGGAGGAAGCGGCGGCGGCCTGGGCAGTCGGCGGAACGGGCGCCGGTATGGGCGCCGATGCCGGGGGCGAGGCGGCAGGCGATGACATCGCAGCGGCCGCCACCACCGGAGCGCCCGCTGCGGCGCCGGGCGCGGCATCTGTCGCCGGTGGGTCGATCCAGTGGCGCTTGCGCTGGAACGCGTAGGTGGGCAGCGCCACCTTTCGAGCCCCGCGCGGTAGGCGGGCGAAATCGACCGCGACGCCCGAGGCCCAGAGATTGGAGAACGCGGCGGCCATGACGCTCTGATCGTCAAGGTCGGTTTGGGTGTGATCCGGCAATGACTGGAAAATCCTGCCAGGACCGCCGCGTTTCAGGATCTGGCCCGCAAAGGCCGAGAGGGTGCGTCCTGCCCCCACCTCGATCAGCACGGGTGACCCTGACTTGGTGGCCGCCTCGAGAGCGGCCTGAAACTTCACCGTCGCGCGGGCCTGACCGGCCCAGAAGGCGGGGTCGGTGGCCTGCGCATCAGTCAATCGCTGACCGGTGACGGCGGAATGGATGGGGCGATCGGGGGCATGGAGTGCACGGCCCGCGATCATCGCCTCCAGCGCCGGAACGACCGGGTCCATCATCGCGCTGTGGAAGGCATGCGAGGTGTGCAGGCGCGAACAGGGCGTGCCCCTGGCCTCCAGGCGTTTCGCCAGCGCCTCGATCGCCGGTTCGGGGCCTGCCACCACCTGCAGGTTGGGCGCGTTCAGCGCGGCAAGGTCGATCCCGTCGCCAAGGAGCCCCATGACCTGCCCGGCCGGTGCGCGGATGCCCAGCATCGCGCCGGGCGCCATGTCCTGCATCAGGCGGCCGCGTTCGGCGATGATCCTCAGCCCGGTCTCGAAGCTCATGACACCGGCGAGGGTGGCCGCGGCGAATTCTCCGACCGAATGGCCGATCAGGGCGGAGGGCTCGACGCCGCGTTCTTGCCACAATCGGGCCGCCGCAAGCTGCGTCAGATAGAGTGCGGGCTGGGTGATCCGGGTATCGCGCAGGGCGCGGGCCTGCGCGGCATCCGAGACCTCGCCGAAACACAGAAGCTCCGCCATGTCGATGTCGATCAGGTCGGAGAGGATCTCGCAGCCCTCGTCGATGACCCGGGCGAAGGCGGGTTCGGTGGCGTAAAGACCCTTGCCCATGCCGGGATATTGCGAGCCCTGGCCGGGGAAGAGAAAGATCATCTCGGGCGGTTCGGTCACGGCGCGGGGGGCGGCCTTGCGCAGCAGGGCCGCGGCCTCGGCCCCGGTGCGGGCGGCGACAGCGAGGCGGTGGGAATGGGCCTGCCGGCCTTCCTGAAGGGTGAAGGCGGCATCGGGCAGGGCGGGGGCATCCGGCCCCTCGAGCGCAGTGGCCAGCGCCCCGGCCATCTCGGAGAGCGCCTCGGGCGTTCGGGCCGAGAGCGGCAGGACCTGAGGCGCGCCAGGCAGGACCGCCGCGGCAATGGCGGGCGGTTCCTCGATCACGAGGTGCACGTTGGTGCCGCCGACGCCGAACGCCGAGACACCGGCGCGGCGCGGCGCGTCCTTCGACCATGCCTCGGGGGCCGAGGGCACGCGGAACGGGGTGGCGGCGAAGTCGATCCGCGGGTTGGGGGCGCGGAAGTTCGCGACCGGGGGGATCTCTCCCGCCTCGAACATCAGCGTGGTCTTAAGCACGCCCATCACGCCCGCCGCGGCGTCAAGATGGCCGATCGTGCCCTTGACCGAGCCGAGCGCGCAACTCCCGGCCGCGCCAGGCCCGAAGGCCCGCGCAAGCCCCGCCACCTCGATCGGGTCGCCGAGCGGCGTCGCTGTGCCGTGGCATTCGACATAGGAAATGGTCGCCGGGTCGAGGCCCGCATCGCGATGCGCCATGGCGATGGCCGCGGCCTGCCCGCCGACCGAGGGGGCGGTGAAGGCGATCTTTCCCGCGCCGTCGTTGTTGATGCCGACGCCCCGGATCACGCCGAGGATGCGGTCGCCCGCGGCCTGGGCGTCCTCCAGCCGTTTCAGCACCACGGCGCCCGCGCCCTGGCTGAAGACGGTGCCCCTGGCCTCGGCGTCGAAGGGCCGGCACAGGCCATCGGGCGAGGCCATCCCGCCCTCGACCGCCAGATACCCGCGCTTCTGCGGGAAGGTGAGCGAGACGCCCCCTGCCAGCGCGGCGTCGCACTGGCCCGCGCGAAGCGCCGTCACCGCCTGGGCGATGGCCACGAGCGAGGTGGAACAGGCGGTCGAGATGTTCAGCGCGGGACCGGTGAGGTTGAGCTTGTGCGCGATCCGGGTGGTCAGCGCATCGGGCGTGTTGCCGGTGACGACGGGGAAATTCGCCAGCTGGTAATCGGTCGCCAGCCGGTCGGCGGTGGCGCGGTCGGAGAGCAGGTTGTGCCACAGGTAGGTGCTGGGCGAGGCCCCGCCGAAGATGCCGACGGGGCCCGGCGGGCGCGCAGGATCGAGCCCCGCATCCTCAAGTGCGGCATGGCAGGTCTCGAGGAAGACACGCGCCTGCGGGTCCATCTCGGCCGCGTCCCTGGGCAGGATGCCGAAGAACTTTGCATCGAACAGCTCCGCGCCCTCGACGATGCCGCGGGCGCGGACATAGTTCGGGCGCGCGCGCTCCTCGGGGGTGAAGGCGTCCTCCATCTCCTCGGGGGCGAAATGGCGGATCAGGCTGCGGCCGTCGCGGATCGCCTGCCAGAAGTCCTGCAGGCTGCCGGCGCCCGGAAGGCGGGCGGCGCGGCCGACGATGGCGATGGCGCCGGAGGCGGGGCGGGGCGCCTCCTCGGCGCGCGCCTCCTCGGCCGTGTGGCGCGACAGCCTGGCCGAAAGCGCGCCGAGGGTGGGGGTGTCGAACATCTCGGTGATGTCGAACTTCACCCCGAGAGCCTTTTCGATGGCGGCATGGGCGTCGATCAGTTGCAGGGACGAGCCGCCGGCGTCGAAGAAGGTGGCACTGTCGGGAAGCGGACCACAGCCGAGGATGCGGTCCCAGATCGCGGCGATGGTCGCGCGGGTGTCGCGGGCCGTGACGGCCGGCGCGGCGGCCGGGAACGTGGCCGCGGAGAGCAGCTTGCGCAGGGCCGGGCGGTCGACCTTGCCCGCAGGTGTCATCGGGAAATCGGCGAGCACGCGGGTCAGGCGCGGCAATTCGGCGGGGTTCAGCCCGGCGCCCGCCGTGGCCAGCACGTCGCGGGCGAAGGCGGCGGGATCGGTGACCGCACCCTCGGGGCGCAGCGCGCAGGCCAGCCGCTTGTCGCCCGCGACGGTGACCACCTCGACCACCGCCTCGTTGACCCGGGGGTCGGCGCGCAGGAGATGCTCGATCCCGTCCAGCTCGATCCGCCGGCCATGCAGCTTGACCATGCGGTCGGCGCGGCCGTGGAAGTCGAAGGCGCCATCGGGGCGGCGGGTGGCCAGATCGCCGGTGAGGTAGACCTTGCCGTGGCGCCCGGGGCGCGGGTCCTCGACGAAGACCTCCGCCGTCTTCTCCGGCCGCCCGTGATAGCCAAGCGCGACGCCCAGGCCGGCAAACACCATCTGGCCGGTCTCGCCCGGCGGCAGGGGCGCAAGATCCTCGCCCACGACAAAGACCTCCTCGCCCGCCAGCGGGCGGCCGATGGGAAGGGCGCCGCCCTGAGATGCGGGGCCGAGCATCTCCGGCGTGACCTCGAGGCCAAGCGTGACCACGGTCGTCTCGGTCGGGCCGAAGACGTTGACGAAGCTCAGGCCCGGCCAGGCCTGCAGCAGCTTCTTCGCATGGGCGGGCGAGACCGTATCGCCGCCCGAGACGGACTTGCGCAAACTGGCGAAGGCGTCGATCTGGTGGTCGATCATCAGGTGGTGCAAACCCGCGTACCAGAGCGCGAAGGTGACCTTCTGCGTGCGCATCACCCGGGCGATCTCGTCCAGTCCCGGTTTCTCCGCCTCGACCACGGCAAGCGCGGCGCCGTTGAGCAGGGCGCCCCAGATCTCGAAGGTGGAGCCGTCGGCGGCGATCGTGCCCGCGTGCAGCATCCGGTCGTCCGGCCGGGGATCGAGCAGCGCCTGCGCCAGCGCGATCCCCGCGACGCCGCGCTGCGCGACGACGACGCCCTTGGGCTGGCCGGTAGTGCCCGAGGTATACATCACATAGGCCGGGTCTTCGCCCGATGCCTCGGGCAGCGGTGGCACCGGCGCGTGCGGCAGGGCGTCGAGGGGCAGGGCGCTAAGCGGCAGGGCGGGCAGCCCTTCGGGCAACACGTCCGGCGCGCGGTTGGCATGACGCGGCGCGACCAGCGCGGCCTTCAGGGGCAGGTCGCGCGCGATGAAGGCAAGTTGTTCGGGCGCGTGGGTCGGGTCGAGCGGCACATAGGCGGCCCCGGCGCGGATGCAGCCCAGCATCGCCGCAACGGCAAGGCCCGAGCGCGAGGCGAGAAGCCCCACCATGTCGCCACGGCCCACACCCCGGGCGGCCAGCGCAGCGGCGATCGCCTCGGCGCGGGTGGCCAGTTCGGCATAGCTCAACGTGCCGGTGCCCGTTCCGGTATCGCCGAGCAGGGCAGGGGCATCGGGGCGGGCGGCCACCTGCCGCGCGAAGAGCGGCCAGAGGCCCCCGGCAACCTTTGCGCGCAGGTCGTCGGGGTGCGGCGCGTCGGCGGACTGGGGCGCAGCAGAGAGAGGCGCCCCGGACCCAAGGGTCCGGACCCCGGACACCGGACCTGCCGGCGCCGCCTGCGACGCATTTCCCAACCGATCCGTCAAACCATTACCCACATTCCCCGGGCCCCGGCGAACCCCTTGCCGCGCAAGGAAAACCGGAGCACTTCGGCGAGTATTTGCCGATCCGAAAATCTGTCAACTCGGCCGATTTCCCGTCTGTTTCCCCAATAGAAACGTGCCGTTTCCGCGCAGAGGGAAGTCACTGTTAATAAACGATTTACCATGCGTGGGGGGCGGCGCACGGCCGGGGCGGAAACGCAATGTTTCCCGATCCCGGATGTCAGGGTTGCCGTGGGGTCACACTGCGCCGGGGCGCCTGCCGGGGGATGGGCGATGCGATGTTCGGGCGGACGCGACGAAACCGGTCGCCGGGGGGCTTGTCGCGCGCCGCGGCACAACGACTCGCGTCGTTGCGAGGGGGCCGACGTGAGGTGGAGGGCGGGCTCAGGCACTGGCCGGCAGGCGGCGCAGCCAGCCCCAGGCGCGGGCGCGCAGCCGGGGCTCGGCCAGAACCACGGCCAGCGCATAGAGCGGCAGCGCCGGCACGATCACCGCGATGGCCTTGAGGAGCGGCGGCAGCGTGACGATCCCCGGCGCCGTGCGCAGCCACACAAGTGCCGCCGTGCCCAGCAGGATCGGCGCGACAAGGCGCCAGCAGGCGGCCATCACGTCGGCCCAGTCGATGCCGCCGTAAGTGCTCAGCAATCGCGCCATAAGCATCAGCACCACGACCGAAACCAGCACCTGCGCCCAGGCCACCGCCATCAGCCCATAGGGCGCGGCGGCCAGCGTCACCGCGACCGTCAGCACGAGGAAGATCACGCTGAACCGGGGCAGGCGCCGGATCTCTCCGGCCAGCGACAGCACCGGCTCGGTCGCGACCGAGGGGGTGGCGAAGACGCGCGAAAGCGTCAGCACCGCCACCACCGGAAGCGCGGGCAGCCATTTCTCCCCCATCAGGCCGCGGATCAGATCCTCGCCCATCAGCGCGAGCCAGATGAACACCGGCGCCCCGGCGGCCAGCATGCCGGCGAAGTAGAGCCGGGCCTGCGCCTGGAAACCGCTCAGCCCGGGCTGCTGGTCGCGGGCGCGGCGGAACATGTTCCAGGCGAGGATCTGCGCGGGCTGGCCGACGATCTCGCCGATCGCGCTGACCAGCCGTTGCGCCGCGCGGTAGTAGCCGACCGCCGCCGGCCCCAGGAAACCGCCGATCAGGAAGGTCGCGATATAGAGCCGCAGGTTCGCGATCATCCGACTGGTGAAGCTTTGCCGGGTATAGGCCAGCAGCGCGGCCAGCTGCGGCCCGCGCAGGCCGGGCAGCGGCGCCAGACGGGTGAAGCAGAAGCTGAGCACCAGGTGGGTCGACTGGAAGGCGATCCGCCCGAAGGCCAGCGCGAAGATGCCCCAGCCGTGCAGCAGCGCCGTCACCGCCACCACCACGCCGACCGTGTCGCCGACGATCTCGGACAGGGCCGAGGCGCTGAGCCGCCCCTGCCAGATCATCATGCCCTTCTGGGCCGAGGAAACCGTGGCGATCACCACCCAGATCGAGAACAGCATGATCAGGTGGCCGATCTCGGCGCTGACGCCGAAGGCCACGAGAGCCGTGCCTGCCAGCGCGCCGACGATCCCGAGGGCGAGGCCGCTCCAGATCGAGATCATCACCACCTGGCGCGGCACGGTCGCGTCGCCGGTCCAGGTCATGATGTAGGGCTGCCAGGACGCCTCGGAGAACCTCAGCATCAGGATCGCGCAGGTCGATACCAGGGTGAAGACGCCGAATTCCGCAGGGCTCATCACCCGCGCGGCGATCACGAAGATCACCAGCTGCGCGACCTGCGAGAGCACGCGTTCCAGCACAGTCCAGAGGCCGCCGCCGATCACGCCTTCGCGTCGCCGCTTGCGGGGGGCGGCGGATGTCTGGGCCGGATCGCTGTTCACGGCTGCCCTCGTTACAGGCCGGTGTGAGCAGCACCGGCGGATTTCGACCGGCAGTATTGGGGGCGCGCGTGATTCCGCCAATGGGGTTGATGCCGCGCCGCAGCACGCCTCGTGGCTCCCAGCCGGGCCCGCGGCGCACAATTCATAGGTGAAACACCATGCTTAACAAAAGGTTAAGCATGGTCGGAGGGGTCGGCTTCTCCGCTGTTTCTCTTTTGGAAACATATATTTAACGACTCGGCACTCAGGCGCCGGCCGGCTTTTCGCCTATCAGTGAAGTGGGTGTGATTCGGTCGTGTGAACCGAGGGGGGCCGGTTTTCCGGCTTGCAAGTCTGCATGAGTGACGTTTCCGAACCTCGCGTCGTCGGGGCACGGCTCGAAGGTGTGTCCGCACCGATCAGGGCTCTGTTTCCGGCGATCAGGGATCCGCGCGACCCGGTGCTCAAGCGGGTTGTCGACCGCTTCGCGGCCGTCGTGCTGATCGTGTTCTTCCTGCCCTTCCTGGTCACGGTGGCGCTTGCGCTGAAGCTGACCGAGGGAGGGCCGATCCTGTTCGCGCATGAGCGCGTCGGCCTGCACGGGCGCCGGTTCCGGTGCCTGAAGTTCCGCACCATGGTTCCCGACGCCGAGGCGCGCCTTCAGGCGTTGCTCGATGCCGATCCGGTGGCGCGGCGTGAGTGGGAGGCGACGCGCAAGCTGACGGACGATCCGCGCATCTCGTGCCTGGGGCATCTGTTGCGACGCACCAGCCTTGATGAGTTGCCGCAGCTTTTCAATGTCTTGAGGGGTGACATGTCGCTGGTCGGCCCGCGCCCGGTGACGATTGGCGAAAGCCGCTTCTACGGCCGCTACTTCGCCGATTACCAATCCGCGCGTCCGGGTGTGACGGGGCTGTGGCAGGTGATGGGGCGGTCGGACACCAGCTATCAGAGGCGTGTCGCGATGGACGTGACCTACGTGCGCAACATCAGCTTCGGCCGCGATGTGGCGATCTTGTGGCGCACGGCGCATGTCGTTCTCGCTCGCAAGGGCGCACGCTAGGCGCAGCGTCGCCGCAGCCCCCTTCAGGTGAACAGCATGACACCAAGTGCCGCCCAGAACAGAGCGCAGCCGCCGACGACCGCAAGGCGCAGCGTCACTGGGGAAACCCGGTCGAGCCAGGCCGGGCATGCACCCGTTTCGATGCCGTCCTGTGCGTCGAGTATCGCCATGTCTCAACCCTTTGCCTCGTTCCGGCACAACCAGCGTGCCACTCTTTTCCTTTAAGTCAACCAAGAGGTCCGGATGGCTACCCAGCTTCACCCCGAGGATCCGCATCGTGACCTGTTCCTCTCGTACCTTCGATCCCAACCCCAAAAGGTGGCAGAAATGAGGCTGGTTCTGGCCATTGCTACGGCAGGACGTCCGGCGATCGTCGCCGAGACCCTGCGCGACATCGCGCGTCAAAGCCGGCGGCCGGATTTCGTGATCCTTTCGGTCTCGGGGCCCGAGGATCTCGACGAGGCCTGCCTCGATCAATTGCCGTTTCCCTGCATGGTGGTGACCGGTCACAAGGGGGCCTCGGTTCAGCGTAACCGCGCGATCGCGACCCTGGGGCGCGACGATATCGTTCTGTTCCTCGACGACGATTTCCTGATGGCCCCGGATTACGTCGAGCAGACGCTGGCGCTGTTCGATGCCAACCCCGACATCATGGTCGCCACCGGACGGGTGATCGCCGACGGCATCCTCGGCCCCGGAATGCAGTTCCAAGAGGGGCGGGACCGGATCCGGGCGGTGCCGCGCCGGGCCGCGTCGGCGGATCTCCGGATGGAGGAGACATACAACGGCTACGGCTGCAACATGGCGGTCCGTGCCCAGCCGCTGATCGAGCACGAGATCCGCTTCGACGAGTCGCTGCCGCTCTATGCCTGGCTCGAGGATGTGGACCTGTCGCGGCGGCTGTCCGCTCACGGGCGGATCGTGCGCTCCGGGGCAATGCGCGGGGTGCACCTGGGCACCAAGACAGGCCGCACCCCGGGCGTCAAGCTGGGCTACTCGCAGATGGCGAACCCGGTCTACCTGATGCGCAAGGGCACCATGGCGCCGAAGCGCGCGCTGGCGCAGATGGGCCGCAACCTGGCCTCGAACGTGGTGAAATCGGTGCGGCCCGAGCCCTGGGTCGACCGCCGTGGCCGGCTGCGGGGCAACCTGATGGCGCTGATCGACGTGGCGCTGCGCCGCGACACACCCGAACGCATCCTAAGGATGTAGCGTCCGGGAGGCGGAGGCGGGGGCAGGGCCTCCCTCAGCCCCCGCGCAACCGCGCGGTGGCCTCCGGATCGGGCAGCGGCGGCGTGCCGGCAAGGGCGACGCCGAACAGGTCGCGCGCCTGTTCGGTGGTGTAACGCCCAAGCCGCACGTCCTCGGCCACCGCCATCGGGTCGCGGGTCATCGGGTCGCCATAGCCGCCGCCGCCCGGGGTGCGCACGTGCACCCGGTCACCTGGCGCCAGCGCTATGTCCTGCTCCTTCGACAGGTGGCCCGGGGTATAGGCCTCTTCGCCGCGCCACACTGTCACCGCGTTCGGCGCCCCGTCGCCGCCGCCCAGTGCGCCCTGTGGCCCGAACCGCCCGTGGTCCATCACGAAACTCGCCCGGGCCGCGCCGCGCCGCAGTTCCAGCAGGTAGTCGAGGCCGAAGCCCCCCCGGTGCCGCCCCGCGCCGCCCGACCCCTCGTGCAGCGCGTAATGGTGGTAAAGAACGGGAAACTGCTGCTCCATGATCTCTACCGGTGGCGCCTTCGAGATGCCGATGGTCGAACAGCCGTTCGCCAGCCCGTCGTGATCGGCATTGCCGCCGTAGCCGCCGCCCGACAGCTGGTACATGACGAAATCGCGCCCCCGGGCCGGGTCGTGGCCGCCAAGCGCGAAATTCCCCGACGTGCCCGCGGGCGACGCGGTCACACGGTCCGGCAGGGCCTCGACCAGTGCGGCAAAGACCGCCTCGGCGATGCGCTGGCTGACCTCGGCCGCGCAGCCCGAGACCGGGCGGGGGTAGTGGGCGTCGAGAAACGTGCCCTCGATTCCCTTGACGACCAGCGGCTCGAAGGCACCGGCGCTGATCGGCACCTCGGGGAAGATGTGACGCATCGCAAGGTAGACCGAGGACAGCGTCGTCGCCCGGACCGAGTTCATCGGCCCCGCGCAGGGCGCCGAGGAGCCGGTGAAGTCGAACACCAGATCCTCGTCCTGCCGGGTGACGGCAAGGCGGATCTCCAGCGGTTCGTTCACCACGCCGTCGCTGTCGATCCACGCCACGGCAGTGTGCCGCCCCTCGGGCACACCGGCCACGAAGGCGCGCATCTGGGTCGCCGCGCGGGTGCGCAGTTCCGCGATCGCCTCGGTCACCGTGGCGTCGCCGTAGCGGTCCAGCAGTTCCGTCAGCCGCGCCTCGCCGACCATCAGCGCCGCGGCCTGCGCCTTGACGTCGCCGATGCGCTGGTCGGCCACCCGGATGTTGGAACAGATGATGGCGTAGATCTCGGGGTCGAGCCCCCCCTCCTTGAACAGCCGCACCGGCGGCAGGCGCAGGCCCTCTTGCTCCACCGAGGTGGCAGAGGCGGAAAAGCCGCCGGGCACCGCGCCGCCGGTATCGGGCCAGTGCCCGGTGTTCGACAGCCAGCAGAAGATCTTTCCCTCCCGGTAGAAGGGTCGGGCAAAGCGCACATCCATCAGATGGGTGCCGCCGAGGTAGGGATCGTTGACGATGTAGATGTCGCCCGGTTTCGGTGCCGCCGCGCGCCCCTCGGCGATCATCGCGATAAGCGTGGCGGTGGAGGCCTGCATCGTGCCCACGAAGACCGGCAGCCCCCCGGCGCCCTGGGCGATGAGCGCGCCGTCCTCTGCGGCATAGATCCCGTCCGAACGGTCATTGGCCTCGGCGATCACCGGCGAGAAGGCGGCACGGGAAAAGCTCAGGTCCATCTCGTCGCAGACCTGCTGCAGGCCGGCCTGGATGACCGACAGGGTGATCGGGTCGATGCTCATTCCGCGGCCCCCACATGGATCAGGATGTTGCCCTCCTCGTCACCTTCGGCCCGGTCGCCGGGTTCGATCAGGATGGTCGTATCCATCTGCTCGATGATCGCGGGGCCGGTCAGGGTGAACCCGAGGGGCAGGTGATCGCGCCAGTAGACCGGCGTCTCGTGCCAGGCGCCCTGGAAATGCACCGGGCGGCGCGCGGTTTCCGCCTCGGCCAGCGTGGGTTTGCGCCCCGCCGGGTCGATCAGGGTCGACAGGTCGAGCTCGGCCCGCGCGCCAATGACCGAGCAATTGGCATTCACCACGGCGGCCCGGATCTCGGCCAGGTCGACGCGGAAACGGGCATGGTAGACCTCTTCGAACCGCTTTCGCAGAGCGTCGCGCGTGATCTCCGGCCCGTCGAGCGGCACGCGCAGCAGATGCGTCTGCCCCATGAACTGCATGTCGACCGAATAGATCCGGCGGATGTCGCGAACCTCGATCTTCTCGGCGGCGATCAGGGCGGCGCCTTCCTCGGCCTGCGCGGTCAGCGTGGCGCCGAGAAGGTCCATGTCGAGCGTGTCGAGCGGGGTGTTGAGCGTGGTGACGAAGTCGTGGCGCAGGTCGGCCACGACGCATCCCAGCGCATTCGTGATGCCGGGCCGTGCGGGCACCAGGACCCGCGGGATGCCCAGTTCCCGCGCCAGTGCCGCGGCATGAAGCGGCCCCGCGCCACCGAAGGCGAACAGCGCGAAATCCCGCGGATCCGCGCCGAGCGAGACCGACACCATGCGGATCGCCCCGGCCATTCTGATGTTGGCCAGCCGGATCACCGCCTCGGCCGCCCCGACCGCCGAAAGCCCCAGCGGCGCGCCCAGATCTTCGTCGAAGATTTGCGCCACCCGCTCCAGCGTCACGCCGCCTTCGACGGATTTCAGCTTGGCGGGGTTCAGCCGCCCCAGCAGCAGGTTGGCATCCGAGATGGTCGGCCGGGTGCCGCCGCGGCCGTAGCAGATCGGCCCTGGCGCGGCGCCCGCGCTTTCCGGTCCGACCTCCAGCAGGCCCGCGGCATTGACCCGCGCGATCGACCCGCCGCCCGCGCCCACAGTGCGCACGTCGACCATCGGCACATGGATCGGCATGGCGTATTCGATCTCGATCTCGTTCGAGACCGACGGCTCCGCCCCGCGGATCAGCGCAACATCGGTCGAGGTGCCGCCCATGTCATAGGTGATCAGGTCCGGGATCCCGGCGCGCCGCCCGGTATAGGCCGCGGCCATCACCCCCGACGCCGGGCCTGACATCACCGTCTTCGCCGCCTCGCGCGCGACCTGCCGCGACGAGACCATCCCGCCGTTGCCGTTCATCACCAGAAGCTCGCTGCCATAGCCGCCCTTGGTCAGCTCCTCCGTAAGCCGGCGGATGTAGCGTTCCAGAAGCGGCTGGACGGAGGCATTGACGGCCGCCGTCACCCCGCGCTCGAACTCGCGGCTTTCTGACAGAAGGGCGTGGCCCAGCGTGACGTGATCGTTGGGCCAGGCCTCTGCCAGGATCTCGCCGGCCCGCATTTCATGCGCGGGGTTGGCATAGGCGTGCAGGAAATGCACGACGACCGCCTCGCAGCCCGCGTCGATCAGCCGGGCGGCCGCGGAACGAAGCGCGTCCTCGTCCAGGGGGATCACGACGCTGCCCGAGGCATCCATCCGCTCGGGCACCTCGAGGCGCAGGTCGCGGGGGATCATCGGAGTGAAGCTGCCTTTCATGCCATAGGCCTGGGGCCGGGTCCTGCGCCCCAGCTCCAGCACGTCGCGAAACCCGCGTGTCGTGATCAGGCCGGTGCGCGACAGCTTGCGTTCCAGAACCGCGTTCGTGGTCGTCGTCGTGCCGTGCACGATCAGGTCGAGAGCAGCAAGGTCCACCTCCGCCTCGGCCAGCGCGGCCATCACCCCGAAGGCCTGGTTGTCCAGCGTCGAGGGCACCTTGGCCAGCCGCACCCGGCCGGTTGCGGGATCCAGCGCGACGAGATCGGTGAAGGTTCCGCCCACGTCGACGCCAACGATCTGTCCCCTTGCCCTCATGCCCGCCTCCGGCTGCCGACTGTTTGTGTGCGAATGATTTCCCCGCCCCGACCG
Organism: Acidimangrovimonas sediminis; assembly: GCF_002871005.1. Classification (GTDB taxonomy): domain Bacteria; phylum Pseudomonadota; class Alphaproteobacteria; order Rhodobacterales; family Rhodobacteraceae; genus Acidimangrovimonas; species Acidimangrovimonas sediminis. Next base: position 28,642 of record NZ_PHSN01000001.1, read on the forward strand.
AAAGTCAACGCGCCAGGCATGACGCGGCCCGCCGTTGCCGCCTTCCGGCTGTTCCTTGGGCAAAACCGCGCCGCACCCGGTCCTCGCGCCCCTGGGGCCGCCTCTCCCTTTCCGCCCCGTCTGTCCCGCCCCTCTTTCTGCTCGCAAATATCCCGGGGGGTGCAGGGGGCAGCGCCCCCGCCGCCGACCTTTCCACTGGCGCTTTCGTTGCGCTTTCCGTCGCAATCCCCATTCACACCCGGCGCCCCGCCCGCTACCAAGGGCCCAGCGAAGGAAGGAACTCCATGGCGACAAAGACCGACATCGAGATCGCCCGCGCCGCAACCAAGCTGCCGATCCAGGACATCGGCGCGCGGCTCGGAATCCCGGCGGCGGACCTGCTGCCCTACGGCCACGACAAGGCGAAGGTGGGGCAGGACTTCATCCGCGGGCTCGACGGGCGCGAGGATGGCAAGCTGATCCTCGTCACCGCGATCAACCCGACGCCCGCGGGCGAAGGCAAGACCACCACCACCGTGGGTCTTGGCGATGCGCTGAACCGGATCGGCAAGAACGCGGCGATCTGCATCCGCGAGGCCTCTCTCGGGCCGAACTTCGGGATGAAGGGCGGCGCGGCGGGCGGCGGATATGCGCAGATCGTGCCGATGGAGGAGATGAATCTTCACTTCACCGGGGATTTCCACGCGATCACCTCGGCCCACAACCTGCTGTCGGCGATGATCGACAACCACATCCACTGGGGCAACGAGCAGGACATAGACACCCGCCGCGTCACCTGGCGGCGCGTGATGGACATGAACGACCGGGCGCTGCGCGACGTGGTCGTCTCGCTCGGCGGGCCGGCGAACGGCTTTCCGCGCCAGACCGGGTTCGACATCACCGTGGCCTCCGAGGTGATGGCGATCCTCTGCCTCGCTGACGACCTGGCCGATCTGCAGGCCCGTCTCGGCCGTATCGTCGTGGCCTATCGGCGCGACAAGACCCCGGTGACCTGCGCCGACATTGGGGCGGACGGGGCGATGACCGTGCTGCTGCGCGACGCGATGCAGCCGAACCTGGTGCAGACGCTGGAAAACAACCCGGCCTTCGTGCATGGCGGGCCCTTCGCCAACATCGCCCATGGCTGCAATTCGGTCATTGCCACGCGCACCGCGCTGAAGCTGGCCGATTTCGTGGTGACCGAGGCGGGCTTCGGCGCCGATCTGGGGGCCGAGAAGTTCTTTGACATCAAGTGCCGCAAGGCGGGGCTGAAGCCCGCGGCCTCGGTCGTCGTGGCGACCGTCCGCGCGATGAAGATGAACGGCGGCGTCGCCAAGGAGGACCTCGGCGCCGAGAACGTGGCGGCGGTCCGGGCGGGCTGTCCGAACCTCGGGCGCCACATCGCCAACGTGAAGGGGTTCGGCGTGCCCGTGGTGGTGGCGATCAACCATTTCGCCGGCGACACAGAGGCCGAGGTCGACGCCGTCCGCGCCTATGTCGCGGACCAGGGCGCCGAGGCGATCCTGTGCACCCATTGGGCCGATGGCGGGGCCGGGGCCGAGGAACTGGCGCGCAAGGTGGTGGCGCTGGCCGAGGGCGGGCAGGCGAATTTCGCGCCGCTCTATCCCGACGACATGGGTCTGATGGACAAGATCGAGACGGTCGCGAAGCGGATCTATCACGCGGGCGAGGTCACGGCCGATCCGGCGGTGCGGGCGCAGCTCGCCGCCTGGGAAGAGGCGGGCTATGGCGACCTGCCGGTGTGCATGGCCAAGACGCAATACAGCTTTTCCACCGACCCGGCCCTGCGCGGCGCGCCCGAAGGACATGTGGTGCCGGTGCGCGAGGTGCGGCTGTCGGCGGGTGCAGGCTTCGTCGTGGCGATCTGCGGCGAGATCATGACGATGCCGGGCCTGCCGCGGCATCCGGCGGCGGAAACCATCCGGCTGGATGCCGGGGGCAATGTGGAAGGGCTCTTCTGAGCCTCGGCGACGGCGCCCCCCCGGGGGCTGCAAGGGAGATGGGAATGAGCGCGGACAGAATCGACGGCAAGGCGTTTGCAGCCAAGGTGCGGGGCCAGATCGCCGCGCACGTGGCCCGGATCAAGGCGGAGGCCGGGATCACCCCGGGTCTTGCGGTGATCCTGGTGGGCGAGGATCCGGCGAGCCAGGTCTATGTCCGCAACAAGGGCGAGCAGACCCTTGAGGTCGGGATGAATTCCTACGAGCACAAGCTGCCGGCCGATACCCCGGCAGAGGTGCTTTACGCCCTGATTGACAAGCTGAACGCCGATCCGGCGGTGCACGGGATCCTGTGCCAGTTCCCGGTGCCCGCTCATCTGAGCGAGACCGAGATCGTCGCGCGGATCGACCCGGCGAAGGACGTGGACGGGCTGCACGTGGTGAACGCGGGTCTGCTGGCCAGCGGGCAGAAGGCGATGGTCTCCTGCACGCCGCTGGGGTGCCTCATGCTGCTGCGCGACCGGCTGGGAAGCCTGTCGGGCCTGAACGCTGTCGTGGTGGGGCGGTCGAACCTTGTCGGCAAGCCGATGGCGCAGCTTCTCCTGCGCGACAGCTGCACGGTGACGATCGCCCATTCGCGGACGAAGGACATCGCCGAAGTGGTAAAGCGCGCCGACATCGTGGTGGCGGCGGTGGGGCGGCCGCGGATGATCACCGGCGACTGGATCAAGCCGGGCGCGACGGTGATCGACGTCGGCATCAACCGGATCGACGCGCCGGAGCGCGGCGAGGGCAAGACGCGGCTGGTGGGCGATGTCGATTACGACAGCGTGGCCGAGGTGGCCGGGGCCGTCACCCCGGTGCCCGGGGGCGTCGGGCCGATGACCATCGCCTGCCTGCTGGCCAACACCCTGACCGCCTGCTGCCGGACCCATGGGCTGGAGGAGCCCGAGGGGCTGACCGCCTGACCGCCCGCTTGGCGGGCTGACCGGGCAAGGCGGCCTCTTCGTGGCCCCCTGCGGGCCCTCATCGTCGCTACGCCGCGGGGTCGGCGTCGACGGGTACCATCGTGCCTTGCAGAAGCGCGATCAGCTTTTCGATTCCGCCGGTTTCGGCGAAGACCTCGGCACGCACCACGCTCAGGCGTCGCCCGCTTCTGATGGCCTCGCCGCGGGCGATCAGGCGGTCGCCCAACGCGGGTGACAACAGGTTGATCTTGATCTCGGCGGTCATCACCTCCTGTCCCGGGGAAAGCAGGGTCAGCGCGGCATATCCCGCCGCGCTGTCGCCGAGGGCAAAACTCAGCCCGGCGTGACCCGCGCCGTGCTGCTGGCGGACGCCGGGAAGTATCGGCGCCGCGATCTCGCACCGTCCCGGGGCGACCGAAACCAGCTCTGCCCCGAGGGTGGTCATCATGGTCTGGCGATGGAAACTTGCCCGGATGCGGGCGTCCATTTCCGTAAATTGCATAAGTGTCGCACCTCACGCACAAGCTATCACAGGATCTTGTAGCTTAGGTGCTAAGCAGTTAACAGACGGCATCTTTCACGCGATAGTTGCCGTATGAGTATCCCGCGCCCGATGCTAGTTGATCTGGTTCGCCGCTTCATGTCCGCACGGCTGTTTGCCCTGTGGTTTCTGGCGTCCGTCGTGATGGCTGTCGGGGGGCCGTTCGGGACCTACCAGAACCTCGACTTTCTGGAGCGTCTCGGTGCATGGGCGGGCATCACCGGGCTTGCCTTCTTAGCCGGTATCACCACCGTCACGACCGTCGATCGGACCCAGGTGGCGCGGCCGCGATGGCTGCGCGGTATCCTGATCACGCTGGTTTTCACCGGGATCTTCCTGCCGATCCTGCGCGGCGCCACGCTCTTGGCCGGGGCCGACCTGATGCCGCTTGGCCATATGGCGCTCATCGTCGCGATGGTGCCGGTCGCGGCCTGCATGATCCGCAGGTTGTGGGCCGACGGAGAGGAGGCACCCTTTGCCGCCTCTCCCGCACAGGGGCAGGGGGGCGAGACGGGTTCCCGCGCGGCGCCTTCACCGGCGCCCGCGCCGGACCCGGAGCCGCCCCGGCCGCGCATCCTCGACCGGCTGGAGCCGGAGATGCGGGGCGAGGTCTGGCATCTGTCTGTGCGCGATCACTACGTCGATGTCCTGACCGACCGCGGCAGCGCCTCCATCCTGATGCGGTTCTCGGACGCGATGGCCGAGGTGGCCGAGGTCGAGGGGATGCAGACCCACCGGTCCCACTGGGTGGCGAAGGCGGCGGTCGGTGGCAGCCTGAAGCGCAACGGAAAGCATTTCCTGCTGTTGCCCGGCGGGCAGGAGGTGCCGGTCAGCCGCGGTTTCCGCGATGCGGCGGTCGCGGCCGGGTACCTGCGCTGATCCGAAAGGGGTGGGCAGGCGCGGCAGGAGCGGGCAGAGGGCCGCCCCGGTCTTCTGGCCCCAGGCTTCTGGCCTAGTGTTCAATCGCCTCTTCTCGGACGAACATGTTCGACCAGGCGCGGTCGATCAACTCGGGCGTCATCTGGTACGGGATCCCCTCGAACTCGCAGATCGCGATCATCTGGTCGATCAGGAAGATCGGCTGGTAGTTCGCGTAGACATTGTCGATCGTCGGGTACTTCACCTTCAGCAGATGCACGAGAGAGGCCTCGTCCAGCGGCATCTTGCGCTTGCGGGCGACCATGGCGAAGATCTTGAGGAAATCCTCCTGCCCCGGGCCGTCGATCTTGATCTTGAAGAAGATCCGCCGCAGCGCCGCCTTGTCGAAGATCTCGTTCGGGTGGAAGTTGGTCGAGAAGATCACCAGCGTGTCGAACGGCACCTCGAACTTCTCGCCCGATTGCAGGGCGAGGATGTCGCGGCTTTCCTCCAGCGGCACGATCCAGCGGTTCACCAGCTTCTGCGGCGGTTCGGCCTGACGCCCGAGGTCGTCGACGATGAACACGCCGCCGGCCGATTTCAGTTGCAGCGGCGCCTGGTAGGTGCGCGCGGTGGGGTTGTAGGTGAGGTCGAGCATGTCGAGCGACAGCTCGCCCCCCGTCACCACCGTCGGACGTTCGCAGTAGACATAGCGGTTGTCGAAGCGGTTCGAGGTGCGGCGCAGGCTGCTGGGGTCGTCGACCGCCATCTCGGCCTTGGTGTGGATGATCGGGTCGAAGACGGTGATCACCTGGCCGGAATATTCCAGCGCCCGGGGGATGTAGATCTTGTCGCCAAGCGCATCGCGGATCCCGTTCGAAATGGACGACTTGCCGTTACCCGGCGGCCCGTACATCAGGATCGACCGGCCCGAGGTCACGGCGGGCCCGAGGTTCGCCAGAAGGTCGGGCGGCAGGATCAGGTGGCCCATGGCAGAGGTCAGCTGTTCGCGGGTGATCCGGATGTTGCGGATCGACTGGCGCTTCACCTGCTCGCCGTATTCCTCGAGCGGGATCGGCATCGCGCCGTAATATTCCGACTGGCTGAGCGCGTCGAGCGCCCGCGCCTTGCCCGCGTCCGAGAGCTGGTAGCCCATCTCGTTGCCCGAGGTGGCGTGCAGCGTGCCGGTCGCCTCCAGAAGCTTCTGCCCGCGGGCAAGGTCGACCAGTTCCTGCGTGACCGTCGGCGGCAGGCAGATCACGCGGGAAATCTCGCTCACCACGTCGAGGTTCATGCGGAACATCGTCTTGAGGAGGATGTCGCGCATCATCACCATAGACAGCCCGGTGTCTGCCATGGAGCGCGGCGGTGGCGGCGCTATGACGGTCGAGGTGGGTTGCACGTTCATCGGATTTGTCCTCGGGTGGCGGGCATCTCGGGCGGGGCTGACGGCGAAGGTCCGGGCGCGGGCAGCATCTTCGGCGCGGGTTCAGGAATGCTTAAATCCCCGCGGCGTCCGGTTGGTCGCCCCCCGATCTTTTCAGGCCCCATAACGCACGGCAAGGGCGAGATAGAAGATCAGGATCCCGGAAAGCGCGAGTCCCATGGGAAAATCGCGCCGCTGCCAGCTTTGCCAGTCGCCGGCGGCATGGCGGAACGAGGGCACGAGGCCCAGCAGCCGGTGCGCGGCGAAAGCGCCAAGCAGGATCGCCGCGGCCAGCGCGATCACGAGGCGCAGGTCGCCCACGGTGAAGAACGGTGCCATCGCCGCCGCGAACTTGGCGTCGCCCGCGCCGATCAGGCCAGCGACGTTCAGCACGAAGCCCACGAGCAGGATCAGCGGAAGGTGTGAAAGCTGCCACAGGTACTGGTCGAGGGGCAGCACGAAGGGCCCGATCACTACGAAGGCCACCACCAGCGCCAGGACGGCGATGTTTGGGATCTTCATGAACTTCATGTCGTTCCATGCCACCCAGATGCCGATCGGCACGGCCGGGATCAGCAGGCACAGCGCCGCGATATGGGGAAGGTGCAGCATGGCCTCAACTCCCGTTCGCGTTTTGGTTGAGAGCGTCAAGCGCGCGCTGCGCCTCGGGGAAGTAGCGCGGATTGGTGTCGATCGCGTCCTTCAACAGGCTCTTGCCGATCGCCACGTCGCCGTTCTTGATCGCGCCGAGCGCCATCGTGTAAAGCAGCTTGGCGCGCTCTTCCTGCGTCATTGGCATGATCGGCAGGTCGTACTCGCGCTCGGCGGCCCGGGCCAGCACGAGGTTGTTCTTTGCGGTGAACATCGTCGGATCGTAGCTCAGCGCCTTGATGAACAGCTTTTCCGCACCTTTCGGATCGCCGCGCGACAGCTTGGAAAAGCCCCAGTTGTTCAGAACGCCCGCCGGCCGCGTCGTCATGCCGACCGCGGTGTCGTAGAAGCTATCGGCCTTTTTCCACTGTTTCTTGCTGTCGGCCACCATCGCCTCGAGCCGGTAACGGTCGAAGGTCTCGTAGGTCGGGTTGATCCCGTTCAGCACGGTCTCGGCCTGCGACCACTTGTTGGCGCGGATCAGGGCGTCGGCCTCGGCCACCCGGTCGCCGGGATTGCTGTCGGGCATCTTCGCGATCTTGGCCCAGACCTGCGCGCCCTCGTCGGGCTGGTTCGCGCGCACCAGCGACTTGGCAAGGCCGCGCAGCATGGACATGTCGCCCGGCTTGTTCTTCACGCCCTTGCGGAAATAGGCGACGGCCTCGTTCGGATCGCCCACGGTAAGCATGATCTCGTTGAGGTTCTGTTCGTCGACTTTCTTGACGTCGGCGATGGCCTTTTCGGCCTTGGCCGTCTGGTTTTCACACCCCGACACAAGGACTGCGCCGGCGAGGCACAGGGCCATAAGAACCACGTGGCGCATTTTGCGTCCTTTTGACTGCTCACTACCCGGTCTTCCCGGTCACTTCGGCGTTGAGAGGAGCAGATAGCGCCCATTTCCCCGCCTCACGAGGGAAGTGTTATTGCTTTGTTGGGCAGGATCATACGCGGAATTTTCGGATTTTGCGATAGCCAGCTTGAGATTTTCGCGGATCTCGTCGGACTGTCCGGAGTCGAGTCCGTAGGCGTTGCGAAACACCAGCCGCGCCTCGGAATACTTGCCCTGGCCCATCAGAACGACGCCGAGGTTGTTCATCGCGGGCACGTTGGTCGGGTCAAGCTCCAGCGCCCGGCGCAGGATCAGTTCGGCCTGGTTCAGACGCCCCAGCTTGAGGTTGGCCGACCCGATCGCCGACAGGACGTCGGCATTCATCCCCTGTTCGGCGGCGGCGCGGTAATAGGCCCGCAGCGCCAGCTCGTATTCCCCTGCCGCCATCAGCCGGTGACCGACGACCAGCCCGTCGACCGCCTCGTGGACGTTGTCCGACACCGACGGCGGGGGAGGGCCCTGGTTCAGCGGCTGCAGGCCGCCCCCATCCATCTGGCAGGCGGCCATGAGCACGAGAACTGGGAGAAGGGCGAAGGTCCGCCCGGTCGGGCGTCGCGAAGGGCGGCGCGATATGCGTCCGGGCCGGTGGGCGGTCATGAAGGTCCTGCGAGGCGGCGGTCAGAATTTCCCCAGCCCGCCGCCAAGCGCCTTGACCATCCCGTAGATCGAGGGGCCGATGAGGATCAGCATCAGCGGCGGAACCGTGAACATCATTGTGCCCAGCGTCAGCTTCGTCGGCAACTTGTTTGCCTTCTCTTCCGCGCGCATCACCCGTTTGTCACGCATCTCGGCGGAAAAGACACGCAACGCCTCGGCGATCGAGGTCCCGAACGAGGCCGATTGGATCATCACCGTCACGAACGAGGAGACATCCGGAACGCCCGCACGTTCGGACATGTCGCGCAGCACGCTGACGCGGTCCTTGCCGGCCTTGACCTCGTGCGCGACCATCTCGAATTCCTCGGCCAGCGCCGGGTAGCCGGCGCCCAGTTCCTTGGCGACGCGGATGATCGACTGGTCCAGCGACTGGCCGGCCTCGACGCAGACCAGCATCATGTCGAGCGCATCGGGAAAGCCGTCGATGATTTCCTGCTGGCGCGTTGCGGCGCGGCGGGTCACCCAATATTGCGGCAGCATGTAGCCGGCACCACCGGGGATCACGGTGTAGAGGATCAGCGTCTGGGTCGACACGTCCTGCTGATGCGACAGGATCAGCGCGTAGACCAGCCCGACCACCAGAAAGCCGATGCCGAAGACGAACTGCGCCGCGTGAAAGGTGCGCACGGCGGCCTTCGAGCGGTAGCCGGCGCGCAGCATCTTCAGCCGCGCCGCGGTCATCTCTTCCTCGTTCTGCGGTTCGAGGAAGTTGGCGAATTTCTGAAGCTTGTCGGCAGGTCCGCCGCTGTTGCGCAGCTGCTTGGCCGGGGTCTTGGTCTTTTCGGCGGGCGATTGCTGCCCGCTGGCCGCGCGCTTGAGCTTGTCGAGCGGGTCCTCGGGCTTGTTCAGCATCGTAGGCAAGGCCATCACGATCAGCAGCACACCCAGCCCGCCGATCGCGATCAGCGGCCCGAGGGGGCCCAGCTTGTCGACAAGCATTGCGTTGATCTGGCTAAGAAATTCCATGTCGTGCCCTCCCTCAGACCTTGATGTTGACCATGATGCGCATGAAGATCACGTTCAGCACCAGGAAGACGCCGACGACAAGGCAGGCGGGAATGAAATAGGGGGTCTTCATCACTTCGTCGTAGTAGTGCGGCTGAAGGACGTTGATCATCACGATGGCGCCGATCGGGAAGCCCGACAGGAACATGCCCGACCATTTCGCCTCGGCGGTGATCGCGCGAACCCGGCGGAACAGCTTGAACCGCGCCCGGATCACCTTTGCCAGGCCCTCCAGGATCTCGGCCAGGTTGCCGCCCGATGTCTGCTGGATCGTCACCGCGACGGCGAGGAAGCGCAGGTCCTGCATGTCCACCCGTTCGGCCAGTTCCTTGAGCGAGTCCGAGATGTCGCGGCCATAGGCGGCCTCGTCCGAGATCATGCCCATCTCCGAGCCCAGCGGGTCGGCGATCTCGCGCGCGACGATGCCGACGGCAGCCGAGAACGGGTGGCCGACACGCAGGCTGCGCACCATCAGCTCCACCGCGTCGGGCAGCTGCTCCTCGAGCAGGGAGATGCGTTTCTTGGCCTTCTGTGCGACCCACATGTAGACGCCGCCGAACCCCATCGCGACCGCCACAACGGCGCGGATCGGGGTCGAGGCGCCGGTGAGGAAGGTCAGGCCGACATAGGCGAAGGCCGACAGCGCGATCATCACCATGACGAGCTGCCGGGGCGAGAAGGCGATATTGGCCTTCTGCGCCTTCTCGGCCAGCACGGAATAGAGCGGGATGCCCTTGACCGCCATATGCTGCCCCATCTCCTTGCGGAGCTGTTCGAGCACCTTTTCGCGGCTGCCGCCCTTCTCCATCAGGGCGAGGCGGCGGTTGACGCGGCTGTTGAGGCTGATCGATTTGCCGAACAGCGTCAGGTACAGCCCCTCGACCAGCAAGAGGACCGCAAAGAAGATCAGCGCGTAGATGATCGGCGCGGCAGAGATCTGCATGACTGGGCCCTCACACGATGGGTTCGTAGATTTCGGCGGGCAGGTTGTAGCCCCATTGCCGGAACCGTTCGGAATAATGCGACCGCACGCCGGTCGCGTTGAAGCGGCCGATGATCTTGCCGTTGGGTTCCAGCCCGAGGCGTTCGTAGCGGAACACCTCCTGCATGGAGATCACGTCGCCCTCCATCCCGGTGATCTCGGTGATCGAGGTCATCCGGCGCGAGCCGTCCTGAAGGCGGCTTGCCTGCACGATCAGGTTGACGGCCGAGGCGATCTGCGAGCGCAGCGCCTTGATCGGCATCTCGATCCCGGCCATGGCGACCATGTTCTCCAGACGCGAAACACCGTCCCGCGCGCTGTTGGCGTGGATCGTGGTCATCGACCCGTCGTGGCCGGTGTTCATGGCCTGCAGCATGTCGATGACTTCCTCGCCGCGGGTCTCGCCCACGATGATCCGGTCCGGGCGCATCCGCAGGGCGTTGCGCAGACAGTCGCGTTGGGTCACCGCGCCCTTGCCCTCGACGTTGGCGGGGCGGCTTTCCATCCGGCCCACGTGGGTCTGCTGAAGCTGAAGTTCCGCGGTGTCCTCGATCGTCAGGATCCGTTCCGAGTTGTCGATGAAGGACGACAGCGCGTTCAGGGTGGTGGTTTTCCCCGAGCCGGTACCGCCCGAGACGATGACGTTCAGCCGGCAGGCCACCGCGGCCTGAAGATAGGCGGCCATCTCCTCGGTGAAGGCGCCGAACCGCACCAGATCGTCGATCGCCAGCTTGTCCTTCTTGAACTTCCGGATCGAGACGAGCGAGCCATCGACCGCGATCGGCGGGACCATCGCGTTGAAGCGCGACCCGTCCTGAAGGCGGGCGTCGACATAGGGGTTGGATTCATCGACCCGGCGGCCCACGGCGGACACGATCTTGTCGATGATCCGCAGCAGGTGCCGCTCGTCCTTGAAGGTGATGTCGGTGAGTTCCAGCTTGCCGTTGCGCTCGACGAAGATCTGGCGCGGGCCGTTCACCAGGATGTCGTTGACGGTGTCGTCCTTGAGCAGCGGCTCCAGCGGGCCGAGGCCCATCACCTCGTCATAGAGCTCCTGGTTGATGGTGGTGCGGTCTTCCTTGTTCAGGACGATCGACAGCTCTTCCAGCGCCTCGCCGGCGATTGCGGCGATCTCGGCGCGCAGGCTGGCCTCGGGCGCCGATTCCAGCGCCGAGAGGTTGAGGTTCTCCAGCAGGCGCTTGTGCAGCTCGACCTTGATGTCGCCAAGCCGTTCTTTGCGCTTCTTGTCCTTGTCCTGCGCGACCGCCTGGGCCACCGGCTTTTGCGTGGCAACGGGTTTCGCCCGCGGCACGGCGGGCGGCGCGTTGGTCTGTGTGCGGGGGGCAGGGGCCTTGTGGGGGTCGCCCACCGGCGCCATGCCGGACGGGCGGGCGGCGCCGTCTTCGGGTTTCTTGAAGCGCGAGAACATGGCCATGTGCGGCTACCTCATCCGTGATGCGCTTACGAGCGCCCGGCCTCCGCGGCCTTGTTGTGTTCGTGCAGCTGCTTGGCCAGCTTCTGGATTTCCTTGCGCAGCGGGTTCTTCGCCGCGGTGTCGGAAAGCGGCAGGCCGTGGTCGTTGGCCTGCGTCACCTGCTTGGCCCCGTCGGGCAGCATCAGCTCGATGTCGATGTCGAGGCTTTCGGCCAGACGCTTCGCCCGGCTCTTGCCGTTCAGGTCGGTGAACTTGGGCGCGCGGTTGAGCGCGAAGCGCAGCTTCTCGAACGGCAGTTCCTCGGCCTTCAGCGCGCGCAGAAGGCGCAGCGCGTTCTGGGCCGAGCGCATGTCGAGCTCCATCAGCGCGAAATAGACATGGGCGTGGTGCAGGACCGTCTCGGTCCATTGCACCACGGTCTTGGGCATGTCGATCAGCACGAAGTCGAAGTTCGTGCGCGCCATCTGCAGCAGGCGTTCGATATCCTCGGCGCTGACGATCTCCAGCGGCAGCATCTCGGATGGCGCGGTGAACACGCTCAGCTTGTCGTTGAAGGTCAGCATCGCCTGAAGGAAGGAATCGCTGTCGACGTTGGGGGTGTCCGACAGGATGTCGAAGATGACGTCGCGGCGCGGCAGGTCGAGATAGGTCGAGACCGACCCGTACTGGAAATCGAAATCCATCAGGCAGACGCGCGGGGCGTCCTTCTTGTCGATGGTGGCAAGTTCCCAGGCCAGGTTGGTGGCGAAGGTCGTGGCCCCCACGCCGCCCGCAAGCCCGTGCACCGGCAGGACCACGCCGTCGCGGTCGCCGGTGGCCTTGAAGGCGGGGGCCGAGGCAGGCGCGGTGGCGCCGTCATGCCCCGCCGCGACGGCCTGCGCACCGGCAAGCGCGGGCAGCGTGTTGGGGTTGCGCACCCGTTCGATCGCCTCGCGCAGCGCCCCTTCCGGAAGGGGGTAGGGGACGAAGTCGTCGGCGCCCAGGCGCAGTAGCTGATGCAGGGCGATCGGGCTGATCTCCTCGGCGATGAGGATCACCTTGATGCCGAGCGCCTTGGCCTGCTTGATCAGTCCGGAGATGCGGGTCAGGTCGTTCTCGTCCTGGTCGTCGACGGCCAGCGCCACGAATTCCAGCGAGGCGGCATCCGGTTGTGTCAGGAACAGCCCGGCGTCGGCGAAGCTCAGATCGCCCCAGCCTTCCCCCAGTTCGGCCTCCATGTCCTCGATCAGCAGATCGAAATTCTGGACATCGCGCGAAATCGTGCATGCCACGATCGGGGCCGGATCCGGCTGCAGCGCCGCCACTTTCGTCATTGCCTCACGTCCTTCGGTTATCGGCCCGCGGGCGGCTGGCGCTCTGGGGTTTCCCGACCTCGCAAGCCCTTGCCCGCAGTCCGCGCGACTCCTGCCGCTCGTCTGCCTTCAGCTTGCGAAAGTGGTGGACAATCTTGGCAACATTGGGGCTAAAAAATCGTTATTATTCGGTCTTTTCACGCCAATGCCGGCCCCGGGGGCCGGCATTGTTGTGGGATCAGGGAGGATCGCGAAAGGGTGAGCGGCGCTCAGCCGCCGCTGGAAGCGCCCGAGCTGCCGCTGGACGTGCCGGAGCCGGTGCTCGTGAGGTTGTCGGCCGGGGTCGCGCTCTTGACGTATTCGCGGAAGATCACCGCGGCGTATTTTCCGTTCAACACCATCGGGTTCGACTGCACGAAGCCCGAGACCGAGGTGACCGCGCGGCGGTTTGCCCGCTCGGGCGCCGGGGTGTCGACCAGCGGCCGTGTCTCGCCGTAGGAGATGACCGCCTGCAACCGCGAGCGCGAGATCCCCTGGCTGACGAGGTAGTCCACCACCGCCCGCGCCCGGCGCATCCCGAGTGCCTTGTTGTAGCCTTCCGTGCCCACCCTGTCGGTATAGCCGAAGACGCGGAACCGGACCTCGGGGAACTGGCGAATCCAGGTGGCCTGCCGGGCCAGGATCGTCCGTGCGCGGTCGTCGAGATAGGACCGGTTGAAGGCGAAGTTCACCGTGTTCGGCACCTCGCGCGCGAACCGCTCACCCAGGGCGACGGCATAGCTGCGCTGGCCCGACATGAGCTGGGTGTTGTTCAGCGTCGACTGGCCGAAATCCCCGTCGTTGCGGGGCGTCATTTCGGCATTCTGACAGCCGACCAGGGCCGACAGCGCGAGAGCCGAGAGAAGAAGGCGGGGTGCGATGCTCATCGCCTCACTCCATCACATAGCCATAGGACCCCGAGAAGTCCTGTTTCGCGACCTCTCCGGCCGGTCCCTTGAGGGATTTGGCCGACTTGGCGGTGCGGCCGTAGAGGAAGAAATTCTTCTCGTCCGGCGGGGCGACCCGGTCGGTCGGCAGCGTCAGCGCCTGGCCCGAGGTCGGCGTCACCAGGTGCGGGGTGACGATGATCACCAGCTCGCTCTGCTTGCGTTCGTAATCCGCGGACCGGAACAGCGCGCCCAGGATCGGGATGTCGCCCAGCCACGGCACCTGGCCGATCAGGTCGGTGAAGTCGTCCTGCAACAGGCCCGCAATGGCAAAGCTCTGCCCGTCGCGCATCTCGACCGTGGTCGAGGTCTCACGCCGCTTGAAGCCGGAGATCGAGATCGACCCGTTGGTGAAGCTGACGGTCGAGTCGATGCCCGAGACGGCGGCGTTGATCTTGAGGTTGATGATGTCGCCGTCCACCACTGTGGGGGTGAAGTTCAGCTCCACCCCGAACGGCTTGTACTGAACCGAGATGTTGCCGTTGCTGTCGAGCACGGGGATCGGGTATTCGCCACCCGCGAGGAACTTTGCCTGCTGCCCCGAAAGGGCGGTGAGGTTGGGTTCGGCCAGGGTGCGGACCATGCCCTTGCTTTCCAGCGCCTCGAGCATCACCGCGAATTGCAGGCTTCCGGCGGTGAAGCCGAGGGTGAAGGCGCCGTTGTCCGTGGTGGGGGCGGTGACGGACTTGTTGTTGAAGACGCTGCTGTAGTTCGGCGTGCTGGTCTGGCTGTCGTTCGACAGCATCGTGTTCGTGCCGCCGATGACGCCCGGCCCCTTGACGGCAAGGCTCGACGACAGGTTCTTGGCGACCGAGCGCTGCATCTCGGCGAAGCGGACCTTCAGCATGACCTGCTGGCTGCCGCCCACGGTCATCAGGTTCGATACCCGCTTGGGTGCGTAGCGTTCGGCCAGATCGAGCGCGCGGTCCATCTTGGCGGTCGATGACACGGTCCCCGACAGCACGATGCCGTCGTTGGCGGTGCGCACGTCGATCTTTTCGCCGGGCAGGATCTGCTGCAGGCGTTCCTTGAACTCGGCGATGTCAGGGGTGACCTGCACCTCGACGTTGGTGATAAGCTTGCCGTCGGCGCCCAGCAGCGTGAGCGTCGTCCGCCCCGGCGCCTTGCCGAGGATGTAGATCGACTTGTCGCTCAGCGTCGAGATGTCCGCGATGCCGGGGTTGGCGATCGACAGCTCCGAAAACGGCTGGTCGCTTTCCACCACGACCGCGCGGTTCATCGGTACGCTCAGGGGCCGGCTCGTAGCACCACGCATCACATGCAGCGATTCCGCCTGTGCCGTCGGCACCTGCGCGATGGTCAGGGCGATCCCGAAAAGACCGGCCTGCCAGATGGTTTTCATCTTCATGTGATCCTGCCTCTCCGACCACGCCCAAATCGGGGTCTTGCCGCCCCATATTTCGCGCAGAATGCGGGAACGTGCCTTTTTTTGCAAGAATCAAACCTTTGCCGCACGAAGCGAATGTGGAAAAGCCGCAACACGGCGCTAGGTCTGGGCCCCGAACTGCAAGGGGCACCCAAGATCGGGTGCCCCTTTGTCGTCACGATTGGCGATCCGTCACGGGCAGTCGTGCGCCCGGCGCCGGGTCGGCCGTCAGTTGGTGCAGGGGATCGGAACCTCGACCACGGTGCTGCCGCTGCGCTGCTTGATGGTGCAGACCTTCGGTTTCGCGACCACCGGGGCGGGTTTGTCGGTGATCCCCAGAAGCGCCTGGCGGTCGACCTCGATCGTGTGGTTCTGGCTGTCTTCGCGGGTGCCGACCAGCGACAGCGCAAGCCGTCCGGTCGCCTGCGCCTGCGCCAGCACGGCCACCTGCTCCTGGTTCGCCTCGACCGTCACGGTACGGGCGATGGTGGCGCCCGGGCCCATGTCGCCGCCAGCCTTCTGGTCGACCGCGATGATCTTGACCCCGGCCTCGATCAGGCGCGTGACCTCGCCGCCCGAGCCGCCGATCTGGCGAGAGCTCTGGCCGGTCCAGTAGACGTCGACGCGGTCCTCGGGGCGCAGGAAGCCCGACACGCCCGAGGCCACGTCGACCTTGATCGCGAAGGCGCGCATGCCCGCGCTCAGATGCGAGGTGATGCCCGGATCCTGGCCCGGTCCGGTGATGTTGGACGCGAGCAGCGGCTCGAATTGGCTGATCGGACGGGTGACATAGCGCGGCTGCGCCTGTCCCTCGACGAAGAGCGCGCGCTTCACGTTCTTGCCCTTCAGCTCGGTGAAGGCGGTGGGGGGCAGGGCGCGTTTGGGCCAGTTGATGGCGACCACGTCGTCCTGGGTGACCTTGGTGCCGTAGGGCAGCGCCTTCTTCGCGACGAAGACGGTGACCGTCGGCTCCGGCGGCCTGCGCGAGGCCCGCTCGCGCGCCAGCTCGGCCTGGGTCCGGTTGATGTAGCCCTGGGCCATGTAGACCGCGAACCCGGCAAGGCCGAGGCCGACGATCAGCACCAATCCGAATACGGAGCGCATCGCGTTATCTCCTTTTCACTGGAGGCGGGGGGAGGGCCCGCCCTATCTGACGTTGGCCCTTGTCTGGTGGGGGATTGCGGCGAAAGCGTGGAGATTGTTCGTCGCTTGGCGGGAAATGTCGCGATCCCGGAAACTTTCGTCAGTTCTGATAATCGCTGATGGTGCCGGTGACCGAGTTGTTGACCGTGGTTTCCAGGTGGGTCCCGATCTCGCCCGACGCGGAGTTGATCCGGCTGCCTATGTCGGACACGATGAGCAGGGCCGCCGCCACGACCGCCGCGCTCAGGACGACCCAGTCGATCGTGACCGCGCCGCTTTCGTTCTGCCATAGGGATCGAAGAAGGGAACGCATGCGCGGACCTCCCCAAAATGGTTAACCAGCGTTCGGCGCTTATGTGAATGGCCGCGCCCGGGGTCAGGCGCGGCCACCAAAGCCGTTTGGACGGGGGCCGGTTGCGGCCGCCACGATCGGCAAGTCTTATTTGCTGGTGAACGAGGTCGTGGTGCTGGTGTCGCCGGCGTTGTCCATGGCGGTGCTCAGGTTGCTGCCCAGCTTGGCGGCCGCGGTGTTGATGCCACCGCCCACGGTGTTCATCACGACGATGCCCAGGCCGACGATCGCGGCGGTCAGCACGACCCAGTCAACGGTCACGGCGCCGTCTTCGTCGTTGCGGAAGTTCTTGATCAGGTTGAAGAGTTTCATGGTTCAGTCCCTCGATGAGATGTCGATTACAGATCACCGTTTCGGAAGTTTCGTGGCCGTCCTCTGCTTGGCCTTCCCGCCTCGGTATGTCTGCATATGGCCCTCGAATCGTGACCAGATTTTGGCGCGAGTCGTACATTTTCGAGCGGGGTTAATTTTCTTGAGAGTCGTCTTGTAAGCTTATGATAACAAATGAAAAGAAAATTAACTTTTGATGGAACCTGGGGTGTCTGGGCACTCTGATTCAGACCCTGAGAGGCGATTCTCACCCCACGTTTCCGCGCACTGGTGGCATTTGTCGTGATTTCCTGCGATCATCGCCGCAACAACAAGAGGCAGAGCAAGGCAGGGCAGACCCGCATGAAGCGGTGCGTGATTCCGGTCCTCGCGATCTATGGCGTCGTGGCGGGGCCTTGCGGCCCCATCTCCGCACAGGCCGGCACCGAGGCGCCGGCGGCGGGGCAGGGTGGCTTTACCTTTCACATGGTCAAGCCGCCGTCGCCCGGCACCCGGCGGTTCATCGACGTGCAGATCGACCCCGCGGCCCAGCGGCGCTGGATCGAGAATGCGCCCGAAGTCGATGTCCACCGCTCCGCCGATCCGGCCAAGACGCCGGTGACCACGCCCGACCCACCCCAGACCGCAGGGTCCACCGACGCGATGCCGCCGGTGGGCGCCAACCCGAAGATGGCCGTAGCGCGCCCCGGGCCGAGGCGCGATGCGGCCTACGACTGGTTCTGGAAGGTGATCTCGCCCGCGCTGACCGATGGCGCGGGGCGGTTCCAGGCGGCGCTGGCGGCGCTGACGATGGGGCCGGGCGGCACCGAGGTGCGCGGCCCCCGGCTTCAGCGCCTGCAGCAGATGGCGCGCACATGGGGCGCCACGATCCTCAAGGCGACGGTGGGCACGCGGGTGTCGCCCGCGCTGGTGCTGGCGGTGATGGCAGCGGAATCGGGGGGCAGGGCGGATGCGCTGAGCGCCAAGGGCGCCCAGGGGCTGATGCAGCTGATCCCGGCCACCGCGGGGCGCTTCGGCGTCGACGCGTCAGATCCGGCGCAGAACATCCAGGGCGCGGTCGCCTATCTCGATTGGCTGATGGGCGATTTCCACGGCGATCCGCTGATGGTGCTGGCCGCCTACAACGCGGGAGAGAACGCGGTGAAGAACGCGGGCGGCGTGCCGAATTACGCCGAGACGCGCGACTACGTGCCCAAGGTGCTGGCGGCATGGAAGGTGGCCCGGGGATTGTGCGTGACGCCGCCGCAATTCGTCTCGGACGGCTGCGTCTTCAAGGTGCTTTCTGCCGCCCCTGCGCCCGCCCCAACGGAAACGCTGGCCGCGAAGTAGATGCCGCCACACCCCGGAGGGCCCGGGGCGCGGCGGCGAAGGTCCCGGCGGAAGGGGCCGTCAGCCCCTTTGCCCGCCGGAGAACACGTCTTCCCATTCCGGGTGGCGCTGCCGCTGGGCGTTCACGAAGGGGCACAGCGGCACCACGCGAAAGCCCTGCGCCCGGGCATCCGCCACCAGGCGCTCGACCAGCGCAAGCCCCGCCCCGGTGCCGCGAAAGGCATCCGGGACAGAGGTATGATCGGCGATCACCAGCTGTGGCGAGGCGATTGAGAAGGTAAGTTCCGCCTCCTCCCCGCCGCGCTCCATCACGTAGCGGCCCTTGGTCTCGCCCTTCTCGAGCCGGATCTCGGGGCGCGGCTCGGGCGCGTCAGTCAACGATCGTCGCTTCCGTCGCGGCGCGCAGGTCGTCCTCGGTCACGCCGACGGCGCATTCGACGATCTTCAGCCCGCCCTCAACCACGTCCAGCACGCCGAGGTTGGTGATGATGCGATTGACCACGCCGGTCCCGGTGAGCGGCAGGGTGCAGGCCTGCAGCACCTTCGACTCCCCGGCCTTGTTCTGGTGGTCCATCACCACGATCACCTTGCCGACGCCCGCGACCAGATCCATCGCGCCGCCCATGCCCTTCACGAGCTTGCCGGGAATCATCCAGTTCGCCAGATCTCCGTTCTCGGCCACTTCCATCGCGCCCAGGATCGCCGCCGCGATCTTGCCGCCGCGGATCATTCCGAAGCTCATCGAGCTGTCGAAATAGGCGGTCTTGGGCAGCTCGGTGATGGTCTGCTTGCCGGCGTTGATCAGGTCGGGGTCTTCCTCGCCCTCGTAGGGGAAGGGGCCCATGCCCAGCATGCCGTTTTCCGACTGCAGCGTGATGTCCTTGTCGCCCACGTAGTTCGCCACCAGCGTCGGGATCCCGATGCCGAGGTTCACGTACATGCCGTCTTCAAGCTCTTGGGCCGCGCGTTCGGCCATTTGATTGCGATCCCAGGGCATCAGGCCTTCTCCTTCTCGCGCGTGGTGACTTTCTCGATCCGCTTCTCGTGCTCGCCCTGGATCAGGCGGTGCACGTAGATGCCCGGCAGGTGGATGTTGTCGGGGTCGAGCGTGCCGGCCGGGACGATCTCCTCGACCTCCATGACGCAGACCTTGCCCGACATGGCCGCCGGAGGGTTGAAGTTGCGCGCGGTCTTGCGGAACACGCAGTTGCCTGTCTCGTCGGCCTTCCAGGCCTTGACGATGGCAAGGTCGGCGACGATCCCGCGTTCGAGGATGTAGGTCTCGCCGTCGAACTCCTTGTGCTCCTTGCCCTCGGCGATCTGGGTGCCGACGCCGGTTTTGGTGTAGAAACCGGGGATGCCCGACCCGCCGGCGCGCATGCGCTCGGCCAGCGTGCCCTGCGGGTTGAATTCCAGCTCCAGCTCGCCCGAAAGGTACTGGCGCATGAATTCCGCGTTCTCGCCGACGTAGGAGGAGATCATCTTCTTGACCTGCCGGCTTTCGAGGAGGACGCCGAGGCCAAACCCGTCCACGCCCGCGTTGTTCGAGGCGACGGTCAGGTTCTTGGTGCCGGCCTCGCGGATCGCGGCGATCAGAAGTTCAGGGATGCCGCAGAGGCCGAAGCCCCCCGCCGAGATCAGCATTCCGTCGAACAGAAGTCCGTCGAGCGCCTCGCTGGCGCTGCCATAGACTTTCTTCATGGGTTCCCCCCCTTTGCTGGCTGTCGCGTCGGTTTGTCGCGCCCCAGCGCGCCGGAGTCAACGGCCCTGCTGCGCTGCGGCATGCGCCCCACGGATGGTAGCGCACGGCCCGGGCCGGGAAAGGTCGCGGCGGCTCACGTTCCGCAGATGTGGCGAAAGGCGAAAGGGCAGGCGGCCCTTTGCCCTGCCGGGTCGGCGGGGGCGGCGCCTGTCGGCATCTGACATGCGGTCAGCGGCCCCGGACGTGGTCGGGGGCGTTACCGGGGATGCGGTCGGAAACTCGGCCGCGCCGACCGGCCGCTGGGGTGTCCAGGTCGCGTATCCGCGCCTCGAGCATCTGGAGGCCGCGCGGCTTCTTCTCACGGTAGCGGATGATGCGCTTGAGCTCGGGATAATGCTGCCAGTTCCACGACGAGTAGCTGCCCCCAGCGACACAGGCGATCTCGCGCCGGGCAAAGCCGAAGCCGTCTTCGCTCACCACTTCGACGATCGTGCCGCTTGGCAGCGGGCACCCCTTGCCGTCGTGGATGACCCAAGGGCCCCATTCCTCGCCGCCGGCCTGCCGGATCCATGTCATCGAAATGCCCCCCCAGGCGTCGGACGTGCCAGGGGCGCATCCGGTTTCCAATGCTCATGAGTTCATCCTAGGGCAGCGTCCTCGGGGCTCAACCCGTTCGGGGCGAACAATCCGCCGGAAATACGGAAACAGTGCGTCGCCCGGTCCGCTGGGCAGCCGGCATGGGAAGAGGGGTGGCGCCGAACCTGGGGTTTGGGGTCAGCCGCCCGTGCCGTCCGCCGCGCTGCGCATCTGCACCATGAGCGCCCGGGCGATCCCCGCGCTCAGGCGGTCTGCCGGCGCCATCATGAAGACGGCGCCCCGCCCGGGCAACACCTCGCAGGCGATGCGCGCACCGGCGCTACCGACGATCACCGCCTCGGGGCAGGCGTCGAACCCCCGGGCGGCATAGGCCGTGCCGAGCCGGTCGAGCGCGGTGCCGAGGGCGCGGCCCACCTCGCGGCAGCGGGACGGGTCGCCGCCGAGCACCTCGCACTGCCCCTCTCCCGGCAACATCAGGCCCGCGACCGCGCCCTCAGGCAGCCGCCCGGCAATCTCGCGCAGCGCGTCGATGAGCGCCGGGTCGATATCAGGCTTGTGTGTCCCTCCGACCGCGGAGGGCGGAGCGGTCGCGGGGGCCGTCGCGGGGGCGGACTCCGTGGCCCGGACGGGGGGCTTTGCGGTGGCGGCGGGAACGGGCGGCGCGACCGTGGCAGGCCCGGAGGGCGGCGCGTCCGGCGCTTCGGCCATCTGGGCATCGGGAGACGCAGCGGGAGAAGCTGCGGGCGAGGCTGAGGCCGGGGGTGGCGCGGGCGTCGATGGCCCGGCCTGCGCCACGCGGCTCTGGACCGGCGCCAGCCTGCGGAAGCTGTCGAGGTCGATCAGGTTCTCGGGCTCCATCCCCTCGGCGGCCCCCTCCGATGCCGCGTCCTGAAGCGACGGCGCGTCCATCGGACCCGCCGGGACAAAGCCGTGCAGCAGGTCGAGGATCGCGGGCGCACCACTCAGGGCCCAGTCCTGGCCCGAATGGGCCGAGGCTGCCAGCGTTCCGGCCGCGCCGTTGAGGAAGGCGAAGCCGTCGAACAGCCCCGCCGTCTCGCGCCGCACCCGCTCCTCGAGTTTGCGCAGATCCCTGTCGCTGCGCAGCTTGTCGGCGCGCGACACGACGATCACGCTGCGCGCGGGAAGGGCCTTGTTCAGGCGCCCGATGATCGACTTCTCGGTCAGCCGCCAGGCCTGCGAGGCGATGGTGACCCAGATCATCACATCGACGCTGCGCATCAGCGCCATGTCGTCTTCGGTCACCGCGTCGGCGGTCGTCATCGGCAGTTCGATGAATTCGAACCCGGCGATCTGCGGCGCGTCCGACCACAGCTCGATCGCCGCCGCGCTGCGTAGCGTCAGCGGGTCGACCTCGGCCTCCAGCGTCTCGACCCGGCCGTCGCGGTGGCGGATCTCGGCCCCTGGCCGGTCGCGATGGCGCGCGATGATCAGGGGGCGCGCGCTTTCGCCGATGTTGTCGGGAAGCAGGCGGCGCCTGAGCAGTGCATTCAGCACGGTCGACTTGCCCGCGTTCACCTCGCCGCAGATCGCGACGCGCAGGGGCGGGCGATCCTGCTGCGGAGTCGGCGCGCCGGGGGCGCGGGGCTGGACGAGCATCGAATCTCTCCTCAGGCGGCGTGGGCGAGTTCGGAACGCGACAGCGCGCTGTCGATGGCCGAGAAGTTCAGCACCCTCCGTTCCAGCACCTCCATCTGGCTTTGCAGGCGCCGGACCAGGCGGGCCTGAAGCTCGGTGTCGCTGGCGACGCGTTCCATCTCGATCCGGTCCTGCTTCAGTCGGTGCGAGCGTTCCGACAGCCCAACCTCGATCATCCGCAGAAGCACCCGCAGCCGGCCGATGCCGGCCGAGGCGCGTTCGACCTGGGCCTCGTTGAACGCGGCCAGGATCTTTTCCACCGCCGGGCGCATCTCGGCCGCCGCGATCACGCGCAGGGCGGCCAGCGTCTTCTCGACACTGACGGAGGGCCGTCGCCAGAAGGCCCAGCTGCGGTCGGTGATCAGCTCGATCTTCAGCGAGCGGCGCGACAGGGCCAGAGTCGAGCTGAAGCTGTCATAGGGCAGTTCGTCGAGGGTGATGTTCCCGGCCGGGTCGTCGAACTTGTCCCGGATCGTCTGGCGGCAGGCATGCAGGCAATTGCTGAGCGCCACGTCGGTGCCCGCGCGCGAGGTGGCAAAGCTCGACCGCACCTCGGCCTCGATCTGCGCCTGCAGCACACCGATGTCGATATCGAGTGCCTTCTGCCCGTCGCCGCGCACGGTGGCGCTGAACAGGCGTTCCTCGAAGGCTTCCTTCTGGTCGTCGACGAAGGCCTCGATACGCTCCACCAGCCTCGCCTGCAGCTTGGTCCAGGCCTTGCTTACCACCTTCTCGACCTGGGCCTCGGCCGCGTCGATGTTGGTCTGAAGCTCGTCGTGGATCCGTTTTATTCCGTCGATTTCGCGCGTCAGGTCGGCGACCGCGTCGCGGGCGACATCGCTGGTCACGCTCTCGACCTGAAGCTGGAGCGAGTCGCGCTCGCGCTTGGCGGCGAAAAGCGCGCCGCTGATCTCGGCGCGGATATCCTCGAGCAGCTGGCCGAGGTAGCGCCCGCCGGTGCCTTCGTCGATCACGTCCGACAGGGTGGCGCGCAGCGCGTCGAGGCCCGAGGCCAGCATCAGCCTGTCCTCGCACGTGTCGGGCACGCGGCCATGGCGCGCGGCGAGATAGGCGGCCAGCTCCGGCGTGTCGATCGCGGCACGCAGGGCCCCGGCGTCGTCGTCGTCGCGCAGCACGAGGTCGGCCATGTAGGCGCTGCCCGCGGTGATGCGGAAGTCGATGCCGGGGATCGCGGCGCTGAGACGGGCCGAGACGTCGGCCATCACGCGCGGCACCTCGGTCGCGTAATCGTCAAGCTCGTCGATGCGGTTGACGAAGATCACCACGTCCTTGTCATCTTGCTGGGCAAGGATCCGGATCAGCGCGATGTCGACATCGGTCAGCGGCTGGTGCGCCGACAGGACCATGACGAAGGTGTCCGACTTGTCGAGGCTGCGGCAGGTGAATTCGTCCCGCACGAGGAACGGGTCGTTCACGCCGGGGGTGTCGGTGATGATCGTCGGCACCTGAAAGCCGGGCATGCGCATGTAGGCATTGGCGACCTTGGTCAGCGCCGCGTAGCGCCCCAGCGCCTCGCGCTCCAGCCCCTCGTCCGAACCCGGCCCGGCACAGACATAGCGCTTCAGCAGGTCGGGGGTGAGGAAATCGTATTCGTGCTGGCTGCCGAGGAGGGTGTGATAATGCTTTCCCAGGCGTTTCTGCGCCCTCCCACGCATCTCTTCGGATTGCCGGCGCAGCAGCTCGGTGTCGAAGCCGGGAAGAAGCTGTTCCGTCAGCTCGCGGATCTTCGAGCCGCCGTCGACGATCTCCTGCCAGTCGTTTTCGTCAAAGAACGCGAACCGCGCGCCCGAGGCGGGATCTCCGGGCATGTTGATGCGGATGTTGGTGACGACCGAAGTCCAGGGGTTCACGTCCGAGGGCAGAAAGTCGTGCTGGTAGAGCAGGGCATTGACGAAGGTCGACTTGCCCGCCTTGACCTGTCCGATCACGGCGACCTTCGCGGCCCATTGGTCCAGCCGGTCGCGCAGGGCGCGGAAGGCCGGGCGTCCGGCACGGTCCGAGATGCGGTCGAGGCTGTCCAGAGTGTCGCGGAGGAAGTCCAGCTCCTGTCGCTGGTTGGGGGCGATCTTCATGGTCGTATCCTGGCTCTGCCCGCGGACGGTCGCGCCGCTGCGGTAGGGGCCGCCCCGGGGGCGGAAAGGTCGTCAAAGATGTTGCCGGGAGCGTCGTCCGTCTCCCGGGCGGGAATGTCGCGGGCGGGCCCGTCGAGGATCTCGAGCAGGCGGTCGACCCGGTCGAGGATGGTGGAGGGATCGTCCGAGGCGGTGGCGCCGCCGAGGCGCTGCCACAGGTGCCGCGCACGTCCCGGCCCGATCGCCACAGTCCCGTCGGTGCTGATGCCGGTGCTGGTGCCCGCGGTCTGCGCACGCAATGGCCGGGGCCTCGGGCGGGCCGTGGTTTCCTGCGGGCCCGCCGGAAGGCTGGTGGCGGCCTTGGTTGCGGCGGTCGCGACGACGTTGTTCTCGGCGCCCGGGCGCCTGGCCAGGCTGCCGGCGACCTCGCGCACGTGGGCGCCGATGCGGGCCACGTCGGCCGCGCTGATGAGCGAGGCCACGAGGAAATGCGAAAAGAACGGTTCCGCCTCGCGGCGCACGCGACGCAGCACACGGTCGGCGGCGCGCTGGTCAGGCATGCGGTCGGCATGGGTGATCAGCAGCGTGGCCGAGCGACGCAGCCCCTCGGGCATCTCCAGCCAGACCGACTTTTCGCTCTGGCGCCACGCCTGGGTCGCGTTGGTGCACCAGATCACCGCGTCGGCATAGGATACCATCCGCTGCCAGGTCTCGGCCGGAATGTTGGGGTCGGAATTGCCGGGCGTGTCGATGATCTCGACGGTCTCGAGGATCGGCGCACGATGCGCGAGGATGCTGTAGCGCGTGGTCTCGACGTCAAGCGCGTCGATGCCGGGAACCTCGCGCGGGCTGCCATCGGCGCCGACCGCGAGGCAGGGCCCCGCACCGCCCACCAGCCACACGGGCGGCAGCGCCGTGGAGGTGACGTTCGAGGGCAGGACCGCGTCGCCTAGAAGGCCGGTCACAAGCTGGGTCTTGCCCGAGCTGAACTCCCCCGCGATCAGCAGGCGCGGCTTGCGCAGCCCCCGCGGGGCGGTGCCTGCCTCGGGTCTCGGGCCAAGGCGGTCGGAACGCGGGCGGCGGGTCATGCAAAGAGCCTCCTGTCTGCGGGATCGGGGCGGTCCGATGGAGCCCCGGCGGCCGCCTTGCGCGAGTCGAGGGCGCATTCGAGGATCGCGCGGGCGAAACCGCCCTGATCCATGGCGAAGGTCTCTACGATCTCGCGGGTGCGCAGGGTCGCCGGATCGAAGACGTCGGTCAGCAGGTCGTCGATCAGTGGCGCCACCTCGGCCTCGATCAGGCCGCGATAGCGTTTCTCGGCGGCCCTGCCGCCACCGAACTTCCAGAACCGGCGCCACCACGGCCCTTCCAGATCCAGCGACAGGGTTCGCGCAAGGACCGTGGGCGCCTTGTGCACCGGCTGCTCGGGGAAGTCGGCGGACGTGCCCTCGCGCCAGACGCCCAGATCGTCCTGCAAGATCGCCTGCATGCCGTCGAGCACGACCTCCATCGCGACCTCGCCCTCGCGCCGCAGCTTGGCGGTGGCCGAAGAAAAGGCGGTCTTCATTGCCATCCGAAGCGAGGTCGGATCGTGTTTCCATGCGCTGAATTCGCCGAACAGGTCGATATGCGATTGAAGCGCCTCGATCGCGGCGGCGACGAAGCTTTCCTTGCCGCGTTCCAGCCGTTCGCGCAGGCCTTCCCGGACCTCGGTGGCGCGCAGGTCGAAATCCTTAAGCACCATGTCACGCAGGTCAGCGAGCTTGAGCGACAGCTCGGTCAGGCCGAACCCCTCGCGGGCGCCGCCCGGCCCCTGCTGGGCCACGGTCTCGACGGTTTCGCTCATCTCGACGATGGCGTCGATCTCGGCGCGGATGTCCGACAGGATGGCCCTGCCCGGCCCTTCGACCACCCGCTTGGCGATTGCACGATGCAACGCCGGCACGCCAGAGGCGGCCATCGCCGCGGCCCGAAGTCCCGCCTCGGTTCCGAGGTCCGGCCGGTCTTCCGGGCAGTCTTCCGTGCGGACCGCGGCCTGGCCCGCCCCGGCCTCTGCCATCCGTCCCAGCGCCGCCCGGCTGGCGGGGGTCATCACGCAGCTATCGGGCGCAAGTGCGCAATTGGCCCAGTAGCCGCTGCCGAACAGGATCTCGATCCAGTCGTCGAGGCCGATCCGCGACAGCGTCTTGCGGATCGAGGCGGTGATGCGCTCGATCTCGGCGGGCGGGTCCTGCAATTCGTCGATGCGGTTGACGAAGATCAGCACCTCGCGCGCCTCGACCGAACAGATGATCCGCAGAAGCGCCAGGTCCATCGTCGACAGTGCCTGGTGGGCGGACAGGACGACGACGCAGACCCGGCTGTCGCTGATCGCGTTGAGCGTGATCTGCTCGCGCATCATGAAGGTGTCGTTGACGCCCGGCGTGTCGCGCAGGCACAGGCCCTTGGGCAGGTCAGGCAGATCGACGTAGAGGTCGGCCGATTTGGTGAGGTCGGCATAGACCCCCTCGGTCGCGCCGTCCTCCAGGTCGTCGGGGTCGCCGTAGCAGATGTAGCGGTCGATCACGCCCTTCTGGATCGTCGGGAAGGCGTGGCTGGAACCGATCAGCCTGTCGAATTCGGCACCGAGCCGGGCCTCGGTCGTCTGGCGCATCTCGGTGACCTGGGCGCGGACGGCCTTTGCCTCCGCGGCAAAGCCCGCGCGTTCGGACATCTCGCCGAGGCGCCCGCCGGTGGCGACGAGCCGGTCCCATTCATGGGCGTCGAAAAAGCGGAAGAGGGCCCGCGTCTGCGGCGGCCGCGCGCGGCTGTTGAGGTGCAGCGCGGTGATCACCGAGGTCCAGGGGTTCACGTCCGACGGCAGCAGGCCCACCTCGCCGATCAGGGCGTTCAGAAGCGTGCTCTTGCCTGCCTTGACCTGGCCGATCACGCTGACCTGCGGCTCGAACGCACGGATCTTTTCCAACACCCGCTCGATCGGCTCCTCGACGAAGCTCAGCGCCACTTCGGAGAAGCTGGTCACCGCCTCTTCCATCTGGTCGAGCTTTTCCCAGAACCGGTTGAGGTCTTCGAAGCCTTCGCGATGCGACTGTCTGGCGGAGGAAGATGCGGACATGGCTACTCGCTATTTCGGTCGCGGGCGGGGCGGAGGAGGGCGGTCCGCCGGATCCAGGGTCTCGGGACAGGTGGCTGGCGTACCCCCCGGAACGATCCGGACGGCACGCCCGATGCGGTCGGTCAGACCTTGAGCGTGCCCTCGACGCCCTTCGCCTTCAGGCGCGCGAGGCCCAGGTTCGACGCGCTGCGGTCGAGCGCGACGTAAAGGAACACGGCCGGATTTGCGGCCAGCGGGCGGATCAAGTGGATCTGCTTGCCGAGCGTGATCAGGATATCCTCGATCTGGTCTTCCAGTCCCAGCGCCCTCATCGCGGCGTTCTTGGCGCGCACGACTTCGGTGTTGGCAGCGCCCGCGGCTTCGAGGTCGAACTTGATGTTGCCGGTCTCGGCCGCAAGCATCAGGCCAGTGTCGGAATCGACGAGGCAGGCGCCAATGAAGCCCGAGAGCTCCTTGAGCGCAGAGATGTTGGTCGACATGTGGTTTCCTGTTTTATGTAACGTCCATACGTCTTTTGTTGCGATGGCTTGTGTTCAAAATTTGTTCCATTGACGATTTATTAAGGCAATTTCCGGTGGAAGACGGGTCCCTGGGCGCCCGTCGCGTCCGCCTGCAAAACCGCGGTAGTTCTGCGTTGCGGCAAGCGCCGCGCGACGGGCCCTGCCACCGAGGGGCGCTCTGCACAGGGAGGTGCCGCAGGCGCGGGGCACTGCCTGCCCGGGAAGGCGGCGCCCTTAGGCTTGAGGTTGAAGATCAGTGGGTTGGCTGCCCATGCGGCGACCACAGGGGGCACGGTGCACCGGCGGCCTACGCTTGCCGGGGTGCGAAATGCCGGAAAGTGCCGCGGCGGATGCCGACGGTCGCGGTGCGGGCGCAGCACCAGGCGGCGCGGTGCTCTCCCCGTCCGGAGGACCCGTTCCGAAGGGTGACGCGGCGTGGGAGGGCCAGTCTGGCGGCTGCCGGGATCCTGTTGCTAGATTGACACCAGCGCGTCACGCTTATGCCACAACGCTTCCGCCACGGCGGCGGCGTCGGTCACGCCCAGCGTCTCGAGCGCAAGCGCCGCGGTGCCCAGCACGATGTCGCGGGCGAAGGGATCCTCGCCCTCTCCTGACCAGAGCCGGGTCAGTTCCTCGGGGTCGGGCGTCTCCGACGCGAGGCGCCGGGTCTCGTCGCAGAGCGCGGGCCGGCTTTCCTGCCACGGCGCGCCGCCGCGCAGGCCGTAAAGCGCGATCTCCTTGCCGGGGTGGCGCTCGAATTCGCCACCGCCGCCCTTGAGCACGGTCATTGCGGGTTGTCCGAGAAGGGCCGCGGCATCAGCCTGCAATTCGCGGTAGGGCGGGTGAAACACGCCCTGCACGCTGGCGCTGGCGCCCCCCGGGTTCAGCACTCGAAGCACAGTGTTGACCGGCGAGCGCAGGCCCAGCACCGCGCGCAGTTGCAAAAGCCGCAGGGCACCCGGCGCGAAGGCATCCAGCGGCAGGTAGGCGATCCCGTCGCGCACCAGCAGCCGGGCCGCCCCGGCAATATCGCCCGCCTCTGCGATGCCCAGCCGGGGCAGCGCGTCCCGGACCGAGGCCGCCGCACCCTGGTGAGAATTCCAGCCGTGGATCAGCACCGGATGCCCCGCCTGCGCCACCAGCCGGGCCGCCATCAGGAACCACGGCAGCCCGCGCGACCGCCCCGCGGCATAGCTGGGCCAATCGAGCGCCGGGCGCGGGCCCTGCCATTCGGGCAGCGTGTCCCGCATCGCCTCGACGAAGCCCGCGATCTCCTCCGGGCGCTCGCCGCGATAGCGCATCAGCATCAGAAGCGCCCCCACCGCCTCGGGCGCGGCTTCTCCCGCAAGGATCGCGCGCATCGCGTCGCGCGCCTCGTCCCGGGTCAGGTTGCGCGCGCGGCCGGGTCCCCGGCCCATGGCGTGGATATAGGGGGCAAGGCTCACTCGGCGGCCTCCTTTGCATGGGCTGCGGCCAGCAACGCGGCCAGCTCCGGCCGGCACGAGCCGCAATTCGTACCTGCCTGCAATGCTGCACCGATCGCCTCGACCGAGGCAAGCCCCTGGTCCTGGATCGCGGCGAGGATCGTGTTCACGCCGACGTCGAAACAGGCGCAGATCGTGGCGCCCGGATCGGGGCGGTCGGCGCCGGGGCGGCCCGAGAGTACGGTGGCGCCCGGCCCGGTTCCCGCCTCCGCGCCGATCAGCCCGGAGACATGGGCGCGGGCCACCGCCACCGGATCGGGGGCGGCGAAGAGTGCGGCCGCGACGCGGCCCTCCACGATGAGCGCGACGCGCGCAAGGCCGCGGCCCGGGTCCTCGACCGTCACCGCCTGCGCGCCCGGCAGGCCGAAGAGGTCGCGGGCGAAGGCTTCCCAATCCGCGGGCAGGGCGGTGTCGGCCAGCTCGGTCCGCCAGCCGCCGCGGCTGCGGGCGCGGGCCCAGTAGGCGGTCGCGGGGGCGGCGGCGTCGCACGACACCGCGAACCCGTACCAGCGCGCCGCGAAGGGGGTCGCGCGGACCACGGACGCCTTGCTTTCCGGCTGCCCCGAGACCGGGTCGGTCACCGCCGCCACCAGCGCGTCGACCCGGCCGGCCGAGGCGGTCTCGGTTGTCCAGTGCATCGGCGCGAAGACACTGCCCCTCGGCGTCCGGTCGGTGACGATCACGCGCAGAAGGGCGCGGCCTTCGGGGCTGGTCACCTCGGCGATCGCGGCGGGTGTCAGGCCCAGCCGGGCGGCATCCTCAGGGTGTACCTCAAGGTAGGGTTCGGCCATGTGCTGGCTCAGCCGCGGCGATTTCGCGGTGCGGGTCATGGTGTGCCAGTGGTCACGCACCCGTCCGGTGTTCAACCGCAGCGGAAAGGCGGCCGAGGGCCGCGCGACCGGCGGTCGGGGCCGGATCGCCAGCATCCGCGCGCGCCGGTCGTCGGTGTAGAACCCGCCTGTGCCGAAGAAGCGCCCGCCCTGTGTCGCGGTGTTCCGGGTGGCGCTGCGCGGCCAGGTGAAGGGGGCGAGGGCGTCGTATTCGGCCCGCCCGATCCCGGCCAGCGCCGAAATGTCGAAGTCGCGCCCAAGCCGGCCGGCCACCCCCGAGAGCGCCGCGTATTCGGCGAAGATCCGGTCCGGCCCATCATGGCTGAACGCCGCCTCCCAGCCCATCCGCCGGCCGACCTCGCAGATCGCCCACCAGTCGGGGCGCGCCAGGCCCGGGGCGGCCAGGAACGGCCGCTGACGCGAGATGCAGCGTTCGGAATTGGTGACGGTGCCGTCCTTCTCGCCCCATCCGGTGGCGGGCAATAGGACGTCGGCCAGCCGCGCGGTGTCGGTCGCGCCGGTCACGTCCGAGACCACGACGAAATCGCACCCTTCGATTGCCGCACGGACGCGGTCGGCGTCGGGCATCGTGACGGCGGGGTTGGTGTGGATGATCCAGAGCGCACGGATGCGGCCGTCGCCGACGGCGCGGAACATGTCGACGGCCTTGAGCCCCGGTGCCTGCGCCATCGCGGGGCTCTGCCAGAAGTCCTGCACCGCAGCGCGGTGATCGGCGTTCTCGAAGTCGAGATGGCAGGCCAGCATGTTGGCCAGCCCCCCCACCTCGCGCCCGCCCATGGCGTTGGGCTGGCCGGTGACCGAGAAGGGCCCCATTCCGGGCCGTCCGATCCGGCCGGTCGCAAGGTGGCAGTTCAGGATCGCGTTCACCTTGTCGGCGCCCGAGGAGGACTGGTTCACCCCCTGGCTGTAGACCGTCACGACCTTCTCGGTGCCGATCCACATCGCGAAGAAGCGTTCCAGCTCCTGCGTGGGCAGCCCGGTGGCAGCAAGGTCGGTGCTGCGCGCAGCCTCGAGCGCAGCCTCGGCCCCGGTCACGTGGGCGCCGGTGTAGGCCGGATCGACCGCGCCCCGCGCGGAGATCCCGGCGAGCAGGCCGTTGAACAGCACGGCATCCGCCCCCGGTGCGATGGCGAGGTGCAGGTCGGCAAGGTCCGAGGTCGCGGTGCGGCGCGGGTCGATGGTGACGATGCGCATGGCGGGCCGCGCCTTCCGCGCCGCCGCCAGCCGCTGGTAGAGGACCGGGTGGCACCATGCGAGGTTCGATCCCACCAGCACCACGAGGTCGGCCTCTTCGAGATCCTCGTACCGGCCCGGCACGGTATCGGTGCCGAAGGCGCGGCGGTGGCCGGCCACCGACGAGGCCATGCACAGGCGCGAATTGGTGTCGATGTTCGCGGTGCCGATGTAGCCCTTGGCCAGCTTGTTGGCGACGTAGTAATCCTCGGTCAGCATCTGGCCGGAGAGGTAGAATGCCACGCTGTCCGGGCCGTGCTTGGCGATGGCGTCGCGAAACCGCCGCGCCACGAGGTCGAGGGCCTCGTTCCAGCCGGCCTCCCGCGTGCCGATCCGGGGCGACAGAAGGCGCCCCTCAAGACCCGTCGTCTCGGCCAGTGCCGAGCCCTTGGAACATAGCCGTCCGGCGTTGGCGGGGTGCGCCTTGTCGCCCGCGATGGTGATCTCGCCCGACGCGTCGCGCCGGGCGACGACGCCGCAGCCGACCCCGCAATAGGGGCAGGTGGTGCAGACCGTGTGGCCGGCGCGCGCGCCGTCCATCAGGCCGCCCCCCGCCGTGCAAGGCGTTCGGGATCGAGAAGGATCCGCCCCTCCTCGATCCGCGCGGAATAGGTCGCGACCTCGCCCCGGTCGGCCCCCTGAACCTTGCCGGTTTCCAGGTCGTAGACCCAGTTGTGCAGCGGGCAGGTGACGCGGGTGCCATGCACCAGCCCCTCGGACAATTGCCCGCCCTTGTGGGCGCAGCGGTCGTCGAGGGCGAAGACCTCGTCCGCCTCGGTGCGGAACACCGCGACGCAGCCTTCTGCCGTCCTGACCACGCGGGCCCCGCGGCGGGGGATGTCGTCCAATGCGCCTATATCGATCCAGTTCATTCCGCGGCCTCCTGGCTGAGGTCTGCAAGCGGGGCCCAGGCCCGGCGCGTCGCCGCGTCGGTGCGTTCGGCCCAAGGGTCCTTCTGATAGACGGTCTGCGACAGGTCGAACCGCGCGACCAGATCGGCCCGCGCGGTGGGGTCCACCAGCACTTCCTTGACCCAGTCGAGGCCCACCTTGGCGACCCACTTGTAGGGCCGGTCGAGGTACCTGGCGTTCTCGCGATAAAGCTGGACGAAGGCCACGGTCCATTCGATCGCCTCTTCCTCGGTCGCGACATCGACCAGACGCTCCGTCTCCTTCACGTCCATGCCGGCCGCGCCGGCGACACCGACCTGATAACCGCTGTCGACGCAGATCACGCCCACGTCCTTGCAGGTCGCCTCGGCGCAGTTGCGCGGGCACCCCGAAACGCCGAGCTTCACCTTGTGCGGCGTCCACGCGCCCCACAGCCGTTTCTCCAGCTTGATGCCCAGACCGGTGGAATCCTGCGTGCCGAAGCGGCACCAGTCCGAGCCCACGCAGGTCTTCACCGTGCGCAGACCCTTGGTATAGGCTTGGCCCGACACCATGCCCGCGTCGTTCAGATCGGCCCAGATCTCGGGCAGGTCCTCCTTGCGGATACCCAGCAGGTCGATCCGCTGGCCGCCCGTCACCTTCACCGCCGCGCCGAATTTCTTCGCGGCCTCGGCGATGGCGATCAGCTCCTCCGGCGTGGTCATGCCGCCCCACATGCGGGGCATCACGCTGAAGGTGCCGTCCTTCTGGATGTTGGCGTGGTTGCGCTCGTTCACCAACCGGGACTGCGGGTCGTCGCGGTAGTCCAGCGGCCAGTCGGCCAGCAGGTAGTAGTTCAGCGCCGGGCGGCAGACGTGGCAGCCGCACGAGGTTCTCCACCCCAACTCCTGCATCACGGCGGGCATCGACTTCAGCTCCTGCGACTTGATCAGGCGACGCACGTCCTCGTGCGTCAGATCGGTGCAGGCGCAGACCGGCTTGACCGTGTCGCGGACGAAACCGTCGCCCAGCGTCACCGCCAGCAGCTGTTCCACGAGGCCCGAGCAGCTTCCGCACGAGGCCGAGGCCTTGGTCGTGGCCTTGATCGCGTCGAGGGTGCTGGCTCCCCCGCCGATCGCCGTCACGATGTCCTTCTTGCACACGCCGTTGCAGCCGCAGATCTCCGCGTCATCCGGTAAGGCTGCAACGGCCGCCATAGGGTCCGCGGGGGCGCCTCCCTGAAAGCTGGGGCCGAAGATCAGCGTCTCGCGCATGTCCGAGACGTCGGTGCCGTCCTTCATCAGCCCGTAGAACCAGTTGCCGTCGGCGGTGTCGCCATACATCACCGCGCCGATGATGCGGTCGTCCCTGAGCACGAGGCGCTTGTAGATGCCGCGGCCCGGGTCGCGGAAGACGATGTCCTCGCGGCCCTCGCCCTCGGCGAAGTCGCCGGCCGAGAAGAGATCGCAGCCCGTCACCTTGAGCTTGGTGGACACCTCGCGCGGCCGGAACGCGGCCGGCGCGCCCGCAAGCGTCGCCGCCGCCACCTTGGCCTGATCGTAGAGCGGGGCGACGAGGCCGAAGAGCTGGCCGTCGAACTCCACGCATTCGCCAAGGCCCAGGATGTCGGGATCCGAGGTGCGCATCTGCGCGTCGACGACGATGCCGCGGCCGGTCTCGACCCCCGCCACCTTGCCGAGGGCCGAGGCCGGGCGGATGCCCACCGCCATCACCAGGATGTCGCAGGGTAGTTCGGTGCCGTCGTCCAGCATCAGCGCGCGGACCTTTCCGTCCCGGCCCAGGATCTCCTTCGAATTCGCCGAACAGATCACGTCGATTCCGCGATCCCCCAGCGCGCGGCGCAGAAGGTAGCCCGCGGCCTCGTCCAGCTGGCGTTCCATCAGATGGCCCATCAGGTGGACCACCGTCACCTCCATCCCGCGCAGGCGTAGGCCCGCGGCGGCCTCAAGTCCCAGAAGCCCGCCGCCGATCACCACGGCGCGGCGACCGGGGCCCGCGGCCTCGATCATGCGGTTGGTGTCCTCGAGGTCGCGGTAGGCGACCACGCCGTCGAGGTCATGACCCGGTAGCGGCACGATGAAGGGGGTGGAACCGGTGGCGATGACCAGCTTGTCATAGGGCACGTCGCCGTTCTCGCCGCGCACCACCCTGGCGTCGCGGTCGATGCCGGTGACCCGCTCGCCAAAGCGGCAGTGCACGCCGTGGCTTTCGTACCAGGCCTCGTCATGGGTGACGATCTCGGCATAGCTCTTCTCGCCCGAGAGCACGGGCGAGAGCATGATGCGGTTGTAGTTTCCGCGCGGTTCCGCGTTGAACAGGGTGACCTCGTAGCTGTCCGGCACGGTCTCGAACAGGTGTTCGAGCATCCGACCCGAGGCCATCCCGGCCCCGATCACGACCAGTTTCTGCATCATACCCTCCTTACACGTACCAGGCGACGACATGGGCAACCTCGCCGCCGCGGTGGATCGGAAGGGCCACCATCGAGGCGTAGCCCGCCGCGACGGACGCCGCGCCCGACAGCACCTGCGGCAGGCCCGACCCCAGCGCCTGGCCCACCGGCCCTTCCCAGACCGCGGCGCGGCGCGGGGTATCCTCGTTCCACAGCGGGCCTTCGCGTTCGCAGATGCCGTCGATCAGCACCGCGCCGCCGCCCTTGCAACCGCCGCCCTTGCCGCCACGGGCCTTGCCGACCCGCGCCTCGCGCGCGTCCCAGATCTCGAACCGCCGCGCGATGGGCGTGCCGCGCGCCGACAGCAGCGTGGCGACATAGGTCTCGCCCCCCGGCACCGGGACCGGCAGGCCAAGGCCGGTGGTAAGTCCCGCGCGCCCCGCGCTTTCGGCCCGGATGAAGCGGTAGCCCGACCCGAGATCGCGCATCAGGATCGGGGTCTGCGCCGCCCACACGCCCCCCGGCAGCCCTTGGCCGCGTGGGAAGTGGGTGTGCTGGCTGACCCATTCGAAATGCTTCGCCGCGCCGTAATAGCCGTCTTCAAGCAGCAGCAGGCCGTCGCGTTCCTTCCACACCTCGATCGCGCCGGTCGTGGTGTCGTCGTCGCCGCACAGCACCACGAGGACCGCGGTCAGCTCATCCCCGTCGAACACCGGCAGCGCCACGGCAGAGGTCAGGCCCGCCTCGCGCGCCGCCTCGATGCGCTTGAAATACGACCCGTCGAAGCCCTTGAGGACCACGGGCCGGGCCTCGGCCCAGGCCTTGCCGGGCAGCCCCTCGCCGGGGCCGAAGCTCTCAACGACCGAGGCGACCTCGAAGGCCGAGCGCCCGCCGTAGTCGCCCGTGGCATGGATCAGGCGCCCGTCCTTCGGCACCCAGACCTCGGTGACGCCGACGAAGGCGCGTTGCGTGGTTTCAATGACGTCGCCCATCATGCGGCCTCCGATCTGGCTTTGGGTTTGTCGGACTTCGCGGGCTTGTGGCCCTGTTCGTATTCCTCGAGGAAGGTCAGCACCTGCTCGCGGTAGAGGTAGTAATCGGGGTGCTCCAGCAGCGCCTTGCGCGACCGCGGGCGGGGCAGGTCGACCTCCATCACCTTGCCGATCGTGGCGTTCGGGCCGTTGGTCATCATCACCACGCGGTCGGCCAGCAGGATCGCCTCGTCCACGTCATGGGTGACGCAGACCGCGGTGACCTTGGTGCGCGACCACACCTCCATCAGCACTTCCTGCAACTCCCAGCGGGTCAGGCTGTCGAGCATGCCGAAGGGCTCATCCAGCAGCAGGAGCTTGGGCGACAGCGCGAAGGCCCGCGCGATGCCCACCCGCTGCTGCATGCCGTTCGACAGCTCCGACGCCTGCCGGTCCATCGCGTCGCCCAGGCCCACGCGCTCGAGATAGTATTCCACCACCTCCTGACGCTCGGCCCGGCTGGCCTTGGGATAGACCCGGTCGACACCGACCGAGACGTTCTCCTTCGCCGTCAGCCACGGAAAGAGCGAGGGCGACTGAAACACCACCGCGCGCTCCGGGTCCGCCCCCTCGACCGCGTAACCGTCAAGCTTGATCACGCCCTTGGAGATGGAGTTCAGCCCGGCGGTCATGGTCAGCACGGTCGACTTGCCGCAGCCCGAGTGCCCGATGAGCGAGATGAACTCGCCCTTGTTGACCTTCAGGTCGAAGCCCTCGACCACGGTCAGCGGCCCCTTGGGCGTGGGGTAGATCTTGTGCAGCTGCGAATAGTCCAGATAGCGGCTTTCGATCGGGCTCTGCGTCGCATCCGCCACCGCGCGGGGCAGGGCATGGATCGGCTGGATGTTCGGCAGGTGGTGGGTTTCCTCCACCTTCGCCGCGACGCCCACATCCATCAGGTAGCGCGTCACCTTCGCGCGCAGTGCCTTGAACGCCTCGTCATGGTTCATCGCCGATCGGTCGCGCGGGCGGGGCAGCGTCACCTTGAACTGGTCGCCCAGCGTCCCGTCGGGGTTCAGCGCGACGATGCGGTCGGCGACAAGGATCGCCTCGTCCACGTCATTGGTGATCAGCACCACGGTGCGCCGGTCGCCTTCCCAGATCCGCACGATCTCGTCTTGCAGGTTGGCGCGGGTCAGCGCGTCCAGCGCGCTCAGCGGCTCGTCCAGCAGCAGCACCTCGGGCTCCATCGCCAGCGCGCGGGCAATGCCCACCCGCTGCCGCATCCCGCCCGAAAGCTCGGCCGGGCGGCGGCCGGTGGCGTGCGACAGGCCCACCATGTCGATGTATTTCTGCGCGAGCTTCGCGCGCTCAGCCTTCGGCTTGCCCTTGTGCACGGCATCGACGGCAAGGCCCACGTTGCCCTGCACGGTCAGCCACGGCATCAGCGAATAGGACTGGAACACCAGCCCGCGCTCCGGCCCCGGCCCCTCGATCGGCGCGCCCTTGAAGGATGCCTTGCCGGTGTCGGGCAGATGCAGCCCGGCGAGCAGGTTGATCAGCGTCGACTTGCCGGTGCCCGAGAAGCCGAGGATCGCCAGGAACTCGCCTTCCTCGACGGCGAGAGAGATGTCTTTCAGAACCTCTTCGCGGCTTTCGCCTTCGCCGAAGCCCTTGGATGCGTTGGTCAGTTCAAGAATGGCCATGGCGCGTCACCGGTTCGCGGAGAAGGTGAAGAGCGACTGGATCGTGAACATGATCCGGTCGAGGATGAAGCCGATGATCCCGATGGTGATCACCGCCACCATGATCTTGGCCAGCGACTGCGAAGATCCGTTCTGGAACTCGTCCCAGACGAATTTGCCAAGGCCTGGGTTCTGCGCCAGCATCTCGGCCGCGATCAGCACCATCCAGCCCACGCCGAGGCTGAGCCGCAGGCCGGTGAAGATCAGCGGCAGGGCCGAGGGCAGCACCAGCTTGGTGATCTTGGTCCAGGTGCCCATCTTCAAGACCTTCGAGACGTTGACCAGATCCTTGTCGATCGAGGCCACGCCAAGCGCGGTGTTGATGATCGTGGGCCAGATCGAACACAGCGTCACAGTGATCGCCGAGACGAGGAACGACTTGGAGAACATCCCGTCGTTGGTGGCATAGACGGCCGAGACGACCATGGTGACGATCGGCAGCCATGCCAGCGGCGAGACCGGCTTGAAGATCTGGATCAGCGGGTTCATCGCGGCGTTCGCGGTCTTCGACAGGCCCGCCACGATGCCCAGCGGGATCGCCACGATGGAGCCGACGAGGAAGCCGAAGAACACGGTTTTGATCGAGGTCCAGATCTGGTCGTAGTAGGTCGGCGCGCCGGTGTAGGGCAGGTGTTTCACCCAATCAGGGTGGCCCTGCGCGATCAGCTTTTGGTTGCGCTTTTCCTGCCGGGCGTAGAACGCCTTGGCGTCCTGCGCCTGGGCCGCGGCGTCGGCATTCAGGGCCACCGCCTGATGCCAGACGGCCGCCGGACCGGGCACGGTGCCGAGCGACGTCTTGACCGTCGGCGCGAGCGCAGCCCAGGCCGCGATGAACAGGGCGATGGCCAGAAGCGGCACGCCCAGCTGGCGCCAGATCTCGCCCATCTGGGCCTTGGGGTCGTCGCCGGCCGCGGCGCGTAGAACGGGCGTCGCCCAGCCGAGGCCGAGGACACGCAGGAAGCCGTCGGCCTTGTTGATGCGGGTGAACATTCGTTCGCGGCGCGCGGCGCGGGCGCTGGACTTGAGGGTGTCGGGGTCGACGACGGTCATGGCTGTCTCCGATCTCTGGTGGACGGCGGGCGCCCGCGGCCAGACGCGCTTCGGTCTCGGTCTGCCGATACGGAAGGCTCTGGTCGGTTTCGAAACTGGCTTGGTCGGGGCGGGGAAGGGGGCGGGCGGCGCATTCCGCCCGGGCCCCCGGATCGCGTCAGTTGTTCGCGATCTGGCCGTTGGCGACGGTCTGCTTGTCCTTCAGCCCGATCTTGAAGCTGTCGATGTAGGCGTTCGGCATGTGCCCGTCGTAGGACTTGTGGTCGATGAAGTCCGCGGTCGCCGGGCGGAACCCGTCGCTCTTCCACGGAAAGTCACTTTCCTTGGCCTCGCCGTCCTCGATCAGGCTTTTCGCTGCCTCGAGGTAGATCTCGGGCTTGTAGACCGACTTGGCGGTATCGACGTACCAGCTGTCGGGATGACCCTCGGCGATCTGGCCCCAGCGGCGCATCTGGGTCAGGTACCAGATCGCATCCGAATAGAACGGGTAGGTCGCGTCATGCCGGAAGAAGACGTTGAAGTCGGGCATCGCGCGCTTGTCGCCCTTCTCGTATTCGAAGGTGCCGGTCATCGAGTTGGCGATCACCTTGGCGTCTGCGCCGACATATTGCGGTTCGGACAGGATCTTGACCGCCTCGGCACGGTTCTTGCCGTTGTCCGCGTCCAGCCAGATCGCGGCGCGGATCAGCGCCTTGGTCAGGGCGATCGTGGTGTTGGGGTACTTCTTGGCGAAGGCGGCGGTAACGCCGAACACCTTCTCGGGGTTGTTCTTCCAGATCTCGTAGGAGGTCACGACCGGCACGCCGATGCCCTTGGCGACGGCGGCTTCGTTCCAGGGCTCCCCCACGCAATAGCCGTAGATCGTGCCGGCCTCGAGCGTGGCGGGCATCTGCGGCGGCGGGGTCACCGACAGCAGGACCTGCGCGTCGATCGTGCCGCTGGAATCGCTGGGCGAATAGAACCCCGGGTCTATGCCCGCGGCGGCCAGCCAGTAGCGCAACTGATAGTTGTGCGACGAGACCGGGAAGACCATGCCCATGTTGAACGGCTTGCCCTCGGCGCGGTACTTGGCCACCACCGGTTTCAGCGCCTCGGCCGAGATCGGGTGTTCGGGCTTGCCGTCCGCGCCCATCTTGATGTTGGGCAGCATCTGCTTCCAGATCGTGTTCGACACGGTGATCGCGTTGCCGTTCAGATCCATCGAGAACGGCGTGACGATATGCGCCTTGGTGCCGTAGCCGATGGTCGCGGCCAGCGGTTGGCCGGCCAGCATATGGGCGCCGTCCAGTTCTCCCGAGATCACGCGGTCGAGCAGCACCTTCCAGTTGGCCTGCGCCTCAAGCGTGACGGAAAGTCCTTCATCTTCAAAGAAGTGCTTCTCTTTCGCGATGGCGAGGGGTGCCATGTCGGTCAGCTTGATGAAGCCGAGCTTCAGCTCCGGCTTCTCGACGTTCAGCATGTCGGCGAAGGCGGGGACGGCCATCAGGGTGCCTGCCACAATCGTGGCCATCGTCGTTCTGGCGAGGGTCAGTTTCATTGTGTCCGAGTCCTGTCCGGGGCCCCGTGGCGGGGGCCGAAAATGCAAAAAGCCGCCAGACCATCACTGACCGAGTGTCAGTAAGGTCGAGCGGCTGTGCTCAGCTACCCACAACTGTGAGGGTGAAATCGGGAACCGGACGCCATTGCCCTGTTCTCCCGCTATGGGTGCATAGCCCCCCGCGATCTGTCAACGTTCTCTTGCCGTGCGGGCCGCTGGAACGGGATCGGGCGGCGTCCGGGGAGTGGACTGCCCAAGATTGCGTCAGTTCGGATGCTTCGGGTCGAAAACGTAACCATCGAAGAAACGGTCGGGCAGCAGAATCAGCTTTCCCGATTCCGAGGCGGCGGGGGTCGGCGTGTCGATCCCGCCCTCGACCTTTTCGGCCGCGCCGGGCAGTTCGGCGCCGGTGTCGCGCAGGTTCTCGCGGTAGAGGTCGGTGCGGAACACGCGCCGTCCCGCGGCCATCGCCGCCGCCCGGTCGAGGCCAAGACGGGCCGCCAGCGCATGGCCGATCAGTGCCCCCTGCGAGCGCCAGGGATAGGCCGCGGCGCCCTCGTGGAACTCGATGTAACGCGGCACCTGGCGGATCTCACCGCGCGACGAGATCACCAGTCGGCCGGAGAGCGAGCGTTCGATCATCTCGGCCGGGATGTCGAGGTAGTCGCTGCGCGAGAGGATCTCGGACACCGTGTCGTGGTTCGCCCGCTGCGCGGTCCAGCGCGCGGCGCGCCACACCGCGCGCATCAGGCGGCGGGTCAGGTCCGGCTCCGCCTTGGCCCAGTCGTGGCGCACGGCCAGCACCTTCTCGGGCGCGAAGGCCCGGATCGCGGTGCCCGGCAGCAGAAGTTCACCCACCCCCGTCTCCACCGCGATCGACCCCCAGGGCGCGCCCACGCAGAAGGCGTCGATCTCGCCCGCGGCCATCGCCTGTTCCATCATCGGCGGCGGCACGGTGACGACATCGAGGCCCTGCGGCACCGGAAGACCAAGCGCGCCCAGCCAGTGGTAGAGCAGTTCGGCATGCATCGAGAACGGGAACGGCACACCGATGCGCGGCCGGTCCCCGGCGACGGCGATCAGCGCGCGCCCGGCATCCGTCGCATCGGCGAAATCGAAGCCATGACCGGCGGCGCGCATCTTGTCGGCCAGCGCCCGCGAGACGCAGATCGCATCGCCATTGACCGACATGACCTGCAGCACGTCGATCCGCGCAGGCGCTCCGCCAAGGCCCATCTCCATCGCCACCGGTACCACCGACAGCATGTGCGCCGCCTCGATCTGCCCGTAGGCCAGCATGTCGCGCAGCGTCGCCCAGCTCGGCGCCTTCGCGAGGTCGAGCGCGAGGCCCTCTTCCTCGGCAAAGCCCACCTCGCGGGCCACGATCAGCGGCGCCGCGTCGACCAGGGGAATGAACCCGGCCCGGAGCGTATCGGCGCTCATGCAAGCAGCCCCGCGGCGGTGACCAGCGCCTCCGCGACATCGGACACCTTGCGGCCCTGATCCATCGCGGCCTTGCGCAGAAGGGCGTAGGCGGCATCCTCGTCGATGCCGCGGGCCTTCATCAGAAGGCCCTTCGCGCGGTCGATCACCTTGCGTTCCTCAAGCGCGCGCTTGGTGGTCTCAAGTTCCACCCGCATGCGCTGGAACAGGTGGAAGCGGGCGATCGCGGCGTCGAGGATCGGCTTGATCCGGTCGTGGCGCAGTCCGTCGACGACATAGGCAGACACCCCCGCCTCGATCGCCGCCTTGGTCAGCCCGTCGTCCGAGCGGTCGACGAACATCGCGACCGGCCGCTCCAGCGGCCCCGAGGCCAGCGCCAGCTCCTCCAGCATGTCGCGCGAGGGGCTGGTGATGTCGACCAACACCACGTCCGGGTTGTGGCGCGAAATATGACGCGCGAGGCCGGTGACCTCGCCGATCACGGAGATGTCGAAATCGCCCGCGCCGCGCAGGCTGTCGACGATCAGCAGCGCCCGGTCACGATCGGTTTCGACGACGACGATGGACAGACGGCTGGGCATGGCTCGCTTTGCGCAAAAACTGGCTTCCCGACCCTAGGCATGCGCCCCGACGGGCGGGATGGCCGCCGCGCCGGTGAAGGGCATGGCCCGGAAAATCCCGAGGGGCTCGATGAATATTTGGGCGGACTGCCTGTTTTGGGCGCGGACGGAGGGCGCCGTTTCGGCACGCCTCCCCATGGGTCTCCTACTGTGCCTCCCGGTAAGCGTCCGGATGCACCCTCAGCCGTCCAGGGCGCGCGGGGCCGGGCCCTCGGGTTGCCCGGGATGCGGGGCGGGCAGTACCAGCGTGGCCGAGAACCCTTCGGGCGGGTAGCGGAGGTCGATCGTGCCGCCCAGCTCTCCCGCCGCGGTGGCCCGCAACAGGCGGGTGCCAAAGCCGGTGCGGGTGGGCACCACCACCTCGGGGCCGCCGCGCTCCTGCCAGTCCAGCGCCAGCGCGCCGTCGGGCCGGTCCTGCCAGCTGACCGAAAGCGCCCCGCCGGGGCGTGAGAGGGCACCGTGTCGCCGCGCGTTCACCGACATCTCGTGCAGCATCAGGGCCAGCGCCACCGTGGTCTTGGCATCGACCAGCCGCCTCGGCCCCGAGATCGACAGCGTGGCGCCGGTGGCCTCGCCCAGTTCCTCGCGCACGATGGTTTCGAGGTCGGTACTTTCCCAGTGCCGCGCGCTGAGCATGTCATGCGCCCGCGCCAGCGCCGAGATCCTGCCCGCGAAATCTTCGCGGAAGGTCGCCAGATCCTCGACCGACCTCAGCGTCAGCGAGGCGATGGACTGCACGATGGCCAGCGTGTTCTTCACCCGGTGGTTCAGCTCGTCGATCAGCCGGCGCTGACGCTGATGGGCGCGCACGGAATCGGTGCGGTCCATCCCCTGCACGAAGATCCCCGTCACCTGGCCGGAGGAATCCCTGACGGGGTTGTAGGAGAAGTCGAGGAACACTTCCTCCACCGGGCCGTCGGGGCTTGTGGCCAGCATCACCCTGGCGCCTTCGGCGGCATGGGCGCGCCCCTCGGCATAGACCCGGTCAAGCAGGGTGACGAAGCCTTGGCCCACCACCTCGGGCAGGGCCTCGGCGACCGGCTGGCCGATTACCTCCCGCCCACCGATCAGCCGGACGTAGGAATCGCTGGTGAAGGTGAAGATGTGATCGGGCCCCGACAGCACGGCGAAGAAGGCCGGAGCCTGCTGGAACAGCTGGCGGAACTCGGCGCTGCGTTCCTCGGCCTCCAGGGTGCGCTCGATCAGGCTGGTCTCGGCCAGAAGCGACGGGAAGGGCGAGGAGGTAGCACGCAGGCGGGCGAACTCGGTCACGTCGACGGTGTTCTGCAGGACATAGGCGACGCGCTGCGCGGCGTCATAGACCGGCGTATGCACCGCGGTCCAGTAGCGGTTCTGGAGCGTGCCGTCCTCGTTCGCGATCGGATAGGGCAGGTAGGCGAGGGTATCCGCCTCGCCGGTGGCCAGCACCTTGCGCAGGGACTCCTCCAGTCGCCGCCCG
The DNA here is from genome assembly GCF_002871005.1 of Acidimangrovimonas sediminis. Lineage (GTDB taxonomy): Bacteria > Pseudomonadota > Alphaproteobacteria > Rhodobacterales > Rhodobacteraceae > Acidimangrovimonas > Acidimangrovimonas sediminis. Next base: position 72,151 of record NZ_PHSN01000001.1, read on the forward strand.
CTTTCGCCGGGGTTGGGGAATTGTTCCATGATGTGCTGGCCAAGCAGATCCTCAAGGGTCCGTCCGGTGGCCTCGAGGTAGCTCTGGTTGGCAGCGACGTAGCGCAGGTCGCGGTCGAGCAGCATGTACGGGCTGGGCAGCGCCGCAAATACGCGCTCGAAGTCGATCAGGCTCATGTCTGTCCTTTCGCGGCCGTCCCGGGGCGTCATACCTTAAACGTCGTGCGCCGAGAGAAAAGATCAATCCGGTCAAAGATTTTAGCCAGTTCGCAAGACCGTGATGACGCGCGGTGCAGCGGGCCGCCGCCGCCGGTCCCCCGGATTGGGGTGGTCGAAAGACGCCCGGCCGGCATGCCTTGCGCGGCCCCTTTTCGCCGACGGCGGGGCCACGTAGAAGGCGGGGATGGAGTATGATGCGATCGTTCTGGGCGCCGGCGGCGCGGGGTTGCTGGCGGCGGCCACCGCGGGTCAGGCCGGCGCGCGCGTCCTCGTCCTCGATCATGCCGACAAGGCGGGCAAGAAGATCCTGATCTCCGGCGGCGGGCGGTGCAATTTCACCAACACCGGGACCGAGGCCGCCTGCTACCTGTCGCAGAACCCGCATTTCGCCAAGTCCGCGCTCAGCCGCTACACCCAGTGGGATTTCCTCGGCCTCGTCCAGGCACATGGCATCGCCTGGCACGAGAAGACCCTGGGGCAGCTCTTCTGTGACGGCTCGGCCCGGCAGATCGTCGCGATGCTGCTTGAGGAATGCGCCAGGGGAGGGGTAGAGGTCCGGCTTTCCACCGCGATCGGCGAGATCGGGCATGCGGATGGAAAGTACCACGTGGCGGGGGCGGTCGCGCCGCAGCTGGTGATCGCGACCGGCGGCCCCTCGATCCCGAAGATGGGGGCAAGCGGCGTGGCCTATGACATCGCCCGCCGCTTCGGCCTGGCCATCGAGACGCCACGCCCGGCGCTGGTGCCGCTCACGCTCGGCCCCGCCGATCAGGCGTTTCGCGAGATCCCGGGGGTGTCGCTACCGGTCACGGCGCGGGCCGGCGCGGCATCGTTCCGCGAGGCCGCGCTTTTCACCCATCGCGGGCTGTCGGGGCCCGCGATCCTGCAGGTCTCGTCCTACTGGACGCCGGGAAGCGCGGTGGAGCTTTCGGTGCTGGAGAACGCGGCGGCGGTTCTGCGCGAGGCCCGGCGGCGGACGCCCCGGGCGCATCTGCGCGCGGTTCTGGCCGAACATCTGCCGAACCGTTTGGCCGAGGTTCTGGCGGCGCGCGCTGGGCTGGCGCAGGAGATGGCCAACACGCCGGACGCCGAGATCGACCGCGTGGCCGAGGGGCTGGAGCGACTGGTGCTGCATCCCACGGGGACCGAGGGCTATGCCAAGGCCGAGGTGACGGCGGGCGGGATCTCCACCGCCGGGCTGTCGTCGCGGACGATGGAGGCCACGGCGGTGCCGGGCCTCTACGCCATCGGCGAGGCGGTCGACGTGACCGGCTGGCTTGGCGGCTACAACTTCCAGTGGGCGTGGTCTTCGGGCGTGGCCGCGGGACAGGCGATCGCCGCCCGGCGGGGGTGACGGGGGCCGCACCTTCGGGGGTCTCGTTAGTGCCGCCCCTCTGGGGCGAGGCGTGACACGAGATCTTCACGAGACTGCCGGGAAACCTTCATCGGGATGCAGCAAACGGGGCGCGCAGAGTTCATCGTCCCGGATCCCACCGCCCCATGTTCCCACTTCCGACCGAGCACTTCCCTGATGCAGCCGGGCCCCTGACCACGGCGCGCGCTGCCGCCGCTGCCCGGTCGTGACATGGGCGACATGACCGGCCCCATTCTCGAACCCGCCGCCACCGCTGCCACCCGTGGCCGCGAGATCCGGCTGGAGGGCATCGCGAAACGCTGGGGCGGGACCACCGCGCTGGGCGGGGTCGGGGTGACCGTCCCGGCGGGCAGCTTCACCGCGCTGCTGGGCCCCTCGGGCTGCGGCAAGTCCACGCTTCTGCGCATCGTCGCGGGGCTGGAGGATCCCACGGCGGGCCGCGTCCTGATCGGGGGCGAGGACATGGGCGCGCGCCCCGCCGACAAGCGCGACCTGTCGATGGTGTTCCAGTCCTACGCCCTCTTCCCGCATCTCGATGTGGCCGAGAACATCACCTTCGGCCTGCGCACCCGGGGCGTGCCGCGCGCCGAACGCCGCGCGCGGCTGGGCAAGGTGGCCGATCTGCTGGGCCTTGCGCCCTATCTCGACCGCAAGCCAGCGCAATTGTCGGGCGGGCAGCAGCAGCGGGTGGCGCTGGGTCGTGCGGTGATCTCGGAGCGGCCAGTCTGCCTGATGGACGAGCCGCTGTCGAACCTCGACGCGAAGCTGCGCCAGTCGATGCGGGCGGAGCTGCGCGCACTGCAGCGCAGCCTCGGCTTCACCATGCTCTATGTCACCCATGATCAGGTCGAGGCGATCACCATGGCTGATCAGGTCGTCCTGATGAACGCCGGCCGGATCGAACAGGTCGCCAGCCCGCACGACCTTTACGAACGCCCCGCCACCACCTTCGCCGCGCGCTTCATCGGGACGCCGCCGATGAACATCCTGCCCGCCGCCGCACTGGGCGCAACCGGTGCACGGCTGGAAACCGCGGCGGGCCGCGCGCTTGAGATCGGCATCCGTCCCGAGGCCCTGCGCGCGGGCGCCGGGCCCTGGCGGATGCAGGTGACGGGGGGCGAGTATCATGGCGCCGATGCGCTGGTCGAAGGCCGCATCGGCGAGGCGCCCGTTCTGATGCGGGTGCCCGGGCAATCCCTGCCCGTGCCGGGCGCCGCGCTGCGGCTCGCGCTCGATCCGCGCGACCTCCACCTTTTCGATGCCGGCACCGGGGACAGGGTCGACCTGCCCGGGCTGGCCCAGCTGATCGCCCGTCCGGAAGATCCGGCGGGTGCCACGGGCGCCCATGCGCCACATCCCAACCGGAAGGATCCCTGACCCATGTTCGGACCGATGATCAAGGGTGCGGCCGGCGCCGCGGCGCTTGCCCTCCTGGCCGCGATGCCCGCGCGCGCGGCAGACGCGGTGAATCTGCAGTTCTACTTTCCCGTGGCCGTCGGCGGAGGCGCGGCGAACGTGATCCAGTCGCTGACCGATGATTACGAAAAGGCCCACCCGGAGGTGAAGATCGACCCGATCTATGCCGGCTCCTACCAGGACACGATTGCCAAGGTCATCACCGCGGCCCGCGGCGGCAACGCGCCGCAGATCGCCGTGGCGCTGTCGACCGACATGTTTACCCTGCTGGATGACAACCTGATCCTGCCCTTCGACGATTATGCCAAGGGCGACGAGGGCAAGAAATGGCTGGGCGGCTTCTATCCGGCGTTCATGGAAAACAGCCAGCTTGACGGCAAGACCTACGGCATTCCGTTCCAGCGCTCGACCCCGGTGCTCTACTGGAACAAGGACGCGTTCAAGGCCGCCGGCCTGAACCCCGAGAAGGCCCCCCAGACCTGGGCCGAGATGGCCGAGGATGCGAAGAAGCTGACCAGGCGCGATGCCAGCGGCAACGTCACCCAATGGGGCATCCGCATCCCGACCCAAGGCTTCCCCTACTGGCTGTTCCAGGGCCTCGTGGCCGAGAACGGCGGCAAGCTTGCCAATGCCGAAGGGACAGAGACCTATTTCGATTCCAAACCCGTGGTCGAGGCGCTGCAATACCTTGTCGACCTGTCCACCAAGGACAAGGCGATGGAGCCGGGCCTGACCGGCTGGGGGTCGGCCCCCAAGGCGTTCTTCGAGGGCCAGATCGCCATGATGTGGACGACGACGGGCAACCTGACCAACGTGCGCAAGAACGCGCCCTTCCCCTTCGGCGTGGCGATGCTGCCGAAGATGAAGAGCCGCGGCGCGCCCACCGGCGGTGGCAACTTCTACCTCTTCAAGGGGTCGTCGCCCGAGCAGCTGACTGCGGCGGTGAAGTTCATCGAGTGGATCACCGCGCCCGAGCAATCGGCCAAGTGGACCATGGCGACCGGCTATGTCGCCCCGCGCCCGGCGACCTGGGACACGCCGACGATGCAGAAATACGCCGAGGATTTCCCCCCGGTCCTCGTCGCCCGCGACCAGCTGAAATACGCGGTGGCGGAGCTGTCGACGCATGAGAACCAGCGCGTGACGCAGATCCTCAACGACGGGCTGGAGGCCGCGATCACGGGCCAGAAGACGCCCGAACAGGCAATGAAGGAAGCCCAGAAGAAGGCCGACGCCATCCTCGCCGCCTACCGCTGAGCCCTCTTTTCCGCGGGGCGACGACGTTCGCGCCCCGTGGACCTTTTCGACGGACACATCCCGCGATGACGCGCAGAAAAGACTGGATCTGGGGCTGGCTGCTGATCGCGCCCGCGCTGGTCTTCATCTTTCTCTTCACCCATTACCCCGCCGTGATGACCATCGGCGAAAGCTTCTGGTCGACGCCGCGCGGCGGGCGTCCGTCGCGCTTCGTCGGGCTGCACAATTACGAGCGCCTGATCCACGACCCGACCTTCTGGCAGGTGCTGGGCAACAACGTGCTCTACGCCGTGGTGACGATCCCCGCCTCGATCGTGCTGGCGATGGTCATGGCGGTGCTGGTCAACCGGCCGTTCCGGGGCAGGGCGCTGGCGCGGATGGCCTTCTTCACGCCGACGATCCTGCCGCTGATCGCGGTCGCCAATATCTGGGTCTTCTTCTACCTGCCGGGCTTCGGCCTGATCGACCAGATCCTCGGCCTCTTCGGCATCGGGCAGACCAACCTCCTTGGCTCCACCGCGACGGCGCTGCCCGCGGTGATGGTGGTGTCGGTCTGGAAGGAGGCGGGGTTCTTCATGATCTTCTACCTCGCCGCGCTTCAGGCGATCCCGCCGCAGCTGGTCGAGGCCGCCCGGATCGAGGGCGCCGGTCGATGGACGATCTTTCGCCGCATCACCTTTCCGCTCCTGATGCCGACAACGCTGTTCGTGTCGATCAACGCGGTGATCAACGCCTTCCGCCTTGTCGACCACATCTTCATTCTGACCGGGGGCGGGCCGGACAACGCCTCGTCGCTGCTTCTGTTCTACATCTACGAGACCTCGTTCCGCTACTGGGACACGGCCTATGGCGCGACGCTGACGGTGGTTTTGCTGGCGCTGCTGTGCCTTCTCGCGATTGGGCAGTTCTTCCTGTTCGACCGCAAGGTGCACTACAGATGAGCCGCCTCGACACCCCGCTGTGGATCACCGGCGCCGCGCTGCTGGCGCTGTTGTGGGTGGCGCCCTTTCTCTATGCCGTCTGGACCGCGATACACCCCTCGGCATACGAGGCGCATTTCACCCTGACAGCCCCGCTGACCTGGGCGAATTTCGTCACCGCGTGGCACGCCGCCCCCTTTGCGCGCTATTTCCTCAACACCTTCCTGCTGGTGACGGGCATCACCGCCGCGCAATTCGTCCTGTGCACGCTGGCGGCCTATGGCTTTGCGCGCTTCCGCTTTCCCGGCGCGGGGATCCTGTTCGCGCTGGTGCTGCTGCAATTGCTGGTCATGCCCGACATCCTGATCGTCGAGAACTACCAGACGATCCGGGCGCTGAACCTCGTCGACACGCTGGGGGCGGTCGCGCTGCCATATGTCGCGTCGGGCTTCGGCATCTTCCTGATCCGCCAGACCTTCATGACCGTCCCGCACGAGTTGGACGATGCCGCGCGGATCGAGGGGGCGGGGCCGCTGAAGATCCTCTGGCGGGTCTACGTGCCGCTCGCCCGGCCCACCTACATCGCCTATGGCCTCGTGTCGGTCAGCTACCACTGGAACAACTTCCTCTGGCCACTGATCGTCACCAACTCGGTCACCACGCGACCGGTAACGGTGGGGTTGAGCGTCTTTGCCACCACCGACTCGGGCGTCGAATGGTCGGTGATCAACGCCGCCACGCTGATGACCTCGGCCCCGCTGCTGATCGCCTTCCTCCTGTTCCAGCGCCAGTTCGTCCAGAGCTTCATGCGCGCCGGGATCAAGTGATCCCCTCCTCCCGAAAGGCCCCCTGAATGACCCTTCCGCTCCTCGGCACCGCCATCAAGCGCAACGACCTTACCGTCCTGCGCGACTGGATCTTCGACGCGGGCCGCGCCATCGAGATCCAGGATTTCGTGTTTCCCGAAGTGATCGCGGGCGACCCGTCGGGCCTGGTCGCGGACTATCGGCAGGCGTTGCAGGGCCACGAGGGGCCGCGCGGCATCCACGGCCCGTTCTTCGGCCTCGACCTCGCCAACCCCGACCGTGAGATCCGCGGCGTGATCCAGCGCCGGTTGCTCAGGGGGGTGGAGATCGCCGAGGCACTGGGCGCCACGCACATGGTGATCCACAGCCCGTTCACCTTCTGGCACCACCTGAACCGCGACAACTACCCGGCGATCCACGGCCAGATGCTCGACGCGATCGAGGGCTGCCTGACGCCGGTGCTGGCCCGGGCGGACGAGGCGGGCTGTACCCTGATGCTGGAGAACATCGACGACACCGATCCCGCACACCGGATCGAGGCAATCCGGCGCATCGGGCATCCGCGGCTTCAGGCCTCGATCGACACCGGGCACGCCGATCTGGCCCATGGCCGTTACGGCGCGCCGCCGGTGGTGGATTTCATCGCCCGTGCCGGGGCCGTGCTCGGCCATGTCCATCTGCAGGATGTCGACGGCTATGCCGACCGCCATTGGCATCCGGGCGAGGGGCGCCTGCCGTGGGCGGCGATCTTTGCGGCGATTGCCCGGCTGCCGGTCCGCCCGCGGCTGATCCTCGAGGTGCGCGACCGGCCCGAGCTGCTGCCCGCGACGGTGGCCCGTCTCGAGGCGCTTGGCCTCGCCCGCTGAGGGCTAGGGGCGGTCTCAACCTTCCTCGGGCACGAGGCATCCCGCGATCAGCGCCGAGGCCGCGACCATCAGCGTCGCGGTCGCGAGGACGAGGGAGAGCCCGCCCAGCTGGTAGGTCAGCCCGGACAGCAGCGTTCCGATCAGCCGCCCGCCGGCATTGGCCATGTAATAGAACCCCACGTCCATCGTCACCCGCTCCGACCGCGAGAAGGCGAGGACGAGGTAGGAATGCAGTGAGGAGTTCACCGCGAAGACCGCCCCGAAGGCAAGCAGCCCCACGACCAGCAGCAGGCTGAACCAGTCCGCGGGGCCGGGGGCCGTGAGCGAGGCCAGCGTCAGCACGGCGGGCACGGTGAAAAGGCCCCAGGCCCAGTGGCGTGCGCCGACCACAAGGCTGGCTTCCGTCCGGTGTCCCGCGCCGAGGAGACGGGGGGCACCCGCCTGCACCGCGCCATAGAGGATGATCCAGACCGCCATGAACCCGCCGATCAGGAAGAAGGCGGCGCGGTCGCCTTCGGGCGTGCCGTCTGACAGCGCGGCGTAGAAATAGATCGGGATGCCGACGACGAACCAGACGTCGCGCGCCCCGAACAGGAATACCCTGGCTGCCGACAACCAGTTGATATTGGGCGATTTCGAGAAGACCTCGGAGAATTTCGCACCCTTCCTGCCGCGTGGCAGGCCCGCGGGCATTGCCAGCAGGACCGCCAGCAGGATCGCCGCAAGCACCCCCGCCATTGCCAGCACCGACCCTGTGAACCCCAGCGTGGCAAGCAACGCGGCCCCCATGAGGAAGCCCACCCCCTTCACCGCGTTCTTCGACCCGGTCAGTACGGCGACCCAGCGAAACAGCCCGGCCCCCTCGGCCGGGGCGAGCAGTTTCACCGCGGATTTGGAGGACATCTTGGCAAGGTCCTTGGCCACCCCGCTCAGCCCCTGCGCGACCATCACATAGGCGACCGACACCCCCAGCGACCACCCGGGATCGAGCTGCGCCAGCGCCAGCAGCGCGACCACCTGCAACGCAAGCCCTGCATAAAGCGTCGAGGTCAGCCCGAACCGCGCGGCGATCCACCCGGCGCAGAGGTTCGTCACCATCCCCGCCACTTCGTACAGCACGAAGAGATAGGCAAGCTGCACCGGCGAGAACCCCAGCCGGTCGAAATGCAGAAGCACCAGCATCCGCATCGCCCCGTCGGTCAGCATGAAGGCCCAGTAGGCCGCCGTCACCGCGACATAGGCCGAAAGCCCCTGAGGCCGCTCCCTGGGCCGCCCCCGGGGCCGCTTGTCGGGCCGCCCCTCCGGCTGCTGGGTCAAAGCGCGGCCCCCACCATCAGCGCCACGTCCACAAGGCGGTGGGCATAGCCGAATTCGTTGTCATACCACGCATACACCTTCACCTGCGTACCGTTCACCACCATGGTCGAGGGCGCGTCGACGATCGAGGATCGGGCATCGTTGACGTAATCGGCCGAGACCAGCGGGCGCTCCTCATAGCCCAGTATGCCCTTCAGTGCCCCCTCGGAGGCCGCACGGAACAGGGCGTTGACCTCCTCGGCGGTCGTGGCGCGCTCCACCTCGAAGACGCAGTCGGTCAGCGAGGCATTCAAGAGCGGCACGCGGACGGCATGGCCGTTCAGGCGGTCCTTCAGCTCGGGGTAGATCAGGGTGATCGCGGTGGCCGATCCGGTTGTCGTGGGGATCAGCGAGGTCAGCGCCGAACGCGCGCGGCGCAGGTCCCTGGCGGGGCGGTCGACGATGGTCTGTGTGTTGGTCACGTCATGGATCGTGGTGATGGAGCCATGGCGGATGCCAAGCCCCTCGTGGATCACCTTGACGACCGGGGCGAGACAATTCGTGGTGCAGCTTGCCGCCGTGACGATGTGATGCGCCGCCGGGTCATAGGTCGCGTCGTTCACGCCGAAGACGATGTTCGCCGTGGGGCCATCCTTGACCGGGCCATCCTTCACCGGTGCCGACACGACGACCTTCTTCACCCCGGCCGAGAAATAGGGGGCAAGGGCGGCCTCGGACTTAAAGACCCCGGTGCAGTCGATCACCACGTCGATGCCATCGAGCGGCAGATCCTCCAACCGCTTCGCACCGACGAAGGGCAGGCGGGTTCCGTCGATCGACACGCTGTCCGCATCATGTGCGAAGTGGGCGGGCCAGCGTCCATGTACGCTGTCGAATTCCAGAAGATGCGCATGCATCGCCGGATCTCCCACCGCGTCGTTTATCCAGGCGATCCGTGCGCCACGTTCGATCAGCGGGCGCAGCGCGAGCTTCCCGATCCGGCCAAGGCCGTTGAGGGCGTAGGTGGTCATGTCTGTCTCCTATCCCCCGACCGGTCCGGCCGGGCATCACGTGGGGGCCTGTCGAGCCGGGGTCACAAGCGCCCGATCCGGTCGGCTTCCGCCTGCAGGGCGACCCGATCGAGGGTTTCCACCGGCAGCGCCGCAAAGGCCCCGATCCGGCGTTTCAGCGCGCGGTAGGTCTGCCGGAAGGCAAGGCCCCGTTCGGCCTCTGTCCCCGCCACCGCCACCGGGTCCGGCATGCCCCAATGTGCGCTGACCGGCTGGCCGGGCCAGGCCGGGCATTCCTCGTTCGCGGCGCGGTCGCAAACGGTGAAGACGAAATCGAAGCGCGGCGCATCCGGACCCGAGACCTCTGCGACGGCCTTCGGGCGCAACCCCGAGATGTCATGCCCCTGCGCCTGCAAGAGGCCGGCCGCGGCGGGATGGACCCCGGGGGCGGGCCGGGTGCCCGCCGACCAGGCGTCGAACCTGTCGCCTGCCTCGGTGCGCAGGATCGCCTCGGCCAGGATCGAGCGGGCGGAATTCCCGGTGCACAGGAAAAGCACGTGATAACGCAGCCCCCTGCCGGATCGGGCCAAGGGGGCGGCGCGTGACAGTGGCGCGCAGACATCCGGCCGCCCGCGGCAGCAATCGCGCAGCAGGAAATCGAAAGTGTCGCGCACCGAGGCGATGTTCACGCGGTAGAGGAGGGACCGTCCCTCGCGCCGTTGTTCGACCAGATCCGCCGTCATCAGGGCCGACAGGTAGTTCGACAGCGTGTTCGCCCTGACCCCCAGCGCCTCGGCGATCTCGCCCGCGGGGACCCGGTCGGGATAGCGCCGCATCAGCAGTCGGAACAAGGCCAGCCGCTGCGGGTGGCCAAGGATCGTCAGGCGGTCGGGAATCAGGTTTTCCATATTTCATGTATTCGTGAAATATGGCGATGGGGAAAGTGAATGTTTTGCGACAGTGGGCCAGGGGGGCAGGCCGCTTCGGGCGGTTTTAGCCGGTTTCAGAGGGTCGGGGCCGGGGCCGGGGGCGCTTCGGGTATCGTCTCCGGTTTGATAGCCAGCGCGCGCAGCGCGTTCAGGATCACGGCGACGTCGATGCCCTCCTGCAGCAGCGCCCCTTCGACCGGGGTCAGGAACCCGAATGCGGCCGCGACCATGCCGGCCAGCGACAGCCCAAGCCCGACGGCGACGCTTTCCAGCGCGATCCGCCGGGTGCGGCGGGCGATCTCGATCCCGGTGCCCAGCCGCCCGATCCGGTCGACCAGCAGCACCACGTCGGCGGCCTCCGCGGCGGCGGCGGCCCCGCGCGCACCCATTGCCACGCCGATATCGGCGACGGCGAGGGCGGGGGCATCGTTCAGCCCGTCGCCCACCATCATCACCGGCGCCCGGCGTCGCTCCTCCAGCACGAGGTCCACCTTCTGGCCCGGCGTCAGCCCCGCCGAAAGGGCGTCGAGGCCCAGCCCGCGGGTCACCCGTTCGGCGACCTCGGCACGGTCGCCGGTGGCCAGCAGGATGCGCGCGATGCCCTGGCGGCGGATCAACGGCAGCATCTGGCCCACTTCCTGGCGCAGCGGATCGGCCATCACGACGAAACCGGCGGGATGCCCGTCGATCGCCACCGCGACGACAAGCGCGCCCGGATCCGCGGCAGGGGGCGCCGGCGCCGCGCCGCCAAGGTGTCGTGCGACGAACCCGAGGCCGCCGACCGCCACGTCGCGCCCCCCAACCTGGCCGGTCAGGCCCTCGCCCGGGATCTCCTGAACCCCGGTGGGCACCGGAAGCGGCGCTCCCTGTGCGGCGACCGCGGCGACGAGGGCCTGCGCGATCGGATGTCTCGAAGCCTGGTCCAGCGCCGCGGCCAGTCGCAGCATCTCCGGCTCGGGGGTGTCGTCGCGCCGCTCCACCGACACGATCCGGGGGCGCCCGTCGGTCAGCGTCCCGGTCTTGTCGAGGATCAGCGTTTTCACCCGCGCCAGCGCCTCCAGCGGCCCGGCGCCCTTGATCAGCACCCCGAAATGCGCCGCCCGCGACAGGCCCGCCACCAGCGCCACCGGCACCGCCAGGATCAGCGGGCAGGGCGTGGCCACGACCAGCACCGCCACGGCGCGGACCGGATCGCCGGTCAGGGCCCAGGCGGCCCCGGCCAGGGCCAGCGTGACGGCAAGAAAGCCCAGTGACCAGAGGTCGGCCAGCCGCGACATCGGCGCCTTCGACTGCTGCGCCGTCTCGACCAGGCGCAGGATCCCGGCATAGGTGCTTTCCGCCGCTGGCCGCTCGGCGATCAGGTCGAAGGCCGCGCCCGCATTGGTCGCGCCGCTCATCGCGGCGGCGCCGCGGTCCAGCCGCACGGGCAGCGCCTCTCCGGTCAGCGCCGAGGTGTCGAGAAAGGCGGTGTCCGAGGCGAGGGTTCCATCGACCGGCAGCACCTCGCCCTGCCGGATCAGCAGCCGGTCGCCCGGAACCACGGCGTCGAGGGGGACCTCTTCCAGCGCGCCGTTCACGTGGCGGGTCGCTGCGCGCGGCACCCGCGACAGCAGATCGCGCATCTCGCGCCGGGCGCGACCCTCGGCATAGCTTTCAAGGAAGGTGCCGCCGGAATACATCACCGCGACCACCGCCGCGGCCAGCTCCTCGCCCACGATGAGGGCCGCCGACATCGACAGCGCTGCGACGATATCGAGGCCGACCTGACCACGCCGGAGGCTGAGCAGGATCTCGACCACCAGCGCGGCAAGCACGGGCACCACGGCGGTGGCCCAGAACAGCGGCGCAAGCGCTGCCTGTCCCATCGCCTGAAGCATCAGCCCGGCCACGAGACCGGCCAGCGCGAGGCCAAGCAGCGCCTGCCTGAGCCCGGTGCGATGCGCGAAAGTCACGGGCGGACCCTCCCCCTGCCGAGGCCACGGGCCTCCCTTGGCGCGATCATCCGCCAGATGGCGACCAAGTTCCAGCGGCACGGTGGGGGTGGGGCTCGCAGGCGGCGCGGCGAGAGGGCCAGGCCTCAGGCCCGGAGCGTGGCCAGCAGCCCGGCGAAGAGGCGGGCCCGGGGGATCAGGCTGTCCGTGTCGATATGCTCGCTGAGCGTATGGAACCCGTCGCCCGCCAGCCCCAGAGAGCAGAGCGAAGCCACCCCAAGCGCGCCCGAGAAGTTCGCATCCGACCCGCCGCCGGAGGAGAAGCAGGGCAGATCCTGGCCCATCTTCCCGGCCAGCTCCTTGGCGACGTGATAGAGCGCCATGGTCTCCGGCCGGCCGTTTTCCCAGACCGGGCGGGTGACCGTCTCGCGCACGCTGAAGGTCACGCCGTTGCGGGTGCCGGCCATCGCCAGCATCCGTGCGACGCCCGTGTCGAGATCGGCCTGCTCCTTGGCCATCGACAGGACCTGCGCCCGGGCATGGCTGGGCACGCAGTTCACCCATCGGCCCGAGGTCACGTCATTGACCGAGAAGGTGCAGCTGTCGGACGTCATCTCCTCGATCTCGAGGATCCGGCGCGCCAGTTCGCGCACCGCCGATACGCCGTCCTTGAGCTTGGCGCCCGCATGGCTGGGCTTGCCCTCGGCGGTGATCTCGAACCGGGCGATGGCGTAGCGCCCGGTCGTCACCCCGTTGTCCGGCAGCGCGGGCTCGGGGCAGAGGAAGTAGCGATTGCGCAGCGCCTCGTTCTCGATCAGGCTGCGGGTGGCGGGGGTGCCGATCTCTTCGTCCGGGGTGAAGAGATAGGTGACGGGCAGGGGCGTCTCCATCCCCGCGGCCATCAGCTGCCGCATCGCCTCCAGCGCGATGTAATTGCCGCCCTTCATGTCGAGGATGCCGGGGCCGTAGACCTTGCCGCCCTCCTGCCGGAACGGGTTCTTCGCCAAGGTGCCCACCGGGTGGACCGTGTCGAAATGGCCCGACACCAGGATCCCAGGCGCGCCCATGTCGGCGTGCGGCATGCGGGCGCGGACCGAGGGGCCGCAACCGCCGCGGGGCGGAAGCATCTCGACCTGCGCGCCCATCTGGGCGCAGTCGAAGGCGACCATCTCCATCATTCGACCCACCGCGGCGGGGTCGTAGGTGGGGCTTTCGCATTCCACCCACGGCTTCAGCCCCGCGATCATCGCGTCTTCGTCGAAGGGCAGGTCGGGCAGGGTCATGCCGCCCCCCGCATCTCGACCATGCGTGCAAAGAACGAGGCCCCCACCGGCAGCGCCTCGTCGTCGAAGACGAAAGCAGGGTTGTGCAGCGCCACGTTGCCGCCATGGCCCAGCGTGGCATAGGCACCGGGCACGATGCGCAGCATGTCGGCCATGTCCTCGGACCCCATGGCAAGGTCGTCCTTGAGCTGCGCCTTCTCGGGCCCCACCACATCGGTGGCCGCGGCCAGCAGGTCATCGGAGCGCTGGTCGTCGTTCATCAGCACGTCGAAGACGTTGCGGATGTCCACGTCGATCTGGCAGTCATGGGCGATCGCGAAACCCGCGCAGATCGCCCGCATCCGTTCCGCCACCAGCTTCTCGTCCTCGATGTCGAAGTACCGCACGGTGCCCGACAGCGTGCCCGTCTCGGGGATGACGTTGTAGGCGGACCCTGCGTGGAACTGGGTGATCGACACCACCACCGGATGGGTCGGCGGCAGATTGCGCGAGACGATGGACTGGATCTCCTTCACCAGCCCCGCGCCGATCACCACCGGGTCCTTCGACCCCTCGGGCCGGGCGCCGTGGCTACCCTTTCCGGTGATCGTGATGTCGAAGAAATCGGCCCCCGCCATGGCCGCGCCCTTCTTCACCCCGAAGACGCCCGGATCGTGGAAGGGCGAGTTGTGGATGCCGTAGAGCTCGTCACAGGGGAACTTGTCGAAAAGCCCGTCGGCGATCATCGCCCGCGCACCGCCCAGGCCCTCTTCCGCCGGCTGGAAGATGAACACCGCCTTGCCTGCGAAATCGCGGGTCTCGGCGAGGTAGCGCGCGGCCCCCAAGAGCATCGTCGTGTGGCTGTCGTGGCCACAGGCATGCATCACGCCGGGGGTCTTCGAGGCATAGGGCAGGTTGGTCTGCTCATGGATCGGCAGGGCGTCCATGTCGGCGCGCAACCCGATGGTCTTGCCCGGTCGGTTGCCTTCCAGCACGCCGATCACGCCGGTCTTGCCGATGCCGCGGGTGACCTCGATCCCCCAGCTTTCCAGCATCTCGGCGACCTTGCCCGAGGTCCGCACCTCCTGGAACCCCAGCTCCGGGTGTTCGTGGAAATCGCGGCGGATCGCGGTCAGGTCGTCGGCAAAGGCTTCGATGCGCTCAAGCGTTGGCATTCTGGGTCTCCTTGGAGGACAGGTCGTCTGGTGAAAACGCGGCTCCCCCGGGGGAAAGCCGTAATCCGGGGCGCAGCCGGCGCCAGGGCAGAAGGGCCGGGTCGACGGCCATCGGGCCGGGGGCGGCGGCAACGAGGATGGTTTCGGCGATGGGCGCGAAATCGGCCCGGAAATGGACCGAGCTTTTCACGACGATGATCGAGGCCTCCTCGGGATGCAAGCCGAGGTGGCGGAAGATCTCGCGGTCGGCCATCTGGCACTTGGCCGAGACCACCGCGATCCGGACACCACCGATGCGTAGCGCGGCCGAGGGGCCAAGGGTCATGCGGCGCCGGCCGTAATAGGGGCCCTTCGCCTCGAACACGCCGTCCGAGAGCGCCTCGACCGTGAAGCGCGCCGCGACCGGCGGGTCGCCACCCGACTGGCCGCCCAGCGTGATCTCCACTTCCGCGCCCACCCCCACGGCATGGGCCGCCATCGCCGCCTGCGGATCGTAAAGCCCGCCGAGCAGGGCATTCTCGGCCCGCGCCGCGATCAGCGCGTGCAGCATGCCGGTGGTGTTGCTGTCGCCGCCCGCGCCGGGGTTGTCCTGCGTGTCGGCGATGATCACCGGCCGGGTGGCCGCCTGCGCCAGATCCTTGGCGCGGGCCACGGCCTCGGAGGGTGTCAACACTTCGCCGGCAAAGGCGGGTTCGGCCGCCTCGATCCGGTCCATCAGCGCGCGGGCCGTTTCGGTCGCGCCGGGGCCGTAGGCGGTGACGGACATGCCGCAATCGGCGAAATCCGCGGCCGGGAACCCCATGTTGAAGCTGATGGAGGGCAGGCCCGCGCCCAGCTCCTCCATCTCGGCGTAGAGGCCGCGGGCGGGCTCCATGTCGGTGCATTGCCACGAGATGGCCGAGAGGTAGGGCGCCTGGAGAAAGGCCTTTTCCAGCGACTCGCCCGCCATCAGAAGGTCAAGCGCCCGCGCGCCGCGCGCCCCGGTCTCGCGCATGTCGACATGCGGGTATGTGCGGTAGCTGTCGAGGACATCGGCCGTCTCGACCATCCGCGGCGTGACGTTGGCGTGAAGATCGAGGCTGACGACGATCGGGATGTCGCCCACCACGGCACGTAGCCGCGCCAGAAGCTCTCCCTCGCCGTCGTCGACATGTTCGGCCACCATCGCGCCGTGCAGGTCGAGGTAGATCCCGTCGAGCGGCAGCGCGGCGGCGATCCGGCCGATGATCTCGGCGGTGATCGTCTCGTAGGCCTCCTCCGTCACGTGGGCCGAGGGGCTGGCCGCGCACCAGAGCGTCGGCACCACCTCCCACCCCACGCGGGCGGCATGGGCCAGGGCGCCGGCGATCGACTGGTTGGCGGTGGGCGGGATCGCGAGGATCTGGTCGCCCCGGCTCATCGGGATCGCGCCCGAGCCGCCGAGGAAATCGTCAAGCCCGGCCTTGGTGGGGGCGAAAGTGTTGGTTTCATGCAGGAAACCGCCGACAGCGACACGCTTTGCCATCATGCGCCCTCCGCCCTGGCCATGGGCCGGAAATTGGCGAAATCCCAGTCGCGTCCGGGCGCCGCGTCGATCAGCGACCTTGTGTAGGGATCGGACGGCGCACCCAGAACGCGGTCGGCGGGGCCGGCCTCGACGATCTTGCCGCGGCTCATCACCACCACCTCGTCGCAGATCTGGGCCGCGACCCGCAGGTCGTGGGTGATGAACAGCATGCCGAAGCCCGACTTGCGTTGCAGCCGGTCCAGAAGGTCCAGCACCTGCGCCTGGACCGAGACGTCCAGGGCCGAGACGGCCTCGTCCGCGACCAGCAATTTCGGCTCCATCGCCACTGCGCGGGCGATGGCGATGCGCTGGCGCTGCCCGCCCGAGAACTGGTGCGGATAGCGCCCCACGGCGTCGGCGGGCAGGCCCACCTCGACCATCAATTCGCGCGCGCGCTCCATCGCCAGGGTGCGGGAAATGCCGTAGTTCACAGGCGCCTCGATGATGCTTTCTCCCACCGTCAGCCGCGGATTGAGCGAGCGGTAGGGATCCTGAAACACCATCTGGAACTTGGCTCGGTGCGGCTGTAGCCCCTGCCGGGAAAACCCCACGATGTCGGTGCCGTCGATGCGGACCTGCCCCTTGCTCGGGTCGATCAGCCGCATGATGCAGCGCGCCACGGTCGACTTGCCCGAGCCGCTTTCGCCGACGATCCCCAGCGTGCGGCCGGGCAGGATGTTGAAGCTGACGTCATCCACCGCGCGCGTCCCCGCCGCCTTGGCGAAAAGGCTGGTCGCGCCATAGATCTTTTCAAGGTTGTTGACGTCGAGAACCGGCGCCTTCTGCGGCTTTTCCCGCCCCGGGCGGGGCACCAGCGAGGGCACCGCGGAAAGGAGCTTGCGCGTGTATTCCTTCTGCGGCGTGCGCAGCAGGGCGCCGATCGGTCCATCCTCGACCATGTCGCCGTGGTTCATCACATAGACCCGGTCGGCGATTTCCGACACCACGCCCATGTCGTGGGTGATGAACAGCACCGCAGTGCCGTGGTCCACCTGCAAGTCCTTGATCAGCTTCAGGATCTGTTTCTGCGTCGTCACGTCCAGCGCGGTCGTGGGTTCGTCGGCGATCAGCAGGACGGGTTCCAGCACCAGCGCCATGGCGATCATGATGCGCTGGCGCTGCCCGCCCGAAAGCTGGTGCGGAAAGCTCATCCGGACGCGCGCGATGTCGGGCAGGCCCACCTGTTCGAGGATGTCGAGCACCCGCTTCTCGCGCTCCGGCGCGGGCATCTTCGTGTGCTCCTTGAGCACCTCGTCGATCTGGTCGCCCACCCGCATCACCGGGTTCAGCGCGGTCATCGGCTCCTGAAAGATCATCGCCATCTTCGAGGCCCGCATCCGGCGCAGCGCGGCGGGGGAGGCGGCCAGCGCATCCTCGCCGTCGATCTCGATCTTGCCGCCCCGAATCTCCAGGCTGCCCTTGGGCAGAAGGCCCATCGCGGCCAGCGAGGTGACGGATTTGCCCGATCCGCTTTCGCCCACAAGGCACACTGTCTCGCCCCGTTCGATGGTCAGTGAGATGCCCTTGACGACCTCGGGGCCGCCGCGGGTGACGGCCACGCGCAGGTTTTCGATATTCACGGCTGGCATGTGGGTCACTCCTTGCGGCGGGCCATGCGGGGGTCGAGGATGTCGCGGGCGGCGTCCCCGATCAGGTTGATCGACAGGATGCACAGCGACAGCGCGAGGCCGGGCCAGAAGATGAGTTCCGGTTTGATCAGGAAATACATCCGCCCCTCGGCCATGATGTTGCCCCAGGTCGGCGTCTCGGTGGAGACCCCGGCGCCCAGGAAGGACAGGATCGCCTCTGTCAGGATCGCCGAGGCGCAGACATAGGTGGCCTGTACCGACAGCGGCGCGAAGGTGTTGGGCATCAGGTGCCGCCACAAGATGCGGGGCAGCGAGGTGCCCGCGGCGATCGCGGCCTCGACATAGGGTTCATCCCGCGCGGCCAGCACGATGGACCGCACGAGGCGCACGACGCGGGGGATCTCGGGGATGGTGATGGCGAACATCACGGTCCAGATCGACGGGCCTACCAGCGAGACGATGGCGATCGCCAGAAGGACAGAGGGCATCGCCATCAGCCCGTCCATGATCCGCATGACCACCGCGTCCGCGTAGCGGAAGAAGCCCGACACGAGGCCGATGGCGAGGCCGATCACCACCGAGCAGATCGACGCCCCGATCCCGATGATCAGCGAGACCCGCGCACCGTAGATCACCCTTGCCATCAGGTCGCGGCCATAGGCGTCGGTGCCCAGGGGAAAGCCGGCCGAGGGTGGTTTCAGCCGCTGGGCGGGAGACATCTGCACCGGGTCGTGCAGCGTGATGAAGGGCGCGAACAGCGCGGCGAGCACGATTAGCGCCAGCACGACCGAGGCGATCATCGGCACCATGCCGAAGCCGCCGCCGCCCGGGCGGAGCAGGTGTGTGGGCAGGCGCAGACGCGCGCGGATGGGGGTGGTCTCAGAGGCCATCAGTAGCGGATCCTCGGGTCGAGCAGGGTGTAGGACAGGTCGATCAGCAGGTTGACCGCGATGTAGATCCCCGAGGTCAGCAGGATCAGCGCCTGGATCGTCGGGTAGTCGCGCGAAAAGATCGCATCGACCGTCAGCCGGCCGAGGCCGGGGATGTTGAACACGCTTTCGGTGACCACCACGCCCGAGATCAGCAGGGCAAAGCCGGTGCCGATCACCGTCATCACCGGGATTGCGGCATTGCGCAGGGCGTGGCGGAACAGCACCTTGCGCTCGGCGATCCCCTTGGCGCGGGCGGTGCGGACGTAATCCTCGCCCAGCACGTCCAGAAGGCTGGCGCGCGTCATCCGTGCGATCAGCGCGACATAGATCGAGGCCAGCGTGATCGCGGGCAGGATCATCTTTTGCAGGAAGGCCCAGAAATCCTGGCTCGGGGGGGTGTAGCCCTGCACCGGGAACCAGTGCAGGTCGACCGCGAACAGGCCGATCAGCAGGTAGCCGATGACGAAGACCGGAACGGAAAAGCCAAGCACCGACAGCGACATGATCAGGTGATCCACCCATGTCTTGTGGCGCCAGGCGGCCAGCACGCCCATCGGCACCGCGACGACGATCGTCAGCACCATGGTGATCGTCGCCAGCCAGATCGTCGGGGGCGCGCGGTCGGCGATCAGCGACGCGACGGTCTTTCCCGACAGGATAGAGGTGCCCAAATTGCCATGCAGCAACTGGCCGACCCAGAGCGCGAACTGCACCACGATCGGCTGATCGAGCCCGAGGTTGTGCCGGATCGCCGCGATCTGGGCGTCGGTCGCGGTGTCGCCCGCGATGATCGCCGCGGGGTCGCCGGGTGTCAGCCGCAAGAGCAGGAAGACGAAGACCGCGACCACCAGAAGGACCGGGATCGTGGCGAGGACACGCCGTGTGATGTAGCCGCGCATGAGAAGAGGCTCCTTGACCGGGAGGGGTCGGCGCGCGCGGGGGGAGGGAAGGAAGACCCCTGCGCGCGCCGTCAGGACCGAAGATCAGTCCTTCTTCGAGACGCCCCAGAACACCGGGAAGGGCGTGTCCGGGATGCCCGAAAGCTTGTTCGACCATGCCCAGGGCGAGGTGTACTGGCCCAGCGGCACGAACAGCACGTCATCCATCGCGTAGGACTGGATCTTCTCGGCCGCGGCCTTGCGCCCGGCTTCGTCGCTGGCGTCCATGAACTCTTTACGCAGGCCTTCGAACTTCTCGTCCTTGGGCCAGCCGAACCAGGCCTGGTCGCCGCGGGCGTTCAGCATCGGGTTGTTCAGCGGCGTGTTGATCTCGGGGATCTCCCAGCCGGTGAAGAACATGTTCCAGCCGCCTTCCGAGGGCTTGGCCTTGCTCGCCCGTCGGATCACCACCGACTGCCAGTCCATCGGCTCGAGCTTCACCTTGAAGCCGGCCTTGCGCAGCAGCTGCGCCGCGACCAGCGGCTGTGTGGTGATCGAGGCGTTGTCCGTCGGTTGCAGGATCACAATCGGCGTGCCGTCGTAGCCGCCTTCCTTCAGCAGCTTCTTGGCCTTCGCCATGTCGCCGCCATGAGTCAGTGTCTCTGATCCATCGGCGAAGCCGTAGGGCGTGCCGCAGCCCATCGTCGCGCCACATTTCTGGAAGTATTCGGGGTGACCGACCGCGGCGTCGAGAAAGTCCTTCTGGTCGAAGGCCGCCAGCGCCGCCTGGCGCAGCTTCTTGTTGTTGAACGGCGGGTAGAGGAAATTCATCCGGCCGATGAACTGGCTGCCGGTCTTGTCCATCACCTTGACGGTAAGTTCCGGGTTGGCCTGCAGCACCGGCAGAAGATCGTAGGAGGGCGTCTGGTAGAAGTCGATCTCCCCCGACATCAGCGCGTTGATTGCGGTCTGGCTGTCGGGCATCGTTTCCCACACGACCTTGTCCACATCGGCGACCTTGCCCCCCGCGAACCAATCCGCCTTGCCGGGCGCGGGCTTGTAGTCCTTGAACTTCTCGAAGACGACCTTCACGCCGGGCTTGAAGTCGACCACCTTGAACGGGCCCGAGCCGTCGAAGCCCTTGATCGGCTGGTCGGCGGGCGTCTCGGCCACCTTCTTCGGCATCATGAAGGGCACCAGCGACGACGGCTTGGCCAGGATCTGCAGCGCCGGTGCGAAGGGCTTCTTCAGCGTCAGGGCAAAGGTCTTGTCGCCGGTGACCTTGAGCGAGGCCATATCGTCGTGGATCAGCTGCCCGCCGCTGTCGCGCTTCATCCAGCGTTCCAGCGATGCCACGCAATCGTCGGGCTTCACGTCGCTGCCGTCATGCCATTTCAGCCCGTCGCGCAGGGTGAAGGTGTAGGTCAGCTTGTCGTCCGAAATCTTGACCGAGGCCATTTGCGGCTCGACCTCGAATTTCGAGTTCATGCCCAGCAGCGTGTCGTAGATCATGTAGGCGAAGTCGCGCGTGATATGCGCGGTGGTCAGGATCGGGTCGGTCACGCGGACGCCCGATTCCATGACCGCCGTGATCGTGGTCTCGGCGCGCGCGGGGCTACCGAAGGCCACGACGGACGAGAGCACGGCAGCGCCAATCGAGGCCATCCAGACGGATGGCGAAGAATGTGAGGTCATAGTCTTTCCCTGTTGCGTTCGGTGATGCGGACCCATCTGCGGGGCCCTGATCCAACGATGGGTGTGCCGCAGGCTGAGCGGGAACTCTCAAGTCCGTGATCTTGGCGTCAGCTGCGTCAATTGACCGCTGTCACGTCAGCAAAAGGTTCCGAATGACGGAATTTTTCGCACCTTGTTAACGCTATGCGTATTTCGGTTATTGCAATGAAATAAATTCGATTCTCAGTCCCGGGTGTCCTGGGGGGGCGTGATCGCCTTGGAGGCATCGACGAGGGCAGGGGCCAGCTCCGTGCGCAGGCGCGCGCGATCCCAGCGCAGGTTCGACACGGCGATCTGGACGGAGCCGATCGCCACGCCCGAGAGGTCCCGGATCGGTGCCGCGATATCGAGCTCGTTCGGCAGCAGCTGCTCTTCGGCGACGGCATAGCCCACGGCGCGGGCCTCGTGGATCTGGTCGCGGATCAGCGTGCGGTCCGTGGTCGTGGTGGCAAGATAGGTGCCCAGCGGCCAGGTGGCGCAGGCCTCGTCGATCTCGGCCTCGGAGCGGGTCGACAGCACGGCCCGCCCCGACGAGGTGTTCAGCGCCGGCAGCCGCCTGCCGACCACCGTTGAAACATAGGCCGCGCGCCGTGCCGGAAGACGGGAGACATAGACGATGTCGGTGCCATCCAGCCGCGCGACGTTCACCGTCTCGCGGGTCTCGCGCGAGAGCGAGATGACATGCGGTGAGGCATTCTGCATCAGCGGATCCGAGACGAGGTAGCCGAACGCCCCTTCGAGAAACCGGATCGAAGGGGAATAGCGCCGCGAGACCGGATCCTTGTGCAGCCATCCCGCCGCGTGCAGGGTGTAGAGCACCCTTTGCACCGCGCTGCGTTCCATCCCCGTCTGCCTGGCGACCTCTGTCAGGCCCAAGGCGTGGGGGGGCCGCGAGAACAGCTCCATCACTTCTGTCGCGCGGAAAAGGGAGGCGATCATCAAGGCATCGCGCTTCGGGGAATCGTTACTGCTCATCAGATGCCATTATTGCATTACAATAGTTGTGGCCGATAGAGGAAGCTGCGGCATCGGGCAAGGTTTAACTCGCCCCCCAACACACACGTGCGGACCGACGCCCCGCCGCGCGGCGTTCAGAGCGGAAGCGGCGCGTTGTCCTTCACCTCCTTCATGACGAAGAAGCTGCGGATCTGGCGCACCCCGGGCAGGGCGATCAGCATCCGGCTGTGCAGCAGGTTGAAATCGGCCATGTCGCGCACCCGGATCTTCAGCAGGTAATCGAAATCCCCGGCGACGAGGTGACAGTCCAGCAGCTCCTTCATCCCGGTCACCGCTTCTTCGAAGGCGGCAAAGCTGTCGGGGGTCGAGCGGTCCAGTACGACGCCGACCATCACCAGCGTGCCCAGCCCGATCGACTGCGGATTGATCCGTCCGCGCACGCCCATCACATGCCCCCCGTCGAAGAGCCGCCGGATCCGCCGATGGCAGGTCGCCGGGCTGATGTTCACCCGCTCTGCGATCTCGGCATTGGTCAGCCGCCCGTCCTGCTGCAGAAGCCGCAGGATGTTGCGGTCGATTCTGTCGATGTCATGGGTGGAAGAATCTTCCAAAAACTCGCCCCATTATGAGAAGTAAGGTAGAAATAAAGTGCCAATGATTTTTTATAATAGAAAAATATGAGGCCATTTGGAAAGCACATTTCACCAAGTTTTCGCTAGTCTGGCGGCATGTGATACGACCCAACAAGGAGTTCCTCATGTCCCTGCTCGACAAATTCGAGCGCTACCCGCTGACCTTCGGCCCGACCCCGATCGAACACCTTCCGCGTCTCAGCGCGGCGCTGGGGGGCGAGGTCGAGATCTATGCCAAGCGCGACGACTGCAACTCGGGCCTGGCAATGGGCGGCAACAAGCTGCGCAAGCTGGAATACATCGTGCCGGATGCCATCGCCTCGGGCGCCGACACGCTTGTGTCCATCGGTGGCGTGCAGTCGAACCACACCCGGATGGTCGCGGCGACGGCGGCCAAGATCGGCATGAAATGCGTGGTGATCCAGGAAAAGTGGGTGCCGCATTACGATGCCGTCTATGACCGCGTCGGCAACATCCTGATGACCCGCCTGATGGGCGCCGACAGCCGGCTGGTCGAGGACGGTTTCGACATCGGCATCCGCAAGAGCTGGGAAGACGCGATCCAGTCGGTCAAGGATTCGGGCGGCAAGCCCTACGCCATTCCTGCCGGCGCCTCGGTGCACAAGTACGGCGCCCTGGGCTACATCGGCTTCGCCGAGGAAGTGGCCGAGCAGGAGAAGTCGCTGGGGTTCACCTTCGACTACATCGTCGTCTGCGTCGTCACCGGCTCGACCCAGGGCGGCATGATCGTGGGTTTCGCCGCGCAAGACCGCGCCGACCGGGTGATCGGCATCGACGCCTCGGCCACGCCGGAACAGACCCGCGCGCAGGTGCGCGGGATCGTCGACAACACGGCCGATCTCGTGGGTCTTGGCCGCAAGGTCCGCGACGACGAGATCGTCATCAACGAGGATTACGCCTACCCGGCCTACGGCGTGCCCTCCGAGGAAACCAACGACGCGATCCGCCTCGCGGCGCAGACCGAGGCCATGATGACCGACCCGGTCTACGAGGGGAAATCGATGCAGGGCCTGATCGACCTGACCCGCAAGGGGTTCTTCCCCAAGGGGTCGCGCGTGCTC
Organism: Acidimangrovimonas sediminis; assembly: GCF_002871005.1. Classification (GTDB taxonomy): domain Bacteria; phylum Pseudomonadota; class Alphaproteobacteria; order Rhodobacterales; family Rhodobacteraceae; genus Acidimangrovimonas; species Acidimangrovimonas sediminis. The sequence goes on from NZ_PHSN01000001.1 coordinate 95,962, forward strand.
TACGCCCACCTCGGCGGCGCGCCGGCGCTGAACGGCTACAGCTACTACTACAAGGACGGCTGAGGCCGACGCGCGGGAACGGACACCTCCCGCGTCCCCCCTGTTCCGGCGGCCGGGCCTTCGCGGGCCCGGCCGCCATCGCGATCCGCGCCCCGCCCTCGGCGCCCGGGCAGAGCGGCTTGGGCCTGCCGCGCCGTTGCGCTATCAGTCGGAGGAGTCCTGCCGAACCCGGCACTGGACGGGAGCGAAAGGGCAGGCGGTTGGCATCGGAAACCCAGGACGGCTGGCGTATCGGCGTACTCTTCTCGCAAAGCGGGACGACGCACGTGACCGAGCGCGACCATCTGCGCGGCACGCTCCTCGCGGTCGAGGAGATCAACGAAGCGGGCGGTGTTCTCGGGCGGCCCCTGGTACCCGTCAGCTACGACCCCGGGGCGGAAAGCGCGGCCTTCCGCGCGCTCGCCCGGCGGATGCTGGCGGAAGACGAGATCGACGTGATCTTCGGCTGCTCCACCTCGGCCAGCCGCAAGGCGGTGCTGCCGATCATCGAGCGCTACAACGGCCTGCTGTTCTACCCCTCGATGTACGAGGGGTTCGAATATTGCGAGAACCTGCTCTACACCGGCGCCACGCTGAACCAGACCTGCCTGCCGCTGGCCGAATACCTGCTGGCGCATCATGGGCGGCGGATCTTCTTCGTGGGCTCGGATTACATCTTCCCGCGCGAATCGAACCGCGTGATGCGGGACCTGATCGAATCGAAGGGCGGCGAGGTGGCGGGAGAGGTCTACCTTCCCCTCGGCGCCACCGGTCCGGCGGTGGAAGAGTTGATCGACGCCATCCGCATCGCCCGGCCCGACGCGGTGTTCTCGACCGTGATCGGAACCTCGGCCCATGCCTTCTACCGGCTCTATGACCGGGCCGGGATCGACCGGGCCGCGCATCCGGTGGCAAGTCTGACCATGGCGGAAAGCGAGATCGCCCATATCGGCCCCGCGCATTGCGACGGCCACATCCTCGCGGCCACCTATTTCCAGACGCTGGAGAACGACGCCAACCGCCGTTTCACCGCCGCCTACCACGGCCGCTATGGCTCGGCAGAGCGGACATCGACCTGGTCCGAGGTGGCCTACATGCAGGTTCACCTTTTCGCGCGAGGGCTGGCGCGGGTGGGGCAGATGGACCCCGGGCGCATCGGCCGCGCGCTGATGGGCGAGGAATTCGACATGCCCGAGGGCCGGGTGCGCGTCGATCCCGAGACCCGCCCCCTGTGGCTGACGCCGCGGATCGGCCGGGTGCGGGCCGACGGACTGTTCGACATTGTCTGGGGCGGGGGCGCCCCCACGCGGCCCGATCCCTACCTTGCCACGACGCGGTTCGAGGAAGCGTCTCTGAGGGAATGGGCATGAAGGGCGCGCGGCGGATCATGGAGGAGCTGCGGCGCGCCCGCGTGCTTGTCCTGCATCCCGACGACGAGGATGGCGCGCTGTTGCGCGACCACCTCCGGCGGCTGGGTTGCGAGGTGGCGATGGCCTGGCCTGTGCCGCGCCACCTGCCCGAAGAGATCGACACGCTGTTCGTCAGCGTCGACGATGCCCCGGTCGAGGAGATCGCGGCGACGATCGAGGCGCGCGACCTCGCCCTCATCGCCATCGCCACCTACGAGAGCCCGACCACGCTCAAGGCGATCTACGACCTGAACGCCCATGGCGTGCTGAGCAAGCCGCTGCGCCCCCTGGGCATCCTGACCCAGTTCACCCTGGCGCTCTATCGCCACCGCTACGAGGCGCAACTCTCGGCCAAGGTCCGCAAGCTTGAGGACACGCTGAAGGGCCGCCGGCTGGTCGACCGGGCGATCCGTCTGCTGATCGACGTGCAGGGGATGGAGGAAGACGCGGCCTACCGCCTTCTGCGCGACCAGGCCACGGCCGAGCGCGTCACGCTGATCTCCATCGCCGAGGAGATCGTCGCGGCCTACGAGACCATGGCACGGCTGGGCCTCGGTCGCGGCGATTCACGGGCGCCGAAAAAGTAGGAGCATTTTCCGCTCCTTCGCCCATATCTTCGTCTTGAACGGGTCGGGGTGCCGTGTCAGCCTGAACGAACAAGAGCATGTTTGCTCGACGGCAAGGTTGCCGTCTCACATCTTGGCTATGCAGCCCCTGATCCGCGGTCGCGACCGCGCCAGGGGCTTTTTTGCGTTTTGAGGAGCTCATGGCGGAACGCCCAGACATCACACTCGCCTGCATCCAGTACGAACCCCTCTTCGGTGATCCCGACCGCAACCTCGACGCGATGGAGGATCGGATCCGCACCGCCCATGACAGGGGCGCGGGGTTGATCGTTCTACCGGAACTCGCCGACAGCGGCTATGTCTTCGAAAGCCCGGAGGAAACCGCGCGGCTTGCCCGCCCGATCCCCGACGGTGAAAGTGCGGCGCGGTTGATCGCACTGGCCTGGGAGCTGGGGGTCTACATCGTCTCGGGGCTCGCCGAGGCGGCGGAGGGGGTGTTCTACAACTCGGCCATGCTCTGTGGGCCGGAGGGCTTCATCGGCGCCTACCGCAAGCTGCACCTGTGGAACCGCGAGACACTGTTCTTCAAGCCGGGCAACCTCGGGTTGCCGGTGTTCGACACGCCGATCGGGCGGATCGGGATGGCGATCTGCTACGACGGCTGGTTCCCCGAAACCTTCCGCACGCTAACGGCTGCGGGGGCCGAGATCGTCTGCGTGCCCACGAACTGGGTGCCGATGCCGGATCAGGACCCCGGGGTCGAGGCGATGGCCAACGCGCTCCATAAGGCGGCGGCGCATTCCAACGGGATCTACATCGCCTGCGCCGACCGCGTGGGGACCGAACGCGGCCAGCCCTTCATCGGGCAGAGCCTGATCCTCGACGCCACGGGCTGGCCGCTGGCGGGCCCCGCCCCCCGCACCGACGAGGCGATCCTGATCGCCCGCGTCAGCCCCGGGGCGCTGGCTGAGAAGAGACAACTCAACGAATTCAACAACATCCTCGGCGACCGCCGCACCGATGTCTACGGCTGAGGCCTGCGCTGGCCCCGGCCTCCGACCCAACCAGAACATCTGAAACAGGGAAAACACGATGAAACGGAGACTTCTTCTTACCGCTCTTGCAGCCACCATGCTGGCCGGCCCCGCGATGGCCGAGGAACCGTTCCTGATCGGCATTCCGGTGGGCCTGTCGGGGGCCAACTCGGTCGTTGCGCCCTCGGTCGTGCAGGCGGCCGAGCTTGCGGTGGACGAGATCAACGCCAAGGGCGGCGTGCTGGGCCGTCAGCTGAAGGTGGTGGTTGCCGATGACGGCTCGGGCGCGGTGGGGGCGCAGAAGGCGTTCGACTCGCTCGTGTTCCAGAAGAACGTGAACGCCATAATCTCGATGGAGACGAGCGCGGCGCGCAACGCCGGTCTTCCGATCGTCGGCAAGGGCAAGATCCCCTACATCTACACCTCGTTCTACGAGGGGCATTCCTGCTCGCCCTATCTCTATGTCGACGCCTGGGTGCCGCAGCAACAGGTGCCGCCGGTGGTGGATTACCTCAAGGCCGAGGGCGCCAAGAGCTACTTCCTGATCGGGTCCGACTATGCTTTCGGCCGCGGCATGCTGGAGTTCGCACGGAAGTACATCGACAAGACCGGCGGCAAGGTGGTGGGCGAGGAATACCTGCCCATGGACGGCACCGACTGGACGCCGATCATCTCCAAGCTGAAATCCTCGGGCGCCGACGCGCTGATCACCTCGACTGCTGGCGGGGCGCCGAACGTCACCCTGACCAAGCAGCTGCGCAGCGCCGGCGTCACCATCCCCTACGCCAACCTTGCCGTCGACGAGGGCACGGCCAAGAGCATGGGCGCCGATGCCGCGGGCATCCTGATCTCGGCCTCCTACATCACCGGGATCGACAGCACGGCCAACAAGGATTTCATGGCCGCGCTGAAGAAGAAGTTCGGCGACAAGGCCCGCACGCCGAACGACCTGTCGGTGCCGGAATACGAGGGCGTCTACCTTTACGCCGCAGCTCTGAAGAAGGCGGGCACGACCGACACGCGGCCGGTGCTCAAGGCGCTGGGAGAGGTCTCGTACAAGGGGCCACGCGGCACGATCACCATGTCGAAACAGCACCATGCGCCGCTGACCATGTATCTGGGCCAGGTGCAGAAAGACGGCTCGGTCAAGGTGGTCAAGTCGTTCAAGGACGTGGATCCGGGCGACCAGTGCCCGAACCTCTGACAATCGCCAGACCGGAGGGGCCGCGTGGCCCCTCCACCCGCCAGGGGGCCGGACCATGACGCTCATCCTCGACATCCTCACCACCGCGGCGATCCTCTTCGTGATCGCCACCGGCCTGCTGACGATCTTCGGCGTGCTGAAGATCATCAACTTCGCCCATGGCGCCTGGCTGACGATCGGTGCCTATTGCGCCGTCGCGGTGGGGCAGCTCGGCTGGTCGCCGTGGCTGGCCTTTCCCGTGGCCTTCGTGGTCGGCGCCGTGCTGGGCGGGCTGACCGAACGGTTCATCGTTCGCCCGCTCTACGCCCGCCCGCTGGACGCGATCCTTGCGACCTGGGGGCTGGGTATCGTGGTGGGGCAGCTGATCACCCTGGGCTTCGGGCGCGACGTGCAATTCACCGCGCCGCTCCTGCCCGGCACCGCCGACATCCTCGGCACTTCCTATTCGATCTACCGGCTGTTCGCCCTCGGCGCGGCCATCGTCATCGGCCTCGGCTTCTCGTGGCTGATGGAAGGCACGCGGCTGGGTCTCTCGGCCCGCGCGGTGATCATGAACGAGGCGCTGGCCCATGTTCTGGGCCTCGACACGCGGCGGATCCGCTGGGTCACCTTCATGATCGGCTGCGGTCTCGCCGGGCTGGCGGGGGTGTTGCTGACGCCGCTGACCAGCGTCGATCCGAACATGGGGCTGGCCTGGCTCGTGGGGTCGTTCATGCTGGTCATGGTCGCGGGGCAGAGCTTTGCCGCGCTGGCACTGGCCTGCCTCCTCCTGGGTGGCGCGCAGGTGCTGGTCTCGACTTTCCTCAGCCCCATCCTCGGCGGCATCACCGTGGCCGTGCTGGCCGCGATCATCCTGCGCATCTCACCGAAGGGGTTCTCCCGTGTCTGACACCACGCTCGACAGTGCCGGCCCGGCGCGCCCGGGGCCGCTCTGGCGCCTCGGGGCGCTGGCCATCGCGGCGGCGGCGATGATGATCCTCGCGCCGCTGTTCCTCGACCGCTTCACCGTCAACGTGCTGACCCGGTCGATGATCTTCGCGATCCTTGCGGTCACGGTGGACCTGCTGTGGGGCTTCACCGGGATCCTGACCTTCGGCCAGGCCGCCTTCTTCGGGGCAGGCGCCTATGCCACCGCCATGGTGCTGACCCACATGGGCAGCGGGCCGGGGCTGATGGCCCTGGGGCTTCTGCTCTCGATCCTTGTGCCGGTCGCGCTGGCCGCCGCGGTGGGATGGCTCACCTTCTATCCCGGTTCGTCGGATTTCTACGCGACGGTGATCTCGCTGGTCGTGCCCATCGTGGTGACGCAGCTGATCTATTCCGGCGGGACGTGGACAGGCTCCAGCTCCGGCCTCGTGGGCTATTTCGGGCTGGACCTGAGCCTTGGCGGCTTCTTCCGTCTGGCGGGGCTCTGCCTTGTCGCGGTGGTCTTCGCGGCCCTCGTGTTCGTGCGCTCCGACGCCGGGCGGGTGCTGACCGCGATCCGCAACAACGAGACGCGCTGCGCCTATCTCGGGATCAACACCCAGGCGGTGAAGATCGCGCTGACCACCGTGCTGGCGGGGGTGACGGGTATCGCGGGGTTCCTCTACGCCAACGCCTCGGGCGTGGTCGCGCCGGAGAATACCGGCTTTGTCTTCGGCACCCAGCTGGTGGTCTGGACCGCGCTCGGCGGACGCGGCACGATCATCGGCCCGGCACTGGGGGCGGTGGCGATCGACTATCTCAGCGCTCAGCTGTCCGGGCAGCTTCCGTTCCTGTGGCAGCTGGTCGTGGGGCTGATGTTCGTCGTGATGATCATCTTCATGCCGAATGGCCTTGCCGCGCTGGTGACCGGCTGGCGGCGGGTCCGCAAGGGTCCTGCCGCCGCCGCTCCCGCACTGGTGCCGATTGCGCGCAGGGCGCGGGGACCGGCCTCCGACGCGCCGCTTCTGCAGATCGAGCGGCTGGAGAAGGCCTATGGCAGCCACAAGGTGCTCGAGGACATTACCCTCACAGTCCGACCGGGCGAACTGGTAAGCCTCGTCGGCCCCAACGGTGCGGGCAAGACCACGCTGATGCGCTGCATGACTGACGGGCAGGCGGCCAGCGGCGGCACCGTGCGGGTCAACGGCGAAAGCATCACGGGCCTCGTGCCGAACCGCATCGTCGCCCGCGGCATCGGGCGCAAGTTCCAGGTGGCGTCGGTCTTCGAAAGCCTGACCGTGGCCGAATGCCTGCGCATGGCGCGCGCGGCCCATGAACGCCCCAGCTTCACCCGCCGCCGCGACACCCTCGCCCTGCCGCAGCCGGCGATCGAGATCCTCCGCCTGACCGGCCTCGACCGGCAGCTGGGGGCCGAGGTCTCGCTGCTTTCCCACGGCCAGAAGCAGAGCCTCGAGCTTGCCATGGTGGTGGCCCTGGAACCCGCGCTGATCCTGCTCGACGAACCGACCGCGGGGCTGACCAAGGCCGAGCGGACCACCATCGGCACCGTGCTGCAGACCCTCACCTCGGAGCTGGGCCTTGCCGCCATCCTGGTCGAGCACGACCTCGACTTCGTGCGCGACATTTCCAGCCGGATCGTGGTGCTGCATCAGGGCCGTCTGGTCCTCGACGGCACGGTCGAGGAGGTGGTCAACGACGACATCGTCAAGCGGATCTATTCGGGGGGCGACCATGGCTGAGGCCTTGCAGGACGCCACGGTGAAGCTTTCTCTCGACGGGGTGACAAGCGGCTACGGTGCGATCGACGTGCTGCGCGGCGTGTCGCTCGACATCCGCGAGGGCGAGATTTTCGCGCTGATGGGCAAGAACGGGATGGGCAAGACGACCCTGCTGAAGACGATCCTCGGCGCGATCCGCGCCAGCGCCGGCCGGATCCGTTACGAGGGGGCAGAGATCACCGGCGCGGAACCGCGTGCCCTGATTGCCGCCGGCATCGGCTATGCGCCGCAGGACCAGCCGCTGTTTCAGGATCTTTCGATCCGCGACAACCTGCGCCTTGCCCTTCCGGGAGACGCCCACCTTCCCTCCGCGCTTGAGCGGGTCTATGGGCACTTCCCCTTCCTTGCCGACCGGCTGGCGCAGAAGGCGGGTACGCTGTCCGGGGGCGAGCAGAAGATGCTGATCATCGCCCGCGCCCTGATGACCGAGCCACGCCTCCTTTTGATCGACGAGATCTCCGAAGGCCTCCAGCCCACCGTGATCGCCCGCATCGCCGAGGCCCTGCGCGAGGAACGCCGCAGCCGCGGCACGACGATCCTTCTGGTCGAGCAGAACCTCGACTTCGCGCTCGGCATCGCCGATCGTTGGGCGGTGCTCAAGCTCGGCACGATCGACGACGCCGGTCCTGCCGGGGCCGACGCCCATTCCCGCATCCTCCGCCACCTGCAGATCTGAGGCCCGCGCAGGCGCGGCCCTTCGGCGCCGCCTTCGTTTATCGCCGAAATGGGCCAAGAGTGGCGCTAGGGGCGCCCCTCCCACCGCCGGACCGGCGCACATCGTGCCCGCCGCAGGACCGGCCCTTTGGCTCAGGGAAGGTTTTCCTTCACCACCACCTCGATCGCCAGCCGGGGCACGCCGGCCTCTGCCGCGCTGCCCTCCGCCGCGTTGCGGATGATCTGCATCGCGTTCAGCGCCACGAGTTCCGGGCTCTGGGTCAGGACGACGTCCATCACCCCCTCGACCAGGTTGCGCCGGGTGTCGGGCGTCAGCCCGTGGCCGATGAACACCACCTCTGTCCCGCGCCCCTTCTCGCGCAGCGCGCGGGCGATCCCGTCGGACGAGCCGCCGACGTTGTAGATCCCCACGAGGTCGGGATATTCGGCGATCAGGCGCAGGGTGTGGCGGTAGTTCTCGTCGCGGTCGTCGTGGCCTTCGCGCACGCCGACCACGCGAAGGCCGGGGAAATCCTCCTCCATCAGCCCGAGAAAGCCCATCTCGCGCTCCTCGTGCGCGCGGTAGGTGCGGCTGGCAGCGATCAGCGCGACCGACCCGCCGCCGCGCCCGACGAACCGCCCCATCAGGTGCGCCGCCGTCCGTCCGACGGAGCGGTTGTCTAGGCCGACATAGGCCGTGCGCGCGGCGTTGGAGATGTCGGACACCAGCGTCACCACCTGCTTGCCCTTCGCCACCAGCGCGTTGACCGCCTCGCGCACAAGCGGGTGATCGATCGCCATGAAGGCGACGCCGCTGGCCTTTTCGCCGTGTCGCAGCAGGGCCTCGGCCAGCGCCTCGGGGTTGAAGCTGTCGATGAAGAAGCAGCGCACCGTGGCATTGGCATCGCCCGGATTGGCCGCCAGCCGCTTGGCCGTGTCGCCCAGCAGCCGCAGGTAGGGATTGGTACCCGCGGGCAGCAGGAACACCAGCCGCAGGGGCCGCGGGCGCAGGGCGGCGCCGATCTCCGCCTCGTCGAGGTAACCGGTGTCGGCCGCCGCCCGCAGAACCCGCCGCGCCGTCGCCTCGCGCACCCCGGGACGGCGGTTGAGCACCCGGTCCACCGTCGCGGGCGAGACACCAGCGATGCGGGCGATATCGGTCAGAAGCGGCCCCGTCTTGCGCGGCATCGGAACATGATCCTTTCTGAAAACCCATCAAAAACCATCATAGAATTGGATTTGACGGTACAGCCCCCGCTTCCTACGATCAAACCACAAATCGACCAGACTTACATTTTTCGCTTTAAATACATATATTTAAGGCGGAATGGCGCCCGCATCCCGAGGAGGGGAGGCTTGGTCTGCCGGTCGATGGACATCATGCCGGGTCATCGTGGCCCGGCGACCGGATCGGGGAGGATCGGGGAATGACCAGGGAGGCGATGTCCCGCAGGGGCTTTCTTCAGACATCGGGGTTCGCGGTGGCCGGGGCGACCGGCCTTGCCACGCTTGGGCTGCCGCGCCATGCGCTGGCCGCGGGCACAACGCTGCGTTACGGCCACATGAACTCGCCCACCAGCATCAACGGGCAGCAGGCGGTCTGGTTTTCCGAGGCGGTCAAGACAGCCTCTGGCGGCGAGGTCGATATCCAGGTGTTCCCATCGTCGCAGCTGGGCTCGATCAAGGAACTGGCCGAAGGCGTCTCGACCGGGGCGGTTCCGATCTCGCACAACACCGCGGGAGCGCTGGCACCGCTTTACGCGCCGATCGCGGCGCTCGACACGCCCTACCTCTACCGCGATGTGGATCACCTGATGAAGGTGGTCGACACCGCCTCGCCGGTGATGGAGGGGATCAACAAGGGGCTGATCGAAAAGGCCGGGGTGCGGGTGCTCTATGCCTTCTACTTCGGCACGCGGCAGCTTTCGGCGAACGTGGCGGCCAAGTCGCCCACCGACCTCAAGGGGGTGAAGATCCGCGCGATCCCCTCGCCGATCTACCTGACCACGGTCGAGGGGCTGGGCGCCGTACCGGTGCCGGTGGACTGGTCGGAGGTGCCGACCGCGCTGGCGACCGGGGTCGTATCGGGGCAGGAGAACCCGGTCAACGTGGTGCTCGACAACAAGCTCTACGAGGTGCAGTCGCACCTGATGCTGACCGGCCATATCCGCGCGGCGGAGCTGGTCGTGATGAACGAGGACCAGTACCAGATGCTGTCGCCAAAGGCGAAGGAGGCGATCGCGGAGGCCGCCGACACCGTGCGTGCCCGGGCGTCGAAGGCCACGCTGGACGCCGAGGCCTCGGATCTTGCCGCCCTGAAGGACAAGGGGATGACGGTGATCGGCCCTGACAGCGGGCTGGATCTGGCCGCCTTCAAGACCTCGGTGAAGGCGCTGGTCGAGAAGAAGTTCGGCGACCAGTACGGCGATCTCTACAAGCAGATCGCCGCGGTCAGCTGAGGCCGGGGGCAAAGATGCCGAGATCCGCCTTGCCCCCCTTGCCCGAACGGCTGCTGTCGCGGGTGACGGGGGGGATGCTGTGGCTGGCGCTGGTCATGCTTCTGGGCCTGACCGCGCTGGTGATCCTGCAGGTGCTGGCGCGCAACCTGCTCGACCTCGGGCTGCCCTGGGCGGACGAGCTGTCGCGCTGGTTCGGGATCGCGCTGGTATTCCTCGCGGTGCCGCGGCTGCTGCTGGAAGAGCGCCACATCGCGATGGATCTCGTGCCCGCGATGCTGCCCCGGGCGGGGCAATGGGCGCTGGCGACGCTGGGGCGGCTCGCGCTGATCGGCTTCGCGGGGGTCATGCTGTGGGCGCTGTACCGCTTCCTTCTGCGCGCCGGGCGCTTCGGCACCCCCGCGCTGGGGATCCCAAACACCCTCTTCTACCTGCCGCTGGTGCTGGGCTTTGCCCTCGTCGCGCTGATCGCGGCATGGCGACTGGTGCATGCGCCTGCGCGGGATGCTGCCCGCGAGGCGGAAGACGAAACCCTGCCGGAGCCGGACGCGTGACCCTGACCCTGCTTGTCCTCTTTGCCGCGATGCTGGTCATCGGGCTGCCGGTGGCGGTGTGCCTGGGGCTGTCGTCGGCCATCGTCGTGCTGGCCTGGCACCTGCCGGTGACGGTGCTGGCGCAGCGGCTGGCCAATGCGCTCGACTCGAGCCCGCTGCTGGCGGTGCCGCTGTTCATCTTCGCGGCGAACCTCCTCGGCGTCACCGGCGTCACGCGCCACCTCTTCGACCTGGTCCGCCTCGTCGTCGGGCGGGTGCGGGGCGGCGTGGCGCAGGTGAGCGTGCTTGTCAGCCTCGTGTTCTCGGGCATCTCGGGGGCGGCGCTGGCCGATATCGGCGCGCTGGGGGGCATCCAGATCCGGATGATGCGCGAGCAGGGCTACAAGGACGGGTTCGCCGCCGGCATCACCATGGCCGCCGCCACCATCGGGCCGATCTTTCCGCCCTCGATCCCGATCATCATCTTCGCCACGGCGACCAATGTCTCGGCCGTGCGGCTGCTGCTGGCGGGGATCGTGCCGGCCCTCCTGATCGCGGTGCTGCTGATGGCGCAGGTCGGCCTCATGGCGCGGCTCTGCAAGCTGCCGCGCGACACGATGGTGCCCGGCCTTGCCGCAATCGGCCGCAAGTTCGTGATCTCTCTGCCTGCGATCCTGGCGCCCGTCCTGCTGATCGGCGGGCTGATGAGCGGGTATTTCGGCCCGACGGAGGTGGCGGGCGTGACCGTGGCCTACGCCATCCTGATCGGCGTCTTCCTCTACCGCGATCTCAGCTGGCGCTCCTTCCTGCGCGCGGGCCTCGACACGGTAGAGGCCACGGCGAGCGTTCTTTTCATCGTCGCAAACGCCGCGCTTTTTGCCTGGGTACTCACGGTGGACCGGGTGCCCGCTCTGGTGTCCGAGGCGCTCTCGGGGTTCGAGGCCTCGCCGCTGGCGCTGATGCTGATCCTGAACCTCTTGTTGCTGGTCGTGGGGATGTTCCTCGATTCCATCGCCGCGATCCTGATCATCGCGCCGATCGTGACGCCCGCGCTGGTGCACGCCGGGATCGACCCCCTTCAGATCGGCATCGTCTTCGTGCTGAACCTGATGATCGGCCTGCTGACGCCCCCGGTGGGGATGAGTCTCTACATGGTGTCGATCATCGCGAAGATGCCGCTTCACCGCGTGATCCGGGGCGTTCTGCCCTTTCTCCTGCCGCTGCTTCTGTCGCTGCTGGCGGTCACGCTTTTCCCGGCGATCGCGACGTGGTTGCCCAACCTTCTCTTCAAGGGACCGAACTGAGGACAGACCTGATGAGCAGATTTCTCGGACAGATCCGCCAGCTGGGCTATGTCGTGCCGGATATCGAGGCGGCGATGGCCCACTGGTCAGACGTGATGGGGGTGGGGCCGTGGTTCTACAACCCCAAGGTGCCGATCGAGGGCTACCAGTACGACGGCCAATCCCATGTGCCGCACAACTCGGTCGCGCTGGCCAATTCCGGCTTTGTCCAGGTCGAGCTGATCCAGACCCGTAACGACGTGCCTTCGATGTACCGCGATTTCCAGCAGGCGGGGCACACGGGTCTTCAGCACGTCGCCTACTGGACGCAGGATTTCGACGCAGATCTTGCGATGATGGAGGCGCGGGGCTTCACCGTGAAGATGGGTGGCACGGTGGGTGCGAACGGCCGCTTCGTGTATTTCGCCGAGGAAATGCACCCGGGCACGGTGATCGAGCTGTCCGAAGTGGTGGGCCCCAAGGGCCGGATGTTCGACACGATACGCGCGGCCTCCGAGGGTTGGGACGGGGCCGATCCGGTGCGTCCCTTCCCCTCGCTGGTCGAGGCCTGAGCGGGGCGAGGCGCGACGATGGAGCGGATCACCGCGACCTACCTTCTGGAGACGCCCGAGCCGGTGGAGAAAGTCGCCGGGATGATGGCGGGGGAGCAATCCTCGGGCACGTTCGTGCGCGTCGCGGGCGAGACGGACGAGCTTCGCGCCCGCACCGCAGCCGAGGTCCTGTCGATCGAACCGCAGGACGAGACCGCGGCGCCCGCGCTGCGCTCCGCCTGGTTGGAGCGGCGCGGCGCGCGGGGGCCGTGGCGCCGCGCGCTGGTGCGGATCGCCTATCCGGCGGGGAACATCGGCCGCAACCTGGCCACGCTGGCGGCCACGGTGTCGGGGAACCTCTATGATCTGGGCGAGGTGACGGGGCTGAAGCTTCTGTCGCTCGATCTGCCTTCGGCCTACCGCGCGCGCTATCCCGGCCCCGCGCAGGGCATCGCGGGAACCCGATCCGCCATCGGGGTGGCGGGGCGGCCCGTCTTCGGTACGATCATCAAGCCCAACGTGGGGATGCGCCCCGAAGAGATCGCCGCGCTGGTCGACACGCTCTGCGCCGCTGGGGTCGATTTCATCAAGGACGACGAGGTTTGCGCCAACCCCGATTGCGCGCCGCTGGCCGCGCGGGTTCCGGCGGTGATGGCGGTGATCCGCAAGTGGCGCGAGCGCACCGGGCGGCAGGTGATGATGGCCTTCAACATCACTGACGAGACCGACGCCATGCGCCGCCATGCCGACCTCGTCCTGGCCGAGGAGGGCAGCTGCGTGATGGCAAGCCTGAACTGGTGCGGCCTCTCGGGGATCGAGACGCTGCGCGCCCACACGCCGCTGGCGCTCCATGGCCATCGCAACGGCTTCGGCGCGATGAGCCGCCATCCGCTGCTGGGCATGGCATTCCCGGCCTATGGCGCGCTTTTCCGGCTGGCGGGGGTGGATCATCTGCATGTCCACGGGCTTGACGGCAAGTTCGTGGACCTGCCCGGCGAGGTGAGGGAGGCCGCGCGGTTCTGCCTTGCCCCCCTGGCGGACGGTCTGCCCGGCGGTCGCTCCGACGGTTGCCCCGACGGCGGCTCCGACGACCGCGTGATGCCCGCGTTTTCCTCGGGGCAGTGGGCGGGCACGCTGCCGCAGACCTTCGCCGCGGCAGGGTCGGCGGATTTCATGTTCATGTGCGGTGGGGGCATCCTTGCCCACCCGGGCGGGCCCGCTGCCGGCGTGGCCTCCCTGCGCGAGGCGTGGGAGGTGGTGGCCGGGGGCGGCGCGCTGGAGGAGGGGGCGAGGACCCGCCCTGCGCTGGCCGCCGCGCTCGGGTTCTACGGGGGGCTGCATTGAGCGGCGGCATCGTCTTCATCGGTGACGATTTCACCGGCGCCTCGGACAGCCTGTCGACCTATGCCCGCGCCGGCCGTGCCACGAGGCTGCGGCTGGATCCCTGGCAGGGGGAGAGCGAAGGCGCGGTGGAGGTGACCGGCTTCGCGACCGACCTGCGCTCGCGCACGCCGGAGGAGGCCGTGGCGGTGATCGGCAGGCTCTGGCCCGAGGTGGCCCGGCTGGCGCCGCGGATCCTGCATTACAAGGTTTGCTCGACCTTCGATTCCGCGCCGCGGGTTGGCTCCATCGGGGCGGCGGTCGCGGCGCTTTCGGCACGCTTCAGACCGGACGTCACGGCGATCATCGGCGGTCAGCCCAGCCTCGGGCGCTATTGCGCCTTCGGCACGCTCTTTGCCCGGGGCCCGGACGGGGCGATCCATCGCATCGACCGGCACCCGATAATGGCCCGCCACCCGGTCACGCCGATGGCCGAGGCCGACCTTGCGCGCCACCTCGCCGCGCAGGGGCTGACCGGGGTGGTCGGGGCCACCCTGCCGGAGCTGGGCGAAACCCATGCGCTGGCCGCGCGGCTTCGCGCCGGGCCGGTGCTGTTCGACGCTACCGGGCCAGGTGACCAGGTTCGGATCGGCACCGCGCTGGCGCGTGCCGGGGGGCGGCAGCTGATCGTCGGGGCAAGTTCGGTCGCCGAGATCCTGGCGCCGGGGACGGGACGGGCGACCGCGCCGGATCCGCCGACCCCACCGCTGCCGCCTCCGCCTCCGCCTCCGGGCAGGGCGGTGGTGATCTTTGCGGGCAGCCGGTCCTCGGTCACCGCGCGGCAGGTGGCGGCGGCGACCGGGTTCCGCCGCGTCCCCCTCGACCCTGCAACGCTGGCTAGGGGCGCACCGCCCGTGCCGGCAGTGCAGGCGCTGGCCGAGGGGGTTCCGCTTCTCCTGCACCTGCTGCCCGAGGCCGCCTACGACCGCGGGCCGGGGGAGATCGCGGATCTGGCGGCGGCGCTGCTCGCGCGGCTCTGCGCGGGTCCTGCGCCGGGCTGGCTGGGGCTGGCGGGGGGCGACAGCTCCAGCCGCGTGGTCGCGGGTCTGGGCTTTTCGGCGCTGGAGTTCGTGCAGCCCCTGGCGCCGGGCGTCGCGCTTTGCGCGGCCCGCCACCCCGACCCGGCGCGCGACGGCATGCGGATCCTGCTCAAGGGCGGGCAGCTTGGGCCGGACGATCTTTTCGACCGGTTCCGCGGGTTGGCGGAGGGATAGGAAAGGCGGCGTCCCGGCGCTGGGGCGGGACGGAGAGGCCGCTTGCGTATTTGGGGAACAATGAAAGGGCAGGAGGTTCCCCCCGCCGTGCACGCGGCGGGGGAAGTGGGGTCAGGCGGCGGCCTGCTTTTCGCCCGTGCCGGGGATGTAGTTCAGCACCGGGGCGAGCCAGCGCTCGGCCTCTTCCACGCTGATCCCCTTGCGGTCGGCGTAATCCGCGACCTGGTCGCGCTCCACCTTGCCGACGCCGAAGTAATAGCTGTCGGGATGGCCGATATAGAGGCCCGAGACGGAGGAGCCGGGCCACATCGCCATGCTTTCGGTCAGCTTGACGCCGGTCGTTTTCTCGGCGTCAAGCAGCGCGAAGAGCGTGGTCTTCTCGGTGTGGTCGGGCTGGGCGGGGTAGCCCGGCGCCGGGCGGATGCCGGCATAGGGTTCGGCGATCAGTTCCTGCGGATCGAAGGCTTCATCGGGGGCGTAACCCCAGTAGTCCCGCCGCACGCGCTGGTGCAGCATCTCGGCCATCGCCTCGGCGATCCGGTCGGCCAGCGCCTTCACGAGGATCGCGCCGTAATTGTCGTTGGCCTTGTCCATCTTCTCGGCGATCGCGGCCTCTTCCGGGCCCGCCGTCACGACGAAGCCGCCGACGTGATCGGCGCCCTTGCCCTCGGGCGCCACGAAATCCGACAGCGCCACGTTCGGGCGGCCGTCGCGTTTCGAGGTTTGTTGGCGCAGCGTGTGCAGCGTGGCGCGGGTCTCGGCCCGGTCCGCATCCGCATACAGCCTGATGTCGTCGCCCACCGTGTTGGCGGGCCAGAAGCCCACCACGGCGCGGGGGGTGAACCACCGCTCGGCGATGATCTTTTCCAGCATCTCCTGCGCATCGGCGAAGAGGGCGCGGGCGGCCTCGCCCTGCTTCTCGTCGTCGAGGATCTTGGGGTAGACGCCGCGCATCTCCCAGGTCTGGAAGAACGGCGTCCAGTCGATGTAGGGCGCGATCTCGGCCAGGTCCCAATCCTCGATCACCTTTGTCCCGGTGAAGGAGGGGGCCTTGGGCGCATAGCCGTCCCAGGCCAGCTTCAGCGCATTGGACCGGGCCGTCGCGAGGGGAAGGCGGTTCTTGGCCCGCTCGCCACGCTCGTGCCGTTCGGCCACGTCGGCGTAATCGGCACGGATCCCCTCGACGTAGTCGAGCTTTTGCGACGGGTTCAGCAGCGCGCCCACCACGCCTACGGCGCGGCTGGCATCGGTCACGTAGACCGCCTGACCCCTGGTGAAGCGCGGCGCGATCTTGACGGCCGTATGGACCTTCGACGTGGTCGCCCCGCCGATCAGCAGCGGGATCTCGAAGCCTTCACGCTCCATCTCGGCGGCCAGATGCACCATCTCGTCGAGGGACGGCGTGATCAGGCCCGAGAGGCCGATGATGTCCACCTCTTCCTCGCGCGCCACTTGCAGGATCTTCTGCGGCGGGACCATGACGCCCAGATCGACGATCTCGTAATTGTTGCAGGCCAGCACGACGCCCACGATGTTCTTGCCGATGTCGTGGACGTCGCCCTTCACCGTGGCCATCAGGATCTTGCCCGCCGACTGGCGGCCCTCGCCGCCATTAAGACGCTTTTCCTCTTCCATGTAGGGCAGGAGGACGGCGACGGCCTGCTTCATCACGCGGGCCGACTTCACCACCTGCGGCAGGAACATCTTGCCCGCGCCGAAGAGGTCGCCGACCACGTTCATACCCGCCATCAGCGGGCCCTCGATGACATGCAGAGGGCGCTCGGCCGCCGCGCGCGCGGTCTCGGTGTCTTCCTCGATGAACTCGGTGATGCCGTTGACGAGGGCATGTTCCAGCCGCTTCTCGACCGGCCAGTCGCGCCACGCGAGGTCCCGCACCTTCTCCTCGCGCTTGTCGCCGCGGTAGCGTTCGGCGATGTCGAGCATGCGTTCGGTCGCGGTGCCGCCGGCCTTGGGCGTGCGGTTCAGCACGACGTCCTCGCAGGCCTCGCGCAGCTCGGGGTCGATCTGGTCGTAGACCGCCAGCTGCCCCGCGTTGACGATGCCCATGTCCATCCCCGCCTGAATGGCGTGATAGAGAAACACGGCATGCATCGCCTCGCGCACGGTTTCGTTGCCGCGGAAGCTGAACGACAGGTTCGACACGCCGCCCGAGACATGGGCATGCGGCAGGTTCTGGCGGATCCAGCGCGTCGCCTCGATGAAGTCGACGCCGTAATTGTCATGCTCCTCGATGCCGGTGGCGACGGCAAAGACGTTGGGGTCGAAGATGATGTCCTCGGGCGGGAAGCCGATCTCCTCCACCAGGATCTTGTAGGCGCGGGCGCAGATCTCGGTCTTGCGCTGGTAGGTGTCGGCCTGGCCTTTCTCGTCGAAGGCCATCACCACGACCGCTGCGCCATAGGCCATGCAAAGGCCCGCATGGTGGCGAAAGGCGTCCTCGCCCTCCTTCAGGCTGATGGAATTCACCACCGACTTGCCCTGAACGCATTGTAGCCCGGCCTCGATCACCTCCCACTTTGAGCTGTCGATCATCACCGGCACGCGGGCGATGTCCGGTTCCGACGCCACGAGGTTCAGGAACTCGATCATCGCCTGTTTGGAATCGATCAGCCCCTCGTCCATGTTGACGTCGATGATCTGCGCGCCGTTTTCGACCTGATTGCGCGCGACCTCCAGCGCCGCGGCATAGTCGCGGTTGACGACCAGCTTCCGGAAACGGGCAGACCCGGTGACATTCGTCCGCTCGCCCACGTTCACGAAGGGAATGTCGGGCGTCAGGACAAAGGGTTCGAGGCCGGAGAGACGAAGGTAACGGGTCATACGGGCAGTTTCCTCGGGGCGAAGGGGGCCACCGCCTCGGCAATGGCCTTGATGTGGTCGGGGGTCGTGCCGCAGCAGCCGCCGACGATGTTGACGATGCCCTCGCGGGCGAAGTCGGCGACCTGCGGGGCGGTGTCGTTCGGCCCCTCGTCGTATTCGCCGAAGGCGTTGGGCAACCCTGCGTTCGGATAGGCGCAGGTGAGCGAGGTCGCGACCGAGGCGATCTCGGCCATGTGCGGCCGCATCGCCGATGCGCCAAGCGCGCAGTTCAGCCCCACGCTGAAGGGACGGGCATGGGCGACCGAGTGCCAGAAGGCGGTGGGCGTCTGGCCCGACAGCGTGCGCCCCGAGGCATCGGTGATGGTGCCCGAAATCATGATCGGCAGGCGCTTGCCCGCGCGGGCGAAGGCCTCGAAGGCGGCGAAGATCGCGGCCTTGGCGTTCAGCGTGTCGAAGATCGTCTCGATCAGGATCAGGTCCGATCCGCCTTCGATCAGCCCGTCGATCTGCTGGCCGTAGGCCATGCGCAGGTCATCGAAGCTGACGGCGCGGTAGCCCGGGTCGTTCACGTCGGGGCTGATGGAGGCCGTCCGGTTCGTCGGCCCCACGGCACCGGCGACAAAGCGCGGGCGCCCGTCCTCGGCCGTGGCGCGATCGGCCGCGCGGCGCGCCACCTGCGCGCCCGCGACGTTGAGGTCGTGCACCGCCGCCTGCATCCCGTAATCGGCCTGCGCGATCGTGGTGGACGAAAACGTGTTGGTTTCCATGATGTCCGCCCCTGCCATGGCAAAGGTGAACTGGATGTCCTCGACCGCCTGCGGCTGGGTCAGCGACAACAGGTCGTTGTTGCCCTTCTGCGGGTGGTCCGAATGGTGGCGGCAGCCGGGGCCGTGGACATGACCTTCACCCGCACCGGTGAAATCCTCCTCGGTCATGTTCAGCGTCTGGATCATCGTCCCCATCGCCCCGTCGAGGATCAGGATCCGCTCGGCCGCGAGGGCGCGGAGCGTGGCGAGGGATGGAGCATCGGGAAGGGAGAAGTTCAGCATCGGTCACGTCCGGGTCTTGGGATAAGCTTGAAATATAGGGCGTCATGTACATGAGTAAAATTGAATGTTGTTGGTGAATTTTATGAATCTGGCTCAAGTTCGATTTGGCGCTGCCAGAGGATACCCCCCCCGTTCTCCGCCGCGTTTCACGCACCCTTCACGCGATCGGACCGGGCGGTTAACCTGCCGCTGCGCGTCTTTCGCGCGCCAGTCCAGACGAGCGAGGAGCGTCCCGATGACCGTCCCCCCAGCCCCAGGAATGCCCCCCTCAGGAATGCCGCCCTCCGGAACCGGTCTTGCCGACCCGGCCCGCACGGCCGCCATGAAGCGCGGCGCGCGGCGTCAGCTTGCCTTCTTCCGCGCAAGCCTGACATCGGACGGGCGGTTCGATGTGCTCGACCTCGATGGCCGCCCGATCCCGGGCCAGCCGCAGGAGCTGATCACCACCACGCGGATGGCGCATTCCTACGCTCTGGGTCAGCTTGCCGGGGCGCCGGATTGCGCCGAGGTGGTCTCGGCCGGGATCGACGCGCTGCTCGACCGCCACCGCGATCCGGCGCATGGCGGTTATGTCTGGTCCTTCGGCCCCGACGGTCCGCTAGCCGGCGAGAAGCTGGCCTATGGGCACATGTTCGTGCTGCTGGCCGCGGCCAGCGGGATGGCGGCGGGGCACCCCCGGGCGGGGGCCCTTCTCGACGACATCAGCGACGTGATCGACCGTCACTTCTGGGACGAGGACGCGGGCCTGATGCGCGAGGAGTTCCACCGCGACTGGTCGCGCCTGTCGGGCTATCGCGGGATGAATGCCAACATGCACGGGGTCGAGGCACATCTCTCGGCCTATGAGGCGACCGGGGACAGGGTGTTCCTCGACCGCGCGGGGCGGATCCTCGGCTTCTTCACCGGGCGAATGGCGCCGGCCCATGGCGACCGACTGCCCGAACATTACACCGAGAACTGGGAGGTCGACCGGGCCTACAGCGGCGACCCGATGTTCCGCCCCGCCGGCACCACGCCGGGCCATTCGTTCGAACTGGGGCGCCTACTGATCCAGCACTGGGATCTTTCGGGCCGGCCCGCCACCGATGCGCCGGCGCTCGGGCGCCGTTTGATCGCGCGGGCGCTTGCGGATGCCTGGCTGCCCGAAGGGGGTGTGGCCTACACGCTCGATTTCGACGGTAAGGTGGCGGTGCGCAACCGCTACTGGTGGCCGGTGACCGAGGCGATCGGTGCGGTGGCTGCGCTGATGAAGCTGGGGCCCGGGCCCGAGGATGCCGCCTGGTACGACCGCCTGTGGGACGTGGCCGAGCGCCTGTTCATCGACGCTGCGCGCGGCGGCTGGTTCCCCGAGGTGGATGCCGCAGGCCGCCCCGACGCCACCCAGTTCACCGGCAAGCCCGACATCTATCACGCGCTCCAGGCCGAGCTTTACCCGCTCTGCCCCGCGCCCTCGGGCTATTACGAAGGGGTGAAGGGGCTCCTTGCCGCCTGATCGACCCGGGGCGCCTTCGACCCCGGGAACAGCATGACGGGCGGCGAAAAAGTATGACATGCGCCATGCGGGCCCGGCGCCGCGATCCGCGCCGCCGCATCGCGGGATCTTCGTGAAACTGGGCGGTTTTCCCTTGAAACATTGGGGCTGTCGCTGCGACGCGGCATCGCGCCCGGCGGAAGGGCGCCCCTGCATCCCGGCCCGCATCCAGACCGGCCCGGCAGGGCTGCGCATTTTGATCGCCGCGCGCGTAAAAAAAGTATCAACATAAATCGCGTGGTGAGGTAGCCCGGGCCGCGATTCTGAGCTTATCGTGAGGCAGACGTGAAGGACCGGGGGGCGGGGAGGCTCCGCGGCCGGGCGGGGGGGCAGAGGCCGCCGCCCGGGCGTCGTGGGAGGATAAGGCGATGCAACCCGACTTGGAGCTGGTCCACATCCGCAAGGGCGAATCCTTCGCCGCTTGGATGCATGGCTACCCGTTCCGGACGGTGCGCTGGCACTACCATCCCGAATATGAGATCCACCTTGTCGCCGCGACCTCCGGCAAGTTCTACGTCGGCGACTATATCGGCGATTTCGGCCCCGGCCAGCTGATCGTGACCGGCCCGAACCTGCCGCAGAACTGGATCAGCGAGATCGAGCCGGGCGAGGTGGTGCCCGCGCGCTCCCTCGTGATCCAGTTTCCCGCCTCCCTTGTCGAGGCAGCCGCCGAAAGCCTGCCTGAGATGGAGGCGATCACGCCACTGCTCGAACGCAGCCACCGCGGCCTTCTGTTCGATGCCGCCACCAGCGCCACGATCCGCCCGCGGATGGAGGCGCTTATCGAGGCCCGCGGCCTGCGCCGACTCGCGCTGTTCTGGGAGATCCTCGACATCCTTGCCACCGCACCCGAGCCCGAGGTGCTGGCCAGCCTGAGCTACGAGCTCGACCTCAGCGCAATCAACGAGGGCGGGGTGAACCGGGCCATCGCCTACCTCCGCGAACACCTGACCGACGCGGTGGGAGAGCGCGAGCTGGCCGCCATGGTGGGCCAGAGCCAGAGCGCCTTTTCCCGCGCCTTCAAGCGCCACACCGGCAGCACGCTGGTGCGCTACAAGAACCAGCTTCGGGTCGATCTGGCCTGCCAGATGCTGCTGACGCAGCCTGACGCGAAGGTGGCCGAGATCTGCTACGACGTGGGGTTTTCGAACCTGTCGAATTTCAACCGTCATTTCCTGAAGCTCAAGGGCATGTCGCCCACGCAGTTCAGGGCGACCTTCGCGGCGAACGGAGAGCTGGCCGCGGCGGAATAGGGCATCGCACCTAACGGACTTCAAGCAATTCAGGCGGCATGCAGCCGTCTGTCAACGGGCAGGGATTGCCTGCCGACACCATAACGGGAGGACGCAATGAAAGGGACATGGAAGCTGGCCGGAGCGGCGGCGATGGGCGTTGCGCTGGCCGCCGCGCCGGCGCTGGCACAGGACAAGGCGCCGCTGAAGATCGGGATGACGTTCCAGGAGATGAACAACCCCTACTTCGTGGCGATGCGCAAGGCGCTGGAGGCGGCGGCGAAGGAGATCGGGGCGACCGTCATCACGACCGACGCCAACCACGACATCGCCAAGCAGACCTCGGACGTCGAGGACATGCTGCAGAAGGGGATCAACATCCTGCTGGTCAACCCGACCGATTCCACCGGCATCGAGAGCGCGGTGAAGGCGGCCAAGGACAAGGGCGTGATCGTGGTCGCGGTGGACGCCAACGCCAAGGGCCCGGTCGACACCTTCGTCGGCTCGAAGAACCGCGACGCGGGGTTCGAATCCTGCACCTACCTGGGCAAGACGCTGGGCGGCAAGGGCGAGGTCGCGATCCTCGACGGGATCCCGGTCGTGCCGATCCTCGAACGGGTCGAGGGCTGCAAGGCGGCGCTGAAGAAATTCCCCGACATCAAGCTGGTGGACACCCAGAACGGCAAGCAGGACCGGTCGATCGCGCTCGGCGTGACCGAGAACATGATCCAGGCCCATCCGAACCTGAACGGGATCTTCTCGGTCAACGACGGCGGTGCGATGGGCTCGCTCGCCGCGATCCAGGAAAGCGGCAAGGACATCAAGCTGGTGTCCGTCGATGGCGCGCCCGAGGCGGTGAAGGCGATCCAGAAGGGCGGGCCGTTCATCGAGACCACGGCGCAATACCCTGCCGACATGGTACGGATCGCGCTCGGCCTCGCGATGTCGATCCACTGGGGCGCCAAGGCGGTGCCGAAGTCGGTGCCGATCGAGGTGAAGGTCGTCGACAAGTCGAACGCCGCCGATTTCCACTGGTAAGCGCGGCCCGGGCGCCCGGTTCGCGCCGGGCGCCCCCATCACGACACGCCGGCCACGGAGGGACGGAAATGCTGGAACTCAGGGGGATCGAGAAAAGCTTCGTCGGCGTGCGGGTGCTGCACGGCGTCGATCTGGAGGTGCGCGCGGGCGAGGTGCACGCGCTTCTGGGCGAGAACGGCGCCGGCAAGTCGACGCTGATGAAGATCCTGTGCGGGATCCTGCGTGCCGACGCGGGCACGATCCGGGTCGACGGGACAGAGCGCCACTTTGCCGATTACGACGCGGCGATCGAGGCGGGGATCGGCATCGTGTTCCAGGAATTCAGCCTCGTGCCCTATCTGAACGCGGTCGAGAACATCTTTCTCTCGCGCGAGATCCGGGGCCGTTTCGGCCTGATGCGACGGCGCGAGATGAAGGCGCGGGCGCGTGCCATCCTCGACCGGCTGGGCATCGACATGCCGCTTGACGTGCCAGTCGGGCGGCTGTCGGTGGCCGAGCAGCAATTCGTCGAGATTGCCAAGGCGCTGGCGCTGGACGCGCGTCTTCTGGTGCTGGACGAACCCACCGCGACCCTGACGCCCGCGGAGGTGGAGCACCTCTTCAAGGTGATGCGCGAACTGCGCCGAAACGGCGTGGCGATCATCTTCATCTCGCACCACCTCGAAGAGATCTTCGAGATCTGCGACCGCATCACCGTGCTGCGTGACGGAGCCTTCGTGGGGCTGCGCGAGACCGCGGAGGTCGATATCGACACGCTGGTCGAGATGATGGTGGGCCGGCGGATCGAGAACAGCTTTCCCGCCCGGGGCGAGGTTTCGCAGGAGGCGCGCAAGGTGCTCGAGGTGCCGCGCGTGCAGTTGCGCAAGGGCGGGCCCGTCTCGTCCTTCCATCTGCGCGCGGGCGAGATCCTGGGCTTCGCGGGTCTCGTGGGTTCGGGCCGATCCGAGACCGCGCTGTCGATCCTTGGCGCCTACCCGGCGGCGGCCTGCGAGGTGCGGATCGACGGCGCCGAGGTGCGGCTGCGCGACCCGGCCGAGGGGCTGGCGCGCGGCATCGGCATGCTGCCCGAAAGCCGCAAGGAGCAGGGGCTGATCACCTCCTTCTCGGTGATGCAGAACATCTCGCTCAACAATTATCGCAAGTACCGCCGGTCGAACGGCCTCATCGACCGGAAGAAGGAGCTTGCCTGCACGAAGGACGTGATGGCGCGGGTGGGCGTCAAGGCCTCGGGGCCGGAGGCGCGGGTCGACACGCTGTCGGGCGGCAACCAGCAGAAGGTAGTGATCGCGCGGTGGTTGAACCACGACACGCGGGTCCTGATCTTCGACGAGCCCACCCGCGGGATCGACGTCGGCGCCAAGGCCGAGATCTACCAGCTCATGCGCGAATTCACCGCGCAGGGCTTCGCCATCATCATGATCTCGTCCGAACTGCCCGAGATCATCGGGATGTCGGACCGGGTCTGCGTGTTCCGCTCCGGCGGGATCGTGGCGACGGTCGAGGGGGCGCGGATCAATTCCGAGGACATCATGACACAGGCGACGACCGGAAAGGTCGAGACGGGGAGGATGGATCATGTCGCATGAGGCGAACGACGCGGCGGCGGTGAAGCGGTCCGGCGGCAGCGGGCTGAGCGGACGGGTCAGCCTGTCGTGGCTGATCCACTCGCCGCTGGCGCTGCCGCTGGCGGGGCTGATCGCGGTCTCGGTCCTGATGGGGATCGCCAGCGACAATTTCTTTACCGTCTCGAATATCTTCAACGTGCTGCGGCAGGTGTCGATCGTCGGCATCCTTGCCGTGGGGATGACCTTCGTCATCCTGACCGGCGGGATCGACCTGTCGGTCGGCGCGGTGATGGCGCTGGCCGGCACGATCAGCGCGGGGCTGATGGCGAACATGGGCCTGCCCGGGCCGCTGGGCCTGCTGGCGGGCCTGGGCATCGGGGTGCTGTTCGGGCTTTTCAACGGGGCGCTGGTGGCCTGGGGCAAGATGCCCGCGATCATCGTCACGCTGGCCACCATGGGCGTCGCGCGGGGCCTCGGGCTCATCTACTCCGGCGGCTACCCGATCAGCGGTCTGCCGGACTGGATCTCGTGGTTCGGGATCGGGCGTATCTGGACGGTACCGGTGCCGGTCGTCGTGATGCTTGCGATCTACGCGCTGGCCTGGGTGCTGCTGCAGCGCACCGCCTTCGGCCGCCATGTCTATGCCATCGGGGGCAACGCCGTCGCGGCGCGGCTCTCGGGGGTCAAGACTCAGCGGGTGACGCTGGCGGTCTACGCGATCTCGGGGCTCACCTCGTCGCTTGCCGCGGTGATCCTGACCGGCCGGCTGATGAGCGGCCAGCCCAACGCCGGCGTGGGGTTCGAGCTGGACGCCATCGCCTCGGTCGTCCTCGGCGGCACGGCGATCGCCGGCGGGCGGGGGCTGATCCTCGGCACGCTGATCGGGGCGGTTCTGCTGGGCATCCTCAACAACGGGCTGAACCTGATGGGGATCAACCCCTACCTGCAGGACGTGATCAAGGGTCTCATCATCCTGCTGGCGATCTACATCGGGCGCGAGTGGCGCTGAGGCCGGCCCGCGCTTTTCCCTCATCGGGGCCGCCGGGTGGCGGCCCCTCAACGGCGCGTCCCGGACGCGGGTTTCCGAACAGAAGGAGCAAGAACATGGCAAGTTCACTTGAGGGCCGGATCGCGGTCATCACCGGGGCGGCCTCGGGCATCGGGCTGGCGACGACGAAGGCGCTTCTCGCCGGTGGGGCGACGGTGGTGATGGTCGACTGGAACGCGGCCGAGCTGGAGAAGCTGACGGCCGGGCTGGGCGATCGGGCGGTGGCACAGGTGACCAACCTGATCGATCCGGAAAGCTGCGGCCGGATGATCCCCGAGATCCTGGCCAAGGTCGACCACATCGACATCCTCTACTGCAACGCGGGCACCTACATCGGCGGTGACCTGACCGAAACCGACGGCCCCACCATCGACCGTATGCTGACCCTCAACGTCAACGCGGTGATGAAGAACGTCCGTGACGTGGTACCCCACATGATCGAGCGCGGCACCGGGGACATCGTCGTCACCTGCTCCATCGCCGGGCATTTCCCGACCTACTGGGAACCGGTCTATTCCGGCTCCAAATGGGCGATCACCTCCTTCGTGCAGGGTATGCGGCGGCAGATGATCCCGCACGGGGTGCGGGTGGGGCAGGTCTCGCCCGGGCCGGTGGTCTCGGCCCTTCTGGCCGACTGGCCGGAGGAGAACCTGCGCAAGGCGCGCGAGAGCGGCAGCCTGATCGAACCCGAGGAGGTGGCCGACGCGGTGGTCTACATGCTGACCCGCTCGCGCAACGTGACGATCCGCGACATGATCGTTTTGCCCACCAACTTCGACCGGGTCTGAAGGTGACGGGTCTGGGGTGGCGGGCCTAGGAAGGGGAGGCATCAAGATGCAGTTTTCAGGCAAATCCGTGGTCATCACCGGCGCGGGCAAGGGCATCGGCCGGGCCTGCGCCGAGGTGATGGCCGCGCGGGGCGCCGAGGTGGTGGCGCTCAGCCGCACCCAGGCCGATCTCGACGCGCTGGCGGCCGAGTTGGGGGCGCGGACGATCCGCGTCGACCTGGCGGATCCTGCGGCGGCCCGGGCGGCGATGGCCGAGGCGGGCGCCTGCGACTACCTGGTCAACAGCGCGGGGACAAACGTGCTGGAAAGCGTGCTCGACATGACCGAGGCGGGCTATGATGCGGTGCTGGGCATCAACCTGCGCGCCGCCCTGATCTGCTGCCAGGAATTCGCCAGGGCCCGGATCTCGGCGGGCGGCGGGGGGGCGATCGTCAACATCACCTCGATCGCAGGGCACCGCGGCTTTCCCGATCACCTGTGCTACGCCGCCTCCAAGGCGGGGCTGGAGGGGGCCACGCGTGTGATGGCGAAGGAGTTGGGCCCGCATGGCATCCGCGTCAACGCGGTGGCGCCGACCATAACCCTGACGGAACTGGCGGCGGTGGCGTGGAGCGACCCGGCCAAGAGCACGCCGATGCGGGTGCGCCATCCGCTCGACCGCTTCGCCGAAGCCGCCGAGGTGGCCGAAGCCATCGCCATGCTGCTGTCGGCGGACGCGGCCATGGTCACCGGCGCGGTGCTTCCGGTCGACGGCGGATTCCTCGCCGTCTGAGTGGGGGCTCAGCCCGCCCCCTGCGATACCGATCATCATGCACTCGGTGCCAGCAGGCGCCCGTTTCCCCCCCCGGTCTCCGGGCCGGGGCCGAAACTTTGCAACCTTGGCGGTCGTTCCTGCTTTACAAAGATAATAAAGTAATACTTAATGAAGGCCGGTTGGAGGACCGAGTCTAGGGAGGACATCATGAAAATACTCAAGACGCTGTTGATCAGCGCGGCCGTTCTGCTGCCCGCATCCGCCATGGCCAAGACCGTGGGCTTTTCGCAGATCGGATCGGAATCCGGCTGGCGCGCGGCCGAGACGGCGGTGACCAAGTCGGATGCCAAGAAGGAAGGCGTCACGCTGAAATTCGCGGATGCCCAGCAGAAGCAGGAAAACCAGATCAAGGCGATCCGCGGCTTCATCGCGCAGGGCGTCGACGCGATCTTCCTCGCGCCGGTCGTGGCCACCGGCTGGGACGAGGTGCTGGGCGAGGCGAAGGACGCCGACATCCCGGTGATCCTGCTCGACCGCAAGGTCGACGCGCCGAAGGACCTGTACATGACCGCCGTCACCTCGGACACGGTGCACGAGGGAGAGGTCGCGGGCGACTGGCTGAAGAAGGCCGTGGGCGGCAAGCCCTGCAAGGTGGTGGAGCTTCAGGGCACCACCGGCGCCTCGGTCACCATCGACCGCAAGAAGGGTTTTGCCGAGGCGATCGCGGATGCGTCCAACATCAAGATCATCCGCAGCCAGACCGGCGATTTCACCCGCGCGCAGGGCAAGATCGTGATGGAAAGCTTCCTCAAGGCCGAGGATGGCGGCAAGGACATCTGCGCGCTTTACGCCCATAACGACGACATGGCGCTGGGGGCGATCCAGGCGATCAAGGAAGCCGGGCTGAAGCCGGGCAAGGACATCAAGATCGTCTCGGTCGACTCGGTCCCCGACATGCACCTTGCCATCGCCCACGGTGAATCGAACGCCACGGTGGAGCTGACGCCCGACATGGCCGGGCCGGCCTTCGAGGCGCTCAAGGCCTACTGGAAGGACGGCACCATGCCGCCGAAGTGGATCCAGACGAAATCCACCCTCTACACCCAGGACAGCGACAACATGGCCGCCTACGAGCGCAAGAAGGACCTGGGCTACTGATCCCCTCGCCGGGCGCACCAGCTGCGCCCGGCCTTCCGGCATGGGGCCGGACGGGCCAGGGTTCACGAAGGGGGACATCATGCAGACGGACACGCGGCCCGTGCTTCACGCCACGGGCATTTCCAAGTTCTTTCCCGGGGTGATCGCCCTCGACGACGTCGAGCTGGCACTTTATCCCGGCGAGGTGCACGCGCTGCTGGGCGAGAACGGCGCGGGCAAGTCGACGCTGATCAAGTGCCTGACCGGCGCCTACGGGCGCGACGGCGGCACGATCACGCTCGACGGGCAGGAGATCGACCCGCGCGACCCGCTATCGAGCCAGGAAGCGGGCATCGGCACGGTCTACCAGGAGGTGAACCTGTTGCCGAACCTCTCGGTTGCCGAGAACCTTTTCCTCGGGCGCCAGCCGCGTCGCTTCGGCATGATCGACCAGCGTCGGATGGTGCGCGACGCCCGCGGGATCCTGTCCGAATACGGGCTGGAGGTCGACCCGGCGCGGCTGTTGTCGAGCTATTCCATCGCCGTGCAGCAGATCGTGGCGATCGCCCGCGCGGTGGAGCTTTCGGGTAAGGTGCTGATCCTCGATGAACCCACGGCCAGCCTCGACCGCGACGAGGTCCAGCTGATGTTCTCGGTGATCCGCCGGCTGACGGCGCGGGGCCTCGCCGTGGTCTTCATCACCCATTTCCTCGATCAGGTGCAGGAGATCTGCGACCGCGCCACGATCCTGCGCAACGGTCGCGTCGTCGGCACGCTGAAGCTGGCCGAGGCCTCGCGCACCGACATCGTGACCATGATGCTGGGCCGTCAGCTGGAGGAGGTGACCCGCCATCCCGACCGCGGCGTTCCGGGCGAGGTGCTCTTGTCGCTCAGGGGCTTCGGCCGCCGCGGCGCGATCGAACCTTTCGACATGGACCTGCGCGAAGGCGAGGTGGTGGGGCTTGCGGGCCTCTTGGGATCGGGCCGCAGCGAGACCTGCAACGCGGTCTTCGGGGCCGACCCCGCCGACCGGGGCGAGGCCCGGCTGCGCGGCGCGCCCCTGGGCCTTTCGAACCCGCGCGCCGCGATCCGGCAGCGCTTCGCGCTGTGTCCCGAGGACCGCAAGACCGACGGTATCGTCGGTGAGCTGTCGGTGCGTGAGAACATCATCCTGTCGCTGCAGGCACGCCAGGGCTGGTTCCGCCCGCTGCCGCGCGCCCGGATCGAGGCGATCGCCGAGCATTACGTCAAGGCGCTCGACATCCGGCTGGCCAGCCTCGACACGCCGATCCGCCTGTTGTCGGGCGGCAACCAGCAGAAGGCGCTGCTGGCACGGTGGCTGGCGACCGACCCGGCGCTTCTGATCCTCGACGAGCCGACGCGCGGCATCGACGTCGGCGCGCATGCCGAGATCATCGCGCTGATAGAGCGGCTCCGGGCCGATGGCATGGCGCTTCTGGTCGCCTCGTCCGAGATGGAGGAACTGGTCGCCTATTCCACCCGCATCGTGGTGCTGCGCGACCGCCGGCAGGTGGGCGAGCTGGCGGGCGGCGAGATCTCTCCCGCCGCCATCGTGCGCGCGATCGCGGCCGAAGAGGGCGCGGCGAAAGAGGAGGTGCTGGCATGATCCTGACGACACTTCGCCGGGTGGCGCCACAGCTGATCATCCTCGCGCTGGTGCTGCTTCTGAACTTCGCGATGTTCCCCGGGTTCTTCCGGGTCGAGATGCATAACGGCCGGCTGTTCGGCAACCTGATCGATGTGCTCAACCGCGGGGCGCCGGTGGCGCTCCTGTCGGTGGGGATGACGCTGGTGATCGCCACCCGGGGCATCGACCTGTCGGTGGGGGCGGTGATGGCGATTGCCGGGGCGGTCGCGGCCTCGGTCGTGACCGGCGGGTCGGACTGGGTCGTCGCGGTGCTGGCGGCGCTGGGGGCGGGGGCCCTGTGCGGGCTGTGGAACGGGGTGCTGGTCGCGGTGCTGCGGATTCAGCCGATCGTGGCGACGCTGGTGCTGATGGTCGCGGGGCGCGGCATCGCGCAGCTGCTGACCCATGGCGCGATCCTGACCTTCAACGATCCCGGCCTCGTGCGGCTGGGCGGCGGGACGATCCTGCACGTGCCGACCCCGATCTGGATCTGGATCGTGCTGGCGGTCGTGGTGGGCCTCGTGGTGCGCCGCACCGCGCTCGGCCTCCTGATCGAGGCCACGGGCATCAACGAACGTTCCGCCCGGCTGGCGGGCATCAATGCGCGCGTCCTGCTGATCGCGGTCTACCTGGTCACGGGCCTTTGTGCCGCGCTGGCGGGGATCGTGGTGGCCGGCGACATCCGCGGGGCGGATGCCAACAACGCGGGCCTGTGGATGGAGCTCGACGCGATCCTTGCGGTGGTCATCGGGGGCAACTCGCTGCTTGGCGGGCGGTTCTCGATCACCGCGTCGCTGATCGGGGCGCTGATCATCCAGTCGGTGAACTCGGCCATCCTGCTGTCGGGCATGCCGGTGGAGTTCAACCTGGTGATCAAGGCGCTTATCATCATCGCCATCCTGGTGATCCAGTCGCCGCGGGTGAACCACGCGCTCTACCTGCTCCGCGCCTCGTCCGGGGCCTTTTCGCCGGGCGCCTCGCGCGGTGCCTCCACACCCCGAAATACCGCACCCCGAAGCGCCGCGAGCCGCACCGACCACACCACCGAGGAGGGCCGGCCATGAGGCATTCCACCAAGCTGCCGCTCTACATCACCATCGCGACCTTCCTGCTGGCCTATGCGCTGTGCATCGCCGAGTACCCGTCGATGCTGTCCACGCGGGTGGTGGCGAACCTGCTGACCGACAACGCCTTTCTCGGCATCACTGCGGTCGGCATGACCTTCGTCATCCTGTCCGGCGGGATCGACCTGTCGGTGGGATCGGTCATCGCCTTCACCGGGGTGTTCCTCGCGGTAGTGCTGCGCGATACCCATATCCACCCGCTGGCGGCCTTCGTGATCGTGCTGCTGATCACCACGCTGTTCGGGGCCGCGATGGGGCTGATCATCCACTACCTGGAGATGCCGCCCTTCATCGTCACGCTGGCGGGGATGTTCCTGATGCGCGGCCTCGCCTACGTGCTGTCGACCGATTCCGTGCCGATCGACCACGAGTTCTACGGCTGGCTCCAGTCGCTCTACTGGAAGGCGCCCGGCGGCGGACGGTTCCGGATCACCGGCCTGCTGATGGTGCTGACCTTCGCAGGCGCGATGCTGGTGCTGCACCGCACCCGGTTCGGCCGCAACGTCTATGCCATCGGCGGATCGGCCCAGACGGCGCAGCTGATGGGGGTGCCCTGTGCACGCACCACCGTCCTGATCTACGCCGTCTCGGGCGGGCTGGCCGGGCTGGCGGGCATCGTCTTCTCGCTTTATACCTCTGCGGGCTACTCGCTTGCGGCGGTCGGCACGGAACTTGACGCGATCGCCGCGGTCGTGATCGGGGGCACGCTTCTGACCGGGGGCAGCGGTTTCGTCGCAGGCACGTTCTTTGGCATCATGATCATGGGGCTGATACAGACCTACATCGTCTTTGATGGCACGTTGTCGAGTTGGTGGACCAAGATCGTGATCGGCGTCCTGCTGTTCACCTTCATCATGCTGCAGAAGGGACTTGCTTGGGTAACGACGGGACGCATCCCGCGGGCGAGCGCATCCGCCGCGCGATCATGAACCTGGCCACGGCGGGGGGCCTGTCGGACCGTGCCTCCAACCACACCGCCTTCGTGGTGGACCGGCTCGGTCTGTCGATCGTGTCGGGCGAATACCCCGAGCGCACGATGATCCCGCTCGATCCCGACCTGGAGGAGCTGTTCGGCGTTTCCCGTACCGTCATCCGCGAGGCCAAGAAGACGCTGATCGCCAAGGGCCTGCTGGTGTCCAAGGCGAAGGTCGGCACCCGGGTCTGTCCCGCCGCGGAATGGAACATGTTCGACCCGGACGTGCTGCGCTGGCACACGATGCAGCGGCGGCCCGACAAATTCCTGGCCGAGATGTTCGAAATGCGGCTGATCGTCGAACCCGCTGCCGCGGCCTCGGCCGCGGGGCATGCGGGGCGGGGCGATTGCGTCGCGCTTTCGCGCCATTGCGATGCGCTGGAAGAGGCAGCGACGCGGGCCGAGTTCGCGATCGCGGATCTCGAGTTTCACAAGCTGATCCTGCATCTCTCGGGCAACCGCTTCCTGCAATCGCTGGGCGACCTGGTGCAGACCGCGCTCTATTCCCTGCTGGCGAGCGAGGCCGAGGCCGTATCCCGGACGGGCGACGCCCCGCGCAGCGCGCGGGACTTCGCCGAGGTCGTGGCGCGCCACCGCGAGGTGGTGCAGGCGATCGAGGCGGGCGACGCCGAGGCGGCGCGCCGTGCCATGGCGGCCGTGCTGGAAGGTGCGCGCGATGAATTGCTGCGCTCCCGCGGACAACGCGGCGCGGGGGGATGAGCGGCCGGCCGATCCCCCGAAATTCCGACCCTTAGAAGTACAGCGAGGACTGCTCCGCCGGGGCGTAGATCCTCTGGAAGTAGAGCGGCTTTCCCCCGGGTCGTGTGGGTGCGCGCGTCGACCTGGAAGCAGGTGGCGCCGCAGGGCAGCGAGAAGAGCGCGGCCTGCCGGTCGGCCAGCCGTATGCAGGTGGCGACATGGGGGCCGCGCACCGCCTTCACGCCCACGGTCTTTTCCACGATCGTGCGCACGTCCCACATCGACTGGTTCCGCATGTAGGTCCCGGGGATGCACAGCACCATGACCGGCCGTAGGATCCGCGACCGCGGCACCCGTGCGAACCGCACCCAGAGGCTGAGCCCGATCCGCCCGATCGCAAGGTGGATGCCGTTGGCAAGGATCATCGAGGCGAAAAGCGCATAGATCGGGTCGCCCTGCTGCTGCAGCATGAACGGCCCCAGCGCGGACAGCACCGCGACCGAGGCAAGGCCATAGATCGCCGCCCCGCCCGGCAGCAGGTGGGCCTTGCCCTCGGGCGGCATCCGCAGGGCGTGGCGGTCGGCGAACATCAGCGCGGCTGAGTCCGTCAGGCAGGAACCGCGCCTACATCTTCCGCACCGCCGAGAACAGCCGCGCCGCGATTTTCGAAGCGATCCGCCGCCGCCATACCTACGGCACCACCGGGCCGCGCGCCTTCATCGACCTCGGTCTCGACCTGCCCGGGGGCGGCACGCTTTTCCTGCGCAACCCCCAAGCCCCGCCCGGTTGCGCGCGCGAGGAGGTCAAATCCTGCACCATGGGCGATATCGTCCGGGTCGGCGGTGACAGCGGCACACTGCGGCTGAAGGTGGCGGCGCCGGTCGGGATCGAAAGCATCGAGCTTCGGGTCGGGACCGACGTCATCCACCGCCTGCGCCCCTACGACGCGACGGCGCTCGGCAACCGGGTGCGGGTGGTGTGGGCCGGGGCGGAATACCGCGGCCGCGGGCGGAACACGCTGTGGCAGGGCAGCGCGCAGGTGACGGGCGCGCGTCTCACCGGCCTCACCCCGGTCAACCGCCTGAACCCGGAACTGGAACTACGCCAGGTCGGGGCGTCGCAGGCGCTCTGGCGCCCGGTCACTACGGGCAATCGGATGGGGTTCGACGTCATGCTGGACCGCATCGAGGGCAGTGCGGTGAGCGTTCAGACCAACCACGACGCCCTGCATGTCGTCGCGCCCGCGGAACTGGGCTGCGACCCGGTCATGCTGGAGGCCGCCGGGCTGGAGCGGCGGCTCTGGATCCAGCGCCTGCCCGACGCGCCGCTGGCGCGTACGGTGAAACTGACCTGCGAGGTGTCGGCTGCGGCCACCGGCGATACCCCGGTCTGGATCCGTGTCACCTTCGAGGATGGCAACCAGGACTGGACAAGCCCGCCCACCTGTGCCGCGACTGATCCGGTCGGGGATGGGCGCCACGATGCCGCGCCCATCCCCCGTGACGTTCGCCATGCCCCGCGGCAGAGGCCGGCGGGGCATGGGGGAGGGCGGCGCTCAGACCGCGTCGCTTTCGAAATGTGCCGACCACGGGCCGCTCTTGCGACAGGGCGAGTCGAACAGCACACCGGTCAGGGCGCCGTGCAGGGTGCGGCTGGCGACGATCGCCCAGAAGATTGCAAGGCAGGTCGCCAGCACGCCGCCCACCACCGAGAAGAGCGCGAAGTGCGTGGCCCCGGCCAGCGCCAGCGTCGCCAGCGTGTAGACGGCCAGCGGGAAGGTGAAGCCCCACCAGCCGAGGTTGAACGGCAGCCCCTCGCCGGTCATGTAGCGTGCGGTCTTCAGCACCGCGAGCGACAGCCACCACACTCCGTAGCCCCAGAGCATCAGCCCGCCGAGGATCCCCACCCCCTGCGCCACCGGGCCGACCGCCGCCAGCCCCTGGGCGGCCAGAACCGCCGGCGCGTCCTTGCCCAGCGACACGAGGCCCAGCGACCCGGTGCCGATCGGTCCCAGCGCCAGCCAGCCCGACACACCGAGGTCGCGCCCCGGCAGCCGGTGCAGGGCAAGGCGCAGGAACAGCACGACCAGAACGCTCATCGCCAGCGGCACCGAGTAGGCCCAGAGCACGTAGCTGAAGATCAGCACCGTGTAGGCCGCGGCGGGCGCAAGATGCGGCACCAGCAGCGCGCCGCTGGCCGCCGTGACCTCTGCCGCGACGATCGGCAGAAGCCAAACCGCCGTCATCCGTTCGAACCCGTGGTCCTGACGGGTGAACATGAAGTAGGGAATCGCCAGCCCGCAGATCAGGGCCATCGCGGCGTCGATCCACCACAGCACGGTTGCGATCCCGACCGCGGCGGGGCCGATCCGGTCGATCCCGAAGGCAAGGAAACCGTTGGCGATGGTGGCAAGCCCCATCGGGATGGCGCCGAAGAACATCGACATCACCGGGTGACGGAAGATCCGCACCGCCTCGTCCGGGAACATCGCCCAGCGGGCGAGGTAGAGCGCCGAGAACGCGGTGAACAGCACGATGTTGACCATCCACAACACTGCCGAGACCTCGTGCAGGCCGGGGATCCGCAGCGGGTAGAGGTTGAGCACGAGGGCAAGCGCGCCGGTCCCCATGGTTACGGTGAACCAGTTCGGCGTGAAGTCGCGGATCACCCGGGTCAGCCCCGTGCTGGCGGCCCCCGGGGCGGTATCGGCAAGTGACATGGTAAGCATCCTCTTGGTTGGTCCCGGGAGCTGGCCCGGCCCTTGCGCAGAGAGGTAGCGGTGGTCAACCAATCTATCCAATGCATTGTTTAGATCAAACCAATCTGCAATGAAGATTGAAAGCAAGGAGGTTCCCCGATGACGCTCGACCAGCTTCGGATCTTCGTCGAGGTCGCCGAGCGGCAGCATGTCACCCGCGCGGCCGAGGCGCTGGGTATCGCGCAATCGGCGGCAAGCCATGCCATCGCCGCCCTCGAGGAGCGGTACCGCACGCCGCTGTTCCACCGTATCGGGCGGCGGATCGAACTGACCGAGGCGGGGCGGATGCTGCTGGGCGAGGCGCGCGCCATCCTCGGCCAGGTCGACCATGCCGAGCAGGCACTGACGGAGTTCGACAGCCTGTCGCGCGGTACGCTGCGGGTTGCGGCCAGCCAGACCATCGCCGGCTACTGGCTGCCCGCGCGTCTGGCCGCCTTCCGCCGGGCGCATCCGGCAATCGCGCTGCGCATGACGATCGGCAACACCGCGCAGGTCGCCGAGGCGGTGCTGTCGGGCGCGGCCGAACTTGGCTTTGTCGAAGATGCGGTGACCGACCCGCGGCTGTCCGCCCATGCGGTCGCCGCCGACCGCCTTGTCGTCGTCGTCGCGCCGGATCACCCCTGGGCGGGGGAGGGCGCGCTCGACCCCGCCCGGCTGGCCGAGAGCGCATGGGTCCGCCGCGAACCCGGGTCGGGCACGCGGTCGGCCTTCGAACACGCGACGGCGGGGCTTGGGATCGATGGCACGCGCCTGCCGGTGGCGATGGAACTTCCCTCGAACGAGGCGGTGCGCGCGGCGGCCGAGGCCGGGATGGGGGCCGCGGTGCTTTCGGCCTCGGTCGTGGCGCCCAGCCTTGAGGCCGGGCTGCTGCACCACGTCCCCTTCGCGCTGCCCGAGCGGGTGTTCGAGGTCCTCCACCTGGGCCGCAGCCGCCCGACCCGCGCCGCGACCGCGCTGCTGGGACAGCTGGGGATCGCCTTGCCGGAGGGCTGAGGCCGGGGCGCCGGGTCAGTACCCCCGCGCGCGGTCGACCTGCCACATCAGCGGCTCGCCCCGCGCGTGGCGGCGAATGTTGAGCACGATGTTGCGCGCGGCTTCCTCGGGGTCCAGCCGACCGGCGACATGGGGGGTGACAACCAGACCGGGGATGGCCCAGACCGCATCGTCGGGACCGGGCGGCTCAACCGGCTGGACGTCGGCAAAGGCGCCCGAGAGGTGCCCGCTCTCCAGCGCGCGGGCGAGCGCGGGGTAGTCGCAATGCGCGCCCCGGCCGGCATGGATCAGCCCGGCGCCGGGCTTCATCCGGGCGAAGAACCCGTCATCCATCAGGCCACGCGTCTCGTCGGTCAGCGGCAGCAGGCAGACCACGATGTCCGAGATCGCAAGCAGCCGGTCGAGGCCCTCGGGGCCATGGAGGCAGGTCACGCCGTCGATCCGGCGCGGGTTGCGCGACCAGCCGGCAACGCGGAACCCCAGCCCGGCCAGCACCTCGGCCGAGGCGAGGCCGGTGGTGCCAAGCCCCATCACCCCGACGGTCCGCGTCTCGGTCAGCACCGGCGAGACGGGGTGCCAGCGCCGCGCCTGCTGATCCGACAGGTAGCGCGGCAATTCCCGCGTCAGGGCAAGCGCGGCCATGGCGACATATTGCGACACGCGCCTGGCGTTGGTCGGGCTGACCATCCGCACCAGCGGCACCCCGGCGGGCAGCGCGGCGAACTGGTCGACGCCCGCGCTGACCGAGAACAGCACCTCGAGCCCGGGAAAGCGCCCGTAATCCTCGGGCGGGACGAAGCTGAAGAGATAGCGCACCGCCTCGGGGTCGAACCCGTCGTGGTCGGTGACGATGGGCAGCTCCGGGATCTCCTCGGCGAAGACCCGGCGCAGGGTGTCGATGCGCTCGCCGTCATGCGCGTTGCCGTGACAATAGAACATCGCTCAGGCCGTGTGCGTCTGCGGGGCATCGGGGAACGGCTCGGGGTACGTCGCCTGGTAGGCAGCGGCCAGCGCCAGCACGATGTCGTCGCGAAACAGCGGCCCCACGAGTTGCAGGCCCACCGGCATCCCGTCCTCCGAGACCCCGCACCTGACCGAAACGGCGGGCTGTTCGGTCATGTTGAACGGGTAGGTGAAGGGCGACCAGTCGGTCCATTCGGTCATGCCGCTGCCCGGCGGCACGTCGACGCCCGCCTCGAAGGCCACCAGCGGCATGGTGGGCAGCATCAGCGCGTCATAGCTCTGGTGGAACCGCGCCATGGTCACGCGCAGCTGGGCACGCACCTGGTCGGCGGCGATGAAGTCGCGCGCCGACAACAGGCGCCCCTGCTCGCAGATCGACAGGAAGCCCGGGTCCATCATCGCGCGCTGCTCGGGCGTGGGGTTCACCTGCTCCACCGCCCAGGCCTGCGCCGCGTACCACAGATCGAGAAGCGCTTTCTGAGGGCTGGCAAACCCCGGGTCGACCTCTTCCACGATGGCACCGAGATCGGCCATCCGCTGCGCCGCGCGGTCCACCGCGGCGGCCACGTCGGGGGCAACCGGCGCGCCGTCGAGGGTGCGGGCATAGCCGATCCGCATCCCCTTCACCGCTTCGGCGCCCGCCGTGACGGCCCGGGTGAAATCGGGCACTTCGGGCGGGCAACGGCCGTAAAGCTGTTCGGTCGACGGGCCGGCCACCGCATTGAGGAACAGCGCCGCATCCATCACCGAGCGGGTGAGGGGGCCGCGGTGGGCCAGTTCCATCAGGCCGGTCGGCGCCGTCGAGGGCACCCAGCCGAAGGTCGGCTTGATCCCGAAGACGCCGCAGAACGACGCGGGAATGCGGATCGAGCCCGCGCCGTCCGACCCCTCGTGCAGCACGCCCATGTTCAGCGCCGCCGCCACCGCCGCGCCGCCCGACGACCCGCCCGAGGCCCGCGCGGTGTTCCACGGGTTCACCGTGTTGCCGCCGACCGGCCCGTGGGTCAGCCCCTTCCAGCCGAATTCCGGCGAGGCCGTGGTGCCGAGGATCGGCGTGCCCGCCGCCCGCAGCCGGGTGACGATTTCCAGATCATTGGGGCTGGGCTCCGTCTCGCCGAGGATGGAGCCCTTGCGGAACGGGATGCCCTTGACGCGGGTCAGTTCCTTGATCGTTGCCGGAACCCCGTCGAGGGGCGAGGCCGGCGTGCCGGCCTTCCAGCGCGCTTCGGAGGCGCGGGCCTCGGCCAGCGCGGCGTCGGGCACCACGGTGACGAAGGCGTTCACCGCCCCGTCGAAACGGTCGATCCGGGCCAGCGCCGCCTCCACCGCCTCGACCGGCGATGCCGCGCCCCGGGCGTAGAGCGCGGTCAGCTCTGTCGCGCCCATTTCGCCGAGGTCGGTCTTGTGACTGGTATGCTCGTTCATGGTCACGCCTCCTGTTCGGCCACCAGCCGGTCGAGCGCGCGTCCGACGGCTGCGAACATGTCGTCGATCTGCTCGGCGGTGATGATCAGCGGCGGGCAGAAACACAGCGCATCGCCCACGCCCCGGGCGATCACGCCTTCCTCCAGCAGAAGCGCCTGCGCGCGCTTGCCGACCGCTGCCGGGGTCTCGCCCGGGTGCAGCTCCAGCGCGCCGATCAGGCCGACACCGCGCGACCAGGCCGCTGCCGGATGCGCCTCGAGCGCCTTGAGCGCGGCAAGGAAGCGGGGGGCAAGCCGGGCGGCGTTGCCGACAAGGTCGCGCTCCTCGATGATCTTGAGGTTCTCCAGCCCCACGGCGGTGGCGACCGGGTGGCCCGAGGCGGTGAAGCCATGGCCGAAGATCCCCAGCCGGTGGCTCTCATCCGCGATCGGATCGAAGAAGTCCTGCGACATCAGGATCGCCGAGAGCGGCATGTACGAGGACGAGATCTGCTTGGACGTGACCATCACGTCGGGGCGGATGCCGAAGGTTTCGCAGGCGAACATGTTGCCGGTGCGGCCGAAGCCGCAGATCACCTCGTCCGCGACCAGCAGGATGTCATGGCGGCGCAGCACTGCCTGGATCTTGTCCCAGTATCCGGCGGGCGGCACGATCACCCCGCCCGCGCCCATCACCGGCTCGGCCACCATCGCGGCAATGGTGTCGGCGCCCTCGGCCGCGATCAGATCCTCCAGCGCCGCGGCCATGCGGGTGGAGAACTCCTCCTCGCTCTCGCCGGGCAGGTGGTCGCGCGGATAGTCGGGGGTCAGCGTGTGCTTCATCCGGTCCAGCGGCAGGTCGAAGCTGCCGTGGTTGGCGGGCAGGCCGGTGACCGAACCCGCGGCGATGGTCACGCCGTGATAGCCCTTGATGCGTCCGATGATCTTCTTCTTCGCGGGCAGCCCCAGCGCGTTCGACCGGTACCAGATCATCTTGATCACGAGGTCGTTAGCCTCGGACCCCGACGAGGTGAAATGCACCTTCTTCAGATGCTCGGGCGAGATCTCGATCAGCTTCTCGGCCAGATCGACCGAGGGGCCGTGGCTCTTGTAGTTGAAGGTGTGGTAATAGGGCAGCTTGCGCATCTGGGCATAGGCCACGTCGGCAAGGCGTTCCTCGCCAAAGCCCACGGCGACCGACCACAGCCCCGCCAGACCCTCGATATAGCGGTTGCCCTCGGCGTCGAAGACATAGATCCCCTCGCCCCGGTCGATGATCAGGCCGCCGGTTTCCTCGTACTGCCGCAGGTCGACCGAGGGGTGCATCTGGTATGCGATGTCGCGCGCCTCGATCGAGTTGGCGCCCGGCGGGAACTTGGTATCCATGTCTTGGTGTCCTTCGAGATGTGGTCGGCCGCGAGGCGGCCCGGGTGTAGGGTCAGGCGGCGGACTGGTCCCAGTCGCGGCCGGGAATGGCGTCGATCAGGCTGCGGGTATAGGCGTGGGCCGGCGCGTCGAAGATCTGGGCGCCGGGGCCGAGTTCGACGCAGGCGCCCTTCTGCATCACCATCACCCGGTCGCAGATCTGCGCGGCGACCCGCAGGTCGTGGGTGATGAAGATCAGGCTCAGCCCCAGCTCGCGCTTCAGCTCATCGAGAAGGTCCAGCACCTGCGCCTGGATCGACACGTCGAGGGCCGAAACCGCCTCGTCCGCGACAATCACCTCGGGCTTAAGCGCCAGCGCCCGGGCAATGCCGATCCGCTGCCGCTGGCCGCCGGAAAACTCGTGCGGGAAGCGCCGCGCGGTGCCCGGCAGGCCGACGCGTTCCAACAGCGCCTCGGCCTCCGCCATCGCGGTGGCCACGGGGGTGCCGTAGGCGATGGGCCCGTCGGCGATGGCCCGGCCCACGCGGATGCGCGGGTTGAGCGAGGCGAAGGGGTCCTGAAAGATCATCTGCACCCGACGCCTGAGCGCGCGCAGCTCCGCGCCCTGCAGACGGGTCATGTCCTGTCCGTCGATCGCGATGCGCCCCGCGCTCACGTCCTGCAACCGCACGAGGCAGCGCCCGAGCGAGGATTTCCCCGACCCGCTTTCGCCGACGATCCCCAGCGTCTCGCCGCGCCCCAGCGTGACCGAGATGTCGCGCACTGCCTCGACCTTGCGGGATTTCGCGAAGAGGCCGCCGCCGAGGTGGTAGGTCTTCGACACCCCCTCGACCGTCAACAGCGGCGGGCGTTCGGGCGCCTCGGCCCGGCCCGCGCCCAGCTTGGGAATCGCGTCGATCAGCTTGCGGGTATAGGCATGCTGCGGGTTGCGCAGCACGGTATCGGCGGGCCCTTCCTCGACCACCCGGCCCAGCTGCATCACCGCGACATGATCGGCGATCTCGGCCACCACGCCGAAATCGTGGGTGATGAACATCACCGCCATGTTGTGATCGACCTGCAGCCTGCGGATCAGCTCGAGGATCTGCGCCTGCGTGGTCACGTCCAGCGCGGTGGTGGGTTCGTCGGCCACCAGAACCTCGGGCTCCAGCGCCAGCGCCATGGCGATCACCACGCGCTGCCGCTGCCCGCCCGACAATTGGTGCGGATAGCTGGCCGCGGCGCGGGCAGGATCGGGCAGGCCCACCTCGGTCAGCAGTTCCAGCGCGCGGGCACGCCGTTCGGCCGGGCGCAGAAGGTTGTGCGCTTCGAACACCTCGGCGATCTGGTCGGCGATCTTCATCAGCGGGTTCAGGGCCGACATCGGTTCCTGAAAGATCATCGCCATGCGCCGTCCGCGCAGGCCGCGCATGCCTTCCTCGTCCTGCGCAAGGATGTCGGTGTCGCCCAGGCGGATCCTGCCGTCGGCCACCCGCACGCCCTCGGGCAACAGCCCCATCAAGGCATTGGCCGACATGGATTTTCCAGACCCGGATTCGCCCACCACGCACAGCACTTTGCCGGGGTAGAGGCGGAAATCGACGCGGTCGACGGCATAGGGCCGGTCGGCGCCCTCGGGCAGGGCGATGCGCAGATGGTCGATGGTGACGCTGGGAGAGGGGGTGTCGGTCATCTCAGTCCCTCCGTTTGGAAAGCCGCGGGTTCAGGGCATCGTTCAGCCCCTCGCCGATCAGGTTGAAGGCCAGCACGGTCAGAAGGATCGCGACGCCCGGGAAGAAGCTGATCCACCAGGCCTGCTGCAACACCGTGCGCCCGGCCCCGATGATGTAGCCCCAGCTCATGATGTTCGGGTCGCCAAGGCCCATGAAATCCAGCGCGCTTTCCGTCAGGATCGCGGTCGCCACCATCATCGACGACAGCACGATGACCGGCGAGATGGTGTTGGGCAGGATCTGCCGCCAGATGATGGTGAACCCCGACTGGCCCGACAGCGCGGCGGCTTCGATGAACTCGCGGTGTTTCAGCGACATCACCTCGCCGCGCAGCAGGCGCGCGACGGGGGGCCAGCTGACCACCGCGATGGCCACGATGATCGAGGTGATCGAGGGCTGGAAGATCGCGACCAGCACGATGGCAAAGGCGAAGGCCGGGATCACCTGAAAGAACTCGGTGATACGCGACAGGATGTCATCAACCCAGCCGCCGAAATAGCCCGCCGCCGCCCCGATCGGGATGCCGATGGCAAGGCTGACCAGCGTCGAGACGAACCCCACCAGAAGCGAGACATAGGCGCCGTGCGCGAGGCCCGAGGCAATGTCGCGCCCCAGCGTGTCGGTGCCGAGGATGGCGTCGCCTTCCTGGAACGGCGGCAGGAACGGCATCTGCACCATGTCCCAGGGCGAGCCGGGGAACCAGAAGGGCGCGACGATCGACAGAATCAGCACGACGGCAAGGATGACCAGCCCCACGACGGCGCCACGGTTGCGGCAATAGGCTTTCCAGAATTCACTCATGATGCGCGGATCCTCGGGTCGACGATGCGGTAAAGGATGTCGGTGATCAGGTTGAACAGCAGCACCAGCGCCGAGGAGACCACGAAGACGCCCAGAAGCGTGTTGTAGTCGCGGCTTTGCAGCGCCTCGAACATCAGTCGCCCGATGCCGGGCCAGGCAAAGACCGTCTCGATCAGCACCGCGCCGCCGACTAGCTGCCCCGCGTGCAGGCCCGCCAGCGTGACGACCGGCAGGATCGCGTTGCGCAGCACGTGGCGGCGCTGGATCACGCTGGGCTTCAGCCCCTTGGCGCGGGCGGTTTTCACGAAATCGAGGCGGTTGACCTCCAGCATCGAGGCACGGGTGATGCGCACGTAGGTGGCCATGAAGAACAGGCCCAGCGTCGTAGCCGGCAGCACGAGGTGGCGGGCAATGTCGAAGGCCCGGGCCAGCCCGTGCAGCCCCGAGGCCGCCTGCTCGTAGCCAAAGGCCGGCAGCCAGTCGAGCTGCACCGAGAACAGCAGCACCGCCATCAGCGCCATCCAGAACAGCGGCGTCGCGTAGAACAAAAGCGCCACCGCGGAAATCAGGCTGTCGGACCAGCGGCCCTGCCGGGCGGCGGCGACCACACCGGCCAGCACACCAAGGCCCAGCGAGAGGGCGAAGGCGGTGATCGACAGGATCAGCGTCGCGGGAAGGCGTTGGAGGATCAGCGTGCTCACCGGCATCTGCTGGCGGTAGGAATAGCCGAGATCCCCCATCAGCACGTGGCTGACATAGGCCCAGAGCTGCACATAGAACGGCTGGTCCAGCCCGAACTGCGTGCGCAGCTGTGCCAGGAACTTGGGGTCGGCATCGCCTGCCTCGCCGGCCATGACAAGCGCCGGATCGCCGGGCGCCATGTGAATGAGGCAGAAGTTCAGGACGGTGATGGCCAGAAGGATCAGCACGATCTTCACCAGCCGTCCAAGAAGGAAACGCAGCATCTGTCGGGTCCCGTATGGGCGGGGAAAGGCGGGGCCGCAGGGAAGGCAGCGGCCCCGAAGTTTCCCCCGGCGCGTCGCGTGCGCCGGGGGTCTCAGGTCACGGTGTCAGGTCACGGTGTCACGTCACTTCGCGATCCAGGTATCGCCAAGCGAGTTGCCGACGCCGTTGGCCGTTTCGATCAGGTTGTGGATGTTGCAATCGTAAAGCGTCGGAAAGCTCAGCTCGAGCAGCCAGGCCACCGGCACGTCGGCCTGCAGCGTCTTCTGCACCTCGGTATACAGCTTCTGCCGGTCCTTCGGGTCGGCGGCGACAGCGGCATCCGAGAACAGCTTGTCGACCTTCGGGTTGGAATAGCCCTCGACGTTGTTGAAGGGGTTGCCCTTCTGGATCTGGCTGGAAATGTAGTTCCGTGCCACGCCGATCGCCGGGTCGCCGTTCTCGTAGAGATAGGTGAAGGCGATGTCGTAATCCCATTGCGAGGTCTTCTGGTTCCAGCCGGCCACGTCGGTCGACTCGATCTCCACCGGCATGCCCACAGCCTTGAGGTTCTGCTTCACCACCTCGGCCCAGCGTTGCCAGGTCTCG
The DNA here is from genome assembly GCF_002871005.1 of Acidimangrovimonas sediminis. Lineage (GTDB taxonomy): Bacteria > Pseudomonadota > Alphaproteobacteria > Rhodobacterales > Rhodobacteraceae > Acidimangrovimonas > Acidimangrovimonas sediminis. The sequence goes on from NZ_PHSN01000001.1 coordinate 139,984, forward strand.
CCATAGGGCAGGGGCAGCAGGCGCAGCGGCTTGCCGTCGTAGCCCGCTTCCTTCAGCAGCTCCTTGGCCTTCTTGGGGTTGTAGGAATACTGCGGATCGACCTTGTCAAAGAACGGGATGGTCGAGGTGATCGGGCCGGAGGCCACCTTGCCGTAGCCGTTCCACAGCACCTTGAGCATCAGCTTGCGGTTCAGCGCGTACATGATCGCCTGCCGGACCTTCGGGTTGCTCAGCGGCTTCTCGCGGTTGTTGAGCCACATGAAGGACAGCGGCGCATTGTATTCCCAACCCTTCTCGGACAGGCAGACGCCCTTGCCCTTGGCCAGCCGCGGGATGTCGAAGTTCTCGACCGAACCGCCGGGCAGCACCTTGACCGTGCCGGTCTGGAAGGCGGTCGCGCGCGAGGCGGCGTCCGGGATCACGTGATAGACCACCTGGTCGAGGTAGGGGTGCCCCTTCTTCCAGTAGTAGGGGTTGCGGTCGAGCTCGATATAGCTGCCCTTCTTCCATTCCTTGAGCATGAAGGGGCCGGTGCCGACCGGACGATCGTTGGCCGGGTTCTTCAGGAAGTCGGTGCCCTTGTAGATATGCTCGGGCACGATGGGCGCCACGTTGTAGCTGAGCGAGCGGATGAAGGGGCCGTAGGGTTCCTTCATCTTGAACACCACGGTGTTGTCGTCGGGGGCCGTGACCGAGGCCACGTGACGCATCACCTCGCGCCACTTCGGCTTGGTGGTGGTCAGGAACTTGTCCATCGTGAAGACCACGTCTTCCGCGGTCATCGGCTTGCCGTCGGAGAACTTGACGTCGGGCTGGAGGTGGAAGGTGTAGGTCAGCCCGTCCTTCGAGATCTCCCAGCTTTTCGCCAGCGACGGCTCGGGCTTGAGGTCGGTGGTATAGCGCAGCAGCCCCTCGTAGATCGAGCCGCCGACCATCAGGCTGGGCCCGTTGGTGATGATGCCGATCATCAGGCCCGGGGGTTCGGGCTGCACCACGAGGTCGAGACGGCCACCCTTGACGGGCGTGGAATCGGAGCTTGCGGCATGGCTGGCGGTCGCGGCCAGCGTCAGGCCAAGCGCAACAACCCCGCTGCGAAGCGCGCGGTCTAGAAGCATGTCGAATTACCTTCCTGTTGGCGGGTCCTTTCGGGGCCCTTTTGGTCGGTTCGGCCCCGCGGTCGCGCGGACCCGGGCCGGTGGGGCGAGCCGGTTTTGCCCGGCTTCGGTCCTCGTCCCGACCGTCCCTCGGGGCGCCTTTGCGAAAGCGCCGGCAGGGGCCGGATCCGGGATCGGGGCTCGTGGAACCAGACTGCGAAGGCCCCCCGGCACTGTCCAATGAAAATCGCCAATCGGGGCCATTAGCGCGGGCTATGGCGACCGGCTTCGCGGGTTTTCCCCTGTCGGAACAAGCCGATGAGGGCCGCATGCCACCCCAGCGGGGTGCGGGTCGTCCCCCCGGGGCGCCACTTTATCGGGCAGACTGCCTAGAACGATGGTGCACGTGGAACCGATGCCGCACCCCGCACCGCGCCCCCGCGCCACGGGCGCGAGCGAAGTCAGGAGCCGTAAACCCGTTCCTCGGGCGGGCGCAGGTGGGCCTGTTCGGTGAAGGCGCGCCACAGCTCCTGCTCGATCGGCGAGCGGGCGTGTTCCGCCAGCGTGGCGACGTAGATGTCGGCGCGGGGGATGTCCTCGTAGGGCGGCAGACGCCAGAGCCGACCGGCCTCGCAGTCGGGTTCGGCCACGTGGACGGGAAGGGGGCCGACGCCGAGCCCCGCGACGATCATGCGACGGACTTCCTCGAGGTTGTGCGAGGTGCCGACCACATCGCCGCTCAACTTGGCGCGCAGCCTGAGCGCCGCGACCTCCATCAGGGCGCGGTCGGTGCGTTCGGTGACGAAACCGACCGAGGCCTCTCCCTCCAGATCGGCCAGCGTCAGGTCGGTGCGGCCGAACAGCGGATGCGCCGGCCCGCAGTAAAGCGCGAAATGCTCCTGGAACAGAAAGGTCAGGTCGAGCTGCGGGCTGCGTTCGCTGACGAGGCAGACCGCAAGCTGTGCCCGGCGGCTGGCCACCATCGCCAGCGCTTCGCGCGAGGCGACGACGCTGAGGGTCAGCCGCACCTTGGGGTGCCGCCGGTGGAAGGTTGCCAGCGCCGCGTCGAACTCGCGGCAGATGACGTGGCTTGCCAGCACGATCACCGCCTCGCCCTGCAATTCGACGTCGCTCTGGTCCAGCCGCATCGGCAGGCGCGAGACGGCGGCGTTGATCTCTTCTGCCTCGGCCAGCAGGGCAAGGCCCGCGTCGGTCAGGGCGAAGCTGGTGGGGCTGCGCTCGATCAGGCGGCGGCCCACCTGTTCCTCCAGCCGCTTGAGGCTGACCGAGACGGCGGGCTGCGTCAGGTTCAGCCGCTGCGCCGCATCGGTGATCGACCGTGCCCGCGCGATCGTCACGAAGCTGCGCAGGAGGTTCCAGTCCAGATGTGGAGATACGATCTCTTTCGTCACCGGCTTGTCCTGCTTGCATCGCCCTTTCGGCGGCGACGCAGTCAGGACGGCAGAAGCGGCGGGAAGGGTCAACAACCCGTCTGCACTTCGCTGCCCCCGAACAGGGCATCTGCCTTATTTGGCGTCATATGTCGCCCGGCGCGGGCGCGGATCAGCCGGCGGCCTGCCGTGCCATCTCGGCCAGCAGGCGGGCGCCGTTCGCTGCCTGCTCGGGGCTGCACCATTCCGCCTCGCTGTGCGAGACGCCGCCGCGGCAGGGCACGAAGATCAGCGCGGTGGGGCACAGGCCGGCCAGGCTCAGCGCGTCATGCGCCGTCAGCGTGGGCATGGTGATCGCGCCCAGCCCCAGGCGCGCGGCGACCTCCAGCCCGGTCGTGACCAACCCCTGGTCGAATGCCACGGGCGCACGGTAATGCCGGTGCTCAAGCGTGATTTCCAGCCCCCGGGCATCGCGGATCGCCGCGACCGCGGCCTCGATCCGCGCGACCATCCGGTCGCGTTCGCCGGCATCGAGATGCACCACGGCCCAGCTCATTCGTGTCAGGTGCGGCACGTTCACACGGTTGTTCGGCCAGTTCTCGATCACCGAGACACCGACCATTCCGTCGGGCTCGGCACCGGCGCCGATCTTCTCGATCTCCAGAATCAGCTCCGCCGCGGCCGCCAGCGCATTGCGGCGGCGCGACATCGGCAGGGTCTGCGTGTGGCCGTTCTCTCCGTGCAGGCTGACGTAGCCCGAGCACATGGCAGAGCTGCGCGTCACCATGGCGATGTCCTGCCCCTCGGTCTCCAGCCGCGCGGACTGCTCGATGTGCAGCTCCAGGTAGCGGTGGGGAACGGGGCCGGGCAGGGGGGCATCGGCGATCCCGGAAAGCCCTGGCCGTGCATTCGCCATCTCGTCGGAAAGCCGGACGCCCGTGCTGTCGCGCCGCTCCAGTACCTCGCCAAGCGCCAGCTGCCCCGCGTAGACGGCCGACCCCATCACGCCCGGCTGGAACCGCGCGCCTTCCTCGTTGGTCCAGTTGACGATCTCGACAGGGTGGCGCGTGGCAAGGCCCGCCCGGGTCATGGCGCGCGCCACCTCGAGGCCCGCCAAGACGCCGAGCGGCCCGTCAAAGCGACCGCCTGGCATCTGGGTGTCGAGATGGCTGCCGATGACGACCGGCGGCAGGGTCGGGTCGGTACCCTCGCGCCGCGCGAACATGTTGCCGATCGCGTCGATCCGCAGCGCCAGCCCGGCCTCCTGCGCCCAATGGGCGAAAAGCGCGCGGCCCGCGCGGTCCGCGGGCGACAGCGCGGGGCGGTAGGATCCGCCGGCTGCCGTGCCGCCGATCACGCCCAGCGTCATCAGATCCGACCACAGGCGGTCGCGATCAATCGCAAGCTGCGCGCGGGTCATGCGACGTCTCCCGTATCAAGGACGCCCCGTCTGCCAGTCCTCGGCCGGGGCCTGGTGCCATGAAGGCACGCCCCGTCCGGGGCGGCCAATGAAACCTCTCGATGGGGGCCATAGCCCGCGTCTATGGTGATCGCGGCAAGGGCAATTTCGGGGGCGTTTCGGCGCATTTCGGGTGGCATGCGCGCCGTTCCGCTCCGGGGTTGACGCTGTCGCAGGTCTGCGGATAGCTCAGTCCGGCCCGGCGGGGCGACCTGCCCGGGCCTTCAGCGGCACCGCGTCCGAGGGGCGCGCAGCACGGCGGGCAGTCCCGAATGCAACTTGACCTCAGCTTCGAGCGGATCGCGCTTCCGGCCGTGCGGGAGATGATCGCGGATCACTACGGCCTGACCGGGGAGGTCACGCCGCTGTCGGCCGAGAAGGACCAGCTTTTCGACCTCAGGGCGGACGGGCCCCGGACGGACGGGCGACGGCTCTTGTTTCGCATCACCCACCCGACCGAGACGGATGAGGAAGCCGCGCTGCAGATTGCCGTACTGGAACATCTTGCGCGGGTGGCGCCCGACATCCCGGTGCAGCGGCTGGTGCCGACCCGGGCGGGCGCGCCGATGGCCCGGATCCGCGATCAGGGCGGTGCCGGCCGCAACCTGCGGCTGGTGACCTGGCTCGACGGAGCGCTTTTCCGTCATTCGCGGGCGGGGCTTGTGCAGGCGCAGGCGCTGGGGGCCGCCTGGGCCGGGCTGAGCCGAAGCCTTGAGGGCTTCGATCACCCCGGCCTGCAACGCCAAAGCCCCTGGAACCTGCGCGAGGCCGGCACCACCCGTGCCGCGCTTTCCGGGCTGGCGGATGCGGACCGGCGTGATGCCCTGGCGCGGCTGCACGACAGGCTGGCGCCGGGGCTGGAGGCGGGTTTCGCGGCGCTGCCGCTCTGCCCGGTGCACAACGATTTCAGCGGCGACAACATCCTCGTCGATCCGCAGCGGCCCGAACGGCTGACCGGGATCCTCGACTTCGGCGACCTCACCGCATCGCACCGCATCTGCGACGTTGCGGTGGCGGCCTGCGACTTTCTCGAGGGTGGAGAGGATCCGCTGGCGCGTTCCGCCGCCTTCGTCGCGGGTTTCGCCGAGGCGCAGCCGCTGACGGAGATCGAGCGCGCGCTTGTCTTCGACCTGATCCTGATGCGGCTTTTCCTGCGCATCGCCATTGCCGAACTGCGCGCCGCGGCCAACCCCGCGAACCATGCGTACCTGACCCGAAACACCGCGCGGCTGCGCGACCGTCTGGCCGAGCTTGAGGCGCTTGACCCCGGCCGCGCCGCCGCCCGCTTCCACGCTGCCGGAGACCCGACACCATGAGCCCGCGCGACCGCATGATCAACGCCTTCGACCCCGCGCGCGCCGACGGCCTGTCCCCCGCCGCGGGGGACCTGATCCGCCGCCGGGCGCAGGCAATGGGCCCGATGTACCGCCTGCTCTATGCCGAGCCGGTCGAGGTTGCCCGCGCCAGCGGCGCCGAGATCTGGAGCCCGGCGGGAGAGCGCTATCTCGATGCCTACAACAACGTTCCCGTGCTGGGCCATTCGCACCCCGCCGTGGCCGAGGCGGTGGCGGCGCAGCTGGGGCGCTACAACACCAACACGCGCTACCTCGAACCCATGGTCGTCGACTATGCTGAGCGCCTGCTGGCCACCTTTCCGGGCCCCCTCGGCCACGTCATGTTCACCTGCTCGGGGAGCGAGGCGGTGGACCTGTCGCTGAGGATTGCGCGGCGGCGGACCGGGGCGCAGGGGATCGTCGTCACCCGCAACGCTTATCACGGCAACTCGCTGGCCACCGCCGCCCTCTCGCCCAGCTCGGGGCCCGGGGTGCCGCTGGATCCGGCGGTGCGCGTCATCCCCGCGCCCGAGGATGCGCCCGAGGTGTTCCTTGCCGCGCTCGAAGCGGCGATCTGCGATCTGCAGCGGCACGGGTTTGGCCTTGCCGCGGTGCTCTTCGATTCTGTCTTTTCCTCGGACGGGCTGTGGCTGGAGCCGGCGGGCCTTCTCGGCCGGGCGGCCGGGATCGCGCGGGCGCAGGGCGGGCTGTGGATCGCCGACGAGGTGCAGCCGGGGTTCGGCCGCATGGGGCACGGGCTGTGGGGGTTCGACCGCCACGGCGTGGTGCCCGACCTCGTCGCATTGGGAAAGCCGATGGGCAACGGCCTGCCGGTCGCCGCGGTGGTCACCCGGCCCGAGCATGTCGCCGATTTCGGCCGCGAGGCGCGGTATTTCAACACGTTCGGCGGCAATCCGGTCTGCATCGCCGCAGCCTCCGCCGTGCTCGACACGATCGTGGCCGAAGGGCTGGTGGACCGGGCCCGCCGTGTCGGCGACGGGCTGCGCGCGGCGCTGGAAGATCTCGCGCTGCGGCACGCCCGGGTGGCGGCGGTGCGTGGCGCGGGGCTTTACCTTGCGGTCGAGTTCCGGGATCCGGAGACCGGTGTCCCGGATCCCGATACCACGCTGGCGGTGATCGGCGATCTGCGCCGCCGTGGCATCCTGATAAGCGGCTGCGGTGCTGCGGGGAACTGCCTGAAGATCCGCCCGCCGTTGTGTTTCTCCGCTGCGCAGGCGGAGGAGCTGTCCTCCGCCATCGACCTGGCGCTCGGCACCCTGGCGCCGGGCGGGGCGTGACGCGCCCGGGAGCCACGCCTCAAGCCGCGCTTTCCCGCAGGCGTTCCGCAAGGGCGCGGCCGGAGTTGAGCAGGTGCCGGCGCCACATCGCCGCCACCGCCGCGGGGTCATGGCGGCGCAGAAGCTCCATCATCTGCTCATGCTCGTCCATCGCCTCTTCCCAGCGGCTGTCGTCCGACAGCGCCATGTGCCGCCCGAGGCGCGCACGCATCATCAGCCGGCCATGGGCATCGGCGAGGATCGGGTTGCCGCATTCCGCGATGATCAGCTCGTGGATCGCGCTGTTGACGGCGAAGTAGTCGTCCAGCTCTCCACGCTCGAAATGCCCGCGCATCCGGGCGTGCAGATCCTCGATCTCGCGCATGCGCGCCGCGGTCACCCGCTCCGAGAACTCGCGGGCCGCCAGCGCCTCCAGCTCGGCGATGACCATGAAGAGGTTGCGCGCCTCCTCGGCATCGAACCCCGCCACCTCGGCCCCCCTGTGGGGGCGCAGAACGACCAGCCCCTCCGCCGACAGGATCTTCAGCGCCTCACGGACCGGAGTGCGTGAGATTGCATGCAATTCAGCAATATCCCTTTCGATGATTCTGGTGCCGGGCGCCAGCTTACCGTTGATGATTCGGCTGCGGACCTCGGCGGCGATGTCTTCGGGGTTTTGGCCAAGTTTTCTTAATTCTTTTTTATTATCCATGCCTTGCTGCCTGTCCTCGCGGTTTCTTCTCTCTGCCGGGCGGGGGAGGGGTCTTCGCGCATCTCCGCGGAATTGTGCATCTGTCAAAAGGTATGCAAAAATTTCGGGCATATCCGTGAAAAACCCTGAATCCTCCGTGACGATCTCAGGATGATTGCATACCAAAAAATTCGCAAGGAGACGCGCATGAATTTTGACAGCATTATCCGCGGGGCGACCGTGGTCACGGGCGACGACGCCCGCGTCGCCGATATCGGGATCGCCGGCGGGCGCATCGTGGCGCTGGCCGAGCGGCTGGAAGATGCCGCTGCCGAGGTGATCGACGCGGCCGGATTGGTCGCGCTGCCGGGCGGGATCGACAGCCACGTCCACATCTCGCAGCCCTCCGGGCCCGGGGTGGTCATGGCCGACGATTTCGACAGCGCCACGCGCTCGGCCGCTTTCGGCGGCAATACCACAGTGATGCCGTTCTGCCTGCCGAAGGGGGCGATGACCCTGCGCGAGGCGGTGGCCGATTACGTGGCGCAGGCGCGGGACAAGTGCCACCTCGACGTCGCGATGCACCTGATCGTGCACCGCACCGATCCGGTGACGCTGGGCCAGGACCTGCCGGCGCTGCACGCCGCGGGCTTCACCTCGTTCAAGATCTTCATGACCTATGCCGACATGGCGCTGACCGACCGGCAGATCCTCGACGTGATGAAGGTGGCCAAGGGGCTGGGCGCCGCGGTCATGATCCACGCCGAGAATGAGGATGCGATCGAATACCTGCGCGACGAGGCCGAGCGGGCCGGGCAGGGCGCGCCCTACATGCACGCCCGGACCCGACCGGTTCCGGTCGAGCGCGAGGCGACGCACCGGGCGCTGTCGCTGGCCGAGATCAGCGAGATTCCGATCACCATCGTGCACGTCTCGAACGGCGAGGCGCTGGACGAGATCCGGCGCGCCCGGATGCGCGGCCAGACCGTGCATGCCGAGACCTGCCCGCAATACCTGACGCTGACTGCCGACGACATGGACCGCGCGGGGTTCGAGGGGGCGAAGTACGTCTGCTCTCCGCCGCCGCGCGACACCGAGGCGCAGGCGGCCTGCTGGCAGGGGCTGGAACTGGGCGATTTCGACCTGTTCTCGTCGGATCACTGTCCGTTCCGCTTTGCCGACAGCGCGGGCAAGGATGCGGCCGGGGCGCGCGCGAACTTCCGCAACATCCCGAACGGGATCCCGGGGGTCGAGACGCGGCTGCCGATCCTGTTCTCGGAAGGGGTAGTGAAGGGGCGGATCACGTTGCCGCACTTTGCCCGGATCACCGCGACGAACCACGCCCGCCTCTATGGTCTGGCCCCGCGCAAGGGGATGATCGCGATCGGGGCCGATGCCGACATCGTGCTGTGGGACCCGACGCTGACCCGCACCCTGACGCAGGACGACCTGCATCACGGTGCCGACTACACGCCCTGGGAAGGTTTCGAGGTCACGGGCTGGCCCGTCGCCAGCTTCCTGCGCGGCAAGCCGCTGTTGCGCGACGGCGCCCTCGTCGAGGGGCGGGGCGGCGTCATCGAATGTGGACAACCCGACCAGAGGTACTGGCAATGACGCGGATCGGACTGATCACCCCCTCTTCCAACACGGTGCTGGAGCCAGAGACCTACGGCCTGCTGCGCGACGTGCCCGGCATCACGGCGCATTTCGCCCGGTTCACCGTGCTGAAGATCGGCACGGACGCGGCCGCGATCGGCCAGTTCAGCCTTGAGCCGCAGCTTGCTGCGGCCGAGATGCTGGCCCATTGCAAGCCCGACGTGATCGCCTGGTGCGGCACCTCGGGCGGATGGATGGGGCCGGCGCAGGACGAGGCGCTCTGCGCCGGGATCACCGAGCGCACGGGCCTGCCCGCGACGACGGCCACGCTTGCCAAGATCGAGGCCTTCCGCAGCCTCGGCGTGCGCAGCTACGGCCTTGTCACACCCTACCTGTCGGACATCCAGTCACGGATCGTCGACACCTTCGGCGGCCTCGGCTTCGACTGCGCCGCCGAGGAGCATCTCGAAGATCCGGGCAACTTCTCCTTCTCGACCTACGGGCCCGAGCAGATCTCGGGGATGGTTCGCCGCGTGGGGGCCGCGCGTCCCGACGCGATCAGCATCTTCTGCACCAACTTCAACGGCGTGCGCATCGCCCCCGGCCTCGAACGGGAACTGGGCATCCCTGTGATCGACTCGACCACGCTGACCCTTTGGCACGCCCTCGTGCTTGCCGGTGTCGACCCGTCGGTCGTGCCGGGGCAGGGCGCGCTGTTTAGGCAAAAGACGACCGCGTAAAGCGGCTTTCAACCCTCACCCCTCCAACACGGGAGACATCCATGAAACGTCTACTGACCTCCGCCGTGCTGGCGCTGGCGCTGGCCTCGCCGGCGGTGGCCCAGACCATGCAGTTCAAGGTGCTGGGCCAGCCCACCTCGATCGGCAAGATCTTCGATGAGCTGGAAAAGCCATTCTTCGAGAATTTCGGCAAGAGCACGGGGCTTGACGTCAAGGCGAACTTCAGCCCGATCGACACCACCGGCATCAAGGACACCGAGGGTCTGCGGATGGTGAAATCCGGGCTCTTCGACATCGTGTCGCTGCGCTTCTCGCCGATCTCGCGCGATGCGCCGGTGGCGCTCGGGCTCGACCTCGTGGGGCAGAACCCCGACTACAAGACGGCGAAGAAATCGATCGACCTGTTCCTGCCGGAGGTGAAGAAGGTCTTCGCCAAGCAGTTCAACACCAAGCTTCTGGGCGTCTGGCCGTTCGGTCCGCAGGTCCTGTTCTGCAAGCCCAAGGTCACGGGCCTGGCCGACCTGAAGGGCAAGAAGGTGCGGGTGTTCGATCAGAGCATGGCCGATTTCATCAGCTCGCTCGGCGGCACGCCGGTGCCGATGGCCTTCCCCGAGGTGCAGCAGGCGCTCCAGCGTGGCGTCGTCGATTGCGCGCTGACCGGGCCCAGCTCGGCCAATGCGGCGGGCTGGCCCGAGGTTGCGACCACCGTCATCCCGGTCGGCTTCAGCATGGCGTTCAACGGCTACGGCATGAACATGAACAGCTGGAATAAGCTGACCCCCGACCAGCAGAAGAAGATGCAATCCGCCTTCGACACCCTCGACGGCAAGATCTGGAAGCGGTCGGAAGAGCTGTACGACGAGGCGATGCGCTGCAACTCGGGCGGCAAGCCCTGCTCGCTGCACAGCTACAACCTGACGGTCGCGAAGCCTTCGAAGGCGGATTTCGCGGCGGTGAACAAGGCGCTGGCGACGATCTCCTACCCCGCGTGGAAGCCGATCTGCGACAAGTCGACCCCCGGCTGCTCCAAGGCCTGGATGGATACCGTGGGCAAGGCCAAGGGCCTCTGATACCGCACCGCACGCCCCGCCCGTGGCGGGGCGTGCCTTCGCACCTGACTGCCGGAGGCGACCGTCGTGAAAGCCCTGACCACCCTGTCCGCCTGGATCTTCGGCCTTGCCATGATCGGGCTGGCCTTCTTCGTGACCGCCGACGTGATCGCGCGGAAGTTCTTCAGCTTCTCGTTCGAGGGGACGGGGGAGATGGGGGGCTATATCCTGGCGGTCGGGGCGGAGCTGACCTTTGTCGTGGCGCTGACCCAGCGCGCGCACATGCGTATCGATGTGCTCTATGCCCGGCTGCCGGTCGCGTTGCGCGCGGTGCTCGACTGGGTGTCGCTCGTCACGCTGGCCGCGATGGCGCTGCTGATGGCGATGCTGGGGTGGCAGATGCTGCGCGACTCGATCTCCTACCACAGCACGGCGCAGACGCCCTGGGCCACGCCGCTGGCCTGGCCGCAAAGCTTCTGGTTGGCCTCGCTCGCGCTGTTTGCGCTGGTCGCCCTGTGGCAGCTGGCGCTGGCCAGCCGCGCCCTCGTGGCGCGCCGGTGGGAGGAGCTGAACGCCCGGTTCGGAAGTGCCGGGGAAAAGGATGAGATCGAGGCCGAGCTGGCCGATCTCGAACGGCGGCGCTGAGGCGGGGGCACGAAGATGGATATCCAGACCGTAGCGATCGGCTTTGCCGTCATGCTGGCGCTTCTGCTGCTCAGCCTGCCGGTCGCCGCCGTGATGACGATCACCGGCGTGGTGGGCGGGCTGATGCTTTACGGCATGCCGCTGGTCAACTCCATGGGGTCGGTTGTCTGGGGCGTGCTGAACGACAACCTGATGACCGCGGTGCCGCTGTTCATCCTGCTGGGCGAGATCCTGCTCCGCAGCGGTATCGCCGACCAGATGTACGAGGCGCTGTCGCTCTGGATGGGGCGGCTGCCCGGCGGTCTTCTGCATTCCAACATCGGGGCGAGTGCGCTCTTTGCCGCGACCTCGGGGTCGTCGGTGGCGGCGGCGGCCACGATTTCCACCGTTTCGCTTCCGGCGCTGACCAGCCGCGGCTACCCGGTGCGCCGGTCGCTGGGGTCGCTGGCGGCGGGCGGCACGCTGGGGATCCTGATTCCGCCCTCGGTCAACCTGCTGATCTACGGCTCGCTCGCGGGGGAATCCGTCAGCCGGCTGTTCATCGCGGGGATCATCCCGGGCCTTCTGCTGACCGCGTTCTTCAGCCTCTACATCCTGATCGAGGCGCGGATGTTTCCCGGCCACGAGATCGAGATGCCGCGCGTGGGCTGGTCCGATCGCTTCGGGTCGCTGCGCCACCTGTTCGGGCCGCTGGTGATCTTCGGCATCATCACCGGGTCGATCTACACCGGGTTCGCCACGCCGACGGAATCTGCCGCGCTCGGCGTGGTCGGTTCGCTGGCGATCGTCGTGTCGCGCGGCAAGCTGTCGGTCGCATTCCTGCACCAGTGCTTCGTCAATACCGCGAGGACCTCGGGGATGATCCTGCTGATCATCACGGGCGCCTTCATGCTGAACGTCACGCTGTCGCTGGGCGGCGTCGCGCAGGCGGCGACAAGCTGGGTCGCCTCGCTGGGGCTGCCGCCGACCGGGCTGCTGATCGCGCTGATCGTGTTCTACATCGTGCTGGGCATGTTCATGGACGTGCTTTCGATGATGGTGCTGACGATCCCGGTGGCCCTGCCGATCGTCAAGGACGCGGGGATCGACCCGATCTGGTTTGGCATCTTCATCATCCTGATGTGCGAGCTGGGCCTGATCACCCCGCCGGTGGGGATGAACCTCTATGTCGTGCACGGCGTGCGCGCCGACCGGGGGCCGTTCCGCGACGTGGCGCTTGGCGCCGTGCCCTACGTCGGGCTGATGATCGTCTTCGTGCTGATCCTGATCGCCTTTCCCGGACTGGTGACCTGGCTGCCGAACCAGATGAGCAACTGAAAGGAGCCGCGATGACGCGTATCGTCGATCTCACCCTGCCGCTTGAAAAGGGGCTTCCCGCACCCGGGCGGCTGGCCTCGCCGGTGATCGTGCCGCACACGACGCACGAGGAATCGAAGAAGCTCAAGCAGGGAACGCCCGAGGATCTGCTGACCTTTACCACCTGGTATCTCGCCATGCTCGATCATTCGGGCACCCATATCGACGCGCTCTCGCACAACGATCCCGAGGGGCTGACGGTCGACGAGATGCCGGTCGAGTGGTTCATGGGCAAGGCGGTCTGCCTCGACCTGCGCCATGTGGGCGATCGGGGCGATATCACGGCCGCCGACATGGACGAGGCCGCGCGCAAGGCCGGGGTCAAGGTGGACGGCCACATCGTCTTCATGTGCACCGGCATCAACGCCCGGCACTGGCCCGACCCGGTGATCTGTTCCATGAACCCGCAGGTCACCGCGGGCGCGACACACTGGCTGCATGACCACGGCTCACGGGTGCATGGGGTCGAGGGGCCCTCGACCGACCGGATGGACGAGAACCTGTTCGTCAACCACCGGATCTGCCGGGACCTGAAGATGGTGCACTACGAATGGATGTGGAACCTCGAGGAAGTGCTGGGCGTGGGCGAGTTCCAGTTCCAGGGCGTACCGCTGCGGATCAAGGGGGGCTCCGGCTCTCCGGTCCGGGCGCTGGCCTTCGTCGACTGATCGCGTGCCGGCCCCCGGGAAAGGGCGAGACATGACGGACCCTTATGAAACGGCCACCTCCCTGGCCGGGCGGCTGCGGCGGGGCGAGGTTTCTGCGCAGCACGCGACCGAGGCGTCGCTGGCGCGGATCGCGGCGCTGGACGGCCAACTGAACGCCTTCCTGACCGTCGACGCCGAGGGCGCCCGCGCCCGGGCGCGCGACCTGGACCGCCAGCGCGCCGAGGGCGCGCCCTGCGGGCCGCTGCACGGTGTGCCGGTAGCGATCAAGGACGTGACGGCGACCGCCGGGCTGCGCACGACCCAGGGCTCCACCCTCTTCGCCGATCACGTGCCCGCCGCCGACGCGCTGTCGGTCGCGCGGTTGCGGCGGGCGGGGGCGGTGATCGTCGGCAAGACCAACACCCCGGAATTCGCCTTCGGCGCGGTCTGCACAAATCGTCTCTGCGGCCCGACCCGCAATCCGTGGGACCTGTCGCGTACCTCCGGCGGATCGAGCGGCGGCTCGGCCGTGGCGGTGGCGACCGGCATGGTCCCCCTGGCGCAGGGCACCGATTTCGGCGGCTCGGTGCGCATGCCGGCCTCGTTCTGCGGCCTCTTCGGCCTGCGCCCGGCGCCCGGCACGATCGCCGAGCCCGAGCGCGCGCTGGGGTGGAGCAGGCTGTCCACGCAAGGCGTTCTTGCGCGGAGCGCGGCGGATGCGGCGCTGATGCTGGGCGCCATGGCAGGCCCGGACCCGCGCGATCCGCTCTCCGGCCCGCCGCCCGATCTTGGCACCTTGGATACCCCACCCCCCGCGCCGCTCCGGCTGGCCGCCAGCCTCGATCTCGGCAGGGCCTTCCCGGTCGACGCCGAGGTCGCCCGCGCCTTCGACCTGGCCGTCGCGCGGATCGAGGCGGCGGTCGGCCCCGTGGCCCGCGCGGCGCCGCCGGTCCATGGCGCGGCAGAGGCGTTCAAGACCCTGCGGGCGGCCGAAAGCTGGTACCGCTCGGGCGCCATGGTCGAGGCACATGAAGATGCGCTGACCCCGTCCTTCGTCTGGAACGTCCGGCAGGGCCGCGGCCTGAGCGCGGCCGACATGCTCGAGGCCGACGCCGTCCGCACGCGGGTCTGGCGCGATTTCATGGCCTTCTTCGCCGCGCATGAAGTTCTGGTGATGCCGGCCTGCGCGATCCTGCCATTCCCCAACGCGCAGGAGGAGGTGATGGAGGTGGGCGGGCGGCGGCTCGGCTCGATCATCGACTACCTCGCGTGCACCTTCCTGATCTCGCTGGTGGGTTTCCCCGCGCTCGCAATCCCCGCGCCGCGCGCGGCGGGCATGCTGCCCTTCGGTCTGCAACTCGTCGTGGCCCCCGGGCGCGAGGCGCTGCTCCTGGATCTCGCCACGCGGCTGGAAGAGCAGGGCTTCGCCTTCGCCCCGCCGCCGCTCCCCTCGCCGCTCTAGCCTCCACGCAAGGCGGGTGGGGCGCGGCTTCCCCTTGCGCGGCCTGGAGAATTTGGGGATAACCGGGCCAGAGTCGATTTCGCGAGGACGATCATGCGCGCACGCATCTACAAGCCCGCCAAGACCGCGATGCAATCCGGTACCGCCAAGACGCACCAGTGGGTGCTCGACTTCGCGCCGGAAAGCCCCCGCGGGATCGATCCACTGATGGGCTGGACCTCGTCGCCCGACACTCAGAGCCAGGTGCGCCTGCGCTTCGAGACCCAGGAAGAGGCCGAAGATTACGCGCGCGAGCACGGCATCGACTACGTCGTCATGCAGCCCCACGGCCGCAAGCCGAACGTCCGCCCCCGCGGCTATGGCGAGAACTTCGCCACCGAACGCCGGGGTGCCTGGACCCACTGAGGGTGTAAATCCGGATCAAGTTGCGGCGGAATCGCAGTCAAGATCCGGCGAGGCCCGATTTTCTTGGGCTTGAGCATGCGGGCCCTTCGCGAGGCAGGCGCTTCTGTGCATGCTGGGAGTCCCCTGGTCTTCCCGCGCCGCCAACTTTCACAGCCTTCCGTCTATGTCCAAGAAGACCCTCAACCAAGCCAACCTTGAGAAGCTGGGCGCGGAGACGCTGGCCGCGCTGGTCATGGATCTGGTTCAGGGCAGCGCCGCCCTGCAACGCCGCGCCCGGATGGAGCTGAGCGCCGCACAGGGCCCCGGGGAAGTCGCGGCCGACCTGCGCAAACGCTTTGCCTCGCTGCGCCGCTCCACCGCCTATGTGGGCTGGCGCAAATACAAGGGGCTGGTGAAGGACCTGCAGGGCCTTCTGGCGATGATCGAGAGCCAGGTCGCGCCGCAGGACCCGAACGAGGCGTTCGAACTGCTCTGGTCGTTTCTGCAGCTTGCGCCGTCGATCCATGGGCGCACGGATGACAGCAACGGCGCGATCGGCGGGGTCATGAGCGACGCGGTGGAGATGATCGCCGATCTGTCGCCGGTGATGGCCAAGGACCGCACCGCGCTGGCCGAGCGCATTCTCGAGGCGGTGGCCGAGGCGGGCTATGGCGAATTCGACGGGATCATCCCGGCGACGGCCGACGCGCTGGGCCACGACGGGCTGGAGCATCTCAAGGAGATCACGGTCGCCTGGGCCGATGCGCCGCTGACTGAACACGAGCTGGCGCAGTACGATGGCATCGGGATCGGCATCGGGATCCGCCCCTCTGCCGCGGACAGCGCAAGGCGCCAGAAGCAGGCGACGCGGTCGATCATCCTTGCGGACATCGCGGATGCGCAGGGCGATGTCGACGCCTACATGGCCCGCTATTCCGACGAACAACTGACCTACGGCACCATCGCCCCGGACGTTGCGCGCCGCCTGCTGGACGCGGGCCGCACGGAGGAGGCGTTCGACATCATCACCCGCGCCCGTGCCGCGGAAGAGGGCAAGCCGTTCCGGATGTTCCGCTACGATCTGGACGCGGTCTACGAGGACTGTCTTGAACGGCAGGGCAAGACGGAGGCGCTGAAGGGGCATCTGTGGGCAACGTTCGAACAGACCCTCAGCGTGTCGTGTCTTCGGAAGTATCTGAAGCTCTTGCCAGATTTCGACGACATCGAGGCCGAAGAGGCCGCGCTGGACTTCGCGGAGGCCTATCCGCAGCTGGTTGCGGCGATCGGCTTCCTCGTCGAGTGGCCAGCGCATGCCCGCACCGCACGGGTCGTCATCGCGCGGGCCGACGATCTGGACGGGGATGCCTATCTCACCCTGACCACGGCGGCGGACGCGCTCACGGCAGAGCATCCGCTGGCCGCCACGCTCCTGCGCCGTGCCATGGTGCTGGACACTCTGTCAGGCGGAAAATCCAAGCGTTACCGCTACGCGGCGCGTCATCTGGCCGAATGCCAATCCTGCGATGCCGCGATCGAGACCTATGGCGCTTATCCGAACCACGCGCAGTTCCTGGAAACGCTGAGGCAGGAGCACGGGCGGAAACACGGGTTCTGGCGGCTTGTCGAGGCGTGACCATCGGCTACGACCGGGCATGTGGATCCTGTGGGAGCGGCGGCGAGAGACGTGCCATACTTGAGGGACGTAATTGGTGCCGCGCGCCTGTGTTGCGTTTGGAGGATGGAAGCGTCAGTTTTTCGCGCTCGGGGCCTTAGCTCTGACTCGCGCGTGCGTCTCCTAGGCGCCGGCTGTGTTCGAAGCGCCAGGAGGGCAGCCTTGGTACAAGGGGCGGAGAGCCGACCTTCGCTGCGTCAAAGACGAACGGCAGCAGTGCGCAACGTAGCGTACCTAAGCATCTTCAGCGTCAGTGTCTCTCGCCAAGTTTTCGCAGGCGCTCTCCTACCTTGTACGCCTGCCACGCTTGTTGGATTTGGTGAATCCGAAATTCGCCGGGTAAAAACGGAAGGATAGGGCTTTGTCATTCTTCGTTCGGCTCATATTTGCCATGCGATGCGAATTTGGGCAGTACAGCAGCGATTGCGTCAATCTCTGGCCTGAAATCTTTCAGGGCTTTCTTGATCGTGTTTGCAATCTTGTCTTGGTCGTGGATGTCATCCAAGCTAAAGGAGTTTTTCTTGAACATCTTGGAGTATCTACGGCCTTCATCAGCTGCCCCCCTTTGAAATCCGATGCGCAATCTTCCGTTTTTCTCAGTAGTATCCTGGATAGCATTGATCAAATCACGACGAAAGTCGTGATCGCTGATGGGGCCAACTTCGGAAAACAGCCTAATCTTTCCTGATGTGCCGTCAGCATCAACCGTCAACTGCACCCACATTATGACGGGAAATCCCATCCACCAATTTTCGCAGCCGTGCCAATAAAATTCATCCTCACCAAGTGCTTCGTACCAGGTTTGAGGAAGGAAGCTAATATGGCTTGCATCTGAGTGATTGAAGACGAACCCCTTCCTTTCGACCTCCGCTATATCTCCATACTCCAGTTCTTCTCCAAAGACTGTGTCACAGGCGAACGAGAAGTCTGTTGCCTTCCCATGCTCAATGATAAAATCCAAAACGCGTCGATGATCTCGGTAAAGCTGCTTGGCAAGCTGTTCCAAAGCTTTCTGCTCTTCACTCATGTCGGCAGCTTCCCTTATAACTTCCAGATAGTGATTTACAAATGTTTCTACTTCGGCAGTCAGAGGGTGTCGCCCCGACACCACTTGTTGCTCCAATATCTCGCAGATTGAGCCGTAGTTAATAGGAGCATATCTGTCGTCGTTAGGTTCTTCGTCCCATAGTGACAAAAAGATGCCTCGAATATGAGAGAAGTCGTCTTGGTCGAAGGTCAATCGGACTAACTCCAGATAGCGCGTCAACTGATTGGTGTGTTGTCCGCTATCGAACTTGTTCTCAATCACGAAGACCCATTTGTTTGCTGGACTCATCAGGAGGATGTCGATATGCTTCCACTCGCGTCGTACCTCCGTATCCATCATGTCAGCTTGGGATACCTTCAAGGCTGATGGCTGCATGGCCGCGTGATGGCCCCGTAGCGCCTCCGAAATAAAGGCTTTCAAAAATTTATCTCCAAGGCCGTGCGTTTCTTGGGGGGTGAGAAGCCAAGCGAGAATGGCCGAATGGCGGATTTCCATTCTTGCCATCCCCATAGTCTTGATCGGA
The DNA here is from genome assembly GCF_002871005.1 of Acidimangrovimonas sediminis. Lineage (GTDB taxonomy): Bacteria > Pseudomonadota > Alphaproteobacteria > Rhodobacterales > Rhodobacteraceae > Acidimangrovimonas > Acidimangrovimonas sediminis. Next base: position 158,352 of record NZ_PHSN01000001.1, read on the forward strand.
TTGAATTTCGAAAGATGCGCCCGGATCTCGTCGAGGTCTGGGTTGTTGACGAATAAGCTTTCCAGCTCATCCAAGGTTGGGGCGGTCTGCAAAGCTGGAACTGCATTCATTGGCAAATCTCAAAACTATTTTTCTATTGGGGTGAACCTCAGGGCCGCTACTGAACCTTATCTAGCCGCGCCTCAAACCCTGCTTTTATTGTAACCGGTTGCTATGGGGGAGCAATAGCAAAGCGCGCAAATTCTTCTTCCCACACAGCATTTGCTTTCTGCCACCGTATGCCGCGCTTTTAGCGAAGGGCTGGCTCGGGCCATTGGCTACTTCGAACACAAACGGCAACTTCGAGTTGGGGACCGGACATCTGCCGCGCCTGGCACGAAGGCTGGCAACGGGCCGATGTCATCTGGTCGTCCTTTGCTTGACGAACGTTTCTTCATGTCTGAAACTATCATGATGGCCGACCGCTACCGCTCTTTCTTCGACCTTGCTGCCAATGAGCGGCTCGATACCGACTATCGCATTCGGGCTTTGGATCGTGGCTCAGAGACGGTGATCTTGGCGCCGCATGGCGGATGGATAGAGCCCGACACTTCTGAGATCGCCCAGGCAATCGCGGGCTCTGATATTTCGCTCTACGCTTTCGAGGCACTCAGGAATGGGCCTCACGGCCAATTTCACATAACTTCCCACCTTTTCGACGAACCTGAAGCCGTCTCACTTGTCGGTAGATGTTGGACCGCAGTTGCAGTCCATGGAAGGCGCAACGAGGGGGCTGACGCGGTTTGGCTGGGTGGTCGCGCCACTAAACTACGTGACGCTGTGGGAGCCTCTCTGCGCGGCGCCGGATTCAAGGCTGAACTTAACGAAAGGCTTCCAGGTTTGGAGGTTACAAACATCTGCAACCGGACGCGCTCCGGCGAGGGTGTGCAGCTTGAGCTTTCACGACGGCTGCGTAGCCAGTTGGTCGCCGATGCAAACCTTTTGCAATCCTTCTGCGAGGCTGTTCGAATTTCTGTTCTGCCACCACCCGCGATCTGAGAGCCGCCTACACGGCAGAATCGACGGCTGTCGCCTTCGGCGGGCCGCGGTGCAGCATCAGAGGGAGGCGATCAATGGCCGGTTTGGGCCGTCCTTGCTGAGCGCAACTCACTTGGGAACCGAGTACGCCGCACCACCGTAGGTCTGCTCCGAGCCCATTCTGTTGAAAACTCGGTTGATGGGTTGTGACGGGCGACTAGCCGGGAAACTTTCCCTGCCACGCGGAATTTCGGTCGTCAATCCGACTTTCCACGCATCACCGAGGAACAATGTTCCGCGCTTCGCTCCGCCGCGAACGACGACCGGAGTATTTCGGCAGAATATGCCCGTTGCAGACGTTCAAGCCATGCCCGTTCTGCCTGGTGCGCGCGAGGATGCCGCGCTGCCACGGTGAACCATTCAACGTGTATCAACTGCGCCTGCGCGGTATTGCTCTTCCCAGAGTGCACGCAACGGCGCGCCTTGTCCGGGGAACCCTTCTTCCTCACACCGTGCGGCGAGCATTCGGTCGAGCCGGAAACTCCGGAAGTCCTGGCGCAGCTCGCAATGGGCGACGAGGACGGTGTTGTCGGCATAGTAGATCAGGACCAGGGGCCAGACCTTGCGCTCGGTCTGGCGGCCCTCGGCATCGCTGTAATGCAGGGTCACCTTGCGCTCGCGGCGGATTGCCTGGCGCAAGCTGCCGGGGTCGACCGCGCGGGACGGAACCGTGCCCCAGCTCGAGGCGATCAGATGCTCGGCGGTCTGCGTCGCGTCGCTGAGCTTGCGCGCAGCTCGAAGCCCGGCTTGCCACAGGCCTTCGTCGCCCGTCCGCGCGATCAGGCTCAGGCCGATGAGGACGGCCTCCGCCTCGTCCTCGTCGAAGTTCACCGGCGGCAGGTCATAGCCGCGACGCATGACATAGCCGACACCGGGCGCCCCCTCGATCGGCGTCCGCATCGCCTGAAGCGCAGCGATGTCGCGGTAAATCGTGCGTTCGGAAACCTCGAGCGCACCGGCAAGGTCGGCCGCGACGACAGGGGCCGTCGCGCCGCGCAGGATCTGGATGATTTCGAACAGTCTCGAGGTCCGCGCCATGCCGTCTTTCCGCCTCCGGCTCGATCACTCCTGACAAAAAGATGTCAGGAGTGATGCCGTAATTTGCGCCGGAACTCCACCGATGCAAAGGATCCGATCTTCATGACGCTCTCCGACCGCGCAAAGGGGCGTACCCTCGTGATCTGCTCGGCGCTGACCTTCAGCTCTGCCGGCATCTTTACGCAAGGTGTTAGTGCCGGCCCCTGGGATATCGTTTTCTGGCGCGGGATCACGGCTGCCAGCTTTACCCTTGCCTACCTCGGCCTGACGGGGCGGTTGCGCGCGGAATGGCCCCGGTTCGGCTGGAGCGCCTTGGCCGCGGCGGTCATCGGCGCCAGCGGGACGGCGGCCTTCATCCCGTCCTTCAAGCTAACGGATGTGGCGAGCGTCACGATGATCTACGGAACCTGCCCCTTCGTGACCGCAGCGCTCGGGTGGTTGTGGCTCAGGGAGCGCCCCTCGCCGCGTGTTTTGTTTGCAAGCCTTGTGGCGCTGGCCGGCGTGCTGATGGCGGTCTCCGATACAGGGCATCTGGCTCTTCGTCCCAACGCCTTGCGAGGTGACCTCCTGGCTTTCGGCATGACTCTGGCGATGGCGATCCTGATGCTGATCTATCGCCGCTGGCCCGAGACGCCGGCCGGTCTGCCCGCCGCGCTCTCATCTGTGCTGCTTCTGCCCTTGGCGGCCACCTTTGGACAGATCGGAAACGTCTCGGGCGGTGAACTGATTATCTTGTCCCTTTTCGGGTTGGTCTTCGCCGTTGCGTCGGTCACGCTCTCGCTCGGCGCGCGCCGGCTCCCCGGGGTGGAGACCGCCCTGCTGTCCACGTTGGAGCTGCCCTTCGCGCCGTTGCTCGCCTTTCTCATCCTTGCCGAGACACCGCCGCCCCGGACACTGTTCGGTGGCCTCGTCGTGCTCATGGCCGTGTTCTATTCGCTGCTGGAGCGGCCTCAGAGCGAAGCAGAGCTGCTTGAGTGAAGTGCGCTGACACCTGGTGGGGGATGGGCCCCTACCGGGGTGGTTACTCGGTGTCGGCGAAGGGTTTCAGATCCGCGATCCTCTCCTTCGTCAGCCAGGCGAGGAGCCGGGTCGGTGCGATCGCGGGAAACTGGTGGCGCGCAAAGCTGCGCCAGGCGTCGCGGTAGGCGAGCCAGGCGCGCTCGGCCGTGTGGATGCCGGCATGGGTGACTGTGGTCGAGGGCAGGCTGTCGGCGCTCTGGTATCCCGACACCTCGCCCGGGGCGAGGCTGATCGCCATGATCTTGCGATAGAGCGCGTTCAGCGCGGCGTCGGCGGCGCGGGCGTCGGCTTTGCCCGCCTGTGGGAGCTTGCCTGCCGCGACCCGCGTCAGAGTCGCCGCGAAGGCGTCGAGCACCGCCTCGCGGCGCTGGATCGCGAACATGCCGCGGGCGGTGCCGCTCATGTCGACCTCGTTGTCGGAACTGGCCTCGGCATAGGCCTCCGCCGCGCGGCGCAGCGGCGCGAACCCCGCCCGCTCAGCCTTGGTCCAGGACGCGGTGATCGCCGCGATCCGCGCGTCGCGCTTCGCGTCGGCGATATCGGCGGCGCGCCCTGCGCATTGCGCCCCGGCAAAGCCGCTGGTGATATCGTCGCAATAGTCGAAGGGCTTGGCCTCGGCCGGATCGGCCTTCATCGCCTGAAGATGCTCGATCCGTCCCTCGAGTTCCGCGGGCGCGCCGTAGATGCGGCAGGCGAGCGCGGTGGCGAGGTCGAGATCGCGTTTCGCGCCGCGGCCGTTGGCGTAGATCGTCATTAACATGCCGATCCCGGCGAAGGGATCGTCGCCCAGATCGGGGCGGTCGATCTCGTAGAAGGCACAGGCGCGGGCGCGGGTCGGATCGGCCGGTTCGCGAATGCCGTAATAGAGCGCCGTGGAGTCACAGCGGCCTTCGGGGGCCCCGCCGCCGCTGCCGGGGATGTCGCTGGCGGGCGGATGCAGGTCGTGCAGCCGGGCGCAGATCTTCTGGGTCGCGCGCAGGCCGGGATCGTCGCCCAGCCCCGAAATGTCCGCATCGGCCCAGGTCCAGTCCGCCTTGGGGATCGGCGGCGGTGCCAGCGGGTCGAATTCCAAGCCGTCACCGATCTCCGCCAGCGCCTCGGGCCGCCGGCGTGGCAGGTCGTGCCAGGTGACCTTTGGCGCGTCGTCCTCGACCCGCTCGACGGCGTGCTTCCAGCGCGCGGTCAGGTAGTTGTAGCTGTCCGTGGTGACGGTGTTGTCGGTCCGGCTGGCCGAGGTGCTGTCATAACCGATCAGGACGAAGCGCTTGTCCTGCCAGCGAAAGGTGAAGGTGGCCGAATTGATGGATGTCCCGAAGCTGCCGAGCGCGACCTGCAAAGTACCCCGGGCGATCGTCACCCCGCCTGCCGCGATCCCGGTGAGCGGATCGTAATCGGGCGCGGGCACGACCGGGATCAGCCGGTGGTTCTGCAAGACGAGGCGATAGCCGCCCGCCGCCCGCGCGAAATAGACGGCGAGCAGGCGGGGATTGCGGTCGACCGGCAGGCCCTGGTCGTCCTTGCCCTTCAGGTTGGGATCGGCGCCGCGCAGCACGAGGGCGAGGTCGGGGCGGCTGTCCCCGTTCAGATCGCCCCGCGCCGCGATCTCCTGCCGCCAGCCCTGCGGCACGGCGGCCCCGGGGCCTGCGAGCGTGGCGGGCAGGGTAGGATAGACACCGTGCGCCCCCACCGAGGCGGCGGCAAGAAGCGCCAGCAGTGCGATGGCCCCGGCCGCCCTCATCCCTGCACGGCCGCGCCGTTGCAATGCGCCTTCATCCAGGCGCTGTAGTCGGTCATCGCCTGCATCAGCCGCGGCGTGAAGGTCACCTCGTGGCGGCTGGCCATCAGCTCCAGCTCATTGCCCGCGATCCGCATGTCGCGCTTGGGGTCCGGGGCGGTCACCCCCGCAGCCAGCTGAAGAACCGCCTTCGCCTGCTCGTGGAGGGTCGCGAAATACTCGGGCGTCGCCTCCGCTGCGGCCGCAGCGGCGGCGGCGGGATATTCCTTGGCGATCTCGCCGGCCGCGGCCTCGATCGCGATCGGACTCATCACCATGCTGATTTTCGTGCACGCGCCCAGTCCCGGGCCATCCTTGGTGGCTGCCTTGGCGGGCAAGACCGGACCCGAGACGCCCAGGCCGAGCATGACAAGAAGGGTTTTCACGATGGATCGCATTGAATGGTTACTTTTCGGCGTGGCCTTGTGCGGCGAATGCCGGGCACCGCGTGGGGGCCGGCTCTCGCCTGGATTCTCTTCAGGGTTGAGTTCAGTCAGGGCAGCTTCGCAACAGCTCAGACAGACATCAAGGGCGGAATGGAAGCTACGCCGCATCCGGCGGGTAATCCTCCCCGATCTTAGGGGGATGCGGAAGTAGAATTTTCTCGGCTTGCAGTCAGGCCATGGGTTTCGAGGAGTGTTTTCCCGAGATGCAGGGGGTCGTCGAAAGTCTCTTCCAAGCGGGATTCGAGTTCGAGCAATCGGAGCTTGGTCGTGAGAATCTGGCGCGCGAGACCTGCGCCTCCAAGGTCGTCTTCAGTGAGGCCGAATTCGAGGGCCGCGTGGGGTGCGATGGCCTTCGTGGGCGCCCAGTTTCTCTGACGGAGGGCATCCCTGAGCTCTGCCTGCTGCGTCTCGAGTGTCGCCAGTCTCATCTCGGGCAGTTCGGGTGCTACGGTGCGTCTTGAGCTCCCAGCATGCCGACGACGGCCCTGCGGACCATCTCGCGCAGGAAAGCACTCACCTGGCCCGGGGAGAGCTGTTTGGTCTCAAGCTCGGCAATCAATTCCCGTTCTCCGATCGAGAGCGCGGCCCGCAGGCCGCAGGCGCGCTCAGTTGCGATGGATAGGAAATTTGTCCGAAGCGAGACCGACAAAAATTCCGGGGCGCCGAGATGTCTCAGGGTCTCCGGCCAGCGCCGGCGAAAGTGGAAGATTCCGTTTCTGCGGACGAGGTGAAGCCCCCATCTACGTCCTGCTCCGCCGCGCCGATGTGAAGCGCAATGTGAAGCACCGCGATGTGCAGACGGGAGGGTGGCCGATTGATCGTCGGCTATCCCATTGGGAAGTATGGATTTTTTCTGGTGCATTGGCTGGGGCGGTAGGATTCGAACCTACGGTACACGGTACCAAAAACCGCTGCCTTACCGCTTGGCTACGCCCCAACGTGGGGCGGTTATTATCCAAGGGGCGGGCGAGCCGCAAGAGGGAAGCGGAGACTTTTTCACAACCGGCTTCAGGTCGGGGAATGAGGGGGCCCGTTCGGGTATCGCGGCAAGGCGTGAATGCCGGGCGCAGGCGCGTCCCTGCGACAATAAGGCCACCCGGCGGGGGTAGTCCGGCGAAGGGGAACCTGTAACGCTGACGGCCTTGGTCACGCCCATTCGACTGGAGGAGGAGTCTCATGCGCCGTGTCCCCTTTGCACCGGCCGCCCCTGGCGGGGCGGGTGCCGGTCCCGCTGCCGGTACGTTCGCGGCGGCGCTGCTCGCCGCGCTTTCGCTTCCCGCCGATGCCAGGGCGGGGGGAGGGGCGCTCAACGGGGCCGCCTTCGACGCCTATACGCGGGGCAAGACCCTGAGCTACGAGGTCGACGGTATCCGCTACGGTGCCGAGCGTTACCTTCCGGGCCAGGCGGTGGTCTGGGCCTTCGACGGGCAACCCTGCCGCACGGGGCACTGGTTCGCGGCCAGGGGGCACAGGATCTGCTTCGTCTACGAGGGGGGCACGGCGGACAGCGCGGGGCCGCAGTGCTGGCGTTACACCCCGCGGGCGGGCGAATTGCGTGCCCGGTATCTGGGCGATGGCGACGCGGGCGCAGCGGAGCGGGCCGCCAGCCGGATCAATGTCCGGCCGGCCCCGGTAGCGCTCGACTGCACGACACGGCGGTCGGGGCGAGCGGCTGCGGTGAAGGACGGGGCGGCGCCCCGTGTCGTCCGGCCCGGGGGCTGACGGCCGAGGCGGCGGGCCCCGAGGGGGGGGGCGGGATCCCTTGACGCGGGCGTTTGCGCTTTGCACGAATGGCGGGTGGCAGAGGAGCGCGCGATGACCCAGCCCCCGAAAACCAGGCCCTATTTTTCCCGGGAGGAGCTGGCGGACGCTGCCGCCTTCGTGCATGCCCGGATGCCGCCGACACCGCTTTACGCCTGGCCCCGCCTGCGCGCGCGGCTTGGGGCCGAGGTCTACGTCAAGCATGAGAATCACACCCCGACCGGGGCGTTCAAGCTGCGTGGGGCCTTCACCTTCATCGACTGGTTGCGGCGTGCCCATCCGCAGGCGCCGGGGATCGTGACCGCGACCCGGGGCAACCATGGCCAGGGCCAGGCCTGGGCCGCCACCAGCGCCGGGTTGAGCGCGCGGATCTACGTTCCGCAGGGCAATTCGACCGAGAAGAACGCGGCGATGCGGGCCTTCGGGGCGGATCTGCACGAATTCGGCGCCGATTTCGACACCGCGCGGGAAGAGGCGATGCGCGTCGCCGCGGCCGAAGGTTTGTTCCCCGTGCCCCCGTTCCATCGCGAGCTTGTCCGCGGTGTCGCGACCGGCGCATGGGAGATGTTCTCGGCACAGCCCGATCTCGAGACGCTTTACGTGTCGATCGGCTGCGGCTCGGGGATCTGCGGCGCGATCGCCGTGCGCGACGCGCTGGGGCTGAAGACGCGGATCGTCGGGGTGGTCAGTATCGGGGCGCAGACCGCGCGACTGTCGGTCGAGGCGGGGCGCCCGATCGCGACCGAGAGCGCCCGCACCTTCGCCGACGGCATCGCGGTACGGGTGCCGGTGGAAGAGGCGCTGGAGATCTATGGCCGGGGCGCCGAGCGCATCGTCACCGTCACCGACGACGAGGTGGCCGAGGCGATGCGGGTCTATTTCGCCGATATCCACGCGGTGGCGGAGGGGGCAGGGGCCGCCGCCCTTGCCGCCCTGATGCAGGAGCGGGACCGGATGCAGGGGCGCAAGGTCGGCGTGGTTCTGTCCGGCGGCAACGTCGACACAGCGGTCTTTGCCGAGGTGCTGCGCGGGATCACCCCCGCCGCCTGATCTTCCACCAACCGATCTTCTGGCGCCTGACTTCCTCCTGGCCGATCTTCCGCAGTCGAACGTCCGTTCAGGCGTGCAGGGGGTAGCGGGCCAGCGGGGTGTAGCGCGCGCCTTCGGGGTGCAGGAGCGACTCGAACAGGGTGAGGTCGCCGACCGGCCAGGGTCCGGCGCGGAAATCGCCCAGCGTCACCAGCGCCTGTTCCAGCCCCGGCGCCAGCACGGCCCGGGGCGGAAAGCGCCCCAGTGTGACGTGGGGCACGAAGCGGCGTGCCTCGGGCATCGTTCCCGCCCGCCGCGCCGCGGCCGCCACCTGCGCCTGCAGGGTGTCGAGCGCCGGGCAGGGCACCACACCCGCCCAGGCCGCCCGCGGCCGTGTCCCGCCGAACAGCCCCAGACCCTGCAACGCGATCTCGAACGGCGGCGCGTGAAGATCCTGCAACTCCCGGTCCAGTTCCTCGAGGGCGGGATCGGGCTGCGGCCCGAGGAATGCCAATGTCAGATGCAGGTTTTCGCGGGCCACCCGGCGCGGCAGCGGCAACATCAAGGCCAGCCGGTCGAGCGCTTCGCGGATGTCTTCCGGCGGGTCGAGCGCAACGAACACCCGCCGGCCGGCACCGGCCGTTCCGCCCCCGTGGTGTCTCCGCCTCGGCATAGGGATCTCTCCTTCGCTTAATTCCCTTGCAAACAAGGGACACACTGCCCGTCGGATGCGCGTTCCGAAAGGATAGGGCGTTGAGAAAGCATCAACGAAACGTTATGTTTACACCGATCGAGCAGATTATATACACGACCCGAAGCGAACATCGGCGCGCAAGACCTAATGAAAACCGAAGAGAAAACGAAAATAACCGCGCCTCCGGCGGTGCTGCCCAAATCCGCCGCCATTGCCGAGGCAAAGGACGGCGGCGACGCCTGTACACAATACGGGGCGTTGTGCTGGCGGCGTGCGGGCGACGGGGTCGAGGTGCTTCTTGTCACCAGCCGCGACACCGGGCGCTGGGTGATCCCCAAGGGCTGGCCGATGGCCGGCCTCGGCCCGTCCGAGACCGCGCGGCAGGAGGCATATGAGGAGGCCGGGGTCGACGGCAAGGTGCGCGACGCCTGCGCCGGTCTCTATTCCTACACCAAGGTGTTGGGGCCGGACCGGTCCACCGGTGTGCCCTGCGTGGTGGCGGTCTACCCGATCGAGGTGCGCAAGCTTGCGGGCAAGTTCCCCGAGGCGCAGGAACGTCGGCGCAAGTGGTTCTCGCCCAAGAAGGCCGCCAGCAAGGTGGATGAGCCGGAACTGGGGGCCCTGCTTCTCAACGTGGCGCGCACGGTGGCGTCGCCTGACAACAAGGGTAGCCGCGGCCGCAAGTCCGGTTGATTTCCGCCCGGCGATCGTTACATCTTTCCTGTCCTTTCGCAGGTGCCGGATGATCCGTTACGCCCTCAGATGCACGCAAGACCACGGCTTCGAAAGCTGGTTCGCCTCGGCCGAGGCGTTCGACGGGCTGGTGCGCGTGGGGATGGTGAGTTGCCCGGAATGCGGCTCTACCGAGGTCGAGAAATCGCTGATGGCGCCCTCTGTGCGTCCGGGTCGCAAGGCCACCGCAGAACCCGCCGCCGCCGTCCCGCCCGAAGGCGGCGCCCGACCGCTTTCCGCGCCGGCGCACCCGATGGAGGCCGCGCTCAAGGCGCTCCGCCGTCATGTCGAGGAAAATTCCGAATATGTCGGCGACCGGTTCGCCAGCGAGGCCCGCGCGATTCATGGTGGGGAGGCGCCCGACCGCATCATCCACGGCGAGGCCCGTCCGGACGAGGTGCGCGACCTGATCGAGGAGGGCGTGCCGGTTTCGCCGCTGCCCTTCGCCGGCCCCCGCAAGACGAACTGACATGCCGGCCGGCGGGGCAGAGGGCGGACCCCCGCTTTTCCCGTGATCACGCTGGTTTCACTGGGCGGGCTGCCGGGGGTGGGCAAGTCCACCGTGGCGCGGATGCTTGCCCAAAGGACCGCCGCGCACTGGATCCGGGTCGACACGATCGAGCAGGCGCTGCGCGACGACCGGCCGGGGGTCGACGTCGCGGGGACCGGTTATCTCGTCGCCGCCCGCCTTGCCACCGATACGCTACGCATTGGCCAGAATGCGATCACCGATTGCGTCAACCCCTGGTCCGAGACGCGGGCGATGTTTCGCGACGCCGCCGCGCGGGCCGGTGCCCGCTGTCTCGAGGTCGAAATCCTTTGTTCCGACCCGGCACAGCACCGTCATCGGGTCGAGAGCCGCCGCCCCGACATCCCCGGCCATACGCTTCCCGCCTGGACCGATGTCCTTGCCCGCGACTACCGCCCCTGGCCCGGGGCTGACCTCCGCCTCGACACCGCCACCCTCAGCCCTGACGAGGCCGCCAGCCGGATTGCCGCCGTTTCGAGGCCTGATCTTAGAGCGGGGCGGCTGTGCCGGCGGGGCAGTCGGGCAGGGGGGGGCAGCGTCCCGTCATCCCCGACCGCCATCCCACACCGACGGGCCACACCCACGGGCCATGCCGCGGGCCTTCGGCAGGAAGGCCCGGTCCCGCATTCTCCCCTTGCGCCCCCTCGCCCCGTTCACTATCACCGCCCCCGTTCCGTGACCCGCTTCCGGGTCCCTTCAGGGGGGTGCAAATGCCGCTTCTGGTGATGAAATTCGGCGGCACCTCCGTGGCCGACCTCGACCGCATCAAGAACGCGGCCGCGAAGGTCCGGCGCGAGGTAGAGCGCGGCTACGACGTCATCGTCATCGTCTCCGCCATGTCCGGCAAGACCAATGAGCTCGTCGGCTGGGTCGAGGAAACCTCGCCGCTTTACGACGCGCGCGAATACGACGCCGTCGTCAGTTCGGGCGAGAACGTGACCGCTGGCCTGATGGCGTTGACGCTTCAGGAAATGGACGTGCCCGCGCGCAGCTGGCAGGGCTGGCAGGTGCCGATCAACACCACCTCGGCCCATGCCGCTGCGCGGTTCGTCGACATCCCCCGCGCCAACATCGACCAGAAGTTCGCCGAAGGAATGAAGGTTGCCGTGGTGGCGGGCTTCCAGGGGCTTTCGCCCGAGGGCCGGATCACCACGCTGGGCCGCGGCGGATCGGACACCACGGCCGTGGCCTTCGCCGCCGCCTTCGAGGCCGAGCGTTGCGACATCTACACCGACGTTGACGGCGTTTATACCACCGACCCGAGGATCAGCGCCAAGGCGCGCAAGCTTGACCGCATTGCCTTCGAGGAGATGCTGGAACTTGCCTCGCTCGGTGCCAAGGTGCTGCAGACCCGGTCGGTCGAGCTTGCGATGCGTTACAAGGTGAAGCTGCGGGTGCTCTCCAGCTTCGAGGATACCGACGAAAACTCCGGCACCATCGTCTGCGACGAGGAGGATATCATGGAATCGAAAGTCGTTTCTGGCGTCGCCTATTCCCGCGACGAGGCGAAGATGACCCTTGTCACCGTCGAGGACCGCCCCGGCATCGCCGCCGCGATCTTCGGCCCGCTGGCCGAGGCCGGGGTGAACGTCGACATGATCGTGCAGAACATCTCCGAGCGCGACTACGAGGGCCACACCGGCGCCGTGACGGACATGACCTTCTCCTGCCCGGTGAACCAGGTCGCCCGCGCCCGCAAGGCGATGGAGGAGGCCCGGGCCTCCGGCGCGATCGCCTATGACGACCTTGTCGAGGACACGGACGTGGCCAAGGTCTCGGTCGTCGGCATCGGCATGCGCAGCCACGCCGGCGTTGCCGCGCGCATGTTCCAGGCGCTCGCCGCTGACGGGATCAATATCAAGGTCATCACAACTTCAGAGATCAAGATTTCCGTGCTGATCGACCGGAAATACATGGAACTCGCGGTTCAGGCACTGCATGATGCCTTCGAACTGGAGAAGGCGGGCTGAGGCAAGGCCGCCCCTCCGCGAACGACCGGGGCGAGGGGGATGTCAGAGCGGACCGAGACAGACAGCCGCCGCCTGCTCAGGCGCCTGCGGGATACCTTGGCCGAGCGCGGCGCAGGGCAGGAGCGGCTTGACCGCATCACCCATCTGATCGCCGATTCAATGGGCTGCGAGGTCTGTTCGATCTACCTGTTTCGCGACGACGAGACGCTGGAACTTTGCGCGACCGAGGGGCTGAAGGCCGAATCCGTGCACCAGACGCGCCTGCGGCTGGGTGAGGGCCTCGTCGGTCGGGTCGCGCGCGAGGCGCGGCCGATCAACACCGGCGACGCCCCGTCGGTGCGCGGTTTCCGCTACATGCCCGAGACCGGCGAGGAGATCTATTCCAGCTTCCTTGGCGTGCCGATCCAGCGGGTGGGCGAACGCATGGGCGTTCTGGTCGTGCAGTCGCGCGAGGCAGGCGAATATTCCGAGGATGAGGTCTACGCGCTCGAGGTGGTCGCGATGGTCCTGGCCGAGATGGCCGAGCTCGGCGCCTTCATCGGCGAGGGCGAGGCGATGGCCGCGCCGCACAAGCACGCGGTGATGTTCCGCGGCGGGACGGGGCAGGAGGGCGCGGCCGAGGGCCATGTCTGGCTGCACGAGCCCCGGGTCGTGGTCACCAACCCGGTCGCCGACGACCCCAAGGCGGAACTGGAACGCCTGCAGGAGGCGGTGGGCGAATTGCGCCTGTCGGTCGATGACCTGCTGTCGCATTCCACCGGCGACATGGAACAGACCAAGGTTCTGGAAGCCTACCGCATGTTCGCCAATTCCCGTGGCTGGATGAAGCGGATGGAAGAGGATATCGGCCGGGGTCTGTCCGCCGAGGCGGCGGTGGAAAAGGAACAATCGCTGACCCGCGCGCGGCTGGGCCAGGTGCCCGACCCCTACCTGCGCGAGCGGCTGCACGACCTTGACGACCTGTCGAACCGCCTGCTGCGCATCCTCACCGGCCAGGGCCGCGAGACCGGGGCCGAGATGCCCGAGGACCCGGTGCTTGTCGCGCGCAACATCGGCCCCGGCGAGCTTCTGGATTACGGCCGCAAGCTCAAGGGCGTGGTGCTGGAGGAAGGGGCCGTCGGCAGCCATGCCGCGGTGGTGGCGCGGTCGCTGGCGATTCCGCTGGTGATCCACGCCGGCCGGATCACGTCCGAGGCGCTGAACGGCGACCCGATCCTGGTCGACGGCGACCAGGGGGTGGTGCACCTCAGACCCGAGGAAACCGTTGCCTCGGCCTTCCGCGACAAGATCGCGATGCAGGCGAAGGCACAGGAACGCTATGCCGGGCTGCGCGACCAGCCCGCGGTCGACCGCGCGGGGACCGAGATCAAGCTGCACATGAACGCGGGTCTGATGGCGGATCTGCCGTCGCTGGCTGGGTCGGGCGCCGAGGGTGTGGGCCTCTTCCGAACCGAGCTGCAGTTCCTGATCCGCTCGAACGTGCCGAAGCGGTCGGAGCTGGCGGCGATCTACGGCCGGGTGATGGATGCGGCCCAGGGCAAGCGCGTGGTGTTCCGCACCCTCGACATCGGGTCCGACAAGGTCCTGCCCTACATGAAGGCCACGGAAGAGCCAAACCCGGCGATGGGCTGGCGCGCGCTGCGGGTGGGCCTCGACAAGCCGGGCGTGATGAAGATGCAGGCGCAGGCGCTGATCCGCGCGGCGAACGGTCGGCCGCTCACCGTGATGTTCCCCTTCGTTGCGCAGTTCGAGGAATTCGTCGAGGCGCGCGAATTGTTCCTCGCGCAGGTGGAGCGTGAGCGGCAGATGGGCCACGTTTTGCCGGAGAAGGTCGAGATCGGGGCGATGCTGGAAACCCCCAGCCTCGCCTTCGCGCCGCAGCAATTCTTCGAGCTGGCCGATTTCGTGTCGATCGGCGGCAACGACCTGAAGCAGTTCTTCTTCGCGGCGGACCGCGAGAACGAGCGGGTGCGCCGGCGCTACGACGCGCTGAACTGTTCCTACCTGCGGTTCATCGACCTGATCGTCGGCCGCTGCGCCGAGACCGGCACGCCGCTCAGCTTCTGCGGAGAGGATGCCGGACGGCCGGTGGAGGCAATCTGCCTTGCCGCGATGGGGCTGAGGATGCTGTCCATGCGCCCGGCCTCGATCGGGCCGGTCAAGCACCTGATCCGCCGCGTCGACCTGGGCGAACTGCGCCAGGTGATCGACGAGGCGGGCGCCTCGGGCTGCCAGACGGTCCGGCCCGCGGTGATGGACTGGCTGGCCACGGGGGTCGGCGGGCAGGCCTGACCGCCCCTTCCCGCCTCCTCCTCGGGCGCTTTCGCGTCTCGTCGAGTGAGGCCCTCGCCGAGCCCCCAACGGGGGCCGTCACTTGCGCCCGAACAGCGCCTTCTGCGCGTCGCGATCCTTGGCGAGGTCGCCGCGCTTCTCGGCCGCGAGGGCCCGGCCGCGCTGCACCCCCGGCCGGGTCGCCATCTCGTCGAGCCACCGTGCGAGGTTCGGCTTGTCCTCCAGCGTCTGCTGCTGACCCTCCCAGAGCGAGGCCCAGGGCCAGATCGCGAAATCCGCGATCGAGACGAAGTCGCCCGCAACGTGGGTCTGGCCCTGAAGCTGGCGGTCGAGCACACCGTAGAGCCGGGCAACCTCGTTGCGGTAACGGTCCTTGGCGTAGGGCAGGTCGTTCGGCGGATCCATGGCGGGGGCGTATTTCAGGAAGTGATGCGCCTGGCCTGCCATCGGCCCGACCCCGCCCATCTGCCACATCAGCCACTGGTCGACGGCGATCCGGTCGCGCTCCGTCGGGCCGCCGAAGAGGCCGGTCTTGCGGGCGAGATATTGCAGGATCGCCCCGCTTTCGAAGATCGAGACAGGCGCGCCGTCCGGCCCCTCGGGGTCGACGATCGCGGGCATCCGGTTGTTGGGAGAGATTTTCAGGAACTCCGGCGCGAACTGCTCGCCCGCCCCGATGTTCACGAGGTGGAGCGTGTAGGGAAGGCCCATCTCCTCCAGCGCGATGGCCACTTTCCAGCCGTTCGGTGTGGGCCAGTAGTAAAGGTCGATCGGTGCCGGCATGGATCCTCCTTTTCACCTGCGTCGCGTGGGGCGCAGGGGAAAAGTGGGGCACGGGTGCGCCGTGGCAAGGGCGCGCACCGGGGCGGAACGGGGACAAGGCGGGATCAGAGCGAAGTCCGTGCCGGTGGGGCGAGCGCGGAGGCGGGGCCGGCGACGCCACCGCACCAGGGCCCCGGGAGGGCGGTGGAGGGCGGGGCCGGAGCAGGCGAGACCGGAGCAGGCGAGGCGGAAGGCGCGCTCACCTGGACCGCCAGGACACCTGCGAGGGCGGGCAGGGCGACCCGGCCGGTCAGCAGCCCACGGTAGAGCGCGAAGGCCCCCGGCCTGAGGTAGGTGTTCCAGTGGCAAACCCGCGGCCCGGGCTCGGCGATGCGGTAGCCGAGTTGCCGCAACCCGGCGCGAGCCTCCGGGGCGTCGAGAGCAAGGTCGAGCCAGCGCGGCCCGGCACCCGGCAGCCCGGTGCCCAGTGGCCTGCCCCCCGCAGGCAGCGCCGCGGTCAGCATCAAGTCGAACGGCCCGTTGGCCCGCGTGCGGACGTTCAACACCTCGATCCGCCGTCCGGCGGGGGAGGCGAGCGCCCGCCGCGCGGGGCCGCGGAAC
This sequence comes from Acidimangrovimonas sediminis, assembly GCF_002871005.1. Classification (GTDB taxonomy): domain Bacteria; phylum Pseudomonadota; class Alphaproteobacteria; order Rhodobacterales; family Rhodobacteraceae; genus Acidimangrovimonas; species Acidimangrovimonas sediminis. Next base: position 174,097 of record NZ_PHSN01000001.1, read on the forward strand.
TCGGCCGCCGACAGCAGGACGACGCGGTCGATCAGCGGGCGTTCCAGGCGCGCAACCGCCTGGAGGGCGACGCGCGCGCCCAGCGAATGCGCGATCAGGCCGACCTTGCGCGTGCCCGCGACCCGCTCGAGCAGCCGCGCCAGCGCAGCGCCGGCCCGCGCGGCCTCGAGATAGGCGCCCCAGAGGCTGCGCCGCGCTTCCCATCCCAGCGCGATCGCCAGCCCCGGCCGGTCGGGGCCGAAGCCCAGGTGCCGGGGCCATGAGACCGCCTTCCAGCACGAGGGATCGGGGCGGTAGGAGAGGATATGCTCATGCGGGCTCTGCCCCGGTTCCGAAGGCGAGAAACGGAAGCCGTGGATCATCACGACCACCGGCGCCCCGGCCGGCAGCGCAGCGATACGGGCGCGGAGCCCGGCCTCCGTCGCGGCGTCGCCGGCCCGCGTCCCGGTCACGTTGACGGCACTCAGCGGCATGGCCGCGCCACCCCCCCCCTCAGGTCCTGTCCCGTTGCTGCTTCTGCGGATGCAGCATGACCGGAGGGTGCGACGCGGCGGTGAAGCGGGCGTGACTGCGGCGTGACAGGGGGCGCGTGACAGGGGCGCGTGATGGGGGAGGCGTGATGGGCGCGCGCGTGATGGGCCGTTGTTCTGGGATGGACGGGTCGGGCCGGCGGGGGCGCTGCCCCCTGCACCCCCCGGGATATTTTCGAGCAGAAAGTGGAGAGGGTCTGTCTTCGTCAGGGGGGAGGCAGCGCACGGCGGGCGGTCGGCCGGCGCCGGGCTCTTGTTCAGCGCCGGCGCCGGTTGGCGTTCTGAGCCGGGGGTTATTTCCAGCAGCGCACGAGGACGGCGGTGTTGGCGCCCCGGGTGGCGAGATCCTCGGGCGCCATGGACTTGGTGCCGGTGCCGACCGCGGGAGTGATGCCCGCGGCTTTCAGCGCCGACACGAGCTTGCCTGCGTCGAGGGCGAAGCGGACGTTTCCGGGCAGCTGGCGCGCGTCGTCGCCGGGGCGGGGCAGAAGCATGCCCATCACCGCGCCGTTCTGGTCGAAGACTGGTCCGCCTGCGTCGCCGGCGAGGGTGCGGATCGCGAGGCGGCGCTGATCGTCCTCGCCCTGAAGTCCCTTGAGCGACTCGAGCGTGCCATAGGTCATCACCGGCGCGCTGAGCACGCCGCCGTAGGAAAAGCCCGCGACAGCGGCCGGGTCGCCGACGCCGGGCGCCGTGCCCTCGAACCGGGCGACGGCAAGTGGCGCGAGGGTCGTCTCGGGGGTCAGGAGGGCGATGCCCAGGGCCTTGTCCTCATGCGCGAGGCGCGCCTTGTGATCGGCCCCGACGGTGATCCGGGCGCAGCTCTTGAGGACCGCGTCGGTGGTCACCACGGTCCCCTTGTCGTCGACGAAGAAGCCGGTGCGGGCGGCGGCGGGCTTGCGCAGTTCGAGCCCCGCCATCAGGTCGCGGCGCTGGTCGGCCGGGGTCGGCACCATGGTGCCGTCGAGTGCCGCCTTGCCGACCGGGCGGAAACTGGACTTCATCGCGGCCAGGACCCGGGACATGCGGTCGGTGTCCGGCGTCGGCCAGACCAGGATGAAGCCCTTGATCAGGCCCTCCTTCAGGCTTGCCTGGCTGTAGGACGAGATCCGGTCGTTGCGCCCCTCGATGGAGAAGCTGTCGTCCTGAAGCGACCGCTGGCCCTGCATCGGCACGATCTGCAGCGTCTGCAGCAGGTGGTAGAGACCGCCGAGCGCCGCGGCGTCGCCCGGCTCGGAGATCAGCAGCACCTGCACGCCGCTGCCGTTGGTGGCGTCGTAATGCGCGAAGGGCGGGTCGTAGCGCGGATCGCCGACCATCGCGGTGGGCAGCGTGATCCGGATGCCCGCGTCCTCGTCGGTCACGGTCTTGAGGCCGAGCGCGGCCTGCGCCTTGTCGTAGCCGGCCATCAGCGCGTCACGCTGGGCGGTGGTCAGCACGCCGGTCGGGGTGTCGCCCTGCGCCTGCTGCCAATTCGCCATCGACCCGCGGGTGCCGGGCCCGAAGGCACCATCGATCGCGCCGGTATAGTAGCCGTACCATTTCAGCGCCTGTTGCAGCGTCTCGCGCTGGTCCCGGGTCAGCAGCGCCTCCGAGCGGCGCGCCTCGGCCGGCGTTTCTTCCACCGGCGCGGCGGGGGGGGCGGTCTGGGTGTCCGTGCCGGGGGGGGGCAAGTCGGGCGCGCTCGGTTCGGGTGAGGGCGCGCTGGCGACGAGGGAACCCGTGCCCGTCCCGGTCTCTGCCGTCTCGCTGCCTGCCGTTCCACTGTTTGTCGGCGCGTTGGCCATGCCGCCCAGGGCCGTGCCGCCCATGGCGGTGTCTGAGGCGGAATTGGGGGGCGTGGCGGTGGCACCGATCGGCCAGTACTGGCGGCGGAATTTCGACCCGTCGGCGACGAAGGAATCGGGCGGGATCAGCCGGTCGCGGCGCAGTTCGGACAGCTTGGCGCGGGCCTCGGCGGCCGGGTAGGGCCCAAGCACGATGGCATACCAGCCCGAAGTCAGCGCGAAACCCTCGACATCGGCGAAGGCGCCGGAATAGGCCCGGGCGCGTTCCTGCGCCTGCCTGAGGTTGGGGCGGGCCTCGATCTGCAGCCAGACGCCCTGCTGCGCCTCGGCAATCCCCCCCATCACCATCGCGCATGCGAAGGCGACCAGCCAAACCACTTTCTTCATCTGCTCGGGCCTCGATCATTCCGGTTTTTTCTACGCACGGGCGAAGCCTAGCGGCGCGGTGGCGGGGATGCGAGAGGGAAAGGGGGGCGCGCTGCGGGGTGTGGTCGGGGTGCACTGGTCGAAGTCACTGGCCGGGGTGCACTGCCCGGCGGGGCCAGCCTGCGGTCGCGCCGGAGTTGCATGTCCGTGCCGCGTGTCCTAGACCGCTGCGGCGGACAGGATGGCGCCGGGAAGGCGCCCCCGGACGGGGAGGAGGGCGGCTTGGATCATGACACGCTGGTCTCGATCGTGCAGACCAACCCGGTGAACCGCGAGATCCTGCGGCGGATGCCGGACGCGGGCCTCGCCGACGCCTGGTTGGTGTCCGGCAGCCTGTTCCAGACGGTCTGGAACCACCTCACCGGGCGCCCGCCAGCGCATGGCATCAAGGATTACGACCTCTTCTATTTCGACGACACCGACCTCACGTGGGAGGCCGAGGATCGCGCGATCCGGCGCGCCGAGCGCAGCTTTGCCGGGATCGCGGCTCCGATCGAGATCCGCAATCAGGCGCGGGTGCATCTGTGGTATCCGGAAAAGTTCGGCACGCCCTATCCGCCGCTTGCCAGCTCGACCGAGGGGATCGACCGGTTTCTCGGGGTGGTCTGCATGCTGGGGCTGCGATCCGACGGGCGGGGCGGGGTCGAGGTCTATGCGCCCCGCGGCCTTGCCGATCTCGAGGCGCTGATCGTGCGGCCCAATCCGTCGGTCTGCTTCACCGCGGAAAACTACCGGGCCAAGGCCGGGCGATGGCAGGCATCCTGGCCCGAGATCCGGGTGCTCGACACGGTCTGACCAGGCGATCCGTGGCGCGGCGGCGCTGCAGCGATCGCCCGCCTCGCCGCATTGACCCTTGCGCGCCTTCTGGCTATCGAGGGCGCGCATCCGAAAGGGCAGGAAAACCATGGCCGACAGCGTCTCCCAACCGAAAAGCTTCCAGGAAATCCTGATGCGGCTTCAGGCCTACTGGGGCGCGCGCGGCTGTGCCGTGCTGCAACCATACGACATGGAGGTGGGCGCCGGCACCTTCCATCCGGGCACGACGCTGCGCTCGCTGGGTTCGCGCCCCTGGGCCGCGGCCTATGTCCAGCCCTCGCGCCGCCCGACCGATGGCCGCTACGGCGAGAACCCGAACCGCCTGCAGCATTATTACCAGTACCAGGTGCTGATCAAACCCTCGCCGCCGGATCTGCAGGCGCTCTACCTCGGCTCGCTCGAGGCGATCGGCATCGACATGGACCTGCACGACATCCGCTTCGTCGAGGACGACTGGGAAAGCCCGACGCTGGGCGCCTGGGGCCTTGGGTGGGAGGTCTGGTGCGACGGCATGGAAGTGTCGCAGTTCACCTATTTCCAACAGGTCGGCGGCCATGATTGCCGCCCCGTCTCGGGGGAGCTGACCTACGGCCTCGAACGCCTCGCGATGTACGTCCTCGGCATCGACCACGTCATGGATATGCCGTTCAACGACCCGTCCAGCCCGACGCCGCTGAAATACGGCGATGTCTTCCGCCAGACAGAGCAGGAATATTCGCGCTGGAACTTCGACCAGGCCGACACGGCGATGCTGCTTCAGCACTTCGTCGATGCCGAGGCGGAATGCGAACGCATCCTCTCCGCCCCGGCCGAAGACGCCGCGGGCCGCCGCATCGTGATGGCGCACCCGGCCTACGACCAGTGCATCAAGGCCAGCCACCTCTTCAACCTGCTCGACGCCCGCGGTGTGATCTCGGTCACCGAGCGGCAGGCCTATATCGGCCGGGTCCGGGCGCTGGCCAAGAAATGCGCCGACGCCTTCGTCACCACCGAGGCCGGCGGGGCGATGGACGCGGCGGAGGAGGCGGGAGCCGGGGCATGACCGGGCCGGAAAAGGGCAGCGACAAGAGCGGGCGGCTCGGCCGCGATCGCCGGCGGCCGCACAACGGCACGCTGGTGGTGCTGGGGCTGATGGTGTTCTGCGCGGTGGCCGGCACCGGCCTCTACTACACGCTGCAATACGCCGCCCGCGTCGGCATCGACAAGGCGACGCCCGCGGCGAAGGTCTTTCTCACCTCCGCCGCAACGGGCAAGCCCCAAGAGGTGACGGTGCGCGATTTCGACGGCATCACCTCGAAGGCCACGCCCGTGGGCTACAAGGCCTGCTTCCGCCTCGATACCGCTATGCCGATGCTGACGCAGAACTTCCGGACCTATGCCGACCCGAAGCCTACGACCGCGCCGCGCCATTTCACCTGTTTCAACCCGGCCCGGATCGACGCGGCGCTGAAGGCCCACACTGCGATCGCCTTTCTCGGCCAGCCCGCGACCCCCGCCGATGCGGCCTATGGCGTCGACCGTGTCGTCGCCGTCACCAACGACGGCCAGGCCTATGCCTGGTCCCAGCTCAACCGCTGCGGCGTGGCCGCCTACAACGCCCGCCCCGTGCCCGAGGGCTGCCCGCCCGTCCCGGAGGACCTGAATGCCCGACTTGCTCATTGAACTCTTCTCGGAAGAGATCCCCGCCCGCATGCAGGCCCGCGCCCGCGCCGACCTGCAAAAGCTGATCACCGACGGTCTGGTCGAGGCCGGCCTCACCTATGCCTCCGCCGGCGCCTCCTCCACCCCCCGGCGCCTGACCCTGGCGGTCGAGGGACTCTCGGCGGAAAGCCCGACGCTGCGCGAGGAACGCAAGGGCCCCAAGGCCGATGCGCCGGAAAAGGCGATCGAGGGCTTCCTGCGCTCGACCGGCCTGACTCGTGACCAGCTGGTCGAACGCGAGGACAAGAAGGGCACCGTTCTCTACGCGACGATCGAACGCCCCGGCCGCCCGGCGCCCCAGATCGTGGCCGAGGTGCTGGAACGCACGATCCGCAATTTCCCCTGGCCCAAGTCGATGCGCTGGGGCGCGGGCTCGCTCCGCTGGGTGCGTCCGCTGCATTCGATCCTGTGCATCCTGACGACGGAGGCGGGGGCCGAGGTCGTCCCCCTGAACGTCGACGGCATCGCCTCGGGCGACACCACCCGCGGCCACCGCTTCATGGCGCCCGATGCCTTTGCCGTCACCTCCTTCGACGATTACGCGGCCAAGCTGCGCGCGGCCAAGGTGATGCTGGATCCGGCCGAGCGCGCCGAACACATCTGGAACGACGCCACCAACCGCGCCTTCGCCCAGGGGCTTGAGGTGGTCGAGGACAAGGGCCTGCTCGAGGAGGTCGCGGGCCTCGTCGAATGGCCCGTGGTTCTGATGGGCAAGATCGGCGAGGATTTCCTCGGCCTGCCGCCCGAGGTCTTGCAGACCTCGATGAAGGAACACCAGAAGTTCTTCTCGGTCCGCAATCCCGCCACCGGTCGGATCGAGGGCTTCGTCACCGTCGCCAACCGCGAGACCGCGGATGACGGTGCGACGATCCTTGCGGGCAACCTCAAGGTGCTGGCCGCCCGCCTGTCGGATGCCCGCTTCTTCTGGGAAAACGACCTGCGCACGGTGAAATCCGAAGGGATGGAGGGGATGGCCGCGGGTCTTTCCGACGTCACTTTTCACAACAAGCTCGGCTCCCAGGCCGATCGCATCGCCCGGATTGCCGCACTGGCGCATGAAATCGCCCCCATCGTCGGCGCCGCCCCGGATCTTGCGACCGAGGCCGCCCGCGTGGCCAAGGCCGACCTGCAATCCGAAATGGTCGGCGAATTCCCCGAACTTCAGGGCACCATGGGCGGCTACTATGCCCGCGCCGAAGGCCTGCCCGAGGCCGTCGCCGCCGCCTGCAAGGCGCATTACCAGCCGCTCGGCCCCTCCGACGACGCGCCGACCGAGCCGGTCAGCGTGGCCGTCGCGCTGGCCGACAAGCTCGACACACTCACCGGCTTCTGGGCGATCGACGAGAAACCCACGGGGTCGAAGGACCCCTTCGCCCTCCGCCGCGCCGCGCTCGGGGTGATCCGGCTGGTGTTGGGGAATGGGGTTCGACTAGACTTTTCGGAGGTTCTGTTTCGCGGAATTCAGCAAAGCCCGGCTCAGAGTTTTCATGAGCGAACAGATGACGGTTCGCTTTCGCCCGAAGAGCGTGCTGACAAGAACCATCATGCGAAGGCAGCCGACCTCCTGGCTTTCTTCCACGACCGCCTCAAGGTCCACCTGCGCGACCAGGGTATCCGCCACGACGTGATCGACGCCTGCCTGGCCATGCCCGGCAACGACGACCTCACCCTGCTGGTCAAGCGGGCCGAGGCGCTTGCGGCAACGCTGGCCACCGAGGACGGGGCCAACCTGATCCAGGGCTTCAAGCGGGCGAACAACATCCTGACCCAGGCCGAGGAAAAGGACGGCGTGGAATATTCCTTCGGCGCCGAGGCGAAATTCGCCGAAGGCCCCGAGGAGACCGCGCTCTTCGCCGCCCTCGACCGTGCCGACGCCACCATCGCCCCCGCCATGAAGGCCGAGGATTTTCCCGCCGCCATGGCCGCGATGGCCGCGCTCCGCGCTCCGATCGACGCCTTCTTCGAGGCAGTGCAGATCAACACCGACAACCAGGTCGTGCGCCGCAACCGCCTCAACCTGCTCAGCCGGATCCGCACCACCTGCCTTCAGGTCGCCGACCTGACCCGCCTCGAAGGCTGACCCCTTCTTCTGAGCGGAAATATCCTCGGGGGGTGCAGGGGGGCAGACGGCCCCCCTGCCTCTTCCTTCTGCCAATGTCCGAAAGACATTGGCACGGGCGCAGACCGCCCCTCTGCTGCCGACGGCAACGCTTGCGCCACGCGTCAGGCAGAGTATCCTGCCTTGGCCAACAACCGGTGCCGCGATGCAGAAACTCATGGATTTCAAGGATTTCGCCGAGATCACGGCGACGGCGCCGATTGCGCGGGACAGCCATGGATGGCGCGCGAAATGCCTTCAGCGGCTGGTCCGCCTCGAGATGCCGGTGCCGAAGACCGTCGCGCTCTCCTTCGCTGCCGTGCGGGCCATCGCCGCGGGCCAGCAGTTCGACGCCCGCGCCATCCTCGACCGGTTCGGCCCGGCGCCGCTGGTCTCCGTCAGGCCCTCGGCCGAGGAGACCGACTGGGGCGGGCCGTCCACCGTGCTCAACATCGGCATGAACGCCGAACGGCACGCGGAACTGGCCACCACGCATGGTGCGCAGGCGGCGACCACGCTCTACCTGCGGTTCGTGCAGGCCTACGCGATTCACGTTGCCCGGCTCGACCCCGATGCCTTCATGGTCTCCCAGATCGACGACGCGGCGCTGAAATCGGTCCTGTCCGCCTATGAGGCCGAGATGGACGAGCCCTTCCCGCAGGACCCGGTGCACCAGCTGCGCGAGGTGTTGCGCTCCATGGCCCGCGCGTGGGAGGGGACGACCGCGCGCCTTCTGCGCCAGGCCAAGGGAGCGCCGATCGACGCGGGGCTGGGCCTTGTCGTGCAGGGCATGGCGCTGGGGATCGGGCGGGGGATTTCCGGCTCCGGCGTGATCCAGTTCGTCGATCCGGCCACGGGCCTGCCGCTGGTCAAGGGCCGCTACCTGGGCCAGAGTCAGGGCCGCGATGCGCTGGCCGATCCGGATGCCGCGCTTTTCCTCACCCGCGATCCCCGCGGTCCCTCGCTCGAGGATGAGGCGCCCGAGATCTTCGCCGAGCTGATCCGCTTCGGCGCGGCGTCGCGCAAGCGGCTGCGCGAGGAGATGCAGATCGAGTTCACCATCGAGAGCGGGCAGCTCCATGTCCTCGATGCGGTAAAGGTGGCGCGCAGCGCGCGGGCCGGGGTGCGGATCGCGGTGGCCCTGGCCGGGGACGGCATCATCACGCATGACGAGGCGGTGCTGCGGGTGGAGCCCCGGGCGCTGTCGGAGCTGCTGCACCCGCAGGTCGACGCAAGCGCGCCGCGCGACCGGATCGCGCGCGGCATCGCCGCCAGTCCCGGCGCGGCGCAGGGCAAGCTGGTCTTCTCCTCGGCCGCGGCCCAGGCCAGCGCGGCACGGGGCGAGCCCTGCATCCTCGTGCGGCGCGAGACCACGCCCGAGGACGTGCGCGGCATGCATGCCGCGGCGGGGGTGCTGACCGAGAGGGGGGGCACCACCAGCCACGCCGCGGTGATTGCGCGCGGGCTGGGTCTGCCCTGCGTGGTGGGGGCGTCGGACATGATCCTCAACGCCCGCGACAAGACCCTGCGCACCAAGGACGGGCGGCGTTTTGGCGAGGGCGACGTGATCACCATCGACGGCACCCGCGGTGAGGCGCTGGCCGGTGCGGCGGAGCTGATGGAACCCGCGCTCGACGATGCGTTCCGGTCTTTGCTGGGATGGGCCGACGCGGCGCGCGACATCGGGGTGCGCGCCAATGCCGACACCCCCGCCGACGCGGCCACGGCGCGGAATTTCGACGCCGAGGGGATCGGGCTGTGCCGGACGGAGCACATGTTCTTCGAGGAAGGCCGCCTGACGGTGATGCGAGAGATGATCTTTGCGGATACGGCGGGGGAGCGTGAGGCGGCGCTGGAACGCCTGCTGCCGATGCAGCGCGATGATTTCGTGCGCCTGTTCGAGATCATGGCCGGCCTGCCGGTCTGCATCCGGCTGTTCGACCCGCCGCTGCACGAATTCCTGCCCCACAGCCGCGACGGCATGCTGGAGCTGGCGGAGGCGCTGGACAAGCCGCTGTCCGAGGTGATCCGCCGGGTCGAGGCGCTGTCGGAGGCCAACCCGATGCTGGGCATGCGCGGTGTCCGGTTGGGCGTGACTTGGCCCGAGATCTACGAGATGCAGGCCCGCGCGATCTTCGAGGCGGCGATCGAGGTGGGGCAGCGCGGCGCGCCGGTGGTGCCCGAGATCATGATCCCGCTGGTGTCGGCGCGGCGCGAGGTCGAGCTGGTCAAGACCCGGGTCGACGGCGTGGCGGCGGCGGTGCGCACCCAGCGCGGCGCGGCCTTCGACTACCGCCTGGGGGTCATGGTCGAAACGCCGCGCGCGGCGCTGCGCGCGGCCGAGATCTCGCCGCATTGCCACTTTCTGTCGTTCGGCACCAACGACCTGACACAGATGACCTATGGCCTGTCGCGGGACGATGCGGGGCGGTTCATGAACGCCTACGTGCAGCAGGGCGTCTTTCCCGAAGACCCCTTCCACATCCTCGACACCGAGGGGGTTGGGGAGCTCTTGCTGATGGGGGCCGAGCGGGGGCGGCGGGGGCGGCCGAATCTCACCCTGTCGATCTGCGGCGAACATGGGGGCAACCCCGAATCTATCGACTTCTGTCGCAAGGCCGGATTCGACTACGTGTCCTGCTCTCCGTTCCGGGTACCCGTGGCACGGCTGGCCGCCGCGCACCTTGCCCTGGCAGAACGCGCCACGGTTGAAAGCTGAGGTTTTTCAGGTTGCTGTGGTGTCATTTTGGGAATGTCTCATGACATATTCCCGGCAACCGAAAAACGGCCGCAGGCAAACCTTGGCTGATTTTACGTGACATAAATGTCACAAGGGTAGACCCGCCTTTCCTTTTCGGCTATTCGACCCGCCGGATGTTGCCTGGGGGCACCTCCGCAGAAAAAATGGAACCGGGGACGCAAACCCATGCGCGTGCTTCAATTCTGGGCGCGGAGCGCTGTCATGCTCCTTGCCCTGAGCGGGGCGGCTCATGCCGATGTTACGGTGAGCCAGTCCAACGATCCGTCGGCCGCGGTGTCGGCCTCGGCCTCTGTCGACAGCCGTCTGTCGCGGTTGCTGGGCGTCGAGCGGACCGCCTACACCACGATCTCGCCGGATCGGCTGGAGAAGATCATCACCCCTCCGACCGCCGTGGTGCGCAAGCAGAACGGCTATCCAGATCCCAAAACGATCGAATACAACTCCGAGTTCCTTTCGGATTTGCCGGTCGCCACGGGCGGGGCGCAATGGAGCTGCCTTGCGGAGGCCGTCTACTTCGAATCGCGGGGCGAGCCGGTGAAGGGCCAGTTCGGCGTGGCCGAGGTGATCCTGAACCGCGTGGATTCGGGGCGTTTCCCCGATACCGTCTGCGGCGTGGTGAACCAGGGCGCGCATCTGCGCGGCGGCTGCCAGTTCTCTTTCGCCTGCGACGGCGCGCCCGAGACGATCCACAACACCATCGCATTCCGGCGGGCGGGCAAGATCGCCCGGCTTCTGCTGGACGGCGCCCCGCGCGAAGTGACCGATGGGGCGACCTATTTCCACACCCGCTGGGTGCATCCCTCGTGGTCGCACCGCTTCACCCATACAGCGACGGTGGGGGCGCACATGTTCTATCGGCTGCCGAGCCGCGTGGCGGCGAAGTAACGCCGTCTGCCCGGGCCGGTCGTGGATGGGCGTCGCCGAATGGGGTTTGCCGCCTCTCGTCGTGCGCTGCGCTTCTCCTCGTGGATGTCGCGGTCGGGTCCGCGCCTGCCGCGCAGTGGCTGGGGTTGCGGGCCGTGGCGCGCTAGGGTAGGGCGCGGCCTGCAGGACGGAGACCCATGACAGACAAGCTCAGGCGCGCCGGACAGGGCGCGCGGACCGACGACGAGGCGGCGCTGGCCTTCGCCCATCCCGAAGCGCGCGCCGCCGCTACCGCAAGCGCGGATCCGCGTGACCGGATCAGCCTGCGCGATCACGTGGTCGAAGCCGATATCGGGGCCTTCCAGCACGAGCGCGGGGCGCTGCAGCGGCTGCGCTTCGATGTGGTGGTCGAGGTGCGGGCCGAGGCGGGGCCTCTGGACGACGATGTCGACAGGATCCTGTCCTACGAGAAGATCGTCGAGGCGATCGACGTGGAGTTGCGGGCCGAGCGTCTGAACCTTCTCGAGACGCTGGCGGAGCGGGTGGCCGAGCGGCTGCTGGCGGAGCCGCGGGCGATGCGGGTCTTCGTGCGGATCGCCAAGCTGGACCGGGGGCCGTTCGAGCTTGGGGTCGAGATCGTGCGCGCCCGCAAGGGGCCGGCGGTGCGGGCGCCCGAGGGCGGTGTGCTGCATCCGGTCGTCGTTCTTCTCGACAACGCGGCGATCATGGCACCGGATCTCTCGGCGCGGCTCGATGCGCTGCAGGAGGGCGGCGCACCGCTGATCCTCTGCGTGGGTCTGCCGGACGGCGCGCGGCCCACGTCGGCGGTGGGACCGGCGCAGAGGCGGATCGACCTTCTGGCGATCGAGCAGAACGCCTGGGTGCTGGCCGGGCGCGACCGGCGCTGCGTGGTGGTGGCGAGTCGGACCGAGATCGACTCGGCCCTGCATCGCGGTCAGCCGATCGTCTGGGCGCCGTCCAAGATGGTGCTCGACGCGGTCGACGGGCCGGGCGGGGCGGATCCGCTGCGGCTGGCGCTTTGGCTGGCCGAGGACTTCGCTGCGGCGAAGCTGGTGGTTCACGGCGATGTTGCAGTGCCGGCGGGAAGCCGCGTGGCGGTGGAGCGGGCCTAGCCCCGCCCCGGGTGGTCGGGGTTGCCCCGTGCCGGGTGGGGGGCTAAGCCGGGCCAGGGACGGGGCTGCCCGCGGCAGCCCTCCGGCGGGAATATTTGGACCAAGATGAAGGCCATTGCGTGACCCAGTATTACCGACCGATCGCGATGCAGGATGCGGCGCGGCCCGAGGGGGCGCCGAGCCTGGCGGGCGGCTGGTGCTGGTTCGATCGGGTCGAGGTTCTGCAGCGGGGCGGCAGTGTCGGGGTGGTCGGGGTTTCCGATCTGCCGCAGGCGGTGATGGCGCGTCTCTGCGCGCCGCGGGCCGCGCTGGCGGGGCTGGGGATGAACCGGCCGCGGATCATGGGGATCCTGAACGTCACGCCCGACAGCTTCTCGGATGGCGGAATGTTCGACGCGCCGGAGGCGGCGCTGGCGCACGCGCGTTCGATGCGCGCGGCGGGGGCGGAGATGCTCGACATCGGCGGCGAGAGCACGCGGCCCGGCGCGGCCGAGGTGCCGGTGGAGGCCGAGGCGGCGCGGGTCGCCCCGGTGATCGCGGCGCTCAGGGCCGGCGGGGATGAAGGGGCGATCTCGGTCGACACGCGCAAGGCCGGGGTTGCCCGGGCCGCGGTCGCGGCGGGGGCGGATCTGGTGAACGACGTCTCGGCGATGCTGTTCGACCCCGCGATGGCGGGAGCCGTGGCCGAGACCGGCGCCGCGCTCTGCCTGATGCATGCCCAGGGCGTGCCGGAGACGATGCAGGCCGATCCGCGCTATGACGACGTGCTGCTCGACGTTTACGATCATCTCGAGGAACGGGTCGCGGCGGCGGAGGCGGCGGGCATCCCCCGGGCGCGGATCTGCGTCGACCCGGGCATCGGCTTCGGCAAGCGGCCGCAGCACAACCTGGCGCTGCTGCGCGGGCTGTCGCTGTTCCACGGCCTGGGGTGTCCGGTGCTGCTCGGGGTGTCGCGCAAGAAGTTCATCGGCACGATCGGACGGGCGGCGGAGGCGCGCGACCGTGCGCCGGGGTCGATCGCGCTGGCGCTGGGAGCGGTGGCGCAGGGGGTGCAGATCCTGCGCGTCCACGACGTTGCGCAGACGGCGCAGGCGCTGGCGCTCTGGCAGGCGCAATGGCAGCTCGATTGGCGGGCGGATTGGCCGGATGCGGGGCCGAAGGGGCCGTCTGACGGGCAGCCGGCACCGGCCCCGGCGCGGTAGCGGCCGGGCAGGCAAGGAGAGGGATAGATGGCACGCAAGCTTTTCGGGACCGACGGGGTGCGCGGGCGCGCGAATACCCATCCGATGACCGCCGAGATGGCGTTGCGCCTTGGGGCGGCGGCGGGGCGGTACTTTCGCCGGTCCTCGGCGGGGGTGCACCGGGTGGTGATCGGCAAGGACACGCGGCTGTCGGGCTACATGCTGGAGACGGCGATGACCGCGGGGCTGACCTCTACCGGGATGAACGTGCTGCTGCTCGGCCCGGTGCCAACGCCGGCGGTGGGGTTCCTCACCCGGTCGATGCGGGCCGATCTCGGCGTGATGATCTCGGCCAGCCACAACCCGGCGCATGACAACGGGATCAAGTTCTTCGGCCCCGACGGGTTCAAGCTGTCGGACGAGGCGGAGGCCGAGATCGAAGCGATTCTCGAGGGCGAAATCGCCCCGGCTGCCCCCGAGCGGATCGGCCGTGCCCGGCGGATCGACGATGGCCGCGGGCGCTATCAGGAATTCGTCAAGACGACCTTCCCGGCGGGGCTGCGGCTCGATGGGCTCAAGGTGGTGGTGGACTGCGCCCACGGCGCCTCGTACCGCGCCGCACCCGAGGTGCTGTGGGAGCTGGGCGCCGAGGTGCTGCCGATCGGGGTGGCGCCGGATGGCTACAACATCAACGACCATTGCGGCTCCACCCATCCGGAGGCGGCGGCGGCCAAGGTGGTGGCCGAGGGGGCCGACGTGGGGATCTGTCTCGACGGCGACGCAGACCGGGTCATCATCCTCGACGAGACCGGGCGGGTGGCCGATGGCGACCAGCTGATGGCGCTTCTGGCGGCACGCTGGGCGGGCGAGGGGCGGCTCAGGGGCGATACACTTGTCGCGACGGTCATGTCGAACCTCGGGCTGGAGCGCTTTCTCCAGGGGCGGGGCCTGCGGCTGGAGCGGACCCCGGTGGGCGACCGCTACGTCGTCGAGGCAATGCGGCGGGGCGGCTGGAACCTTGGTGGGGAGCAGTCGGGCCACATCGTGATGACCGATTACGCGACGACCGGCGACGGGCTGATCGCGGCGCTGCAGTTCCTGGCCGAGATGGCGCGGACCGGGCAGAAGGCCTCGGCCCTGGTGCAGAACTTCGAGACCGTGCCGCAGCTTCTCAGGAACGTGCGCTACGCGGCGGGGGCGGCGCCGCTGGAGGCGGGGCCGGTACAGGCCGCGATCGCCGGCGCCGAGACGCGGCTTGCCGGGCAGGGGCGGCTGCTGATCCGCAAGTCGGGGACGGAGCCGCTGATCCGGGTGATGGCGGAATGCGAGGATCCGGCGCTTCTGGAAGAGGTCGTCGATGGTATCGTCGCGGCGGTCGAGACGGCGGCAGGTCAGGGCGCCTAGGGGGGAGTCTCAGCACCCCCTTTCCCGGCGGAGGCCGCAGGGCGCGCCGAGACGCACCCTGCAAGCCGGGGCAAGCTGGCCTGGGCTATTCGGCCGGGACCGCGGTAACCCGGGCCGGGCGCGGGGCCTTCGCCCGCTTGTGCACCCAGGCGGCGAGGTAGAGCGGCGGGAAGCAGGCGAAGAACAGCAGGTTCGCCTCGAGCGTGTCGGGCTTCTGCCCCTGCATCCAGACCGAAAGGATGTAGACCACCACCACCTGCGTGGTGAAGACCTGCAGCGCATGCTGGCCGAGGAAGACGAAGATCCGCCGCGTGAACACCCAGTTGAGCGTTGCCGCCGCGCCGCGGATGACGCGGTTCGCGTGGTCGTGCCCGGCGTTCAGCAGCCAGACGACCAGGTAGAGGTCGACCGCGAAGTTGAACACGTAGATCGGGTAAAGGTTGCCGCGGTCGAAGGTCTTCCAGACGAACTTGCTGTACCCCAGCCCCAGCCCCTTGCTCCAGGTCACCACGCTCACGAAGGCGAAAAGCGCGAAGCCCGCCAGCAGGACGTAGAAGATGGTCTCGGCCTCCTTCGTGCGGAAGAAGCCGAGGTCGAGCTTGTCCGTGGCCATCAGGTAGCCCAGCCACAGCCCGGCCATGTAGAGCACCTGCCAGCCGAAGACGTTGAAGTAGATGCCGATGTTGATCGGGTGGCCCATGTCGGCCAGCGCGTTCTGCACCGGGTATTCGGCCCAGTCGGGCAGGCCGGTCTGGGCAAAGATCCAAGCCAGGCCCGAGACGACGGCAACCGTCAGGTAATTGCCCTTCTGGAAGGCGCGGAGCGCGAAGGGAGTGGCCGCCATGAAGATCAGGTACATCGGCAGGATGCCCATGTGCAGCGTGCCGGTGACGAGGCCCATCTCCATCAGCGTGAACAGGATCGGATCCTTCGCCTGCTGGTCGAGGATGTCGGCATGCACCCCGAGCCGCGGCAGGATCAGCGCTGCGGCCAGGAACAGCAGCGCAAGCCCCGCATGATAGCGCCAGATGTGCACCATGCGCGTGCGGACCGCACCGCCCATCTCCTGCGCGCCCTTGCGCAGGAGCCGCTTGGTGTAGACCAGCCCGATGACGAAGCCCGAGATGAAGACGAATCCCTGGGCGTCCTCCACCCAGCCGATGTAGTGATGGTTCACCTTGCCGATGAAGGTGTCGAGGTAGACGTTGACATGCGCCACCGTCATGAAGAGCAGAAAGTAACCGCGAAAGCCGTCGAGGAGGGTCAGGCGCATGGCCGAAATCCTTGAGTCGCAATCCTGCACGTTGCAGGGCTGGAGCGCGTGAGCAAATGAGCGCTTTCGCGCAAAAATCAATGGGCTCGTGAGATCGGTCCACAGGCCCGGCTAAGGTTTGCCGAAGACAGCGTGTAAACGTGCGGCCGGGCGCCCGGGTTCCCCTGCGGAAAGCGGCCCAGGGCCAGCACTGGCAGGCTTTCGCCGAGGTCCGGGCGCGAAATGGCCGGGTTCCGTGCGCCGCCTGTCGGGGCAGGGCTGCGGGGGGGAAATGATCAGCGGAAGGGGCGCCCGGGGCGGCGGTTCAGGGCCTGCGGCGCCAGGCCGGGGCGCGGGCCACGGCAAGCCCCGCCAGGATCAGCCCCAGCGCGCCGACGAAGGCGGGTGGCACGGGCTCGCCCAGCAGGACGGAGCCGAAGAGCACGGACCAGACCGGCACCTGGTAGTTCACCTGGGTCAGGAAGCTGGGGCCGGCCGAGGTGATGATCCGGACCAGTATCAGCGTCGCCAGCGCGGTCGGGAACAGCCCGAGGTAGACCGCCGCGGCGATCGAGGTGAGATCCGGCGCGGGGGCCGGTTCGGTCAGCAGCGCCACCGGAACGATCACGACCGAGGCCGCGATCAACGCCCCGGCGCCAAAGCTGATCTGGTTCGAGGGCGGCGCGCTCCGGGTGATGATCGAGCCCACCGCGTAGCAGGCCGAGGCGCCGAGGCACGCCAGCCGTGCCAGTGTCTCGGTTTCCGCCCCCGAGGAGGCGAAGCCGTCGCGCCCGATCAGGACGGCCACCCCGGCGAAGCCGAGCGCGAAGCCCGCGGCCTTCTTGCGAGTCATCTGGTCGCCGGGCACGAAGACATGGGCCAGCGGCAGCACCAGGAGCGGCACCACCGCCATGGTGATCCCGGCATAGCCCGAGGTGACGGATTTCTGTGCCCAGCTGAGCAGCAGGAACGGAATGGCGTTCGAAAAGAGGCCCATGCCGATGACGTGCAGCCACAGCCTGCGATGGCCCAGCGGCGGCAAGCCCTTGCCAAGCGCGAAGGCCAGCGCGGTCAGCGCCACCGCCGCAAGGCCGATGCGCACCGCCGCGACCTGTGCCGGGCCCAGGCCGGTGAGGGCCAGTTTCACCCCCATGAAGGAGGCGCCCCAGATCACGCCCAGAAGGGCGAGCAGAAGCCAGTCGATGGGTGTCGCGCGGGTCATGCGCTCTCGCTATCGCGAGACGGGCGTGAGGGCCAGCGGGAAAGCTTGCCGCCCTCCCTGTCGCGCTTGCCCTCCAGATTGCGACCGCTCACCTCGTCACGCCTGCCTCCCGCGTCGTGACGGCCTCCCGCATCGTGACGGCCCGCCCCGCCGCAGCCGCTCCGGGGCGACGTGCATCCAGCGAGGCCGCGGCGATCAGGGGCGCCGCGGCCCCGGAGCATCTAGAAAGGGGGGGGTCAGTAAGGCCGGGGGTGAGCGCGGAAGGCCGCCTCGATCTCCGTCAGCGCGTCTTCGGGCAGAGTCAGGTCGGCGGCACCCAGGGCGACCTCAAGCTGCGCGGTCGAGGTCGCGCCGAGGATGGGGATCACCTCGAACGGCCGCGTCCGGAGCCAGGCCAGCGCCATCTGCACCGGGTTCAGGCCATGCCGCTGCGCGATGCCCAGATAGGCCGAGACCGCCTCGAACACGTAGGGCGTGATGCGCCCGCCAAGGTCGGGCGTCACCGACCGGCGCGACCCGTCGGGGGTCACGTCGCCCGCGTACTTGCCCGAAAGGATGCCCGCGGCCAACGGCGAATAGGCCAGGAGCGGCACGTCCTCGTTCACCGACAGCTCGGCCATGTCGGTATCCCACAGCCGGCACAGCAGCGAATATTCGTTCTGCACCGAGGCGACGCGGGGCAGGCCGTTCTCGTCGGCCAGCCGCAGCCATTGCGCGGTGCCCCAGGCGGTCTCGTTCGAGAGCGCGAAATGGCGGATCTTGCCCGCCTTCACCAGCCGGTCCGCGGCCTCGAGAACCTCTTGCATGTTGTCGAGGATGGCCTGCCGGTCCTGGCCCGAGGGGTTGTAGGTCCAGTACTTGCGGAAGTGGTAGGAGCCACGGTTGGGCCAGTGCAGCTGGTAGACGTCGATCACGTCCGTCCCCAGCCGCCTCAGCGAAGCGTCGGCGCAGGCCTCCAGGCCGGGGCCGGTGATCGCCTCGCCGCCGCGGACCTTGTCGTTTCCCTCGCCGGTCATCTTGGTGGCGATCACGAGGTCGTCGCGATTGCCCCGCGCGGCAAGCCAGGATCCGATGATCTCCTCGGTCCGGCCCACGGTCTCGGGGCGGATCGGGTTGGTCGGATACATCTCGGCCGTGTCAATGAAATTCACCCCGGCAGCCAACCCCATGTCGAGCTGGGCATGGCCCTCGGCCTCGGTGTTCTGGCTGCCCCAGGTCATCGAGCCGAGACAGAATTCCGAAACCTCGATACCGGTCCGGCCAAGTTGAACGCGCTTCATGCTCCCCTCCGAAATGGTGCCGACCAACCCTAGCGCCGTGAGTGGCGGGGGCAAGGGCGGGTCGGCGGCCCGTCGCCGGAGGCGCGCCTTCGTGACCCCCGCGGGGCGCCGGATGATGGCTGGCCCATGGCTTCGCGGCGCGGCTTGGTCGGGGCGGGGCATGTGATCCGGCGCCACGGGCTCACCCGCCGGAAAGCCCACACTCGTTCGACGCGTGAAGTCGGACAGTCTGGGGCATCTGCGTCGGGCGTTGCATGCCCCGGCGTCCTGTGCGGGCCGGGCGCCCTCTACCCGCCGATCTCGTAGGGCAGCAATCCCCGCTTGCCGGGGTCGACGCGCAGCCGCCGTTCCAGCGGCGGGACCGAGCGCTGCGGGCAGTCGGGACGCTCGCAGATCCGGCAGGAGATCCCGATCGGCTCGAACGCGCGGGTGAGGTCGAGGTCGTCGGCATAGACCAGCGCGCCGGCATGGCTTACCTCGCAGCCGAGCGAGATCGCGTAGCGCCGGACCGGGGCGCGGAACGACCCGCCGGGCTTCGACACTTCCAGCGCAAGGCTGAGATAGCGCATCCCGTCCGGCGTCTCGGCCAGCTGGCGCAGGAAGCGGCCTGGCGTCTCGAAGGCGCGGTGGACGTTCCACAACGGGCAGGCCCCGCCGAAGCGGGCGAATTGCAGCCGGGTGGCCGAGTGGCGCTTGGTGATCGTGCCGGCCTGGTCGACGCGGACGAAGAAGAAGGGAATGCCCTTGGCGCCGGGGCGCTGCAGGGTCGAGAGCCGGTGCGCCACCTGTTCGATCGAGGCGCCGAAGAGGTCGGCGAGGCGTTCGAGGTCGTGGCGCACTTCCTGCGCGGCGGCAAGGAAGCGGCGGTAGGGCATGAGGGCCGCCCCGGCGAAGTAGTTCGCAAGCCCGATCTTGGCTATCGCCCGGGCCTCGTCGGACTGGAATCGCGCGAGGTCGAGCGTGGCCTCCAGAAGCTCGTTCTGCGTGAGCAGGGCGACCTGGTGCAGCGCCTGGAACCGCTGGGTCGCGTCGGGCGCGCGGGCCGAGAGGGTGAGCCGCCCCGCTTTTTCGTCGAAAAAGCGCAGCCAAGGCCCCTCGCCGCGCGCAAGCGTCACGCCGCGCCGTTCCAGGGCCGCGCGGGCGGCCTCCATCGGATCGCGCGGGGTGCCATCGGGGCCCGAGAAGCGTTCGGCGGCGCGGTCCACCGCGTCGATGTAATTGTCGCAATAGTGGAAGAAGTCGCGCACCTCTTCCCAGGGCGAGGGCCGGACCGCCCCCTCGTCGCGGTCGAGCGCCGCGTCGAGCGAGGCCAGCCGCTCGTGGCTTTGCCGGTAGGCGCGGTGCAGGTCCAGAAAGGCCCGCGCCAGCGCCGGCGCATTGGTCGCGGCCAGCCGCAGATCGGCCATCGATGGCGTCGCCGCGCCGAACACCGGGTCGGCCAGCGCCTCGCGCATGTCGCTCACGACCCGCTCGGCGTCGTCGGTCGACAGCTCCGTCACGTCGAAGCCGAACTCGCGCGCCAGCGCCAGCACCACCCCGGCCGAGACCGGGCGGTGGTTGTTCTCCATCTGGTTGAGGTAGGGCAGCGACACCCCGAGCTTGCCGGCGAAAGCCTTCTGCGTCAGCCCCAGCCGCCCGCGGATGTCGCGCAGCTTCACGCCGGCGTAGAGTTTCGCTGTGGCCATGGCCGTCCCTCGGGTTTGCAGGCCTTGTTCTAGCCTTTGCAAACCCTTCGCGTCCAGCCCGTCACGCCGCCGCGTTGAAGATGAAGAAGGCGCCGACCGCGATGAAGGCGAAGCCCAGGAGGATATGCCAGTGGAATGCGTTGCCGAGATAGGTGACCGAAAACACCGAGAAGACGAGCAGCGTGATCACCTCCTGTATCGTCTTGAGTTGGGCGGCGCTGAGCACCTCGCTGCCGATGCGATTGGCGGGCACTTGCAGTAGATATTCGAAGAAGGCGATCCCCCAACTCGTGACGATCACCAGCAAAAGGGGCGCGCCCTTGTACTTGAGGTGGCCGTACCAGGCGAAGGTCATGAAGACGTTGGATCCGGTCAGGAGCAGGATGGTGATCAGGGGTGCGGGCAGGGCGGTCATGGGGATCTCTCGCAGGTTGAGCCTTCGGAAACGCTAAGTGGGGCGGGGTGGGTTCCCGCGGGCGAACGCGCGGATTGTAGGCCCGATGCATGACGGCGGGAGGCCCGTTTCGTGGAGTGATTTGCGACTTTGCGATTTGCTCTGCA
Source organism: Acidimangrovimonas sediminis (assembly GCF_002871005.1). GTDB lineage: Bacteria > Pseudomonadota > Alphaproteobacteria > Rhodobacterales > Rhodobacteraceae > Acidimangrovimonas > Acidimangrovimonas sediminis. The sequence continues at coordinate 194,798 of NZ_PHSN01000001.1, forward strand.
TCTCATGCCAATACTTTGCAAATTTGACGGATTCTCCTTTGGTCCGGCCGCCTTTGCCGCTAGTGTCGCTGCGAGCGAGGGCCGTGCCGGTCCGCGCCGGGCCGGCGTGCCCGGCCCAAGGCGCGGAATGCCCCCCGAAGATGCCAGGGAGTGAGGCCGCCGATGAAGGATATCCTGCAGCAACTGGAAACGCAGCGGGCCGAGGCCCGGCTAGGCGGTGGTGAAAAGCGCATCGAGGCGCAGCACGCCAAGGGCAAGCTGACCGCGCGCGAACGGATCGAACTGTTGCTCGACGAGGGCAGCTTCGAGGAATTCGACATGTTCAAGGCGCATCGCTGCACCGAGTTCGGGATGGAGGAAAGCCGCCCCTACGGCGATGGCGTGATCACCGGTTGGGGCACGGTGAACGGCCGGCAGGTCTATGTCTTCAGCCAGGACTTCACCGTCTTCGGCGGCTCGTTGAGCGAGACTCATGCCGAGAAGATCTGCAAGATCATGGACATGGCGGTTCAGAACGGCGCGCCGGTCATTGGCCTCAACGATTCCGGCGGCGCGCGGATCCAGGAGGGGGTGGCCTCTCTCGCGGGCTATGCCGAGGTGTTCCAGCGCAACATCATGGCCTCGGGCGTGGTGCCGCAGATCAGCGTCATCATGGGGCCATGTGCGGGGGGCGCGGTCTACAGCCCTGCCATGACCGATTTCATCTTCATGGTGCGCGACACCTCCTACATGTTCGTCACCGGCCCCGATGTGGTGAAGACCGTGACGAACGAGATCGTCACCGCCGAGGAACTGGGCGGCGCCTCGACCCACACCAGGAAGTCGTCGGTCGCCGACGGCGCGTTCCAGGATGACGTTGAGGCGATGACCGAGGTGCGCCGGCTGGTCGATTTCCTGCCCGCCTCGAACCGCGAGAAGGCGCCCGTGCGGCCGTTCTTCGATGACGTGAACCGGGTCGAGGAAAGCCTCGACACGCTGATCCCCGACAACCCGAACCAGCCCTATGACATGAAGGAGCTGATCCACAAGGTTGCGGACGAGGGGGATTTCTACGAGATCCAGGAAGATTTCGCCAAGAACATCATTACCGGCTTCATCCGGCTGGAGGGGTCGACCGTCGGCATCGTGGCGAACCAGCCGATGGTTCTGGCGGGGTGCCTCGACATCGACTCGTCGCGCAAGGCCGCGCGTTTCGTGCGGTTCTGCGACGCGTTCGAGATCCCGATCCTGACCTTCGTCGACGTGCCGGGCTTCCTGCCGGGGACGGGGCAGGAATACGGCGGTGTCATCAAGCACGGGGCAAAGCTTCTCTTCGCCTATGGCGAGGCGACGGTGCCGAAGGTAACGGTCATCACGCGCAAGGCCTATGGTGGCGCCTATGACGTCATGGCGTCCAAGCACCTGCGCGGCGATTTCAACTATGCCTGGCCCACCGCCGAAATCGCGGTGATGGGCGCCAAGGGCGCGGTGGAGATCCTCTATCGCAGCGAGTTGGCAGACCGGGAGAAGATCGCGCAGCGGACGCAGGATTACGAGGACCGCTTTGCCAACCCCTTCGTCGCGGCGGAGCGTGGCTTCATCGACGAGGTGATCCAGCCGCGCTCGACCCGCCGCAGGGTGGCGCGGGCCTTTGCCAGCCTGCGGGGCAAGAAGCTCCAGAACCCCTGGAAGAAGCACGACAACATTCCCCTCTGAGGATACGCCATGCCCGATCTCGATGTCGTTCCGCTGGACATCGCAGCCGAGGCGCAGGATCCCGCGATCCGTGCCCTCGACGTGTCGATGTTCGACCGGCAGGATCTGCTCAACATGCTGCTGCAGCGGTCCGAGGTGCTATACGATGTGCCGCGTTACGGGCAGGTGATCAAGGCTTGGGGGCAGGGCGATCCCGCACCCATCGAGGCCGAGATCGACCGGCTGGGCGAGGAGATCGCGCGCCGCGTGGCGGGCGTGATCCATGCCGAGTACCGGGCGATGGCGGTCGCGCTCAAGGATCTTGAGCCGCGCCGTGTGGCGGATATCGGCTGCGGCTACGCGATCTGGGACCTGTTCGCGCATCGCGACCTGGCGTGCGATATCGTGCTGATCGACATCGAGAGCAACGAGCATCGCCATTTCGGCTATGCCGAGGAAGGCGCGGCCTACACAAGCCTTGGCAAGGCGCGGGCCTTTCTCGAAGCGAACGGGGTGCCGGAGGGCAGCATCGTCACCGTCAACCCGACCTCGGAAGAGCTGAAGAAGGCCGGGGTGGTGGATCTGGCGGCCAGCTTCGTCTCCTGCGGGTTCCATTATCCGGCGGCGACCTACCTGGAATTCTTCCGCGGGCAGGTGTCGACCAATGGCGCGGTGCTTCTGGATCTGCGCATGAAGCGGGCCGACGACCAGGTCTGGGATCTGGCGACGATGGGGCCGATCACCTTGTTGCCGGGGCATCCCAAGGCGCGGCGGATGCTGTTGCGCAAGGTCGCCTGAGATGATGCGTCCCGCCCTTCTGGCGCTGCTGGCGCTGACCGCGCCGGCACTGGCGTCCACCGCGCCGGCCGAGACGCCGCCCGCGGCGATGACGCTGCCCTCGGGGCAGGCGGTGACGCTGCACCAGGTGATCTGGCCCGAGGCGCAGGCCGCGGGGGGCGAGCGTCGGCTGCGCCTGCGCTTCGTCGCGCCGCAGATCGCGGCCGGAGCGAAGACTCTGATCGCACCCGAGGCGGCCTCGGACGATCTGCAATATCTCTGCGATCACGTCGCCCTGCCGGCGTTGAAGAAGGATGGACGCGCGGTGGACGAGATCGTCATCACGATGATGGCCAAACCGCTGCCCTTCGGCACGGCGGACCCGAAGGTCCGGCAATACATAGATACCTTCCTGCCCAAGGAAGATCACTGCGAATGGGAGGGGCTTTGATGGCCAAGCACGGGGGCAAAGGGCCGCGGGCCGCGCGAAAGCGGCAGGGCAGCGGCGGCCACCAAGGTGGCGAGATGGTCAAGCACCGCGGCTTTCCCAGCCGCATGACGGGGACGGATTTCCAGTTCACGATCCGCCGCGCCGGCAAGGAGGGCGCGACGAAGATCATCCGGCGCGAGCGTTTCGCCGACCGGCGCAAGGTCGACCGCGAGGCCGACCGCCAGTTCATGGCCGCGCTCTGGGACCACTTCGGAGAGGAGCCGTTCGAGCGTGGCAACCTCGATGCCGGGCGGCTTTCGTGGCTGTTCGGCCGCGAGGTGAAGGCGCTGGACGACCCGTTCGATCCGCAAAGCTACGAGGCGATGCTGCAGATCGACCGTTCGGTCGCCGAGGCCTCCTTTCCCGAGGTCTTCGACCCGAACGCCGGCATGTCGCCGGCCGATTGGGACGATTTCGACTTCGACGACGAGGAGGATGACGATTGGGAAGAGGATGAAACCGGCGGTGACGAACCCGAAAACCGGGGTCGCTCGGCATGAATCCGCGTAAGTCACTGGGAAACCGGCAGGGTTCAGCGCAGATTCCGTTGCGCCGGAAATTCGGCTTTCCCGGTGGCGCGTCCTGCGACATGCTGATGATCGAGGCGCGGTGCACCCATGCCGCGGCTCTGATTTGTCAAGACCGTTACCCTTCCCCTACCCTAAGGCCTGACCCTCCCCGGGTCAGGCCGCCTTTTTTTGCGGTCTCCCATGTCGTGCGACTTTTCCCCTGCGTGAGGGAACCGCTTTTGATCGGGCCGCGTTCCCGGATTGCAAGGCAGGGAGCGCGCGGGGGCATTCGCGGCATCTCCCTGTTGAAAAATATAAAGGAGATGTCGAAATGCAAACTGTTCGTAACTGGCCCGCGACGCTTGGAAAACTGGCCATCGCAGGGGTTCTCGTCGGCTCGCTCGCCGGCTGCTTCGAGAACGACACCCAGCGCGGCGTCGCAGGGGCCGTCGCAGGTGGTGCCGTCGCCGGGGCGACCGGCAACAACGTTGCGACCGGTGCGCTCATCGGCGGTGCCGCTGGCGTGTTCTGCCGCGATACCGGCGCCCAGGCCTGCCAGAACACCCGGAACTGATTTCGCGGCTCCCGCGGCGCGCCTCGCGCGCCCGGGGGGACGCATGATCACCACTCACGATGACGCCATCGCGGCCCGGTGCCGTGGTGGCGTTTTCTTTGTCGCGGAGGCGGCATGGCTTCGCCGCCCCGCAGTTCAGGAAGGGCGGAGATGTTCAAGAAGATCCTGATCGCGAACCGGGGCGAGATCGCCTGCCGGGTCATCAAGTCGGCACGCAAGATGGGCATCCAGACGGTGGCCGTCTATTCCGACGCCGACCGCAACGCGCTGCACGTGAAGATGGCCGACGAGGCGGTGCACATCGGCCCGTCGCCCGCCAACCAGTCCTACATCGTGATCGACAGGATCATGGAGGCGATCAAGGCGACCGGCGCCGAGGCGGTGCATCCGGGCTATGGCTTCCTGTCCGAGAACAAGAAGTTCGCCGAGGCGCTGGAAAAGGCGGGCGTCGCCTTCATCGGCCCGCCCGCGGGCGCGATCGAGGCGATGGGCGACAAGATCACCTCGAAGAAGCTGGCGGCCGAGGCGGGGGTTTCCACCGTGCCGGGCTACATGGGCCTGATCGAGGATGCCGAGGAGGCGGTGAAGATCTCGAACGAGATCGGCTATCCGGTGATGATCAAGGCCTCGGCCGGGGGCGGCGGCAAGGGGATGCGGATCGCCTGGAACGACGAGGAGGCACGCGAGGGCTTCCAGTCGTCGAAGAACGAGGCCGCGAATTCCTTCGGCGACGACCGGATCTTCATCGAGAAGTTCGTCACCCAGCCCCGCCACATCGAGATCCAGGTTCTGGCCGACAAGCACGGCAATTGCGTCTACGTGAACGAGCGCGAATGCTCGATCCAGCGCCGCAACCAGAAGGTCATCGAGGAGGCTCCTTCGCCCTTCCTGGACCCAGAGACGCGGCGTGCCATGGGCGAGCAGGCGGTGGCCCTGGCCAAGGCCGTGGATTATTGCAGCGCGGGCACGGTGGAGTTCATCGTCGACGGGGCGAAGAACTTCTACTTCCTCGAGATGAACACCCGTCTTCAGGTGGAACACCCGGTGACGGAGCTGATCACCGGCATCGACCTCGTGGAACAGATGATCCGCGTGGCCGATGGCGAGAAGCTGCCCTTTGCGCAGGAAGACATCGGCATCAACGGCTGGGCGATCGAAAGCCGCCTCTACGCCGAGGATCCCTACCGCAACTTCCTGCCCTCGATCGGCCGGCTGACACGCTACCGCCCGCCGGAGGAGATGGCCTCGGACAAGGCCGCGGTGCGCAACGACACCGGCGTCTTCGAGGGCGGCGAGATCTCGATGTACTACGACCCGATGATCGCCAAGCTCTGCACCTGGGCCCCCACGCGCGAGGCGGCGATCGACGAGATGCGCCGCGCGCTCGACGGGTTCGAGGTCGAGGGGATCGGGCACAACCTGCCGTTCCTCAGCGCGGTGATGGACCATGAGCGGTTCATCAGCGGCAACATCACCACCGCCTTCATCGCCGAGGAATATCCCGAAGGTTTCGACGGCGTGACGCCCTCGGGGGCCGAGGTGGAGCGGATCGCGGCGGCGGCGGCGGCGATGAACCGCGTCGACGAGATCCGGCGCACCCGCATCTCGGGCCGGCTGGGCAACCACGAGCGGCGGGTGGGCAGCCACTGGGTCGTCTCGATCGCAGGGCAGGAGGTCGAGGTGAAGATCGAGGCCGACAAGCTTGGCTCCACCGTGCGGGTGGGGGAACAATCGCTCCGTGTGGAAAGCGACTGGCGGCCAGGACAGTCGCTGGCGCGGATCATGGTGGACGGAGTGCCGCTGGTCCTCAAAGTCGACCCGATCGCGGCGGGGTATCGGCTGCGCACGCGTGGGGCCGACCTCAAGGTCTATGTCCGGCGTCCGCGTGCGGCGGGGCTTGCGCGGCTGATGCCCGAGAAGCTGCCCCCCGACACGTCGAAATTGCTGCTCTGCCCGATGCCGGGCCTTGTGGTGAAGATCAATGTGGCCGAGGGCGACGAGGTGCAGGAGGGCCAGGCGCTGGCGACGGTCGAGGCGATGAAGATGGAGAACATCCTGCGCGCCGAGCGCAAGGGCGTGGTTTCCAAGGTCAATGCTGAACCGGGCGCCAGCCTTGCCGTCGATGACGTCATCATGGAGTTCGAGTGAGCGAGAGCGCCCATATCGCCGAGGCGGGTCTCTGGGACGCGCGGATCTGGCAGGCGGTGATCGCCGGGGCCGTGGTGGCCTTCGGCTGGTGGGTCAACGGCTGGCAGAACCGCCGCGCCGCGGCCGCCCGCCGGGCGGAGCGGTTGCGCGACGTGCACCGGGCGCTCTTTGCCGAGATCGGGGCGCATCTAGCGAACCTCGGCGGGGCCGAGGCGCTGGACCTCTACGCCGACAGGATGGTGAGCCGGATGGAGGCGGATCCCGCCTTCATCCCCTTCATCCCGCACGAGGCGAACGACCGGGTGTTCGGCGCGGTGGTGGCGGATATCCACATCCTGCCGCGCAGTTCGATCGACCCGGTGGTGGCCTATTACAGCCAGATCGCTTCGGTCGCGGCGTTGGCGCGGGACATGCGCGGGGTGGGCTTCCGCGGGCTGGAACAGCCTCGACGCATCGCGATCTACCGCGATTACATCGAGATGAAGAAGCAGGCCTTCGCCTTCGGGGATTACGCCCTGACGATCATCGACGCCTACGCGAAGGGCGGCAGGGACGGCGCGCTCCGGGCTGAGGCGGCCGAACGCGCAAGGGCCGGGATCAGTACCCCGGGCGCGGACCGGTCCGGCCGGTGACGGGAATGGGGGTGTAGGTGTCTTTCGGCATCTTCATCCTCCGCGTTGAGGCATGGTGACGATCACCGTGCCTTGCACAACAGATATAGGCCCGCGGGGCCGCTGCCGCAAGCACGGCGCGCCCGGCGGAGAGGAGAGAGGGACACCGCGATGAACGACAAGAGACCCGACAACGTGCCCGGCAACATGGACGCATGGAAAGCGCTGGCCGAGAAGGAGTTGAAGGGCAGGTCGCCCGAAAGCCTGACCTGGCACACGCTGGAAGGCATCGACGTGAAGCCGCTCTACACCCAGGCGGACACCGAGGGGTTGGCGCACATGGGCTCGCTCCCCGGTCTTGCGCCCTTCACCCGGGGGCCGCGGGCCACGATGTACGCGGGCCGGCCGTGGACGATCCGGCAATACGCGGGCTTTTCCACCGCCGAGGAATCGAATGCCTTCTACCGCAAGGCGCTGGCCGCCGGCCAGCAGGGGGTGTCGGTCGCCTTCGACCTGGCCACCCACCGCGGCTATGACAGCGACCACCCCCGCGTCGTGGGCGATGTCGGCAAGGCGGGCGTCGCGATCGATAGCGTCGAGGACATGAAGATCCTGTTCGACGGGATCCCCCTCGACAAGGTCTCGGTCTCGATGACGATGAACGGCGCGGTGATTCCGATCCTCGCCAACTTCATCGTCACGGGCGAGGAGCAGGGGGTGGACCGAGCGGTGCTCTCGGGGACCATCCAGAACGACATCCTCAAGGAGTTCATGGTCCGCAACACCTATATCTACCCGCCGGAGCCCTCGATCCGGATCATCGCGGACATCATCGAATACACCTCGAACGAGATGCCGAAGTTCAACTCGATCTCCATCTCCGGCTACCACATGCAGGAAGCCGGCGCGAACCTGGTGCAGGAGCTGGCCTTCACCCTTGCCGACGGGCGCGAATACGTGCGCACAGCGATCAAGGCGGGGATGGATGTCGACAAGTTCGCGGGTCGGCTGTCGTTCTTCTTCGCCATCGGCATGAACTTCTTCATGGAGGCCGCGAAGCTGCGGGCCGCGCGCCTGCTGTGGAGCCGGATCATGGAGGAGTTCGAGCCGAAGAAGCCCGGCTCTTCCATGCTGCGCACCCATTGCCAGACTTCGGGTGTGTCCCTGCAGGAGCAGGACCCCTACAACAACGTCATCCGAACGGCGTACGAGGCGATGTCGGCGGCCCTGGGCGGCACCCAGTCGCTGCACACCAACGCGCTGGACGAGGCGATCGCGCTGCCCACCGAATTCTCGGCCCGGATCGCGCGCAACACCCAGCTGATCCTTCAGGAAGAGACCGGCATCACCAACGTGATCGACCCGCTCGCGGGGTCCTACTACGTCGAAAGCCTGACGGCGGAGCTGGCCGAAAAGGCCTGGGCGCTGATCGAGGAGGTCGAGGAAATGGGCGGCATGACCAAGGCCGTCGCCTCCGGCATGCCCAAGCTGCGGATCGAGGAAAGTGCTGCGCGGCGCCAGGCGCTGATCGACCGGGGCGAGGACGTGATCGTCGGCGTCAACAAGTACCGCAAGGACAAGGAGGACCCGATCGACATCCTCGACGTCGACAACGTCAAGGTCCGCGACAGCCAGATCGCCCGGCTGAAGAAGGTCCGCGCTGCGCGCGACGAGGCGGCCTGCCAGGCGGCGCTGGACGAGCTGACCCGGCGGGCCTCCGAAGGCGGCAACCTGCTCGAGGCCGCGGTCGAGGCAGCGCGGGCGCGCGCCAGCGTGGGAGAGATTTCGATGGCGATGGAAAAGGTGTTCGGCCGCCACCGGGCCGAGGTGAAGACCCTCGCGGGGGTCTACGGTTCCGCTTACGAGGGTGACGAGGGGTTCGCGCAGATCCAGCGCGACGTCGAGGCCTTCGCCGAGGAGGAGGGACGGCGCCCCCGGATGCTGGTGGTGAAGATGGGCCAGGACGGCCACGACCGCGGCGCCAAGGTGATCGCCACGGCGTTTGCCGACATCGGCTTCGACGTCGACGTGGGGCCGCTGTTCCAGACGCCCGAGGAGGCCGCGCAGGACGCGATCGACAATGACGTGCACGTGGTCGGCATCTCCTCGCAGGCGGCGGGTCACAAGACGCTGGCGCCGAAGCTGGTGGAGGCGCTGAAGGCGCAGGGGGCGGAGGACATCCTGGTGATCTGCGGCGGCGTGATCCCGCAACAGGATTACCAGTATCTCCACGACCACGGGGTGAAGGCGATCTTTGGCCCCGGCACCAACATTCCCGAGGCGGCCAGGAACATCCTCGGCCTGATCCGCGCCGCCCGGCGGCAGGGCTGACCCTTTTCGTCCGCTCCGTCCGGCGCGGCCCCATACCGTGCGAGGGGGGCGCTGCCCCCCTGTGACCCCCCGGGATACTTCCGCTCAGAAGAAGGGGAGAGGTCTTGCTTTCTTCTGAGGGGAAATATCCCACGGGGGTGCGGGGGTGTGAAACCCCCGCGGATGCGGTGGGTGCGGGGGTGTGAAACCCCCGCGGATGCGGCGGGAAGGGGGCTCAGGCCTTTGCCGCTAACGCCTCCTGCCGCCGCTGTTCCAGCAGAAGGTCGGTCGCCATGGCGCCGATCCACATGCACAGCAGAGCGAGCCAGGCGGTGCCGGCGAAGATCGAGGTGCCGGTCACGCCGTTGCCGATGGCGCAGCCGCCCGCCAGCATGCCGCCGAATCCCATCAGCGCGGCCCCGGTCATCGCGCGCTTCATGTTGCCCGCATCCTCGAAGCCCCGGAAGGTCAATTCGCAGGCGGCCAGCGCGCCCAGGAAGGCGCCGAGAAACACGCCGGGGACCAGCCCGATGTCGAAGTTGAGAACGGCATCGCGCGACAGGAAGAACATCAGGGTGTTGGCCGAGGGCCCGGTGAAGGTGGCCGAGGTGACGGCCACGGGGTCGAAGCTGACTTGCGACAGCGTGTAGGTCAGGACCCAGCCCACCGCCACGGCGAAGCCCGCGCCCGAGGCGAAGACCAGCATGGCGGCGCCGATCCGGGCGCGGATCGCCAGCGCAAGTGCCAGCCCGGCGATCGCAAGGCCGAGAAGCAGCGCGCCGAGGTGCCCGACCCCGGACCAGGCGAGCAGGTCGAGATTGTGCCCGCCCCCGGTGACCCAGAGTCGCGCGAGCCGGCCGCGGAGCGGAGAGAGCCAGCCGTGCAGGCTCATCTGTGCCACGACGGCGAAGATCAGGCCGGAAACCGCCGAGCGCAGGTTGCCGGTGGCGGCCAGCACCAGAAGCCGCCCCGAGCAGCCGCGTGCCAGCACCATCCCGATGCCGAAGACGAGGCCGCCGATCACCGCGCCGGACCACGACCCCGGCACCGCCATGATCCGCGCCTCGTCCGCGCGCATGAGCCCTGCCAGCTGGGCGCCTTGCACCCAGACCATCGCGGTCGAGAAGGTCAGCAGCCATACCGCAACCCGCGGCCCCATCCGGCCGCGCGCGAATTCCACCGTCGCCGCGCGCAGGCAAAAGGCGGAGCGCTGAGCTGCGACGCCGAAGATTGCCCCCGTGAGGAGGCCGAAGAGCGCGGCGGCATGATGGTCGCCGATACTGTCGATCAGGGGCACGATATCCATGCCGGGCCTCCGCCCGCCTGCGCGGGTGCTGTTCATTGCGGTCATAAAAGTATTCGAATGTTTTTCGTTCAGCATTGATCCAGGTCAGGCGCTTCGCCGTGCGGCGCGGGGCCGGAGAGGTGGGGCGAATTCGGTTTCTGCGCCTGCATTATCCCTCGCCAACCCGAAAAAAAGCGCCTATCCGATAGGCATGGCTCAGGGATTCCGCTCGATCAGCATGGACGAGGCGCAGGCGCTGCCGCGGTGGCGGCGGCCCGAGGCGCTGCTTTATGTCATGGCGGCGGCGATGCCGATCGCCTTCTCGACCTGGCAGGCGCTGCTGAACAACTTCGTCATCGAGGCGGCGAATTTCACCGGTGTCCAGATCGGCTGGCTGCAATCGGTGCGTGAGGTGCCGGGGTTCCTGGCGATCGGCGTGATCCTTGTGCTGATGGTGATGCGCGAGCAGATGCTGGCGCTTATGTCGCTGGTGCTGCTGGGGGCCGCGGTCGCGGCGACGGCCCTGTTCCCGAGTTTCGGCGGATTGCTGGCCACGACGATCCTTTCGTCGATCGGCTTTCACTACTTCCAGACGGTGAACCAGTCGCTGCAATTGCAGTGGATCGACCGGGAGCGCGCGCCGCGGACGCTGGGGCGGATCGTGGCGCTGGGGTCGGCCGCGTCGCTCGGGGCCTACCTCGTGCTGGTGCTGACCTGGCGCCGGTTCGATTTGTCGTTCGAGACGGTCTATGCCGTGGCCGGGGCCGCGACGGCGGTCGCGGCGGTGGTGTGCTTCCTGCTCTATCCGCAGTTCCGCAGCCGCACGCCGCAGCAGGCGCGCTTCGTGCTGCGCCGTCGCTACTGGCTCTACTATGCGCTGCAGCTGGCCTCTGGGGCGCGGCGCCAGATCTTCGTGGTGTTCGCGGCCTTCATGATGGTGCAGCGCTTCGGCTTTCACGTCGACCAGATCACCGTGCTCTTCATCATCAACTATGCGGCCAACATGGTGCTGGCCCCGGTGGTGGGGCGGCTTCTCGGACGGTTCGGGGAACGCTCGCTCCTGACCTTCGAATATGCGGGGCTGCTGGCGATCTTCCTCGCCTATGCGGGGATCTATCACTTCGGCTGGGGGGGCTGGGTGGCGGCAGGTCTCTACGTGGTCGACCAGATCTTCTTTGCGCTGGCCTTCGCCATGACCACCTACTTCCAGAAGATCTGCGATCCCGAGGACATCGCGCCCACGGCGGCCGTCTCCTTCACCATCAACCACATCGCTGCGGTCTTCCTCCCGGTTGCCCTGGGCTATGTCTGGATCCAGTCGCCGGGCGCGGTCTTCGGCCTTGCGGCGGGGATCGCCACGGTCTCGCTGGGGCTGGCGCTGCTGATCCCGCGCCACCCGGCGAAGGGTAACGAAACCCTGTTCTCGCGCCTTCTCCCGGCGCAGCCGGCGGAGTAGGGCGCATGGCGCGCCTTCTGGTCATCGGGGCCAGCGGGGCGGGAACCTCGACGCTGGGGCGCGCGGTGGCGACGATACGGGCCACTCAGCATTTCGACGTCGACGATTTCTTCTGGCGGCCGACCGATCCGCCCTTCACCACCCGCCGCCCGCCGGACGAGAGGCTGCGCTTGCTGTCCGAGATGGTGCTGCCCCGGGCGGAGTGGGTCCTGTCGGGCTCTCCCCTCGGGTGGAGTGCGCCGATCGAAGCGCGGCTGACGCATGCCGTCTTCGTGGCCATCGATCCGGCGGCGCGGCTGGCACGGCTGGAGGCGCGCGAGGCGCGGCGCTACGGCGCACGGATCCGCGAGGGCGGCGATCTGGCAGCACATCACACGGGCTTCATGGACTGGGCGAAGGGCTACGACTACCCGGAATTCACCGGGCGGTCACGGGCCGCGCATGACAATTTCCTCGAGCGGCTGGCATGCCCGGTGCTGGCGGTGGACGGCGCCGAACCGACCGAGGCGCTTGCCGCGGCGGTCTGTGCTTGGCTCGACGGCTGACCTTTTCGTCCCGTATCCGTGTCATCCCGGGAGGAGGGATTGATGGGAAGGGGGCGCCCGCCACGGCGCTTGACCCTGTTGCGTGCGCAAACTAAGGCCTTGCGGGTCCAGAACGGAGGCCCGAGATGCCCACCTATTCCGCCCTTACCACGCTGCCCGGCGAAGCGCCCGCCACCGATCTTGCCGCCGCGATGGAGCAGATGGAGCCGGCGCCCACCGGGGTCGGCGTTTTCGAGATCGAGGACGGCTCGGGCCTGTGGGAGGTGGGCGCCTATTTCGACGATGCCCCCGCCGAGACCGACCTTGCCCTTCTCGCGGCCGCTTTCGGCGCGAAACCCTTCACCGTTTCCGAACTGCCCGAGATCGACTGGGTCGCCAAGGTCAAGCGCGAGCTTGCCCCGGTCGAGGCCGGGCGTTTCTTCGTCTACGGCAGCCATGATGCGGACCGCGTGCCCGAGGGCCGGATCGCGCTGATGATCGAGGCGGCGATGGCCTTCGGCACCGGCCATCACGGCACCACGCTGGGCTGCCTGCGCGCGCTCGACGCGCTCGACCGCCAGGGCATCGCCTGCCACAATGTCGCCGACATTGGCTGTGGCACCGCGGTGCTTGCCATGGCCGCCGCCTCGATCTGGCCGGAGCCGGTGATCGCCTCGGACATAGACGCGGTGGCGGTCGAGGTGGCGGAGGCAAACACCCGCGTGAACGGGCTTGAAGGGCGGGTGGAATGCCTCGAGGCGGTGGGGTTCGCCCATCCCCGGATCGCCGAAAAGGCGCCGTTCGACCTCGTCTTCGCGAACATCCTTATGGGGCCGCTGATCGCGCTGGCGCCCGATATGGGCCGGAATGTGGCGCCCGGCGGACGCGTGATTCTCTCCGGAATCCTCAATGAACAGGCGGAAACCGTGATCAATGCCTATCGCGGCGAAGGGTTTGTCGTCGAAACAAGGCAGGAAATCGGCGAGTGGAGCACCCTGACCCTAATTTTGCCTCAATAGCGGGGGCCTGCCTTATTTGAGCCACATTCTGGACGCAGAACTTGCACCGTGGTGGGGGCCATGTTCGGGAGTAGACCCATGGCCAATCCGAATCTCGTGGACTTCGAGGGACGGCTCAAGCGTATCCAGAAAATCCGCCGGAGTGGCGGTGGGTTCGAGGCCAGCGGCGCACTCGGCCGGTCGGCGTTCAACCGCGCGCCCCGGCGTTCGGTGCCCATCGTCGGGCCGCTGCTGATCGTGCTGATGGCGGTTTTCGCTCTGAAAGCCGTGATCTACGCCAAGATCGGCGAGCGGGCCTATGAGAGCCGCGTCGCGGAGCTGAGCGCCGGCAAGGGCGTGCAGCCGCTCGGCGCCTTCATCATGCAGTCCGATCCGCTGACCGTCGCGCTGGCGCAGAAAGTGCGGCCCTACGTCGATTGACCTTCGGGGGCGTTCCGCGCGGGGGCGTTCCGTCCAAAGGCGTCCTGTCGCGCGGGCGCGGGAAAGCGCGTTTCGAAATCTGGCTCCTGAAATTCAAAACGCCGCGTCCCGATCCCGGGCGCGGCGTTCGTGTCTTCGCGTATCTTCGCCCCCGGCCATCTGCCGGGTGCCTCCGGTCCGGCGCTTAGGGCGTCAGGCCCGGCGGCTGGAGAAGTGATCGATGTCACCGCGGCACAGGCCGATATCGTCAAGCTCGCGGTCGGTCAGCTTGTCCAGCGCGTTGCGGGTCAGGCGGGTGTCGTTCCAGTCACGCAGTGCGTGAACGATGGTCGAAAGACCCTGGATCGTGCGGAACGTGGTGATGGCGCCGAAGGGCGCCGTGCGGGTCGTCTCGTAGGCGGCCATGGCGGATTTCCTTTTTCATAAAGCGCCCAACATGTGGGCATGTCGTCTTCCTGATCGGCAGATAGATGAGCGGTTTGGACTCGGCAAGCGGGGGAATTCGCATGGGTGGGTTGCGTTTTTCGCATGCCTCTCGCGGGCGTTTGGGCCTTGTTTACAAGGCGTTTACGGCCACCTTGAAATCCGTCGCATTCAGACATCGCAACGCCGCTTTCCGCCCGGATTTCGGCGTTCCCCGCCATCCGCCCTGTTGCAGGGGCCGGGCACGCCGTGCTGGCGAATGTTCGCTGTTCGTGCTACTGCGTCGAAAAAGACACAAAAATTGAGGGGGCAGCATGCGCGTTTTGGGGATCGACCCCGGCCTGCGCAACCTTGGCTGGGGGGTGATCGACGTCGACGGCACCCGGATCAGCCATGTCGCGAATGGAATCTGTCACTCCGATTCGGGTGATCTGGCGCCCAGGCTGCTGTCGCTGCATGGCCAGCTGACCGAAGTGCTGCGCATCCATGGGCCGACCCATGCGGCGGTGGAACATACCTTCGTCAACAAGGACGGCGTGGCGACGCTGAAGCTGGGGCAGGCGCGGGGCATCGCGCTTCTGGTGCCGGCGCAGTTCGGGTTGCCGATTGGCGAATATGCCCCGAACGCGATCAAGAAGGCCGTGGTCGGCGTGGGGCACGCCGCCAAGGCGCAGATCGACCACATGGTGCGGCTGCAGCTGCCGGGCGTCGTTCTGGCCGGACCGGATGCGGCGGACGCGCTGGCGATCGCGATCTGCCATGCCCACCACCTGCAATCCTCGGGCCGGTTCGAGGCGGCTCTCGCACGGGCGACCTCGGGCGCCCGTGCGGGGGCGGCGCGATGATCGGCGCCCGCGCGAAGGCCGCGCCGATCGACATACGCGCGGAGGCCGCGCGATGATCGGCCGTATCGCCGGACGGATCGAGTATCGCGGCCCCGACCACGTTCTGATCGACGTGCGCGGCGTGGGCTACATCGTGCACGTCTCTGACCGCACGCTTGCGGCCCTGCCGGGGGTGGGCGAGGCCTGCGCGCTCTACACCGACCTTCTGGTGCGCGAGGACCTGCTGCAGCTCTTCGGCTTCCCGACTCTGCTGGAGAAGGAGTGGCACAAGCTTCTGATGAGCGTGCAGGGGATCGGCGCCAAGGCCTCGATGGCGATCCTCGGCGCGCTGGGGGCCGAGGGCACGGCACGGGCGATCACGCTGGGGGATGCCAAGGCGATCACCGCGGCGCCGGGGGTCGGCCCCAAGATCGCGCAGCGCGTGGTGATGGAGCTGAAGCAGAAGGCACCCGCGGTGATGGCGCAGGCGGGGCGGCTGTCGGGCGGGGCCGTGCCTGATGCCGACGATGCGGTGATCGAGGAGAGCGCGCCGGCAAGGCCCGGCACGCTGCGCAAGGCGCCGGCCGCGCCCAGCGATGCGCAGCGCCGCGCGGCGGCCTCGGCCGATGCGCTCTCGGCGCTGGTGAACCTCGGCTACGGTCATGCGGATGCCGCCGAGGCGGTGGCGATCGCCGCCGAGGCCGACCCGTCAGCGGAGGCCTCGGCCTTGATCCGTGCGGGTCTCAAGCACCTGGCGCCGAAGAACTGACCGGGCGACATGGCTCCCAGGCAAGACGTCTTGTCTTCTTCTGAGCGGAAATATCCCGGGGGGTGCAGGGGGCAGCGCCCCCGCCGGCCCGCCCTCGCCACCTGGCGCGCCCGTCCGGCCCTTGCGCCGCGCCGGGGCGATTTCGCCTCACGCCCGGTGAATATTCTTTGAACGTGCCGATCCGCACCCTATCTGCTACAACACCCGTGAAGCAGCGAGCGTTAGGGAGACGGCGCATGGCACGTTTGAGACCTCAGATCACCGCCGTCGATCCGGTCTGGACCCGGGTGCTCGACGAAGCTCAGCAGGCGCTCGACGAAGAGCCGCTTCTGGGCGGCATGCTGCATTACAACCTTCTGCACCACGAGACCCTGGAAAGCGCACTGGCCTATCGTTTCGCGCTCAAGCTGGCCTCGGGGGAGCTGGGCGAGCAGATCCTGCATGAGATCGCGTCGACGGCCTACGGTGCCGATCCGGCACTGGCTGAGGCGGCACGGGCCGATCTGATGGCGAGCTACGAGCGCGATCCCGCCTGCCACCGCTACCTTCAGCCGATCCTTTATTTCAAGGGGTTCCAGGCGGTGCAGGCCTATCGCGTGGCGCATTGGCTGCTGGGGCAGGGGCGCCGCGACATGGCGTTGTTCATCCAGTCGCGGGTATCCGAGGTGTTCAGCGTCGACATCAACCCGGCGGCGAAGATCGGCAAGGGGATCATGATCGACCACGCCCATGCCATCGTCATCGGCGAGACCGCGGTGGTCGGCGACAACGTCTCGATGCTCCATTCGGTGACCCTGGGCGGGACCGGCAAGGAAGACGGCGATCGCCATCCCAAGATCGGCGACGGCGTGCTGATCGGCGCCGGGGCCAAGGTGCTGGGCAACATTCACATCGGGGCGAATTCGCGGGTCGCGGCCGGGTCGGTCGTGTTGCACGACGTGCCGCCCTGCAAGACCGTGGCCGGGGTCCCCGCCAAGGTCGTGGGCGATGCCGGCTGCTCGCAGCCGTCCGTCTCGATGAACCAGCTTCTGAAGGAGTGATCCCCGGCGGTCGCCTTTCTGGCGGTCGCTTCCCGGGATTTGATCGTTCGGGGACTGAGGTCCGGTGCAGGGTGCGCGGATCGCCGCCTGCGGACTGATCCCTGAGACTGCCTCGTGCGTTATCCATTGGGAGATCTGCACAGGAGGCTCAGATGTTGAAGCTATTCAGGACATCCGCTGCCGGGATCGCACTTGCCGCGGCCTGTTTCGCGGCGGTCGGCGCAACAGGTGCTGCGGCCGCGGCGGAGGTGTTTCGACCGCTGCCGCCGGACAGCGGCAACCTCGACCAGTATCGCTGGAACAAGCGGGTGGTCATGATCTTCGCGCCCTCGCCACAGGATCCCAAGTATCGCGACGTGACCGAGGCGCTGCGCGCGCGGGCGGCGGGTCTGGAGAACCGCGACCTCGTGGTTCTGACTGACACCGATCCCAAGGCTCAGGGGCGTCTGCGCGCGGCGTTTGACGTGCGCGGATTCCGGATGCTGCTGGTGGGCAAGGACGGGGGCGTCAAGCTGGACGAGGGGGCCGTGATTTCTCCGGACATGCTGTTCCAGACGATCGATGCGATGCCGATGCGGCGCGACGAGATGCGTAAGGGCTGATCAGGCGGGGACTGACTGTGCGGGGGCTGATCATGCGAAAGGGGCGGCCACTGCCGCCCCCCTCGGGATGCTTGGCGATGTTGTCGCCGGATCAGTTGTTGGCGAGCAGCACCGCGGCGAGACCCACGACCGAGACCACGGCGAGGGTGTTGTCGTTCACCAGCACGACCCGACCGTCGACACGCTCGTAATGCGTGTGGGCGCGGGGCTTGGGCAGGTGGTGGTATTTCTTCGACCACGAGATACGCTCGCCATGCGCGTGCTGGCCGACGCGGGGCGCCGACGCGCGGTGGTTGTCGGCATGCTGCTGCGTCTTGTGGCTGTCACGCGACTGGGCGTGCTGGGGCGCCTTTTGATCTTTGCGGTGGCTGTCGGACCGCTGCTGCGGCTGGCATTTCTGACCGGGCGCGCAATGCGAGGCGCCGTTGGAATGGCTGTCGGCCATCGCCGGGGCGGAGACCCCGAGACCGAGGGCGATAGCGGCGCCCATCAGGGCGGTGCGGGTGAAAGTTGCCTTGCGCATCGCAAGTCTCCTTCTTCTGTGTTCGCGTCCACACCGTACTGCTTCGGCGTGCTTCCAAGACCACAAACGCGCGGCGGCCACGGTTCGGTCGCAAGATCTTTGAGTGACGTTACGTCACCATTTGATTCTATTGCGAAAATTCTTGCAGCGCCTTGGCGCCAGAAAGGTGGCACGGGTGGCAAAAGGGGCCGATTGAGCCATGCCGAGGGGGGCGGTTCGAGGGCTCTGCCGGGGGCCTTCCCATGCATGGGGCGGCGGGTCGGCGCGCAGAAGAGGTGGAGGCTGCCGGAGCTTCGTCCCGGCTTCCCGCATCCACCTCACGCGACGGTGCTTGCCCTTCCGCGCCGATGGTGAGACGAAGACGCGTCGTTTCCAGCCCGAGGTTCCAATGCCCGTGATCAATCGCATTGCCGACTACGCCGAAGAGATGAAGACGTGGCGCAGGTACCTTCACGCGCATCCGGAGCTCATGTTCGACTGCCACGAGACGGCCGCCTATGTCGCGGCGCGGCTGCGAGAGTTCGGCGTCGACGAGATCCATGAGGGGATCGCCACATCGGGGATCGTGGCGATCATCAAGGGGCAGGGCACGGGGCCGACGATCGGGCTTCGGGCCGACATGGACGCGCTGCCGATCGTCGAGACCACGGGGGTCGAGCATGCCTCGACCGTGCCGGGAAGGATGCATGCCTGCGGCCATGACGGGCACACCACGATGCTTCTGGGGGCCGCGAAGTACCTGGCCGAGACGCGGCGGTTCGCGGGGCGCGTCGCGCTGCTGTTCCAGCCGGCGGAAGAGGATGGCGGCGGCGGCCAGGTCATGGTGCAGGAAGGGGTGATGGACCGGTTCGGCATCTCGCAGGTGTATGGCATCCACAACGCGCCGAACGTGCCCCTTGGTCATTTCCTGACCAACCCGGGGCCCCTGATGGCGGCAGTGGATACGGCGACCGTGACCGTCACCGGCAAGGGCGGCCACGGCGCCAACCCGCACGAGACGGTGGATCCGCTGGTTGCCGTCGTGGCGATGGTGCAGGGGGTGCAGACGATCGTGTCGCGCAATGCCAACGCGCTGGAACCGGTGGTGATCTCGGTCACCCAGATCCACGGCGGCACGGCGTCGAACATCATCCCCGAGGAGGCGATGTTCTGCGCCACGATCCGCAGCTTCGACCCGGACCTGCGCGAGATGATCCGCCGCAGGTTCCACGAGATCGTGGAGGGCACCGCCACCGCCTACAACGTGACGGCCGAGGTCGATTACGACTGGGGCTATCCCGCCACCGTGAACGACCCCGACAAGACCGATTTCGCCGTCGCCGTGGCCGAGGAGATCTCGGGCGCCGCTGCCGTCGAGGGGCACGCGGGGCGCGAGATGGGGGCGGAGGATTTCTCCTACATGCTGGAGGCGCGGCCCGGGGCGTACCTGTTCATCGGCACCGGGCCGGGGGCGGGGCTGCACCATTCGCGATACGATTTCAACGACGAGGTGGCGCCGGTGGGGGCCAGCTTCCTCGCCCGTCTGGTCGAGACGGCGCAGCCGCTCTGACGGGGCTCTGATCAGCCTTTCGGCAGCGGGCCGTCGCGGAACTCTGCCGCCATGTAGGCGGTGGCGAGGGCGGTGCGCCGGAAGGCGGGCACCGGAAAGCGCCGTGGCGGGGTGGCGATGAGGTCGGGGATCTGCGGGTTCGCCCCCGCGATCAGCCGCGCGGCCAGGCGTCCGCCCTGGCTGGCCGGCGCGACGCCGCTGCCATGCCAGCCGAAGGCCGCGTACATCCCCTCTGCGCCCGGGACAGGCCCGACATAGGCGGCCAGCGACCCGGTGAGACAGACGAACCCCGCCCAGCGGCTTTCCGTCTCGACCCCGCGCCATGCCGGGAACATCGCATCGAAATGCTCCCGCACGCGGACCTGCGTGGCCGCCGTCGCTGCGGGCGCCGCCGAGGTGCCCCCCCGCATCCCGAACAGGAACCGACCGTCGGGCAGATGGCGGAAGTAGTGCAGCGCGGTGCGGGTGTCGAAGGACATGACCGGCGTGGTGAAGCCCTGCGCCTGACGCTCTGCCTCGGTCATCGGCCGCGTCACCATGATCGAGGACAGCGTGGGCAGGTTGCGCCCGCCCAGCCACGTCGGGATGTCTTCGGACGAATAACCGTTGGTCGCGACCAGGACGGTTCTTGCCGTCACCGAGCCCTCGGGTGTGTCCAGTCGCCACTCCGCGCCCTGCCGCGCGATATGCAGGACCGGGCTGTCGCCGAAGATCCGCACACCCGACCCGGCGGCGACCTTCGCCAACCCCTCCACATATAGCATCGGATGCAGCGGAAAGCCGTCGCGCACGACCAGTGCGCCGTGAAATCCGGGGCCCGCCATGCCCTCGGACGCCAGCTGCCCCGGGCCGATCAGCCGTGACTCGGGCTCCGACTTCGCCTGTTCGACCAGCGCCTTGAAGGCGGAGGGCGAATGGGCGAGCGAGGCCTCTCCGTCCGGGCCCTGCCGCGCGTCGATGCCGTGTTCGTCGAGGAAGGCGCCCACCCCCTCGATCGCCTCGACGCCGAAGCGGTGAAAATCACGCGCGCCATCCACGCCCACGCGGCGCACGATCCCCCGATGGCTCAGCTTGGTCGCGCCAAAGCAGCAGAAGCCTCCGTTCCGCCCCGAGGCGCCCCAGCCCGGCTGCACCGCGTCGACCACAGCCACGTCGATCCCGAACCGGGTGGCCAGCTCATGCGCGGCCGACAGCCCGGCATAGCCCGCGCCGATCACCGCCACCTCGGCGGTCTGCCCGCCCTCCAGCCGGGGCGCGGGCACAGGAAGGGGGGCCGAGCGGCGCCAGTGGCTGTCGGGCCAGGCGGTGTCGTAGGCTTCGGGCTCGTAGATCCGTTTCATCGCTCACCTGTGCGAAAAGGAGGGGCTGGCGCCCGGCCATAGGTCGGCTAAGGTGGCGCGGATTTCAACATCAATGGAGCACCTCATGGTGTCGAACAGCGTCGCCGCCGCGGTCTGGGAAGCCGACCGCGCGCATTTCCTGCACCCCTGGACGAATTTCGGTCCTTTCGAGGACAAGGGCTCGATGATCATCGAGCGCGGCGAGGGCTGTTACCTGTGGGATGCGAACGGCGCGAAGTATTTCGATGCTGTCGGGGGCATGTGGTGCACCAACATCGGGCTGGGCCGCGCCGACATGGCGCAGGCGATCGCGGGCCAGGTGATGAAGCTGGCCTATTCCAACACCTTTGTCGACCAGACCAACGCGCCGGCCGCCCTGCTGGCGCAGAAGCTGGCGCAGCTGGCGCCGGGTGATCTGAATCGCGTCCACTTCACCACCTCCGGGTCCGCCGCGATCGACACCGCCTATCGGCTGGTGCAGTTCTATCAGAGCTGCCGCGGCAATCCCGACAAGATGCAGGTCGTCGCGCGGGAACAATCCTATCACGGCTCCACCTACATCGCCCAATCCATCGGCAAGCGTGACGGCGACCGGGTGGCCCAGTTCCGCTACAAGGAAGACGGCATCCACCACCTGAGCTGCCCCAATTCCTACCGCGCGCCGGACGGGATGGACGCGTCCGCTTTCTGCGACCACCTCGTCGCGGAATTCGAGGATCTGATCGCGCGCGTCGGTGCCGACCGCATCGGCGGCTTCTTCGCCGAGCCGATCCAGGCGTCTGGCGGCGTGATCGTCCCACCCGAAGGGTACCTGCCGCGGATGGCCGAAATCTGCCGCCGCCACGACATCCTGTTCATCGCCGACGAGGTCGTCACCGCCTTCGGCCGCCTCGGCCACTGGTTCGCCTCGATGGATGAATTCGGCATCCAGCCCGACGTGATCACCTGCGCCAAGGGGCTGACCTCGGGCTACCTGCCGCTCGGCGCCACCATCTTCTCCGACCGGATCTGGGAGGCAATGGCCGAGGACGGCAGGCGCTGGTTCACCTCCGGTTTCACCTATTCCGGCCACCCGGTCGCCTGCGCCGCGGCGCTGAAGAACATCGAGATCATCGAGGCCGAGGATATCCTCGGAAATGCCCGCCGCGTGGGGGGGCTGTTCGAGACAGCGATGAAGGGGCTTTCCGACCTGCCCATCGTCGGCGACGTCCGCGGCCGCAAGATGATGATCTGTGTGGAAAACGTGGCCGACAAGGCGACGAAGCGGCTCTTGCCCGAAAGCCTGGGCATCGGCACGCGCATCTCGGACGCCTGCGAGGAGATGGGGCTGATCGTCCGGCCCATGGGGCACAACAACGTCATGTCGCCGCCCCTCGTGATGACCGGCGACGACGTGGACTTCATCGAGGCCACGCTGCGCCGGGCGATCGTCAAGGTCACGGACCAGCTAGTGAAAGAAGGCGTGAGGATCGGCTGATGGCACTGGAAGATGCGAAGACGCAGGTCGATACGGCCTTCACCCGGTCCGACCTCAAGGGGCTGGCGTTCGAGAACGCCTTCGGTGGCGCGCCCTCGTTCCTGCGGCGGAAATATTCCAAGGATCTCGCCGGGGTGGACCTGGCGATCACCGGCGTGCCCTTCGACCAGGCGGTGACGCACCGCCCCGGCACCCGCTTCGGCCCCCGGGCGATCCGCGAGGCGTCGGCCCTGCAACCCTACGATCCGCCCTATGGCTGGGGCTTTTCCCCGCTCGAGGAGCTGGCGATCGTCGATTACGGCGATCTGGCCTTCGACTATGCCAAGGTGTCGGACTTCCCCGACACCCTGACCGCGCATATCCGCGGCATCCTGGCCGAGGGCGCGGGGAGCGTCACACTCGGTGGCGACCATTACATCAGCTACCCGATCCTGAAGGCCTATGCCGAAAAGTTCGGGCCGATCTCGCTGATCCATTTCGATGCGCATTCCGACACCTGGCCGGATGACGACCTCAGCCGTATCGACCACGGCACGATGTTCTACAAGGCGGTGAAGACCGGGCTGATCGACCCCGCCCGCTCGGTCCAGATCGGCATCCGCACCCATAACGACGACACCCTCGGGATCAACATCATCGACGCGCCCGAGGTGCACGAGACGGGCCCGAAGGCCGTGGCCGCCAAGGTGCGCGAGATCGTGGGGGACAGCCCCTGCTACCTGACCTTCGACATCGACGCGCTGGATCCGGCCTTCGCGCCCGGTACCGGCACGCCGGTCTGGGGCGGCCTGACCTCGGCCCAGGCGGCGGCGATGCTGCGTGGCCTTGCGGGGATCGACCTCAAGGGCGGCGACGTGGTCGAGGTCTCGCCTCCCTTCGACACGACAGGTGCCACCGCGATCATGGGCGCGCATGTGGCGACCGAACTGATCTGCCTCTACGGCTGGACGCGGCGGGGATGACCGGATGCTGCGCTGGTTCGCGACCCTCCTGATCCTCGTGGTGGCCTTCGCCGCCGCCTGGGTCAGGTTCTCGCCCAACCCGCCCCGCGCCTGGGCCGTGGATCCGCTGGTCGCGGGCCGGCCCCACCAGCCCAATGGCTGGCTGATCCGCCCCGAGGGCGGCGATATGGCCGCCCCGGTCTACCGGATCCCCGCGCCGGAGCTTGCCACGCGCCTCGAGGAGGTGGCCCTCGCCACCCCGCGCACCCGCCTGATCGCGGGCTCGGCCGCAAGCGGCCAGATGACCTTCCTCACCCGTTCGCTCATATGGGGCTTCCCGGATTTCACCTCGGTCAAGGTCCTCCCCCTCGGCGAGGCCAGCACCTTCGCCGCCTACGCCCGCGCTCGCTTCGGACGCTCCGACTTCGGCGTCAACAAGGCGCGCTTGCTGCACTGGCTCGCCGAGCTTTCGGCTCCCTGACCTCGCCGCGTGGGGGGGCGTCGAGGTGGTCTGCGTATTTGCGGAACAATGAAAGGGGAGAGGCGGGCCCCACCCTTCTTCTGAGCGGAAATATCTCGGGGGTGCAGGGGGCAGCGCCCCCGCCGCCGCACTCCCCGCTCTTGACCAAGCGGTTCAATAGCGCCACAGACCGACCCATGGTTCCGATGGACAAACTCGCCCAGATCACGCAGCGCTTCGAGTTCCTCGAGGCGAAGCTGTCTGCCGGCGCGCCGCCTTCAGAGATCGCCGCACTCTCGCGTGAATATTCCGAACTGAAGCCGGTTGTCGTGCAGATCGCCGCCTACCGCCAGGCGCGGGACGACTACGACGAGGCCGAGGCGATGCTGTCGGATCCAGAGATGCGGTCTCTGGCCGAGGAGGAGCTGCCCCGCCTCAAGGCCCGCATCCCCGAGATGGAACAGGCCCTGCGGCTGGCGCTCCTGCCCAGGGACGCGGCCGACGCCCGCCCCGCGATCCTCGAGATCCGCCCCGGCACCGGCGGAGAGGAGGCTGCGCTCTTTGCGGGGGATCTTCTGCGTATGTACCAGCGCTATGCCGAGGCGCAGGGCTGGAAGGTGCAGATCCTGGAGGAGACCGAGACCGAGCTTGGCGGCATCAAGGAGGTGACGGCCCTCATCTCCGGCGAGGGGGTGTTCTCGCGGCTGAAGTACGAATCGGGTGTCCACCGGGTGCAGCGTGTGCCAGAGACCGAGGCGGGGGGGCGCATCCACACCTCGGCCGCCACGGTCGCCGTCCTGCCCGAGGCCGAGGAGGTCGACATCGACATCCCCTCCGGCGATATCCGCATCGATACGATGCGCGCCAGCGGGGCAGGGGGGCAGCACGTCAACACCACCGATTCGGCGGTGCGGATCACCCATATCCCCACCGGGATCGTCGTGACCTCGTCGGAGAAATCGCAGCACCAGAACCGCGCCATCGCCATGCAGGTGCTGCGTGCCCGCCTTTACGACATGGAGCGTGCCCGCGCTGATGCCGAGCGCGCCGCCAGCCGCAAGAGCCAGGTCGGCTCGGGCGATCGGTCGGAACGGATTCGCACCTACAACTTCCCGCAGGGCCGGATGACCGACCACCGCATCAATTTGACGCTCTATCGCCTCGATCAGGTGATGCAGGGCGACCTGACCGAGGTGATCGACGCGCTGATCGCCGATGACCAGGCCCGAAAGCTTGCCGAGATGGAAGGGTGACTGGTCCCCACGACACTGGTCCCCGCGAGACTGGCCGTCGCGAGACCGGGCGGCAGACCGCGGACGCGGCGTTGCGCGCGGCGATCCCCCGGCTGGCCGAGGTCGGGGTGGACGACCCGGCCCGCGACGCGCGGCGGCTTCTGGCCCATGCGATGGACATCGCCCCCGACCGGCTGACCCTGCACCTTCCCGACCCGCTGTCGCCGCAATCGGCCGCGCGGTTCGACCTGCTGCTGGAGGCCCGCAGCGCGCGCCAGCCGGTCAGCCAGATCCTCGGGTTGCGCGCCTTCTGGGGCCGCGATTTCCGCGTCACCTCCGATGTGCTCGACCCGCGCCCCGAGACCGAGACGTTGGTGGCCGAGGCGCTTTCATCCCGTTTCGCGCGGGTTCTCGACCTTGGCACCGGGTCCGGGGCCATCCTGTTGACATTGCTTGCGGAAATGCCTGGAGCCACGGGCCTCGGGACGGATCTTTCCGACCCGGCGCTGGCCGTGGCGCGCGACAATGCCGAGCGTCTGGGCCTGGCGGAGCGCGCCGCCTTCCGGAGGGCCGACTGGTTTGATGGAATCGAGGGGGCATTCGACCTGATCGTCTCGAACCCGCCCTACATCAGCGATGCCGAGATGGACGATCTCGCCCCCGAGGTGCGCGAGTGGGAGCCCTGGCTGGCCTTGACCCCCGGCGGGGACGGGCTAGATCCCTATCGACGGATTGCCCGGGATGCCCCCCGTGCCCTTGCCCCCGGCGGGCGGCTGATCGTCGAGATCGGCCCAAGCCAGGGCGAAGCGGTCGCGGGGCTTTTCAGCAATGCAGGGCTTGGCCCGGTGACGATCCGCCCCGACTTCGACGGGCGCGACCGCGTGGTGATGGCCGAACGGCCCTGAAACCCGCGGAAACCGCGTCACAGGCGGCAGCGAAAGGCACGGAAACCTGCCGAAACGGCACTTTCCGCTTGCCCTGTCCGCATTGTCATGCTTACTCGGGGGCACGGTACGCGGGCGGACGCATTGCGCTTCCCCCCGGCCGGCAAGCCCAAAAGCCGGACCACTTCGCGAGAGGCGCCTGTGAGAGGCAGCGCAAGGTTCGGGCAAAGCCCTGCAAGGCAGGAAACAAAACAGTTATGAGATCAAGCAAATCCCGTTCGCGTTCCAAGTCGAACCGCCCGCGCTCGATGGGCAACATCGTCAATCGGGTCTTCGATTCCTCGGGCCCCGAGGGCAAGGTCCGCGGCACGCCGCAGCAGATCATCGAGAAGTACCAGATTCTCGCCCGTGACGCGCAGCTCTCCAACGACCGCGTGGCCGAGCAGAACTTTCTCCAGCACGCCGAACACTACGCCCGCATGCTGAGCGAGGCGCAGCGCGAGATGGCGCGCGACCAGGAGAACCGCCGCGACCAGCAGGACGGCAACCAGAACGGTGGCCAGAACAACGGTCAGGGCGGGGGCAACCAGAACAACGCCCAGAACAACAACAACGTCCAGGGTGGCGGCCAGGGCAGCAACCAGAATGGCGGCAACCGCCGTGACCGTGACCAGAACCGCGACGGTGATCGTGGTGGTGCCCAGAGCGGCGCCCAGGGCGGATCGCAGGGCGCTGCCCAGGCTGGCGACGTGATGGACGTCTCCGAGGGCGACAGCAACCTCGTCGATACCCCGGAAGAGCGCAAGTCGCGCCGCCCGGTGTTCCGTACCGAGGATGCCCCGGCTGCCGATGCGGCGCCTGCCGCCGCGGCGGAGGCCGCCCCGGAACAGCCCGCCGCCGAGGCGGAGGAGAAGCCTGCCAAGCCGCGCCGCCCCCGTGCGCCGCGCAAGCCGCGCAAGACCGCCGAAGGCGAGACCGCGGCCAAGCCCGGCAGCAAGAAGGCCAGCGGCGAAAGCGGCGCAAAGGCCGAAGGCGGCGACAGCCAGCCGGCGGAGCAATCCCCCGCCGCCGAATAGGCGCAGGCCGTTCCCAAAGCCGATCCAGACCTGGCGGGCGCCCTTGCGGGGCGGTCGCCGGTCAGACTTGGGCGTGGGCAAGCTCCCGCGCCAAGGCGCAGAATCCTTCCAGCGGGATCTCCTCGGCCCGGGCGGTGGGCTTCAGCCCGGCAGCCTCGATCCGCGCCTCGATATCCGGGGCAAGGCCGCGCAGGCTTGATCGCAGCATCTTGCGCCGTTGGTTGAACGCCGCCGCCGTCAGACGCGACAGGATCGCCCCGTCGGCAGGATAGCGCGGCGCGTCGAGCCGGGTGATATGCACCACGGAGGAGGACACCTTGGGCGGCGGGGTGAAGGCCTCGGGCGGGAGCTGCATGACGATCCGCGCCTCGGCCCGCCACTGCACCATCAGCGCCAGCCGCCCGTAGGCCTTTGAGCCGGGCTTCGCCACGATTCGCTCGGCCACTTCGCGCTGGAACATCAGCGTCAGGCTTTCCCAGAACGGAGGCCATTCCGCGGGCGTCATCCAGCGGATCAGCAGTTCCGTTCCCACGTTGTAGGGCAGGTTCGCGACCACCCGGACCGGCGGCGCCAGATGCGCCAGGGGGTCGATCTGCAGCGCGTCGCCGTTCACCACCTCGAGCCGGCCGGCATAGGCCGCGCCCACTTCGGCCAGCGCGGCCATGCAACGGGTGTCCTTCTCGATCGCCAGTACCTTGCGCGCCCCTTCGGCCAGCAGCCCGCGGGTGAGGCCCCCGGGCCCGGGTCCGACCTCGAGCACATCGCAGCCGGACAGATCCCCTGCCTGCCGCGCGATCTTGGCGGTCAGGTTGAGATCCAGCAGGAAGTTCTGCCCCAGCTGCTTGCGCGCGCTCAGTCCATGGGTCGCGATCACCTCGCGCAGGGGGGGAAGTCCGTCGATCGTGCTCACGCAAGTCCTTTCCTGCGAAGGGGGGCGCTGCCCCCCTTTACCCCCCGGGATATTTGAGAGCAGAAAGTGGGGAGGACCGTCATCTTCTTTCTGCTCGGAAATATCCCACGGGGGTCCGGGGGTGTGAAACCCCCGGTTCTATCCTCTCAGCCGGGCTATTTCGTCCGCCATCTTCAGCGCGGCGATCAGGCTGGCGGGGTCGGCCACGCCAGTGCCCGCGATGTCGTAGGCGGTGCCGTGGTCGGGCGAGGTGCGGATGAAGGGCAGGCCCAGCGTCACGTTCACCCCGCCGGCGAAGTCGATCGTCTTGATCGGGATCAGCGCTTGGTCGTGGTACATGCAGACCGCAGCGTCGTAGCCCGCCCGGGCGCGCGCGTGGAACATCGTGTCGGCGGGCAGAGGCCCCTGCAGGGCGAGGCCCTCGGCGCGCAGCTCGTCCAGGAGCGGGCGGATCATCGCGATCTCCTCACCGCCCATGGCGCCGCCTTCGCCGGCATGGGGGTTGAGGCCGGCGATCGCGATCCGGGGCGCGGGGATGCCGAAATCGTGGATCAGTGCGGTATGGGTGATGCGGATCGTATCGCTCAGCAGCCGCGCGGTCAGCGCCGCCGGCACTTCCGCGAGCGCGATGTGGATGGTGGCGGGGACAACACGCAGCTCGGGGCAGGCGAGCATCATCACCACCTGCCGGACCCCGGCGAGCGCAGCGAGGAATTCTGTATGGCCGGGAAAGGCGAAGCCCGCGCCGTCCTTCAGCGCCTTCTTGTGGATCGGTGCGGTGCAGACCGCACGGGCACGCCCTGCCTGGGTCAGCCGCACCGCGGTTTCGATCGCGGCCACGACGCCCGCCGCATTGGCGGGGTCGGGGTCGCCTGGGCGGGCGGGGGCGGCGAAATCCTGGCGCCAGACAGGCAGGGCCGAGCCCGCCACCTGGATGGCCTCGGCCGGGTTGGTCACCTCGCGGTGGGGGGTGCCCCGGGGCAGGTGGCGCGGATCACCGATCCAGAGGAACGGCAGGCGCGCGCCCAGTTGCGCCCAGGCCTTGGCGGCGACCTCGGGGCCGATGCCCGAGGGGTCGCCGCAGCTCAGCGCGATCGGCGGGACGTCTGCCATCGCACCGCCCTCAGGGGTGCCGGATGAAGGCGTCGGCCTCCAGCTCCGCCAGGTAGTTGGCGGCCTTGCCGGCGAGGCGCTGGTTGAAGAGCTGCTTCTGGATGTCGGAGGGATCCGCGGTCTCTGCCTCGGTCGGGCGGCGGGTGCAGAGCATCAGCAGGTCAAGGTTGCCGCCCTTGGTCAGCGCGGTCGAGATCTCGTTCTGGTCCATGCCGGCAAGCTGCATCCGGATGTCGCCGGGCACCTTGGTGAGCACTTGGGTGGTGAAGGTCAGGACGCCCTTGGACTGCCCCCGCGCGACGCTGTAGAGGTCTTCGCAGCTGTCGACGCGGGCCTTCACCTTCGCTGCGGCCTCCATCGCCTTGTCGCTGCGGCCGCCAGGGATCAGGTACTGGGCGTATTTCACCGTGATGTCCGAGGCGGCTGGCCCTGGGGCGGCGCCCTCGGCGCGCAGGAAGAAGATGCCGACGGCGTTCTCGATCCGGACGGGAGAGCTCATCTGCCCGGGCTTGAGGTCCTTGACGGCGTTCTGCACCTGCGGCGGCAGGTTGTCTTCGGCGATCCAGTCGATGGCACCGCCGCGCGGCGCCGAGGCCGAGGCCGAGAACTTGCGCGCCGCGGCGGCGAATTCGCCGCTGGTGTGCACCGTCTGCATGATCTGCTGCACGTTCGCCATGGTCTGGTCGATGTAGGGCTGGGTCGCGGGCATGATGATCTCGGACAGCAGGAGCCGGGTGGCGGGCTGCTGCGCCGCGACCGAGAGCGCGCGGTCGAGATCGGCCTTTCCGATCGACACCTCGGGGCCGAACTTGGCCTGCACGAGCTGGCGCCAGGCGACGCCCGCCTTGACGAAGTCGCGGAAGGTCTGTTCGGCAACCCCGGCCTTCCCGAGCTGGGCGACGAACTGGTCGACGGGCATGTTGGCGCGGCCCGCGAATTCCTTCATCCCGGCGTCGATCTCGTCCTTGGTCGGCACGATCCCGGCGTCCTTGGCGGCCTTGAGCTGCACCCGGTCCTGGATCAGCTGCTGTTGCGCCAGTTTGTCCAGGTCGCCCGGGGCGTTCAGAAGCTGCAGGAAGCGCGCGCGCTGTGACAGTTCGTAGCCGGTGATCGGGGAGCCGTTCACGATCAGCACGGGCGCGAAGGTCCCGGCTTGAGCCAGTGCAGGCAGTGGCATAAGCGCCCCCGCAAGGCACATCCAGGCGGTCATCAGCATCGTCTTCAGTCGCATCATCGGTCCGTTCTGCTCGTCCGTTCCGTCGTTCGTTCGTTCGTTCGTTCCGTCGTCCGTTCCGCCAACCGCGCCGGCGCTCGCTTCAGCGTCCGGTCCGGCCCGATCGGCGGGCTGGGCCCGGCGCGTCCTCAGCTGCGGCACCTGCTGGGGGCGGCCCCGGCGGAACGACCGGAGATGCCGAGCAGGTTGACCAGAAGGCCGAAGGTCGTGGTCGCCGTCACACTAGTCGAGGAAGCGAAGCTGCGCGAGAGGGAAAGATTGACCGAGATGCATTCGGTGTGCCAGTTCAGGCCGATCCCGGCGCTGGTGGCCCTCTGTGCCTGGAAGTCGTAGCGCCAGTTGATCGAGCTGTCGAGCGTGTCGCTGACCTTGTACCAGGCGCCCATTCCCCATTCCGACGTGTCGACGCTGCGGTTCTCGGACGGGTCGGCGTTCAGGTAGGTGTAGCTGGTCGAGAAGTTGTAGCGCGGGCGGCCGTAGCTCAGCTGCGCCTCGGAGCGCGAGAGCGACATCTGGTCGTTGAACACGGCCCGCCCGGTGAATACCAGCCCGTTGGGCGAGGACACCCGCACCCCGGTCAGCCAGTCCGACCTGGCGCCGTCCAGCCCCGACGCGGTGGAGAAATCCTGCGCCGACTTGACTCGGAAGACCCGGCCCGCGACCGCGCCCAGCACCCAGCCGCCGGGGGAATAGCGGGTCCAGCGCAGGCCGACGTTGGCGCGCGGTCCATATTCGATCGCGTCGTAGCCGGCGTAGCGGTTCAGCGACCAAAGGTTGCCCTCGTCGAAGGACACCATGGTCGAATCCTCGTCCGGCACCGCGGTGACGCTGTCCGGCGACAGGATGAGCTGGACGATCGGTTCCAGCACCTGGCTGCCGCCGCCGGCTTCCTGCTTGACCAGCGGCCAGCGCAGTTCGACCGCCCCTTCGGGGATCGTGCGGGTGATCGTCGAGGGGTAGGTGCTGTCCTGCCGGATCACGTAGAAGTCGGTGGTGGCCTTCGCCAGCGAGGTGAACACGACGCCGGGGCCGAAGATCCAGCTGCGCTGCCAGTTGAATTCTGCCGAGGCGCGGGCGTCGTCGCGGCCCGAGACGTCGGTGCTTGAGGGCCGGGTGAGCGCGAGCGTGTCGAACGACAGGCTGGCCTGGCCGCCGATTCCCGGCATGGTGAAGCGGTGGATCCGGGTGTAGCCCGCGGCATATTCCGGAAGGGTCGCGTTGTCGTCCTCTCCGCGCAGCGAATGGAAGGCGTAGAGGCGTGCGCTGGAAAAGTCGCTGCGCCGGGTCCGGCTGAGGATCAGGTCGCTCTGCAGCCGGTCGAGGCCCGAGAAATCATGGTCGCTGATATAGCCCTTGTCTGACGCGAGCTGCACGTCGAAATGCAGCTTGTAATCGTTGCGCAGGTTGAAGTCGCCGCTGCCGAACAGGTAGGCGCGGGTTCCGGTGGTGTGAAAGTCGTCGCGGCTGGCCGCCCCGGTCCACGACATGTAGCCGTTGCGGAACGCCTGCCGGTAGCGGAAGGCGAGGGTGCGGCTGCGGGTGTAGAGCTCGGGGTAGAGGGTGAGGTCCTTCGACGGGCCGAGCGCCACGAAATAGGGCAGGGTGACGCCGGTGCCGAGCAGCGTCGAGTTGTGGACCATCGGCAGCAGGAAGCCGGTGGAGCGCTTGACCGATGCGTCGGGAAGGCGCAGCCGCGGCAGGTAGAGGATCGGCACGCCCGCCAGCCGGAACGTCGCGTTGTCGAAATAGAGCTGATGCTTCTCGGCATCGTGGATCACCTTGGTCGCGCGGATCTCCCACAGCGGGGTGCGGTGGCCGGCGCAGACCTGGCACGACGAGGCGACCGTCTTGGTCAGCTGGGTATAGCGCCCGTCGACCCGGTTGATCTGCGCCGCGGCAAGCTGCAGCTTGCTGGCCAGCACCATGCGCGCGCTGGTCAGGATCCCGTTCTTCAGGTCGGTGGCGAGTTCGGCCTGATCGGCAAGCACGATGGTGCCGTCGGGCTGGGTCAGGCGGATCGGGCCGGTGATGTCGATCTTGTCGTTGGCCTTGTCGTAGACGACCTTGGTCGCCTCCATCCGGGTGCCCTGGTAGAACACCACGACATGGCCGGTTGCGACGATGCTGTTGTCGCCCTTGAGCTCGACATTGTCGGCGACCAGCGTGGCCGGGGTGTCGCCCTGCGCAGGGGCGGCGCCCGTTTGACCGGTGCCCGTCTGGCCTGCGCTCTGGGCGCCGGCGGGCGGCACGGCCGCGGTCCCGGCCATCAGCGCCGCGAGAAGTCCAAGGGACAGGAGGCGTCGCACCACCATCAACCTTCCTCCAGATGTAGCAGGAAACCCAGCGCCAGCAGCACCGCCACGACCGGCGGGCTCCACGCAGCGAGCGGTACCGGGATCTGCCCGTTCTCGCCCAGGACCTGGGCGAAGTTGCGCAGGAAGAAGATCCCGAAACCGGCCATCAGCGCAAGCAGCACCATCAGGCCGGTGCCGCCGGAACGCGCGTGGCGCATCGTGAACCCGGCCCCCACCAGCACCATCGCGGCCAGCAGCAGCGGCAGCGCAAGCTCCATCTGCAGCCAGACCCGGTGCTGACGGGCCGAGAAACCGGCCTTCTCGAGCCGGTCGATGAAGCCCGGCAGCTGCCAGATCGGCACCGCAGAGGGCGGGCCGAAACTGTCGCGGATCTGGGCCTGCGTCAGGTCCGACGGCAGCGTCATCTCGGTCATGTCGCGCGCCGTCTTCTCGGCGTTCGGGCCCTTGTCGAAGCGCCAGACCTTGGCGTCCGTCAGCTTCCACGCGCCGGGCTGCAGATGCGCCACGCGAGCCTCGACCCGGGTCGTCGGCTGGGCCTGCTTGTTGAGGCTGATGAAAGTCGCGTCGTGCAGCACGGTGGCATCCGAATTCGCCTTGGCCGCGCGGATCACCATCTGGCCGTCGGCGCTGCCCTGGCGCAGCCAGACGCCTTCGCGGCTGATCGACAGGACGTTCTCCTCGCCCTGCGAATAATGCGTGCTCAGCGTCTCGTATTCGTTCGAGGTGGCGGCGACGATCGGGTTCAGCACGGTGACCGCCAGCACGCCGATCGCCAGCGCCGTCAGCACCGGCGCCACGAGGCAGCTCAGCGCCGAACGCCCGGCGGCGCGAATCACCACCAGCTCCGACGTCCGCGCGAGGCCGAGAAACAGCACGATCGCCGACAGGATCATCGTCAGCGGCAGGATCCGGTAAAGGCTCGACGGGACGTCGAGCGCGGCCAGCCCCGCAGCCTGCGAGAAGCTCACGTTGTCGCCGGCGAAACGGCGGATCTGCTCGACCATGTCCAGCAGGCCCAGGATGAAGGTGAAGACCAGCAGCACGCCCAGGAAGGCCAGCCCGAAGCGACGCGCGACGTAAAGCGAAAGGGTCATGCCGTGGCCCCTCCGCCGGTGTCGGTCTCGGGGCGGCTGCGGTCGCGCGGGCGCCAGCGCCGTCGCTGCGACCACCACATCAGCCCCACCGACACGATCATGCCATAGGCCGCCGGCACGTAGGTCAGCCCCCACAGCCCGGGGCTCTTCTGGCCCATGTTGGCGCCGGCGTTGATCAGAAGCTGCATCACGATCAGCAGCACGATCGCCACGAAGATCTGCCGGCCCAGGCCGAAGCGGCTGAACGCGCCCACCATCAGCACCGCAAAGCCGAGGAACGTCGCCGCCAGCCCGTTCAGGGGTTCGGCCAGCCGGGTGTTGCCCTCGAACCAGAACTCTCCTGCGGTCTTGCCGGTCAGTTTCAGCTCGGCCGGAGTCGGGTGCAGCAGGGTCCAGGTGCTCAACTCGTTCATCGAGGGCACCGGTGGCACGCCGCTACCGAGGGCCGAGCCGATCTCGTAGGTGAATTCCTTGAACCGGGTGGTCGACAGGCGCCGGGTGTCCATGTGCAGGGTCTGCGCCATGCCGTCGAACATCACGAGCTTCGGCGTGCCGCCTGTGTTCACAAGCAGCGCGTGGTTCGCGGTATAGGTGGTGCGGCTGTCGGGCGACCGCCCGTCCGACAGGAACACCGCCTTCAGTTCTCCGTCCGGGGTGATGTGGCGGATGAATATGGTGATCCCGTCCGACGGGTGCAGGAACTTGCCCTCGGTCAGGATGCGCGAGGTGACGTCGGCATCCATCCGCGCCTGGCGCACCGCCATCGTGGCGCGGCTTGCCGGCACCAGCACGTGGACCAGCACCGACAGCAGAAGGGCCACGATGATTCCGAAGGCCAGGACCCCCCGTGCCAGCCGGAATGACGACATCCCCGTCGACTGCGCCACCACCAGCTCGCTCTCTCGGGTCAGGCGGTTGGTGACGTAGACCGTCGCGGCAAAGGCCGAGACCGGCAGCACGAGGCGGATCGAGTTGGGCAGCGACAGCGCGGTGAATTCGAGAAACACGAGGGCCGTCTGTCCGTCGCCGATCAGCCGGTCGAACAGCAGGACCGCCTGGTTCACCCAGTAGACGAGCACGAGAACCAGCGAGAAGAACCCGAACAGCGCCATGAGTTGCGACAGCATGTATCTGTCGAATCTTGACACCTTCGCGCGCTCCTGCCCCGTGAGTTTTTTCGGAACCTAGCGGAATTCCCGGGCAGGGAAAACTGCTATCTGGCCATTCCCGGAGCGCAGGGCTAGGGTCCGCCCAAACGCCCGGTTGATCAGAAGGGATACGACATGACTGCACCCGCCGCCATCCAGTTTACCGAAGCAGATCCCGAAGCGATCGCCGGTTTTGCCGGCCGTGTCACGGTTCTGGTCGACAGCGACGGCAAGCTTTCGCCGCTGACCCGCCGCGTGAACCGTCTTACCCGCGGCGCGGTGGAACGTTGTGTTGCAGGGGCCGCCTTCGCCGCGCTGAAGCCGGGCGATGCGCTGGATCTCGCCTATCCCGCCGGTCTCGCCGCCGAGGCTGTTCAGGTGCTCAAGCTCGACCGCCGCGCCGGCGCGGACGAGGCGCGCCGCGCCGGTGCCACGATCGGCGCGAAACGGCCCGAGGGCGGCAACCTCGTCCTCGCCGGCCCGCATCCCCGCGCGCATGAGCTTTCCTTCGGCCTCGCGCTGCGCGACTACGATTTCGCCGATCACAAGACCGCCGCGCCCAAGGCCAAGGGGCCGGTCACGCTGATGGTCTCCAAGCCCGAGGAGGTGGCCGCCGCCGCTGGCCCGCTCGCCGCCCTCGCCGAAGGCGTGTTCTTCACCCGCGACCTTGTGAACGAACCCGCCAACGTGCTGACCACCGACGATTTCGCCGCCCGCCTCGCCGCGATGCAGGAGCTCGGCCTCGAGGTCGAGATCCTCGAGGAGGAGGACCTGGCGGAGCTCGGCATGGGCGCGCTTCTGGGCGTGGGGCAGGGGTCGGAAAGCCCCTCCAAGGTCGTCGTCATGCAGTGGATGGGCGGCGAGAAGGACGCAGCCCCCCTGGCCCTCGTCGGGAAGGGCGTGGTGTTCGATACCGGCGGCATCTCGATCAAGCCGGCCGGCGGCATGGAAGACATGACCATGGACATGGGCGGCGCGGGCACCGTGTCGGGCGTGATGCGCACGCTCGCGCTGCGCAAGGCCAAGGCCAATGTCGTGGGCCTCGTGGGCCTCGTCGAGAACATGCCCGACGGCCGCGCGCAGCGCCCGGGCGACGTGGTGGTCTCGATGAAGGGCGACACGGTCGAGGTGATCAACACCGACGCCGAGGGGCGCCTCGTGCTGGCCGACGTGCTTTGGTACGCGCAGGAACGCTTCAAGCCCGCGGGGATCGTCGACCTCGCCACCCTGACCGGCGCCATCATCATCGCGCTCGGGCATGAGCATACCGGCGTCTTCTCCAACAACGATGCGTTCTGCGACAGCTTCCTCGCCGCCGCGAAGGCCGAGGGCGAGGGCGCCTGGCGCATGCCGCTGGGCGATGCCTACGACAAGATGCTGAAATCGCGCGTGGCCGACATGAAGAACGTGGGCGGCCGCCCCGGCGGCTCGATCACCGCGGCCCAGTTCATCCAGCGCTTCATCAAGCCCGAGGTGCCGTGGATCCACCTCGACATCGCGGGCACGGCCTCGGTCAAATCCGACCTGCCGCTCTCGCCCAAGGGCGCGACGGGATGGGGCGTGATGGCGCTGAACCGCCTCGTGATGGACAAGTACGAGACGAAGTGAGGGCCCGGTGGGCGCCGCGCGCTTCTATCATCTGACCGACTCGAGCGTCGACCAGGCGCTGGCGCTCCTGGTGCCCAAGTCGCTCGAGGCCGGCTGGCGTGTCGCGGTGCGCGGCACCGACGAGGGGCGGCTGCGCTGGCTCGACGACAGGCTCTGGCTCGGCCCGGAGGAGGGCTTCCTGCCCCATGGCCTCGCCGGCGGTCCGCACGATGCCGATCAGCCGGTGCTGCTGACCACGGCCGCCACCAGCCCCAACGGCGCCGCCTGCCTGATGGCGATCGACGGGGCAGAGGTGACGGCGGCCGAGATCGCGACGCTCGAACGTGTCTGCATCCTCTTCGACGGCGCCAACCCCGACGCGCTCTCCCGCGCCCGTGTCCAGTGGAAATCTCTCACCGACGCGGGCGCCTCGGCGCAATACTGGTCCGAGGAACAGGGCCGCTGGCAGATGAAGGCGGAAAGATAACCCTTACTCCGCCCCGACTGTCTCCCGTCCCCCCACTTCTTCTGAGCGAAAATATCCTCGGGGGGTGCAGGGGGGCAGAAGGCCCCCCTGCGTCGTTTGCCTTCGCCGATGTCCAGGAGACATTGGCGCGTGGGGCAGAAGCCTCCCTGCGTACTTCCCTTCGCCACTGTCCGCAGGCATCCGCCTGCGCACCGGGCGCCCCGGTCAGGGCGTCAGGACCATCCTGTTTCCCGCAATCTCGACCTTGGAGAACCGCCGCAGGAACGTCATCCCCAGCAGGGATCCGTCCATCGCCCCGTCGTTCACCGAGGCGCCGACGCGGGCCACCGTCAGCCCGCCCACCTGCACGTCATGCAGCGTGACGCGGGCGGTGCGGACATAGCCGTTCGCCGTGCTCGCCCGCCCCGCGTAGTTCAACTGGTCGGGGTGGAACCCCAGCCGCCGCGCGTCGCGTTGCGACAGCACCACGGTCGAGGCGCCGGTATCGACGACGAACTCCACCGGCTTTCCCCCGATCTTCGCGGTCACGTAGAAGTGGCCGTCGGGCCCGCGCGGCAGGACGATCTGGCCGGTGCCGCGGATCAGCTCCTGCCGGGGGATCAGCTGCGGGCCAATGTCGGACCACAGGCCATAGCCCGCTATCACGC
Source organism: Acidimangrovimonas sediminis (assembly GCF_002871005.1). Taxonomy (GTDB): domain Bacteria; phylum Pseudomonadota; class Alphaproteobacteria; order Rhodobacterales; family Rhodobacteraceae; genus Acidimangrovimonas; species Acidimangrovimonas sediminis. The sequence continues at coordinate 232,270 of NZ_PHSN01000001.1, forward strand.
CTACGAAGATGAGCCCCCAGGTCGCGGCCTGGGTCGCGAAGCGGCCCCAGTTGCCCCGCGCCTGGGTGATCAGCGCCCCGCCGATCGCCAGCGCGATCAGCACGAAATAGGTCACGCGGGCAAAGCTGTCGCCGTCCATCGGGATCTCCGTTTTCCCTTATCTGGGGAGGCAGGGCGCCGCTGTCATCCCTCCTTCTGGCCTCTTCGCGCAGGTGGTGGAGCGGGCGCGTGCCGCCGGGCTCAGCCGGCCACCATCAGCCCCGCCGCGCGCAGCGCCCCCATGATGCCGTCGATCACGAACTGCACCGACAGCGCCGCGAGCAGCATCCCCAGCAGCCGCGATACGACATCGGTCCCGGTCTTGCCCAGGGCCCGCTCGATCGGCCCGGCAAGGAGAAAGCTCACGACGCAGAGCACCACCACCGCCAGCATCACGAGGTGCACCGCGACGATGCCCTGCCAACCCGGGCCCGCGCGGCCCACCAGCAGGATCATCGTCACCAGCGCCCCGGGCCCCGCGATCAGCGGCGTCGCCAGCGGAAAGACCGAGGGATCGTGCGCGTCGTCCTGCACCTCGTCGGCGCTGGCGCGGTCTTCGCGGCGGCGGGCGCGGCGTTCGAACAGCATGTCGAAGGCGGTGACGAACAGCAGAAGGCCCCCGGCGATGCGGAAGGCCGGGATCGAGATGCCGACGAAATCGAGGATCGACTGCCCGGCCAGCCCGAACAGCGTCATCAGCGCCGCGCCCACGAGGGCCGCGCGCAACCCGATGGCCCGGCGCTCCACCCTGCCCATGCCGCGGGTCAGCGCGACGAAGACCGGGGCAAGGCCTACCGGATCGACGATCACGAAGAGGGTGACGAAGGCGGTGATCAGGTGGGCTGTGTCCATGCCGGTTCCCGTGCCATTTCCCATTCCGTGTTGCCGTGCCCTATGGCCGGGCGGTGGCCCCGCGGGCGTGGCGGAATCCGGGGCGAACCCGAGGCGATCCTGGCGCCCGTGGCGCACCGGGGTCCAAAACAGGGGCCCAAAACCGGGCCCGAACCTGCGCCCCGGGCTAGACCCCCGCCGCTTCGAGCTTTTCCTGCGCCTTCAGCCACATCGCCTCGGCCCGGTCGAGCCCGTCCATGACCTCGGCGTATTTCTTCTGCCAGACCTCGATCTCGCCCGCCCGGCCATCTTCGTAAAGCGCGGGATCGGCCAGCTTCTTGGCCAGCTTGCCGCGCATCTCCTCGATCTTGGCCACCCGCTCCTCGCATTTGCGGACCTCGGAGCGCAGCGCCTGGATCTCGTCGCGGCTGGCCTTCTTCTTCTCGGGCTTGGGCTTTTCGGTCTTCGGCTCGTCGCCCTGAAGCAGGAACTTGCGATAAGCCTCCAGATCCTCCTCGTAGGGCGTGACATGGCCGCCGGAGACCAGCCACAGCCGGTCGGCCACCAGCGACAGAAGGTGCATGTCGTGGCTGACGAGGATCACGGCGCCCGCGTAGCCGGTCAGTGCCTCGACCAGCGCCTCGCGGCTTTCGATGTCGAGGTGGTTGGTCGGTTCGTCGAGGATCAGCATGTGCGGCGCGTCGATCGTCGCCAGCAGGAGCGACAGGCGCGCCTTCTGTCCGCCCGAAAGCCGGCCCACCTCGGTCTCGGCCTGGTCGGCGCCAAGGCCGAAGCTCGCGAGACGGGCGCGCAGCCGCGGCTGCCCCTCGTTCGGGCGCAGCCGCATGACGTGCTGAAGCGGCGTCTCGTCTATATGCAGCTCGTCGACCTGGTGCTGCGCGAAATAGCCGATCCGCAGCTTGGTCGAGCGGGTGATGCGCCCCTCGCAGGCCTGAAGCTTGCCGGCCAGCAGCTTCGACAGGGTCGACTTGCCCTCGCCGTTCCGGCCCAGAAGGGCGATCCGGTCGTCCTGGTCGATGCGCAGGTTCAGGCGCCGCAGCACCGGCGGGCCGTCGTATCCAACGGCAGCACCTTCGAGGTTGACGATGGGCGGCGACAGCTCCTCGGGCGCGGGGAAGGAGAAGACGTGCTTCGCGGCCTCTTCCGGCGCGGTGATCGGCGTCATCTTCTCCAGCATCTTCACGCGCGACTGCGCCTGACGGGCCTTCGAGGCCTTGGCCTTGAAGCGGTCGACGAAGGCCTGAAGATGGGCGCGCCGCGCGTCCTGCTTCTTGGCCTCGGCCGCCTGCACCATGCGTTGTTCCGCGCGCGACCGGGCGAAGGTGTCGTAATTGCCCTGCCACAGCGTCAGCTTGCGGTTGTCGAGATGCAGGATCGCCTGGACCGAACGGTTGAGCAGTTCGCGGTCGTGGCTGATGATCAGCACGGTATGCGGGTAGCTGCGCAGGTAGTTTTCCAGCCACAGCGCCCCCTCGAGGTCGAGGTAGTTGGTCGGCTCGTCCAGGAGCAGCAGGTCGGGTTGCGAAAAGAGAACGCCCGCCAGCGCCACGCGCATCCGCCAGCCGCCGGAGAAGGCGGAACAGGGCATCTGCTGTTCCTCGGCGGTGAAGCCCAGGCCCTTGAGGATGGCCGAGGCGCGGCCCTCGGCCGACCAGGCGTCGATATCGGCCAGCCGGGCCTGGATCTCGGCGATGCGGTGGGCATCGGTAGCGGTCTCGGATTCCGCCATCAGCTCGGCGCGTTCCGTGTCGGCGGCCAGCACCGTGTTCAGAAGCGAGACCTCGTTCGAGGGCACCTCCTGCGCGACCCCGCCGATGCGGGCGCGCGACGGCAGGGAGATGGCGCCGCCCTCCAGCACCAGTTCGCCGCGGATCAGCTTGAAGAGTGTCGTCTTGCCCGCGCCGTTGCGGCCGACGAGGCCCACCTTGTGGCCTGCGGGAATACGTGCCGAGGCGCCCTCGAACAGGGGGCGGCCTTCGACGGAATAGGTGATGTCCGAGATCGTGAGCATGCGCGGGGCTTGCCCGATCGCCGTGCCCGCGTCAATCATGTGCGCGGGGCGCGCGGCATGAAAGCGGCGCCGACGGGGTACGATGCCTGCCGGGCGGTCCCCGGATGGCGAGGTGCGCCTAGCCTTTTGGCGCCTTTTCAACCCCGCCGCCCCGTGCTAGCAGGACGCCGACAGCCCCTCAGGGACAGTGGCAGGGGCACTAGGAGAGATACGACATGGCCATCGAACGCACCCTTTCGATCATCAAGCCCGACGCGACCAACCGCAACCTCACCGGCAAGATCAATGCCAAGTTCGAGGAAGCCGGTCTGCGCATCGTCGCGCAAAAACGCATCCAGCTGACCATGGAACAGGCCGGCAAGTTCTACGAAGTCCACAAGGACCGCCCGTTCTACGGCGAACTGTGCGAGTTCATGGTGTCGGCCCCGGTCGTCGTGCAGGTGCTGGAAGGCGAAGGCGCGATCGCGAAGAACCGCGAAGTGATGGGCGCCACCAACCCGGCGGACGCCGCCGACGGCACCATCCGCAAGGAATTCGCCCTCTCGGTCGGCGAGAACTCGGTCCACGGGTCGGACGCGCCGGAAACCGCGGCGCAGGAAATCGCCTACTTCTTCTCGGGGCTCGAGCTGGTCGGCTGAGCCCAACCCAAGAGTTTTATCTAAAACTCTTGGCAAATTCCTTGGACAAGGAATTTGACGGGCGGCGAGGTGCCGCACAATTCTGACAGGGGCCGCTTCGTCGCCGGAGCGGCCCTTTTCGTTGTGTGCCGCCCTTCCGTGATCTCGGGGGAGGGGGCTCTGCCCCAGGGCGGTAGGCACTGGGGCGGCGTCTGGTCAGATCGCGGCCCAGTCGCGGTAGGTCACTTCCGCCCGCGCGCTCGCCGGGCGCAAGAGCGGCGGCATCTCGCGCGGGTCCTGTTCCTCGGTCTCGGGGGTCGGGGCACCGGAAACGGGGCGTGCTCCGGTCGATTTCTGGGGGTTTTCGGCGGGCACCTGGGTGCGCGTCTGGGGATACTGGCTGGCCATGTCGAACCTCCGGCCTTGCAGCGGCCTGGCAGGGCCGCCTTGCGTTGTCATTCCCAGGTACAACCAGAATAGGACGGGTTCGGGGTCCTCGGATAGCCGTATTGCGACAGATCCGTGACATTTATGTCAAACTGCGGCAATCCTGCTGCTTCCGCGGGTGCAGGGCGTCCCCAACGGCGTGATCGGGCGCGAGAAATCGAGCAGGTGATCAAAGCCGTCGCCTCCCGTCACCATGTCGGCCAGCGTGTGTCCGTCGAGCGAGGCGTAGAAGGCATCGACCGCAGCGCTGAGCGCCTGGCGCAGGCGGCAGCCCGGCAGGAGCGGGCAGCCTTGGCTGTCGGGGTCGAAGCAATCGGCGAAGGGCACGACGCCCTCGAAGCGGCGGAACACCTCGCCGACGGAGATCTCGGACGGCGCGCAGGCCAGCCGCAGGCCGCCGTTCCGCCCCCGGGTCGTCTTGACATAGCCATGCTGGCCGAGGGCGTTGATCACCTGCGCAAGGTGGTTTTCCGACGCCTCGGACGCGGTTGCGATCTCGTGCTTGCGCACGGTTCGGCCCTGGTTCACGGCGCAGACCATCAGCGTGCGCATGGCAAGGTTCGTGCGGGTCGTCAGTCTCATGCCGGAGCCTCCTGTCGGCCGGGGTTCTGAAAAAGGTGCGGCAAGATTGCATGATTCCGTACACGGGAATTTGATCTGGATCATCCCGTCAGAAGAAATGCCGCGGCGCCCCGGGGCACGTGGGGCATCCCGGGCCGCTCGGCCGGTAGCGCCTGCGGGTCGGTGGCGGGGAGGTCATGCAGGCCCGGCGTCTTCGCCCGCCGCGCCTTCGGGGCCCTAGGGTGCCCGGATGCGTCGGGGTGGCCGCCCTCTGGCGTGCGGCGTGGTGCTGTGCAAGTCTCTGCCGGCGCCGGAGGTCCTGTTCAGGAGCGCGCTCCGGCGCGTTGGAAGCGGAGAGACAGAATGCGCGAGACGATCCCGGTCTTCGATGGCCACAACGATTTCCTGCTGCGGCTGCTGCATGCGCCTGAGATGCGCGCGGAAACCTGGCTGACCGACACCGGCCGCGGCCATCTGGACCTGCCGCGGATGCAGGCGGGCGGTTTCGCCGGCGGTTTCTTCGCGATCTACGTCTCGTCGCCGCGCCCGCCCGGGGCGCGCGATTTCGAGGCGATGATGGAACATCCGCCCTACGACCTGCCGCTGCCCGACCTGATCAGTCACCAGGCGGCGCAGCCGGTGGCGCTGGCCATGGCCGGACATCTGAAATGGATGGAACGCGCCTCGGAGGGGCATTTCCGTCTGTGCCACGACACGACCGAGCTGCGCGCCGCGATGGCAGAGGGCGTGATCTCAGGCATCATGCATATCGAGGGGGCCGAGGCGATTGCCGCGGATCTCGACGCGCTGCACCTGTTCCATGCCATGGGCCTGCGCTCCATTGGCCCGGTGTGGAGCCGGCCCACGGTCTTCGGCCACGGCGTGCCGTTCCGCTTTCCCTCGACGCCCGATACCGGGCCGGGGCTGACCGATGCGGGGCGCGATCTGGTCCGCCTGTGCAACGAGCTCAAGATCATGATCGACCTCAGCCATCTCAACGAGAAGGGCTTCGACGATGTGGCAAAGCTGACGGACGCGCCGTTGGTCGCCACCCATTCCAACGCTCATGCCGTCACCCCGCACGCCCGGAACCTGACCGACCGGCAGCTGGCCGCGATTCGCGAATCGCAGGGTATGGTGGGGCTGAACTACGCCACGGTGTTCCTGCGCGAGGATGGGCGCCAAGCCGCGGACACCGGGTGGGAGCCGATGCTGCGCCACCTCGACTATCTGATCGAAGCACTGGGCGAGGATCACGTCGGCCTCGGCTCGGATTTCGATGGCGCGACGGTGCCCGAGGTGCTTGGCGACGTGACCGGCCTGCCGGCCTTCCAGCAGGCGATGCGGGCGCATGGCTACGACGATCCGCTGATCGCAAAGCTGAGCCACGAGAATTGGTTCAGGGTTCTCGACCGGACCTGGGGGGCATGAGCCGCACCCTGGCCGGGCAGGGCGGGGCAAGGGAAGGTTGTCGTCAGCTCGGAGTGGGGCCGCGCAGGATCTGCGCTCTAGACGTGTCGTCTCCTTGGGCAGGCAGTGGCACCGTTCTTTGACCTGACAGTAATCCGGGTCGTGCCGCGCGCGCGGCAGGTCGTGCGGGATGGGCGGATAGCGGGCCGGCGCGGTCGGCGGTCCACTGGGAAATACGATATAGATTCTGCGCGATCTGGGCGGGAGCGGCCCGGGGAACGGTTGCCCACGCCGGCCGAGGTCGCGGCCTGCCGAGAATGGCCATCGGGGCGGGTGGAGTGTCGGGACCAGAGGGGGCGGCGACGCCCGCATCCCGTGCCGCGAAAAATCTTGCGAAGATTTTCGCGCTAAACGTTCATTGATTTACTTCTCGTTAACCTCCTGCGGGCAATGTCCATCCTGCGAATGAGGCGAAGCCACGATGGTAGAAGATTTGTTCTCTTCCCCCACACCCTTCACCCCACCCACCACGGAAGAAGACAGGTTGTCGTGGCTGCGTCTCATTCGTTCCCGCAGGGTCGGGCCCACCACCTTTCACCGTATGCTGGCCGAACATGGCTCTGCCGGGGCCGCGCTGGCCGCATTGCCCGCCGTGGCGCGGGCCGCGGGGGCCAAGGATTACCGCCCCGTCACGATCGACGAAGCTGGCGCCGAGATGGACGCCGCCCGCCGCGCGGGCGCGCGAATGGTACTCTGGGGCGCGCCGGATTATCCCCCCGCGCTCATGGATCTGCCGGATGCGCCGCCGCTTCTGTGGGTGCTGGGCGATCCGGCCTGGCTGCTGCGACCGATGGTGGCGCTGGTCGGCGCACGCAACGCCTCCAGCCTGGGGCAACGGATGGCGCGCAACCTGGCATCGGCGCTGGGTTCCGCGGGCTTCGTCGTCGTCTCCGGGCTTGCGCGCGGTATTGATGCCGCCGCCCATCGGGCCGCGCTGCCGACCGGCACCGTTGCGGTGCAGGCGGGCGGTGTCGACGTGATCTACCCGCCCGAGAACCGCGATCTCGCGGCGATGATCGCGGCGCAGGGCTGCCGGATCTCGGAACAGCCGATGGGTGCGGCCCCGATGGCGCGCCACTTCCCGCTGCGCAACCGCCTCGTCTCGGGGCTCGCGCGTGCCGTCGTGGTGGTCGAGGCCGCGGCCCGCTCCGGCAGCCTGATCACCGCGCGCGCCGCGCTCGACCAGGGGCGCGAGGTCCTGGCCGTGCCCGGCCACCCGTTCGACGCCCGCGCCGGCGGCTGCAACATGCTGATCCGCGACGGCGCGACGCTGGTGCGTGGCGCGCAGGACGTGCTCGACCTGCTCGCCCCCGCCGAGGCCGCGGCCCGCCGTGCCGCGCGCAAGGCCGCCCCGGCCGATACCCGCCCGTCAGAGGCGCCCGCCCCCACAAACGCCCCCGCCGCCCGTCCGCGCCCGGCGCGCGCGCCGAACCCCGCCCTGCGCGAGGTCGCGGCCCTGCACGCCGCAATCCTCGATCGCCTGGGCCCCAGCCCCCTGGCCGAGGATCAGCTGATCCGCGACCTCGCGCTCCCGGCCGCCCGGGTCACGCCGGAGCTTCTGACGCTGGAACTTGACGGCAAGGTCCAGCGTCAGCCGGGCGGCCTGATCTCGCGCCTTAACTGACCCGCGTTCTCCCGAAATTCCCCTGTGGCACGGGCCCGTGCCCCCGCCGGCGCGACATCGCCCGAAAGCTGTCCGCCCGGGCGGAGGCGGCCCCCCTTCACACAGGCTTTCTCCCCCGCTTCCTTGACATTCCCGGCGGCAGACCCCCATCTACAGCCGCCCGTTACCGGGAATTCATGCAGAGGTTTTCATGGCAGTCGTCGTCGTCGAGTCCCCCGCCAAGGCCAAGACAATCAACAAATATCTCGGCTCCGGCTACACGGTTCTCGCCTCCTACGGCCATGTCCGCGACCTGCCGCCCAAGGACGGCTCGGTCGATACCGACCACGATTTCGCGATGAAGTGGGAGGTGGCCAGCGATTCCAAGAAACACGTGCGTGCCATCACCGAGGCGCTGAAATCCGACGATACCCTGATCCTCGCCACCGACCCCGACCGCGAGGGCGAGGCGATCAGCTGGCACCTCAGCGAGGCGCTGCAAAGCTCGATCAAGAAGGGCAAGACGGTGCAGCGCGTCACCTTCAACGCGATCACCAAGGCCGCCGTCACCCAGGCTATGGAAAAGCCCCGCGACGTCGACATGGAGCTGGTCGAGGCCTATCTCGCCCGCCGCGCACTGGATTACCTCGTGGGCTTCAACCTTTCGCCGGTGCTCTGGCGCAAGCTGCCGGGCGCGAAATCGGCGGGCCGGGTGCAGTCGGTCTGCCTGCGCCTGATCGTTGAGCGCGAGATGGAGATCGAGGCCTTCCGCGCCCAGGAATACTGGACCGTCTCGGCCGTTCTCGCCACGCCGCGCGGGCAGGAATACGATGCACGCCTGACGGTGCTGGGGGGCAAGAAGCTCGACAAGTTCGACATCCCCACCGCCGAAGCCGCCGAACTGGCCGTGCAGGCGGTGACGTCGCGCGATCTGAAGGTCGCCTCGGTCGAGGCCAAGCCGGCGACCCGCAACCCGTCCGCCCCGTTCATGACCTCGACCCTGCAGCAGGAGGCCAGCCGCAAGTTCGGCATGGGCGCGCGGGCCACGATGTCGGCGGCGCAACGGCTCTACGAGGCCGGCCACATCACCTACATGCGGACCGACGGCATCGACATGGCGCCCGAGGCGGTGATGGCCGCCCGGGACCAGATCAAGTCGGAATGGGGAGACCGCTACGTTCCCAACTCGCCGCGCATGTACAAGAACAAGGCCAAGAACGCACAGGAAGCGCACGAGTGCATCCGGCCGACCGACATGTCGGCCACGCCCTCGAAGCTCAAGATCCACGACGCTGATCAGCGCAAGCTCTACGATCTGATCTGGAAGCGCACGATCGCCTCGCAGATGGCCGCCGCCCAGTTCGAGCGGACGACGGTAGATGTCGCCTCGTCCGATGGCCAGGTGGGCCTGCGCGCCACCGGCCAGGTCGTCACCTTCGACGGCTTCCTCAAGGTCTATGAGGAGGGGCGCGATGACGACGGCGACGAGGATGCGAACCGCCTGCCGCAGATCAGCCAGGGCGAACCCGCCGCGAAGAAGAAGATCGAGCCGGAACAGCACTTTACCCAGCCGCCGCCGCGCTACACCGAGGCGACGCTGGTCAAGCGGATGGAAGAGCTGGGCATCGGCCGGCCGTCCACCTATGCCTCGATCATCACCACGATCCAGGACCGCGAATACGTCCGCAAGGACAAGAACCGCCTGATCCCCGAGGACAAGGGTCGGCTGGTGACGATCTTCTTGATGAACTACTTCCGCCGCTACGTGGAATACGATTTCACCGCGGATCTCGAGGAACAGCTCGACGACATCTCGGATGGTCAGCGCGACTGGAAAGAGGTTCTGGCCCGCTTCTGGCGCGATTTCTCGGCGGCGATCGGCGAGACGTCGGAACTGCGCATCGGCGAGGTCCTGGAAAAGATCGACGAGGTGCTTGCCCCGCATCTGTATCCGCCGCGCCCCGACGGGTCCGATCCGCGCATCTGCCCGGTCTGCGGCGAGGGGCGGCTGCACCTCAAGACTGCGCGCTCGGGCGGGGCCTTCATCGGCTGCGGCAACTACCCCGAATGCCGCTACACCCGCCCGATCTCCGCTCCCGGCGGGGAAGAGGCCGCGATGCTCGACGGCAAGGTGCTGGGCCAGGACGAGGCAGGCAACGACATCTCGCTGCGCAACGGCCGTTTCGGCCCCTACGTTCAGCGCGGCGAGGCGACCGAGGAGCAGCCCAAGCCCGACCGCGCCAGCCTGCCCAAGGGCTGGTCGCCCGAGGATCTGACGCTGGAAAAAGCACTGGAACTGCTGTCGCTGCCGCGCCCGATCGGTCCGCACCCCGAGGATGGCGAACTGGTCGAGGCCGGGATCGGCCGCTACGGTCCCTATGTGAAACACGGCCGCACCTACGCCAACCTGCCGGAGGTGGAGGAGGTCTTCACCGTCGGCATGAACCGCGCGGTGGAGCTTCTGGCGCAAAAGCTCGCCTCCCGCGGCGGCCGCGGTGCCGCGGCCAAGCCGCTCAAGGAGCTGGGCGAACACCCCGACGGCGGCGCGCTTCAGGTGATGCCGGGCCGCTACGGCCCCTATGTCAAATGGGAAAAGGTGAACGCCACCCTGCCCAAGGACATGGACCCCGAGGCGGTGACGCTGGAAGAGGCGATCGCGCTGGTCAACGAGAAGGCGGCCAAGGGCGGGAAGGGTACCAAGAAGAAGGCCGCTCCCAAGAAGGCGGCGGCCAAGAAGCCTGCCGCGAAGAAGACCGCCGCCGCCAAGGCCTCCGACAAGACGACCGCGGAAAAGAAACCCGCGGCCAAGAAGACCACTGCCAAGAAGAAGGCGGCCGAGTGACCCCCGACCGCCTGCCTTTCTTCTGAGCGGAAATATCCCGGGGGGTCCGGGGGGCTGGCCCCCCGGCGCTCTCCGCCTCCCGCGGCTTCAGGCCGCCGATCCCCCGACCGTCAGTCCGCCGATCAGCAGGGTGGGCTGCCCCACGCCCACCGGCACCCATTGCCCCGCCTTGCCGCAGTTCCCGACCCCGGGATCCAGCGCCATGTCGTTGCCGATTGCCCGGATGTGCCGCATCGCGGTGGGGCCGTCACCGATCAGCGTGGCGCCCTTCACCGGCGCGCCGATGACGCCGTTCTTCACCCGGTAGGCCTCGGTGCAGGAAAACACGAACTTGCCGTTGGTGATGTCGACCTGACCGCCGCCGAAGCCCACGGCATAGATCCCGTCCTTCACCTCGGCCACGATCTCACCGGGGCTCGCGTCGCCGCCCAGCATGTAGGTGTTGGTCATCCGCGGCATCGGGATATGGGCAAAGCTCTCGCGCCGGCCGTTGCCGGTGGGTTTCACCCCCATGAGGCGGGCGTTCTGGCGGTCCTGCATGTAGCCCACCAGCACCCCGTCCTCGATCAGGACGTTCTTGCCCGAGGGGGTGCCCTCGTCGTCGACGGTCAGCGATCCGCGCCGGTCCGGGATCGTGCCGTCGTCCAGCACGGTGACGCCTTTCGCGGCCACCTGCTGCCCCATGAGCCCGGCGAAGGCCGAGGATTTCTTGCGGTTGAAATCCCCCTCCAGCCCGTGCCCCACGGCCTCGTGCAGCAGGACCCCGGGCCAGCCCGCGCCCAGTGCCACGTCCATCACGCCCGCCGGCGCGGGTTCCGCGCGCAGGTTCACCAGCGCGATGCGCAGTGCCTCGCGCGCGGTTTCTTCCCAGTTCTCGCGCGCGATCAGGCCGGTCAGGCCGATCCGCCCGCCGCCGCCCGCGCTGCCGCTCTCGCGCCGCCCGTTCTCCTCGACGATGACTGCGACATTCAGCCGCGCCATGGGCCGGGTGTCCGAGACCGCGCCGCCTTCGGGGCGCAGGATCACGACCTCCTGAAGCGAGGCCGCCAGCGTGGCCGAGACCTGCACCACCCGCTTGTCCAGCGCGCGGGCGAAGGCGTCGATCTCGCGCAGCGTGTCGATCTTCACGCCGAAGGTCGCGCCCGCCATCGGGTCGGCATCGGTATAGAGCCGGCGGTTGGTGTGCTGCGGTGCGTCCGCCATCACGCCGCCGCCGTCGCCCACGGCCAGACGTGCGGTCTCGGCCGCGCGCAGCAGCGCCTTTTCCGTGAGATGGGTGGAATGGGCATAGCCCGCCACCTCGCCCTTCACCGCGCGCAGGCCGAAGCCTTCCGAGGCGTCGTAGCTGGCGTTGCGGATGCGTCCGTCGTCCAGCACCAGCGCCTCGGACCGGCGCCGTTCCAGGAACAGCTCACCATCGTCCGCGCCATCGGTGGCGCTGCGCAGGATCGTCAGCGCGCGCCCCTCGTCAAGGTCCGTCTCGAACGGACGAAAGCTTTCATGTGTCATAGCCAAGTGCCTAGCATGTCCCTGATCCAGATCAACCTATGCCGCTTTGCAGCATGGGTTTTTCTTGTCGATTCCCTCGTAATATGTTTTCACAAAAAAGAGAAACAACCGGGAGCCCGCCTGACGCGGACCCCGACAAGCGGACCCGAAGCCGCGGCACAACATGGGAACACGCAATGCGCAACACGATCCTCAAGCGGGGCGTCGGCGCCCTGTCGATCCTGATCTCGAGCGCCGCGGCGGCCGTGGCGGAAGATGTTGAAATCATTGGCCAGCCGCGATCCGGCATGACCGGGTTCCAGCCCGCGTCAACCCCTGTTGCGCACGATCTGCAATGGCTCGACGGGATGATGACGGTGGTCATGGCGGTGATCGTGGTCTTCGTGACGTGCCTGTTACTTTACGTGATCTTCCGGTTTCGGGCGGGGCGCAACGTGGTGCCCGCCCGCTTTACCCACAACACCCCGCTGGAGGTCGCTTGGACCATGGTGCCGGTGGCGATCCTGGTGATGATCGGGGCTTTTTCCCTGCCCACGCTGTTCAAGGAGATGGAGATCCCCAGGGCCGATGTCACCATCAAGGTCACCGGCAACCAGTGGTTTTGGTCCTACGAATACCCCGAGGAAAAGATTGCCTTCGACAGCTACATGATCGGCTCTCCCGCCTCGATCGACGACGCGGCCGAGCCCGGGGTGAAGCCCTATATCCTGAACGCCGCGATGGAGGAGAAGCTTAAGAAGGCGGGCTACAGCCGCGACCAGTTCCTGCTGGCCACGACGAACCCGGTCGTCGTGCCGGTGGGCAAGACCGTGGTGGTCAAGATCACCGGCGCGGACGTGATCCATTCCTGGGCGCTGCCGGCCTTCGGGGTGAAGCAGGACGCGGTGCCGGGGCGCCTGGCCGAAGCCTGGTTCAAGGTCGACAAGCCCGGCGTCTATTTCGGCCAGTGCTCGGAGCTTTGCGGCAAGGATCATTCATACATGCCGATCGAGGTGCACGCGGTGAGCGAGGCGGAATACGCGACCTGGCTGACCAAGGCGAAACAGCAATTTGCGGAGGCAGGTGCGACACCTCCGCGCGGCCTGCAGAAAGTCGGTCACAAACCCGCGATCCGCGTGGCGTTGCGCGAATGATCGGAGTATCGGGTGCGTCGGGATTCCCTGACTTTGCGAGGACGTGATGGCCGATATCCGGGTCGATGAGCAATCGGGTGAGGCGGGCTTCGGCGATTACGTCGCTCTGCTCAAGCCGCGCGTCATGTCGCTCGTCGTCTTCACGGCGCTGGTCGGTCTGCTCGTGGCGCCGGTTTCGGTGCACCCGGTGATCGCCTTCGCCTCCATCGTGTTCATCGCGCTGGGGGGCGGGGCGTCGGGCGCGCTGAACATGTGGTGGGACAGCGACATCGACCGTGTCATGCGCCGCACCTGCGCCCGCCCGATCCCCGCGGGACGGGTGGAACCGAACGAGGCGCTGGCGCTCGGCCTCGGACTGTCGATCCTGTCGGTCGCGATGCTGGGGCTGGCGGCGAACTGGGTCGCGGCGGGGCTTCTGGCCTTCACCATCTTCTTCTACGTCGTGGTCTATTCGATGTGGCTCAAGCGCACGACGCCGCAGAACATCGTGATCGGCGGCGCGGCGGGCGCCTTCCCTCCGATGATCGGCTGGGCCTGCGCCACCGGCGGCATCAGCGTGGAAAGCGTGGCGATGTTCGCGCTGATCTTCATGTGGACGCCGCCGCACTTCTGGTCGCTCGCGCTGTTCATGAAGGACGATTATTCCAACGCCGGTGTGCCGATGCTGACCGTGACCCACGGGCGCAAGTCGGCCCGCACGCATATCCTCGTCTACACCCTGCTGCTGGCGCCGGTGACGATCGGCACCGGCTTCACCCAGATCGGCGGCGGGGTCTACCTTGCCATCGCCACCCTGCTGCACGCCCGCTTTCTCTGGGGCGCCTGGCAGATCTGGCGCCGGGATGAGGCCGCGGCGATCGCCGACAAGTACAAGGTGGAACGCAAGACCTTCCGCTTCTCGCTGATCTACCTTGCCGCGCTGTTCGCGGCGCTGCTGGCCGAGGCGGGGTTGCATCACTTCGGGTTCGGAGGGTGGTGGTGACAGGGCTTGCGCCGGAACACGAGATCCACAGACGCCGCTTCGGGCGCAACCTCGGTCTCGGGCTGGCGCTCCTGTTCTTCGTCATCCTCGTCTTCGCCCTGACCATCGTCAAGGTGGGCGAGCAGCCCGCGCCGCTGGGCGCGGCACCCGCCCTTCAGGGCCAGGCACATGGCCAGCCAAAGGGGCAGGGGGGATGAGTGCTGGGGCGGGATCGCATCGCGGGTCGATCCGGGCCCGGATCTGGGCGGGCCTCGCCGCGCTCTGCGTGATCTTCGCCGCCGGGCCGCTTTACGTCTGGTACCACGGCGACGCGGTCCTCAGCCCCAATCCGCTCGACCGCAAGGTCACGATCCGCTTCCGTTCGGACGCCTCCGGCATGGGCTGGCAGTTCCACCCGCAGCAGGAGCGGATGCAGCTGGCGCTCGGCGAGACCGGCCTTGCCTTCTTCGACGTGGAAAATCCCGGCAAGCGGCCGATGGCCGGCCGCTCGACCTATGCCGTCGCCCCGCCCGGGGCCGACCGCTACCTGATCCGTGTCGCGTGCTTCTGCACCGAGACGCAGGTGCTGGCCCCGGGGGAGCGGGCCGAGGTGCCGATGGGCTTTCTGATCGATCCGGCGATCCTGTACGACCGGGCGGCGGACGGCCTTCACGAGATCACGCTGACCTACAGCTTTCACGAAACCGACCTGCCGGCCGCGCCGGCCACCGCCCCGGGGGGAGACGGGGCCGCGGTGCCTGCGCGCGCGGTATACTGAAGGGAAGACTACGACAGACACGTGCCGGAGCCTGCGAGGGAGGAGACCATGGCGCATGAGACGAACCACGACTATCATATCCTGAAGCCGTCGATCTGGCCGTTTCTCGGCGCGCTCGGGGCCTTCATCATGCTGTTCGGGCTGGTGTTGTGGATGCACGACCGGGGGGCATGGATGTTCGCGGGCGGGGCGATCCTCGTGGCCTACGTGATGTTCGGCTGGTGGTCCGAGGTGGTGTTCGAGGGCAACCACGGCGACCACACCCCGGTGGTCCGGCTGGGCCTGCGCTACGGATTCATCCTGTTCATCATGTCCGAGGTGATGTTCTTCGCCGCCTGGTTCTGGAGCTTCTTCAAGCACGCCATGTACCCCGGCGGCCCGGAACAGCCCGCGGCGTTCCAGACCTATCCGCCCGAGGGCATCGTGCCCTTCGACCCCTGGCACCTGCCGCTGATCAACACGCTGATCCTGCTGTGTTCCGGCGCCGCGGCGACCTGGGCGCATCACGCGCTGGTCGAGGAGAACGACCACAAGCAGATGGTGCGCGCGCTGGCGCTGACGATCTTTCTGGGGCTGATGTTCACCTGCGTGCAGGCCTATGAATACACCCATGCCCATTTCGGCTTTTCGGGCAACATCTACGGCGCGAACTTCTTCATGGCGACCGGGTTCCACGGCACCCATGTGATCATCGGTACGATCTTTCTCTTCGTGTGCATGATGCGGGCGATGCGGGGGGATTTCACGCCACGCCAGCACGTGGGGTTCGAGGCGGCGGTGTGGTACTGGCACTTCGTCGATGTGGTGTGGCTGTTCCTCTTCGCGGCGGTCTACATCTGGGGCAGCAGCGGTGTCGCGGCCCATTAGCGCCCCAAATCCTTTCAAAGGATTTTGCCAAGAATTTTTGGAAAATTCTTGGGCCAGGCCCGGCGTGCGGCGCCGCTTTGTCTCGGCGCTTGTCTTCGGTCTCGCGGGGGCTGCGCTCCTCGTGGGGCTGGGTGTCTGGCAGGTCCGGCGGCTGCACTGGAAGGAAGGTCTGATCGCGCGGATCGAGGCGAAGATCGCCGCCGATCCGGTGGCGGTGCCCGCGGCACCCGACCCGGTGCGCGATGCCTATCTGCCGGTCGTGGCCGGGGGGCGGCTGACGGGGCAGGGGCTGCGCGTCCTGACCGGGGTGAAGTTTCGCGGCCCCGGGCACCTGATCGTGGCAGTGCTGGAGACCGCGGGCGGGCGGCGCCTGATGGTCGATCTCGGCTTTCGGCCGGAGGGCGGGGACCGGAGCGCCACCGGAGGCTCCACCGGGGGCGCCGGCAGAGGCGGGGACGGGCGCGTTCTGGCCGCGATCCCGGCGGGGCAGGCGCGCATCACCGGCAACCTGATCTGGCCCGATGAGGTCGACAGCTTCACCCCGGCGCCGGATCTTTCCCGCCATCTGTGGTTCGCCCGCGACGTGCCGGCGATGGCGCGGGTGCTGGGGGCGGAGCCGGTGCTGATCGCCGCGCGCCGGGTCGAGGGCGTGGCGACCCGGGCCGACCCGATGCCGGTCTCCACCGACGGGATACCGAATGACCACAGGCAGTACGCGCTGACGTGGTTTTCGCTGGCCCTTGTGTGGTTGGGGATGACAGGCCTTCTGCTCTGGCGTATCACGCGGCGGACAGATTGAAGGCCGCACCATGCGTTATGTATCCACCCGGGGCGCCGCCCCGGTCCTGAACTTCGAAGAGGCCATGCTGACGGGCCTTGCCCGTGACGGCGGGCTCTACGTCCCCGAGACGATCCCCGAGATGAGCGCCGACGAGATCGCGGCGTTGGCCGGGCTCAGCTACGAGGAGGCGGCGTTTCGCGTCATGCGCCCCTTCCTCGGCGAAAGCTTCGCCGACGATGAGCTGGGGGTCATCATCTCGCGCGCCTATGCGGGCTTCGGCCATGCGGCGCGCGCGCCTCTGAAGCAACTCGCGCCGAACCATTTCCTGCTGGAACTGTTCCACGGGCCGACGCTGGCCTTCAAGGATTTCGCGATGCAGCTGATCGGCCAGCTGTTCCAGACTGCGCTGGCCCGTTCGGGGCAGAAGATCACCATCGTGGGCGCGACGTCCGGCGACACCGGATCCGCCGCGATCGAGGCGTTCAAGGGCCTCGACAACGTCGATGTCTTCATCCTTTTCCCGCATGGCCGGGTGTCCGAGGTGCAGCGCCGGCAGATGACCACGCCGTCCGAGGCGAACGTGCACGCGATAGCGCTGGACGGCGATTTCGACACCTGCCAGGGCCGCCTCAAGGACCTGTTCAACGATTTCGAGTTCCGCGACGCGGTCGGCCTTGCCGGCGTCAACTCGATCAACTGGGCACGGGTGCTGGCGCAGGTCGTCTATTACTTCACCTCTGCCGTCTCCCTTGGCGCGCCGCACCGCAAGGTGAGCTTCACGGTGCCGACCGGCAATTTCGGCGACATCTTCGCGGGCTACATCGCGCGGCGGATGGGCCTGCCGATCGAGACGCTGGTGATCGCGACCAATCAGAACGACATCCTGCACCGCGCGCTGGAAACCGGCAGCTACACCCCCACCGGGGTGGTGCCGTCGATCAGTCCGTCGATGGATATCCAGGTCTCGTCGAATTTCGAGCGGGCCCTCTTCGACGCCTATGGCCGCGATGGTGCCGCCGTGGCGCAGCTGATGGACGAGCTGAAGGCCGGCGGCAGCTTTGCCATCAGCCAGGGCGCGCTGGAAAGTCTGCGGGAGACCTTCGCCACGGGCCGCGCCTCGGAGGCCGAGACCTCGGCCACCATCAAGGCGACGCTGGCCGCGACCGGAGAACTGCTCTGCCCGCATTCCGCGGTGGGGGTGAAGGTGGCGTCCGAACATGTCGGGGCCACCCCGATGATCACGCTGGCCACCGCGCATCCGGCGAAGTTTCCCGACGCGGTCGAGGCGGCGACGGGCGTGCGCCCCGGTTTGCCGCCCCGCATGGCCGATCTATTTGACAGGGAGGAGCGGGTGACGCGGATGGCCGACGACCTGGACGCGCTCAAGTCCCTGATCCGCGAGAGGACCGGAAGATGAGCCCCCGCCTGACGACACTGGAAAACGGTTTCCGCATCGTGACCGAGGCGATGCCCGGTCTTGCCTCTGCCTCTATCGGCATCTGGATCGGGGCCGGCGGGCGGCACGAGCGGCTGGAACAGAACGGCATCGCGCATTTCCTCGAACACATGGCGTTCAAGGGGACGAAGACGCGTTCGGCCCTTCAGATCGCCGAGGCGATCGAGGACGTGGGCGGTTACATCAACGCCTATACCTCGCGCGAGATGACCGCCTATTACGCCCGGGTGCTGGCCGATGATGTTCCGCTCGCGCTCGACGTGATCGGGGACATCGTGCTGAACCCGGTGTTCGACCCGAAAGAGATCGAGGTTGAGCGCCACGTGATCCTGCAGGAGATCGGCCAGGCGCTGGACACCCCCGACGACGTGATCTTCGACTGGCTGCAGGAGGCGGCCTATCCGGACCAGCCGATGGGGCGCACCATTCTGGGGCCGACCGAGCGTGTCTCGAGCTTCCAGCGCGGCGACCTCGAGGGGTTCGTGGGGGAGCATTACGGGCCGGAGCAGATGATCCTGTCGGCGGCGGGGGCGGTCGATCATGACCGCATCGTCGCGCTGGCGTCGGAGGCCTTCGGCGGGTTGAGACGCCGCGGCGCGTTCCAGTTGCAGCGGGCGCAGTTCCAGAGCGGCGAGAAGCGGGTTGTGAAGGACCTCGAGCAGGCGCATTTCGCGCTGGCCTTCGAGGCGCCGGGCTACCGCGACGACGATCTCTTCACCGCGCAGGTGTTTTCCACCGCGCTGGGGGGCGGGATGTCCTCGCGCCTGTTCCAGAAGCTGCGCGAGGAGCGGGGGCTGTGCTACACGATCTTCTCGCAGGTGGGTGCCTATGACGACACCGGGATGATGACGATCTACGCCGGCACCTCGGCCGAGGAGGTTGCGGATCTGGCGGGGCTGACGGTGGATGAGCTGAAACGTTCGGCTGACGACATGTCCGAGGCCGAGATCGCCCGGGCGCGTGCGCAGTTGAAGGCGGGGCTGCTGATGGGGCTGGAAAGCCCCTCGGCCCGGGCTGAGCGGCTGGCGCGTCTTCTCGCGATCTGGGGCCGGGTGCCGGATGTCGAGGAGGCCGTGGCCAAGATCGATGCCGTCACCCGTGACGGCGTGCGCGCCCAGGCCGCGCAGATGGCGCAGGGCATGCCCGCGGCGATGGCGCTTTATGGGCCGGTGGCGGATGCCCCGGACCTGGAGGCGCTGCGCAGAAGGCTTGCCGCCTGATGCGCCTCGTCCGCCGCAAGTTGCGGCTCGAGACGGAACGCCTGACGCTCAGGCTTCCCGTGCATGGCGATTTCCGCAACTGGGCAGAGCTGCGCGGGGCAAGTTTCGAGTTCCTGCAACCCTGGGAACCCAGCTGGGCCACTGACCACCTGACCCGGAAGGCCTTTACCAACCGGGTCTATTGGGCGCAGCGCACCTATGCGCAGGGCCGCGGCGTGCCGCTGTTCCTGATCCGCCGCAAGGACCAGGCGCTGGTGGGCGGGATCACGTTGGACAATATCCGGCTGGGACCCGCCAAGGCGGGGACCCTGGGCTATTGGGTCGGGCAGGATCACGCCCGGCTGGGCTACATGCACGAGGCGATCACGGCGGTGGTGCATTACGCCTTCGCCGACCTCGACCTGAGCCGGATCGAGGCGGCCTGCCTGCCCGAGAATGCGCCCTCGCGCGGGGTGCTGGAGAAATGCGGCTTCAAGTACGAAGGCGTCGCGCAAAGCTATCTGCAGATCAACGGGCGCTGGCGCAACCATGTGCTTTACGCCAACCTGCGCAGCGATCGGCGGGGACGTACGGACGCGGGCTGAGGCTGCGCTGTCGCGCGGTGCCCCGGCGGACGCGTGAGCGGTGAGGGCGGCGCGGGGGGCTGTCTGCCCCCCTGCACCCCCCCGAGGATATTGTCACTCAGAAGAAGGAGAAGGCGGTTCGGCCGCGGGGGGTAGGTTTTCCCTGTTGACTCGCTAATCAAATGATTTAATCGTTTGATTGAAGTGAGGAGGTGCGCGATGCCCGAGAGGTCGAAGGCCGAGACGCCGCTATCTGCGGATCCTGCGGAGGCGACCCGAGCGGCGCTGGTGTCGGCGGGGCTGCATCTTTTCGGACACAAGGGGTTCGCCGCCGCCTCGACGCGCGAGATCGCGGCGCGGGCGGGGGCGAACGTGGCGGCGATCGCCTATCATTTCGGGTCGAAGGCGGGGCTGCGGCGCGCCTGTGCCGAGGAGGTCGCGGCGCGGATCGGTCACGTTCTGGGTGACCTTGGGGCGGGGCCGAGACCCGCGACGCCCGGCGAGGCGCGGGCGCGGTTGCGGGCCGCGCTGCGGGCGATCACGGGCTATCTGGCGGCAGCGCCCGAGGCCGCGGATCTTGCGGCCTTCCTGCTGCGCGAGATCACCGAGGAGGGCGAGGTCCTCGACCGCCTCTACGAGACCACGGTGGGGCCGCGGCACCGCCAGCTTTGCGCGCTGTGGGGGCTTGCGACGGGGACCGATCCGGAGGCGGAGGAGACGCGGCTTTCGGTCTTCGCGATGATCGGCCAGGTGGTCTATTTCCGTATCGGCCGCCCGGTGGTGTTGCGCCGCATGGGCGACGCCGGGCTGGACCCCGAGGCGCTGACCCGCATCCTGATCCGAAACCTCGATGCAGCCCTTGATGCCGCCCTAGATGCGGCGATACGGGAGGTCCCCCGATGATCCTGTGTTCCATTCCCGTGCTTTCGGCGTTTCTGTCGGCCTGCGCGGTGCCCGCCCCCCTCGCCACCGGCTATGTCGAGGGGGAATACGTGCTGGTGGCGCCGGTTGCGGTGGCGCAGGTCTCGGACGTCAAGGTCAAGCGCGGCGATCACGTGGCCGCGGGGGCGGTGCTGGCGCTGACCGAACGGCGCGACGCCCAGATCGCGGTGGCCCAGGCCACCGCCGCGCTGGCCGAGGCGGAGAGCCGGCTGGCGAACCTCCAGCTTGGCAAGCGGCCGGAGGAGATCGCGGTGATCGCGGCCACGCTGGCCTCGGCCAAGGCGCAGGAGGCCGAGGTGGGCAAGGAGGTGGCGCGGCTCACCTCGCTGCGCGACCGGGGGGTGAGTTCGCAGGCCGAGCTGGACGATGCGACGACGCGGCTTGACGTGGCGCATGCGCAGGTGGCGCAGGCGCAGGCGAACCTGTCGGTGGCGCGGCTGCCGGCCCGGCCGCAGGAGATCGCGGCCGCCGAGGCCGCGGTGGCGCAGGCCACGGCGCGACGCGACGCGGCGGCGTGGCAATTGTCCAAACGCACGCTGACCGCGCCTCGGACGGGGACGGTCTATGACATCCTGCGCACGCGGGGCGAGATCGCGGGCCCGCAGGCGCCGGTGCTGTCGTTCCTGCCCGACGGGGCGGTGAAGCTGCGGCTGTATTTCCCCGAAACCGCGGTGGCCCGGATCCATGCAGGATCGACATTGACGGTTCATTGCGATGGCTGTGGCGCGGGTGAGACGGCGCATGTGACCTATGTCTCGGATGCGCCGGAATTCACCCCGCCGGTCATCTATTCGCTGCAGAACCGCCAGAAGCTGGTCTATCTGGTCGAGGCCCGCCCCGAGGCGCGCGCGACCCGGCTGAAGCCCGGGCAGATCGTCGATGTCGATCTGCCGGGAGCGGAGAAGTGAGCGCGGTTCCCGTTCCCCCGCCGCAAGGCACGGCACCGGCGATCGACGTGCGCGGACTGGTGAAAAGCTACGGCGGCCGGCGGGTGGTGGACGACGTGACCATGCAGGTCGCGCGGGGCGAGATCGCGGGTTTCCTGGGGCCGAACGGATCGGGCAAGACCACGACGATCCGGGTGATGTGCGGCCTGCTCACGCCCGATGCGGGTACGGGCGAGGTGCTGGGCCACGACCTGCGCCGCGATGCCCGCCGCATCCGGCGCGAGGTGGGCTACATGACGCAGCGGTTCTCGTTCTACGAGGATCTGTCGATCGCCGAGAACCTTGCTTTCGTGGCCGGGCTCTATGGCCTGACGCCGGTGCGCAAATACGTCGACGAGACGCTTGCCGACCTTGGCCTGACTTCGCGGCGCGACCAGCTTGCAGGCAGCCTTTCGGGCGGCTGGAAGCAGCGCCTCGCGCTGGCCGCCTGCATCATGCACGACCCGAAACTGCTGCTGTTGGATGAACCCACGGCAGGCGTCGACCCCAAGGCGCGGCGCGAGTTCTGGGACGAGATCCACCGGCTGGCGGCGGGCGGCATGACGGTGCTTGTCTCCACCCACTACATGGACGAGGCCGAGCGCTGCCACCGGATCAACTACATCTCCTACGGCCGTCTTGTCGCCCGGGGAACGGTGGCCGAGGTGGTGAAGGGCGCGGGCCTCACGACCTTTGTGGTCGAGGGGCTGGACGGGGCGGCGATGATCGACCTCGACGAGAGGCTGCGCGGCGCGCCGGGGGTCGAGCAGGTGGCGCCCTTCGGGTCGGTGCTCCATGTGGTGGGGCGCGATGCCGGGGCGCTGAAAGCCTCGGTCACCCGGATCGCAGGTGGGGCGGGGGCGCGGGTCACACCGGCCGAGACCAGCCTCGAGGATGCCTTCATCCACTTCATGGGCGGGGCAAAGGACAACATGGCATGAACGGGATCCTGTCGCTTCGCCGCCTGCGCGCGATGCTGGTGAAGGAAACCATCCAGATGCGGCGCGACCGGGTGACCTTTGCCATGATGCTGGGGATCCCGCTGATCCTGCTGGTGCTGTTCGGCTTTGCCATAAACACCGACCCCAAGCACCTGCCCGCGGCGTTGGTGGCGCCCACGCAGGACCGCTACACCCGCGCCATCGTGACGGCGCTGGAGATGACGGGCTATTACCACTTCACCAAGGTCGGCGTGTCCGAGGCCGAGGCCGAGCGGCTGATCTCGGACGGCACGGTATCTTTCGTCGTGACCATCCCGTCGGATTTCGGGCGCCGGGTGGCGCGCGGCGATCATCCGCAGATCCTGATCGAGGCGGATGCGACCGACCCGGCGGTCGCCTCGGGCGCGGTCTCGACGCTGGGCACGGTGGCGGCGCAGGCGCTCAGGCGCGAGCAGGGGGCCTCCGCCCCCGCAGATCAGCCCGGCGCACTGCAGGTCGTGGTGCACAAGCGCTACAACCCCGAGGGGGTGACGCAATACAACATCGTACCGGGGCTTCTGGGGGTGATCCTGCAGATGACCATGGTGATGATGACCTCCATGGCCCTGACCCGCGAGACGGAGCGCGGGACGATGGAGAACCTGCTGGCGATGCCCGTGACGCCGCTGGAGATAATGTTGGGCAAGGTGTTGCCCTTTCTCATGGTGGGGGCGGTGCAGATGGCGGTGATCCTGTTCGCGGCCAAGATCCTGTTTCACGTGCCCTTCGTGGGGGCGATGTGGCTGTTGTTGCTGGGGGTCTTGCTGTTCGTGCTGGCGCTGGTGCTTCTGGGCTACACGATCTCCACCCTGTCGCGGAACCAGATGCAGGCGATGCAACTGGCGTTCTTCTTCTTCCTGCCGTCGATCCTTCTGTCGGGGTTCATGTTTCCGTTCCGCGGCATGCCGGGCTGGGCGCAGGCGGTGGGCGAAGTGCTGCCGCTGACGCATTTCCTGCGGCTGGTCCGGGCAGTGATGCTGAAGGGCGCGGATCTGACTACGGTGCAGCCGCAGATCGGGGCGCTGACGGCCTTCGTGGTGGTTTTCGCGCTGCTGGCGCTGAGCAGGTTCCGCCGCACGCTGGACTGAGGGGAATGCGGGCGGGCGGGCATGCGGGAGTGCGTTGAAACGCACCCTACGGGGCCTTGCGACGCCGCGCGTTCCGCGTCACAACGGCGGCCATGAGAGCCCTGATCCAGAGAGTGAGCGCCGCACGGGTGACGGTGGACGACCGCATCACGGGAGAGATCGGCCCGGGTCTGCTGATCCTCGTCTGCGCGATGCAGGGCGATACCGAGGCGCAGGCCGACCAGCTGGCGGCCAAGATCGCCCGGCTCCGGATCTTCAAGGACGACGCGGGCAAGATGAACCGATCGGTGGTCGACGCCGGGGGCGCGGCGCTGGTGGTCAGTCAATTCACCCTTGCCGCCGACACCTCGCGCGGGAACCGCCCCGGGTTCTCCGCCGCCGCCCCGCCGGACGAGGGGCACAGGCTTTACGAGTATTTCTCGGG
This sequence comes from Acidimangrovimonas sediminis, assembly GCF_002871005.1. GTDB lineage: Bacteria > Pseudomonadota > Alphaproteobacteria > Rhodobacterales > Rhodobacteraceae > Acidimangrovimonas > Acidimangrovimonas sediminis. Next base: position 256,340 of record NZ_PHSN01000001.1, read on the forward strand.
CGCGGTCCGCGGGCAGGGGATCGCGGTCGAGAACGGCGAATTCGGGGCCGACATGGCGGTGAGCCTGACCAACGACGGTCCGGTCACGATCTGGATGGAAATCTGAAGGGCTGATCCTTGGCCTGACGTTGGGAGGCTGCGCCTCGTGGGTCACCTGGCTGCCCGGTCTGGCTGCCCGGTCTGGCTGCCCCGTTCAGGCAATGCGCATCTGCGGTTGCCGGCCGTTTCTGCCAAGGGCGCCCTTCGACCTGCGTGCAAGGAAGACGGCAGGGTGCCTTGGCGGGGGCCCGTTGCGTCATCGCATGAAAACCGGCGCGCGGCGGGACCTCGGGCCGAAGCTGCTGCCTCGGCGCGGTTTCCGGCTGACTGGGGGGTGGGGCTGTGCTTCACTTCGCGCGACCACCTCACGGAGCCTCCCGGATGACCCGCCACGACAGCCTGCTTACCCCGCTTCAGGAATTGCGCGCCAATGTCGCCCAGCCGTTCGAGGCCGCAAGGGCGATGCCGAAGTCGGTCTATACCTCGCCGGAATTCCTGGCGCTGGAGGAGGAATACATCTTCGGGCGCGAATGGCTCTGCGCCGGGCGGGCCGATGCGCTGCCGGAGCCGGGCGACTACCTGACCATGACCATCGCGGGCGAGCCGGTCGTCGTGCTGCGCGATCGCGACGGCGCGATCCGCGCGCTGTCGAACGTCTGCCGGCACCGGATGTCGACTCTGCTGGAGGGGCGCGGCAATGTCCGCGCCATCGTCTGCCCCTATCACGCCTGGACCTACAACCTTGACGGCGCGCTGCGTGGCGCCCCGGCGATGGCGTTGAACGAGGGGTTCTGCAAGGAGGCCATCGCGCTGCCCGCCGTGCGCTGCGAGGTCTGGCTGGGCTGGATCCTCGTCACCCTCGACCCCGAGGCGCCCCCGCCGGCGAAGCGCCTGGCACGGCTGTCGGAGTTGATCGGCGACTTCCACATGGAGGAGTATCACGAGGCGTTCCGCAAGGAATTCCACTGGGCCACCAACTGGAAGGTGCTGGCCGAGAACTTCATGGAAAGCTACCACCTGCCGGTCTGCCACGCGGGAACCATCGGCCACACCGTGGACCTGTTGAAGATGACCTGCCCCGAGGGCGAGCCGGCCTTCAACTACCATTACATCCTGAAGAACGACGCGCTGGATCTGACGCTTGCGCATCCGTCGAACACCACGCTGACGGGCGACGCGCGGCGCACGACCTGGCTGATCTCGATCTATCCTTCGCTGATGATCACGCTGTCGCCGGGCTATTTCTGGTATCTCTCGCTCACCCCCGACGGGCCGGGCCACGTGCGGGTGCTCTACGGTGGCGGGCTCGCGCCCGAATTCGTCGCCGACCCGCAGGCGGCCGAGCATTTCGATAGGCTTCGCGCGCTTCTCGACGACGTCAACATGGAGGACAAGGGCTGTGTCGAGAAGGTCTACCGCGGTCTCTGCGCGGGGCTGTCCGAGCCGGGACCGCTGAGCCACCTCGAACGCCCGAACTACGATTTCGCCCGCTACATCGCGGGGCGCATGCCCGAGTGAGGGGATGCGGCTGGCGGGAGGGGCGGCGGAGGGGGGCGGCGCTTGCCCGGAATGGGGCCGGACGCCGTAATCGGGCATGGCCATCGGACGCGGGGATCCGGAACGACTGCCCGCAATGGCGGCCCGAGCTGGCCGATCTGCACGAATCGGCGTTGCCGCCGCGGACGAAGTGACTACGTTGGGGGCGCAACGACGACCGGAGCTTTGCCGCCTTGACCGAGATACCGACCGACACCCTTCGCCAGAGCTTTCTTGCCGGCATGTCGCGCGCCGCAGCCACGGTGAACGTGGTCACCACCGACGGCCCAGCGGGGCGCGCGGGCGTCACCGTCTCGGCGATGTCCTCGGTCTCGGCCGACGGCGACGCGCCGACCATGCTGGTCTGTGTCCACCATGCCGCCTCGGCCACGCCCGCGATCCTGGAAAACCGGGTGTTCTGCATCAACGTGCTGGCCGAGGACCAGAGCGCCATCGCCGAGGTCTTCGCCCGCCGGCTGCCGGCCCCGGGGGGCGACAAGTTCGCCGCGGCCAGCTTTCGCCCCGGGCTCACCGGCGCGCCGATGGTCGGGGGGGCGCTGGTGTCCTTCGACTGCCGGCTGGTCTCGGCCGAGCGGGTGGGCACGCATCACATCCTGATCGGCGAGGTGGCCGAGGTGGCGATGGCCGAGGAGGGCAAGCCGCTGGTCTATGCCGCCCGTGCCTACCGCTCCGCCGTGCCGCTGGCTGGGCCCGAGGTCGCGAAACCCGCCTCTCCGATAGCCGCGAGCACGGCCGCCGCCCTGACAGCCGCCCCGACACACGATGAGACCCGCGCGATGGCCCATACCCGGATCCGCCCGTTCAACACCCGCGACACCTACCCCGAGCAGAAGCTCGACAACGACCTCGCGCAGGCGGTGGTGGCACGCGGCACCACCGTGTTCCTGCGTGGCCAGTGCCCGCAGGATCTGGACACGTCGGAGGACATCGCCAGCGCCGATCCGGTGGCGCAGACCCACAAGGTGATGCAGAACATCCGCCAGCTGATCGAAGAGGCCGGCGGCCGGATGGAGCACCTCGTGAAGGTGGTGGTCTATCTCACCGACGTGCGCCACCGCGAGGCGGTCTACCGGACCATGGGCGAATACATCCAGGGCGTGCACCCGGTCTCGACCGGGGTGACGGTGACGGCGCTGGCCCGCCCCGGCTGGCTGGTAGAGATCGACGCGACGGCGGTGATCCCGGATTGAGCAAGGCCCGGAATCGAACCCTCGAGCCGGGGTATCTTCTCCCCCCGGGCAGGGGGGGCGAGGCCGCGTATTTTCACACGAGGGGCGGTCGGGCGTCTTAGCCGCCCGCTCGTCCGAGGAGGGATCACGATGACCTTTTCGCTTGTTGCGCGCTGCCCGGAGACCGGGCGTTTCGGGATGGTGATCTCGTCCTCGTCGCCCGCGGTGGCGGCGCGCTGTTCGCACGCCAGGGCGGGCGTGGGGGCGGTGGCCAGCCAGAACGTCACCGATCCGCGACTGGGGCCGCGGGCGCTGTCGCTCATGGCCGGGGGCGCGCGTGCCGCGGAGGCGGTGGCGATCCTAGCGCGCGAGATGGCGCACCCGGACTATCGCCAGCTGCTTGCGGTCGACCGGCATGGCGGGGTGGCGATCCATTCCGGCGCGAAGGCGCTGGGAACCTGGGCCGAGGCGCAGGGCAGGGATTGCGCCGCGGGCGGCAACCTGCTGGCCGATGCAGGGGTGCCCGCGGCGATGGTCGCGGGGTTCGAGGCGGCCGGCGGGGCGCTGGGAGACAGGCTGATGGCTGCGCTCGGCGCCGGGCTGGCGGCGGGCGGCGAGGCCGGGCCGGTGCATTCGGCGGGCCTGCTGGTCGTCGACCGCGAGGACTGGCCGGTCGTCGATCTCAGGATCGACTGGTCCGACAGCCCGATCGCCGATCTGGCGGCCGCCTGGGAGGTCTACGCCCCCCAGGCCGAGGCCTATGTCACCCGCGCCCTCGATCCGCGCGAGGCGCCGAGCTACGGCGTGCCGGGCGACGAATAGCGCCGTTCGCGCGGGGTCCGGCGGCGGGGCAGGGACTTAGCGGAAGGCGCAACCTTCGCGCAGGCCGAACGCCTTGAAGATCATCGCGGCGGGGCAGATCCCGGTAAAGGCCGACTGGATCAGGTTCGCGCCAATGAAGGCGGTGAACCACAGCCAGTAGATCGAGACGTAGAGGGCGAGGCCGAGGCTCACGAGGATCATCAGCCCGGCAAAGGCGAGGACGGCACGGTCGAGGGTCATGGATCGCTCCGGATCTGGGACCGGGCGGAATGCCCGGCCGTTCCCGTCCCATCTAGCCATTCCTGTCATCAAATTCAAGTTGCGGAATGTGATGGCCGCGCGCCGGGGTGTCGCGTCGGAGGGGGCGTCAGAGACCGCCTTCCAGCCGGGCGGTCAGCGAGGCCAGCATCGCGTCGCAGCGGGCAAGCTGTTCGGCGGTGACGAACTCGTCGGGCTTGTGGCCCTGCGCCATGCTGCCCGGCCCGCAGATCACGGTGGGAATGCCGAGGCGCTGGGAGAAGAGGCCGCCCTCGGTGCCGAAGGCCACCTTGATCGTGCCGTTCGCGCCGGTCAGCCCCTTGACGAAATTCACCACCCCCGCGTCCGAGGGCGTGCCGAGGCCGGGATAATTCCACAGCTCCTCGATCTCGATCGCGGCTTCGGGGAACTCGGCGCGGCGTGGGGCGACGATGGCCTCGGCCCGCGCGCGCAGATCGGCAATGATCGCCTGTGGGTCGTCCTCGGCCAGCGCGCGGATCTCGAAGTCGAGGACGCAGGCGTTGGGCACGATGTTCACCTGCACGCCGCCTGACATCTTGCCCACATGGACGGTGGTATAGGGCACGTCGTAATCGCCGTCTTTCAGGCCATCGGCGGCGATCTTGTCCTGTACCGCGCGGATCGCGCCGATGAATTCGGCGCCGAGGTGCAGCGCGTTCAGGGCAAGCGGTGCAAGGGCGGAATGCCCCTCGCGCCCGGTGACGGTGGCGCGCAGGGCGGTCTTGCCCTTGTGCCCGGTCGCCACCTGCATCTGCGTCGGCTCCCCCACGATGCACATCGCGGGTGTCACCGGCGCGCCCTCCATCAGCGCGATCAGGGACCTCACGCCGAGGCAGCCGACCTCCTCGTCATGGCTGAAGGCGAGATGGAGCGGCGTTTGCAGATCGCGCCCGGCGGCGGCGATGGCCGCGGCGATGGCGCTGGCGACGAAGCCCTTCATGTCGGTCGTGCCGCGGCCGTAGTAGCGCCCGCCTTCTTCCGTCATGCGGAAGGGATCGCGGGTCCAGGCCTGGCCGGCGACCGGCACCACGTCGGTATGGCCCGAGAGCATGACGCCCGGCCGGTCTTGTGGGCCCACCGTGGCGTAGAGATTGGCCTTGGTGCCGGTGGCGTCGGGCACGAGCGTCGCCTCGATCCCCGCAGTGGCAAGGGTGTCGCGGATCCATTCGATCAGCGACAGGTTGGGCCGGTCGCTGACCGTGTCGAAGGAAATGAGCTTGTCGAGGATCTCGACGGTGGTGAGGGGGGCGCGCGGCGCGGTCATGGGGGACTCCATCTGTTGCCCATGGCCTAGGCCGATCTGCGGCAGGATGCCAGCCCCGGCCGTCGTTCGGGCGGCGGCGGCGCCCCGGCTGCGCGTTTCATGGGCGAAGGCGGCCCGGTCCCAGCAGGGAAAGCGGGGCGGGCGCCCGTCCGCCGGGGGCAGGCGCGGGCGCGACGGAAGACCGGGAGCGACGGAAGACCGGGAGCGACGGAAGATCGGGAGCGACGGAAGATCGGGGACGTTTCCCCGAGGTCCGATCGCACATCAAAACCGGGGCGCCCCCTTGACCTTCCAGTGACTGGAACTCCTATCTCCTCATCTGAACCGCGAAAACCCGCGAGGAAAAGATGAGCCAGAGTACAACACTTCAGGTCGAGGGCATGAGCTGCGCCTCCTGCGCGGGCCGTGTCGAACGCGCCGCCGCCGCGCTGCCCGGCGTCACATCGGCCAACGTCAACCTGGCGATGAAGACGCTCAACGCCGAATACGGCGAGGGCACCGACGCCAGATCGCTGGCCGAGGCGGTGGCGAAGGCCGGCTATCAGGTGGAGACCGAAGACACGCGGCTTGAGGTCGAGGGCATGACCTGCGCCTCCTGCGTGGGGCGGGTCGAACGTGCGCTGAAGGCCTATCCGGGCGTCACCGGGGCCGAGGTGAACCTTGCCGATGGCAGCGCGGTGGTGCACCTGTACTCGGGCGCTGCCACGCCCACGGAATTGGCGCAGGTCGTCCAGCGGGCGGGCTATGACGCCCATCCGCTGGACACCGGCGCGCCCCGCGACGCCAGCCTCAAGCGCAACGAGGAGATGGCCGCCCAGCGGCGCGCCTTCCTCATCGCGCTCGGCCTCACCCTGCCGGTGTTCCTGTTGGCCATGGGAGCGCATTTCGTGCCCGGTGTGCAGCACCTGATCGACACCACGATCGGCCAGACGGCGGACCGGGTGATCCAGTTCGCGCTGACCACCATCGTGCTGGCCTGGCCGGGGCGGCAGTTCTTCCGCCATGGTGTGCCGATGCTCCTGCGCGCGGCGCCCGACATGAACTCTCTCGTGGCGCTGGGGGCCACCGCCGCCTGGGCCTATTCCACGGTTGCGACCTTCGCCCCGGGCGTCCTGCCGGCGGGCACCGACCACGTCTATTTCGAGGCCGCCGCGGTGATCGTGACGCTGATCCTGCTTGGTCGCACGCTGGAGGCCCGCGCCAAGGGCCAGGCCGGTGCCGCGATCTCGAAGCTGATCGGCCTTGCGCCGACCACCGCCCGCGTCGTGCGGCAGGGCAAGGCGATCGACCTGCCCGTGGCCGAGCTGCGCGAGGGCGACATCGTGGAACTGCGCCCGGGCGAACGCGTCGCCGCGGATGGCGAGGTGACCGAGGGCCGCTCGTGGATCGACCGTTCCATGCTGACCGGTGAACCCGCCCCGGTCGAGACGGGTGTGGGGGACGAGGTGGTCGGCGGCACGGTCAACGGCGAGGGCGCGCTGTCGTTCCGAGTCACCCGGACGGGCGAGGCGGCCACCCTCTCGCGCATCGTCCGCATGGTGTCGGATGCGCAGGGCGGCAAGCTGCCGATCCAGGCGATGGTGGACAAGGTCACCATGTGGTTCGTGCCGGCGGTGATGGCCGCGGCGCTCGTGACGCTGGGGATCTGGCTGATCTTCGGCCCGGCGCCGGTGCTGGCGCATGCGCTGGTCGCCGCCGTGGCGGTGCTGATCATCGCCTGCCCCTGCGCCATGGGCCTCGCCACGCCGACCTCGATCATGGTGGGGTCGGGCCGCGGGGCGGAGCTGGGCCTTCTGTTCCGCAAGGGCGAGGCGCTGCAACGGCTGAGCGAGGCGCAGGTGGTGGCCTTCGACAAGACCGGCACCCTGACCGAAGGGCACCCGGCGCTCACCGACCTCGTGACGACCGCGGGGGTCGACCGGGCCACGGTCCTGTCGGCCGCCGCCGCGATCGAGGCAAAATCGGAACACCCCGTCGCCCGCGCCCTGCTGAAGGCCGCCGAGCAAGAGGGGGCCGCCCCCGCCCCGGTCGAGGACTTCGCCGTAATCGCGGGGCACGGTGTCTCGGGCACGGTCTCTGGCCGCCGCGTCCTTCTGGGCAATGCCCGTCTCATGCAGCGCGAGGGGGTGGACATCGCGCCGCTGACCGACACTGCCAATCGGCTGGCCGTGGAGGGGAAAACCCCGCTCTACGCGGCGTTCGATGGCGCGCTGGTCGCGACGCTGGCCGTGGCCGACCCGGTCAAGGACGGCGCGGCCGAGCTGATCGCCACGCTGCACCGGCTGGGCCTCAAGACCGCGATGGTCACCGGTGATGCCGAACCCACGGCTCAGGCCATCGCCCGGACCCTCGGCATCGACAAGGTGGTGGCCGAAGTCCTGCCCGAGGGCAAGGTCGACGCGGTGAAGGCGCTGCAGGCCGAACACGGCGCGCTGGCCTTCGTGGGCGACGGCATCAACGATGCGCCCGCCCTCGCCACCGCCGAGACCGGCATCGCCATCGGCACCGGCACCGACGTGGCGATCGAGACGGCCGACCTCGTCCTGATGTCGGGCGACCCGGCGGGCGTGGCGCAGGCGGTGCAGCTCTCGCGCACGACGATGCGCAACATCCGCCAGAACCTCGGCTGGGCCTTCGGCTACAACGTGGTCCTGATCCCGGTGGCCGCGGGCATCCTGGCGCCGTTTGGCGGGCCGATGCTGTCGCCCATGCTGGCCGCCGCCGCCATGGCCGCCTCGTCTGTCATCGTCGTTTCGAACGCCCTGCGCCTGAAACGCGCGGGGCCCTGGCCGACCGGCAACAGGACATGATGGGAAACGGGACATGACGGGAGAAGACGCATGAACATCGCCGAGGTCGCCCGCCGCGCAGGCCTGCCGCCCAAGACTATCCGGTATTACGAGGATATCGGCCTGATCCACCCTGACCGCCGCGACAACGGCTACCGGGACTTTGCCGAGACCCATCTGCACAAGCTCTCCTTCCTCGGCCGCGCCCGCTCTCTGGGCTTCTCGATCGAGGAATGCCGCGCGCTCATGGCGCTTTACGAGGACCGGGGCCGCGCGTCCTCCGACGTCAAGCGGATCGCGCAGGAGCACCTGACCGCCATCGACGCCAAGATCGCCGAGCTTCAGGCGATGCGCGACACGCTCTCGCATCTTGTCGATTGTTGCGCGGGCGACGACCGCCCGGATTGCCCGATCCTGTCCGACCTCGCCGGCGGGGGCTGCTGCGACTGACCCGCGGCGGCCCGGATTGTTCCCCTTCATCTTGGCCCAAATACTCAACTGCCGCCGCCAACCACTCTGCGGTCGCCCGCCATGAGGCGCCCCCCCCATTGCTCCCCGGCCGCCGATCCCCGCCGCCATCGCCGGCTACCTGACCCGGCGTCGCGCTTTCGCGCCCGGCCGCACCGCGCCATGATGGCGCCAGGCCGACGGGGAGGATACGATGACAGAGCCGATGACAGAGCCGATGACAGAGCCGGTGCTCGTGACGATGGGCGAAGGCGGCGTGGCCGAGGTCACGCTCAACCGTCCCGAGAAGAAGAACGCCTGGACGATGGAGGTGTTCGACGCGCTCGCCGCGGCGGCGCGGGGGCTGAAGGGCCGCGCGGGCCTCAGGGCGGTGATCCTGTCGGGCGCGGGGGGCTGTTTCTCTGCCGGGCTGGACCTGTCGGTGATGCAGGGCTTCGCCGCCGACCTCTCGGCGGTGAAGGCGCAGATGGCCGAGGCCGACGCGACCGGCGCGAACCGCTTCCAGGCGCCGGTGACCGGTTGGGCCGCGCTGCCCGTCCCGGTGATCGCGGCGATCGAGGGGGTGGCCTTCGGCGCTGGGATGCAGCTGGCGCTGGGGGCGGATTTCCGCATCGCGACCCCGGGGGCGAGGTTCTCGGTGATGGAGGCGAAATGGGGTCTGATCCCCGACATGGGGATCACCCAGTCGCTGCCCAAACTGATGCGCGCCGATCTTGCAAAGGAACTGATGATGTCCGGGCGGGTTCTGGATGCAGAGGAGGCGCAATCCCTGGGCCTTCTGACCCGCATCGCGGCCGATCCGCTGGCGGCCGCGCGGACTATGGCGGCCGATCTTGCCGCCCGCTCGCCCGAGGCGCTGGCGGGATCCAAGGCGCTGGTGGACGAGACCTGGACCATGCCGCCCGGTGCCGGGCTGCGGCGAGAGGCAGAGTTGCAGGCGGGTATCATCGGCGGGCCGAACCAGATAGAGATGGTGATGGCAAACATGCAGGAACGCGCACCGAACTTCAGGTAGGACATGCCCCACGATCACGCGCATCACGACCATTCCCACGGCCACTCTCACGGGCACGGCCATTCCCATGGGCACCATCACCACCATCTCGACCCCGACGCGGGCGACGGGCGGGTGGCGTTGGCGGTGGCGGTCAACCTGATCCTGACGGTGGCGCAGATCGCGGGTGGCATCGTCTCGGGCTCGGTCGCGCTGATCGCCGACGCGATCCACAACCTGTCAGACGCGGCGACTCTGGTGATCGCCTATGCCGCGCGCCGCATCGCCCGGCGTCCCGCGGACAGCACCATGACATTCGGCTACGGCCGGGCCGAGGTGGTGGCGGCGCTGGTCAACTACACCTCGCTGATCCTGATCTCGGTCTGGCTGGCGGGCGAGGCCGTGCTGCGGCTCTTCAATCCGCCCGAGGTCGCCGGCGGCATCGTCGTCGTGCTGGCTGCGATCGCGCTGGTGGTGAACCTTGCCACCGCGGCGCTGACCTTCGCTCTGTCGAAGGAAAGCATGAACATCCGCGCGGCCTTTCTGCACAACCTCGCCGATGCGGGGACCTCGGTCGCGGTGGTGGTTTCGGGCCTGCTGATCATGGCCTTCGGCTGGCGCTGGGTCGACCCTGTGGTGACGCTGGCGATCTCGGCCTGGATCCTGTGGCACGCAGTCAGCGAGATCGGCCCCGCGATCCGCATCCTGATGCTGGGCGCCCCGCCGGACATCGAGGCTGTCGCGCTGACCGACCGGATCCGCGCGGTGCAGGGCGTCGACGGCATCCACCACCTGCACCTCTGGCAGATCGACGAGCGCAGCACCTCGGTCGAGGCGCATATCGTGGTGACGGAAGACGGCGCCGAGGCCGAGGTGCGCCGCATCCTTGCGCGCGAATTCGGCCTTTCCCATGCGACGCTGCAGGTCGAGGCCCCGGGCGCCGAATGCCACGGCGCCTGCACCATTGGCCACGCCGCGCAATAGCCCACGTCGCATGGTGAACCGGCAGGCCGCAACGCCCGTCAGGTGTCGGTCAGAAGATCATCGGGCAATCGTGGGAAGGGGCGCTGTCGGCCCCGGAAAGGGCGCAGGTGGTGCGCCAAGGGTCAGACCGCTGCCAGGACGTCCCGCGCGCGGGCGCAATCGGCGTTCATCTGCGCGATCAGGCCGTCCAGCCCGTCGAAGGTCATCTCCGGGCGCAGATACTCCACCAGCGCGACCGACATCTCGGCGCCATAGAGATCGCCCGAGAAATCGAACAGGTAGGTCTCCAGGTTCGGGGTGTTCACGCCGAACATCGGCCGCACGCCAAGGCTGGCGGCGCCGAGGTAGCTCCCCGCATGGGGACCGGTCAGCACATCCGCCTTCACCGCGTAGACGCCGAAATGCGGCGGGTGCAGCCCGGCGATCGCCATGTTGGCGGTGGGGAAGCCAAGGTCGCGGCCGCGCTTGTCGCCATGCAGCACGGCGCCCTCGATCCGGTGCCAGTGGCCCAGCATCCGGTGCGCATCGCGCGGGCGGCCCTCGGTCAGCGCCCGGCGGATCGCCGTGGAGGAAACCTCCTCGCCCGCCGCCTGGACCAGCCTGGCGATGGTGACGCCGAAGCCCCGCGCATGGCCCAGGTCGACCAGCGTTTGCGCATCGCCCGCGCGCCCCTTGCCGAAGTGGAAATCCGCGCCCACGACGACATGCGCGACGCCAAGGCCGCCAACCAGCACGTCGTCGACGAACCCCTCGGGCGTCATCGCGGCCAGGTCCTTCGAGAACGGCAGCTCGTAGAGCCGCTCCACCCCCAGCTTTTCCATGCGGTGGGCGCGGGCTGCGCGATTCATCAGGCGAAAGGGCGGGGCGTCTGGGGCGAAGACCTCACGCGGGTGAGGCTCGAAGGTGATGACGCCCAGCGGCGCCCCCCCGGGGCGGCCCGCGGCGGCGGCCTGCGCGATCACCGACTGGTGGCCGACATGCAGGCCGTCGAAATTTCCCATGGCGACGGATGCCCCCCGATCCAGGGGCTCAAGCCCCTGCCATGTCGTGACAATCCTCATCGGCGCCCCCGGGCGGGGCGGCCCGCCGTCAGTCGAACTTGCGGCTGGGCGCCAGAACCAGCGCCTCGCCCTTCACGACGACCGTATCGCCCACAAGGCACCGACAATCAAGGGTGACCCGCCGCTTCGCATGGTCGATCGCCAGCACCTTGACCCGGGTTTCCACCGGATCTCCGGGCCGCACGGGGGCCACGAACTTCAGCGTCTGCCCAAGATAGATCGTGCCGTGGCCCGGGAGCTGCTCGCCGATCACCGCCGAGATCAGCCCTGCGGTCAGCATGCCATGCGCGATACGCCCCTCGAAGACCGATTCCTTGGCATAGGCGTCGTCGAGATGGACGGGGTTGCGGTCGCTCGACACTTCGGCGAACATCTCGATATCGCGGTCGGTGACCTGCTTGAGCAGCGTCCGCTCCATACCTACCTCGAGGTCCTCGATGTAGATCGTGCCACGCGGCAGGTTGTCGTTCCGGTTCGGTCCGAATGGCTGGGGCTTGTCGAGCATCTGGCGCTTTCCGTCACTTATGTTGCAGTGCAGCATAGCGCCGGTTTCCAAACTGCGCAAGTATTGTGCGTAATAATCTTTCGTATATGTGTTTGCGGGTGTAATTTTACTGCCCTGCCGTTTGGCGGGCGGATCCGGGCATGGGGCACCCGGGCAGGTGGTAGCGCAGCCGAAATCAGCGCAGCCGGGGGATCGCCGCGGTCACGGACAACAGATTGTCCTGCAAGAACGCATCGACCTTCGCGGGATCGGGGGCCAGCGGATCGGCGCCGAACTCCGCCGCGGCCAGCCCGCCGGTGACGAAGAGCGTGTCGAAGCCCTCCTGCATCGCGCCGCGGATGTCGGTGGCGATGCCGTCGCCGATCGCCAGAATGTCGGTCTCCTGCAGGCTGCCGCCGACCTCGCCCAGCCGTCGCCGCGCAAGGTCGTAGACCTGCGGATAGGGCTTGCCGATCCACAGGACCTCACCGCCTTCGTCCTCGTAGGCCTTGGCCAGCGCCCCGGCGCAGTAGATCCGGGTCTCGCCCAGGTCGACCACGATGTCGGGATTGGCGCAGAGGAAGGGCAGGCCCCGGGTCCGCGCCTCGAGGAACATCGCGCGATAATCCTCGGGCGTCTCGGTGCGGTCGTCGAACGGGCCGGTGCAGACGATGCCCTCGGCCTGCGCAAGCGGCACCAGCTCCACCTGCGTGGCCTCGGGCAGCGTCCGGAACAGCGGCAGGTCCTTCTCGGGGCCGAGGTGGAACACCTTCCGCCCCACCGCTCCCCCGGCGATCGCCTCCTGCGCGGCATCGCCCGAGCTGGCGATCGCGTCGTAACAATCGCGCGGCACGCCCAACCGGTCGAGCTGCTTCTGAACCTCGGTCCAAGGCCGCGGCCCGTTGGTCAGCAACACCACCTTGCCGCCGCCCGCCTTGAACCCGCGCAACGCCTCGACCGCCTCGGGCCAGGCCTGCTTGCCATTGTGCAGGCAGCCCCAGAGATCGCACAGGATGGAGCGATAGGGCTGCGACATCTCGGCCAGCGAACTGACGATCCGGGTCGTGGGGTGGCTCATGGCATTCTCCGTGTCCGCCTGCGGCGGAGGCCTCCGGCGGGGATATTTCCACTCAGAAGAAACCGGGAGCCGGATCGTTCCCTTCTTCTGAGCGAAAATATCCCGGGGGTGCGGGGGCTGGCCCCCGCTGTCCTGCCCTCAGATCGCGAGCGCCGGGATGATCTGCTTCTTGCGGCTCATGATCCCCGGCAGCACCACAGTGTCACCCGAGACGGTGGCGCCGAAGCTTTTCTCGGCGATTTCCTTCACGAGGCCGGTGGGCACCAGGAGGGTGGCCTCTTCGCGCAGGATGTCGATGATGAAGAGCAGGACCTGGTCGGCGCCGTCTTCCTTGGCGACGCCGGGCATGGCCCCCATCAGCGCGTCCTTGCGGTCGAGGAGGACCTGCGGCGCGGTGGTTTCCAGCACCGAGACGCGCAGTTGCTTGCCGCCCAGCTCGTATTCCTTCGAATCCATGCGCAGCAGCTCTGCGTCGGAGAAGGCCGAGACATCGGATTTCGCGGCGAACATCTCGCCCGCGTAGTCCGGGACGGAGATGCCGAGGTCGGCCGCGAGTCTCTCGGCCACCGCGCGGTCATGGTCGGTCGTGGTGGGGGAGCGGAATTCCAGCGTGTCGGACAGGATGCACGACAGCATCGCCGTCTTGATACCCGCGGGCATCTTGGCGGCATCGTCGCCCATCAGGTCGTGCATCACGGTGGCGGTGCAGGCCAGCGGGCGGATGGTGATCTCGATCGGGGTCTTGGTCTTCAGGCCGCCGGCCAGCATGTGGTGGTCGATCACCTGCAGCACCTTCGCCTCGTTGATCGAGGGGGGCAGCTCGGCCGGGTTGTTGGTGTCGACGACGACGCATTCCTCGCCCTCGGCCACATCGGCGATGATCTCGGGCTTCGTCACGCCGCAGCGGTCGAGGACGAAGGCGGCCTCGGTGTTCGGTTCGCCCAGCAGAACCGGGGTGGCGGGGGTGCCCCTCACCTCGCTCAGGTACCAGGCCCAGATGACGGGCGAGAGGGTGGCGTCGGTGTCGGGGGACTTGTGGCCGAAGACCTTGATCATGGGGAACATCCGCTGCGAAAGGGTAGATTTCGGGCGTCTTATAGGCACTCGGCCGAAGATTGTCACCCCGGCCTCGCCGCGCCGCGGCATCGCCCGGCGGGGCGCGGCGCGGCAGATCGCGGCGAGGCAGATCGCGGCGGGCCCGGTCGATGTGGCCACGCGATGGGGCGGAGCGGTGGCCGGGATCAGGGATCGAGGCGGGTGAGCGTCCATCCTGCCCCATGCAGCAGCGCGAGCACGCCGTCGCGGCCGCCCAGATGCGCGGCGCCGAAGGCCGCAACCACCGGGCCGTTGGCTGCCGCCGTCTCGATCACCGGTAGCCAGGCGCGGTTGCGGTCGTCGAGCATCACCGACTGGACCTGCGCGAAATCCGCCTTCAGCGCCGCCGGGTCCTCGCCCGGCTGGTCGAGCGACCGCGCGCGGCCAAGCGCCCAGATCAGCTGGTGCTGGCCGCGGAAATAGGCGTTCGCCGTGGTCACGAACATGTCGCCCGAGGGATCGTCCATAGCCAGCGCGCTGCGAATCATCGCGATCTGGTCTCCGGTGCCCAGCGTGTCGAAGATCTTGAATGTGGTGTTCCAGGGCTCGAGCGAGCGCACCGGCACGCCCTCCGCCTCGGCGATCCGGATCAGTTGCCGGTCGAGGCCGCCGCCGGTCGCTTTCTGCGCGTCGCGCAGGCTGGCCATCGCGCAGGGCGGGATCGACAGAATCATCGCCACGTACCAGGGCTGAAACTTGGCGGCGAGGATCGTGGGGATGCCCCGCGCCTTCATCGCCGCGCTCAGCTGCTGCCAGAGCGGTTCGGGCAATTGATCGGGCAGGGTGGGGCCGGAGGTGATGAACATCCGCGACGGATCGGCGGCGATTTCCCGGCTCAGCTTCTGCTGGTCCTCGGCGGAAGCCTCGACCAGAAGCGCCGAGGCGCGTTCGAGGAGCGGCGCGATGCGCGCGCGCATCGGCGCGAAGCGCGGGTCGTCGAGGTGATAGGTGCCGACCAGCGTCACCTGTTCGTCGCCCCGCGTCGCCTGCCAGAGATTGCCGGTGGGGTAGGGCGCGTCGCCCACCAGCCGTGCCTTCTGCGCCGCCGTTATGCCGGCGATCAGGTCGTGGCCCGAACAGGTGGCAGCCGGTGCCGGAGGGGAGGCGGCGGTTTCCGCGTCCACGGGTGCGAGAGCCCCGAGCCATGCGGCCAGCGCGAGGGCCCCGCCTGCCGCCGTTGCACGCCTCAGCCAGCGTCCTGTCGTCATCGTCACACCCCTGTCCTCACACGCCTTACCCCCGGCCTCCCTCCGCGCCGTCCGGTCCGGCGGCCGTCAGCGGAAACCTGCCACCGGAACACCGGATTGCCAACAGCCGCGCCATTCGTCGCCGAGGCCGGGTAGCTTCGGAATGCGGGGCCGACATGCAGGGTCAAAATGCAAGGGTGGATGCTTGACAGGCCCAGACCGGTTGCCTAAGTCCGATCTCGTTGGCACTCACCCCGAGTGAGTGCTAATCAGATTTGAACTGGAACCTAGGGAGTGTTCTCAGATGGCATTCAAACCGCTGCATGACCGCGTGCTGGTCCGCCGCGTCGAAAGCGAAGAAAAGACCAAGGGCGGTCTGATCATCCCCGACAGCGCCAAGGAAAAGCCGGCCGAGGGCGAGATCGTGTCCTGCGGCGAAGGCGCGCGCAAGGACTCGGGCGAGCTGATCGCGATGGCCGTGAAGGCCGGCGACCGCGTTCTCTTCGGCAAGTGGTCGGGGACCGAGGTCACCGTCGACGGCGAAGAGCTGCTTATCATGAAGGAAAGCGACATCCTCGGCATCATCGCCTGATAGGCGCCGGGATCGCAGACTTTTCAACGTAACGTCAGACAACCAGGAGCAAGCAACATGGCTGCCAAGGACGTCAAGTTCAATTCGGATGCCCGCAACCGGATGCTGAAGGGTGTGAACATCCTCGCCGATGCGGTGAAGGTGACCCTCGGCCCGAAAGGCCGCAACGTCGTCATCGAGAAATCGTTCGGTGCCCCGCGCATCACCAAGGACGGTGTTTCTGTCGCCAAAGAGATCGAACTTGAGGACAAGTTCGAGAACATGGGCGCGCAGATGGTGAAAGAAGTTGCCTCGCGCACCAACGACGAAGCGGGCGACGGCACCACCACCGCCACCGTGCTGGCCCAGGCCATCGTCAAGGAAGGCATGAAGTCGGTCGCCGCGGGCATGAACCCGATGGACATCAAGCGCGGCATCGACCTGGCCACCGCCAAGGTCGTCGACGCGATCAAGGCCGCGGCCCGCCCGGTGAACGACTCGGCCGAAGTGGCCCAGGTCGGCACCATCTCGGCCAACGGCGAAGCCGAAATCGGCAAGCAGATCGCTGACGCGATGCAGAAGGTCGGCAACGAGGGTGTCATCACCGTCGAAGAGAACAAGGGCCTCGAGACCGAGACCGAAGTCGTCGAAGGCATGCAGTTCGACCGCGGCTACCTCTCGCCCTACTTCGTCACCAACGCCGACAAGATGATCGCCGATCTCGACGATTGCCTCATCCTGCTGCACGAGAAGAAACTCTCGTCGCTGCAGCCGATGGTGCCGCTCCTCGAGCAGGTGATCCAGTCGCAGAAGCCGCTCCTCATCATCGCCGAGGACGTGGAAGGCGAAGCGCTGGCGACCCTCGTGGTCAACAAGCTGCGTGGCGGCCTCAAGATCGCTGCCGTCAAGGCTCCGGGCTTCGGCGATCGCCGCAAGGCCATGCTGCAGGACATCGCGATCCTGACCGGCGGTCAGGTGATCTCGGAAGATCTCGGCATGAAGCTCGAGAACGTCGGTATGGACATGCTCGGCACCGCCAAGAAGGTCACGATCACCAAAGACGCGACGACCATCGTCGACGGCGCCGGTGACAAGGCCGAGATCGAGGCGCGTGTCGGTCAGATCCGCACCCAGATCGAGGAAACCACCTCGGACTACGACCGCGAGAAGCTGCAGGAGCGTGTGGCCAAGCTCGCCGGTGGCGTCGCCGTCATCCGCGTCGGCGGCATGACCGAAGTCGAAGTGAAAGAGCGCAAGGACCGTGTGGACGACGCCCTGAACGCGACCCGCGCGGCCGTGCAGGAAGGCGTGGTCGTCGGTGGTGGCGTGGCGCTGATCCAGGGTGCCAAGGCGCTTGACGGTGTCGAAGGCCTCAACAGCGACCAGAACGCCGGTATCGCGATCGTCCGCAAGGCGCTGGAAGCGCCGCTGCGCCAGATCGCCGAGAACGCCGGTGTCGACGGCTCGGTCGTCGCGGGCAAGATCCGCGAATCGGACGATCTGAAGTTCGGCTTCAACGCCCAGACCGAAGAATATGGCGACATGTTCAAGTTCGGCGTCATCGACCCGGCCAAAGTCGTGCGCACCGCGCTCGAGGATGCCGCGTCGATCGCCGGCCTGCTGATCACCACCGAGGCGATGGTCGCTGACCGTCCCGCCAAGGATGGTGCCCCGGCCGGCGGCGGCATGCCCGACATGGGCGGCATGGGCGGCATGATGTAATCTGCCGGTCCTTACGGACGACAGGGAAGGGGGCCTCCGGGCCCCCTTTTCCTTTTCCTGCTCATTTTCCGCGCTGCCCCGCGCCCCGTCGGGTGAGGGGGCGCGGGGCAGCGCGGGTCAGAGATCCTTGACCAGGCGCAGCGCGTCGTAGATCGCGGCATGGGTGTTGCGGCTGCTGACCGCATCGCCGATGCGGTAAAGCTGGAACCCTCCATCGGGGTTGGAGGAGACCTGCTGCGGGCGGCCGGCGATCAGCGCCTCGTAATCGACCTCGCCGAGGTTCGACGACAGCGGCTTGAGATCGAAATAGAGATCGTCCAGCGGCATCGTGCCGTAGTTCACCACCACCTGGTCGTAGCTCTTGGTGCTGGTGAAATCGCTGTAGTCGGTGCCGATCGTCGCCACCAGCCGGTTGCCTTCGCGCGTGACGTCCCTGAGGCGGCGGGTGACGGTGAAGGTCACGTCGCGGGACTGCAATTCGCGCATGTAGGGCACGAGGTTCATCGCCATGATGTCGGGGGCGAACATGCGGTCCGGCGTCATCACCTCGACCGTCGCGCCAGCCTTCGCCGCCACTTCCGCCGCCATCAGCCCGGGGTGATCGCCGCTCTCGTCGTAGATCAGCACCTCCTGCCCGGGCTTGGCGTCGCCCGAGATCAGATCCCAGGCGCTGATGACGTTCGCCTGGTCATGGCCGCTTTCGTAGAGCTCGGTGTTGGGCAGGCCCCCGGTCGCGACGATCACCACGTCGGGGGCGAGCGCGGTCACGTCCGCGGCCTCGGCGAAGGTGTTGAAATGGAAGGTCACGTCGCGCGCGGCGCATTGCGCCATGCGCCAGTCGATGATGCCGATCATCTCGCGCCGCCGCGGGTTCAGCGCGGTCAGGCGGACTTGGCCGCCAGGGTCGGGCTGGGCCTCGAACACCGTCACCTCGTGGCCGCGCTCGGCGGCGACGCGGGCGGCCTCCAGCCCCGCGGGGCCGGCGCCGACGACGACGACCTTCCGGCGGATGGCGGCGGGGGTGATCGTGTGCGGCATCGTCAGCTCGCGCCCCGTGGCGGGGTTGTGGATGCACAGCGCCTCGCCCGCCGCATAGATCCGGTCGAGGCAGAAGGTGGCGCCGACGCAGGGACGGATCTCATCCTCGCGGCCCTCGACGACCTTGCGCACGATATGCGGGTCGGCCATGTGGGCGCGGGTCATGCCCACCATGTCGAGAAGGCCCGAGGCCACGGCGTGGCGCGCGGTGGCGACATCGGGAATGCGCGCGGCATGAAAGGTCGGCAGGCCGGTCGCGGCACGGACCGAGCCCGCGAAATCGAGGTGGGGGGCGTATTTCATCCCCTGCACGGGGATCACGTCGGTCATCGCCGGGTCGGTATGGATGCGGCCACGGATGACGTTCAGGAAATCGACGTGGCCCGAGGCCTTCAGCCGGTTGGCGATCTCCAGACCCTCCTCGGGGTCGATGCCGCGGGCCTCGACCTCGTCGGCGGTGAAGCGCACGCCGACGAGGAAGTCGTCGCCCACGCGCTTGCGGATCCCGGCGAGGACGTCCAGCACCAGCTTCATCCGGCTGTCCAGCGTCTGGCCGCCGTAGGGCCCTTCCAGATCGTTGGTCAGCGGCGACCAGAACTGGTCGAGCAGGTGGCCGTAGACCTCCAGCTCCACCCCGTCCATGCCGCCGGCCTTCATCCGCTCCGTCGCGTCGGCGAAATCGCCGATGATCCGCGCGATATCCCAGTCCTCCGCGCGTTTCGGAAACGCCCGGTGCGCCGGTTCGCGGTGCTTCGAGGACGAGACCGAGGGCAGCCAGTCGCCCTTGGACCAGGTCGTGCGCCGGCCGAGGTGGGTGAGCTGGATCATCACCGCGCAGCCGTGTTCGTGGCAGGCGTCGGTGAGGTTGCGGATATGCGGCACGACCTCGTCGCGGTAGGCGAGGATGTTGTTGAAGACCGGGGGGCTGTCCTTCGACACGGCGGCGGATCCCGCGGTCATCGCCAGCGCCACCCCCGCCTTCGCCCGTTCCGCGTGATAGGCGACGTACCGCGCCTTGGGCATCCCGTCCTCGGGGTAGGCGGGTTCATGCGCGGTGGTCATGATGCGGTTCTTCAGGGTCAGATGCTTGAGCTGATAGGGCTGCAGCAGGGGATCGTTCGACATGGCGGGGCTCCGGTTGCTGAGCGAACGATTCCGCAGAATGTTCACTTGTGTCAAGTCCGGGTTCATCGGTGGACATTTTCTTGCCCTGCCGCTGCCCGGCGGCTATGCAGGGGTATGCAGGACGACACCCCACAAAGCGTCGAGACGAGCGCAGAGAAGACCGGCGCGGAGAAGACCGGCGCGGAGAAAGCCGGCGGCTGGCGCGGCTCGCGCGCGCTCTGGCTCGACGCGGCCCGTGCGGCCTTTGAGGAGAGCGGGCTCGATGCGGTCAAGATCCAGCCGCTGGCCGCCCGGCTGGGCCTGGCGCGCACCAGCTTCTACTGGTTCTTTGCCGATCGTGCGGCCCTTCTCGACGCGCTGCTGGAGCTGTGGGAGGCCGGGAATACCGGCTCGCTGGTGGCGGCGACCGAACGCTATTCCGAGACGGTGCAGGAGGCGGTGCTCAACCTCATCGGCATCTTCCTCGAGGACGGGCCGTTCGGTGCGGGGTTCGAGAGGGCGGTGCGCGGCTGGGCGCATGGCGACCCGGCGGTGGCGGCACGGGTAAACGCGGCCGACGCGGCGCGGTTGCGGGCGATCCGGGCGATGTTCGCGCGCTTCGGCTTTGCCGAGGGGGAGGCGGACGTGCGGGCGCGGACGGTCTATCTCGTGCAGATCGGCTATATCTCGATGCAGGTGGCCGAGACGATGGACCTGCGCATGACCCGGATCCCCGATTACGTGAAGACCTTCACCGGCGCGGGGCCGGCACCGGCCGAGATGCGGCGCTTCGCGGCGGCGCATGGTGTTCACAACCCGCCTGCGAGTGGGTAACGAGGGGGGCGAGGTCCCCGCCGGGGATGCCAGCCGAGAGCCAGCGCCATGCCCCTCCGCCACGCCCCTCCCGCTTTGCCGCAGCGACTGCCGGACTGGCTTGTTGCGGGTCTCGTGACGCTGGCACTTATTGGCCCCGCGGTGCTGCCCGGGCCGGCGCTGTCGCAAAGCGCTCTGGCGTCGGGGGAGGATGCGCCTGCGGTGACGGCGCCGGTGCCGCAACAGAGCGTCCCGCAAAACTCCTCGCAAAGCCCATCGCAAAGTCCATCGCCCGGTGCAATCCCCGGTGCCGATGGCGGCCCCCTCCCGAAAGCCGGGGAGTCTGCGGTCCGGGGCGGGAGGACCTCGCCGGGGGCGATCCCGGGGGTGGACGGCTTGCGCGGACCCACCGCGGGGCGGGGGGCGGCGGTGCCCGCGCCCGGTGCGCCTGCCGATACCGCCCGGGCAGGGCCCCACGCCCCCCCCACCGCTGGCCCCGCAGCCCGCGCCGACCTGCCGCGCGACCTGTCGCCCGCGGGGATGTTCCTGCACGCCGATCGGGTGGTGAAGGCGGTGATGATCCTGCTCGGGCTGGCCAGCCTGGCGACCTGGGTGATCTGGCTTGCGAAGATGGTGGAATTCGCGGGCGCCCGCCGCGCCCTTGGCCGCGTGGCGCTGGTGCTGGCCACCGCGCGCAGGCTGGACGAGGCGGCGGAGGCGGGCGCCGGGCCGGGGCCTGCCGCGCTCATGATCGCCGCGGCGGGTGAGGAGGCGGCGCTGTCGGCCGGCGCGCTGGACCGGGCCGGGACCGAGGGGATGAAGGAGCGGGTCGCCTCGGCGCTCGACCAGATCGAGGCGCATGCGCTCAGGCGTATGCGGCGCGGCACGGGCATCCTCGCGACGATCGGGGCGACGGCGCCGTTCGTCGGGCTGTTCGGGACGGTCTGGGGCATCATGAACGCCTTCGTGGGCATCAGCCAGGCGCAGACGACCAACCTTGCCGTGGTCGCCCCGGGCATCGCCGAGGCGCTGATGGCCACGGCCGCGGGGCTGGTGGCGGCGATCCCGGCAGTGGTGATCTACAACCTCTTCACCCGGCGTACGGCGGCCTACCGCGCCGGGCTTCGCGACGTGGCGGCCGGGATCGAGCGGCTGGTCAGCCGCGATGCCGATTACCGCCGCCTGCCCGGCCGGGAGGGCTGAGCCATGGCGCGGCGCCTCCGCCGGAGGGATGACGACGCGGGGCTGGCGGAGGAGGCGCATGAGATCAACGTCACCCCCTTCATCGACGTGATCCTGGTGCTTCTGATCGTGTTCATGGTGGCGGCGCCGCTGGCCACCGTCGATGTGCCGGTCGACCTGCCCGGATCCACCGCGCGGCCTGCGCAGCGTCCTCCCGCGCCGCTTTACCTCACCGCGCAGGCGGACGGGTCGCTGACCCTGGGCGCGCATTCTGTGACGCCGGGGGCGCTTGGCGCGGCGCTTGACCGGGCCAGCGGCGGAGACCGCGGGACGCGGGTGTTCCTGCGGGCGGACAGGGGGCTGAGCTATGGCGCGGTGATGGCGGTGATGAACCGGTTGCGCGATGCGGGCTACCTGAAGATCGCGCTGGTCGGGCTGGAGACGGGCGGTGTCGGAGGGCAGGGCGGGTGACGGGCTGGGCTCAGCGGCTGGAGGCAGAGCGCGGCGGCCGGGGCCGATGGGCCGGGGCCGCGCTGGTCGTGGGGCTCGCCTATGCCGGGGCGGTGGGCTGGGCGCTGGAGGCGCGGCAGAGCCCGTCGCCGCAAGCCGCGGCGCCCGCGGTGATGGTTGACCTATCCCCGGAGGCCAGCGCGGCCGACAGCGCCGCGATGGCCATGGGGCGCCAGCCGCAGGCCGTGCCGGACACGCCGTCACCCGATAGAGCCGCCCCCGACGCGGCCGTGACGCCACCACGTCCCGCCACCGCCCCGGCGCAGGATATTCCCCCGGCGGTGCCAGCGGTCGGCGCGGCGGCGCCTGTCTTGCGGGCATCACCGCCGGGGGCGCAATCGGGGCCACAATCTGTGGCGGTGCTCCGGCCGGACCCGCCGCCGCCGGAACCCGCCAACCCCGCAA
The DNA here is from genome assembly GCF_002871005.1 of Acidimangrovimonas sediminis. Classification (GTDB taxonomy): domain Bacteria; phylum Pseudomonadota; class Alphaproteobacteria; order Rhodobacterales; family Rhodobacteraceae; genus Acidimangrovimonas; species Acidimangrovimonas sediminis. The sequence continues at coordinate 278,955 of NZ_PHSN01000001.1, forward strand.
GACCACCGCCGGCGGCGTCTTCCGCGGCGCCGGACGCCTCGCCGCGCCCCCATGACCGGCCCGCGGTCTCGCCGGCGCGTAGTCTGCGTGCCAGTCGGAGCGCCAACCGAAGCGCCAGCCAGCGGGCGGCGGCGCCCGTCCGGCAGGCGGCACGGACGACGGCGCCGCGCTCCTCTGCCGGTCAGGCGGCCTCGTCGCGGGCTCTGGCCGACTGGCACGCCCGGCTCGAGGCGCATCTGATGCGCTACAAGCGCTATCCAGCCGGGGCGCGGGCAAGGGGAGAGGCCGGCGTCGTCACCGTCATGTTCCGGCTCGATCCGGCGGGGCAGGTGGTTTCGGTTCGGGTGATTGGCTCCTCGGGTCATGCGGATCTCGACGCCGCGGTGGTCGCGATGGTGCGCCGCGCCTCGCCCATGCCGGCCCCGCCGCCGGGGGCCGAGCTGGCCCTGACCGCGCCGATCCGGTTCACGCTGAACTAGGGGCCGAACCTGCGCCTGCCGCGTCGGGGAAATGCGGCGGTCCGGCGGCGATCCTCGAATGCCCCGGCATGGCGTCAATCCAAGGGAAACCCCTGGCGTCGCCGGAAGGCGTGGGTGGGCCGCCCGCATCCGCGTCATCCCCCCTAGGAGGCGCCCCGAACTGGACACCGGGCGCGCGGGGCGTCACAGTCGGATCAGGGCCCCGGCACCCGGGTGGCCCGCGAAACGACCAGTCCGATGCCAGGAGTTTTCCGGATGAGACCGAAGCCCGCCGCGACCGTTCTGATCGCCGCGCTCGCCCTTGCCGCCCCGATGCTTGCGACGCCGCCGCTCCTGACCGCGGCGCGGGCGCAGACCGGGGGAAGCCAATCTGCGGCGGCGCCCTCCGCCCGTCCGGCCACCCAAGCGGGGGCAACCCGGCTTGAAACCGCGATCTCGGGCTATTTTGGCGATGTGCCCGGGGTCGTGTCGGTGGTGCCGGACGGCGACCACTACACCCTGACGATCGACCCGGCCCCGCTGATCGCGAAGCTGCCGCCGGACGTCAGCGTGACCCTGCCGAGGCTGACGCAGAGGCTGACCGATCTTGGCGGCGGCCTGTGGAAGACCGATATGAATATCAAGGACTTCGACGCCTCGCTGAAGGTCCGCGGCAAGATGGAGCAGTCGCTGCAGATCGCCGATGTCACCTCGACCGGCAGCTTCGACGAGGCGCTGATGGCCTTCCGCGAGAGCCGCACCGGCCTGCGTGACGTCAAGATGACCTCGACCACCCACGACAAGGGCGCGCCGGCGACCCGGACCAGCTATGCGCTCGACCGGGTCGAGGCGCGCGCCACCGTCGGGGGCAGCGCCGACAGTGCCGACTTCAGCGTCGATCAGAGCTTTTCCGGCCTGACCGAGACGGTCTCGATGGACCCGCCGTTGAAGGCCGACGGCAGCCCGTCGGGCCGGGGCCTGAGCTTCACCGCGACCGCCGAGACCGGCCAGCAGAGCATTGACGGCAAGGGGGTGCGCATCGCCGGGATCCTCGGCCTCTACCGCTGGTTCCTTGCCCATCCCTCGGACCTCGAGGTCAAGGCGGCGAAGGACGAGCTGGCCGATGCGATTTCGGCCGCGCTGCCGCTCTTCGACGCGGTCAAGGGCACGAGCCGTGCCGACACGGTGAAGATCCAGACGCCGATCGGGGAATTCGGCATCGATCACCTGGCGGCCGACGTGGACATGGCCGGGGTCGTGCCCGACGGCCGCGTGCGCGAAACCCTCACCCTCGACGGCCTGTCGGTGCCCGAGGGGATGATGCCGCCCTGGACCGTGCCGCTGATGCCCGAGAAGGTGGTGCTGGATCTGCGCGGCAGCGGCTTCGACCTTGCCGCGCCGGCGAAGATCCTGGTCGAGGCGCTGCGCAGCGGCACCGACCCGGGACGCCCCGAGATGAAGGACAAGCTGGCCGCCGCGATCTTGCCCGACGGGCATTTCAAGCTTGCCACCTCGGACAGCGCGGTGATCGGCGACGGCTACGCGCTGACGGTCGACGGTAACGCCCTTATCGCGCCCGAGGGCAGCACGCCCAGCTTCGATTTCCTCGTGACGGCCAAGGGATACGACACGCTGCTCAAGGCGGTCGACGGGATGCCGGATGAGCTCAAGTCCAAGGCAGTGCCGATGCTGATGCTGGCGCGCGGGTTCTCGAAACCCGGCGCGAACGGCGATCTGAACTGGTCGATCCAGTCCTCGCCCGAGGGGCACCTCATGATCAACGGTCAGGACATGGGGCCGCTGAAGGGGAGGAGCAAGCCATGAGCGCGCCGGCCCTTCCCACGGCCGGTGGGGCCACCATCGCCACCGGCGATCCGCTGTCGCCCGCCGTCGCCGACCTGCTGGCGCGGCACCTGCAGCTGATGCGCGACACCTCGCCGCCCGAGAGCGTGCATGCCCTGGACCCGGCCGCGCTGGCGGGGAAGGGGATCCGGTTCTACGTGCTCAGCGACGGGGGCGCGGTGGTCGGGATGGGGGCGCTGAAGGCGCTGACACCCGATCATGCCGAGATCAAGTCGATGCATATCGCGGCCGAGGCTCGGGGTCGCGGTCACGCCCGGCGCATGGTCGCCCACCTGATCGACGAGGCGCGCACGGCCGGCTTTGCACGGCTGTCGCTGGAAACCGGGGTGGAGCCCGCCTTCGCCCCGGCCCGCGCGCTCTATGCCGCGGCGGGGTTCGCCGAATGCCCGCCCTTCGCCGATTATGTGGCTGATCCCAACAGCGTGTTCATGACCCTCACCCTGGGCTGACGCCCTGCCTTGCGCCCCATCTCCCCCGCGACGGCGCCCGGCTCGGGCGCCGCGCTCCGCGTCTGCGCGAGGTTTCACTTGAACCCTGCGGCGCGCTCGGGCATCTGGACGGCAGCGGCCCCGTAGCTCAACCGGATAGAGCAGGGACCTTCTAAGTCCAAGGTTGGGGGTTCGAGTCCTCCCGGGGTCGCCACCTAATTTTTAAGCTGCTGATATTGCTTTATAAAAGTGGTGATTTTGCAGTTAGGAACGAGCTTTTTGCATGTTCTGCTCCTGTTCCACCCCATAAATCGACCGCTTCCGGTTCGCCGCCTCGATGTAATGCTGGACCTCGGAAAGCGTCTCGTGCCCTCCCCAGCTCATCATCGCCAGCGCCGGCGCGCCACGCTCCGCGAGGTCGGTCAGCCGCGCCTTGCGTAGCCCGTGCGCGCTCCTGCCGGTGAGGCCTGCCTCTCGCGCGCTCTCGGCGATCCAGTTGTCCACGGCCTTCGCGGAGCGCGGCTTGCCTGCTGCCGTCGTCAAGTAAAGCATGGCGCCTCCTTGCGCCTCGATGCAGGCCATCAGGTGCCGATGGGTCTCCACGTCCGCGAACGCTGGGAGGGCGCAGCTCCAGGGCACGTGCGCAAGGCCACCCGTCTTCGCCTGGCGGAACGTCAGCACGCCATCCGAGCCGACCATTCCGCGATTCAGCGTGACAAGGTCAGAGATCCGACAGCCCGTCCAGAAGGCCAGCTCGACCGCGAGCCGCCGCGGGCTGTCGATCGGCCATTTCTCGCGAACCTTGGCGATGTCGTCCTTCGTCCAGGCAACGTGGCCCTCGGTTTTCGGCGCCCGCTTGGCCTTGATCGCGATTGACGGGTCGCGCTTGATCAGTCCGGCATCCTTCGCCCAGGTGCAGAGCTGGCGCCAGGCCTTGAGGCGCTGCCGGGACGGATGCGGTTTGAGCTTCGCCAGATCCGATTCAATATGCCGGTCGAGCACGCCAGACATCGGCGCGTCACCGTACTTCTCCGAGATCTCGTCAATGTTCCGGCGGATGATGCGGCGGTAGGCGGACGAGAGGCCGAGATATTGTTCCGACTTCAGGTAGGCCCCACAGGTGGCGGCGATCGAACCGGGCTTGCCCCTGGTCCTCTGCGGCGCGCCCTTCGCGTCCTCCGCGGCCCATGCCGCTACGAAATCCGGGTGCGTCTCCGGCAGGGCGGGGAGGCGGGCGCCGGTGACGCGGTGATACCGATAGCGGCCGACCCTGTTGACGCGGGGAAGCTTCACAGGCCGAATGCCTTGTCGCACGCGCTTTGCTCCTCGCTTTCGCTCTCTGGGGCGCCCTCATAGGGCAGCGTCGAAACATACTCGTCAAGGTCGAGCCGGTCATAGACCCGCTTGCCGCGCAGCTCGCGCCGAAGGATTGGCAGTTTCGCGAGGGTGCTGACCGACACGCCGATGTAGTGCGCGGCCTGTGGCGCGGGCAGGAGGCGGGGGGTGAAATCGAAGGTCAGCATGGTGTGCGACACCCTGTTAAGCTGTGATTGCGGCAGCGGCCTGACCGCCCCACTGATCCGCTGCGGCGGCCATCATCCCGGTTAATGACCGGCTGCGCAGCCGTGCCCGCTCCGGCCCGGGCGGCATGCGGTGAACCTCGTTCCAGCGCTTCCACGCGTCGGAGCCGCGCTCGGGCTCCTCCAGCATGTCGGTCGGCTCCAGCGGGGTCAGACCGCGCAGATACCAGCCGGTGGCCTTGTACCGTGGTTCACCGAACCAGAACGGTTGCACCATGTGCGGTGCCGGAAGATCCGCGGGCATGCGATCCCGCGCGAGATCGTTCATCTCGGGGTTCTCGATTGCGACCCGTGCGATCGGCGCCGACCAGCACGCGGTGAAGACGCTCACGCCTTCCTCGAACTCCGCCCGCATGTCGGCCCAGCTGCGGCCCTGCGGCAGTACCTTCGGCGCGGTCCACTTGCCCGGACCGGACATCCAGCGCCGCCCGGAGCGGCAGAGGCGCGTGCAGGGCGGGTGCAGGACCGCGAGCAGGTCCCAGCCTTCGGTGAGGATCCCGTCGCGCACGTCGCAGCGGATGTGCCGGTTGCTGCCGTCCTCGGCCGGGTCGAGGTCGCAGGACCAGACGTCGTGCCCCCGGGCGGCAAAGGCGCGGCGGGCGATGCCGGAGGTTTCGCAGGCGATGAGGATGCGCATCACGCCCCGCGTCGTGGTCGAGCTCCACCGCGATGACGTCTCGTGGGAGGAGCTGTCGCTCCCCTGGAACGAATGGACGGCGCCCTGGGACGGCACCGCCGAGGATTACGACCGGATCAACGTGCAGATCCAGGTGAGCACGACCGACGACGATCCCGCCGGATCGCCCGTGTGGACGGACTGGCGGACCTTCGTCGTGTCGGACATCACCGCCCGCGCCTGGCGGTTCCGCCTCAAGCTGTCGAGCGAGGACAGCTCGCTGACGCCGGTGGTCAGAAGCATATCCGTGGCGATCGACATGCCGGACCGCTGGATCTCCGGGGCCGATATCGACGTCACGGGATCCGCGACGATCGCCTTCGCAAGCCCGCTGCATTCGCTCAAGGCGTTGCAGGTCGCCCTCTCGAACCTTGAGAGCGGCGATCGCTACGAGATCACCGGCAAAGGGCCCGGCGGGTTCACCATCACCATCTATGACAGCGCGGGCGCGGTCAGCACGCACACCGCCCAGCTGGACTATCAGGCACTCGGATATGGGGTAGAGGCAGCATGAGCCAGACCGATCTTCAACTGACCTCGGGCGTTGCGGGGGCCGATGCCTTCCGGGAGCTCCTCACCATGCTGGAGGCGGTGATCTCGACCAACATCGGAAGTGACGATCCCTCCACCACATGGGCCGGGCAGCTTGTCTACAATTCCACGACCAGCACGCTGAAGATGCGCAACAGCACGAACAGCGGGTGGATCGTGCTCGGCACCTTCGACCAGGCGGCGGGCACCTGGTCGCCCACGGCGGCCGGCGCCACGTTCACCGGCCAGGTCGCGGTCCCGGCGGCGATCGAGGACGGCAACGCCGTGAACCTCGGGCAGATGGAGGGCCGCAAGCAGGCAATCTCCGCATCCGGCGGGGACACCTCCGATCTGACCACCTCGTTCCAGAACCGACTGAGCGTGACGTTCACGGCGACCGGAAGGTTCGTCAGTGCCGCGGCGCGGTTCGCCATCGGCTGCAACCATGACGACGGGTGCGACTTCCTTGCCTACCTTGAGATCTACGACAACACCTCCGGGGCAAACGCGAACACCGGGGCGCAGTTCGGGTCCTCCACGCAAAACCAGAGCGGGCTGGGCTATGCCGCGCCCGCGGCCGGCGGGATCGCCTATGGCAACCTGACCATCGGGCATAGCTACACGATCCGCCTCTGGATGAAGAAGACACAGAACATCGGGCCGAACTATGCGGTCAACATGAGCATCTGGGGGGTGTGCGTCTGATGCAGCTGTTCATCGACGACAAAGGCTATGGAACGCTCTCGACCTCGACGGGGGGCGGCGGGATCGCGGTGACCGAGGCGCAGATCGCGGGCATCATGGATGACATCGCCGCGCGGAAGGTCTTCGCTGTGAAGGGGAAGGGGTTCAGCACCTCTGACCGGGCGGCGGATCCGGTGGCGGCGCCGACCACGATCACCAAGACGCAGTTCTGGCTTCAGGCAAGATCAGCAGGTCTGGTCACCACGGAAGAAGCGGTGACTGCGGTCACGACCGGAACGCTGCCCGCCAGGCTCTCCGAGGCTCTGTCTGCGCGCTCCGACGCCGAACAGGCCGACCTCCAGATCACCATCGCGACCCTGACGACGATCAGCATGGGCGACACGTTCATGAGCTTCGTCGCAGAGGTCTACGATCTCGACGCGGACGCGATCGACGCCTTCTTCACGGCCGCCGCCGCGCGCTAGCGTCCTCCAGCCAGATCCATCGCGACAGACACGCCCGGCCGTCACCACGGCCGGGCGTTCGATTGCCGAGTGCAGACAGACAAGGGGGCGCCGTGCCGATGAAGCTCGAGAAAACCGAAGAGGGGCACACCGTTCTGCGGGTGAACTGGATTGCACTGATCACCATCCTTGGGACGCTCGGCGGCTCCGCCGTCTGGATCGGGTCCGCCGTGTACCAGGTCGGGGCGCAGGTGACCAAATTCCAATCCTCGCAGAACGAGTTGAAGGCGCAGGTCGGCCGGCTTGAGGGCACGGTGGCCCGCACGGCCGCCGACCAGAAGGCCAATGACGCCCGGCAGGATGACCGGATCGACGCCAATAGCGGTCGCATCCGTCAGGTCGAGATCTCGACCGCCTCCACCGCCACCAGCGTCGCCCAGATCGCCAGCGACATGAAGGACATCAAGAGCCTGCTCTACGAGGCTCTCAGGAAAGGAGAACTGCAGCGGTGAAGACCTACAAGCGGGAATTCTTCGGGCTGGTCCTGGTCTTCACGATCGGGCTCGGCACCGCCTCGATCTGGCTCGGTGACCGGGCGTTCGAGGTCTTCAAGCTGCTGCTGGACCCCGCCTTCCTCGGCGCCGCGATGGCGTTCGGGATGGATTGGATGACGAAGAGGAGCGCGCCATGAGCTATTCCGTCGAAGAGATCGCGATGGGGATCGTCGCCCGTGAGGGTGGCTACGTGAACGATCCCGACGACCTCGGCGGCGCCACGAACTGGGGCGTGACCCTCGGGACGATGCGGCGCCTCGGGCTCGACCTCGACCATGACGGCGATGTCGACACGCGCGACGTCCAGCTGCTGACGCAGCGCCAGGCGGTCGAGATCTTCATCGAGCATTATTATCGCCGCCCGCAGATCGACCGGCTCCGCGATCCGAAGCTTCGGGTGCAGGTCTTCGACATGTACGTGAACAGCGGCAACAACGCGGTGAAGATCCTCCAGCGCCTGGTGACGAGCATGGGGTTTCCGGCGGCCGATGACGGGGCGATCGGGCCGAAGACGCTCGGGGCTGTCGCCTCGGCCGAGGCGGCGGCAGGGGGCAGCATTGCCGATGCCTACGCGGTGGCGCGGCGCAGCTATTATTTCGGGATCGCCGACGCGCGGCCGGCGAACCGCAAGTATGCGAGGACGCGGGCAGGGGGGAAGGGCGGCTGGATCCTCCGGGCCGAGGAATTCATGTCGCCGTCCCTGCGGATGACGCAGGCCCAGTTCCGGGCGAGGACGATCGCATGGGGCTGACCGGCCTGCTGGGCTCGCTCGTCGGGCGGTTCGTCAAACCTTTCCTCGGTTACATCGCAGCGGCGCTCGCGGCCCTGGCGCTGGCGGCGGCCGGGGTCGCGTGGTGGCAGATCGACCGCGCCGCCAGCCTCGCGGCCACGCTGGTCACCACCCGGAAGGACCTCGCCGCCTCGGAGGCGCAGGTGGCGGCCTACGAGGAGGCCGCACGCATCCGGCAGGCCGACGATGCCCGCCGGGCCGAGATCGACGCAACCGCGACGGAGAGAGACCATGCGCTGCAATCGGACCCCGGGGGCGATGCGCCTCTTAGCGATTATCTCGCTGGCGCTGCTCGGCGCCTGTGGCCCTGAGCCGGGGGCCGGGGTCACGGCGGCCTTGCGGGGCCTCGACCTGACGGATTGCCCGGGCTGGTCCGGGGCCCGGCCGGCGAACGAGATGGACTTCTCGCTTGCGGCCTCGGCCGAGATGCACGGCCGGCGCTGCGCCAATTCCAAGCTTCAGGCGGTGCGGGACTTCCGCGCCGCGATCGACAAGACAGGCCCGCGCTGAGCGGCCCGAGCGGAGAGAGTGATGACGACGATCAGATTCAAGAAGGGCATGGTTGGATCTGACCGACACGACCTGAGCGGGCCGCAGTCTATACCGCCCTGATCTGGGGGAACTTCAGGATGTTAAGGCGCCCTGTTTAGGTCGGGTGCTCAATTGTAACTGACTTGAAAAGATCAACACCGAAGTGCCCGAATGCCGATCTCTTCAACCGTCGTGGCCGGGACTGACTGACACGTCAGCCGGGCCGGAGGACGAACAGGCCGCGACCGCGCGCCACGCTCAGGACGCGCTGGAAGATGAGGCGATCCATCGCCTCCTGACGATCGCTAGCATCAATCTGACGGTCGCTGCCGGACTGATGGCCGCGATCGGCGGCATCAACCGCTTCAAGTCGCCGCAGAAGCTGGTGAGCTACTTCGGGCTGAACCCGCGCATGCACCAGTCCGGCCTGCTCTTTGGCGGCCTCCTACACCACCGCTCACGGCACTACCGACCGCACCTACTGACACCTCGACGCAACAGCCCCGCGCGCGCCTGAGACAGGCTCTTGTCTGACTTGAATGTGTGCGCCTAAATGACAGGGGTACATTAATATGTTCGGAACTTAGTTCATGGCGTCCAGAGACAAGAAAATTTATAAAATCCCAGTCCTCGGGTATATTCTCCATCTAGTCGAAGCTTTTTTTCGCCTGCCTCGCAACGACAGCCGAGTCGCGCAGCTCCGAGCTAAGACAGATGCGATTGAAAGGGGCGCACACGACCGATCCAACGAACTGCGAAACGAACTTGCTGATCTACAAGGGAGGGTTGCTCTCTTCGAGGACCGCTTCGATGCCATTGAGGCAATGGTTCCTCGGGTCCTGAACGCTGTCGGCACGGTGCCGGCACTCGCGCACAGAGTTGGTAAGGCAGAAGCGTCCTTGGACGTTCTGATGGATAGTAAGGAAAGGCTAGGCACCCTGAGCGAACAGCAGCAGGAGGCTATCGAACAAATGCAGGCGGAATTCGCCCGACGCTTGGCCCCCCAAGACGAAAGAGTGTCTGCGAACGAGCGCTCGATTGCAAGCCTCTGGGAACGCATCGAGTTCGTGCGCCGCGAAATTTTCTATGAATTTCACCATGGATCTGGTCTCTCGCGCTCCAATACGGCGGCGGCTATGCCCGCAAAGCTGCTTGACGAGGCAAAGGTGGAACGGATGCGCGGCGAGGGTAATCTGCGCCTGAATCTAGGCTGTGGTCATATCACGCTCGAAGGCTACGTGAATGTCGACATGCGCGAACTACCGAATGTCGACATAAAGTCGAATGTCGGCGAACTGCCCTTTGAAGAAGGCTCGGTAGACGAGATCTTCTCTTCCCACCTCGTAGAGCACTTCCCTCAGGAGGCGCTACGCCGCAAGCTGCTTCCGCACTGGTTCGCTTGCCTCAAGCCGGGGGGCAAACTCAGTGCGATTACCCCGGATGCCACTGCTATGATCTCGGCGGCTGGTGCTGGAACCTACGGGTTCGAGGATTTCCGCGAAGTGCTATTCGGTGCCCAGGATTATGACGGCGATTACCACTATAACCTTTTGTCGCCTGACAGCATGGCTGAGCTATTGGCTGAAGCCGGCTTCGTCGATATCGAAGTTCCCGTTACCGGGCGACGGAATGGAAAGTGCTTCGAGTTCGAGATCTATGGGAGGAAGCCCGAGGCATAGGGCGCTTGAGATGTTTTCGTCTAGCCCTACCGATCACCGCAGTATTCTTAGGAATACCGAAGTGGCGAGGCGCACCAAATCGCATCAGCGGCCAAGTCTTAAGCGAAGTGTGGCGGAATTCAAGTACGCCTGATTTTCGAATTGCTTTCAAATAACATCTCTATGGTGAGTGGAATGTGCGTTAATTTGGGGGGTGAGGGCGTCGACATGGCAGCTATATTCGATCGTAACTGCCCCGGCACATCTCTCGTTTCTCGGTGCCCTTGGTCTCCGAAATTCGCGGAAGTCGAAGCTTGGAGCGCCGTATGACTTGCACTTCTATTGTGATCGCAACGGACGGTCGCGCCGCCGCCTTGGCCCAGACCCTCAAGTCCCTGCAGTATCTCGAGGGGCCGGAGTTTGAGGTCATCGTGGTGACCGGACCTACCCAAGACGGCACCGCCGAGATCGTGGCCGGATGGGGCGATGCCATCAAGGTATTCAGCACCCCGAACCGGAATCTCTCGGAATCGCGAAACATCGGTATTCGCGCAGCCAGCGGGGACTTCGTCGCCTTCATCGACGACGACGGAAACCCCGAACCCGAATGGCTGAGGCAACTGATTGCACCATTCGAGGACCCCTTGGTCTCCGGTACCGGCGGCTTGGTCATGGATCACACCGGCTGGTGGCCGCAGTACCGCTACGCTTCGGCAAATCGCCTGGGTAATGCCGACTGGCAGCGACAGACGCCCGCGGATCACTTCAACTTCCCCTATTCTTACGAGTTTCCCTACCTTCAGGGAACTAACAGTGCCTTCCGCAAGTCAATGCTTCTCGAGGTTGGCGCGTTCGATGAAGAATACGAGTTCTATCTCGATGAGACGGATGTCTGCTGTCGCATGGTCGACCGTGGCTGGACGATTCGACAACTTCCTGACGCCATCGTGCATCACAAGTTCCTGCCCAGCAAAATTCGCGATGCAAATCGCATCACCCGGGCGCGTTACGCCGTCCTGAAGAACAAGCTGTATTTTTCGCTGATCAACAACCACGGTCACTACTCGGTTGATCATGCTGTGCGCGACATGCTCCGCTTTGCTGAGGACAGCCGGCGGGATCTGGAATTCCATTGCGAAGCCGGGCGGCTTCCTTGGAGCGACCTCGAGGCCTTCGACGCCGATCTGTCGCGCGCTTGGGAGGTCGGCATGCGTCGCGGTCTCAGCGGGCAGCGCAGAACGCTTGAACCCGCGAGTATGCGACCACCCCCGGCCTTCGTCAGCTTTCCACGCCTTACACCCGCGAACGGACGCGAGCACTATGTACTGGTTACGGGGGAATTTCCTCCGGAGCGGGTCGGCGGAATTGGCAGAAACATGCAAGAACTCTCGCGTGGGTTAGCCGCGCGAGGAAACCATGTGCGCATCATCGCCAGCACCGAAGCGCACCCGCGCATTGACTTCGAAGACGGTGTCTGGGTTGAGCGACTGCCGTCGACAAAAGCGCGCTCCTTGCCAGAAGATCTCAGTTCGATGCCCGAACAGCTCTATGCCCGCGCGGCCACCGTCGCCGACCGAATCGAAGAAATAGACCAGACACGTCCGGTTTCGGCAGTCTACGCGCCGATCTGGGATAGCGAGGGGATCGGTGTGCTGCGCCGGCGGAAATTCCCGCTTCTCCTCGCCCTGCAAACGACGCTGCGGTTCTGGCTCGATAGTCACCCACACTGGCTTGATGACGAGCAGTATATGACGAGCCATGGCACGCCAATGCTAAAGGTCGAGAAGGAGTTGCTTTTCAAATCCGATGCCCTCCACGCCAACAGCGCCCAGCTCGTGAAGGGGTTGGTAGATTCCTATGGCATCGACGAGGGAGATTCGCGGGTGAGGTTGATACCGCATGGCCTCGCGGATTGGACTCTGCTGCCGCGCACATCCCCAAAACCGCTTAAGGATGGCATGATCCGCGTCCTGTTTGTCGGCCGGCTCGAACGGCGCAAAGGGATCGACATCCTGCTTGAGGTGGCGCCGAAGCTGCTCGAGAAGTACCCGCATCTGCACTTCGACATCGTAGGCAACAACAAGATCGCGTCGGAGGACGGAAAGACCTACCAGGAACTTTTCGTTGCCCGTAATCATCCCCGGGACATCGCGGAACGGATCCAGTTCCACGGCGAGGTCGACGAGGCCCAGCTACGGGGCTTCTACGAGGCCTGCGACATCATGGTGGGGCCGTCGCGTTACGAATCCTTCGGTCTGATGCTGCTGGAGGGTATGATGTTTGGGAAACCGGTCATCGGCTGCGCCGCCGGCGGTATGCTGGACGTAGTAGAGGATGGCGTCTCCGGCATTCTTGCCCAGCCCGCGGATGCTGACTCGCTAGAGGCCGCACTCGATAGTCTGATAAGAGATCCCGCGATGCGCAGCCACATGGGGGCGGTGGCGCGCGCGCGCTTCGAGACGCATTTCAGCGCCGACAAGATCGCCGAGGAACTTGACATGTTCATGCGGGAGGTAGCGAGTTCCTGGCAGGAAGGTGCGGACCTGGAGGGAGGCACATGACCGTCAGGGTTGTGATCGTTGCGCCGATCCTGGCACGCAATGACGCCATTTCCCGTGCCGCCATCAACAACTGGCGTATCATCGAGGCGTTGGAAGGCTATTCCGCGACATTGATTTCCGGTAGCAACGAGTATCCTGAGGTCCGCTCGACCGTCGTCGGCGAACCGTTTCGCCTGTTCGAACACCCCGATTTCGCCGCCGCCGACGTGATCATCTATCATTTCGGCGTGTTCTCTACGATCTTCAACTACCTGCTGGTCGGCAACGGCAAGGCGAAACAGGTTGTGTATTTTCATAACGTTACGCCTGCCCGATTCCTTCCGGCTGCGGCGAAGCCGATCATTGATCGGTCGATAGAGCAGATTTACCTCTTCTCTGAGGCGGACGCCGTCTGGGCGGCAAGCCAGACGAACGTGCTGGCGCTGGAGGCTCTCGGTCTTCGTCACCCTGCGGTGACAGTCTGTCCGCTCTTGGTCGAGACCCCGGCGCGCTCAGTCCTGAAGGACAAGCCAGACCAGCAAGTCGAGCTCCTGTACCTTGGCAGAATGGTGAAATCCAAGGGCATCATCGACTTGCTCGATGCGCTCGATCGTCTCAATCCATCTGAATTGCCGCCGTTACGTCTGCGGCTGGCGGGGAACGCGAGCTTTTCGGATTCGGGGATCATCGCTGAGATCAACGTTCGGGCAGCGGCCTCTCCTCACCGCATAGAATTCCTGGGCGAGGTGGACGACGCCGCGCGCGATCGCCTCTTGGCCGAGGCGCATGTACTCGTGATCCCCTCCTATCACGAGGGCTTTTGCAAACCGATAGTCGAAGCCTTGCGCGCCGGCTGCATTCCGGTCGGATACGCGGGCTACAATATTCCTCATGTCGCGGGAGATTTAGGCCGTCTCGTGCCTCCAGGTGACATTGTCGCGTTGGCGAACGCCATCGCTGTAGTCGTGGATGGCATCGCGCGCAGCCAGCGCGATACAGAGGCGAGGATCTCTCTCGACAATGGTCTGACCCGGACGGTTGACCTTGAGGCCCTCGTTGACTCGCATGTCGCACAATTTGAATGGAGAGCAGTCTCAGCGAAAATCGCGGAAAGTCTGTTGAAGCTCTGAGTTTACGATCTGTGTCCTCGGTCCGAACTCATTGGTCGCGGACCCGAACAGTCACTGCCGATCAGCACGACTCTGTTGCGCAATTCGGCTTTTAGGCGAGGTTCCCCTATCCCCGGGCAGACTTATCCCACGACCGCAGTGACAGGTATGCCGAGCACGGTTAGCTATTCAGGACGGCTACATCGGTGGGGAAACCGGCCCAGAGCCGACCTTCATCCTTAGCGCTGCGAACTATCCTTCACTCACAAGCGAACGTAGGTCAGAGCTGGTGCGCCGCAGCGATCACCGCACGCGGCGGCCTGTCTAAGCATGTTATTAGCTGGCCGATAGAGTGTCACATGGGTAAGGTCCAGCGAGCTTAACGATTGAATGTTGGCGTCGGGGTGACAATGGACGACTGGGCCAAACTCTTAACTGCGGTTGCTGCGGTCCTTGGCGCGGTTGCATGGCCTTTAGCGCTATTCCTAACAGCTCTACTGTTTAGGGACGTGCTGCGATCCGCCATTAATCGCATTCCATCTATGCTTGATCGCGTAAAGACGGCTTCGATCGCGGGCGTGAAGGTTGAGCTTGAGCGCTTGGCTGATGCGGAAAAGGAAGAGCAAGCCGGGAAGGTCACGCCAAATCAGAAAGACGTTGCCGCCCGAATTGCGGTTGAGAAAAGTGACCTAGGCTCGCGGCCTCTTTTGAATGAACTAAACCGACTGTGCTTTGAATTTGACGCTCTTCGACGCAATCTTCCTTCGGGCGAGATCCGTACACGTGCTATGACGCGAATTGTCGTTCAAATGCGTTCGCTCTCCCCTAGTCTCGTAGAGTTTTTGGATAAGTATAAGGAGTCAGGTTCGGCAGGTAGTCGTTTAGCTGCGATAGCAATGATGCAAATGGTGCCGATGTCAGCTGACATCAGTTGGCTCGAAGACAGGTTCTCGTCCGACCCGCCGTTCTTATTTTATCACGCGGCAATAGCCCTCCAAAACGCTTTGGACACCTCGAACGCAAGAGAGAGAAGACCACAAGAAATACTGGAATCCGCCAAACGCGCGCTAGAAAGAGTGAAGAGCTTTAACGGTGTGCCTGATCGGTCTACAATCGAGGTGCTAGAATTGATGATCACCAGCGCAAACTCAATTACCCGTCGGTATGACTAAGGTCGACATATGCGACGTAACGGCGCGCCAAGCGTAAACCTTTCCGCAAGAAACCTGAGCGGCAGAGAGGGGGTAATGTCGGCCCCAACCGGCTTTCAGGCGGATACCGGCACTGCTGAGGATACAGCCTGCATTTCCGTCATTCTTCCCACTGCCGCACTATTGCGAGTTCTCTGCGTTGCTGGCCTCATACCATTCTCTGATGGCTCTAGACAGCGTTGACAGCGCTGCGCCCCGGCTATTGCGTACATCAAGCATTGCAAAGTCTGCCGTGAACTTCGCCACTCCTTCCCCAGAAGCCGAAAATTCAAAAAGCCCGCTAGAATACTCATCATTTGGATCATAGCCTAAAACGCGCCACGTGCCGATGATCTCTCCGTCACGAGTAATGACGTCGCCCTGAGACAGGCGCGGGTCGAACCCGCTATGTATCCACGCATCGTGGCCGATGAAGTTGATTTGATAAACCAGTCCCATCAAGAGAGACTGTTCCAAATTTCTATTAAACGCAAGTCGTCGGAAACTTCCAAAGGCAGGTATCTTCGGCCCTCTGCCGACCTTCCATTGGGATGGCCAACGTTGCGGCGCGGCCTTTCCGAACCGGTCATCCGTAACCTCGCGCAGTTGGCTCGGGCGAGCAACGGTCAACGTGATTGAAGGAAAGGCCCACAAGGTTTTCATGTTCAATGTCTGTACATGTCAATTGGCCGAGGATTGCGCCGAAATTCGGCATCGCACTCACACACCACTTATACAACCCCATTTCTTAGGCTTCGGAGGGCTGCACAAAATCATGACTTATTCAACTCATCGAAGTCCGTCATCTCAATTTAGATGCGGACGGCGGCCTAAACACGGCTTCAACCAGACTGTGCGTAATCTCGTAACCCGTCTTCGCGTTCACAGCCGCAACACGTTCATAGATGTCGTTGAGACGCTCAACGTCTGCGTCGGTGAACGTAACTATCAAAAAGTGCCCGATACGGGCTTCCTCCGCCTGAAGGTACTTCGGCAGCTGCTTCTCCAAGCCCGACCAGAACTTTGTGTTCTTTGCCAGCTTCATTTCGATCAAGGCTGTCAGAGATGAACCGCGAGACAGTTTAAAGTCCACTGGACCTCGCCCGATGTTCACTTCCGGCGAAACGTCAATATCATTCGCAAGGCAGTAGTGGCGGACAATGCCTAGGAACAAACGTTGACAGGCGCTTTCACTCTTTGGTTGACCGTCGTCGTTGTGGATTAGTTCCCAACCTCCTTGATTTTCGACATAGTTCTTGAAGATCGCCACAAGCTTCATGATGAAATCTGGGAAGTCCTGTTGACCAGTGAACGCTAGTTTCACGGGGTTTTCGCGAACAAATTCCCTCGTCTTGTGATACCACTTCACAAGCCCTTTGGGGTCAGCATCCAAGTCATATGGCGCACCACCGATCCGCTCCAAGAACGCTACAAACTGTTCAACGCTCTGATAGTCCCCAAGGGCCTTCTCAAGAATGATCTCCTTCTTCACGTTGCGGCTGATCTCCTCTCCGAGTTCGGTTCGAAGTTCTTGCGCGTTCTGATCAAAGCAGTAGCCCCAAAAATCATCAGGATTCAGTGTAGGCATCGGCCTAAGGTATTGCTTTGGAACAAGAAGCACCTGTTTGCCACTGAATGGATTTATCGGTGCGTCTATGACTATACGCTCCCACCTGCGCGTCTTAGGGTTAAAGCGACCGCGATAGTGCGGATGTTGTTCGGTCGGGATACCTAGCTCATCGCAGATAGCCTTCGTGTACGCGCCGAAGCGGTGGCGCAATATGTTACCTACAGCATCTGAAACCGTGTCTTCGGCAATGCCCTCCTGAAAAAGTTGCACGGTCTCGAAGTGTCGAGGGTTTGCTAGTCCAAAAAGGATCGCCTTGTGGAACGCCTCGGCAATCAGCTTTGCCTTACCTCCCGCAGCACCAGCTCCGCGAGTACCTGACGCTGTAACTCCCAAACAAAGCTCCTCAACTTCCGGAGTTCCGAGGATTGAGACTGCTTTATTCCATGGGCGCTCAGCTTTGGCTTCGCCTGCTTCAGCTACTAACTGAAAGGCAGCATCATAAAAGTCGATGAGTTCTTGGTGTGCGCCGACAAAGGGACCGAATTCATCTTGGAAAACCAAGAACGGATCGATGTAGAGCTTCGTGTCTAGATTAAGAAGTGGGTCAAACCACGGCTCAGAACCATCGATTTCGACTTTAAAGCATTCGGAAAAAAGCAAATCTACGCCTCACCACCATTGGGATGTATTGAGCTTAGCGTATTCTCGTTTGGCCTGTAGTGACAGCAATATGTTGCTTACCGCATAATCCCTTGCATGTTAAGTTGGACCGGGGTCCAACGTCTATTTAGACCGATACAAGCGTTAGCTGTTGAGTGCATGGCGAACCTCCGCTTTCCGCCCTTTGTGTCGGAGCCTAGGTGAGGGGCAAGGTGGCCCTAGCGCGGGCCTTTGCAATCCTCAGAAAAAATCATTGAGAATCAACGAGCGGGCCTTGGCAATATTTGTGCCGTAAGTCGCTGATGCGTAACGGATGGCGCACACCTCCCGGGGGCGCCATACTGTCGCAGCATCTTCTCGCAGGCCGTGGCCGCGGCGCCCTTTCTGGCACGCTGCTGAAGGTGGCGTTGGTGAGCTGATCTCGGGCCGCCGACGCGCGGTCTCGGCGGTGGGTTGCCGGTTTTTGCGCCAGTTCTTGACGTCATTCAGGGTGCCCCGGGCGTGGTAGGCGCGCGGGAAGGGTCAGCATTTCAACCCATTGAAAACGCAGTCACATGGTGCGTACCTGGCCGCAGATGCAGGTGTCGGATTACTGCATGAGCAAGGCCGCTCGTGCCGAAGTATCACGAAGGCGTGATGGATCCGTGTGGTCCGCTCGGCGATTTTTTTCCTGTCAAAAACGAACGATATTGGCCTTAAAACGGGTGGGAACGATGATAGTATTTCACGGAAAGATCGCGGCTGCGGCTTTGCTTGCGCTCGCCGCCGGAACCCTCGGCGCCTCGGCGGAACCGGTGCTCTACGGCACCACGGCGAAGGTTCTCAAATACGGCAGCGGCCCGCTGGCCCCGCCGCAGCAGGCGACGTTCGACTGGCTGTCGGACCACGGGAATTACTTCGGTGCGATGGCCATTTCGACCAAGGACGGCGAGAGCTTCGCTGTCCGGGGGTACAACAGCCTTCAGGCCGCCACCAAGATCGCCAAGCGCTCGTGCGAGCTTCGCTCCGGCGGTGCGTGCGACATCTATGCCACGCTCGTGCCGATCGGTTTCAAGGGCGACGTCTCGAGCACCAAGGGTGTCAGCTACGGCGCCGAGAAGTACTACAGCACGCCCTACATGGACAAGTTGAAGGCCCCCGGCTACGGCGCGGTTGCGGTGTCGGAGGCGTCCCAGATGGGGGTGAGCTGGGGCCAGGCGTCGCCCGCGAGCGCGCAGGAGGCGGCGCTTGCCAGCTGCAAGGCCGTGGTCGCGCGCAACCTGGCCGATGGCAGCCCCACGGTTCGCAAGGTCGTGGAAACCAATCACATGACCGATTGCAAGGTTGTCCAGACTCTGAAGAACTGATCCGAAGACCTGGCCGGCGCGGGGAAACCCCCGCGCGCGCCACGCCCAGAACATTCCCGGCCCCGGGGTTGCAGCCTCGGGGCCGATCGCGTTCGGTGCGGAAAAGGCTGGACCAAACGCTTGTCCGACGGCGACATTTCTGTCAATTTTCCTGACCGACAGGAGGGGGAGGAGATGCCGCGCCAGGCGCTTGCCGGAAGCCGTATCCGTGAGAGGCGCACCGCCGCCGGATTGCGTCAGGCCGATCTTGCGCGCGAGGTCGGCATCTCGGCCTCGTATCTCAATCTCATCGAACACAACCGCCGGAACGTCGGCGCGGCGCTTTTGCGCCGCATCGCCGAGGTGCTGAAGCTCGACCCTGCGCAGTTGTCCGAAGGGGCCGGCGCGGCTTTGTTGGCCGGGCTGCGCGAGGCGGTGAGCGGTGGCGAAGGGGGCGTTCAGCCGACCGGCTCTGCCGGCGAGGGCCCTGCCGGCCCGGGGGCGGGCGAGGGGCGGTCAGACCCGCGCATCGCCGAGGGGCGGACGGGCGAGGCGCGGACGGGCGAGGTGCGCGGCGGGGGGGAGCCGGGGCCGGCCGAGCCTCCCGTCGTCGACGGGCCGGAACTCGACCGGATCGAGGAATTCGTCGGCCGCTTTCCCGGCTGGGCGGGGCTGCTTGCCCGGCTTCAGGGCCGGGTCGCCCATCTTGAGCGTAGCGTCGAGATCCTCGGTGACCGGCTGGCGCATGACCCGACGCTCTCGGCCTCGCTGCACGACATCCTGTCGGCGGTGACCGCGTTGCGTTCCACCGCCGCGATCCTGGCCGAGACGGATGACCTGGAACCCGAATGGCGCGCCCGTTTCCACGCCAATCTCGAGGGCGAGAGCGTGCGGCTGGCCGAGGGGGCCGAGGCGCTGGTGGCCTATCTCGACGCACCGCGCACCCGCGAGGCTGGGCAGGCCGCCCCCCAGGAATTGTTCGAGGAGTGGCTGGGCGCGCGCGGCTATCACCTGGCCGAGCTCGAGGGCACGGCCCCCGCAGCGCCCGAAACGCTGGCGCCGGAGCTGCCGGCCGCGGCGCGCCGGCTGGTCGTCGAACATGCGCGCCGCTATGCCGCCGACGCGGCGCGCCTGCCGATGGCTGCGCTCCTGCCCGCGCTGGCCGAGATCGGGCCAGAACCCGGGCGGCTGGCCGAGCGCTTCGGTCAGCCGCTGCCGGTGATCTTCCGCCGCCTCGCCGCGCTGCCCGAGGGCGAGGGCCTGCCGCGACTGGGGCTGGTGGCCTGCGATGGCTCGGGCGCACTGACCTTCCGCAAGCCGGCTGAGGGCTTCGTGCTGCCACGTTTCGGCCCGGGCTGCCCGCTCTGGCCGCTCTACCAGGCGCTATCGCGACCGATGGCGCCGATCCGGGCGCCGATCCAGATGACGGGGCGGGGGCAGCGGCGCTATCTGAGCTATGCCGTCTGCCAGCCCTCGCACCCCGGCGGCTTCGACGGCCCGCAGGTGGTCGCGTCGTGGATGCTGATGCTGCCGGAGGAGGGGGCGGGGTCCGGCCCGGCCCAGGCGGTGGGCACCTCTTGCCGGATCTGCCCCCGCGCGGGCTGCCCGGCCCGGCGCGAACCTTCGATCCTGGGCGCGGAGGCCTGACCGGCGCCGGCCGGTGGCCGGGTGCCGGGCCAGCGCGCAGATTGCCCGCATGGTGGTTGGCCATCGGGTGGCCAAGGGCCCACCGGCACGGCAAAGGTTTTTTGACAGAGTCACGCGCTTTCGGGATACTCTTGCAAAAAAGAACCGAAACGGGGGGAGAATATCGGATGGGCAACCATGTCCTTCTGATCGAGGACGAACCGAATATCAGCGAGGCGCTGCGCTTTTTGCTGACGCGCGACGGCTGGCGGGTGTCGACCCATGCCGACGGAAGGGATGCGGTCCACCGGGTGCGGTCCCTGCGTCCCGATGTGCTTGTGCTCGACGTGATGCTGCCGGGCCGCTCGGGGTTCGAGGTGCTGGAAGACCTGCGCGCCGATCCCGGCCTTGCCGGGCTGCCGGTGCTGATGCTCACCGCCAAGGGGCAGGAACGCGACCGCGAGCAGGCCGAGCGGCTTGGGGCGACGCGGTTCATGACCAAGCCCTTCGCCAACACCGAGATCCTGGCTGCGGTGCGCGACCTTGGCGCGGTGCATGCCGCTGCCGGGGATGCCACCTCGGATCCGGAGGCCGGTGACGCGACGGTTCCGGGCACGTTTCCTGGCACGGCGCGGGGTACGGCGCCGGACGGGTCGTGACCGAGGGGTCGCGCCAGCCCCTCTTCCTCGCCCGGCGCAGTTACCGGCTGCGGCGCCTGATGGATGCGGCGCGGCTGATGCCGGTATTGGCCACCTTCCTGTTCCTGCTGCCGCTTCTGTGGGACAGCCGCGAGGGACGGTCCACCGCGGCCGACGGGATCTACCTGATCGTCGCCTGGGCCGGGCTGATCCTGGCCGCCTACCTGATTTCGCGCCGCCTCGCGCACGAGGCCGGCGGGGCCGGGCCGTCCGACGGTGACGATGCTGGCCCCGGCCCGGGCGGCGAGGCCGCGCGCCTGCCTGCGGGCACCGGGGGTGCCGGGCCGCGATGATCCCCTTCGATATCCTCGTCCTTACCTGCGTGGGCTACGTCGGCTTCCTGTTCCTCGTGGCCTTCGCGGTGGAACGGCGTGCAGCGGCGGGGGGCATCCGCTGGCTGCGCTCCCCCTGGGTCTATACCCTGTCGCTGTCGATCTACTGCACCGCCTGGACGTTCTACGGCGCGGTGGGATCGGCGGCGCGCAGCGGGCTCGAGTTCGTCACCATCTACCTCGGGCCCACTATTGTCTTCGTCGGGTGGTGGTCGCTCTTGCGCAAGCTCGTCCGGATCGGCAAGACCCAGCGGATCACCTCGATCGCCGACCTGATCTCGTCGCGCTACGGCAAGTCGAACGCGCTGGGGGTGATCGTGACGCTGATGGCGGTGGTCGCGGCCACCCCCTACATCGCGCTCCAGCTGCAATCGGTGACGCTGAGCTTCGGCGCCATCGCCAGCGCCGCCTCCGGGCCGGCGGTGGGGGGCGGGCACGTGCCTGCCCCGGCCGTCACCGCGCTCTGGGTCGCGGCGGGGCTGGCGGTCTTCACCGTGTTCTTCGGCACCCGCAACCTCGACGCGAACGAGCAGCACCAGGGCATCGTCACCGCCATCGCGGTCGAGGCGGTGGTGAAGCTGGTGGCGCTGATGGCGATCGGCATCTTCGTGGTCTGGGGCGTGGCGCAGGGGCCGGCCGACATCCTGGCGCGGATCCAGGCCTCACCGCTGGCGGAATGGCACATGCGGCCCGGCCGCTGGGCCGGGATCACCTTCCTCTCCGCCGCGGCGGTGGTGACGCTGCCGCGGATGTTCCAGGTGCTGGTGGTCGAGAATGCGGACGAGCGCCACCTCGCCACCGCGGCCTGGGCCTTCCCGGCCTACCTGTTCCTGATGTGCCTCTTCGTGCTGCCGATCGCCGTGGTGGGCCTCGAGACGCTGCCCGAGGGCGCCAACCCCGATCTCTTTGTCCTCACGCTGCCGCTGCACCTCGATCGCGGATGGCTGGCGATGCTGGCCTTCCTCGGCGGGTTCTCCTCGGCTTCGGCGATGGTGATCGTCGCGGCGATCGCGCTGGCGACCATGGTGTCGAACCACGTGGTGATGCCGCTGTGGCTGTGGCTTCGGGCGGGGCGGGCCACGCAATCGGGCGACGTGCGGGCCACGGTGCTGGCGGCGCGGCGGCTGTCGATCGCCGCCGTGCTGGGGCTGGGCTATGCCTATTACCGCTTTACCGGCGGGGGCGCGGCGCTGGCTTCCATCGGCCTGATCAGCTTCGTCGGCGCGGCGCAGGTGCTGCCGGCGATGCTGGGCGGGATCTATTGGCGCGGCGCCACCCGCGCCGGCGCCGCGGCGGGGCTGATCCTGGGTTTCGTGGTCTGGCTCTACACCCTGTTTCTGCCAAGCTTCGGTTCGGACGCGCTGATGGCGGGGGATCTGATCGGCGGGGGGCCTTTCGGCCTGTCGTGGCTGCGCCCGCACGCGCTCTTCGGGGTGAGCGGGATGGACCCGCTGCTGCATGCGCTGTTCTGGTCGCTGAGCTTCAACACCCTGGCCTTCTGCGCCGGATCGCTGCTGACCTTCCCGCAGCCGGTGGAGCGGTTGCAGGGCGCGGCCTTCGTCAATGCCTTCGACCAAGGCGGCGGGACCCGCGGCTGGGCGCGCGGGATGGCCGAGGCCGAGGACCTGCTGGTGATGTCGCAGCGCATCCTTGGTGCCGAGGAGGCTCAGGCCT
Organism: Acidimangrovimonas sediminis; assembly: GCF_002871005.1. Classification (GTDB taxonomy): domain Bacteria; phylum Pseudomonadota; class Alphaproteobacteria; order Rhodobacterales; family Rhodobacteraceae; genus Acidimangrovimonas; species Acidimangrovimonas sediminis. The sequence goes on from NZ_PHSN01000001.1 coordinate 301,896, forward strand.
TCTTCCTTGCCGCCACGCGCCGGCAGGGCAAGGCGGGTTACCTGCCCGACACCACCCCCGATTTCCTCGAGCGGCTGGAGCGGCGGCTTGCGGGCTCCGTCGGGGGCGCCACGGCGCATGCCATGGTGGCGCAGATCGTCGGCGGCGCCGCGGTCTCGGTCGAGGATCTGATGGCGGTGGCGAACGAGACCGCGCAGATCATGGAATATTCCAGCCAGATCGAGGCCAAGTCGGAGGAGCTTGCCCGCACGGCCCGTGCCCTGCGCGAGGCCAATGCCAAGCTGACCCGGCTGTCGGTGCAGAAGGATGCCTTTCTCAGCCAGATCAGCCACGAGCTGCGCACCCCGATGACCTCGATCCGCTCGTTTTCCGAGATCCTGATGGAAGGTGGGCTGGACACCGGGGAGCGCGCCCGTTTCGCCGGGGTGATTCATGCCGAGGCGATCCGGCTGACGCGGCTGCTCGACGATCTGCTCGACCTGAGCGTGCTGGAGAACGGCCAGGTCGGCCTGAGCCACGAGGCGGTGAGCCTTCAGTCGCTGATCGACCGGGCGCTGGTTTCGGCGGGGTTCCACGGCGAGACCCGGCGCGACTGGGTGATCGAGCGCGACCGGGCGGCGGAGGCGGTGGAAGTGACGACCGACCCCGACCGTCTGGCGCAGGTCTTCATCAACCTTGCCTCGAACGCGCGGAAGTATTGCGAGGCAGAGAGGCCGCGGCTGAAGATCGCGGTGCGCAAGCGCGGCACCTCGGTCGAGGTGGATTTTGTCGATAACGGCGCCGGTATCCCGCGCGACGCGCAGGGGATCATCTTCGAGAAATTCGCGCGGCTGGGGGATTCCGCGCGTGCCGGGGGGGCGGGCCTCGGCCTTGCGATCTGCCGCGAGATCATGGGCCGGCTCGAGGGCTCCATCGCCTATGTGCCGGGGCAGGGCGGTGCGGCCTTCCGCGTGACCCTGCCGCGGCGCCGCGCCCGGGCCGCGTGAGCGCGGCGGCGCGTTCGCCGGGAACGTTCGCCGGGACCGTTCCGGGGGAAAGTTTGCGGAGAAGCTTTGCGACGAAACTTGCCGGCAGGACATCCCGGGTAGGACTTTCTCAACCTCGATCTGCGATGGCTGGGCTCAACGCGGGATACGGGCATGGCAGAGACGGACAAGCTGAAGGAAAGCAGGGCCGGGCCGGGCGGCGCCGGGCCGACGGTGGCCGGCGAACCGGTGCTGCGGCGCAAGGCGGCGCGGCAGCCGGCGGGCGGCGCATTGCCCGGGGTCGAGGCTGCGGCCCTTGTGGGCCGGGCGGTGCGGCAGGCCGTGGCGCGGTCGGTTCAGGCCGTGCCCGGCCTCGATCTTACCGTCGACGGGCTCAGTGATGACCGGCGCACCCTGGCGGAACTGCTGGAACTGCTGCCGGAGCGGGCGCTTCTTGCCGTGGTCGAGGGGCCGGTGGAGGGGCTGGGCCTTGTCGTGCTGTCGCAACCCGTGCTGACGGCGATCGTCGAGGTGCAGACCATGGGGCGCTTGGCCGCCGAGGCGCGTCCTGCGCGCAAGCCCACCCGGACGGATGCAGCGATGTGCGCGGGGCTGATCGACAGGGTGCTGGCCGGGCTGGAGACGCTGCTGTCCGAGGCGCCGGATCTGACCTGGGCGGGCGGCTTCCGCTATGCCTCGTTCCTCGATAATCCGCGGCCGCTGGGCCTGCTGCTGGAGGATATCCCGTTCCGGCTGTTCCGTGCCTCGGTCACCCTGGGCGGGAGCCGTGAGGGGGAGATCCTGCTTGCCCTTCCGGCCGAGGGGCGCGGCCCGGGCCCGGCACGGCCCGCGGGCGACGGGGACGAGGCGCCCGGGGCGGAGGCGGCCGAGGCCGCGGCTCAGGCGGCCTTTGGCGCGGCGCTGTCCGAGGCGGTGATGGCGGCCGAGGCGCAGCTTATGGGCGTGCTGCACCGCGTGCGCCTGCCGCTGGGGGCAGTACTTGGGCTGAAGCCCGGCGATCTGCTGCCGGTGCCCGATACCGCGCTCGACCGGATTGAGCTTCAGGCCCTCGACGGGCGACGGTTGGGCGGGGGGCGGCTGGGCCAGAACCGCGGCCTGCGCGCGGTGCGGCTGAGCCGGATGCCGCGCCAGCCCGGCAGCCCGGCGGAGGCCGAGGACCTCGCGCCCGCGCAGGGGGGCGCGCACCGCGAGATACCGGCAGGACTGGCCGATCCGATGCCGATGGCAAACCCGCTGCCCGGTGCGCCCGCAGATCCACTTGCCGATCCGCTTGCCGATCTGGGCGGGGCCGGGGGCCTCGACGATCTGCCGATGGCGGCGCCGATGAGCCTTGACCTGCCGTCGGGCTTTGGCATGTCAGCCTTCGACGAGGAAGAGGGCGGCCTCCCGCCGCTTCCCATGGCCGGGATGGGCGGCGGCTGAGGCGCCGGGGTCGCGAAAGGACGCGCTATGGGGGTGCTGCGCCGAGGGTCAGCGTTCTCGGTCAACGTTCTCCGGGGCGGATCATCTCGAAGACCTCTTCGACGACCGCGAAATCCCGGTAGCCCAGCCGCGAGACCGGGTTGAAGCGGGTAACGTCAAACCGCCCGTCGACGAGGCAATCGTCGCGCATGTGCACTCCGGTGACCTCGCCGATCACCATGAAGTTCGCGGCGCCTTCCAGCCGGATCACCTGCCGGAGCTGGCATTCCAGCGCCGCTGGCGCCCCGGCCACGCGCGAACAGGCGATCGTCTCGCAGTTCGCCCGCTCCAGCCCGGCCTCGGTGAATTCGTCGACCTCGCGCGGGTAGGGGCCGGAGGTGCGGTTCATCGCCTCGGCCTCGGCCCGGCCCACGATATTGACGCAGAATACCCCAGATTCCTCGATGTTCGACAGCGAATCCTTGCCGCGCGGGCGGTCGGGCTTTTCCCCCGTGGTCGAGAACATCACCTGCGGCGGGGTGTAGGCGACGGCGTTGAAGAAGGAATAGGGCGCGAGGTTCTCGGACCCGTCCAGCCCGCGGGTCGAGATCCAGCCGATTGGCCGCGGCGTCACGATCGCGTTGAACGGGTTGTGCGGCAGGCCGTGTCCGTCGGCGGGGCGGTAGAACATGGGTCTCTCCTCGGCGTTTGGCGCGCCCGGTGCGGTTGCGCCGGGGGGCGGGATGGGGCGTGGGGAACCGGATCCGCGGGCGGATCGGTTTGCCCCTGACCTAGCCCCATGCTACGCGGCTTTCCAGAGCCGGTCGGCGAAACGGCGGGCCGGGATGGAGAGAGGATCGCGCCCTGTACCAGCTCAGCGAAGAGGAACCCGGCGACAGCTGGGAGGTCGAGGCGCTCTACGATCTGTGCTTCGCGCCGGGGCGCACGGCCCTGTCCTCATACCGCCTGCGCGACGGGGTCGATCCGGTGCGCCCGTTGTGCCTGATCCTGCGTGAGGACGGGGTGCTGGCGGCCGTGATCCGATTCTGGCCGGTGCGCGTGGCGGGGCGGGAGGTGCTGCTTCTCGGCCCGGTGGCTGTGCACCCGACGCGGCAGGGCGAGGGGCTGGGCGGTTACCTGATCTACGAGAGCCTGGCCGAGGCCCGGCGGCTTGGATGGGCCCGGGTCCTTCTGGTGGGCGACGCGCCCTATTACCGGCGCTTCGGCTTTTGCAAGCGCGAGGGCGTGGTGATGCCGCCGCCGACCAACCCCGACCGCGTGCTGGGATACGAGCTTATCCCCGGTGCGTGGGAGGGGGTGACCGGCGAAGTGGAAAAGTGGACGCCCTGACACGGACGCTTGCCTGACACGGCCCCGCGCGCCGCACCCTGATGCACCGAACCCTGACCCGGGCGGAACCCGCCCGGTGGCGGTATCAGGCGGCGCAGTTGGCGCGGCGGCGGCGGGTGTAGAGGTGGTGCCCCACCATGCCCACGAACATCGCGATGACGAAGACCACGCCGCCGGTCCCGCTCCACCCGAGCGAGGCGATCGCCGGCCCGGGGCAGAAGCCCGCAAGCGCCCAGCCCAGCCCGAACAGCACCGATCCGGCGATCAGCCGGCCGTCCAGCGTCTGGTCCGGCATGGCGGGGATCGGCGTGCCGATCAACGCGCGCTTGCGCCGCGCCGCGATGCGCCATGCCACGAGCATCGGCAGCATGGCGCCGCCGAGGACGAACATCAGCGTGGGGTCCCAGTCGCGCGACAGGTCGAGGAAGCCCTGCACCTTCGCGGTATCGGTCATGCCCGAGATCAGCAGCCCGAGGCCGAACAGGCCGCCGGAAAGGGCCGAGATGAGAAGACGCATCAGATCACTCCCAGGATGTGGCGGGCGACGGCCATCGTGGCAAAGCCGGCGCCAAGGTAGGCAAGGGTCGCGACGATCGAGCGGGTCGAGAAACGCGACATGCCGCAGACGCCATGCCCCGAGGTGCAGCCGTTCGCCATCCGTGTGCCGAACCCGACCAGCAGCCCGGCCAGAACCAGAAGCCCGAGGTCGCCGGAGACATGGGCGTCCGGCGCGCCGGTGACCGCCACCACGATGGCGGGCACGCCCACGAGGGCGGCCACGAAGATCAGCCGTTCCACGAGATTGTCTTGGCCGGTGCCGTCGACCAGCCCGCCGACGATCCCGCTTGCGCCCATGATCCGCGCATTGCCGAGCAGCAGCACCGCCGCGGCAAGGCCGATCATCAGGCCTCCGGCAAGCCCGAAGATCCAGGCATGGGGGATCGCACTCAGCATCTGGTCGCTCCTGTGGGTCGGATGGCTGGGGATGGATCGCGGGGCTTCCGCTCCGCCTCGGTAAAAATGTAGAACTCCATAACATATTGCAATTGAATGATAATAATAAGGATCGGGTTTGCGCATTAATGACGCATCCGGAACGCATGTTTCGCGTTCCGGGATTTTTCGGCGCGGTTTCCTCGCTCTGGCGCCGTCGCGGGGAATATTGTTCTTCCGCGGCGCGGTTTGGCCGGAACTGGCGATGCCCTGCTTGCGCCGATCTGTCGGCCCGGCGAATATTGCATTGTCGCGCCGCCCGGGCGATTGTGCGCGCGCCCGGGCTCCGGGGCGGGAGGACAACATGATCGCGGGCATCCTTTTCGACAAGGACGGCACTCTTTTCGATTTCAACGCCACGTGGGGCGACTGGACCGAGGGGCTCTTGCATGAGCTGGCCAGCGGCGACCCGTCGCGAGCCGGCCGCCTGGCCTCGGTTCTGGGATATGACACCGCGCAGCGCCGTTTCGCGCCCGACTCGATCGTCGTGGCCCACACGCCGGACGAGGTTGCGGCGGCGCTGCTGCCGCATCTGCCGGGGCATTCGCCGGCAACGCTGGTGGCGCGCATGAACGTTCTGGCCGCCCAGGCGCCGCAGGTGCCGGCCTTTCCGCTGGGGCCGCTGCTGGCCGACCTTCGGGCGCGCGGCCTGAAGCTGGGTGTCGCCACCAACGACGCCGAGGAAGCCGCGCGCGCGCATCTCGCGTCGCAGGGCGTGACGGGGCTGTTCGACTTCGTCGCCGGCTTCGACAGCGGCTATGGCGGCAAGCCGCATCCGGGAATGCTTCTGGCCTTCGCCGACCGTTACGGGCTGGACCCGGCACAGGTGGTGATGGTCGGGGACAGCCTGCACGACCTGATCGCGGGCCGGGCGGCGGGGATGCGCCGGATCGCCGTGCTCACCGGCCTGGCGACCGAGGCGGAGCTTGGCCCGCTGGCCGAGGCGGTCCTGCCGGACATCGGGCATCTTCCTGACTGGCTCGACACTCTGGCGGCCTGACGTTCCAAAAACGACGCGATCCGTCGCAAAGGGCAAGGTCGGCCCCGGCCGCTTGGCTTCTCTTGGGCATGGCACAGGAGAACCCCATGGACGAGAGCGCCGCCCCGGAGACCGCCACGCAGACTGCCGCGCAGACCGCGCCCACGACCGGCGCCCCGGCCCAGAGGCGCCGCCGCGCCGGCGGCCGCGCGGGGCATCAGACGCGGGCGGGCCATGCCGCGGTGGAGCAGATGCCCTGGCGGATCCCGCAGAACCCCGACCGCCCGACCGAGCCGCTGGATGCGGACGGGGTGCAGGCGATCCACAAGGGGGCGATGCGGATCCTTTCCGAGATCGGGATCGAGTTCCTGAACCCCGAAGCGGTGGAGATCCTGCGACGTGCCGGTTGCCGGGTCGAGGGCACCAACGTCCGCATGGACGAGGATTTCGTGATGGAGATGCTGGGCCATGCGCCCGACAGCTTCACCATCACCCCGCGCAACCCCGCACGGCAGATCACCGTCGGCGGCAAGTCGATGGTCTTCGTCAACGTCTCCTCGCCGCCCAATGCCTGGGACATGGCGCGCGGCAAGCGCCCCGGCGATTTCGCGACGTTCCAGGAATTCATGCAGCTTACCCAGTATTTCAACTGCATCCACGTCGCGGGCGGCTACCCGGTGGAACCGATCGACATCCACCCCTCCGTCCGTCACCTCGACTGCCTGCGCGAAAAGCTGGTGGCGACCGACAAGGTGGTGCACGCCTATTCGCTGGGGGCGGAGCGGGTCGAGGACGTGATGGAGATGACGCGCCTTGCCGGTGGCCTTTCGCATGACGACTTCGAGGCGACGCCCCGAATGTACACCAACATCAACTCGGTCTCGCCGCTGAAGCACGATTTCCCGATGCTCGACGGCGCGATGCGTCTGGCGCGCCGCAATCAACCGGTTCTGGTCACGCCTTTCACCCTTGCCGGTGCGATGGCGCCGGTGACGATGGCCGGGGCGGTGGCGCTGAGCCTGGCCGAGGGGCTCTCGGCGATTGCACTTTTGCAATATATTCGGCCCGGATGCCCGGTCGGGATCGGCACTTTCACGTCAAATGTCGACATGAAGTCGGGCGCACCCGCCTTCGGCACCCCGGAATACATGCGCGCGACCCAGATGACCGGGCAACTTGCGCGGTTCTACAAGTTGCCGCTACGTTCCTCCGGGGTCTGCGCGGCCAATGTTCCGGATGGGCAGGCGATGTGGGAAACCTCGAATTCCCTTTGGGCCGCAGTTACTTCCGGGACGAACTTCGTGTACCACGCGGCGGGTTGGCTCGAAGGCGGATTGATCGCCAGCCCGGAAAAGTTCGTCATGGATTGCGAGATCCTGCAAATGATCCAGCGGTATTTCGAGGAGGCGATCACCGATACCTCCGAGGATGCGCTGGCCTTCGACGCGATCCGCGAGGTGGGTTCGCAGGGCCATTACTTCGGCTGCCAGCACACGCAGGACCGCTATCAGACCGCGTTCTACCAACCCTTCGCGAGCGACTGGCGCAATTACGAGGCCTGGGTCGCCGATGGTGCCGTATGGACGCCCGAGCGCGCGCACCGCATCTACCGCGCGATCCTGGCTGAGTTCACGCCGCCGCCGATGGACGACGCCGCCCGCGGCGCGCTCGACGCCTTCGTGGCGAAGCGCAAGGAGGAGGGCGGGGCCCCCACCGATTTCTGACGCCCCGGATTTCTGCCCCGCCGACAGGCGGGCCCGGTCCCGCCTTGCCCCGCCGACGCCTATTCAGGACGGCGGGCAACCGTGCCCGCGTCCCGTCGCTTCGCACCCTGTCACCTCGCCTGCCGCCATTCCGCCGAGTTCCGCGCGATGACTGGCGCCCGGGTCGTCCGGCGGATAGGTTTGGCCCAGAGCGGTCAACGGGGACGGACGACGTGGCGAGGAACGTGCTGGAGATGCGGCTGCGGTTGCTCCTTGGGCTGACGGGGGCGCTGGCTGGCGTCTGTGCCTGGCTGTTGTTCGATGTCTACGGGCCGGGCCGGATCACGCCGCGGCTGCACCTGATGCTGACGCTGTTCGCGGGCGTCACCTTCGGCGCCTTCCTGATTCTCGTGGGTCCCTTGCGGCTGGCGCGGGCGGCGTTGTCGGCGTTGGCCCTGGGGGCGGTGGTCGCGGGGCTCTGCGGCTGGGCCAGCTTGCGCTACGACGCCCCGCTCGACGTCTTCTCGCATTCCGAGACGGTGATCGCGGTGATCCTGCTGTCGACCCTGCCGTTGCCCTATCTCGCAGCCGCCGGGCGGCGCGGCGGTCGCTGGTGGGATTACCCGGCGCTGTTCTCGCTGTCGTGGTCGATCGTGGTGCGCTACGCCTCGGCCTGGCTTTTCGTCGCGGTGGTCTGGGCGGTGATCTTCCTGTCGGACCAGCTTCTGCAGCTGGTGGGGATCCGGCTGATCAGCGACATCCTGCGTGCCGATTGGGTTGCCTACGTGATGACCGGGCTGGCGCTTGGTGTCGGCCTTGCCGTGGTCGACGAGCTTTACGAATATCTCTCGCCCTTTCTGATCCTGCGGCTGTTGCGCGTGGTGATGCCGGTGGTCACGCTGGTGGTGGCGGTGTTCCTGATCGCGCTGCCGGTGCATGGCTTCGGCAACCTCTTCGGCCAGCTCTCGGTCGCCGGGACGCTGCTGGCGATGGCGGTGGCGGCGGCGACGCTGGTGACCACCGCGCTGGACCGCAGCGCGCAGGAATCGGTGCAGGGACGGCTGATGCGCGGCGCGGTACAACTGCTGGCGCTGATGCTGCCGGCGCTTGCGGCGTTGGGGGGCTGGGCGGTCTGGCTCCGGGTCGAGGAGCACGGGCTGACGCCGACGCGCATTGCCGGGCTGACCGCGTCGGGAGTGCTTCTGGCCTATGGGGTGGTCTACGCGGTGTCGGTGCTGATGCGCGGCGACTGGGGCCGGCGGATCCGCCGCGACAACGTGGCGCTGGCGGTGGGGGTGATCCTGCTCTCGGCGCTCTGGCTGACGCCGGTGCTGAACGCCGAGAGAATCTCGGCCCAGAACCGGCTGGCGCGCTACACCACTGGGGAGACCCGGGCCCAGACCGTCGATCTGAACTACCTCAGGACCGACCTGGGTCGGGCAGGGGCGGATGCGCTTGCCAGGCTGCGGAAGCTGGCAGAAAGCCCCGACCACGCCGCGCTAAAGGCCCGGTTCGCCGATCTCGATGCCGGGCGGCTGACGCCGGGGATGCCCGGCGCCTCGGATCTCGTGGCGCTGCGTCAGAGGCTGATGCGCATGATGCCGGTCCGGCCCGAGGCGGCGGGGGGAGGCGGGCCTGACGGCGCCAGGCTGCTGGCGCAGGTCCTCGACAGCCGCAGCGCCTGGCAGCTCAACGCCTGGGCCGAGGCCTGCGGGCGCAGCCTGACCGGCGGACAGCCGGGCTGTGTCTTCCTGGCGGGCGATTTCCTGCCCGACCGTCCGGGCGACGAGGCGCTGGTACTGACCATGGACGGCGCCGGGCAATTGCGCATCGACGCCTTCGGCGCGAATGCCTCGACCGGCAAGCTCGGGCCGCTGCCGGGCAGCAGCCAGATGACGCCGGACGGAACGCGCCCCTCCGCCTCGGCGGTGATCTCGTCGGTGCTGGCGGGCAACACCGGGCTTGCCCCGGCGCGGCTGAACGCGCTGGGGGTCGGGGGGCTGCAGGTGATGGTTCTGCCCTGAGCGGGTGCCCGGCGCGCGCCCCGGCGGGGGCACAGGCGGCAGGCGCGCGCCCGGGGCGCTGCACGCGTCAGGGCCGGTGCACTGCGCGCGTTCAGCCCGCCGCGACCGTCCGCGCCGCCGCCTGCACCCCGCCCGGGGTGTGCGGGATCCCCAGCGCATCAAGCCCGGCTTCCATCACTGCCAGCGCACCAAGGGTCATGTGGGCATTGACGTGGCCCATGTGCGCGACCCGCAGGAAACCGTGGTAGGCCGGGTCGCCGGGGGGCGCCATGCCAAGGCCGATGCCCAGCGTCACGCCTGCCTCACGCTCGGTCCAGTCGCGGAGCGCGGTGGCATGCGGGGCCCCCAGCCGGGCCGCGGTGACCGACCGCGCGCGGTGTGCCGGCTCGGCGATGTTCAGCCCGATCTCGGGCACGCCTTCGCCCCAGGCGTCGAAGGCCGCCCAGACTGCGCTTGCCAGAACCTCGTGCCGCTTCCAGATCGCGGGAAGGCCTTCCTCGGCGATCATGTCGAGCGCTTCGCGCAGGGCAAAGAGGTGGTGCGTGGGCGCGGTGCCGCCGAAATACTGGTAGAATTCCTGCGGATCGGCGCGCACGGTCCAGTCCCAGTAGGGCGTGCGCAGATCCGCCCCCTCGCAGGCGGCGCGCGCCCGGTCCGAGAACCAGACGAAGCCAAGGCCCGGCGGCGTCATCAGCCCCTTCTGGCTTGCCCCGACGGTAAGGTCGACGCCCCAGGCATCCATCCGGTATTCCTGGCAGCCGAGCGAGGCGATCGTGTCCACGGCCAGAAGCGCCGGGTGCCCCACCGCGTCGAGCGTCGCCCGCACCGCGGCGATGTCGTTGGTGACCGAGGTGGCGGTATCGACATGGGTCACCAGCACCACCTTGTAGGCATGGTCTTTGTCGGCCTCCAGCGCTCGGGCGAGGCGGTCCATGTCGACCGGGCCCTTCTTGCCGAAGTCGATCATGTCGACCTCGATCCCCAGGGCGCGGGCATGGTTGGCCCAGCCTTCGCCGAACCGGCCGGTGGCCAGCGACAGCGCCTTGTCCCCGCGCGAGAACAGGTTGGAATTCGCGGCCTCCCATGCGCCGTGACCGTTCGAGATGTAGATCGCCACGTTCTGTGTCGTGCCCGCGACCTTGCGCAGGTCGTCGGCGATCGAGGCCGAGGTGCGGTGCAGTTCGCCCTCGTAGATGTTGGGCGAGGCGCGGTGCATGGCGCGCAGCACCCGGTCCGGCATGACCGAAGGGCCGGGAATGGCGACGTAGGAACGGCCGTTGGCAAGTGACATGAGAGGCTCCGCACGGATGAACGTCCCTGCGTAAGCCGCGCCGCGGGAAGGGTCAATGCGCCGCCGCCCCCGGCCCGAAGGTCGAGCGCACGGCGCGGCCCCCGCCCGCTTACAAAGACCGCTCAAAGCCCGCCCGCGCCCCTCGCCACTCCACGGACCATTCCGCCTCGAAGGAAGACACGCCCCTCCCTTCTTCTGAGCGCAAATATCCCGGGGGTGCGGGGGCTGGCCCCCGCTGCACCCCGCCCGCCGTGCCACGCCATCCCCCCGCCTCCCTCACCCTGTCGCCCCGCCCCGCCCTCGCCGAGGCTTCGCTTGCCAGAGTGGGGCGGAGCGGATAGACCCCGGCGCGGGCAGGATGCCCGGGCAGGCAGGGCGCGGCGCCACGGTGGCACCCCCCGGATCCCGGGCCGGTTGGAGAGCGGATGTTCAAGGCACTCGGACGGCGGCTGAAGGCGCTGGAGCATCGTATCGCGGATGCCGATTACACGCGGATCGAGGATCCGAGGGTGCGGCGCCGGGCGATGGCGTGGCTGCTGTTCCTCGACCACGGGATCCTGCGCGGGGTCTGGACCAACTTCTTCCCGGTGGCCGAGGGCGTCTACCGTTCGAACCAGCCCGACGGAAAGCGGGTGCTGCGCTATGGCCGGATGGGGATCAAGGCGATCCTCAACCTGCGGGGCGACGGCCGCAAGCCCTTCCACCTGTTCGAGAAGGCCGCGGCGCGCGAGGCGGGGATCGAGATCGTCGACCTCCAGCTTCAGGCCCGCGACCTGGTGACCGCCGAGCGCCTGATGGAGCTGGACGAGGTGTTCCGCACCATCCCGCGACCCTTCGTCATGCATTGCAAGTCGGGGGCCGACCGGGCGGGCTTTGCCTCGGCGCTCTACCTGCTCCTGTACGAGGGCGCGACGGTCGAGGAGGCGCAGAAGCAGCTGTCGCTGAGATATGCCCATGTCGAACGCTCGCGCACCGGTATCCTCGATCATTTCCTGCGCTACTACGGCCGCGAGCAGCGTCGCACCGGCATCGGCCTGCGCGAATGGATCCGCGACGGCTACGACCCCGAGGAGGTGCGCCGCTCCTTCGCCGACTGGCGCGAGGGGCGCTGGGACCCGGTCTGATCCGAGTGATCCGGACCCCTCGCGGTCGACCTGCACCGGCGCCGGGAACGATCCGCCCCTTGCTCTCGCCCCCCGCCACGCGGCATGAAAGGCGCATGCGCCTCTTCCTGCTTGCCACCCTCACCATGATCGCCTTCGCCGCCAACTCGGTCCTGACCCGGCTGGCGCTGGCGCTGGCGGGGCACGGGCCCGGTATGGGGCAGGGCCCCGATATCGGACCTGCGGAATTCGCGGTGCTGCGGCTTGCCTCGGGGGCGGTGATGCTGGGTGTGCTGGTACACCTGCGCCGCGCGCCTCTCGGCCTTGCCGCGCCCGGGCGGATCGCCGGGGTGCTGTCGCTGGCGGTCTACGTGCTGGGGTTCTCCTTCGCCTATCTCACGCTGCCCGCGGGCCTCGGTGCGCTGATCCTGTTCGGGATGGTGCAGATCACGATGTTCGCCGGCGCCGCGCTCGGGCGCGAAACCATGCCGCCGCGCCGCTGGGCGGGCGCCGCGCTGGCCTTCGCGGGCCTCGTCTGGCTGCTCTGGCCCACCGGCGTCGGCGCGCCGCCGGCGGCGGGGGCGCTGATGATGGCCGCGGCGGGCGCGGGCTGGGGGATCTACTCGCTGAAGGGCAGGGGCGCGCGCGACCCGCAGGCCGCGACCGCCGCGAATTTCCTGCTCGCCACGCCGATCGCGTTCGTCGCGCTGCCGTTCGTGCCCGGGCCGTTGCATGTCAGCGCGGAAGGGGCGGTGCTGGCGATCCTGTCCGGCGCGGTGACCTCGGGGCTCGGCTACGCGCTCTGGTATGCCGTGCTGCCCCGCCTCGCGGCCTCGTCGGCGGCGGTGGCGCAGTTGACCGTGCCGCTGATCGCCATGGCGGGCGGCGCGCTCTTCCTGGCCGAACCGCTGACCCACCGCTTCGCCGTCTCGGCGGCGCTGGTGATCGCAGGCGTCCTGATCTCGCTCAGCCGGCCGCGGGCGAGGGCGCGCAGGGCCTAGTCCGGATAGGCGATCGCCACCACTTCCAGCTCCCGCGCGCCGCCGGGTCGCGGCCAGCGCACCACGTCGCCGATCCCCGCCCCGATCAGCGCCCGCGCCAGCGGCGCCTGGGGGGCGATCCAGCCCTTCGCCGCCGCGGCCTCGTCCTCGCCGACGATGCGAAAGACCCGCTCCGTGCCGTCCTCCTCCGCCACCGTCACCGTGGCGCCGAAGGCCACCTCGCTCCGCGGTTGCGCCGCCATCTCCACCGGGATCGCCGATCGCAGCCGCGCCTCGAGATAGCGGATATCACGCTCCGCCGCCGCCTCCGGCAGCCTGTCCAGCCGGTCTTCCCGCGCCCGCAGCGCCATCAGCCGCGCCTGCGCCTCGGCCAGACGCGCGCGCAGCTCCGCCAGCCCCGAGGGCGTGACGTAATTCGGATGCGGGCTTACGGGCAGGTCGGGCAACGGCGCATTGTCCGGCCCGTCCTCCTTGACGAAGGCGCGGCTCATGGCGGGATCGGTGGTTCAGCGTCCATGACCGAAGCCTGACCCCACCCGCACAAAAGGTCCATGCCTTTCTTCTGAGCGGAAATATCCTCGGGGGGTGCAGGGGGGCAGACGGCCCCCCTGCCTGCCACGCACGGTCAGCCCTCGCCGTAGGGCACCCAGACGGTCTTCACCTCCACCGCCTGCGCCAGGAATTCCCGGCCCTCGCCTTCGGCCCCGAACCAGTCCCGCGCGCGGCCGTCGTTGACCCATGTCCGTTTCAGGTTCCCGGCCGAGAGACGCTCGACGAGGCCCGAGATATCGGCCGAGGAGAAGCTCCAGACCGCATCCACATCCATGTGCCCGGCCAGGGCCGCCGCCAGATCCGCGGCCGGGCCGGCGACGAAATTCACCACGCCCCCGGGCAGATCCGAGGTGTCCAGCACCTGGGCCAGATCCGCCGCCATCAGGGGATGCGCGCAGGAGGGCACCAGCACGCAGGCATTGCCCATCGCGATCGCCGGCGCCATCGCCGACACGAGGCCCAGCAGCGGCGCCTCGTCGGGGCAGAGCGCGCCGATCACGCCCACGGGTTCGCGCAGCGCCAGCGCCAGCGCCTTCATCGGCACCGGCTTCGCCGCCCCCTCGACCTTGTCGGCCCAGGCGGCGTAGGTGAACAGGCGCGAGATCGCCGCCTCCACCTCGGCCTCGCCCGCCTTGCCGGTCATCGCCTTCAGCCGTGCCGCGAATTCCACGGCCCGGGCGGAAAGGTTCTCGGCGATGTAATAGAGCACCTGCGTGCGGTTGTGGGCAGTGGTCTTCGCCCAGCCCCTGGCGCCGCGCGCGGCTTCCACCGCGTTGCGGATGTCCTTGCGGCTGCCTGTGCCCACATGTCCCAGCAGCCGACCCTTCGCGCCCCAGACCGGCGTGGAATAGCCGCTGTCGGGCCGGGCCTGCTTGCCGCCGATATAGAACTTCGCGGTGCGGTCGATCCCCTCGACTTTGGCGGACGCGGGGGCGGGGTTGGGTGCTACGGGCTTCAGCGCCCGGGGCGTCCGGGCGGGCCGCAGATAGGCCATCAGCCCCTCCCATCCGCCCTCGCGGCCGAAGCCGCTTTCGCGCACGCCGCCGAAACCTGCAGCGGCGTCGAACATGTTGGTGCCGTTGATCCAGACGACCCCGGCCGCCAGTTTCGGCGCCATGTCGAGGGCAAGGTTCACGTTCTCGGTCCAGACCGAGGCGGCAAGGCCATAGCGCGAATTGTTTGCCATCTCCGTCGCCTCACCCGGCGTGCGGAAGGTGGACGAGACCAGCACCGGCCCGAACACCTCCTGCTGCATCAGCGGGTTGGAGGGCGACAGGCCAGCGATCAGCGTCGGCGGGTAGAAGCAGCCCTCGGGCACCGCGCAGGCCGCGACATGGGTGTCACCCTCGGCATTCGCGGCGACCATCGCGGCGATGCGGTCACGCTGCACCGGGCCTGCGATCGCGCCCATGTCGATGCATTTGTCCAGCGGATCGCCCACCCGCAGCGTGTCCATGCGGGCGCGCAGCTTGGTGTGGAAACGCGCAGCCACACCTTCCTGCACCAAGAGGCGCGAGCCGGCGCAGCAGACCTGCCCGCCGTTGAACCAGATCGCATCCACCAACCCCTCGACCGCGCTGTCCAGATCGGCGTCGTCGAAGACGATGTAGGGCGACTTGCCGCCCAGCTCCAAGGTCAGCGCGATGCCCCGGCCCGCGGTCTCCTCCCGGATCTTCCGCCCTACCTCGGTCGAGCCGGTGAAGGCGATCTTGTCGACCTTCGCCACGACCAGCGCCGCACCGGTCTCGCCATCCCCGGTGACGATGTTGATCACCCCCTTCGGCACCCCCGCTTCGCGGCTGATCTCGGCGAAGAGGAGGGCGGTGAGGGGCGTGTATTCGGCAGGCTTCAGCACCACCGCGTTGCCGGCGGCGAGCGCGGGGGCCACTTTCCATGCCAGCATCAGCAGGGGGAAGTTCCACGGCACGATCTGGCCGCAAACGCCAAGCGCCTCCATCCCCGGGCGCTCGGCATCCATGAGCTGGGCAAGGCCCGCGTGATAGTAGAAATGCCGCGCGACCAGCGGCACGTCGATGTCGCGGCTCTCGCGGATGGGTTTGCCGGTGTCGAGGGTTTCCAGCACGGCAAAAAGGCGGGCGTGTTTCTGCATCAGCCGCGCCAGCGCATAAAGCACGCGCGCCCGCTGGTGGCCGCTTTGCGCCGCCCACGGCGCCTGCGCCTTGCGCGCCGCCGCCACAGCGCGGGCGACGTCATCGGCGCTGCCCTGCGTCACCTCGGCCAGCGTCTCGCCGGTGGCGGGGTTCATCGTGGCGAAGGAC
Source organism: Acidimangrovimonas sediminis (assembly GCF_002871005.1). Lineage (GTDB taxonomy): Bacteria > Pseudomonadota > Alphaproteobacteria > Rhodobacterales > Rhodobacteraceae > Acidimangrovimonas > Acidimangrovimonas sediminis. The sequence goes on from NZ_PHSN01000001.1 coordinate 317,558, forward strand.
TCGCCTGGCTGGGTGAAGGCGCCGTCGATGAAATGGCCGAAGCGGCGGCCATGGGTGTCGAGCCAGGCCATCGCCTCGGCGGCGCTTTCGGTGGCGGGGCCATAGGACATGGCGTCGAAGATGTCGCGGATTGTCATGGCTTCACCCCATCGCGTGGCGGTTGGCGGCCGAATACTGGCCGGTGACATGGTGTTCCAGCTGACGCTCGATATCGCCAAGCAGCGACGAGGCACCGAAGCGGAAAAGGTCGGGCTGCAGCCAGGGAAGGCCCAGCTCCTCCTTCATGAGGCTCAGGTACACCAGCGCATCCTTGGCCTTTGAGATCCCGCCCGCGGGCTTGTAGCCCACCTTGTAGCCGGTCGCGGCCTCATAGTCGCGGATCGCCCGGATCATGGTCAGCGAGACGGGAAGGGTGGCGTTCACGCCCTCCTTCCCGGTCGAGGTCTTGATGAAATCCGCGCCGCCCATCATGCAGACCAGACTGGCGCGGGCCACGTTGCGCAGGGTGCCGAGTTCGCCGGTCGCGAGGATTGCCTTGATATGGGCCTCTCCGGCGGCCTCGCGCATTTCGCGCATCTCGTCATAGAGCGCTTGCCAGTTGCCGGTCAGCACGTGGCGGCGCGAGATGACGATGTCGATCTCCTTCGCACCTGCGCGGACGCTCTCGCCGATCTCGGCGATGCGCAGGCGGTAGGGCGACAGACCCGCGGGAAAGCCGGTGGAGACGGCGGCGACGGGGATCCGGGTGCCCTCCAGCGCGCGGACGGCGGTTTCCACCATCTCGTGGTAGACGCAGACGGCGCCGGTGGTGAGCCCCTCCATCCCCAGCGCGTGCAAGAGGTCGGGACGCACCGGCTGGCGCGCCTTGGCGCAGAGGCGGCGCACGCGGCCCTCGGTGTCGTCGCCCGCAAGGGTGGTGAGGTCGATCAGGCTGACGGCCTTGCACAGCCACGCGGCCTGATACTCCTTCTTGACCGAGCGGCGGCCGGGCAGGGTGGCCGCGCGGCGCTCGATCGCGGGGGTGTTGGCCTGGACGCGGGCGACCCAGTCGAGGTCAAGCGGCTGGCCGGGATTGCGCGGGTGGCCGTGCGGCGGGGTGACTTGCGGAAGCTGCGACGCAGTTGCGGCCGCCGCCGGTGCCGCCGGATGGGCGTTGTCGGTCTGCATGTGTCCTCCCTCGGGCAGGGCGCGAAACTGGCACGGCGCGGGGCGGCTTGGCAAGGCGGGACGCGGGGGCAGGGAGGGGTGGCCGGAAGGGTGGCAGGAAGGGTGACAGGGGGGGAGGCAGGCAGAAGGGCGGCCCTGCCGGGGACGCGTCGGCCGCTCTCAGCTTCGCGATGGGGGGCGCGGGGCGGAGGCGGGGTTTGCGTATTTGGGGAACAATGAAAGGGGGGCGGGGGCGCGGATCAGAGTGCGTCGCCCACGCCCTTTTCGGGGAGGAAGTGGGGTTCGTCGATCTCTTCGTCCTCGGGGGCCAGCTGACCGGCCCAGACGGTGCCGTCGCCGACCTCGGGGAGGTCTTCCTTGTGGCCCTCGCGGTGGAGGTGCGCCTTGGCGATGAAATTCGCGGTCAGGGGCGCGGTCACGAAGAGGAAGATCGAGATCAGGAGTTCGTGGAAGCTCACCTCCCCCTCGCGCACCGCGAACCACAGCATCGAGGCGATCAGCACCGATCCAACCCCCAGCGTCGTCGTCTTGGTGGGCGCGTGCAGCCGGGTCATCAGGTCGGGCAGCTTGACCAGACCGAAGGACCCGATCAGCCCCAGAAGCCCGCCGATGACCAGCAGGATCGAGACCGCGATGTCGAAGGCCATGTTCATCCCTGTCCCCTATTCGATGATGTCGCCGCGCAGCATGAACTTCGCGTAGGCCACGGTCGAGACGAAGCCCACCATGGCGAAGAGCAGCGAGGCCTCGAAATAGACGGTGGTGCCCTCGATCATGCCCAAGAGGGTGAGCAGGGCGATGGTGTTGATCACCATGGTGTCGAGGGCGAGGACCCGGTCGGGCACCCCCGGCGCGCGGAACACGCGGTAGAGGTTGAGGATCAGCGCGAAACCGAAACAGGCCAGGGCGAAGGTCATGGCGTAGTGGATCATGCGAAGATCTCCATCAGGCGGCGTTCGTAGCGCGACTTGATCTCGTCGCGCACGGCGTCGGGGTCGGGCGCGTGGAGGCAATGGACAAGAAGCGCATGCGCGTCCGAGCTGAGCTCGGCCGTCAGGGTTCCCGGCGTCAGGGTGATCGAGCCGGCCAGCACGGTGATCGCCTCGGGCGAGCGCAGGTCCAGCGGGATCGAGATCCAGGCCGGTTGCAGCTTGTCGTTGGGCATGGTCGCGACGATCTTCGCCACGGTCCAGTTCGCCATGACGATGTCGTAGAGGACGACAAGGATGTATTCCGCGATCTTCAGCGGGTGGTGCAGGCGCGGCCGGTCGGGCCAGTAGCGCTGGGTCAGGAAGGGCACGAGGATGCCGAGGATCAGACCGAAGAGGATCGCGCCCGGGCTCCAGGAATTCTGCAGCATCATCCAGCAGGCGGTGAGCAGCAGCGTCAGCAGCGGGTGGGGAAAGAGCCGTGTGAGGATCATGCGCGTCTCCTACCGGTGGCCCAGGACGGCGGTGATATAGGCGGTGCGGTCCAGCAGCTGCGTTGCGGTGCCCTGCATCCAGTGCGTCACGGGCCCGGCGAAGACGGTCAGCGCGACCAGCCCGGCCAGCAGCATGCCGGTGGCGACGAAGGGCAGCAAAGGCCGTTCTTCCGGGACCGAGAGGCGCCCGCCCGGGGCGATCGCGTTTGCCTTCCAGTAGAGCGAGCTGCCGGCGCGGGCGAAGCCCACGATCGAGATCAGCGAGGTCACGAGGATCGCGCCCCAGATCCACCAGCGGAGCGGCGCGTTCCATGTCGCCTGCATCACCAGCAGCTTGCCGAGGAAGCCCGAGAGCGGCGGCATCCCCGCCGTGGCGATGGCGGCGACGAAGAAGAGGGCGGCGATCAGCCCGCTCTGGGTGATCTTGGGCGCGGCCCGAAGCGCGCCCCCGAACTCACCCCGCCGGGCGATGGTGAGATCGGTGATCAGGAACAGCGCCGCGGCGGCCAGGGTCGAATGCACGGTGTAGTAGAGCGCGGCGGCATTGCCCGCGGGCGTGAACTGGGCGATGGCGATGAAGAGCGTCCCCATGGAGCCGATCGCGGCAAAGCTGACCATCCGGGCCATCTGCTTCGCGCCCATGATCCCGATCATGCCGATCGCCAGCGTGACAAGGGCGGCGGGCAGCAGGATATCGGCGAACATGGTGCCGGTGGCGGGCGTCGTGGGCGGGAAGATCAGGGTGTAGACCCTGAGGATCGCATAGGCGCCGATCTTGGTCATCACGGCGAACAGCGCGGCCACCGGCCCCGGCGCGTGGGAATAGGTGTTGGGCAGCCAGAACTGCAGGGGCACCAGCGCGCCTTTCACCGCGAAGACCAGGATCAGCAGCATCGCGCCCACCCGGATCAGCCCGGCATCGCCAGCGGGCAGATGCGCCACCTTCTCGGCCAGGTCGGCCATGTTCAGCGTGCCGGTGACGGAATAGATCGTGCCGAGCGCGAAGAGGAAGAGGGTGGAGCCCGCGAGGTTGAAGACCACGTATTGCACGCCCGCCTTCATCCGCTCGGCCCCGCCGCCGTGGATCATCAGCCCGTAGGAAGCGATCAGCAGCACCTCGAAGAAGACGAACAGGTTGAAGGCGTCGCCGGTCAAGAAGGCGCCGTTGATCCCCATCAGCTGGAACTGGAAGAGGGCGTGGAAATGCCGCCCCCGCGTATCCCAGTTGGAGCCGATGGCATAGAGGAGGACGGGCACCGACAACCCCGCCGTCAGCGTCAGCATCAGCGCCGACAGCCGGTCGAGCACGAGGATGATGCCGAAGGGCGCCGGCCAGTTGCCGAGGCGGTAGTCGACGATGTGTCCGGTGCTGGCATCGGCCATCAGCCAGGCGGCGAGGCCCGCCAGCGCGACCGCCCCCGCCAGCGAGAAGACCCGCTGCAACAGGAGGTCGAACCGCATCAGGAGGACCATCAGCGGCGCCAGCACCGCCGGCAGCAGCACCGGCGCGATGATCCAGTGGCTGACCGGATCGACGGGGGCGCCGGCGGCCGCGGTCGCGACCTGGGTGGTCGCGTGGCCTGCGGCCTGCGAGACCGCCTCGGTCGCGGCGGATGCGGTGAGGGTCAGGGAGGAGAGGGCCAGGGAGGGCAGGGTCGCGATCATCGTTGCGGCTCCTGCCCGGCGGGGTGTCTTTCGGGGGCGCTGGGGGCGGGCATGTGTTCCGGGTCGATCTGCGGCTTCTCGACCTCGTCGACCATGTCGATGCGGTCGTTGCCGGTCTCGAGGTAGGCGCCGAGCGAGAGCATGACGACGAGCGCGGTCATCCCGAAGGAGATCACGATCGCGGTCAGCACCAGCGCCTGGGGCAGGGGGTCGGTGTAATGGTTCAGATGCAGCGACAGGATTGCCGGTTCGCCCACCACGATGCGGCCGGTGGCGAAGAGGAAGAGGTTGACCGCGTAGGACAGCATGGCGAGGCCGAGGATCACCGGGAAGGTGCGCAGCCTGAGGACGAGGTAGATCCCCGCCGCCGACATCAGGCCTACCGCGCTTGCAACGAGAAGCTCCATTTCAATGCTCCTCCGAGGCGTCGTCGTGGGGTTCGGCGGCGGCCTCGTCCAAGGCGTTCGCCTTCTCCTCGGGGGTCTTCGCCTTGCTCGGATCGGTGCTCATGGGGGTCTGGTTCACCGTCTCGCCCGCGCGCCGGGCGATCAGCGACAGGCTGGCCAGCGCCAGCATCACCGCACCGACCACGGTCAGGAACACGCCCGCGTCGAAGCCCATGGCGGTGGCCAGCTCGAACTCGCCCAGGTGCCAGGGCAGGTAGAAATGGCCGAAATCCGAGGTCAGGAACGGCCGCCCGTTGAAGAAGGCGCCGATCCCGGTGGCCGCGGCCAGAAGCACGCCGAAGCCGATCAGGTTCTGGTAGTTCGCGCGTTGCCGCAGATGCGCCCAGGCAAAGCCCGACGCCATGTACTGCATCAGCAGCGCGATCGCGATCACCAGACCCGCGACGAAGCCGCCGCCGGGTTCGTTATGGCCGCGCAGGTAGATGAAGGCGCCGACCAGCACCGCGATTGGCATCATCACCCGCGTTGCCACCACCAGCATCAGCGGATGCCGGTCGCCGGCCCGTTTCAGATCGGGCACCCAACCGCGCAGCCTCGCGTTCGCCGGCCCCCGCAGGAGGGCGTCGGTCAAAGCGTAGATCGCCAGCGCCGCGATCCCCAGAACGGTGATCTCGCCGAAGGTGTCGTAGCCGCGGAAGTCCACGATGATCACGTTGACCACGTTCTCGCCGCCCGCCTCGGCCTTGGAATGGGCCATGTGCCAGTCGGAGATCGTCGGATAGGCGAAATCCCGGGTCATCAGCGCGTAGATCAGCCCGCCGAGGCCCAGACCGCTTGCAATTGCGATCACCGCGTCGCGGGTTTTGCGCGGGGCGGAGCTTTCGCGCGGGCTGTCCTTGGGCAGGAAGTTCAGCGCCAGCAGCAGGAGCATCACGGTGACCACCTCGACCGAGATCTGGGTCAGCGCCAGGTCGGGGGCGGAGAGGTAGACGAAGGCGATGGAGACCATCAGCCCGATGATCCCCACCAGCACCAGCGCCAGAAGTCGGTTGTGGTGATAACGCACCACCGCCACCGTCGCCGCCATCAGCGCGAACCAGGCGATGACGGGGACCGGCTCCAGCGGGGTCATCGGCCGTGTGCCGGGGCTGTAGGCGCCGGTGAAGAAAGCCCAGACACCGGCAACCAGCACGACGACCGAGAAGATCGCGAGGTAGCGGCTGATCGCGCCGTTGTGCAGGCCTTGCGTCAAGCCACGCGCGCCCCGGGCGGCCCAGTCGATCACCGCGTCGAACATCGCCTTCGCGTGGGGCTTCGGCGTGGCCTCCCATAGCCGGTTCAGCGGCGCGTGCAAAGCCAGCAGCAGCGCGCCGCCCGCGATGGCGATGACCGACATCCACAGCGCCGGGGTGATCCCGTGCCAGAGCACGATATGCGGGTGGACCTCGGCGCCGGTGACGGCACTGGCCGCCGCCGTCACAAGCCAGCCCGCCATGGTCATCGGGAAGAGGCCGATCAGGATCACCAGCGTGGCAAGGATGGCCGGAGAGATCCACATCCCCGGCACCGGGTCGTGCGGCTGGGTGGGATAATCGTCGCGCACCGGCCCGAGGAAGACATGCGCCACGTAGCGCAGCGCATAGGCCACCGAAAAGAGCGCGCCCACGGTCGCCCCCAGCGGCACGATCCAGTCAAGCCCCCACCACCCGGTATGGGCCGCGGCCTCCAGCATCATCTCCTTCGACAGGAACCCGTTGAAGGGCGGGATCCCGGCCATGGAAAGGCCGGCCACTGTCGCGATGGTGAAGGTGATCGGCATCAGCGTCATCAGGCCGCCCAGCCGCTTCGCGTCGCGGGTGTGGGTCTCGTGGTCGACGATGCCCGCGGTCATGAAGAGCGCGGCCTTGAAGGTGGCGTGGTTGATGATGTGAAAGACGCCCGCGATCGCCCCCGCCTTGGTGCCGAGGCCGAAGAGGAAGGTGATGAGGCCCAGATGCGAGACGGTGGAATAGGCCAGCAGCGCCTTCAGGTCGTCCTTGAACAGCGCGATCTTCGCCGCCATCACCATGGTCACGAGGCCCACTGTCGACACCACGTAGAACCACTCGGGCCGCCCGGCGAACACCGGCCAGAGCCGCGCCATCAGGAAGAGGCCCGCCTTCACCATGGTGGCCGAATGCAGGTAGGCCGAGACCGGCGTGGGCGCCGCCATGGCGTGGGGCAGCCAGAAGTGGAACGGGAATTGCGCCGACTTGGCGAAGGCGCCGACCAGGACCAGGATCATCGCTGGCAGGAACAGCGGCGAGGCCTGGATCTCTTCCGCGTGCTGCAGGATGGTCGAGATGTCGTAGCTGCCGACGATATGACCGAGGATCAGCATCCCCGCGATCATCGACAGGCCCCCCATGCCGGTGACCGTCAGCGCCATGCGCGCGCCCTGCCGACCCTCGGCCAGGTGCTTCCAGAACCCGATCAGCAGGAAGGAGCTGAGCGAGGTAAGTTCCCAGAAAACCAGCAGCATCAGCACGTTGTCGGTCAGCACGATGCCCAGCATCGCGCCCTGGAACAGCAGCAGGTAGGTGAAGAATTCGCCCGTGTTCTCGCTCGGGTCGAGGTAGAAGCGCGCGTAGATCACGATCAGCAGGCCGATCCCGAGGATCAGGAGCGCGAAGAGGAACCCCAGGCCGTCGAGGAAGAAATCGGCGTTGAGGCCGATCTGCGGCACCCAGGCGATGTGCTGGTGCAGCACCTGTCCCCCAATCACCGCGGGGGCGTGCAGCACGAGGCCCAGAAGCGCCAGCGCGGTGACGGCCCCGGTCACGAGGGCGGCGGTGTTGCGGCCCGCACGCGCCATCAGTCCGGGCAGAAGGGCGCCGAGAAATGGCAGCGCGGCGATCAGGGCTAGGGGCATCCCGGGCGTTCTCTTGGTTTTTATGTGCGGTGCGGCCGGGCCGCCCGATATCTTGACTGTCCTCGACCTAGATGGGGGAGGGCGGGGGGCCAAGTCAAGGCGAGGGGGGCGATTAGCGGACCGCGGCACATGGTCCACGGCCCTGCACCCTGGTCCTTTCGCGGCCGGTTGCCCGGTGGCGTTTCCCCGTCGGTTTCGCTCTGGCGGCCGTGGGGTCTCTCTGTGCGGACCACCCTGGTCTCTTCGGCCTCTTCCGATTGCAGCGGTCCGGGCTGGCCATTGTGGCGCCGGTCAGGGCTGGGCCGGCCCGCGCCGGGGGGAGGTCAGCTCCGCGGCGTCTCAGCCCTGCGGTGTCATCGCCTTGCGCTGTCGCACGCGTTCCAGGCCCAGCCTGCTCTCGCGCCAGATGATCGCGATGCCGGCGGTCACGACGAGCGCGGCGCCGCCCAGCGTGGTGAGCCCCGGGATCTCTCCGAACACCGCGTAGCCGAGCGCCAGCGCGAGCAGCATCGAGGTGTATTCGAACGGCGCGATCAGCGAGGCGTCGGCCTCGCGGTAGGAGGAGGTCAGCAGGATCTGCCCGACCCCGCCCATCAGCCCCGCGAGGATCAGGAGCGCGGCCTCGCCCGCGGTCGGCACGACCCATCCGAAGGGCAGGGTGACGAACGACAGCACGGTCGCGCTGACCGAGAAGTAGAAAACGATCGCCGCGGTCTTCTCGGTCGACACCAGCTTGCGCACAAAGACCTGCGCGAGGGCCGCGAAAACCGCCGAGCCCAGCATCAGGATGGCGCCCAGCGTCGCGGTTCCGTCCAGCCCGCCGCCCGACAGGCTGTCGAGCTGCGGCGCCAGCACGATGAGAACGCCCGCCATCCCGAGCGCCACCGCCGAGATCCGGAAGGCGCGCACCTCCTCGCCGAGGAACATGGCGGCGAAGATCACGACGAGCAGCGGCGCGGCATAGCCGATCGCGGTGACCTCGGGCAGCGGCAGGAGGCCGAGTGCGGCAAAGCTCAGCCCCATCGCGGTGGTGCCGACGACGCCACGCCAGACGTGGCCGAGCGGCACCCGGGTGCGCAGCCCGGTGCGGAGCTCATGGCGAAGCGCGAGCCAGACCACGATCACCGGGATCGCGAAGAGCGAGCGGAAGAACACGACCTCGCCCGGGGGGACGTGGTCCGAGACCATCTTAATCAGCGTGGACATCCCGATCAGCACGGTGACCGAGGCGATCTTGAGCGCGATGCCGCGAAGCGGACGCATGGCATGTTCCCCGGGGCGGCGCGCCCCACGGGCCTGTGAAGCAGGTTTGCCGGGGAGGGAAAAGGGCGAAACGCCTGAACGCGGGACGGGGGCCGGGAGACGGGGGCCGGGAGACGGGGCCGGGAGACGGGGGACGGGAGACGGCGGACGGGGGCCGGGAGACGGGGTTGAGAGTGGCGGCCTCCTCGTGCGCTTCGCTGTGCGTCGTCGGCATGCGGCAGGGCGGGGAGGTGATGAGGGGCGACGATGAGGGGGCGGAGGCGCCCGAAGAGGCGGTGCCGCGGGGCTGGACCTCGGCCGCCAAAGCCTGTCATCTGGGGCAAACGCAAGGAGGCAGGCGATGACGGCGGATCTGGAACGGGCGATCGCGCAGGGGCGGGGCGAGACGCCCGCGGACCTCGTGCTCAAGGGCGGGCGCGTCTTCGACCTCATCACCGGGGAGCTCGTCGAGACCGATGTCGCGATCTGCGGCGACACCATCGTCGGCACCTTCGCCGATTACGAGGGCGCCCGGGTGATCGATTGCACCGGCGAGATCCTCGTGCCCGGCTTCATCGACACCCACCTGCATATCGAAAGCTCGGCCGTCACGCCGTTCGAATTCGACCGCTGCGTCGGCCCCCGGGGCGTCACCACCGCGATCTGCGACCCGCACGAGATCGCCAACGTGGCGGGGATCGAGGGGATCCGCTACTTCCTCGAGGCATCAAGCCGCACGGTGATGGATATCCGTGTGAACCTGTCGTCCTGCGTGCCCTCGACCCACATGGAGACAGCGGGCGCGCGGCTGGAGGCCGAAGATCTGATCCCGCTGATGGATCATCCCCGGGTGATCGGGCTGGCCGAGTTCATGAACTTCCCCGGCGTGATTCACCGCGACCCGGGCTGCATGGCGAAGCTGGAGGCCTTCCGCGGGCGGCATATCGACGGTCACTGCCCGCTGCTGCGCGGCCGCGACCTGAACGCCTACATCAGCGCGGGGATCCGGACCGAGCACGAGGCGACGACCGCCGAGGAGGCGCTGGAGAAGTTGCGCAAGGGGATGCGCGTGCTGATCCGCGAAGGCTCGGTGTCCAAGGATCTGCACGCGCTGGCGCCCCTGCTGACCGAGCGGTTCTCGCCCTACCTGTGCCTGTGCACGGATGACCGCAACCCGCTGGACATCGGCGAGCACGGGCATCTGGATTACATGATCCGTACGGCGATTTCGCTGGGGGCCGCGCCTCTGGCGGTCTACCGCGCGGCGTCGCTGTCGGCGGCCGAGGCGTTTGGCCTCAAGGACCGTGGGCTGATCGCGCCGGGCAAGCGCGCCGACATCGTGCGGATCGACAGCCTTGAGGGGTGCAACGCGCGCGGCGTGATCTGCGGCGGGGTCGAGGTGGGCGATGCGGCCTTTGCGGCGCGTGAGCTGATCGCGCCGGTGGCGCGGCACTCGGTGAAGGCGCGGAAGGTCGGTCCGCAGGATTTCCGCACCGCCGGTAACCGCGCCGAGACGCCGGTGATCGGCATCCTTCCGGGCAAGATCATCACCGAGCACCTGGTCGAGGAGATCGCCCCGGTGGATGGCGACAAGCGGCCGGACCTGAACCGCGACCTCGTGAAGATCGCCGTGATCGAGCGGCACGGGGTGAATGGCAACATGGCCACCGGGTTCGTGCGCGGTTTCGGGCTTAAGGCGGGAGCCATCGCCTCGACCGTCTGCCACGATCACCACAACATCGCGGTGGTGGGCGCCGATTACGCCGACATGGCGCTGGCCGCGAACCGGCTGGGCGAGATCGAGGGCGGGTTCGTCGTGGTGCGCGATGGCGCGGTGCTGGCCGAGGTCGCGCTGCCGGTCGCGGGGCTGATGAGCCTCGAGCCGTTCGAGGTGGTGCGCGACGGGCTGGTGCGCTTGCGTGCCGCGGCGGCGGGGCTGGGGGTGGAGCTGGAAGAGCCGTTCCTGCAGCTGGCCTTCCTCGCGCTGCCGGTGATCCCGCATCTGAAGATCACCGATCACGGGATGGTCGACGTGGACCGGTTCGAGGTGATCGGCTGAAGTGGCCCGTATGTCCGCCTTATGCGCCTCCTGATGCGCCCCGTGGCGGGGGGGCGAGGGGGGGGCGCTGCCCCCCGTCGCGCTGCGCGCGCCTCCCCCCGGGATATTTTCGAGCAGAAAGGGAGGTGGCGTCAGGTCTTGAAGAGGCGCTGGAAGAGCGCGATGGGCAGGAGGCGGCCGAGTTCGAAGAGGGTCGAGAAGGGTGCGGGGAAGCTTGTCGAGAAGCGGTCGGTCTTCAGGGCCTTCACGACGTGGGAGGCGGCTTTCTCCGGGGTCATGAGCATCGGCATCCTGAAGTCGTTCTTCCGGGTCAGCTGGGTGTCGATGAAGCCGGGATTGAGGAGCTGCACGCGGATCCCGGTGCCCTTGAGGTCGGCGCGCAGGTTCTCGGCCAGGTGGATCACGGCGGCCTTGCTGGCGCCGTAGCCGATCGCGCCGGGCAGGCCGCGGAACCCCGCGACCGAGCCGATCAGCACGATCCGGCCCCGGCCGCGGGCGCGCATCGCGGGGAGGGCCGCGCCCAGGACGTTGAGCAGGCCGATGTAGTTGGCCTCGGTGATCTTCACCGCGGTCGCGGTATCCCAGGCGGTGGCTTTCATCGGCTCGTAGAAGCCCACCGAGTAGATCAGCCCGTCGAAGGCCTCGGGCAGCGCGGCCGTGACCGCTTCGGCGTCGGTCACGTCGAGAGGAAGGGCGCGGGCTGCGGGCAGGTCTGCCGCCAGGCGGTCGAGCTTGTCGCGGCCGCGCGCGCTCAGCACGAGTTCCGCGCCCTCGGCGGCCAGCGCCCGCGCGACCGCTTCGCCGAGACCGGCGCTTGCGCCGAGGATCCACCAGCGTTCGCCCATCGCGCTATCCTCCGGCCACGGCGGTCTGCGGCGCGGCCGGCGCAGGGGGCCGTGAGGTACGCTGTTCATCGGCGGGAAGCGGGCGCATGGTCGCCACGAGTTCCGCCAGCGGCAGGCCGAAGCGGGTCATCTGCGAGCGGTTGATGATGGTGCCGTCGGGCATGAGGTAGAGCCAGTCGGTGACGTCGAGGACGTGGCCGCCGGCCTGCGGCGGAAGGCGCAGGCGGTATTTCAGGTTCAGCGTGGCGCCGCTGGCCTGGCCCGTGCCGGTGCCGAGAATGTCGTCGGCGGTGGCGCTGAGCCGGCCGTCCTCGTGCAGCGTCAGGGTCCAGCAGCGGTCCTGTTCGGTGCCGCTGTCGTAGCGGAAATGTTCCGACAGCGTTCCGGTCCGGCCGGTCCAGCGGCCTTCCATCGTCGCGACGAAGCGCGAGACGACGCGGCCGGTGGGACCGAAGATCACGCCCTCGGAGGCGAGCTTGCCATTCAGCACCGTGCGCGGGTCGAAGCCGGGCGCGGTTGCGGCGTAATGGTCGGGGCGCTGGGCGCGGAAGGAGAACAGGCGCGCGCGCAGGAGGATCAGCGCGAGCAGCACGCAGGCGATCGCAACGAATGCCACGACCAAGGCCACGACGAGGTGGGCACCGGCCGTCGTCCAGGTGCCATCGGTCAGGATCTCAGGCATGCTGAAGCTCCACCTGCACGACATCGGTGCGGCCCGTGGCGAAGGTCGCGGCGCAGATGCCGAGGTAATAGCGCCACGTCCTCAGGAAGGCGCCGTCATGGCCCTGGGCCAGGATCTTCGGCACTGCCGCCTCGAACCCGGCGCGCCAGTCGCGGCAGGTGCGGGCGTAATCCTGGCCGAAGGCGAAGCTGTCGGCGACGCGCAGCCCCGCGCGCCCGGCCTCTTCCGCGATGGTGGCTTCGGACAGGAGCATGCCGCCGGGAAAGGTGTATTGCCGGATGAAATCGGAGCGGCGGCGGTACCGGGCCATCTGCGCGTCGGGCACGGTGATCGCCTGGATCACGGCCCGTCCGCCCTCGGCCAGACGGTCCCTGAGGGTGGCGAAATAGGTGGGCCAGTAGCGCGCGCCGACCGCCTCGACCATCTCGATCGAGACGATGGCGGGGTAGCGCCCGGAGGTGTCGCGGTAATCCTGAAGCCGGATCTCGGCGCGGCCGTCGAGGCGGGCATCGGCATAGCCCTTCTGGCTTGGCGAGACGGTGATGCCGGTAACGCGGCGTCCCTGGTCGGCCGCGCGCTCGGCGAAGCCGCCCCAGCCGCAGCCGACTTCCAGCACCTCGTCCGCGCCGTCGAGGCGGTCGAGGATGCGGTCGTACTTGCGGTCCTGCCCGCGGGAGAGGTCGGTGTCCCCGGGGGTGTAGAGCGCCGAGGAATAGGTCATCGAGGGATCGAGCCAGAGCTGGTAGAACTCGTTCCCGACGTCGTAATGGGCGCGGATGTTGCGCGCCGACCCGGCCCGGGTGTTACGCCTGAGCACCCTGTCGATCGCGGCCATCTTCCAGCGCTCGACGGTTCCGGGCCGGGCGGCGGGGCCGAGCGCCGTGAGGTTGTCGAGCGCGAGCGTCGCCACCGCCTCGATGTCGGGCGTGTCCCACAGGCCCGCGACATAGGCCTCGCCGAAGCCCACGTCGCCGCGGGCGGCGATGGCGCTGGCGGTAGTCCAGTCGTGCAGGGTGAGCTCGGCCTCGGGGCCGTCGCTGCCGAAACGGTGCACGTGCCCCTCGGGGGTGATCAGGCGCAGCTGGCCGGTCTCGATCCTCGCGCAGGCGTCGAGGAGGCCGTGGCGAAGGCGGCGGGTGGCGGTCGGGATCATCGGGTGACCTCCCTTGTCGGGGCGGGGGGAACGGGGCGATAGGCCGCGCCCTTGAGCTTGAGGCGCAGCGCCTGCCAGTAGATCAGGGCCAGCGTGCGCAGCGGCCCGAACGGGCGGCGCAGCGCGGCGCCGACCAGGCAGGCGTTGGTGAGCGGGCGGCGCGGGCCGGAGAGGGTGGCGATCACCCCCTCGTCGCCATTGCCGAGGTGGATGCGGATGGCGATCCGGTCCGGTGTGACGGCAAAGCGGAAGCGGTAGCCGCCGCTCAGGTCCTGGAAGGGCGAGACGTGAAAGACCTTCTTGGCCGCAATCTCGTCCGCCGGGGTGATCGGCGGGAAGCCGGGCCGCGCGCAGAGGTAGGAATGGCGCTGGCCGAAGGTATTCGAGACCTCGGCGATCACGGCCAGCAGCGCGGCGGGGGCCTGCGGGGCGTCCGGCATCTCGGCGAAGGCAAGCCAGAAGCTGACCGGGTTGAACCAGAACCCCAGCAGACGTGGCTGGGTCAGGAGCCGCAGGCGGTAGCCGGGGGCGAGGCCCGCGCGGGCGAAGACGTCGCGCGCCCAGTCGGCGCCGCGCCCGGCGCCGCGGGGGCCGCCGTGGGTGCGGTCATGGACCGAGGCGAGGTTGGTCCGGTTGCGCGAGAAGAGCGCCGGGCCGCGGCGGCTGTCGGGGTCGATCAGTACATAATCGACGTTGTAGCGAAAGCTGTGGCCGATGGCGCCGCGCCGGACATGGGTGGTCACGCCGCGAAGGTGTTCGGGCCAGGTCGCGTCCTCGGCCCTGCGGGCCTCCTCGTCGGTTCCGGTCTGCGCCCGAGGGGGCGAGGGCGGGGAGAAACGGCGAGGTTCGGGCTGGAAAGGGGTGGGCATGACGCTCATGCAGCGGCCCTTTCGACGCGGCCGTCCATGGCCCGGGCAATGCGCCGGGCGCTGGCGAAGCCGTCCTCGTGAAAGCCCCACCGCAGCCAGGCGCCGGCAAACCATGTGTGGTTGGTGCCGTTCGCCGCCGCGATCGCCTGTTGCGCCTGAAGCGCCGGGCCGTCGAACACCGGGTGGTCGAAGGTGACTTCGTCGTAGATCGTGGCAGGGTCGATCGGGTGCTGCGGGTTGAGGGTGACGAACATCGGGTCGTCCTCGGGGATGTTCTGCAGCCGGTTCATCCAGTAGGTCACGCCGACCGCGGTTTCCGTGCCGATCTCCTCGGCCTGGTAGACCCAGGAGGACCAGCAGGCCCGGCGTTTCGGCATCTGCCCCGGGTCGGCATGAAGGACGGCGCGGTTCGGACGGTAGGCGACGGCGGACAGGGCCGCGCGTTCGGCGCGCGTGGGATCGGTGAGCAGCGCCAGCGCCTGGTCGGAATGGCAGGCGATCACCACCTCGTCGAAGCGTTCCGCCACGCCCCCGCGTGGCCGCAGCATCACCCCGCCCGCGCTGCGCACGACGCTTTCCACGGGGCAGCCGAGGCGGATCTCCACCCCCTGGCGTTCGAGGTGGCGGCCGAGGCGGCGGACATATTCGACCGACCCGCCCGAGACCGTCCACCACTGGTGCTGGCCCTTCGCCGAGAGCAGCGCGTGATTGCGGAAGAAACGCAGCAGACTTTGCGCCGGAAAGCGCCCGACCTCGCCCGAGGGGGTCGACCAGATCGCGCCGCAGATCGGCAGCAGGTAGTGGTGGCGGAAGCCCGCACCCAGGCCCAGCCGGCCGATCAGCTCGTCGACGCTCATCCCGGGGCCGCCCGCCGCGGCCTCGGATTCGGCCCGCGTGTTGAACCGCTGGATGTCGCGCAGCATGCGCAGGAACGCGGGGGAGGCGAGGTTGCTGCGCTGGGCGAACAGACCCGACAGGTTGCGTAGCGCGTATTCCAGCCGCCCGCCGCCCAGGGTCACGCCAAAGCTCATGTCGCTTTTCTCCACCGGGACGTCGAGCTCGGCGAAGAGGCGGGTGAGGTTGGGGTAGTTGGCATAGTTGAAGACGATGAAGCCGGTGTCGACCGGCTGGTCGCCGCGCCGGCCGGCGACCACGGTGCGGGCATGGCCCCCAAGCCGCGGCTGGGCCTCGATCAGCGTGACGCGGTTGCCCGGCGCCAGAAGGTGGGCCGCCGCCATCCCCGATATTCCGGCGCCGATCACGGCGATACGGCGCCCGGGCCGGTCCGGCGGGGTCATGGGGGCGTCGAAGGACATGGCGGCTCCTCGGGGGCTGGCTTCGGGGTCTGGCTGCGTTTTGCTGGGTTCAGAAAGGCATACGCACGATGCAAGCCGCCGGTTCACCGGCAAATGTGTTTTCCTGCCGCCCGCGTGCCGGGGCCCGCTGCGCGGGGCCCCGACCGGGCGCGCGCCTGTCGGTGAGCGGTGCGCGGCGGGAGCGCGCCAGCCTTGGGGGAGGCGCCCCGGGCCGGTGCGGGCCGGTAGGGGGGCAGTTTCGTCCCCTCGGCGCGCTGCCAGGACGGCAGGGGTGGGCGCGTGGCCTCTGGCCGGGTGACTTGCGCCGCCGACGGTTGCAAGATAGGCCGAACGCCTACACGCAGGAAATGCAGGTGCCGCACATGTCCGATCCGTCCGATCAGCTTCAGTCCCTCGCCCATGCCCTTCTTTCCGCGGCCCGCAAGGCCGGGGCGGAGGCTGCGGATGCGCTGGTGGCCGAGGGGACCTCGGTCTCGATCGACGTGCGGGGCGGGGTGCTGGAACAGGCCGAACGCTCGGAGGCGGTGGAGATGGGCCTGCGCGTGCTGATCGGCAAGCGGCAGGCCTGCGTCTCGGCCTCGGATACCCGCGACGCGACGGTGCAGGCGGTGGCCGAGCGTGCCGTCGCCATGGCGCGCGAGGCACCCGAGGATGCGACCGTGGGTCTTGCCGAGCCGTCGCAGCTGGCCACGGCCTGGGATATCGCGGCGCTGGAGATGGCCGATCCGGCGGCGGAACCCGACCCCGCCGCGCTGGAGGAGGACGCGCGCCGGGCCGAGGCCGCCGCGCTTGCCGTCGCCGGCGTCAGCCAGGTGCAGGGCGCCGGCGCGGGCTATGGTCGCAACCGCATCTACCTGGCCCAGACCAACGGCTTCGAGGGTGGCTATGCGCGCACCTCGCGCGCCCTCCACTGTGTCGCGATCAGCGGCGAGGGCCTGACGATGGAGCGCGACGGCTATGGCGACGGCCGGGTCTATCAATCCGACCTGATGAGCGCCGAGGAGATTGGCCGCACCGCGGGCGAACGCGCGGTCGCGCGGGCCGGGGCGCGCAGGCCGAAGACCGGCGCCTACCCGGTGCTCTACGATGAACGGGTCGCGGCCTCGCTGATCGGGCACCTTCTCGGTGCCGTCAACGGAAGCGCGATCGCCCGCGGCGCCAGCTGGCTGCGCGATGCGTTGGGCGAGGCGGTGCTGCCCGACCACCTGTCGCTGATCGAGGATCCGCTGCGTCCGCGCGCGGGCTCCACCCGGCCGTTCGACGCCGAGGGGCTGGCCACGCGCCGGCGCGCGATCGTCGACAAGGGCGTGCTGACGGGCTGGACGCTCGACCTCGGCACCGCGCGCAAGCTGGGCATGGAAAGCACGGCGAGCGCCGCGCGCGGCATGTCCTCGCCGCCGTCGCCGGGCACGTCGAACGTCGCGCTGACCCAGGGCGACAAGACGCGCGAGGAACTGATGGCCGAGATGGGGACGGGCCTTCTGATCACCTCGATGATGGGGTCGTCGATCAACGCGACCACCGGGGATTATTCGCGCGGGGCTTCCGGCTTCTGGGTCGAGAACGGCGAGATCGCCTATCCCGTGAACGAATGTACCATCGCGGGCAACCTGCGCGACATGCTGCGCCGGATCGTGCCTGCCAACGACGCGCGGCTGCACCTGTCGACCGTCGTCCCCTCGCTGCTCGTCGAGGGGCTGACGCTTGCCGGCGCCTGACGACGACCTGGCCCTGCTCGCCGATGCCGCGCGGGCGGCGGGCGAGATCGCGCTGAGCTACTGGCAGCGTGCGCCCGAAAGCTGGGAAAAGCCCGACGGTGCCGGGCCGGTGACCGAGGCCGACCTTGCCGTCAACCGGATGCTGGAGCGCGAGCTGCGCGCGGCGCGGCCCGGCTACGGCTGGCTGAGCGAAGAAAGCGCGGACGGGGCCGGCCGGCTGAGCGACGAATACGTCTTCATCATCGACCCGATCGACGGCACCCGCGCCTTCATGCAGGGCGAGGATACCTTTGCGCATTCGCTGGCGGTGGCGCGCGGCGGCGAGGTGGTGGCGGGGGCGGTGTTCCTGCCGGCGCTGGGGCGGCTCTATACCGCCAGCCTCGACAGTCCGGCGCTGCGCGATGGCGAGGTGCTGCGGGTCTCGGGCGCGTCGGAGCCGGACGACGCGACGCTGCTGACTTCCGGCGCGACGCTGGATCCCGGGAACTGGCCCGGCGGCGTGCCCCGGATGCGGCGGGCGTTCCGCACGTCGCTGGCCTATCGCCTGTGCCTGGTGGCCGAGGGGCGGCACGACGCGGCGCTGAGCCTGCGGCAGGCCTTTGAATGGGATATCGCGGCGGGCGATCTGATCGCGCGGCAGGCGGGGGCGCAGGTGACCGACAAGAACGGCGTCGCGCTGAACTACAACACCGCCGACCCGCGCGCCGCGGGAATCCTTGCAGCCCCGCCGGGGCTGCATGCCGCCTTGATGGCGCGGCTCAAGGGGTAGTGCCTTGGGGTAGCGCCTTGGCGCGCGCGGATCAGCCCCCGGCGCGCGCCGTATCGCAGAGTGCCGATCGGGATTTCAGCGTTTCGGCAACAGCCCGCTCGGCGCATCGTCCGGCCGCACGAAATCGAGTGGCGCACGGTCGAGGGCCGGGGTTGCGCGCTTGAAGTCGCACACCACCTCGCCCGCCTCGGTGTTCGAGGCGACGATCAGGGCCTGGTAGAGGTGGCGGCTGCCGTCATAGATGTCGACCAGCCCGCGCAGGTGCGGGTCTGTTTCCGCATCGAGGGCAAACCCGCTCTCCCACAGGCGCAGCACCGGATAGACGGTCTCGCCCACATGCACACGCAGGCGCGACCGCTTGCGGGCTTCACGTTTGCGGGCCATTTCAAGGCCCTGGCGCACTTCGACAGGCAGGTGTTCAAGCATCTTCGTTCCCTCTCTCGCCGAAGTCTGCTCTGAAAACGCCAAAGATCAAGTTAAGGTTTCACGAAACTTTCGGAAATGATGCCGGGCCGCAGCACCTCCTGCAGCCAGGCCGCGAAATCCCGTGCCCCGGGGGACAATCGCGCGAAGCTTCGCGCCACGAGCCAGTAGGCGCCGGCGGGGATCGCGGTGGCGAAAGGGCGGATCAGGTCGCCGCGCGCCACCGCCGCTTCGGCGAACGTCTCGTCGAGCAGCGCCACCCCCTGGCCGGCGATCGCCGCCTGCAGCAAGACGGCACTGTCGTTGAACAGCATTCCCCGCGCATCCGGCGCCACCTGCACCCCCGCCGCCGCGAACCAGCTTTGCCAGTGGTCGCGGCTGTCCTCGTGCAGCCTCGGCAACGGCAGGAGCGCCTCCGGCCGGTCGAGGATCAGCCGTCCGGCCAGCGCGGGCGAGAGATAGGCGGTGAGCCGCGAGTTGCACAGCCACTTCGCCTCGGTCCGGGGCCAGTGGTCGCGGTCCTTGGCGTAGCGGATGGCAAAGGTGACGCCCTCGGTCGCCAGGTCGACGATCCGCGCGTCGGAATTCAGCACCACGTCGGCTTCCGGCGCGCGGGACTGGAACAGGGCGAGGGAGGGGGCCAGCAGGCAGGCGGCAAAGGAGGGGTCGGCGCTGACCGTCAGCACCTCGTGGCGGTTGGTCGCGACCTCGGCCAGCGCCTCGTCGATCCCGTCGAACGCCGTGCTCAGCGCCGATTGCAGCCGCCCTCCCGCCTCGGTCAGCCGCAGGCCCCGGTGCAGGCGCTCGAACAGCCGGGTGCCGAGATCCTCCTCCAGCGCGCGGATCTGGCGGCTGACCGCAGCCTGCGACACCGCCAGCTCCTCGGCGGCGCGGGTCACGCTTTCCAGCCGCCCCGCCGCCTCGAAGGCCCGGAGCGCGGTCAGAGGAAGGCGGCCTCGGCGCATGTCGCATAACCTCAGGTTAAGTCTGTCGGAGGGTAAACTCGTTTGAGCGCAGGGCGCAAGCGGAGTCATCTGGCGCCGAAAGGAGGCAAGGCCATGCTGAACGCCATCATCGGGATCTGGACCGACGCGCTGCTGCTTCGCGCGGGTCAACCGCTGCGACCTGGGCCGACGCCCCGCCACGACCCGGACCAGCCCTTCGAGGATATCGCGGGGTTCCGTCCCGCGCGCCAGCCGCTGCCGAGCGACGGGAAACCCGCGGGCGCCGCGCCTCCGGCATCAGGGGCACGCTCGTCCCGCCGTCCGCCGGCGGCATGCCTTGCAGGATGTCAGGCGGCTGAACGGTAATGCTCGACCATCGCGGCAAGGTCCGATGGCGGCGTCGAGGCCGGCAGGTAGGCGCAGGCATTGGCCGCATGCTGAAAGATCGACCCGTCCGAGAAGACGCCGCTCGCGCTGAGAAAGATGATCCGCAGCTCGGGGTGACGGTAACTTGCGTAATCCGCGATTGCCAAAGCGCTGGCCCCCTGCAGGTCGAGGTTCATGACCATCAGCTTGTAATCGTGGGTCTGCAGCATCCTGATCGCGTCTTCCTGGGTGCCCACGACGGTGACGTTCAGCCCCAGAGAGCTGATCGCCTGTTGCCAGAGCCGGCTGCGCTCGGCGTCACATTCCACGATCAGGACAGGCAATTCGCTGTCTCCCCAAAGTCCCCGCCCCCACCGTTCCGGCGACGGAACGCGCGACCCACCCGGGCGCATCCGGATGTATCCGCGCTTAACGTAGATTAATAAAGGTTACCTCGGTCTCCTGTTCAAGAGCGACAAATTGTGCGTGAACGTCCGAAACATCATGGTGGCGCACGGTTTCCGGCGGACAACCGCGCATTGCAGGGCTAACCATGGGACGTTCCGCCCGTTCCGATGCAGGAGCCCGACCCGATGCACGACCAAGCCGACACCCGCCTGCCGCCCGACGCGGTGCTTTACGCGGCCCTCGACAGCCGCGATTCGGCCTGGGAAGGGCGGGCGGTGGTGGGCGTCACCTCGACCGGGATCTTCTGCCGGCTGACCTGCCCCGCCCGCACGCCGAAGCCCGAGAACTGCCGCTTCTTCGTCACCCCGGCCGAGGCGGTGGCGGCAGGGTTCCGGCCCTGCAAGCGGTGCCGCCCGCTCGGCCCCGAGGCCGAGAGCGACCCGGTGGTGCGGCCGCTGGTCGAGGCGCTCAGGGCCGATCCCGACGCCCGGTGGAGCGAGGCGCGGCTGGTGGCCGAGGGCTACGATCCCTCGACCGTGCGCCGCGCCTTCCGGCGGCACTTCGGCATGACCTTCCTCGATCTGGCCCGGCAGCGGCGGCTGGGGGCGGGCGTGAAGACGCTTGCCGCCGGCGGCAAGGTGATCGAGGCGCAGATGGATGCGGGCTTTGCCTCGCCCTCGGCCTTCCGCGAGGCCTTCGCACGGATGGCGGGCATCGCCCCCGGTGCGCTGGACCGCGCGCCCCTGCTCTCGGCCGGCTGGATCGAGACGCCGCTGGGCGCGATGATCGCGGTGGCCGATGCGCGGGCGCTGCACCTGCTGGAATTCGTCGGCCGCAAGGCGCTGCCCACCGAGTTGCGCCGGCTGCACGCGGCGGCGAAGGGCCGCCTCGGGATCGGCCGCACGGCGGTCCACGACGCGACCGAGGCACAGCTCGCGGCATTCTTCGAGGGCCGTGCGGCGCGCTTTACCGTGCCGCTCGCGCTGCACGGCACCCCGTTCTCCCGTCGCGTCTGGGAGGCGCTGTGCGAGATCCCGGCGGGAGAGACCCGCAGCTATTCCGAACTTGCCCGCACGCTCGGCCGCGCCGACGCGGTGCGCGCCGTGGCCCGTGCCAACGGCGCCAACCAGATCGCGCTGATCGTGCCCTGTCACCGGGTGATCGGCGCCGACGGATCATTGACCGGCTACGGCGGCGGGCTCTGGCGCAAGCAGCGGCTCATCGAATTCGAGCGCCGCTTCAGCGAAGAGGGCGGCAATGACCCCCCGGGATATTTTCACTCAGAAGAAGAGACGGATGTGCTTTCTTCTGAGTGAAAATATCCCACGGGGGTGCGGGGGTGTGAAACCCCCGCGGATGCGGTGGGTGCGGGGGAACCCCCGCGGATGCGGGCGCGCGGGAGGCGTGGGCGGGTGCCCGAGATTGCGTTCGGGGTCTTGGCTGCTAAGTTGGCCGCGGACTGACCGGAGTGACCCATGCGCCCGCAATTCGCCGCTACCCTTCTTGCCCTCTCGCTGGCGGCGCCCCTGGGGGCGGGGCCGGCGGGCGCTGCGCCCTGTGGCGGGTCGTTTTCCTCTTTCGTCAGGAATTTCGAGGTCGAGGCGGTCGCCGCGGGCCATGCGCGCGCAGCGGTGCAGGGGTTCTTTCGCGGCGCGCGGATCGACCCCAAGGTACTGGCCGCCGACCGGGCGCAGGGGGTGTTCCGCAAGACCTTCACCGAGTTTTCGGGCGCGCTGATCAGCCGGTCGCGGCTGGTGAACGGTGCGCGGAACGCGAAGAAATATGCTTCGGTCTTCGCGCGGGCGCGGCGGGACTACGGCGTGCCGAAGGGGATCCTGCTGGCCTTCTGGGCGTTCGAGACGGATTACGGGGCGGTGCAGGGCACGTTCAACACCCGAAACGCGCTGGTGACGCTGGCGCATGATTGCCGGCGTCCGAACGTTTTTCAGCCCCAGCTGATGGCCGCGATCACGCTTTACGAGAAGGGCGAGTTCGATCCCCAACGCACCACCGGCGCCTGGGCGGGCGAGATCGGGATGGTGCAGATGCTGCCGAAGGACATCCTCGAGCGCGGGGTGGACGGCGACGGCGACGGCAAGGTGACGCTGAAGACCTCGGCGCCAGATGCGATCCTGTCGGCGGCGCATACGCTGTCGATGCTGGGCTGGCGGCCGAACCAGCCCTGGCTGGTGGAGGTGAAGGTGCCTGCAAGCCTCGACTGGGCGAAGACCGGCCTCGACCATCATTACACGCCCGCGCAATGGGCGGCGATGGGGGTGCGGGCGCGGGACGGGCGGTTGCCCGGGGCGGGGCTGCCGGCTTCGATCCTGCTGCCGCAGGGGCGGAAGGGCCCGGCCTTCATGGTGTTCCCGAATTACGAGGTGCTGTTTCACTGGAACAAGAGCTTCGTCTACGTCACCACCGCCGCCTATTTCGCGACCCGGCTTGAGGGCGCGCCGCCTTTCGACAAGGGCCATCCCGCGCCGCAGCTGAACCTTGGCGAGATGAAGGCGCTGCAGCGCAAGCTGGCGGCAAGGGGCCACGACGTTGGCGCGGTCGACGGCATCCTCGGGCGGCAGACGCGCCAGGCGGTGCAGGCCGAGCAGACGCGCCTGGGCCTGCCCGCCGACGCCTGGCCCACCCGTGCCCTGCTGGAGCGGCTGTGATGGCCGAACGCTGGGGGATCGTCACCACCCTCAAGGCGCCGGAGGAACAGGCGCTGGCCTTCGTCGCGCATCACCTCGCCCTCGGGCCTGACCGGATCTGGCTGCATTTCGACGACCCCGCCGACCCGGCTGCCGAAAAGGTCGAGGCGCTGGGGGTCGACCGCATCCGGGTGATCCGCTGCGACGACATCTACTGGTCGAACCGCAAGGGGACGGAGAACCAGCGCCCCGACGCGCATCAGCGTCGGCAGGTCACCAACCTGCGCCGGATCTACCGCCGGGAGGGGGCGGAGGTCGACTGGATCGCGCATATCGACGTCGATGAATTCCTTGTGCTCGACCGCCCGCTGCAGGAGATCTTCGACGCATGCGAGACGGAATACCTGCGCGTCGAACCCTACGAGGCGCTGCACGACCCGGGGCTTGGCGACGACATCTTTTCCTCTCGCTACTTTCACCGTGCCACGCGGTCGGGCGAGGAAGGCCGCGCGCTGGAGCCTGTCTTCGGGCGTTATGCCGGGATCCTGCAGAAGGGGATGCTGAGCCATGTTGCGGGGAAGTGCTTCTTCCGCACCGGGCTCGAGGCGTTCAAGCCGGCGATCCATTCGGCCAAGTTGATGGATGACCGGCTGACGGTGAAGGGGTTTTCCGAGGGTGTCGCCCTGCTGCACTTCCATGCGCAGGACCCGGAGCGCTGGGTCGCGGGCCTCGACTATCGCCTTGCCAAGGGAGCCTACCGCAACGAGCCCGCTCTGCGCGATTTCCTGACTGGCGCGACGGACGAGGAGATCACGGATTTCTACATGACGATCATGCTGGCCCGCCCCGAGCTGGTCGCCGCGATGGAGGCACAGGGGATGCTGCGGCGCGAGACGCTGCACCTGCGCGCCAAGATCGCGGCCCTTAGGGAGGCCGTCAGGCCACCAGCTGTTCGGCCCGCTTGAGGTCGACCGACACCAGCTGCGACACGCCCTGTTCCTGCATGGTCACGCCGAAGAGGCGATCCATCCGGCTCATCGTCACGGCGTGGTGGGTGATGATCAGGAAGCGGGTGTCGGTCTGGCGGGTCATCTCGTCCAGCATGTCGCAGAAGCGGGTGACGTTGGCGTCGTCGAGCGGCGCGTCGACCTCGTCCAGCACGCAGATCGGGGCGGGGTTCGCAAGGAAGACCGCGAAGATCAGCGCCATGGCGGTCAGCGTCTGCTCGCCCCCCGACAAAAGCGACAGCGTCGACAGCTTCTTGCCCGGCGGCTGGCACATGATCTCCAGCCCGGCCTCGAGCGGGTCGTCGCTTTCGACCAGCACCAGACGCGCCTCGCCGCCGCCGAAGAGATGGGTGAAGAGCATGCCGAAATTGCCGTTCACCTGTTCGAAGGCGGTCAGCAGGCGCTCGCGGCCCTCGCGGTTGAGGCCCGCAATCCCGGCGCGCAGCTTCTTGATGGCCTCCTCGAGGTCGGCCTTCTCGCTGACAAGGGTGTCGTGCTCGGCAGTGACCTCCTTGGCGTCCTCCTCCGCGCGCAGGTTGACCGCGCCGAGCGAGTCGCGCTGACGGCGCAGGCGGCCGACCTCGACCTCCAGCGCTTCGGCGCCGGGCATGTTCTCGGGGTCGGTCCCGAGCGAGGCGAGCAGAGCGGCCGGCGTCATCTCGGTCTCCTCCTCGATGCGCTCGGCGGCGGCGGCGACGGTTTCGCGCGCGGCCTCGGTGCGGGCCTCGGCGCGGGCGCGGGCCTCGCGCGCCTCGCCGGCCAGACGTTCGGCCTCGCGTTCGGCGATCTGGGCCTCGCGCAGGGCGGTCTCGGCGTTGGCAAGCGCGTCGGCGGCGGTCTTGCGGCGGGCCTCCGCGCGCTCGATATCCTCGGTCAGGCCGGCCCGTTTCTCGTCGATCTCCTCGGGCAGGGCGGCGGCGATCTCCAGCTCCGCCTCGCTGTCCTCGCGCCGTGCCTCAAGCTCGGCCGAGCGTTTCTCGGCCGTCTCCAGCCGAAGTTTCCAGCCCGAGATCTCCTTGACGATCTCCTGCCCGCGGCGCACCCGGGCCTCGCCCTCGCGGCGCAGCTCGTCATGGCCGGAACGGCGGGTCATCATCGTCATCCGCGCCGCCTCGACCGTCATCTTGACGTCCTCGATCCCGGCGCGGGCGGCGTCCAGGTCGGGCAAGGCCTCGACCCCGCGCTCGGCTTCCTTCAGCCGGGCGCGGGCACCCATCGTCTCTTCCTCGTAGCGCTTGACCGACAGCTCCGCCGATTCCAGCTTGCCCCCGGCGATCGACCGGTCCGCCTCGGCGCGCGACAGCGCCCGGTTCGCCTCGGTCACCTGGCTATCTGCCCGGCGGCGGGCGTCGCGCGCGGCGCGATCGGCCTCGGTCAGGTCCGCCAGCCGGGTCTGCAGCAGCTCATGCGCCTGCCGCGCGCCCTGGGCCCGGGCCGAGACCTCCTCGAGATCGCGTTTCAGCGCGACGAGGCGGTTGAGCTGCTGAAGCCGCAGCGCGGCGGCGGAGGGCGCATCCTCGGCCCCCGCGCGGAAGCCGTCCCAGCGCCAGAGGTCGCCCTCCTTCGTCACCAGCCTCTGCCCCGGTTGCAGGAGCGGTTGCAGGCGTGCCGCGTCGGACTTGTCGATCAGGCCGATCTGCGCGATCCGTCGGGCCAGTACCTCGGGCACCGTCACCTGCGTGGCCAGCGGCGTGACCCCCTCGGGCAGCGGCTGGTCGGTCTCGTAGCCGGGCAGAAGTGCCCAGCCGGAGCCCTCTTCCCCCTCGACCTCATCTGCGCGCAGATCATCGGAAAGCGCGGCACCAAGCGCCGCCTCGTAGCCCGGCGTCACCGTGACCCGGTCGAGGAGCTGGCTGCCCGCGTGCGATTCGCGGTCGACCAGCTTGGCCAGCGCGGCCACCTCGGCGCGCAGCGCGCTTGCCTCGCCCTCGGCCTCGGAGCGCAGAGCGCGGGCGTCGGCCTCCCGGCCCTGTGCCTCGGCGCGGGCGGTCTCGGTCTCCGAGAGATGCGCCTCGGCCTCCTCGGCCATGGCGGCGGCCTCGCCCGAGGCCTCCTCGGCCGCTTCGTAATCCTCAGACGCACGGTCAAGCGCCGCGCGGGCGCCGGACACGGCGTCGCGCGCCCGCGCGGCCTCGGCGTCGTTCTTCTCGACTGTGGTGCGGGCATCCGACAGCATCCGCTGCGCAGACTGGTGGCGTGCGGCGAGGCGGGCCACGTCCTCGGTCCGCTCGGCCAGCATCTCCTCGCGCTCCGACAGGATGGAGGCGGCCTCGCGCGCGGCGTCGGCCGCCTCGGCGAGGCGGTCGTCATGGCCCTCGTGCGCCTTTGCGATCTGCGACTGCTCCCATTCCAGCCGCTCGATCGTCTCGCCCGCATCGCGGTTCAGCCCGCCCTCGCGCTCCATGTCGCGGCCAAGCTGTTCGATCCGTGCGGTGAGGGTGGCGATCTGCTGGCGCGCGCGCGCCTCCTCGTCGTTCAGCGCGTCGCGCTGAACACTCATGCGCTGCACGACGGCGGCGGCGATCGCCTCTTCCTCGCGCTTGGCGGGCAGGCCGTCCTCGGCCTCGGCCCGGGCCCTGGAGGCGCCGCGCGCGGCGCCCTCGGCCTGCGCGGCCAGCCGCGTCGTCTCCGTCAGGGCGCGGTCGGCGGCAAGGCGGGCCTCCTCGGCCTCCTTCCAGCGGCGGTAGAGAAGGGTCCCCTCGGTCTTGCGCAATTCCTCGCCGATCTCACGATAGCGGGCGGCCTGGCGGGCCTGGCGGGCAAGGGTGGAGATCTGGCTTGCCAGCTGCTCCACCACGTCCTCGACCCGGGCAAGGTTGGTCTCGGTCGCCGAAAGGCGCAGCTCGGCCTCGTGCCGGCGCTGGTAGAGGCCCGAGATTCCGGCGGCTTCCTCGAGGATCCGGCGGCGGTTCTTGGGCTTGGCGTTGATCAGCTCGGAAATCTGGCCCTGCCGCACCAGTGCGGGCGAATGCGCGCCGGTCGAGGCATCGGCGAACAGCATCTGTACGTCGCGCGCGCGCACCTCCCTGGTGTTCGCGCGGTAGGCGGAGCCCGCGTCGCGGGTGATCCGGCGGATGATCTCGATCTGGTCCTGGTCGTTGAAGCCCGAGGGCGCCAGCCGCTCCTGGTTGTCGATGGTCAGCGTGACCTCGGCAAAGTTCCGGGCGGGCCGCGAGGAGGCGCCGGCGAAGATCACGTCCTCCATCCCGCCGCCGCGCATCGCGGTCGGGCGGTTCTCGCCCATCACCCAGCGCAGCGCCTCGAGCAGGTTCGACTTGCCGCAGCCGTTCGGCCCCACCACGCCGGTCAACCCGTCGTGGATGATCAGGTCGGTCGGGTCGACGAAGCTCTTGAAGCCGTTCAGTCGCAGCCTGGTAAAGCGCAAGGGGGGGCCTTTCGGTTGATTCCCGCGATCTTGCCATGGTCTGGATCCGCGCCAGTCGAGTCAACAGAGAACCCATGATCTGGGCGGGCTTCGGCGGTTATCCACAAGATGTTGGATCTTCTCGCAAGAGCGCAATGTAGCGCTTGACCCGGTGCGCGCCCGCGCGCCTAATGCCGTTCACGCGAACGGAGAGAGGCATGCCCGACGTTACATCGCGCCCCGGTCCGCAAGCGCGCGGTTCGGGGCCATCGGGGCGGAGAAACTGGTGACGGACGGGCACTGCCTGTGCGGCGCCGTCCGCTTCGAGTTCGATGGAACGCCCTTGTGGCAGGCCCATTGCCATTGCGAAAGCTGCCGGCGCAATTGTTCGGCGCCGGTCACGAGTTATTTCGGCGTGGCCGACGGGCGCTGGCGCTGGACCGGCACGGCCCCCGCGGTCTACGTCTCGACACCCGGCGTGCAGAGGATGTTCTGCGCCACCTGTGGCACGCCGATGGCCTACCGCGCCGAGCAATGGCCCGGCGAGATCCACTTCTACGCCGCGAGTCTCGACGATCCGCTGGCGTTCACACCCGAGGAACACGTCCATTGGGACGAACATCTGCCATGGCTACCTATATCCGACGACCTGCCGCGAAGATGACCCCGAGGCGCGCCACCGCGCCCTATGACTGGCAGGCGCTGGTGCGCCTGATCCAGACCAATTTCGCCTATATGGAGGGGCGGATCGACCCGCCTTCCTCGATGCACGACCTCGACGCCGCGGCGATCGAGGCCCAGGCCGAGACCGGTGAGGTCTGGGTGCTGGAGGAGGACAACCACCCCGTCGCCTGCGTCTTCCTGACCCCGCGCGAGGGGGCGCTCTACATCGGCAAGCTGACGGTGGCGACCAGCCACCGCGGCCGCGGCCTCGCCCGCCGCCTGGTCGAGGCGGCACAGGGCAGGGCGCAGGCGCTCGGCCTGCCGCTGCTGGAACTGCAATCGCGCATCGAACTGGTCGAGAACCACGCGGCCTTCGCCTCGATGGGGTTCGAACTGGCGGGCGAGACGGCGCATCCCGGCTTCGACCGCCCGACCTCGCTGACCTTCCGCAAGCAACTGGCCTAGCGCCGGTCCCCGCGCGGCCCCGTCGGGCACTTCGACACCCCCCAGGCCCCCCTTTCTGCTCTCAAATATCCCGGGGGGTGCAGGGGGCAGCGCCCCCGCCGGCCCGCCCTCTCTTTCCCGCACGCACGCCAGGTCGACGTGCCCGGCACCGGCCCCGGCAAGGTTTTTGCGCACCGGTGTGATCCGGATCTTTTCCCCGGGCGTAGACTGGCTATGCTGGTTGAGAGCGAACAGGAAACGAACTTTGGCCCCGCGGTGGCGGCGGCGCCGGCTCTGGCCGGACGCCTCGCCCGGGGACGCAGGGCGGAAAGGCAGACCGGACGGATGACGCCGGAGATGCAGGACGGGGGCGGAGAGCTTTCGGCCCCGACGATCTGGCTGATCGCGGTGCGCGACGATCGCGACCGGGTCGCCTTCGGGCGGCTGTTCGACCATTTCGCCCCGCGGCTGACCGCGATGATGCTGCGCGCGGGTCTACCGCGCGCGCAGGCTGAGGATCTGGTGCAGGAGGTCATGCTGACCGCCTGGCAGAAGGCAGGCCAGTTCGATGCCGGGCGGGCGCAGGCCTCGGCCTGGATCTACCGCATCGCCCGCAACCGCCAGATCGACCATTTCCGTCGCAACCGCCGGCCGCTGCCCGACGCGGTGGAGATGGGGGTCGAGGACCGCGAGGACGACGCCCAGCAGGCGCTTGCCCTCGGGCAGGAGACGGGTCACCTGCGCGCGGCGCTCGCCAAGCTCTCGGAGGAGCAGCGCGCGGTGATCGAGCAGAGCTTTCTCGGCGACCTGACGCATGCCGAGATCCGGCAGCGCACGGGGCTGCCGATGGGAACGATCAAGTCGCGCATCCGGCTCGGGCTGGAGCGGCTGCGCCATGAACTGAAGGAACTTCGCTGATGATGCCGCAGGTGACGCATCACATCCCGGAGGAGATGGTCCAGGCCTATGTCACGGGCGCGCTGCCGCATGCCTTTTCGGTGGTGGTGGCAGCGCACCTGTCGCTGTGCGACACGTGCCGTGCCGCGGCCGAGGCGTTCGAGGCCGTGGGCGGCATCGCGCTCGAGACGCTGCCGGCGCCCACCGGCGACGGGGCGGATATGACCGAGCTGCGCGCGCGTACGCTGGCCGCGCTCGACACCCTGCCGGACGCGGCGCCCGAGCCGCGACCGGTGGCGCCCTATCCCGCGGCGGTGATGGCCGAGCTCGGCAACCGGCCGCCGAGGTGGAAGAGCCTGGGCGCCGGGATCCGGCAGACCATCCTGAGCCACGGTCCGGAGGGGTCGGTGCGCCTTCTGTCGATCCCGGGCGGCAAGGCGGTGCCGGACCACGGGCACAACGGCCTTGAGATGACGCTTGTGCTGCAGGGGGCGTTCAGCGATCACACCGGGCGTTACGGGCCGGGCGACGTGCAGGTGGCCGAGACGGATATCGAGCATGTGCCCACCGCGGAGCCGGGCCCCGATTGCATCTGTCTGGCGGCCACCGATGCCCCGCTGCGCTTTGCCGCGCTGGTGCCGCGCATGCTTCAGGGCGTGTTCCGGATCTGACGGCGCGCCGACCGGGGGAGAGGGGCGCCCCTGTGCCACCAGGGGCGCGGGCGCCGGCGCGACGCGGGCACGATGCGGCGCGCACGGGCGCCTCTGTGCCCCGCGACCGTTGCGCGCGCTGGAACGTGTTGCGGTGCGGCGTTGCAGGCGTTTTTCCCGTAACAACCGCGGGCGGTGCCGGTTTGGCCGTCCAGAGCGGCGGATTCTGACTATTTTTACCGCATCTTTGGCGCGATGCCTTGTTTTGCGACAAGCCGGTTGCATTGCAGTGCGGCATTTGCTTGTCTCATGACAGTTTCGAGAAAGGCACGCCAAAGTGCCGCGACCAAATGGGGAGACCCTGGTGACCCAGGACCACAACGGCGCTTTCGTCGAATTCGACCGCGTGCAGAAGACCTATGACGGTGAGACCCTTGTCGTCAAAGACCTCAACCTCAAGATCGGCAAGGGCGAGTTCCTGACAATGCTCGGGCCGTCGGGCTCGGGCAAGACGACCTGCCTGATGATGCTCGCGGGGTTCGAGACGGCGACGCAGGGCGACATCCGTCTTGCCGGCAAGCCGATCAACGCGGTGCCGCCCCACAAGCGCGGCATCGGCATGGTGTTCCAGAACTACGCGCTGTTTCCGCACATGACCGTGGGCGAGAACCTGTCCTTCCCGCTGGAAGTGCGGTCGCTGCCCAAGTCGGAGCGCGAGAGCAAGATCAAGCGCGCGCTGGACATGGTGCAGATGGGCGATTTCATCAACCGCCGCCCGTCGCAGCTTTCGGGTGGTCAGCAACAGCGGATCGCGCTGGCCCGCGCGCTGGTGTTCGAGCCGGAGCTGGTGCTGATGGACGAGCCGCTCGGCGCGCTCGACAAGCAGCTGCGCGAGCACATGCAGTTCGAGATCAAGCACCTGCATGAAAGCCTGGGCATCACCGTGGTCTATGTGACGCACGACCAGGGCGAGGCGCTCACGATGTCGGACCGCGTGGCGGTGTTCGACGACGGCCGGATCCAGCAGCTGGCCCCGCCGGACGAGCTTTACGAGAGCCCGCAGAACAGCTTCGTCGCGCAGTTCATCGGCGAGAACAACAAGCTGCCCGGCACGATCGAAGAGATTTCGGACGGCAAGGCCAAGGTGCGGCTGGACAGCGGCGAGTTGATCGACGCGACCGCGGTCAACGTCACCTCGAAGGGTCAGAGGACCGTGGTCTCGATCCGCCCCGAGCGGGTCGAATACCGGCCCGAGCTGCTGCCCGCAGGCGCCCAGACGATCCCGGCAGAGGTGCTGGAGTTCATCTACATGGGCGACATCTTCCGCACCCGGCTCAAGGTGGCCGGGTCCGATGAATTCGTCATCAAGTCACGCAACACGCAGGGCCAGGCCCGGCTCAAGCCGGGCGAGAAGATCCAGATCGGCTGGGCCCCGCAGGATGCGCGCGCGCTCGACGCGCTTTGATTTGAGACGCGTGCAACCGGCCCGCTGTCGTGGCCGGGCGTTCAACCGGGGGCGACAGACGCCCCCACCCAACTTGGAGGTCACTACATGACGAAAGATCCCGAAGACCGGAGCACCGGCGTTTCCCGCCGCGAGCTGCTTGCACTGGGCGGTGCGACGGCCGGCGTGGTGTCGCTGTCATCGCTCGCCACCCTCATCGGCGCCAAGCGTGCCGCTGCCGCCGGCGTGGACAAGCTGAACCTGGTGTCCTGGGGCGGTGCCTATCAGACCAGCCAGATCGAGGCCTACCAGAAGCCCTATACCGACAAGTACAAGGTCGGCTTCAACAACATCGAGAAGTCGGGCAACGGCCCGGCGCTGCTGACCGCGCAGGAGCAGTCGGGCAACATCTCCTGGGACATCGTCGACATGCTCCAGGCCGATGCCAACCGCCTGTATGAGCAGGGCATGCTGGAAGAGATCGTCTGGAACACCGATCTCGACAAGGGCTCGGACGGCAAGCCGGCGTGGGAAGATTTCACCAAGGGCTCGCTCTCGGGTGGCGACGACAAGTCGGGTGGCTTCGTGTCGACGATCTCGTACAACACGATGTTCGGCTATAACAAGGAAGCCTTCCCGAACGGCGCGCCGCAGACGATCAAGGACGTCTACGACTTCGAGAAGTTCCCGGGCAAGCGCGGTCTGGAAAAGATCCCTGCCGGCAACCTGGAGTGGGCGCTCTATGCCGACGGTGTGGACAAGGACAAGATCTATGATGTCCTGGCCACCCCGGAAGGCGTGGACAAGGCGTTCAAGAAGCTGGACGAGATGAAGCCGCACGCCGTGTGGTGGAGCCAGGGTGCCCAGCCGCCGCAGATGCTGGCGCAGAAGGAGGTGACGATCGCCTCGGCCTACAACGGTCGGATCTTCAACGCGATCGCCTCGGACAATCAGCCCTTCGGCTTCATCTGGGACGGCGGTCTCTACGAATGGGACGGCTGGGTGATCCCGGCGGGCCTGCCCAAGGATCGCCTGGAAGAGGCCAAGCGGTTCCTGCGCTTCTCGACCACGACTCAGGCGCTGATCGACCAGGCGAAGTACATCGCCTACTCGCCCGCGCGCCAGTCGTCCTTCGCGCAGATGGGGGATCTGACGTTCTCGAAGAACGACAAGATCAAGATGATGGACTACATGCCCACGTCGCCCGATCACCTGAAGAGTTCGATCGCGAAGAGCGCGTCGTTCTGGTCGAACTACGGCCCGCAGCTCTCGGAGCGCTTCTCGTCCTGGCTGGCGAGCTGATCCGGGATCATGTGTGCTGACGTGACAGCCGCAACGGGGGGGCCGGCGGAAGCCGGCTCCTCCTCGCTCAAGGCGCGACTGCGCAAGGCCGAGGCCAAGAAGCGGCGCGGCGCCTTCATGCTGACCCTTCCGCTTCTGATCTTCGTGACCGTGATGTTCCTCGTGCCGCTGGTGGGCATGATCTGGCTGAGCGTCGCCAACACGACCATCCCCGAATACATGCCCAAGACAGTCAGCGCGCTGTCCACCTGGGACGGCAAGGAATTGCCGCCCGAGAAGGCCTATGCCGCCGTGGCAGAGGACCTTCAGGCCGCCTTCAAGGTGCGCAAGTTCGGCGTGATCGCCAAGAACCTCAACGAACAGATGCCCGGTACGCTTGGGCTGATCAACAAGACCTCCTTTCGGACCGGCCGACTGAAGACGGCGCCGGCCAACTGGAAGGACGAACTGACCAAGATCGACAAGAAATGGGGCGAGATGCCGATCTGGACGCTGCTCAAGCGCCAGAGCGCGTCGTGGACCCCGGATTACTACCTTGCCGCCGTTGACATGGAACGCGGGCCGGACGGGTCGATCCAGGCCGTGCCGCCCTATCAGCGGATCTACGTCAAGCTGTTCATCCGCACCGCCTGGATGTCGACGCTGATCACCGTGCTG
Organism: Acidimangrovimonas sediminis; assembly: GCF_002871005.1. Lineage (GTDB taxonomy): Bacteria > Pseudomonadota > Alphaproteobacteria > Rhodobacterales > Rhodobacteraceae > Acidimangrovimonas > Acidimangrovimonas sediminis. The sequence goes on from NZ_PHSN01000001.1 coordinate 350,998, forward strand.
ACGCTGCTTCTGGGCTATCCGCTGGCCTACTGGATCTCGCGCATGCCGGACAACAAGGCCAACCTGATGATGATCGCGGTGCTTCTGCCGTTCTGGACGTCGCTTCTGGTCAGGATCACCTCGTGGATCGTGCTGTTGCAATCGCACGGGGTGGTGAACTCCATCCTCGTGGGGTCGGGCGCGGTATCCGACGCAAACAGGCCGCAGCTGATCAACAACGAGTTGGGCACGATCATCGTCATGACGCAGGTTCTGTTGCCGTTCATGGTGCTGCCGCTCTATTCGACGATGAAGTCGATCCCTGACAGCTACATGCGGGCGGCGATCTCGATGGGGGCGCATCCGTGGCGCGCCTTCTGGCGGGTCTTCGCGCCGCTCACCGTGTCGGGCATCGGGGCGGGGGTTCTGCTCGTCTTCATCCTGTCGATCGGCTACTACATTACGCCGGAACTCGTGGGCGGCCAGAGCGGGCAGTTCATCTCGAACCGGATCGCCTACAACGTGCAGCAATCGCTGAACTGGGGCCTTGCGGCCGCGCTCGGCACGATCCTGACTGCGGTGACGCTGATCCTGTTCCTGCTCTACGGCATGATCACCGGCAAGGGAAAGGTGACCATCGGATGAAACCGAAGAAACTTCCCGGATACCTCAGCCCGGCGGAACACGGCTGGTTCTACCTGTTCCGCTTCTACGGCATCGTGGTGCTGTTCTTCCTCGTGGTGCCGCTTCTGGTGATCATCCCGTTGTCGTTCAACGCGACACCGTACTTCACCTTCACCAAGGGGATGCTGGAACTTCAGCCCTCGGCATATTCGCTGCAATGGTACGCGAATTTCTTCACAGATCCGCAGTGGCTTCTGGCGCTTAAGAACAGCTTCATCGTGGCGCCGGTCGCGACGCTGATCGCGACGGTGCTGGGCACGCTGGCGGCGCTGGGGCTGACCCGGCCGGGGATGCCGTTCAAGACGCTGATCACCTCGCTCTTGGTGCTGCCGATGATCGTGCCGCTGATCATCACCGCGACAGCGCTGTTCTTCTACTTCTCGTACCTGCACATCGTCGACAGCTACGTGGGCGTGATCATCGCCCACGCGATCCTGGGCACGCCCTTCGTTGTGATCACCGTCACCGCGACGCTGGAGGGGCTGTCGCCGCAATACTACCGCGCGGCGCTGTCGCTCGGGGCGTCTCCCCGCACGGCGTTCTTCAAGGTGGTGATGCCGCTGGTGCTGCCGGGGATCATCTCGGGCGCGCTCTTCGCCTTCATGACCTCGTTCGACGAAGTGGTGATCGTGCTGTTCATCGCGGGGCCGGATCAGAAGACCCTGCCGCTGCAGATGTGGACGAACCTGCGCTACACGATCGACCCGACGATCCTGGCCGTGGCCTCGCTGATCCTGCTGCTGGCCGTCGTGCTGTTGGGCAGCCTCGAGCTGTTCCGCCGCCGGTCGGAGAAGATCCGCGGCGTCTCTGGCTGAGGGGCGGGGGCCGACGGCCCCCGAATCTCGGAAAGCAGAAAGCGAAAGGGCCGGCGCTTCGGGTGCCGGCCCTTTCCTTTGTGATCCGAGATGTTCCTGTAAGTCGAAGGGAGCGGCCCGCCGGAGCAGCCCTCAGGCCTCGCGCAGCGCCTTCGCCAGAGGGTCGAAGACCTGCGTGTTGGCCGCGATCATCGCGCCCTTGTCTAGGATGGAGTCGCCCTCGCGGATCGGGCCGACCATGCCGCCGGCCTCGCGCACGAGGAGGAGGCCCGCGGCGATGTCCCACGTGTTCAGCCCGCGTTCCCAGTAGCCGTCGTAGCGCCCGGCCGCGACATAGGCGAGGTCGAGCGAGGCCGCGCCCCAGCGGCGCACGCCGGCACAGACAGGCATCAGCTTGGCGAGATCCTTGAGCGTGGCGGGCAGGGTGCCGCGGCCGCCGAAGGGCACGCCGGTGGCGAAGATGCATTCTATCATGCTGCGCCGGCCCGAGACCCGCAGCCGCTGGTCGTTCATCCAGGCGCCGGCGCCCTTCTCGGCCCAGAACAGCTCGTCCTTGGCGGCGTCGTAGATCACGCCAGAGACGATCTCGCCCTTGTGCTCGAGCGCGATCGAGATCGCCCAGTGCGGCAGGCCGTGCAGGAAGTTGGTGGTGCCGTCGAGCGGATCGACGATCCAGCGGCGGGTCGGATCCTCGCCCTCCACCGCGGCGCTTTCCTCGCCGACCCAGCCGTAGGTCGGACGGCCGCCCATCAATTCGTCGCGAATGATCTTCTCGGCGGCGATGTCGGCGCGGCTGACGAAATCGCCTGGCCCCTTGGTCGAGACCTGAAGGTTCTCGACCTCGCGGAAGTCCTTGACCAGCGAGCGGGCGGCCTTGCGGGCGGCCTTGATCATCAGGTTCAGGTTGGCGCTGCCTTGGGTACTCATCGCGGGCTCCTTGGTTCGCTGGCCCCTATAGGCGCAAAGCTTCGTGAAGGGAAGGGGGCGGCGGGCCGCGCCGCGCAGATGGCGGGCTGCGTATTTGGAGAACAATGAAAGGGAGGGGGGGGCGGCACCCGGTGACGGAGGAGGAGCGGTGGAGGTGCGGGCCGGGCAGCGGAAAGCCCCGCGGCGCGGGGCCGGGGTACTGGACCTCGGGGCCGGGTTGGTCCATATGGGAAGAAACCTTCCGGAGGGATCAGATGGACTTCCTCAAGCGCACGCTCACCTGGTGGAACAGCCAGACGATCGGGACCCAGCTTTTCACCTGGCGCCGGGGCCAGAAGGTGGGCGAGGATGCCGAGGGCAACACCTTCTTCCAGACCCCGGACGGCAAGCGCCGCTGGGTGATCTACAATGGCGACATCGAGGCAAGCCGCGTGTCGCCGGAATGGCACGGCTGGCTGCATTTCACCTGGGACCAGCCGCCGACCGAGGCGCCGCTGGCGCACAAGCCGTGGGAAAAACCCCACCAGGAAAACCTGACCGGGACGCCGATGGCCTATGCCCCGGCGGGCTCGTTGCGCCGGCTGAAGCCGGTCGAGCGCAGCGACTACGAGGCCTGGCAGCCGGAATAAGCGGAACAGAGGCATGGCATCCGAGAACACCACCGAGATCTTCGCGGGCGGCGCCGTGCTGGCCATCGCCATCGCCTTCCTGGTCTATGCGGCCGGGGCGACCGGGCTGACCCAGACCACGGGCGGCGGCTATGACCTGCATGCCTCGTTCCGGTCGATCGAGGGGATCAGCCCCGGCGCCGACGTCAAGCTGGCGGGGGTCAAGGTCGGGCGGATCACCTCGATCACGCTCGATCCCAAGACCTACCGTGCCGACACCACGATCCAGATGAACAAGGGAATCGTGCTGCCCACCGACAGTGCTATCCTGATCTCGCAGGACGGTCTTCTCGGCGGCAGCTATGTCGAGATCGTGCCCGGCGGGTCGCTCGACAACCTCAAGCCGGGGGGCGAGATCACCGACACCCAGGGCTCGGTCAGCCTGATCTCGCTGCTGATGAAGTTCGTGGGCGGAGATTCCTCCGGTTCCAGCTCGGGCGGGGCGAAGGCCGGGGCCGGATCGGACGACCCGGCCAGCCTGGGTGGCGGCAGCGTTGGCGGCAGCGACGGGACGGCGAGCGGAGGGGCCTCGAAATGAGCCTTGGCGGCGGGACGGCCGCGCGCTGGGGGCTGCTCGGGGGCCTGATGGTCGCGCTGATCCTCGGCGCGGCGGGGCAGGCGGTTTCGCAGACCTATTCGAACGGCGGCCCGCAGCCCGGCGACCAGGGCATCGGCGCGCCGCTGCCGTTCCCGGGCCGGGGGCCAAGCACCGACGGCATGACCATCGGCCAGCAATCAGGCCAGCAATCTGGGCAGCAGACGGGCGATCAGGGTAGCGGCCAGCTGGATGGGCAGGCGCCGGGCCAGTCGGCGGGCCCGTCGGGGTCGCAGGCGGTCAGCCCGGAAACCGGTAGCGCGATCAATCAGGCGGTCGGCAGCGCGCTCGACCAGGCGATCGACGGCCAGGGAGCCCAGGGAAGCCAGGGTTCCCAGGGAGATCAGGGCACGCAGGCGCAGGCCGTTCCCGGCGTTGGTCAAGGGCTGGGGAATGGGGCTGGCACCGCGACCGGTGGGACGGGTCAGAACGGGACGGGCCAGGGTGCTGTGGGTCAGAGTTCTGCGGGCCAGAATGGGACCGGCCAGGATTATTCGGGGCAGGGCGGCTTCGTCAGCGACGGCAGCGGCCTGGGCCATGTGACGAACAATTCCGGCCCGGCACAGCAGGGGCCGCGCGACGAGACGGTGAAGGTTGCGCAGGCCAAGGGCGGTGTGGTGCGCTGGCTCGACAAGGTGTCGGGCCAGACGATCGACATCCCGCTGCAGGACGGCCAGTCGAAACAGGCGGGCCGTCTGACGATCAAGATGACCCAGTGCCGCTATCCGGTCGATGACCCGGCGTCCAACGCCTATGCCTATCTGATCATCCGCGACAGCCAGGTCGACAAGCCGATCTTTCAGGGCTGGATGATCGCTTCAAGCCCCGCGCTCGACCCGCTCGACAGCCCGCGCTACGACGTCTGGCTGCTGCACTGCACCACCTCCTGAGGCGCGGGCTCGCCCTCCACGGCATCGAAATCGGCCGATTGGCCGAGCGCCGCGGCAAGGCGCTCCTGATAGGCGGCGCGGCTGATCTCTATCCCGCCGAGGCTGGCGAGGTGCTCGGTCAGGAATTGCGTGTCGAACAGGGTGAAGCCGCCAGCCCGTAGCCTGTGCGTTAGGTAGGCCAGCGCGATCTTCGAGGCATCGGTGCGGCGCGAGAACATGCTCTCGCCGAAGAAGGCCGCCCCCAGCGTGACGCCGTAGACCCCGCCGACCAGCGACTCGCCCTCCCACACCTCGAGGCTGCGGGCATGGCCGGCGCGAGCCAGCGCCAGCGTCAGGCGGACGATTTCGGGGTTGATCCAGGTCTCGTCGCGTCCGGCGCAGCCCTCCAGCACGCCGGGCAGATCGCGGTCGGTGGTGATCCGGAAGGGGCGGCGCAGGATCCGGCGGCGGAGCGAGCGCGAGATGTGGAACGCCTCAAGCGGCAGGATCCCCCGACGCCGCGGGTCGATCCAGCGCAGGTCCTGCGCATCGCGAGATTCCGCCATCGGGAAGATCCCGAGCGCATAGGCCTGCAGCAGCATTTCGGGCGTCAGCCCCCGCATCGCGCGCTCCTTCAACATCACCTCGCAACCCGCCCTGTCCGCTCATGAATTAGAGCTTTGAGAACCCGGCCCGAGAAGGCAGATTGAGGCCCGTAGTGCGAGAGGGGACACCATGGGCTTTTTCGATTTCATCGCCGAGATGGAGGCATACCGCAACCACAACCAGCCGGTTGCGCGACTGAACGCGCGGCATGCGATGATCGTCGAGCCGTTCGCCGCCGACCTGAAGGGGGCGCGGGTGCTTGATCTGGCCGCGCATGACGGGCGCTGGTCCTACGCGCTGGCCGGCGCGGGGGCGGGGCAGGTGGTGGGCGTCGAGGCGCGGCAGGAGCTGATCGACATCTTCCCCAGCTTCCCGGACCCGGCGCTGCGGTCGAAGGTGGAGCTGCGCTGCAACGACCTTTACGACGAACTGGATGCCGAGGCGAAGCGGGGCGAACGCTATGACGTCGTGGCGGTCTTCGGCATCCTCTACCATCTGATGGACCATTTCCGCCTGTTCCAGTCGATCCGCAAGCTGGGCCCTAAGCTGGTGATCGTCGACAGCGAATTCATGCGCCGCCCCGGGCCGATGATCCAGTTGGTGAAGGAGCGGACGGACAATGTGCTGAACGCCGCGCCGCAGATCGAGGGGCAGGAGGTGGCGGTGAAGGGTGTGCCGTCTTTCAAGGCGATGGAGGTGATGGCCGAGGTGCTGAACTACCGTATCGACTGGGTCGACTGGGACGCGGTGCCAGAGGGGCGGCGCAAGGGCGTGATGGATTATTACCGCGACACCGACATGCGGCGGGGGACCTGCGCGCTGCGGCCGCTCTAAAGGGGGCCAGGTGCGGGCGCCGGAGTGGGTGCGTTGAATCGCACCCTAGGGGCCTCGGGGGTGGCGGAGCATCTCGGCGGATCCCGCGAGAATGCCGCAAAAGGGAAAGGGCGCGGCAGGTTTGCCCGCCGCGCCCCTTTGCGAATGTCGTGAAAGTGATCGGGCCTCAGGCCTTGCCGTAGTGGCTGGCCAGCCATTTCTCGAGCCAGTGGATCGAGTAGTTCCCTTCCAGGATGTCCTTTTCCTCGAGCAGGTCGTGGAACAGCGGAACCGTGGTTTCGATGCCGTCCACGATCAGCTCTCCCAGCGCGCGCTTGAGACGCGCAAGCGCCTCGGGACGGTCGCGGCCATGGACGATCAGCTTGCCGATCAGGCTGTCGTAATAGGGCGGGATCGAATAGCCGGAGTAAAGCGCCGAATCCATCCGCACGCCCAGGCCGCCGGGGGCGTGGAACATGTTCACCTTGCCCGGGCGGGGGGCAAAGTCCGGCACCTTCTCGGCGTTGATCCGGACCTCGATCGCGGCGCCGTTGATCGTCAGCTCGTCCTGCTGGAACGACATCGGCAGCCCGGCGGCAACCCGGATCTGTTCGCGCACCAGGTCGACGCCGAAGATCGCCTCGGTCACCGGGTGTTCCACCTGAAGGCGGGTGTTCATCTCGATGAAGTAGAACTCGCCATCCTCATAGAGGAATTCGATCGTGCCGGCGCCGGCATAGTTGATCTCGGCCACGGCGTCGGCGCAGATCTTGCCGATGCGGGCGCGTTCCTCGGGAGTGATGGCGGGGCCGGGGGCCTCCTCGAACACCTTCTGGTGACGGCGCTGAAGCGAGCAGTCGCGCTCACCCAGGTGCACCGCCTTGCCCTTGCCGTCACCGAAGACCTGAATCTCGATGTGGCGCGGGCGCTGAAGGTACTTCTCGATATAGACTTCGTCGTTGCCGAAGGCGGCCTTGGCCTCCGACCGGGCGGTGCGGAAGGCACGGTCCATCTCGGCATCGTCGCGCGCCACCTTCATGCCGCGGCCCCCGCCGCCGGCGGTGGCCTTGATGATCACCGGATAGCCGATCTCGGCCGCCACCTTCATCGCAGCCGCCACGTCCGGCACGCCGCCGTCCGAGCCGGGCACCACCGGGATGCCCAGCCGCTTGGCGGTTTCCTTGGCGGTGATCTTGTCGCCCATGATGCGGATGTGTTCCGCGGTCGGGCCGATGAAGGTGATGTGGTGGTCTTCCAGCACCTGCACGAAGGCCGCGTTCTCGCTGAGGAAGCCGTAGCCCGGGTGAATCGCCTCGGCGCCCGAAATCTCGCAGGCCGAGACGATGGAGGCGATCCGCAGGTAGCTGTCGGTCGAGGAATTCGGCCCGATGCAGACGCTTTCATCCGCCATGCGCACGTGCATCGCGTCGGCGTCTGCGGTGGAATGGACGGCGACCGAGCGGATACCCATCTCGCGGCAGGCGCGGATGACGCGAAGCGCGATCTCGCCCCGGTTGGCGATCAGGATCTTCTCGAACATCGCGCGCGCCTCACTCGATGATGACGAGGGGGGCGCCGTACTCGACGGGGCTGCCGTCCTCGATGAGGATGCGCTTCACGGTGCCCGCACGCGGCGCGGGGATGTGGTTCATCGTCTTCATCGCCTCGATGATCAGAAGGGTATCGCCTTCCTTGACCTGCGCGCCGGTGGTGATGAAGGCCGCCGCGCCCGGTTCGGGCGCGAGGTAGGCCGTGCCGACCATCGGCGAGGTTACCGCGCCCGGATGCTGGGCCGGATCCTCATGCGCCGGCGCCGTGGGGGCCGGAGCTGCCGTCGGGGCCGCCGTGGGGGCGGAGGCCGCCACCGCGACCGGCGCGGGGGCCGCGGTTGTCACTACGGTCGCCTGCTTGGTCACGCGGACGTTGAGGCTGTCGTTGTCGCCGTATTCGCGCTTGACGCTCAGTTCCGTCAGCTCGTTGGCGTTCAAAAGCTCGGCGAGGGCCTGGATGAAGGCCACGTCGCTGTCATGGGTTTGCTTGGTCATGCCGTCCTCGGTCGGTCTTTGCTGCCCGTCTCGTGCAGGCCTGTGCCTGGGATTGGGCGCTTATACGCCAGCCCGCCGGGGGTGAAAAGCGCCTCTTTGCCCGGCCGCTCCTGTCGTTCCTGTCGGTGCCGGTGGCCGAAGATTGCCCATTTCGCGGGCAATTTCCATGCGGAATCGTGCAGAGGGCGGCCAAAATGCCGGAAATCGCCCCGCGACCTCCGGCGTCAAAAAATTTACCGTTTGATAAAAAATAGCGGCCGTGGCAGCGTTTCTTCAAAACTGATGTCCAAGGGAGAGACACGTTGTCCAATACCCAGCTCACCCCCGGCGTGGTGCCGGGCCGCCTGGCCCGGGGGGCCTATGGCGACAATTTCGCCGACATGGCGCCGCCTCTGGATGCGCATGAGGCGGCGGTGGCGGCGGACCGCTGCTACTTTTGCCACGACGCGCCATGTACGGTGGCCTGCCCGACCTCGATCGACGTGCCGCTGTTCATCCGCCAGATCGCGACCGGCACGGCCGAGGCCGCGGCGAAGACGATCCTGTCGCAGAACATCCTCGGCGGGATGTGCGCCCGGGTCTGCCCGACCGAGACACTGTGCGAGGAGGCCTGCGTGCGCGAGGCGGCCGAGGGCAAGCCGGTGGAGATCGGGCGGCTGCAGCGGTTCGCGACCGACCGGCTGATGGCGAAGGGTGCGATGCCCTTCGCGCGGGCGGCGGCGACGGGCAGGCGGATCGCCGTGGTGGGGGCGGGGCCCGCGGGCCTGTCGGCCGCGCACCGGCTGGCGATGCTGGGGCACGACGTGACGCTCTATGACGGGCGCGAGAAGGCGGGTGGCCTGAACGAATACGGCATCGCCGCCTACAAGGCGGTGGACGATTTCGCGCAATCCGAGGTCGCCTGGCTGATGCAGATCGGCGGCATCACCGTGAAGACCGGCCAACGGCTGGGCCATGAGCTGAGCCTGGAGGGGCTGAGCGGCAACTTCGACGCGGTCTTCCTCGGGATCGGCCTCACCGGGGTCAACGCGCTTCGGGCCGAGGGCGAGGAGAAGAGCCACGTGCGCGACGCGGTCGACTTCATCTCGGAACTGCGTCAGACGGGCGATCTGTCGGCGCTGCCGGTCGGGCGCGACGTGGTGGTCATCGGCGGCGGCATGACCGCGGTCGATGCTGCGGTACAGTCGAAGCTGCTGGGGGCCGAGCATGTCACCATGGTCTACCGCCGGGGTGAGGCGCAGATGGGCGCGTCGGAGTACGAGCGGGAACACGCGGCGTCCAAGGGGGTGCGGATCATCACCGGCGCGGCGCCGGTCCGGGTGATCGGCGAGGGCGCGGTGACGCATGTCGAATTCGCCTATACCGAGGAGGGGCCGGGGGGCCTGACGCTGACCGACCACACGTTCCGGCTGAAGGCCGACCAGGTATTCAAGGCGATCGGCCAGACGCTGGAGGGCGTGCCGGAGGGGCTTCATCTAGCGGGGCGCAAGATCGCGGTGACGGGGCCGGGGCGGACCTCGGTGAAGGGGGTCTGGGCCGGGGGCGATTGTGCCCAGGGCGGCGACGACCTGACGGTGACCGCCGTGGCCGAGGGCCGCGATGCGGCGATGGACATTCACGCGGCCCTGATGGGGCACCAGGCGGGGGCGGTGCGCTGAAGCGCGCCCTACGGGAGATCTGAGATGGCTGATCTGACAAGCGACTTCGTGGGGATCAAGTCCCCGAACCCGTTCTGGCTGGCCTCCGCGCCGCCGACCGACAAGGAATACAACGTCCGCCGCGCGTTCGAGGCGGGGTGGGGCGGCGTGGTCTGGAAGACCTTGGGCGAGGCGGGCCCGCCGGTCGTCAACGTGAACGGCCCGCGCTACGGCGCGGTCTACGGGGCTGACCGGCGCCTTCTGGGGCTGAACAACATCGAGCTGATCACCGATCGCCCGCTTGAGGTGAACCTGCGCGAGATCAAGGCGGTCAAGCGCGATTATCCCGATCGGGCTCTCGTCGTGTCGATCATGGTCCCTTGCGAAGAGGCCGCGTGGAAGGCGATCCTGCCGCTGGTCGAGGAGACCGGCGCCGACGGGATCGAGCTCAATTTCGGCTGCCCGCACGGGATGAGCGAGCGTGGCATGGGGTCCGCCGTCGGGCAGGTGCCGGAATATGTCGAGATGGTCGCGCGCTGGTGCAAGGCCAACACCCGGATGCCGGTGATCGTGAAGCTGACGCCGAACATCTCGAACATCCTGATGCCGGCCGAGGCGGCGCAGCGTGGTGGCGCAGATGCCGTCAGTCTGATCAACACGATCAACTCGATCACCTCGGTCGACCTCGACCTTTTCGCACCGGAACCCACGATCGACGGCAAGGGCTCGCACGGCGGCTATTGCGGCCCGGCGGTGAAGCCGATCGCCCTGTCGATGGTCTCGGAAATCGCGCGGCATGCGGAGACGCGCGGCCTGCCGATCAGCGGCATCGGCGGGGTGACCACGTGGCGCGACGCGGCAGAGTTCCTGGCGCTGGGGGCGGGCAACGTGCAGGTCTGCACCGCGGCCATGACCTACGGCTTCAAGGTGGTGCAGGAGATGATCTCGGGCCTGTCCGACTATCTCGATGCCAAGGAGATGGCGCTGTCGGATCTGGTGGGGCGCGCGGTGCCGAACGTCACCGACTGGCAGTACCTCAACCTCAACTACGTCACCAAGGCGCGGATCGACCAGGACGCCTGTATCAAGTGCGGGCGCTGCTATGCCGCCTGCGAGGACACCTCGCATCAGGCGATCTGGATGAAGGAGGGTCGGGTATTCGAGGTGAACGACGCCGAATGCGTGGCCTGCAACCTCTGCGTCGACGTCTGCCCCGTCGAGGATTGCATCACCATGGAACGGCTGGAGCAGGGCGCGACCGACCCGCGCACCGGGCGCGTCGTAGGCGATTATGCCAATTGGACGACGCATCCCAACAACCCCTCCGCCACCGCGGCGGAGTAAGGCCTGCCCCTCCTCCCCTCCGCATGCCGCCCGTCCGCATGCCTCTCCTCGGCGGCGCTTCCTGCCGTCGGGGCCTGCGGGGGATCGCGGGGGAAGGGCCCTTGGCTCAGGTCGCGCGGGGCGGGGTCGACGCGGCCCCGGCCTGAGGGGGGGCCGGCGCGGCGCGGGGGGAGGGCGCGGTCTTCTCGCTCCGTGCCGTCGTGCCGTCGCCTTCGGGCCGCGCCCCGCTGCGGGGCTCTGCCGAAGACTGGCTGGACTGTCTTCCCGAGGTCTGCCACGCGAACGCCTGACCAGCCGACCCCTGAGTTACCCCTTGAGTTTCCGCGTGAGCTTCCTGGGCGGGGGCCGGCGCGATCCCGGCTTGGGTGTAGCCCTGCGCCTGCGCCCGGGCGAGGGCGATGCGCAGGTCGGTCTCGATCTCGAGGATCGAGGCCTCGAACGAGGGCGGAGGGCCCGCCGGGGTATCCTCGCGCAGGGGTGGGGCCGGGGTGTTTGCCGCCGTCGGAGGGCATGCGCTGCCCGCGCTTGAGGGACTGCCTCCACCCGAGGCCCCGCCCGAAGTGTTGCGGCTGCCCGCGGGGCCGGCCGTCCGCCCCGCAGCTGCGGCGGTATGGGCCTGATCCTGCGAGTCAGCCATCTCGCCCGTCCTGCCGCCCGTCTTTCTGTCCGAATCGGTGCCCGCCCCGGTGCCCGCTCCGGTTCCGGCCCCGGCCGAGCCGCCATTGTCGGCGCGCGCACGGTCGGCGCCTCCCGCAGAGGGCACCGCGTTCGCCACCATCGGCCGCGGCAGATGCGTCAGGTCATGCGCCAGGCGCACGCCGGCGATCGGGCCCAAGCCCGTGAAGTCCACCATCACTCACGTCCTCCGGCAAAGGAGACACCCCCACGGGAAACCCTAGACCGCGAGTGCTGACGAAAGATTAACGCGGATCGGCGGCCTTCGGGGTGAGCGCGCCGCGGTACAGGTGATCGAGGAAGGCCATGGCGCCGTCATGCGTCTCCTCGGGTGAGGCCTTCAGGATGCCGCGCACCTGTACGTCGAAATCGGCGTAATGCTGGGTGGTGGCCCAGATCGAGAAGATCAGGTGGTGGGGATCGACCTCGGCCAGCCGCCCCTCGGCGCTCCATCCGCGGATCAGCGCGGATTTCTCGGCCACCAGCTCGGCCAGCTCGCCGGTGATGCTGTCCTGGATCCGCGGCGCGCCCTGTAGCACCTCGTTGGCGAAGAGGCGCGATTCGCGGGGATAGTCGCGGCTGAGCTCCAGTTTGCGGCGGATGTAGCCGAGGATCTCCTCGACCGGCGCGCCGGCCGGGTCCATGGCGCGCAGCGGCGCAAGCCAGAGATCCATGAGGCCGGCCAGAAGGGTGACGTGGATCGCCTCCTTCGATGCGAAATAATAGAGCAGGTTGGGTTTCGACAGCCCCGCCACCTCGGCGATCTGGTCGAGCGTGGCGCCGCGGAAACCGTATTGCGAAAAGACCTCGAGCGCGGCGTCGAGGATGGTCTTGCGGTTGCGACGCTGGATCCGGGTGCGCAGCGGGCGCGCGCCGTCCTCCGCCGCGATCCTGGGCCTGTCGTTCATGGGGGCTCCGGCTCGGCTGGGGGGACATTTTGCCCCGGATGCGGCGCGAGGCAAAGCGCGAAAGCGGCGGGCCGGGGTGTAGGGTGCGTTTAAACGCGCCCTGCCGGCGCATCCTCCTCTTTACCGCGGGGGGCGGCCGGGCCAGTGTCGGCGTCATGATCATCTCGCGCGGGCGCCGCTACATCTTCGTCCATATCCCCAAGACCGGCGGCACGGCATTGTCGCTGGCGCTGGAAGACCGGGCGATGAAGGACGACGTCCTGATCGGCGACACGCCCAAGGCGCGCACCCGGGCGCGGCGGCTGAAGGGCGTGCAGGCCCGGGGGCGGCTGTGGAAGCATTCGACCCTGGCCGATATCGAGGGGCTGGTGACGGCCGAGGAGATCGCCGAGAGCTTCGTCGTGACGCTGGTGCGCAACCCCTGGGACCGGATGGTCAGCTATTACCATTGGCTGCGCGAACAGGGATGGGACCATCCGGCGGTGCGGCTGGCGAAGGCCGAGGATTTCGCGGGGTTCGTGGCCCATCCGCTGACTGCGCAGACCTTTCAGCTCTGGCCCTATGGCGCCTATGTAAGGGCGCCGGACGGGACGGAACATTGCGATCTGTTCGCCCGGCTCGAGCATCTCGACGCGGATCTCGCGCCGTTCGAGGCGCATCTGGGGGTCGCGCTTACGCCGCTGCCGCGGGCCAATGCCTCGGCGCGGGCGCGGGACTGGCGGGGGTACTACGACGACCGGACGCGGGAGATCGTGGGCGATCTTTGTGCCGCGGATATCGCGCGGTTTGGGTATGCGTTCGACGGGTAGGCGCAGGGTGGAGAGGGCGGGGGGCTATCAGCCCCCGTCGCCAGTGTCACTCGGACCGGGGGCGTGACACTGGCGCCCCCCCGAGAGTATTTTCGCCAAGATGAAGGGGGATCAGGCGGCTTTGGCTGCAGGGGCGAAGCGGGTGTAGAAGCTGTCGCCCTTCTCGGCCATCTCGCGCAGGAGTTTGGGCGTCGCGAAGCGTTTGCCATAGCGTTCGGTCAGCGCGTCGCAAAGCTCCACCGCGCGGGGGGCGCCGAGCATGTCGAGCCAGCTGAGCGGGCCGCCGGACCAAGGCGCGAAACCCCAGCCGAGGATCGCACCGACGTCGCCTTCGCGGATGTCCATCAGCACGCCGTCCTCCAGCGCGCGGACGGCCTCCAGCACCTGGGCAAAGAGCAGGCGGTGCTGCACCTCGGTCACGTCAGGCTGGTTTTCGGCCACCGGGTATTGCGCGGCGAGGCCGTCCCAGAGGCCGGTGCGCTTGCCCTTCTCGTCATAGGCGTAGAAGCCCGAGGCGGATTTGCGGCCGAGGCGGCCCTGATCGTACATCCAGAACAGCACGGCATCCACCGCGTCGTCTGGGTAGGCGTCGCCCATTGCGGCCTTGGTGGCCTTGGCGATCTTGACGCCGAGGTCGATCGAGGTCTCGTCCACCAGCTGCAAGGGGCCCAACGGCATGCCCACCAGTTTCGCGGCGTTCTCGATCAGCGCGGGTTCGATCCCTTCGGCCACCATGCGCACCCCTTCGTTGATGTAGGGGATGATGCAGCGGTTGGCGTAGAAGAAGCGCGCGTCGTTGACGACGATCGGCGTCTTGCGGATCTGGCGGGCGTAATCCAGCGCCTTGGCCACCGCGCGGTCACCGGTCTGTTTGCCCTTGATGATCTCGACCAGCGCCATCTTGTCGACGGGCGAGAAGAAATGGATGCCGATGAAGCCTTGGGCATCCTGCGCGGCCTTGGCCAGCTCGGTGATCGGCAGGGTCGAGGTGTTGGTGGCAAAGATGCAGTCGGCCCCGACCACGGCCTGCGCCTGGGCCGTCACCTCGGCCTTGACACCCGGGTCCTCGAATACCGCCTCGACGATCAGGTCGCAGCCCTTCAGCGCGGCGTAATCGGTGGTGGGGGTGATCTTGTCCAGAAGCTCGGCCTTCTTCTCGGCGGTCGAGCGGCCGCGCGAGATCGCCTTGTCCATGAGGCCCTCGGAATAGGCCTTGCCCTTATCCGCGGCCTCCTGTTTCGCGTCGATCAACACGACCTCGATGCCGGCGCGGGCGCTGACATAGGCGATGCCCGCGCCCATCATGCCGGCACCGAGGATACCCACCTTGGCGACCTGCTGGTCGGGCACGTCCTTCGGGCGCACCGCCCCCTTCTCCAGCGCTTCCTTGTTGAGGAAGAGCGACCGGATCATCGCCGAGGACGAGGGGTTCATCATCACATGGGTGAACCAGCGCGCCTCGATCTTCAGCGCGGTGTCGAAGGGAACCATTGCGCCCTCGTAGACCGCCGACAGCAGCGCCTTGGCCGCTGGATAGACCCCTTGGGTTTTGCCGTGGACCATGGCGGCCGCACCCACGAAGGTCATGAAGCCCTGCGGGTTGTAGGGGGTGCCGCCGGGCATCTTGTAGCCCTTCTGATCCCAGGGCTTGACGCAATCGGCATCCTTGGCGTTCAGCACCCATTCCTTCGCGGCGGCGACCGGGTCGGCGACCACCTCGTCGATGATGCCGGCCGATTTCGCCTTCTTCGGCTCGCTCAGCTTGCCTTCCAGAAGGAAAGGCGCCGCGCCCATGGCACCCAGCTTGCGCACGAGGCGGGTGGTGCCGCCCGCGCCCGGGAAGATGCCGACCATGATCTCGGGCAGGCCGATCTTGGCCTTGGGATTGTCGGCGGCAAAGATCCGGTGCGTCGACAGCGGCAGCTCAAGCCCGATGCCGACGGCGGTGCCGGGCAGGGCGGCGGCGATGGGTTTCGCGCCCTTCAGCGTCTTCGGGTCCATCCCCGCGCGTTCGATCTTGCGCAGCACGCCGTGCATCATCATCACGCCGTCGAAGAGGCCGCGGGCCGGCTCATCCCCCGCCTCGGCCTTCATCTTGGCCAGGACGTTCAGGTCCATGCCCCCGGCGAAATCCTTCTTTCCGCTCGTGATGACGATGCCCTTGACGCTGTCGTCGGCCAGCGCGGTGTCGATATGGGCGTCAAGCTCCTTGAAGCCTTCGAGGCTCATCACGTTCATCGACTTGCCGGGTACGTCCCAGGTGATCACGGCGACGCCGTCGGCGCCCTTGTCATAGTGGAATTCGGTCATTTGTCCTCTCCCTCTTGCGGGTAGGGGGTTCCGTCCAGATGCGTGTACCCCTCGGGCGTCGCCAGAAGGTCGAGGCCCGGATAATGGCAGATGTTGTGCGCCTGACGGCCGCCCGCGATCAGGTATGTCGCGGGCGCGTCGGTATGGTTTCGCAAGGTGTGGGCGACTTGGTCGTTCGCCTTCCAGCAGCAGAAATCGCCGGGGTGAAGGACCGTCTCCGTATCGTCCTCGACCACGGTGAGCGAGCCTTCCAGCAGGAAGCAGAACTCGTCCTCGTGCTCCTCCCAGTGCTGCTGGCTCGACTGGCGGCCGGGATGCAGCGTCTCCAGCGCGATGCCGAACTGCGTCAGGCCGCCGGCATTGGTCAGGTGGCGGTAATGATAGCTGCCGCGCCCGAGGTTGAAGGGCGCCGGGTAGTTCGAGACATGCTCGACCTCCGGCGCGCTGCCCTTGCGGAAGACGGCCATCAGACGCGCTCGATGATCGTGGCGGCCCCCATGCCGGACCCGATGCAGAGCGTGGCGAGGCCCACCTCCTTGTCGGTCCGCTCCAGCTCGTCCAGCAGCGTGCCGAGGATGATCGCGCCGGTCGCGCCCAGCGGGTGGCCCATGGCGATCGCGCCGCCATTGACGTTCACCTTGTCCATGTCGGCCTCGAAGGCCTGCTGGAAGCGCAGGACCACGGCCGCGAAGGCCTCGTTCACCTCGAAGAGGTCGATGTCGGAAAACGCCATGCCGCTTTCGCGCAGGATCTTCTCGGTCACCGTCACCGGGCCGGTCAGCATGATCGTCGGATCGGTGCCGATCTTGGCGGTGGAGCGGATCCGGGCGCGGGGCGTCAGACCGTATTCCTTGCCGAACTCCGCGTCGCCCACCAGAACGCCCGCGGCGCCGTCGACGATGCCGGAGGAGTTGCCGGCATGGTGGACATGCTCGATCCGCTCCAGATGCGGATATTTCATGATCGCCACCTTGTCGAAGCCCGGCATCTGCTCGCCGATGTCCTTGAACGACGGCTTCAGCGCGCCCAGCGTCTGCATGTCGGTGCCCGGACGCATGTATTCGTCATGCGACAGGATCGGCAGGCCGTTCACGTCGCGCACGGTCATGACGGAGCGCTTGAACCGGCCCTCCTCCCAGGCCCGGGCGGCGCGCTTTTGGCTTTCCACGGCCAGCGCATCGGCATCGTCACGGGAAAAGCCGTATTCGGTCGCGATGATGTCGGCACCGATGCCCTGCGGCACGAAATAGGCCTTCATCGCGATCTCCGGATCGGCGGCGATCGCGGCGCCGTCCGAGCCCATGGGCACCCGGCCCATCATCTCGACGCCGCCGGCGATATAGGCATGCCCCGACCCGCCGCGGACCTGGTTCGCGGCCATGTTCACCGCTTCCAGACCCGAGGCGCAGAAGCGGTTGATCGAGACGCCCGGAATCGATTCGTCGAGATCCGAAGCCAGCACGGCCGTCCGCGCAAGGCAGCCGCCCTGTTCCATCACCTGGGTCACGTTGCCCCAGATCACGTCCTCGACCGCGTGCCCGTCGAGGTTGTTGCGCGCCTTGAGTTCGTTCAGCACCGAGGCTGACAGGCGCGCGGCGGTGACCTCGTGCAGCGCGCCGTCCTTGCGGCCCTTGCCGCGCGGGGTGCGGATCGTGTCGTAGATGTAAGCGTCGGTCATGTGGTCCTCCTTCACGCCCGGTCGGCCGGCGAGCCGGGCATCATCTCATAGGGATGCTTCCACCCCGGCAGGGCCGCGATGCGGTCGAGCCAGGCGTCGATGGCGGGGAAATCCTTGCGGTCGAACCCCCAGGGTTCGGGGTAGTACAGGTAGCCGCAGCATGCGGTGTCGGCGAGGGTGGGTGCATCTCCCACCATCCAGTCGCGGTCACTAAGGTGACCCTCCAGCGTCTTGAGCGCCGACATCACCCGGCCCGAGAGGAACCTGATCGCCTCGGGTGGCCGCTTCTCCTCGGGCAGGAAGTTCATCAGGAAGCGCAGGCTGCCCTGCTGACCGCTGCCCTTCTGCGCGTCCCAGAACATCCAGCGCAGGATTTCGTTGCGATCGCCTTGCATGAGCTTGCCGGTCTTCTCGGCGACATGCAGCTGGATCACGCAGGACTGGGTCAGCGTCAGGTCCCCCTCGACGAAGACCGGCGCCTCGCCCATCTCGTTGAGCTCCCGGAACGCGGGGCTGCGGCTCTCGCCGTTGAAGAAGTCGACATAGACGGGCGCCCAGTCATAGCCGGCCAACGCCATCGTCAGCGCGGCCTTGTAGGCGTTCCCGGATTCCCCGAAGCAGTAGAGCTTGGCAGTCATGCGCACCTCCCGAATGTCGCGTGTGTGGCCGGGGGCGGAGCGGGGGTTTCACACCCCCGCACCCCCGTGGAGTATTTGAACAAGAAAGAAGGGGCGCAGTTACGGTTCGTTAACCGCGATGAGGTCTGCTTTGTCCCACGGTACAGGCTGGAGAGCCGATGACCGTCAAGGAAGAAGCCCCGCCGCGCGTCTTGCGTTCCGTCTGACGGTCGGGCGCTGCGGCGGGGTGGATCGCAAGCTGCCCGCGTAAGTTTCCAGGGCCCGAAGACGCTCTTTGCTTCTTTCTTGCCGAAATACTCCACGGGGGTGTGGGGGTGTGAAACCCCCACGCCTTTCCCTGCCGATTGCCCCGATGCCCGGTTCATTGGAAGGACCTCGCGATCAGCTCTTTCATGATCTCGTTCGTCCCGCCATAGATGCGCTGCACCCGGGCGTCCGTCCACATTTCCGCCACGTCGTATTCCTGCATGAAGCCGTAACCGCCATGCAGCTGCAGGCAGGCGTCGAGCACCTCGCCCTGCATATCTGTCAGCCAGTACTTCGCCGCCGCCGCGCGTTCGACCGAGAGCTGCCCCTCGAGATGTTCCGCGATGCACTGGTCGAGGAAGGCGCGCGCGGCCCAGGTCTTGGCCTGGCATTCGGCGAGCTGGAAGCGGGTGTTCTGGAATTGCGTCAACGGCCCGCCGAAGGCCTCGCGCTCCTTGCAATAGGCGAGGGTGCGCTCCACCGCGCCCTCCATCGCGCCGACCGCGCCGCAGCCGATGATCAGGCGTTCCTGGGGCAGCTGCTTCATCATCTGGTAGAAGCCCTGGCCTTCGGTCCCGCCGAGGAGGTTCTCGGGCGGGATCTCGACGTTGTCGAAGAAAAGCTCGGACGTGTCGGCCGCGTGCATGCCGATCTTGTCGAGGTTGCGCCCGCGCGAGAAGCCCAGCGCGCCGTCGGTCTCGACCACCATGAGCGACATGCCCTTGGAGCCCTGCGACGGGTCGGTCTTGGCGGCCACGATGATCAGGTTGGCGTGCTGACCGTTGGTGATGAAGGTCTTCTGCCCCGTCATCCGGTAGGCGTTGCCGTCCTTCACCGCCCGGGTGCGGATGTTCTGCACGTCCGACCCGGCGGAGGGTTCGGTCATCGCCAGCGCGCCCACCATCTCGCCCGAGACCATGCCGGGCAGCCAGCGCGCCTTCTGTTCCTCGGTGCCATAGGCGAGGATGTAGTGGGCCACGATGCCGGAGTGGATCGGGTGGCCCCAGCTGGCGAGGTTGGCGCGCGAGGCCTCGGCGATGATCACCGCCTCATGGCCGAAATCGCCGCCCGCGCCGCCATAGCCTTCCGGGATCGAGGGGCAAAGGAGCCCCAGCGCGCCGGCCTGGTTCCAGGTCTCGCGGTCCATGATCCCGGCCTTGCGCCAGCGCGCGAAGTGCGGGCGCCATTCCTCGGTCAGGAACTTGCGGGTCATCTCCGACAGCATCTCGTGCTCGTCGGTCATCCAGCGCGGTCGCATCTTGTCCTCCCCCAAGTGTCCCCCAAATGTCGCGTGGTCCCCGGCGCCGGGCCGGGCCGTCACCGCTTCCTGTCGTCGAGCTCCGCGTTGAAGAGCCGCAGGCGGTGGGTCAGGTTGTCCTCGTCCGTCACGCTGTCGAAATGCTCGAACAGGAACGACAGCGCCTCGCCCTCGTCGAGCCCGGCCTCGCGCGCGAAGCGCTTGAGGCGGCGATAGCCGTCCTCGGTCATCGAGACCGGGAAGCGGCGGGTCAGGCGAAAGCGTTTCGGCATCCTCTCCTCCGGGTTGGGGGCCGGGGTTCCCCGGCGCCCCGCCTTGTCTCCGGGGGCGAGCCTAGAACGCCTCGGCGTCGAGCGCCATGACCGGATCCGCGCCGCTTTCGATCCGCGCGAGGTGCATGGCGCAGGCCGGCAGCTGGCGGGCCATGTAGTAGCGCCCGGTGGCCAGCTTCGCCTCGTAGAAGTCGCGGTCCGAGGCACCGGCGTCGAGCGCCGCATGGGCGGCCTTCGCCATCCGCGTCCACATCAGGCCAAGGCAGACATGTCCCATCAGGTGCATGAAGTCGTAGGAGCCCGCCAGCGCCGCGTTCGGGTTCTTCATGCCGTTCTGCATGAAGAACATCCCCGCCGCCTGAAGCTGCTTCGACGCGGCCTTGAGCGGGTCGGTGAAGCCCTTCATCCGCTCGTCACCGTCGTGCGCCTTGCACTCGGCCTTCACCATCTCGAAGAAGGCCATGACGTGCTTGCCGCCGTCGGCCGCCAGTTTCCGCCCCACGAGGTCGAGCGCCTGGATCCCGTTCGCGCCCTCGTAGATCATCGCGATCCGGGCGTCGCGGGCAAATTGCGACATGCCGCCTTCCTCGATGTAGCCGTGCCCGCCCCAGACCTGCTGGGCCTGCACCGCGCCCTCGAACCCCTTGTCGGTGAGGAAGCCCTTGATCACCGGCGTCATCAGCGACACGAGGCCGTCGGCGTCCTTGTCGCCTGCGCGGTGGGCGCGGTCGATCAGGCTGGCGCCCCAGAAGGTGAAGGCGCGGGCGCCCTCGACGAACGACTTCTGGTCCATCAGCATGCGGCGCACGTCGGGGTGGACGATGATCGGGTCGGCGGCCTTATCGGGCTCCTTCGCGCCGGTCACGTCGCGGCCCTGCAGGCGGTCCTTGGCATAGGCCAGCGCGTTCTGGTACGCCGCCTCGGCCACGGCGTAGCCCTGCAGGCCCACGCCCATCCGCGCCTCGTTCATCATGGTGAACATGTTGCGCATGCCCTTGTGCAGCTCTCCCACGAGCCAGCCCTTCGCGCCATCGTAGTTCATCACGCAGGTGGCGTTGGCGTGGATGCCCATCTTCTCCTCGATCTTGCCGACCGAAAGGGCGTTGCGGTCGCCGAGCGAGCCGTCCTCGTTCACCAGGAACTTCGGGACCACGAAGAGCGAGATGCCCTTGGTCCCCTCGCCGCCGCCGGGGGCTTTCGCCAGCACCAGGTGGATCACGTTGTCGGCCAGGTCATGGTCGCCCGCCGAGATGAAGATCTTCTGCCCTGTGATCAGGTAGGACCCGTCGTCCTGAGGTTCCGCCTTGGTGCGGATCTGGCCCAGGTCGGTGCCGCAATGCGGCTCGGTCAGGTTCATCGTGCCGGTCCAGTCGAGCGAGACCATCTTGGGCAGGTAGGTTTCCTTCTGCCCCTGCGAGCCGTGGGCCAGCAGCGCCGAGATCGCGCCGTGGGTCAGGCCTTGGTACATGTTGAACGCCATGTTGGCCGAGACGAAGATCTCGCCCACCGCGGTGCCCATCACGTAGGGCAGGTTCTGGCCCCCGAATTCCTCGGGCAGGTCGAGCCCGTTCCAGCCGCCTTCCTTCAGCGCCTCGAACGCCTCCTTGAAGCCCTTGGGCGTGGTCACCACGCCGTTTTCCAGCCGGCAGCCCTCCTGGTCGCCTGACAGGTTCAGCGGCGCGAGCACGTCGGTCGCAAGCTTGCCGGCCTCGTCGAGGATCGCTCCGGTCATGTCGCGGTCGATGTCCGCATAGCCCGCGACGTCGCTCTCGGTGACGCGCAGCACGTCGTGAAGCAGAAACTGCATGTCCTTGGTGGGGGCAATGTAGACGGGCATTCGCTCTCTCTCCCTTCGTTCGCGGCACGCGAGGGGGCGTGCGGCTCGATCCTCTGTACCTCGCCCCGGAGGGGCGGTGCTTTTCTCGCCCCGGAGGGGCGGTGCCTGATGCGCCCGGAGGGGCGGTCTTTCGCGTGCCCCGCTGGGGCGGCGCTCGACTGGCGCCGGAGGGGGCGCTACTGGGCGGCGTCGCGGCTGGCGGCCCTGGCCAGTTCCTGTTCGCCCCACGACAACTGGTCGCGCAGTTCGGCAATCGCCTCGCCCAGCTCGGCCTGCTGACGCTCCATCTGCGCCAGACGCTCGCGCGCCTTCTCGACGGTGCGGGCCAGCTGCTCGGTCTGCACGCCGCTGCGGTCGTACATGTCCAGCAGCTGGCGGATATCCTCGAGCGAGAAGCCGAAGCGCTTGCCGCGCAGGATCAGCTTCAGTCGCCCGCGGTCCTGCCGCGTGAACAGCCGCTTCTGGCCGTCGCGGATCGGGAACAGCAGCTCCTTCGCCTCGTAGAACCGCAGGGTGCGCGGCGTCACCTCGAAGGAATCGCACATCTCGCGGATCGTCATCAGGTCTTCGTTCGTCGTCATCAATTCATCTCCCGGTCGCCCATTGTGGCATCGGCAGGTCGCCCTGTCCGGGCCGCGCTTGCAAAGGCAACCCTGGGTCTGGCCCGTGAGATGCAATCTAGGGCTGCAGTTTACAAGTGAAGTTGACGTTAGCGTAAAGATAACGTGACGTCACGGCCGGGCTGACCGAACGTCAGCCGATTCCCGCCGGTTCAGGCCGGTTTGCGCGGTGCTCCTTCGGCAGCCAGCCGCCGGGTCTCCTCGCGCAGGGCGCGCAGGTCCTCGATCGTGGCATCCAGCTCGCGGCGCTGGGTTTCCAGCGCGGCCAGCTGGCGGTCGGCCATCTCGACGAACACCTCGAACTGCGGGACGGAGCCCTTCTCGTCGTAGAGCTCCAGCCACTGGCGCATTTCCTCGAGCGAGAAGCCGAAGCGCCGGCCGCGCATGATGAGGGTCATGCGCGCCACTTCGCGCGGGGTGTAGAAGCGCGCGCGGCCGTCGCGGATCGGAGAGAGTAGTTCGATGTATTCATAGTAGCGAAGGGTGCGCGGGGTGACGTCGAACTTCGCACACATCTGCTTGAAACTGATCGGGGTATCGCCCATGCCCGCCTCCGTGATCCGGCCATAACCTAGGCCGGGCGCGCGGTGGGTTCAATGCAGCTGAGAGGCAGCTGAGGCGCAATCGAGGAGTGGCCGGACGGCAAGTGTGTCGGGCAGGGGGCGCTCGAACGCACCTTGGGGGTCGGGGCGCATCGGGGCTTGCGGCGGGCGGCGCGGCACGCGAAGAACGGGGGGAAACAGCGGGAAGTGTGCGACATGACGGGCGGCGACGACACGGCGGACGGCGCGGCGAGCGGCGGGCCCAATGGAGGGCCGAATGACGGCACGCCCGAGAACCGGGCACGGTTCGCGCGCCAGTTCATCGAGGCGATCCCCCATGCCCGGGCCCTCGGCATGCAGCTCGACGAGATCGGCAACGGTGTCGCGGTGATCTCCATGCCCTACGACGCGCGGCTCGTGGGCGACCCGGCCACCGGGGTGATCCACGGCGGCGCGGTCTCTGCGTTGATGGACACGGCCTCGGGCGCCGCGGTGATGTCCCACCCCTCCGCCCCCGGCGCCACCGCTACGATCGACCTGCGGATCGACTACATGCGCGCCGCCACCCCCGGGCAGCGGATCACCGCGCGGGCCGAATGCTACCACATCACCCGCTCGGTCGCCTTCGTGCGCGCCAGCGCGACGGACGACGATGCGGGCCGCCCGGTCGCCGCCGCCACCGGCAGCTTCACCGTCGAGCAGCCGCAGGCCGGCCGGAACGGGGAGACCGGGGCATGAGCCGTCCGCGCCCCGAACCCGTGCAGGTCATCAAGCAGCGCCGCGATGCCGTCCTGCGCGCGCTGGCCGAGGGCATTCCCTATGCCAAGTTCCTCGGCATCAGCTTCGATCGCCGGGGAGATGAGCTGACCGCGATCCTGCGCTATGACGACAAGCTGATCGGCAATCCCTTCCTGCCAGCGATCCATGGCGGTGTCACGGCCGCCTTTCTCGAGACCACCGCGATCGTCGAGCTGAGCTGGTCGATCCTGTGGGAGGCGATGGAGCGCGGCGAGATCGACCCCGTCAACCTCGATCCCGCCAGGCTGCCGCGGCTGCCCAAGACCATCGACTTCACCGTCGACTACCTGCGCTCGGGCCTGCCGCGTGACGCCTATGCGCGGGCGCGGGTGAACCGCTCGGGCCGGCGGTACGCCAGCGTCCATGTCGAGGCCTGGCAGGACAACCGCTCGCGCCTGATCGCGCAGGCGACCGGGCATTTCCTGATGCCTGCGCGGGACGCGATCGGGGATGGCTGACATCACCCACCGGCGGGTCCTGAAGATCGCGCTGCCCATCGTCGTGTCGAACGCCACCGTGCCGATCCTCGGCGCGGTCGACACCGGGGTGGTCGGGCAGATGGGGCTTGCCGCGCCGATCGGGGCGGTCGGGGTGGCCGCGGTGGTGCTGTCGTCGGTCTACTGGATCTTCGGATTCCTGCGGATGGGCACCTCGGGCATGGTGGCGCAGGCCCATGGCGCCGGCGACGTGCCCGAGACCGGTGCCATCCTGATGCGCGCCCTGCTGACCGGCTGGGGCGCGGGGCTGATGTTCATCGTGTTGCAGTTGCCGCTCTTCTGGCTGGCCTTCAAGGTCGCACCCGCCTCGGCCGAGGTCGAGGCGCTGGCGCGCCAGTACCTTGCGATCCGGATCTGGGGCGCGCCCGCGACGATCTCGATCTACGCCGTCACCGGCTGGCTGATCGCGCTGGAACGAACCCGGGGCGTGCTGGCAATGCAGGTCGCGATGAACGCGCTGAACGTGGGTCTCGATCTGTGGTTCGTGCTCGGCCTCGGCTGGGGTGTCGAGGGGGTGGCCGCGGCCTCGCTTATCGCCGAGTGGACCGGGCTGGCCCTCGGGCTGTGGTTCTGCCGCGGCGCCTTTGGCGGCGACCAGTGGCGCGACTGGGCGCGGGTGTTCGACCGGGCGCGGCTGAAGCGGATGATTTCGGTCAATACCGACATCATGCTGCGATCGCTCCTGCTGCAGGGGTCGTTCACCGCCTTCGTCTTCCTCGGGGCAGGGTTCGGCGATGTCACGCTGGCCGCCAACCAGGTGCTGATGCAGTTCATCGAGATCACGGCCTATGCCCTCGACGGCTTTGCCTTCGCCGCCGAGTCGCTGGTGGGCCAGGCGGTGGGCGCGCGGGCGCCCGGCAGGATCCGCCGCGCCTCGGTCGTGTCGTCGCAATGGGGCGTGATGGCGGCACTGGTGCTGGCGGCGGTCTTCTGGTTCGCGGGGCCCGCGCTGATCGACCTGATGGCCAGGGCCCCCGACGTGCGCGGGACGGCCCGGGTCTTCCTGCCCTGGGCCGCGTTCATCCCGATCGTCAGCGTGGCCAGCTACATGTTCGACGGCATCTTCATCGGCGCCACGCGGACCGCGGCGATGCGCAACGCAATGGCGGTGTCGGTGGCGGTCTATGCCGTGGCGCTGGCGGTGCTGATCCCGGCCATGGGCAACCACGGCCTCTGGGCCGCGCTTCTGGTCCTGAACGGCCTGCGCGCGCTGACCCTCTGGCGCCGCTACCCGGCGCTGGAGCGGGCGGCGGCCTGACCGGGGGCATCGCGGCGCTGAAGCGGGGTGCCCGGGACAGGGGCTTCAATCCGCGCCGGAGAGTTCCGCCGAGAGGAAGTCGAGCAGCAGTTGCAGGCGCCTCGGCGTATGCACCCGGGGCGGCGTCACGGCGTAGAGGTTGCTTGCCTCCTGCGCGTAGCTTTCAAGTACCGTCTCCAGCCGCCCGGCCTTGATGTCATCTGCGATGTCGGTGTGGGACTTCATCACCACCCCGGCGCCGGCGATCGCCCACGCGCGCAGCGCCTGGCCGTCGTTGGCGCTGCGGTCGCCGCTGACCCGGACGCGGAAGCGTTGGCCGTTCTCGGTGAAGGGCCAGTTCGTCTGGGTCTCGCCGGGCAGGGCGAAGATCATGCAATTGTGCCCGGCCAGGTCGCGCGGATGTTCCGGCCGTCCATGCGCCTCCCAGTAGGACGGGGCGGCGCAGATGCACTTGCGGGCCCGCAGAAGCAGCCGCGCGCGCAGGTCGGAATCCGCCAGCGGCCCGGTGCGGAACGCAAGGTCGTAGCCGTTCTCGACCAGATCGACCAGGCTGTCGCTGAGGTAAAGCTGCACCGACAGGCCCTTGTGACGGCGCATGAAGGCGTCGATCAGCGGTGCGATGCGCTGGCGGCCAAGGTCGTTGGTCGCGGTGATCCGCAGGTGCCCGGTGACCGGCCCGCCATCGCGCACCCCCGCCATCGCCTCGTCGATATCGGCCAGGATCTGGCGGCTGCGCTCGGCGAAATCGCGGCCCTCGGGGGTCAGCGAAAGCTGTCGGGTGGAGCGCACGACCAGCTGGGTTCCCAGCCGTTCCTCGAGTTGCCGCAGGCCGTGCGACACGGTCGACGGCGCAACCCCCCAGAGGCGCGCAACCGCCGAAAGGCTGCCGGCGTCGACGATGGCGACAAGCAGGCGCATGAGCTTCGGATCGTCCATTTTTCGGTTCTATCGAAAGCTCCGTGCGATGCGAGGCCTATTTTTCCCCTGCCTCGAACTCTATCTCGACCGGGGGGGCGGCAAGGCCCCTGCCTGCGTGGTCCGGCCCGTCCGCCGCGCGGCGGAATGCCGCAAGACCGCCCCGAACCTGAAACAGCAAGGAGACGCAACCGTGACACCCCGGACCCTCGGCAAGACCGGAATGGAGATCGCCCCCGTCGTCTTTGGCGGCAACGTTCTTGGCTGGACCACGGACGAGGCCGCAAGCTTCCGCGTTCTCGACGCCTTCATCGACCACGGTTTCGACGCGATCGACACCGCCGACGTGTATTCGGCCTGGGTCGACGGCCACAAGGGCGGCGAATCCGAAACCGTGCTGGGCAAGTGGTTCGCCGCGCGCCCGGGCATGCGCGACAAGGTGAAGCTTTTCACCAAGGTCGGCTCCGACATGGGCGGCCCGGGCGAGAAGGGCCTGTCGAAGGACTGGATCCTGAAGGCGGTCGACCGGTCGCTGGCGCGGATGGGGGTCGAGACGATCGACCTGTACTTCTCGCACTGGCCCGATCCGTCGGTCGAGCATGCCGAGACGCTGGGCGCCTACCAGACGCTGATCGAGGCCGGCAAGATCCGTGCGATCGGCGCGTCGAACTACGATGCCGCGCTGCTGAGTGCCGCGCTCGAGGCCGCCCGGGCGGGGAACCTGCCGGCCTACGGCGTGGTCCAGCCGGAATACAACCTCTACGACCGGTCCGCCTACGAGGGGGCGCTGCAGACACTGTGCCTAAAGGAAGATATCGGCGTGGTGACCTACTTCAGCCTCGCCGCCGGGTTCCTGTCGGGCAAGTACCGCAGCGAGGCCGACCTGTCGGGTCGTCAGCGCGGCGGCATGGTGGGCAAGTACCTGACCGAGCGGGGCATGGCGATCCTCGACGTGCTCGAGGACGTGGCCGCGGGCCATGATGCCAGCCCCTCCGAAGTGGCGCTTGCCTGGATCCTCACGCGGGACGGCGTGACCGCACCGATCGCCAGCGCGACCTCGGTCGCGCAGGTCGAGAGCTTTGCGCGGGCCGCGTCGCTGACGCTGGGCGCGGAGGATCTTTCGCGGCTGAACGACGCCGGCGCCTGATCCGCCGGTCTTCGGGGTGGCGGCCCCCCGGGCTGTCGCCCCGACACCCCGTTTCCACCTCACCACCTCCTCCCTCAGGCGCCATGCGTGGCGCGCCCCTGCGGTGCGTCGCCTCCTCCCGCTTGACGTTTCCCGGGATTCCAGATGCTCGATACCCTTCTCCTCTTCCTCGCCGCGCTCATCGTCGGCGCGTCGAAGGGCGGCCTTGCCTCGGCCGCCGCCATCAGCGTGCCGCTGCTCGCGCTGTTCATGAACCCGGTGAAGGCGGCGGCCACGCTCCTGCCGGTCTACATCGTGACCGACTGGATCGGCGTGTGGCTCTACCGCAAGAACTTCTCGACGCGGAACCTGCTGATCCTGACGCCGTCGATCGTGCTCGGCGTCGCGATCGCCATGCTGATCACGCCCTACACGCTCGAATGGGCGCTTCTGGTCTTCACTGGGGCGATCGGCCTCTGGTATTGCGCCCGGGTCTGGCTCAAGCGTGGCGAGCCCGAGAAGAAGCCTGCCCGCGTCGTGCCCGGCATCTTCTGGGGCACGCTCACCGGCATCGCCAGCTTCATCACCCATTCCGGGGCGCCGCCGTCGCAGGCCTACCTGCTGCCGCAGAAGCTGCCGAAGCTGCAATTCGCGGGCACCGTGGCGATCTCCTTCGCCATCGGCAACCTGGCCAAGCTGCCGGCCTATTATGCCATCGGCCAGCTGGATGGCCTGCATTGGAGCTTGATCGCGGGTCTCGCCGTCGCGGGGATCGTCGGCACCTTCCTCGGGCGCTGGCTGACCTCGCTGCTGCCCGAGGGCGTCTACATGCGGACGATCCAGATCTTCCTGTTCATCCTGTCGTGCCTGCTTCTGGTGCGGGGCGGGCTGTCGGCCGCGGGCAAGCTGGGCTGAGCGGATGCTCAGAGGATCGCGGTGACCGCCTCGGGCGGGCGCCCGATCGCCGCGCGCGGACCGTTGAAAAGAACCGGCCGCTCGATCAGCTTCGGGTGCGCCGCCATCGCGTCGATGAGGCGGTCTTCGGCCGCGTCGCGGGTCAGCCCCAGCTCGGCGAAGAGCGCCTCCTTGGTGCGCACGAGACCGATTGCCGGCAGGTTGAGGGCCGCCAGCGCGGCGCGGATCTCCGCCTCGGTCGGCGGATCGTCGAGGTAGCGGCGGATCGTGGGCGCGAGGCCCCGGTCCTCAAGCAGCGCAAGCGCCTCGCGCGACTTGGAACAGCGCGGGTTGTGCCAGAGCGTCAGGGTCACAGCCAATCCTTCCGTCCCGTTCCCACCGCCTCGGCCACGCTGGCAAAGCCATCGCGGGCCAGCAGGGCGTCGAGGCCCCGCGCCACGCGCGCGGCGAGGCCGATCCCCTCGTAGACCATGGCGGTGTAAAGCTGCACCGCCGAGGCGCCCGCGCGGATCTTGGCATAGGCGTCCTCGGGCGTGGTGATGCCGCCGACGCCGATCAGCGGCAGCCGCCCCTCGGTCATCTGCGACAGCCGCGCCAGAACGCGGGTGGATTTCTCGAAGAGCGGCGCGCCGGAGAGGCCGCCCTTTTCCTGCGCATGCGGCCCGTGCAGGCCGCTCCGGTCAAGCGTGGTGTTGGTGGCGATCACCCCGTCGATACCCGAGGCCAGCGCCACCTCGGCCACGTCCGCAAGCTCCGCCTCGGCGAGATCCGGCGCGATCTTCAGGAAGATCGGGATCGGACGGGCCAGCGCGGCGCGGGTCTGCAGCACGCCGGCCAGCAGCGCCGACAGCGCGGCCTTGCCCTGCAGGTCGCGCAGCTTCTCGGTATTGGGGGAGGAGACGTTGACCGTCGCGAAATCCAGATGCGCGCCGCAGGCCGCGAGTACGGCCGAGAAATCGTGGGCGCGGTCCTCGCTGTCCTTGTTGGCGCCGAGGTTGAGGCCGATCACCGCTGCAGCGGGCCGGTGCGCCAGCCGTGCGGCGATCGCCGGGGCGCCGTCGTTGTTGAACCCGAAGCGGTTGATCGCGGCGCGGTCCGCGCTCAGCCGGAACAGCCGCGGGCGCGGGTTGCCGGGCTGCGGGCGGGGCGTCGCGGCGCCGACCTCGAGAAAGCCGAAGCCCGCACGGGCGAGAGGGGCGAGCGTGGTCGCGTTCTTGTCGAACCCCGCGGCAAGGCCCACCGGGTTCGGCAGATCGAGCCCGGCGAGCCGGGTGCGCAGCCGCTCCGAGGTGACGGTGCCGGGCAGCGGCACGAGGCCCAGCTGCAACGCCTTGAGCGACAGGCCGTGGGCCTGTTCGGGGTCCAGCCGGTGCAGCGCGGCGAGGCCCAGCCGCTCGACAGCGGTCACGGCACGCCCGCCGGGAAGATGTGCCCGGTGGCGCCCAGCGGCAGCGACTTGTCCCAGACCACCTCGTCCAGCGTCAGGGCGCGGTAGAGATGCGGGAACAGCGCGCCGCCGCGAGACGGCTCCCACTTCAGCGCGGGGCCGAGCTTGTCGGGATCGAAGGCCACGAGGACAAGGTCGCTCTCCGTCGCGAAATGCTTCGCGGCGGTCTCGGCGACCTGCGCGGCGGTCGAGAAATGGATGAAGCCGTCGGCCAGGTCGACCGGCGCGCCCAGCGTCTCGCCGGCCTTGCGGAATGCGTCCCATTCTGGGCGGCGGAAAATCTTGTAGATCAGCATGGGCAGGTCATGCCCCCGCGCGCGCGCCGGGTCAAGCGGGGTCGCGCGGGGATTGCACGGACTGGGGGGGCGCCGCGGCTGCCCCGGAGGTGCGGCGCCGGGGGTGCCCATTCCCTGTGACGCCGCATCCGCGGGGGTTTCACACCCCCGCACCCGCCGCATCTGCGGGGGTTTCACACCCCCGCACCCCCGTGGGATATTTTCGAACAGAAAGTGGGAAGGGGCCTGTCTGCCTGCGGGGGAAGTGCCGCGGGGCATGGGGCGATGGCTTTGGTGCGACGAGGGCGCGGCAGGGGCGTGGCCGGGCGGGCGGAGCGGTCAGGCGCCGCCGGAGACGGGCACCCAGAGCACGTCGTCGATGCGCGGTGCGGCGGTGGCCAGCATCGCCAGCCGGTCGAAACCCAGAGCGATGCCCGAGGCCGGGGGCATCCGGGCCAGCGCCGCGAGGAAATCCTCGTCCAGCGGGTAGCGTTCGCCGTAGATCCGTTCCTTCTCGTCCATCTCGGCCTCGAAGCGGCGGCGCTGCTCGGCGGCGTCGGTCAGTTCTCCGAAGCCGTTCGCCAGCTCCACTCCGCAGGCGTAGACCTCGAACCGCTCGGCCTCGCGCGGGTCGTCGGGGCAGACCCGCGCAAGCGCCGCCTCGGCAACGGGGTAGCGGTCGAGCATGGTCAGCCGGCCGTGACCGAGGTGGGGTTCCACCCGTTCCGACAGCACGCGCGAGAAGATGTCGGACCAGCTGTCGTCCGCCGCCGTCCGCACCCCCGCGGCCGCGGCCTGACGGGCCAGGGCGGCGGCGTCGGTCGTGCCGTCGGCGGCAAGCGTCGACAGCAGGTCGAGGCCGGCATGGCGGCGGAAGGCCTCGGCCACCGAAAGCCGCTCGAACGCCTCGAACGGGTCGCAGGACAGTGCGCCGAAGCGCAACAGGGGCGTGCCCGCGGCCTTGCAGGCGGCGCGGGCCATGGCGGCGACATCGTTCATCAGCACGCTGTAGGCTTCGCCCGCCCGGTACCATTCCAGCAGCGTGAATTCGGGCGAATGGCGCGGCCCGCGCTCGCGGTTGCGCCAGACATGGGCGAAAGAGAAGATCCGCGTCTCGCCCGCCGCCAGCAGCTTCTTCATCGCGAATTCGGGCGATGTGTGCAGGTACATCCGCTGCCCCGCGCCGTCATTCCCGATCATCTCGGTCGCGAAGGCGTGCAGGTGGGTCTCGTTCCCCGGGCTGGGGACCAGCGCGGGCGGGTCGATCTCGACGAAGTCCTGCGCCCCGAGAAGCGCACGGATCGCCGCCTGGGCGCGGTTGCGCGCCATCAACATGGGCCGGCGGTCGGCGTGGCGCGCGGGGGACCACCACGGGCTCTCGGTCATGGCAAGGCACCTCTCCACTGGAAATTGCTGGCGAACTCGGCTAGGGCCGGGGCCAAAGGCGCATAAGCCGCGCACCCTCCATCTGCAAGATCTGCAAGGACACCAGAGATGAAAGTCATCGCCTCTTCGCTCCGCAAGGGCAACGTCGTGGAAATGAACGGCAAGCTCTACGTCGTTCTCAAGGCCGAAAACTTCCACCCCGGCAAGGGCACGCCCACGACCTCGGTCGACATGCGCGGCATCGCCGACGGGGTGAAGACGACCGAGCGCTGGAAGACCACCGAGCAGGTGGAGCGCGCCAACGTCGACGAGCGGGAGTGGGATTTCCTCTATGACGACGGCGAGGGGTTCCACTTCATGAACCCCGAGACCTACGACCAGACGGTGGCCACCGAGGAAGTGGTGGGCGATTCCAAGGCCTACCTGGAGCCGGGGATGAAGGTCTTCCTGCAGACCTACGAGGGCCGCCCGATTGCGATCGAGCTGCCGCAGAAGGTGACGGTGGAGATCGTGGAGACGGAGCCGGTGGTGAAGGGGCAGACCGCATCGTCGAGCTACAAGCCCGCGCAGACCAACATCGGCGTGCGGGTGATGGTGCCGCCGCATATCGACGTGGGCACCCGCGTGGTGATCAACACCGCCGACAACACCTACGTCGAGCGCGCCAAGGACTGACGGGAAGGGGGCGCACGCGCCCTGACGATGTCACCGTGACCGGGGGGCGGGCCAAAGCCGGCCCCCGTCATTTATCCGGCGGAAGGAACGCGTCGGGCGTCTCCCGCTCTGCGCGAGGGAACCCGGGCGGGGTCACGGTGTGGGACCGGTGGAGGCCCGGGCGATCAGCCTTGGCGCCGGACTGGGGATCACGGGGGACACCGGCAGCCCGTCGATGAGGTCGAGAAGCGCACCGGTTGCGGCACGAGCGACCGCGTCGAGGTCAAGGTCGACCGCGGTCAAGGGCGGGGTGGCGGAGCGGGCGCGAAGCCCGTCGTAGCGCGTCGCGACCCGGACAGTGCGCGGCACGTCGCGCCCGGCCGTCTGCAGCGCCATCATCGCACCGGTGGCCTGGGCGTCGACCGGCACCAGCACGCCGTTGAGATCTGGGTGGGCCGCGAGATGTGCGGTCAGCGCCTCGGCCGCGGCGGCTTCGCCCCGGGTCTCGTCGACGCGCAGCACATGGGGCGGCATGCCGATTTCGGCGGCGCGGGCGCGGTAGCGCTCTTCGAAGGCCTCGTAGTAGCGCCGTGCGCTGGTGCCGATCATCAGCGGAAAGCGCCGGGCGCCGCTGTCCAGCAGGTGGGCAATCAGGAGGTCGGCCGTCTCGGGGTAGTGCAGATCGACATGGGCCGCGACCTGCCCGTGCGCCGCACCGATCGCCACGGTGGGGATCGCCCGCGCCGAGAGAAGCGGCAGGAAGGGATCGTCCCGCGCCGGCTCGACCAGCAGCGCGCCGTCGAGGGGAACCGCCCGCAGCGCCGCCTCCGGGTCGGCGATCGGTGGCACGAGGACCAGCGCCACGTCGCGGGTAAGCGCGGTGAGCGCCGCCGCCCCCGCGATCTCCATCATGAAGCCCAGCTTCGAGGGGCCGGCGGCCACCGCCGTCGACATCGAGGAGAACAGCGCGATGGTGTTGGCACGTCCCGTGCGCATGCCGCGCGCCGCCATGTTGGGACGGTAGCCCAGCTCGCGGATCGCCGCGTCGATGCGGGCGCGGGTCTCAGCATCGACGCGGCGCTTGCCGTTGATCGCGTTCGACACCGTGCCCGCCGACACACCGGCGAGTCGCGCCACATCGACCACCGTCGCCCGCCGTCCGCCCGGCTTTTCCGGATCATCCATTCTTCTTGCGTCCATTTTCTGTGCATTTCCGCCGAAACTGCGCCTGCCCGGCGGGCGCCGGTGGGAACTTGCTGCCCCCTTTTGATTAAAACGTTTTAACGACAGGCGAGCAAGCGCATATGGTCATTAAAACGTTTTAACGCGACAGGAAGCGGCGCCGGGCGCCGGGAACGTCGCAGGGAAAGGAGAGGCCATGACCGCGACCATCCTCGACAGGGCCGCCACGACATTGCCCGACCAGATCACCTTGCGGCGCCGCCGCACCGGGCTGACGGCGCTGAGCCCGCAGCGGACGGCGGGGGGCTTCACCCTCTTCGCGGGCCAGACGGCCGCGGGGCGGGTCGACCTCGTCGATATCGAGGGACGGGTGGCGCATCAATGGCAGATGCCGGTGCGCGCGGGCCGCGACGCGGTGATCCTGCCCAACGGCAACCTCGGTTACAACGGCAGTCACGCGACCTCGGCCGCGCTCTACCCGGCGTGGGATCTCTGGCACGGCGGCGATTTCTACGAGGCGACGCCGGAGGGTGAGATCGTCTGGCGTCACGAGGACATCCATCACCATCACGACGCGCAATGGCTGGCGAACGGCAACCTCCTCTACACCGCCGCTGCGCCGATGCCGGCAGAGCGGGCGACCCGCGTGACCGGGGGCGACCCGCGCAAGGACGGCGCCGACGGGGTCATCCAGTCCGACATCGTGCGCGAGGTGAACCGCAAGGGCGAAACCGTCTGGGAATGGCGCGCGTGGGAGCATCTGGACCCGGCGGATTTCCCCATCCATCCGATCTTCGACCGCCGTCACTGGCCGATGATCAACGGCCTGTCGGTGACCCGCGACGGGCTGATCCTGATGAGCCTGCGCACCACCTCCGGCGTGATCGCGGTGGACCGTGCAACTGGTCGCGTCGTCTGGCACGTCGGCCCCGACGTGGTGGCCCAGCAGCACACCCCGATGGAGATGGAGGGCGGTTCGATCCTCGTCTTCGACAACGGCAACCTCAGGCAGGGGTCGACCTCTCCCTTCAGTCGCGCGCTGGAGTTCGACCCGAAGACGGGGCAGGTGGTCTGGTCCTATACCGACCCGATGCCGCCCACCTTCTTCTCGCCCTACATGGGCAGCTGCCAGCGGCTCTGGAACGGCAACACGCTGATCTGCGAAAGCGCCTTCGGGCGGTTGTTCGAGGTGACGCCCGCGGGCGAGACCGTGTGGGAATACGTGATCCCGGATTTCGACGAATACCCCGCGCCGCTGAACCGCTTCATCCTGGGCGCGCACAATTCGTGCTTCCGGGCGCATCGGTACCGGGCGGAGCAGGTGTCATGGCTGTGAGCGATCTTGGCGATCCTCCCGCCGTGCCCCGCCGGGGGGCGCGCGTCATGCCGCTCGGCCTGCTGGCGGGCTCGGCCCGGGTGGTGCGGCCGCTGATCTCCTTCGTCTTCGTGCTGGCGATCTGGTCGGGGGTTGGGGCCGCGCAACTGGTGCCCGAAACCATTTTTCCCGCGCCCTGGACGGTCTGGAACGCGACGGTCGAGATGTGGCAGATGGGCACCCTGGCGGGGGACCTCGCCGTCTCACTCAGCCGTGCGGCGATCGGCTTCGCCATCGGCGCCACGCTGGGGGTTGCGCTGGGGCTGATGACCGGGCGGATCGCGCTGATCCGCACGCTTCTTGGCCCGTTCCTGTCGCTGCTGCGGCCGATCCCGGCGATCGCGCTGGTGCCGGTGGCGATCGTGTGGTTCGGGATCGGCGAGGGGTCGAAGTACTTCGTAATCTCCTACACCGTGTTCCTGACGGTCTGGTTCAACACCCACCACGGCATGGAATACGTGCCCGAGATCTATTTGCGGGCCTCGCGCAGCCTCGGCGCCTCGCGCCGGCGCGAGTTCCTGACGGTGATCATCCCCGCCGCCGCCCCCTACATCTTCGCGGGTCTGCGGCTGGGCGTCGCGCTGGCCTTCCTCAGCCTCGTTGCGGCGGAACTGTCGGGGGCGTCCTCAGGCCTTGGCTACCGGCTGCAGGAGGCGCGGCAGTACATCCGCACCGATCGCATGTTCTCGCTGCTGATC
Source organism: Acidimangrovimonas sediminis (assembly GCF_002871005.1). Classification (GTDB taxonomy): domain Bacteria; phylum Pseudomonadota; class Alphaproteobacteria; order Rhodobacterales; family Rhodobacteraceae; genus Acidimangrovimonas; species Acidimangrovimonas sediminis. Next base: position 386,299 of record NZ_PHSN01000001.1, read on the forward strand.
ATCCTCGGTGCGCTCGGCGCGTCGGTGGACATGGTCGTGCACCAGATCGGGCGCAAGCTCGTCCATTGGCAACAGGGATAGGACGCATGACCCGGATGACCGCAGAAGGCGATGTGCGCGTCGACGACGTCGCGATCCGCTTCAAGGGCAAGGACGGTCCGGTGACCGCCCTCGACCGGACCACGCTGCGGCTGAGGCCCGGCACCTTCACCGCGCTGATCGGCCCCTCGGGCTGTGGCAAGTCCACGCTGATGAACGCGATCGGCGGCTTCGTGGCCCCCAGCGGCGGCGCCATCACCATCGACGGGGCCGAAGTCACCGGCCCCTCGGCCAAGGTGGGCGTCATCTTCCAGCAATACGCGCTGTTCCCGTGGTTCACCGCGCTCGGCAACGTGCGTTTCGCGCTGCGCCGGTTCGGCCTGCCCAGGGCGCAGGAGATCGAGCGCGCCCATGCCGCCCTGGCCGAGGTGGGCCTCGGCGCCCATGCGGGCAAGTTTCCGCAGCAGCTTTCGGGCGGAATGAAGCAGCGCGTGGCCATCGCCCGCACCTTCGCCTGCGGGCCCAAGGTTCTTCTGATGGATGAACCCTTCGGCGCGCTGGATGCGCAGACCCGGCTGGGGATGCACGACCTGCTGATGGGGGTCTGGCAGAAGCACCGCGCGACCGTCCTGTTCGTCACCCATGACGTCGACGAGGCGCTGCTGCTGGCCGACGACGTGCACGTGATGAGTCAGGCGCCCGGCCGCCTGATCCGCCAGTATCACCTGCCGCAGCCCCGGCCGCGCGCGTTCAACCGCTCGGGGTCGGAACTGCTCGACATCCGTGAAGAAATCCTTGGCCTCCTGCGCCCCGAGGGCGTGCTGGCCGCAATCCACTAGACCGACAGGAGAGAGACGATGAGCCTTCTGAGACATCTCGCGTTGGGCGCCATGCTCGCGCTCGCCCCGGCGCTGGCGCATGCCGGCCAGCTGGTCTTTGCGTGGAGCCCGAACCCCCAGACGCCGCAGGTCGATGTCGCCCTCGAGAAGGGGTACTTCAAGGACGCGGGCCTCGACGTGAAGATCGTGCCCTTCAACTCCGGCCGCGCCGGGTTCGAGGCGCTTCTGGGCGGGCAGGTCGACGTGGCCTTCATGGCCGAGTTTCCCGCCGCCACCGGCGCGCTGATGAAGCAGAAATTCGTCATCGTGGGCGATCTGGCGCGCTTCACCGGCTCGCGCATCATCGGCAACAGGAAGGCCGGGCCGCTGACCGGCGTCTCGGATCTGGCGGGGCGCAAGATCGGCACGACGATCGGCACCAACGTGCACTACTTCCTCGACACCGCGCTGGCGGAGGCCGGGGTGAAGGCGACCATCGTCTCGGCCGCACCCTCCGACCTCGTGCCCGCCGTGTCGCGCGGCGATGTGGATGCGATCGCGCCGTTCCCGACGTTCTACGGTGCGGCGAAGAAGACGCTGGGCGCGAATTACGAGGAATTGCGCGTGCCAGGCTACAAGGTGCATTTCATCCTGGCCGCGACGCCTGCGATGACCGGCAAGCGGGCGGCGGACCTCAAGGCCTTCATGGCGGCGCTGAAGCGCGCCGACCGTGACGTGGCCGCCGATCCCAAGGCTGCGATGGCCGCCGTCGCGAAAGACATGAACGGGGCGATGTCGCCCGATGCGCTGGCCGCGATGTGGAAGGATGTCGACATCGGGCTGACCCTCGACGACGGGCTGACCGATCTGATCCTGTCGGAATCGAACTGGATCCTGAAGCAGGGCGTGGTCCGCGCCAAGCCGCTGACCCGGGCGGAGGTCGCGGCCTACATGGCCCCCGCGGCGCTGGACGCCGCGACGAACTAGGGCGCATCGCACCGCGGCGGGGCAGAAGCGAACCGCCGGGCCAGGTCTTCCCTGGCCCGGATAATGGCCTCCGCCAGATCCGCCCCGTGGCACAATCCCGCAGCGATGGCGCTGGCAAGGTGGCAGCCCGTGCCACGCAGGGCGACCGGCTGGCGCGGCGCGGAAAAGACCTGCGGGGCGGTGCCCGGGCGGTAGAGCCGGTCCTCGCACCGCGCGGGATCGGTCCCGTGCCCGCCCTTGACCAGAACCGCCCCGCAGCCGCGGTCGAGGCAGGCCGCGGCCTTCGCGCCCTCGTCCACCCCCTCGGGCAGCCCCAGCGCGTGGCCCAGCCGGTCAAGTTCTGGCAGGTTCGGTGTCAGGAGCGTGACGCGCGGCAGAAGCTCCGCGATCAGCGCCGCGACCCCCTGGGGATCGAGCAGCGCGCGGCCCGAGCTGGCGGCCAGCACGGGGTCGAGGACAAGGGGCGCCGAGGGCAGGGCGGCGGCAACCGCGCGTACGATACCCGCGCGGCCCAGCATCCCGATCTTGACGGCACCGACCGTGCCCCGGGTCGTGGCCTGCATCTGGGCGGCGACGCTGGCGGCGGGCACCGGGTGCAGGTCTTCGACCGCCGCATCGGTCTGGGCCGTGACGGCGGTCACGACGACCCGCGGCGTCAGCCCGAACCGCGCAACCGTCACCGTGTCGCGCACGATCCCCGCGCCGCCGCTGCTGTCCATGCCGCCGATCAGGAGAAGCGCGGGCAGGTTCATCCCGCCTCCGCGAGGACGGCGAGCGCACCATGCCCCCGCGCGGCAAGCACTTGCGCCGCGCGCCAGGCCCGCACGCCCGAGCGGCAGCACAGCACGACCCGACCGGGCGGTGGCTGCCAGCCCGTCACCTGCCCGGGCGACAGGCGCAGCGCACCGGGCACCACGGGAACCGGGGCCTCGCAGGTGTCGCGCAGTTCGACCACGGTGTCGCCGGAGGCCAGCGCGTCGGGCGACAGGAACGGGAAGGACCCGGCCCCCGGCTCCGGCGCGCCGTCGAAGCGGAAGCTGGCAAAGCGCCACTGCGCGAGGTCCAGCGTCACGCATTGCCCGAGGGGGGAGGGCGCATGCCCCAGCAGCACCCCGAGCGCCATCTGCGCCTGCAGCGCGCCCACCGCCGCCACCGCGGGCCCCATCACCCCCGCCGTCGCACAGCTTGCCGCGCTGCTCGGCAGGTCCGGGAACAGCGCGCGATAGCTGGGCGCGGTGCCGCAGAAGCCCCCCGCATGCCCCGCGCGCCCCAGCACCGAGGCCGCGATCAGGGGGATCCGGCGGTCGCGGCAGAGATCCGACAGGATGTAGGTCACGGCAAAGCTGTCGGCCGCGTCGATCACCAGCCCGACGCCATCGAGCATGGCGGCGGCGGTGCCGGCGGTCAGCCGCGCGGCAACCGGCTCGACCCGGCAGGCGGGGTTCAGCCGTGTCAGCTCCCGCGCGGCGCAGTCGGCCTTGTGCTGGCCCAGGTCGTCCATGCGGTAGAGCGTCTGACGGTGAAGGTTGCTCTCCTCCACCCGGTCGGGGTCGAGGATCCGGATCCGGCCGATCCCGGCACCGGCCAGCGCGGGCAGCACGGTCGCGCCCAGCCCGCCGGCGCCGACCACCAGCACATGCGCCGCCGCCAGCCGGGCCTGCCCGTCCGCGCCAACCTCCGGCAGGATCGCCTGGCGGTCATAGCGGCTCATGGCGCGCCCCTCCCGGCGGCGGCGGAGGTGGCGGCGGTGACAGCCAGCCATTCGCGGCAGCGGGCCGCGGGGTCGGCGGCCTGCTGGATATCGGTGACCACGGCGGCGCTGTCGGCGCCTGCGGCCAGCACGCCCGCCACGCGGTCGGGCGTCAGCCCGCCGATCGCCACCAGCGGCACACTGCCCGCCAGCCGCCTCCATTCGGTGACTCGCGCAAGCCCCTGCTCGGCCCATTTCATCTTCTTCAGAAGCGTCGGGTAGATCGGCCCGAGCGCGATATAGGCGGGGGCGCAGGCCAGCGCGCGGTCCAGTTCGGCATGGTCGTGGGTCGACAGACCGTAGCGCACGCCCGCCCGTTTGAGCGCGGCAAGATCGGCACGGTCGAGGTCCTCCTGCCCGAGGTGGACGAAGTCGATGCCCAGATCCAGCGCCAGTTCCCAGTGATCGTTGAGGATCAGCTGCGCACCATGGCGGGCGCAGCAGGCCTGCGCGCGGATGGCCTCGGCCCGCAGGGCATCGGGCGAGAGATCCTTGGCGCGCAGTTGCACCAGCCGCACGCCCTGCGGGACGAGGCGTTCGAGGCGCGCCGCCGTGGCGGTGATCAGGTAGAACGGATCGAGCATCACAGCACCGCCAGCCCGAAGACCGGGGTCGAGGGGGCGGCCATGTCGCGCGGCTCCATCAGCCCCGCGCCATGGGCCGCGCGCCCTGCCGCCACCGCCTGCCCGAAGGCCCGGGCCATGGCCACCGGATCGCCCGCGCGCGCCACGGCAGTGTTCAGGAGAACGGCGTCGAAGCCCAGTTCCATCGCCCGCGCCGCCTCGCTCGGCGCGCCCAGCCCCGCGTCGATCACCAGCGGCACGCCGTCGAAATGCGCCCGCATCCGGCGCAGCGCCCCGACATCGCTCAGCCCCTGACCGGAGCCGATCGGCGCGCCCCAGGGCATCAGCACCCTGCACCCGGCCTCGATCAGCTTCTCGCCGACGATCAGGTCGTCGGTGGTGTAGGGAAACACCTCGAACCCCTCGTCGCACAGGATCCTCGCGGCCTCGACCGTGGCGAAGGGATCGGGCTGAAGCGTGTCCGCATGGCCGATCACCTCCAGCTTGATCCAGTCGGTGGCGAAGACCTCGCGCGCCATGCGGGCGGTGGTGACCGCCTCGGAGACGCTGTGGCAGCCGGCGGTGTTGGGCAGCACCCGGCAGCCCGAGGCGGCGACGAGGTCGCGAAAACCCGCGCCACCCGGGCCTTCGCGCCGCAGGCTCACGGTGATCACCTGCGTGCCCGAGGCGGCGATCGCCTCGGCCAGCACGGCGGGAGAGGGGTATTGCGCCGTGCCCAGCATCAGGCGGCTGGTCAGGTCGGTGCCGTAGAACATGGCTCAGCCCCCCTGCATCGGCGCCACGATCTCGACCCGGGCGCCTTCGGTCAGGCTGGTCGCGGGGCGCAGGGCGCGCGGGACGAATTCGGCGTCGAGGGCGGTGGCGACCGAGGTGGCGTCGAGCGCGCGTTCCTCGACCAGATCGGCCAGGGTTCGGGCGGCGGTCTCGACAGGGGCGCCGTTAAGCAGGATCTGCATGGGCATTCTCCTTGGTCAGGATGGCCGCCGCGGTTTCGGCCAGGTGCGGCGACATCAGGAAACCGTGGCGGTGGAGGCCGGCGACGAAGACACGGTCGCCCCGTTCGATCACCCGGGGCAGGTTGTCGGGCAGTGCCGGGCGCAGGCCCGCGCCGGTCTCGATCACCTGCGCTTCGGCGAAGGCCGGGTGCAGCGTGTAGGCGGCCGACAGCAGTTCCATCATCGCGCGGGCGGTGACCGGGCCGGTCAGGTCGCTCTCCACCATCGTCGCGCCGATCATGAAGCGGTGGTCGGCGCGGGGCACGACGTAGCAGGGAAAGCGCGGATGCAGCAGGCGGACCGGGCGGGTCAGGGTCACGTCGGGCGCCTCGACGATCAGCATCTCGCCTCGGACGGCGCGCAGGTCGGGCAGACGGTCGCGGGCGGCAAGGCCCCTGCAATCGACGATTCTGCCTCGCGGCTCGGTGGCGGCGCCGAAGTGCAGCGCGGCCCCCAGCCCGCGCAGGCGGTCCGCCAGCGCGCGGCGCGCGGCGCGGGGGTCGAGGTGCGCCTCGGTCGGGAAATGCAGGCCGGTGGCGAAGCGCCCCGCCAGCGCGGGTTCCAGCGCGCCGGGGTCGACGCGCTCATGCGCCCGCGTGGCCCGGGCATAGCGGTCAAGCTCCGCCCGGTCGCGGGGCGGGGCGACGACCAGCGTGCCGCGCCGCGCGACGCCCGGCACCCGTGCCGCCCACCAGTCGCAGGCCAGCTGCCCGGCCTGCACCACCGCCTCGGGCGCGGCCTCGCCCTCGCAGAAAGGCGCGAGCATGCCGCCCGCGTACCAAGAGGCACCGCGCGGCGCGGGGTCGGTGTCGATCAGCTCGACCCGCGCCCCGCGCTCGGCCAGGGCCGTGGCGGTGCAAAGCCCCGCCACGCCCGCACCGAGGACCGAGAAGTCCGGTGGGAAGTCCGGTGGGAAGTCGGCGGCGGATGTCACCCCTCCACCTCTTCGGCCGGCATGTAGAGATCGCCGCCGTCGCGGTACTTCTCGGCCATCTTCTCCATCCCGTCGCGTTTTTCCGCCTCGGCCCGGATGTCGTGGCTGATCTTCATCGAACAGAACTTGGGCCCGCACATCGAACAGAAATGCGCCAGCTTGTGCGCCTCCTTCGGCATCGTCTCGTCATGCATCTCGCGCGCGGTGTCGGGATCGAGGCCGAGGTTGAACTGATCCTCCCAGCGGAAGTCGAACCGCGCCCGGCTGATCGCGTCGTCGCGGGCCTGCGCGCCGGGGTGCCCCTTGGCAAGGTCGGCGGCATGGGCGGCCAGCTTGTAGGTGATCACCCCGGTCTTCACGTCGTCGCGGTCCGGCAGGCCAAGGTGTTCCTTGGGCGTGACGTAGCAAAGCATCGCGGTGCCGAACCAACCGATCATCGCCGCGCCGATGGCGCTGGTGATGTGATCGTAGCCCGGCGCGATGTCGGTGGTCAGCGGCCCGAGGGTGTAGAACGGCGCCTCGTGGCAGTGTTTCAACTGCTCGTCCATGTTGGCCTTGATCTTGTGCATCGGCACATGGCCAGGCCCTTCGATCATCACCTGGCAATCCTTGGCCCAGGCGATTTTCGTCAGCTCGCCCAAGGTGTGCAGCTCGGCGAACTGTGCCTCATCGTTGGCGTCGGCGATGGAACCGGGGCGCAGGCCGTCGCCAAGGCTGAAGGACACGTCATAGGTGCGGCAAATGTCGCAGATCTCGTCGAAATGCTCGTATAGGAAGCTTTCGCGGTGATGGTGCAGGCACCATTTGGCCATGATCGACCCGCCGCGCGACACGATGCCGGTGACGCGCTTGGCCGTCATCGGGATCATGTGCAGCCTGACGCCCGCGTGGATGGTGAAGTAATCCACGCCCTGTTCGGCCTGCTCGATCAGCGTGTCGCGGAAGATCTCCCACGTCAGGTCCTCGGCCACGCCGCCGACCTTTTCCAAGGCCTGATAGAGCGGGACGGTGCCGATCGGAACGGGGGCGTTGCGCAGGATCCAGTCGCGGATGTTGTGGATGTTGCGGCCGGTCGACAGGTCCATCACCGTGTCGGCGCCCCAGCGGATCGCCCAGACCATCTTTTCGACCTCCTCCTCCATCGAGGAGGTGACGGCCGAATTGCCGATATTGGCGTTGATCTTCACCAGGAAGTTGCGGCCGATGATCATCGGCTCAAGCTCCCGGTGGTTGATGTTGGCGGGGATGATGGCGCGGCCCGCCGCGATCTCGTCGCGCACGAATTCCGGGGTCACGAGGTCGGGCAGGTCGGCGCCCATCGGGTCGCCGTCGCGGGTGTGGGCGGCCTTCCGCCCCTCGTTCTCGCGGATCGCCACGAATTCCATCTCCGGCGTCACGATGCCCGCGCGGGCGAAGGCGAGCTGCGTCACTGCCTGCCCGCCGGTCGCGCGCAGGGGATCGCGGCGGACGGGGAAGGCGGGGGTCAGACGGCCGCCCTCGGCAAAGCCGTTGTCGGCGGCGGTGACGGTGCGGCCCGTGTAGGCCTCGACCGCGCCGCGGGATTGCAGCCAGCCGCCGCGCACCTCGGGCAGGCCCTTGGCGATCTCGATCTTTGCGTCGGGGTCGGTATAGGGGCCGGAGCTGTCATAGACGCGCAAGGGCGCCTCATCGGTCAGGGTGATCTCGCGCATCGGCACGCGAAGGGGGTGCAGCGCGCCCTCGGCATAGATCTTGCGCGAGGCGCTGAGCGGGGTGGTGGTGATCTGTGGAACGACACGGTTCATTCTGGTCTCCTCTCGCGAAAAGACCCGAGTGTGAAACGGAGGCAGAAAGGGGCCGCAGGGGCCCGCCCGGTGAAAGGGAAAAGGGCCCATTGGCCCGAAAGGGCCCCCATGTCGATGGTTGGGGGGGATACCCTTCGGTCTTCCTACGCCAGTATCAACTGGGTCAGGTTCGAAGGGTCGCGTCACCGGGGTTTCCCCCTGTCAGCCTCTCAGTCCCCTTGGCGGGACTCCCCTGACGTGGGGGTGAGCATAGGCCCATGCGGCGGCCTGTCAATCGTCGTCTTCGGGGGCAGGCAGGTGGCAGCGTCGGGTCAGGGGTAGGGCGCGTTCAAACGCACCCTACGAGGCGCCGGGTGTCAGGGCGCCGGGTGTCAGGGCGCCGGGTGTCAGGGCACGGCGCATGCAGCGTGGTGAGCAGCCGGCTGAGGAGGGGCGCCTCAGCGCCCGGTCTTCTCGCGCCAGGCGTTGAAGGTCGCGAGGTGTTCGTCCTTCGTGCGGGGGTAGAGGCCGATGATCGTCGCCCCCGCCTTCACCTGCTCGACCACGAAATCCTCGTAGGCGCTCATCTCCACCGCCTCGCGGGCGACTTCGTCGGCCAGATGGGCGGGGATGACGATGACGCAATCGTCGTCGCCCACGATGACGTCGCCCGGGAAGACCGGTGCATCGCCACAGCCGATCGGGCCGTTGATCTCGATCGCCTCGTTGATCGTCAGGTTGGTGGGCGAGGAGGGGCGGTGGTGGTAGGCGGGGATGTCCAGATCGGCGATCGTCGCCGCATCGCGAAAGCCGCCATCCGTCACCACGCCCGCGCCGCCGCGCACCATCAGCCGGGTGATCAGGATGTCGCCGGCCGAGGCCGCGCGGGCATCCTTGCGGCTGTCCATCACCAGCACGTGGCCCGGCGGGCAGGTCTCGATCGCCTTGCGCTGGGGGTGGTCGGGGTTGCGGAACTCGGACAGCTGGTTGCGGTCCTCGCGCGCGGGCATGTAGCGCAGGGTGAAGGCCGGGCCCACCATGTTGCGGCCCTTGGCGCCCACCGGGTGGACGTCCTGGATCACCTGATTGCGCAATCCGCGTTTGTAAAGTGCCGTGGCCAGGGTCGCGACCGACACCCCCATCAGCTTCTCGCGTGTGTCCTCGTTCATGATGCCTCCTCCTCGGGCAATCCGGGGCACAGGGTGCCCCTGGTCATGTGATCGCGAAGTTCCCCGGGCGTTCAGGCCAGCCTGCTGGCCTTGAGGAACGCCGTCATCCGGGCCTGCTGGCTGTCCGTCAGGGGCCAGGCCGAGGGCGGCCGCGTCGGCCCGCAATCGTGCCCGGTGGCGATCAGCGCGGCCTTCACCCCGGTCACGTTGGTGCCGCCAAGCTCCTCCGCCCGGATATCCTCGAACGGCTTCATCTCCGCGATCAGGGCATTGGCGCGCGGGTAGTCCCCCGCCTCGAGGGCGGCGTGGATGGCAAGCGAGCGTTCGGGCCAGACGTTGATCAGCCCCGAGGTGAAGCCCCGCGCGCCCACGGCGTAGAAGCTGGGCGCCCAGACCTCGGCGAGGCCGCCGACCCAGGTGATCGACGGATCGCAGGCGGCGATGGCGGCCGCAAGCTTCATCGGGTTCGGCGTCGCCCATTTCACGCCCTTCACGCCCGGGATCTCGCACAGCGCGCGGATCCCGTCGGTGCCGATCGCGTCATTCCGGAGGTACAGCATCAGCGGCAGCCCGCCGCCGGCCTCGGCCACCTGCCGCACATAGTCGACCGTGCCGCGGGGCGAGACGAAGGGGTCAGGCGGCTGGTGCACCATGAGGGCGGTGGCCCCGGCCTTCGCACTCTCCTCGGCCAGCCGGCAGGCATCGCCGATGGATTTGCCGACCCCGGCCAGAAGGGGCGCGCGGTCGCCCACCAGCTGCGCCACCTCGCGCACCATGAGGCAGGCCTCGTCGGTCGTCAGGCCGTAGAATTCGCCGGTGTTGCCGTTGACCACCGGCATGTGCAGCCCGGCCGCCAATGCCCTGTCGAGGATCGGGGAAAGGCGGTCGGGGGCGACCTTGCCGCCCGCGTCATAGGGGGTCACGAGGATGCCGGAGATACCGGCGAGGGCCGCGTCGAGATCATGGGTCATGGGGGCCTCAGAAGATATCGGGTTCGCCCGCCGTGCGGCCGAAATCGGATTGCAGGAAGTCGAAGTCGCAGCCCTGGTCGGCCTGGGTGACGTGGCGCGAATACATCCAGCCCCAGCCGCGTTCGAACCGGGCCGGCGGCGGGGTCCAGGCGGCCTTGCGCGCCGCGATCTCGGCGTCATCCACCAGCATGTCGAGGCGTCGCGCGCCAAGGTCGAGACGCACGATATCCCCGGTCTTCAGCAGCGCGAGCGGCCCGCCCGCGAAGCTTTCGGGCGCCACGTGCAGGACGCAGGCGCCGTAGGAGGTCCCCGACATTCGCGCGTCGGAGATGCGCAGCATGTCGCGGTGCCCCTGCTTGATCAGCGCCTTGGGGATCGGCAGCATGCCCCATTCCGGCATGCCCGGCCCCCCCAGCGGTCCCGCGTTGCGCAAGACCATGACGTGGTCGGGGGTGACCTCCAGCGTCTCGTCATCCACCGCCTTCTTCATCTCGGGGTAGCTGTCGAAGACCAGCGCGGGCCCCTCGTGGGTATAGTACTTCGGGTCGCAGGCGGCAGGCTTGATGATCGCACCGTCCGGGCAGAGGTTGCCGCGCAGCACGGCAAGCGACCCCTCGTGGTAGACCGGGTTCGACAGAGGGCGGATCACGTCGTCGTTGTAGACCTCGGCGCCCTCGAGGTTCACGCCCAGCGTCTTGCCGGTGACCGTCAGGCAGCCGGTATCCAGCCGGTCCTCGATCTGTTTCATCAGCGCGCGCAGGCCGCCCGCGTAGAAGAAATCCTCCATCAGGTAGTCCTTTCCGGAGGGGCGGACATTGGCGATCAGTGGCGTCTCGCGCCCCAGCGCATCCAGCGCGTCGAGGTCGAGGGGGATCCCCGCGCGCCGCGCCATGGCGATCAGGTGGACGACGGCGTTGGTGGAACAGCCCGTCGCCATGGCCACGATCGCCGCGTTGCGCACCGCGGCTTCGGTGACGATCCTCGCCGGTGTCAGATCCTCCCACACCATCTCGACGATCCGCCGACCGCAGGCCGAGGACATGCGCTGGTGCCCCGAATCCACCGCGGGGATCGACGAGGCGCCGGGCAGTGTGAGCCCCAGCGCGTCGGTGATCGCCATCATGGTGGAGGCCGTGCCCATCGTCATGCAGGTGCCGGCCGAGCGCGCGATGCCGCCCTGCACGCCCAGCCACTCCTCGTCGGTGATGTTGCCGGCGCGGCGTTCGTCCCAATATTTCCACGCGTCCGAACCGGAGCCGAGGATGCGCCCGGCGTAGTTCCCGCGCAGCATCGGGCCGGCGGGAAGGTAGATCATCGGCACGCCCGCGCTGATCGCCCCCATCACGAGGCCGGGGGTGGTCTTGTCGCAGCCGCCCATCAGCACCACGCCGTCCAGCGGGTGGGAGCGGATCATCTCTTCCGTCTCCATCGCCAGCATGTTGCGGTAGAGCATCGAGGTCGGCTTGGTGAAGCTTTCGTCGACCGAGAGGGTGGGCATCTCGACCGGGAAGCCGCCGGCCTGGGCGATCCCGCGCTTCACGTCCTTCACCCGCTCGGGAAAGTGCGAATGGCAGGAGTTCAGCTCCGACCAGGTGCTGAGGATGCCAATCACCGGCTTGTCGCGGAATTCCTCCTCGGCATAGCCCAGCTGCATCATGCGCGAGCGGTGCCCGAAACTGCGCAGGTCGTCGGGCGAGAACCAGCGCGCGGAGCGCAATTCCGCAGGGTGCTTGCGGGGCGGCTCGGTCATGGAAATCCTCCTCACTTCTTCGTTGTAATGTATGCGTATGCAAATGCACGTGTCAACGCGGCTTTCGGGATTCACTCAACCATAAATCAATCCAACATGGGTGCTTGACAGGGGCGCTGAGTCCATGCTGACTATTATGAATGCGCTTGCATTGGCGGGCGGAATGGTGCGGCCGGAGGAGGTTTGGCGGCGCCGCAAAGGCCGCGCACGACGTGGCATGACACGGGAGGATCGGATGAATTTCACGCGCAGAACCCTTCTGGCGACCGCCGGTGCGGCGCTTGCGACGCGGCCGCTGGGCGCGCTGGCGGCCGGTAAGCTGCCACGCAACGTGCGGCTGGTGATCGGGTCGAAATCGACCGGTGGCGACACTTACCAGAACTCGGCCATCGTGGCGGATGCGCTGGCCAAGGAGCTGGATATCAACATCAAGGTCGACGCGGTCGGCGCGACCCAGGCCTTCAAGGCGCTGGAGCGCGACAGCCGCGGCACCACGATGATGATCTTCCACGATCAGAGCTATCTGGGCTGGCTCTACGGCCGCACCGGCTATGTCGACCCGTTCAAGACCTACGCGATCGGGCCGACCGTCGCGATCAACCCGGGCAACGCCTATCTCGTGGCCAAGAACTCGCCCTACAAGACCATGGGCGACGTGTTCAAGGCGGCCGCCGACGGCAAGCGGATCCGCGTCGCGATTCAGCCCGGCGGCGTCAGCGAGATCGGCTTTTCGGCGATGAAGAATGCGGCCAAGGTGATGCACCCCGGGTCCGAGAAGAACCTTGTCGCGGTCAACACCGGCTCTCAATCCGACAAGAACCAGGCGCTGTGGGACGATCTGGCCGATGTCATCAACGGCTCGATCCAGGCCAACGAGCAGTTCACGCAGCTCGACGCCTCGGACAAGAAGGCGATGCGCTTCATCTGGATCACCGCGCGGCAAAAGACGCTGGAGCAGGCGCCCGAGAAGGGCATGGGCAAGACCACCCGCGACGACCTGCTGAAATACGCCTCGCCCGAGACCTCGGTCACGCTGGACGGCAAGAAGGATTTCACCTTCGACAAGGAATTCTTCTTCATGTTCAACAAGAAGATGGATCCGGCGATCATCGAGACGGTGAACCAGGGGCTGGCTGCGGTGTTCAAGAAGGGCGAGATCCAGAAGCGCCAGAAGGCAGCGTTCTTCATCCCGAACTACCTGCCGACGGATCAGGCGCTGGCCCATCTCAAGGACAAGGCCGACACCTACGCCAAGGTGATCAAGGACATCCGGAGCTAGGCCCGGCAGAACCCGCGGGTCCGGCCGACCGGGGCCGGGCCCGGCCACCACGATCGCCGGGCAGGGGCGCCTTTCGGGCCGCTTCCCCGTCCCGGCCGCCAGCTTCCGGGGGAGGGGTGCATGGCCGACCTGTTCAAGGTCCATATCAATTTCGCCACGTCGCAGCTGATCTTTCCGACGATCATCGCCTGCGTGCTCGCGGTGCTGGGCATCGCCATCGCGATCACCCACCGGCACCGGATTGCCGGGGCCGGGGCGCATTGGCGCGCCATCGCCGGGCGCATGGACAAGATGCGCTTCTTCGGCGCGATCGGGCTGACGCTGGTCTATTTCTCGACGATGCAGCCGGTGGGCAACCTCTGGCCCAACACCGGCATGGGGTTCCTGCTCACCTCGATCCCCTTCGTCTTTCTCTGCGGTGTCCTTTTCCTGCACGACCGTCGCCCGGGCAACATGATCGGGCTGACCGTGGCGGCGCTGGTCGCGCCCACGCTGGTCTGGTGGGTCTTCGCCGATCTCTTCTTCCTGACGCTGCCCTGAGGCCCTCATGGATCTTCTGTCCTTCGTCACCCCGCTGTTCCTGACCCTCATCGTCTCGGGCACGGTGATCGGCATCGTCTTCGGCTCTATCCCCGGGCTGACCGCGACGATGGCGGTCGCCGTCTGCCTGCCGCTGACCTATTCGCTGGGTCTCAACAACGGTCTGGGGCTTCTTCTGGGGCTCTATGTCGGCGGCATTTCCGGCGGGCTGGTGCCGGCGATCCTGCTGGGCATCCCGGGCACGCCAAGCTCCATCACCACCACCTTCGACGGCTACCCCATGGCCAAGCGCGGCGAGGGGGAGCGGGCGCTGAGGATCGGCATCGTCTCTTCCGTCGTGGGCGGGCTGATCAGCCTTGCGGTGCTGGTGCTCTTCGCCCCGCTGCTCGCGGATTTCGCGATCGACTTCTCTTATGTCGAGAAGTTCCTGATCATCCTCTTCGCGCTGACCGTGATGGCGGCGCTGTCGAAGGACATGCTGCTGGGCATCTTCTCTGGCGTGCTGGGGATCTTCATAAGCCTGATCGGTACCTACGACGTGTCGAACGGCGGCAACGGGAAGGAGCGGCTGATCCCCCCTGGCACGGAATACTGGCTGCAGGACGGGTTCTCGCTCCTGCCGGTGCTGATCGGGCTCTTCGGCCTCGCCGCGATCCTCGAGGAGGCCGAGCTGGGCGTTCCCAAGGGGCAGTCGATGAAGGACATCAAGGTGGGGGCGCATTCGCGGTTCTCGTTCTCCGTCTTCGGCGGGCAGATCGTGAACCTCGTCCGATCCTCCCTCATCGGCACCTTCGTGGGGATCCTGCCGGGCGTCGGCGGCTCGGCCGCCTCGATCCTGAGCTATACCAACGCCAAGACCTTCTCGCGTCACCCCGAACGCTTCGGCAAGGGAGAGCCCGCGGGCATCATCGCGTCTGAATCGGGCAACAACGGGTTGACCGGCGGCGCGCTGGTGCCGCTTCTGTCGCTGGGGATCCCGGGGGACAGCACGACGGCGCTGCTGATCGGGGCGTTCACCTTGCAGGGCGTGCAGGTGGGGCCGCTGTTCATCTCGGGCAATACCGAGACCTGGAACGCGATGATCGTCGCCATGTTGATCGCCAATGTCGCGATGTTCGTTGTGATGTACCTCGCGATCCGATGGCTTGCGCTGGCGGTGACGATCCCCAAGCACATCCTTTTTCCGATCATCCTGATGATGTGCGTGATCGGGGCCTATACGATCAACTACGGCATCATGTTCGATGTCTGGACGCTTCTGATCTTCGGCATCGGCGGCTGGCTGATGGGCAAGGTCGGGCTGGAGGTCGCGCCCTTCATCATCGGCTTCATCCTGGGCCCCTCGGCCGAGGTCTATTTCGTCAAGACGCTGGAAAGCTTCGGCACGCTGACGATCTTCTTCACCAAGAGCTGGATCGCAGTGGTGCTCTGGCTGCTGATCGCGGGCTCGGTTGCCACGTCGGTCTGGATGTCGCGCCGGCACCGGCGCCTTGACGAGGGGTGACCGAGGAGCCATCGGAAGCTGATCGGGGAACGTAGTGGCAGGGCAAGCGCCCGGCGGCGCGCGGGGTCTTGCGCGGCGCCGGGCAACGCGGGACAAGCGGTGCGATGGAGCACGAGAACGGCACGACACGAAAGCGGGGGACACGGGCGCGCGGAGCGGGCAGCCGCGGCGGCGGCGCTGTCACCATGACCACGGTCGGCCGCATCGCCGGGGTTTCGCAGGCCACCGTGTCGCGCGCGCTCAGCGATCCCTCGCGGGTGTCGCCCGAGACGCTTGAGAAGATCCGGCAGGCGATCCGCGCGACGGGCTTCGTGCCGAATGCCGTGGCCGGTGCGCTGGCGTCGAGCCGGTCGAACCTGATCACCGCGCTGGTGCCCTCGATCACCAACATCGTCTATTCCTCGCTGATCCAGTCGTTCAGCCGGGTGATGCGCGAGTGGGGCTACCAGATCCTGCTGTCCGAGACCGGTTTCGATGCGGAGGAGGAAGAGGCGCTGATCGCCGCCCACCTGTCGCGACGTCCCGACGCGATGCTGCTGACCGGAACCCGCCATTCGCCGCAAGCCCGCAAGATGCTGATCGGTTCGGGTATTCCCGTGGTCGAGGTCTGGGACATCACCGACACGCCGATCGACTTCTGCGTAGGCTTCTCCCATGTCGAGGCCGGCCGGGCGGTGGCCCGCTTCGTGCGCGAACTGGGCCATGACCGCGCCGTCACCGTCACCGCCAACGACGAGCGCGCGCGCCGCCGCCGCGACGCCTTCGCCGAAAGCTTCGTGCAGGCGGGGGGCACGACGCCCGTCGCGGTAGATTGCCCCGGCGCGGCCAGCCTTGCCGCCGGCCGCGCCGCGCTGGTCGAGGCGCTGGAGGTCCACGGTTTCGGGCGTGGCGTGGTGTTCTGCAGTTCCGACCTGCTGGCGCATGGCGTCGTCAGCGAGGCACAGGTGCGTGGCATCGCGGTGCCCGGGGACCTCGCCGTCGTGGGCTTCGGCGACCAGGACTTCGCCGCGATGGTCGAGCCGCCCCTGACCACGGTTCGCGTCGACCGGGCCGAGCTGGGGCGCAGGGCCGCCACCGCGCTGCGGGCCCGGCTGGAAGGCAACGATCCCGGCGAGACGGTCATCGACCTCGGCTACCGGATCATCCGCCGCGGCTCTGCCTGATCGGCCCCGCGGCGGGCAAGGATAGGCAGGGAGGCAGGTACAGCCTGCCCGCCAGCGGGTAACGGGTATGCGCAAACCGCCACTGGCGGGCGTTGGCCCGCGGCACAGTTCCTTCCGTTCGTGCGCCGGGGACGGCGCTGAGGACATTGCGCCGGAAGAGGACCTCTGCATGACCAATGGACGCCCCGAGACGGCTCCCGACGCTGCCGCCGCCCGCTGGGCGCTGCTTGCCCTGGCCGTCGGTGCCTTCGGCATCGGCACGACCGAATTCGCCCCCATGGGCCTTCTGCCGACCATCGCCCGGGGGGTCGACGTGTCGATCCCGACGGCCGGCCTGCTGATCAGCGCCTATGCCATCGGCGTCATGGTCGGCGCGCCGATCATGACCATGGCGCTCAGCCACCTCAGGCGTCCGAAGGCGCTGATGCTGCTGATGGGGATCTTCACGCTGGGCAATCTGATGTCGGCGGTGGCGCCGGATTACGCGCTGCTGATGGTGGCGCGTGTCGTGACCAGCTTCTGCCATGGCGCCTTCTTCGGCCTCGGCTCCATCGTCGCGATGCGCCTCGCCCCGCCGGAAAAGCGTGCCGCCGCGGTGTCGACCATGTTCATGGGGCTGACCATCGCCAATGTCGGTGGCGTGCCCATGGCCACCTGGATCGGCGAGCACGTCGGCTGGCGCAGCGCCTTTGCCGGAACGGCGGCGCTGGGGATCGTGACCATCGTGGCGCTCGTCCTCGCCCTGCCGCGCGGAGAGAAGAGCGGCCGCCCGGACCTGCGAAGCGAACTGCGCGTGATCGGCCGCGGCAATGTCCTTCTCGCGATGGGGACGACGGTGATGGGGGCGGGC
Source organism: Acidimangrovimonas sediminis (assembly GCF_002871005.1). Taxonomy (GTDB): domain Bacteria; phylum Pseudomonadota; class Alphaproteobacteria; order Rhodobacterales; family Rhodobacteraceae; genus Acidimangrovimonas; species Acidimangrovimonas sediminis. Next base: position 403,395 of record NZ_PHSN01000001.1, read on the forward strand.
GCGATGTTCACCCTCTACACCTACCTCGTCGCCGCGATGGAGCGGATCACCGGCGCCTCGGACAATTTCGTGACCGTTGCGCTGATCCTCGTGGGCCTCGGCTTCACCGTCGGGAACTGGTTGGGCGGCAAGCTTGCGTCCTGGTCGCTCGACGGCGCGACGGTGCTGTTCCTCGCGCTCGAGGCGGTGATGCTGTTCGCGCTGCCGCTGCTTTTGCAAACCCGTGTCGGTACGGCCGCGGGGGCTTTCCTGTGGGGCGTCACGGCCTTTGCCATCGTCGCGCCGATCCAGACCCGGGTGATGCAGGCGGCCGAGGATGCGCCCGCGCTTGCCTCGTCGCTCAACATCGGGGCGTTCAACCTTGGCAATGCGCTGGGGGCCGGGGTCGGCGGCGGTGTCCTCGCGCTCGGGCTGGGATATCAGCTCGTGCCGGTGGCGGCGGCGCTTCTGGCGATCGCGGCGGTGCTGCTGGTCTGGGCGGGACGCGCGGGCAGCGGTCTGCGGCAGGTCGCGCCCTGAACCACCCGTTCCCGGTATCAATGGTGGCCTCGGCGGCGATCTAGGTGGCGGCCGCGCACATGCCGCGCCTTGCCAACCGGCCGGCGATGCCACACAAGGGACGGACAGCTTCAGACGACGCGCGGATCCCACCGCGCCGCTTTCGGGGAGCGCCCCCGCCGCGCCCGGTCCTCCCGGGCGGGGCCGGGCGCGGGAAAGGGCGGCGGGCGGTTCCCCGGCGCGAGACATGACAACCAAGTGCCGGACACCGGAGGAGGGGTGCGCGCGGCTGAACCGGAACCAGGCGAGGCCATGACTGCGCTCCCCCGATATCTACTTGCCCGTTTCGCCAGTGCGCTGGCGCTCTTTTCCGCGCTGCTCGGCAGCACGGCCCCCAGCCCGCTATACCCGATCTACATCGACCGGTTCGGCCTGTCGCATTTCATGGCGACGGCGATCTTCGCGGTCTACGCCATCGGCACGCTGGGTGCGCTGGCGGTGGTGCCGCGGATCATGCGCTACTTTGGTGACCGGTGCCGCATCCTGATGGTCGGCCTCGCGCTGACCGCGGCGGGGACGATGCTGTTCGCGGTCTCGTCGGTGGAATGGACGCTGTTCCTCGGGCGGTTCCTCAACGGCGCGGGGACCGGGGTCGTCGCCGGGGTGGCCTCGACCGCGCTGGTCGAGCTGGCGCCCGCCGCCGGGCGCCGGCTGGCCGCGACGCTGGCGACGCTGGCCTTCACCGGCGGGGCCGCCTCGGGGCCGCTGATCACGTCGGCGGCGCTGGCGCTGAACCTTGCGCCGACGGTGACGCCGTTCCTGGTGATCGCGGTGATTGCGCTTGCGGCCTTCCTCGGGCTCCTGCTGTCGCGCTGGCCCGGGGCCGACGAGATCGCCGGGCGCGATGCGCCGGCGGGCAGGGCTGCCGAGGGGGCTGCCGAGGGGACTGCCGACGACAGAAGCGAAGCCCGCCCCGATGCCGCTTCTGAAGCGGCCTCCGACTCCGCGCTGCCCGGTCTCTTTGTGCTGAGCTGCCTTGCGATCACCATCGCCTGGATGATCGGATCGGTGCTGATGGCGGTGGGGGCCAACCTTGGGCTTGAGGTCTACAGGCTGGCCTCGGCCAGCGTGGCGGGCCTGATCCCCGCGCTGTTCCAGCTTTTCGCGGGCCTCGGGCAGGCGGTATGCGGCCGGTATTCCGGTCTGAGAACGGTCGGCTGGGGGGCGCTGGGGATCGTGCTGGCGCAGGTGACGCTGGTGCTGGCGGCGCCCGGCGCGCACGGTGCGGTGCTGGTGTTCGCTATGCCGTTCTGCGGCTTTGCCTATGGCGCGGCCTTCGTCGGCGGCCTGTCGCTGGCCAGTGCCACGACCGACCCGGACCGGCGGGCCAGCCGGATTTCGCGTTTCTACACTGTCGGTTACCTGTCGAACGCCGTGCCGACGGTCAGCTTCGGCATCCTCACCGACGCGGTGGGGCTCGCCAATGCCTTCTATATCTTCTCGGCGGTATTGATCGCGCTGGGGCTGACGACCCTCGGCTATGCCGCACGCTATCGCCTGAACGGCACCGGCCGCCCGCCCCGCGGCCGCGGCAAGGGCGGCCGTGGGCGCCGTGGCAGGGCGACCATGGCCGAGCCTTCGCGTCGTGCCGCAGGGGGGCACCACCCCGAGACCTGCTGACGGGCTCCGGCCCGAGTTCTGCCCCGCGCCGGCCGGTCATCTGCAGCGCGTGCCCGGCCGGGGTCTTTTCCGGCGACGGTCGCGGTCCATGCGCGTCGGGGCCGACCCCGCCCAACCTGTTGCCGCGGTGGAGGTGCCGGAGGCTCAGCGGCTGGCGCAGATCGGCAACGGGCGGTAGGGGCGGGGCGGATGGTCTTGCGCGAAGCCCGCGATCACCGGGCCAAGCTCCGCCTGCGACCAGAACCGCGGCGCCCCGATCTCGTGCAGGCACGAGGCGTTCCAGTAGGGCGCGCGGGGCCCCCGGGGCGCCCCCGCCGACACCCACCGCCGCACTGCCGCGATATCGGCCGCGGCCGGGTAGATGTAGAGCGTCGCGGGATCCTGGTGCACGAGGGCGACGATCGCCCGCGCATCCTCGGGCGTCCAGCTCGTGCAGCCGTTGCTGCGGCCCTGCGCGTAGGTCACCAGCCGGCCGACGGGCACGTAACCTTCGTCATTGGCATAGGGGCTGGCCGCGTCCTTCATGCGGCAGGCGGCGCGCACCAGCACCGCCGCATGGCCGCCGATCTGACGCGCGCGGGCATTCGCCGTCGCCCCCTCGCCGTCGAATTGCACGAAGGCGCGGGTCAGGGCGGCAAGCTGGCCGTCGCTCTCGGGGTAATAGCCCTTGAAGGTGGTATGGGTCTCGGCGGTCAGGTAATCGCCGCCGGTGGTGAGGTTCGACCCCGAGGCATTGCCGAAATTCGCCGCGCACCGCCGCCCGTTGGAGAAATCGGCGGCGCCGAGGTCGCGGCCGCTGCCATGCCCTGCCGACACCGCGCGGAAGGCGTGGCGGGCCTCGCACAGGATGTAGAACCGCGGGTTGGGCCGGCCTGCGGGGGTATAGCCGGGCCGCGTCGCGTCCATCGCCATGTAGCAGGGATTGCGCGTCTCGCCCGACCGCAGCTTGCGCGCATGCAGCGCGCGGGCCCGGGCCAGCACCACCGGCGCAATCTGTCCCGCCCCGTCACCGACATGGGGGCGCAGCCAGGCCGGCACCTCGATCTCTCCGCTCGCGGCCGCGGCGGGCAGGGGGCCTGCGCCAAGAAGAAGGGCCAGCGCGGCCAGGGTACGCCGCCGCGCCCTTCGGGGCGCGGGAGATCGGGGGGAGAAAAGCGGCAGGGGGCGTGTCATCCGGGCTCCCGTCATGTGGTCGGGCGGTGGGTGGCTCTGCACCCAGAGTAACGGATGGGGCCGATCCCGCAACGCCCTTGCGGATCCCGGGACCGGCGCGGGCCCATATCGCGCTTATCCCGGGGGCGATCCCGGGGGCGCTGCCCGGCGCGGTGAACGGCAAATCCCGCTCGGCCGGGGAAGAGCCAGAGCGGCCGGTCTATCCTTGGCGACAGCAGCGGCGCTCCTGTTGTCGGTCCGAGCGCGGGCAACGAATGGCCGCCAAGTTGCGACGGTCCTCGGCCACTCGACACCTTAGCGCGTTCCGCGGGGCCCAAGAGGCACGGCGGTTCAGGAAGACGGCCAGGTCACGCCGTGCCGCTCCGGCGGCCCCCGGCTCTGCCACCGCGCGTCGCGAGTTGCACCAGCGCCAGATGTACGAGGGTGGCGGCGATGAGGATCACGGTCAGGGCCGACCCCTCGAACACGTCGCCCCGGTCGGTGAGCGCGAAGATCGACACCGGCATCGTCACCCATCCCGGCGGATAGAGCATCGACGTCGCCCCGAGCTCGCCCATCGACAGCGCGACGCTCAGCCCGAACGCGGCGGCGAGATAGGGCAGCAGCAGTGGCAGGGTGACCCGGCGCAGCCGGTAACCCGCCGAGGCGCCAAGGCTTTCGGCCATCTGCTCCACGTCGCGGGGAAGTTGCATCAGCCCGGCACTGACCGCCCCGAAGGCAAAGGCCGAGACGATGACGAAATGCGCGATGACGACGATCAGCGCGGTGCCGTTCAAAAGCACCGGCGGCCGGCTGAAGGCCACCAGCAGCGCCAGCCCGACCGAGACCGAGGGCACGGCGCTCGGCAGGAAGAACAGGAGGTCGAGGGCCCGTCGCCCGATACCCCGCCCGCCACGCAGCGCCAGCGCCGCGGCGGTGCCCGAGACCAGCGCCACCGCGCTGGCGGCAAGGCCGGTGACAAGGCTTGCCCAGACCGCCTCGCCCGGGGCACCCTGGAAGACGGCGGTGAAGTTCCCCAGGCCCATCTGGCTTGGCCAGACTCCGTTCCACTGCCCCGCGAAGGCCGCCAGCACGATGATCGCGAGGGGGGCCGCGTAAAGGACGAGGACGACCAGCGCGGTGACCCCAAGTACTGCCGCGCGGCCCGCTCTAGACCAGATCAGCATGACCGCCCCCCATCCTGCCCACCATCGCGCGATAGAGGGCGTAAAGCCCGACCGACAGCACGAGGTTCGCGCTGGCGACCACGCAGGCGGTGGGATAATCGAATTCCTGGATCGCCTTGGAATACACCAGCAGCGGTAGCGTGATCACCCCCTTCGCGCCGATGAACAGAACGATGCCGAACTCGTTCACCGTGAGCAGCAGGCACAGTGACCCGCCCGCCATCAGCGCCGGCAGGGCCGCCGGCAGCAGGATCCGCCGCACGATCATCGGGGCGCGCGCCCCGAGAGAGGCAGCCACCTCGATCTGCGCCCGGTCGAGGGTCGAGAACGCGGCCATCAGCGGCCGCAGCACGAAGGGCGTGTAGACCGTGACCTCGGCCAGGATCACACCCCATGAGCTGTAGAGGAAGTCGAGCGGCGGCAGCGCGGCCCCAGTCGCCTGCATCAGGGTCTCGTTCACGATCCCGGCGGAGCCGTAGAGGAAGGTGAAGGCGAGGGTGACGAGGAAGGTGGGCAGCGCGATGAAGGTTTCGATCAGCCGCAGCGCGAGGGACCGGCCCGGGAAGGGCACGTAGCTCAGCACCACCGCCAGGGCGAAGCCGATCACGAGGCAGCCGAGGGTCGAGGCGAGCGCGATCCGCAGCGTGTTGGTCAGGGCCGTGCGGAAGATATGCGCGCCCAGAACCCGCAGCGCCGGGCCCGTATCCAGTCCCGCGCCGCCCCCGGTCAGCGCCTCGTGCAGCACCAGAGCGAGCGGGTAGAGAAACACCAGCGCCGACAGCGCGAGCGGCAGCACGACCCAGGCCGATCCCGGCAGGGCGGCGCGCAGGGTATGGCGCAGGGTTCGGTGGGGGTGGGGCAGGGGGCGCGTTGTCGCGTCAGCCATCGGTCGCCTCGTGCGGGAGGACGGTCGCGTCCTGCGGGTCGTAATGCAGCGTGATCGTGGCGCCGATCCGGTGCGGCTCGGCCGCCGGGGGCGCGGTGCAGCGGATTTCGGCGGTGGCGGGGTCAGACGCGGCCCCCGAAGCTGTGCCCCCCGACGTCGTGCCGCCCGACGTCGGGCCAAGCGCGAGGGTCAGCGTCTCGGAGGCGCCCTGCCAGTCGACATGGGTGATCCGGCCCTCGATCCGCACGGCCCCGTCCGCGGCGCCCGACGTCCCCGGGCCCGCGTGCGGGAGCGCCTGCGTCAGATGGTGCGGTCGCAATCCGATCAGCGCGCGTGCACCGGCGGGCAGACCGTGCGGGTTCGCGCCGCGCATCCGCAGCGCGCCGATCTCCAGCTCCGCCATCGTGCCGTCGTCGGACAGCGCGCTCACCCGGCCTTCCAGCACGTTCGCGCGGCCGAGGAATTCGGCCGAGAACCGGTTCGGCGGGCGGCGGTAAAGCGCGCGCGCGGTGTCGAGTGCGGCCAGCTTTCCATCGCGCATGATCGCGATCCGGTCGGCCAGCGTCAGCGCCTCGTGCTGGTCATGGGTGACGTAGAGGATGGTAAGGTCGGGGATCTCGCGGTGCAGGCGGCCGATCTCCTCGACCATCTGGCGGCGGATCTGGGCGTCGAGCGCCGAGAGCGGCTCATCCAGCAGCAGTACCGAGGGGCGGATCGCCAGCGCCCGCGCGATCGCGACGCGCTGCTGCTGGCCGCCCGACAGCGCCCGCGGCATCCGGCCGGCGAAGGCCTCCATCCCCACGAGGGCAAGGCTTTCCGCCACCCGGCGCGCCACCAGCCCCCGCTCGGCCCGGCGCGCCCGCAGGCCGAAGGCCACGTTCTCGGCCACGCTCATGTGCGGGAAGAGGGCATAGTTCTGGACCACCATGCCGATGTTGCGCGCGTTCGGCGCGATGCCGGTCACGTCGCGCTGTCCGATGAACACCCGCCCCGAGGTCGGCGCAACGAAGCCTGCGACCGCGCGCAGCGCCGTGGTCTTGCCCGACCCCGAGGGGCCGAGAAGGGCCACGATCTCGCCGGGTTCGACGGTCAGGGTGAAGTCGGACAGCACCGTGACGGCGCCGTAGCGGACCGAGACATCCTCGAAATGGATGCGCTGCCCCTCGGGCCCTTGCGGGGACGGGGATGGGGAAACGGACAGGGAAGGGGGCGCCGCGACGGCGCCCTCCCCCGTGGTGTCTGGAACCGCGGGCATCAGTTGCCGGTGGCCTGCTGCCAGCGTGCGACATTTGCGTCGAGGTCCTTGGCGACCGCGTCCCAGTCGGGGTGCCAGACCGTCACGCCCTGCATCAGCTTGTGCATGGTCTTGTAATGCGCGTCGGTGGGTTTCACGTCCGCCCGCACCGGCAGGCCGTAGGCGATCGTCGAGACCTTGGACTGCGCCGCTTTCGAGAGCAGGAAATCGATCAGCTTCTTGCCGTTCTCGCCATGCGGCGCGCCTTTGACCAGCGCGACGTAATAAGGCAGGGCGAAGGTTGACCGCTCGCCCTTGGCATTGGCGGGCCAGAACGGGCGGATGTTGGGGTTGCGGGCGGTCTGGGCCATGTTCATCTGCAGATCGCCGTTGGCCACGTAAAGCTCTCCCTTGTTCACCAGCGCGGTCAGCTTGCCGGTGGAGGAGGAGGGTCCCACGTTGTTGGCCTGCAACTTGCGAAGATAGCCGAAGCCCGCGTCGGCACCGCCCATGGCATGGACCGCCTCCAGCATCACCGCGGTGCCGTCGCCAGCCTGGCCCGGGGTCGAATACTGCAGCTTGCCCTTGAAATTGGCCGCCAGCAGGTCGTCCCAGGTCTTCGGCGCCGCGGCGAGGACCTTGGTGTTGTAGATGAAGTTCATGTAGTTGTTGACCATCGGGTTGAAGAGATTGCCCGGGTCCTTGTCGGAGGCCGGGATCTGCGCGGCCTCGGGTGATTTGTAGGCTTGCAGGAGGCCCGCGCCGGCGGCCTTCTGCATGAACGGCGGCAGCGTCACCAGCACGTCGGCCTGCGGATTGGCCTTTTCCTGCGCCACGCGCTGGACGACGACCCCCGAGCCGCCCTCGACATATTGCACCTTGATGCCGGTCTTCTTGGTGAAGGCATCGAATTCTGTCTGGAACCAGTTCGGGTGACCGTCATGCAGGCCGTCGGCGCTGTAGATCGTCACGACCTGGTCGGCGGCAAGGGCCGGACCCGCGAGAAGCGCGAGCACCGCCGCGCCGAAAAGCGTTGAGGAGTTCATGTTCGCCTATCCTTCCAAGGGGCGGGGTTTCGATGCCCGGAACACTACCCATCCTGCATGACGATTCTGCGAAGAAATACCTATCTTAAGTATAGTAAGTCATTGTTTTTGATCTATTTTTTATGGGAGCAAGGGGTGCGCCCCGGCGGGCGTCCGCCCCCGGGGTACTGTCGTCCGAAATGCCGTGTCCGACCTGCCCCGGCGGGGTCAGCCGGGCGGGAAGACGACGCCCTTTCCCTGCGCCCGAAGCCGTGGGTCATGTGATCGGACGGTGACCGGCAGGCCACCGAGGATCTCTTCGCAGCGGGCGAGGGTGTCGGCCTCCAGACGGGCCTGCGCCTCGTGTGTGAAGAAGGTCAGATGCGGGAACAGGATCACCTCGTCCCGCCCGAAGAGGGGCGAAAGCGGGTGGCCCGCATGGGCCAGCGGCTCCTGCCCGTAGACGTCGAGCGCGACGCCGCCGATCCGGCCGGCCAGCACCGTCTCGACCAGGGCGGCCTCGTCGATCAGCGCGCCGCGCGCGGTGTTGACGAGGATGGCACCGGGCCCGAGGCAGGCAAGCTCCTCCCGGCCGATCAGCGCGCGGCTGCCGGGGCCGAGCGTGGCGTGAAGGCTGACGACATCGGCGGCGGACAGCAGATCGTGCAGGCTGTCGGTCTTCTCGATCCCGTGGTTCGCCAGGGTCGCCGCATCGACTTGCGGGTCGTAGCCCAGCACCCTGGCGCCGAAGCCCGCCGCCGCGATCCCCGCGAAATGCCGCCCGATCCGGCCGCAGCCGACCACGCCGACGCAGGCCCCCGCCAGATCGCGCCCGAGAAGGCGTGTCTCGGGCCAGAGCCAGCCGTCGCGCTGCATCCCGCCCGCGACCTCGGGCAGTCGCTTGAGGAGCGAAAGCGCCAATGTGATCGCGCCCTCGGCCACCGTCGCCTCGGCATATTCGGGGATGTTGACCACCGGGATGCCGCGAGCGATGGCCGCGGGAATGTCGATCGCGTCGATGCCCACACCGTACTTGACGATCCCGCGCAGCCGGGGCGCCGCCGCGATCACCCGCGCGGTCACCGGCGTGTAGCACATCAGCAGAAGGTCGGCCCCGGCCACGGCCTCGGCAAGCGCCGCTTCGGTTATGCCGTCGGGCAGCAGCACCAGATCGCCCCGTTCGCGCAACGCGGCGTCGAGGCCGGGCACCTCGAGCTCGCGGTCGGTGCGCACGATCAGCGGGCGGGTCATGGCGTGGCCTCCGCCTGGACCGCCGCCGTCACGATGTCGAGCGCGCGGTCAAGATCGGCCCGCGCGATCACCAGCGGCGGCGAGAGCGTCAGGATGTTGCCGGCGCTGACCTTGAAGCTCAGCCCCTCGGCAAGGCAGCGGTAGTAGATCCGCTCGGCCGTCGCCGGGTCGGCCATGCCGTCGGGCGTGACGATCTCGACCCCGATCATCAGCCCCCGGCCGCGGATGCCGCCCACCAGCGGGCAGGCCGAGAGCGCGCCGAGGCGGTCCATCGCATGGGCGCCCAGCTCGGCCGCGCGCGCGACGAGGTCCTCGTCGTCGATGATCTGCAGGGTGGTAAGCGCGGCGCGGGCGGTGACGGGGTTCTTCTCGTGGGTATAATGCCCGATCGCGTAATCGCCCGCGACGTCGAGGTCGCGGCGCGCGATGGCCGCGGCGATGGGCAGGACGCCGCCGCCCAGTGCCTTGCCGAGGACGAGGATGTCCGGCACCACGCCGTCGTGCTCGTGGCTGAAGAAGCGGCCGGTCTTCCCAAGGCCCGTGGGGATCTCGTCGAAGATCAGCAGGGTGCCGTGCCGGTCGCAGGCTGCGCGCACCTCGGCCCAGAACCCGGGGGCGGGGACCAGCGGTGTCGCGCGCATGGGTTCGGCGATGAAAGCGGCATAATCGCCATCGCGGCCCAGCACGTAGTCGATCATCTTCGCGCAGGCCCGGGCCGAAGCCTCGAGACTGTCGGTGCCATAGGGGCAATCGCGCGGGGCCCAGGGCGCGACATGCTCGGCGCCGGGCACCAGCGGCCCGGCGATGCCGGAGCGGAAGGTCGCCTCGCCGCCCACGCCGGCGGCGCCGAAGCCCGCGCCGTGGAAGGCGTCCCAGAACGACAGGGTCTTGAAGCGGCCGGTGGCGGCGCGGGCAAGCTTCAGCGCGACCTCGACGGCGTCCGAGCCGCCGGTCGTGAACAGCACCTTGCCAAGGTCACCGGGCGCGCGGGCCGCCAGCGCCTCGGCCAGCGCGACGGCGGGTTCGCAGCTGAAGCGGCGCGGCGCGAACGAAAGGGTGTCGAGCTGATCCTTGATCGCGGCGATCAGCCGGGGGTGGCCATAGCCGATGTGATGGACAGAATTGCCGTGGAAATCCATGTAGCGCCGTCCCGCCAGATCCTCGATCCAGATGCCCTCGGCCCGGGCGATGGTGGCGACGCAGGGGCTCGACAGGCTCTGGTGCAGGAAGGCGCCCGCGTCGCGGCGCAGAAGGTCGGCCTCGGCCGGGTGGGCGTGACCTGCGGCATAGGCCGCGCGGGCGGCCGAGGTGTTGGCCTCGCCCTCGGTATGGGGGCGCAAGCTCATGCCGCCCCGTCCCGGTCCAGCCGGCGCAGGAGGGCGGGCAAGTCGGCCACCGTGTCGATCACGTGATCGGCCCCGGCATCGAAGAGGATCCGCGCGGCCGCGTCGCGCCGCGCCGCGCGCTCGGCCTCGGGCAGGGCGGCGACCTCCTCCGGGGTCAGGCCCACGGCGTTGCCCGACAGCGCGACCCCCACGGTCAGGCAGCCCGCCGCCACGCCCTCGGCAATGCCGGGCTCGGTGTCGTCCACCTTGACGATGGCCGCGGGCGGATAGACCGCGAGGTCGACCATGCACTTGTACATCCCCAGCGGTCCGGGCCGCCCCTCGGGCAGGTCGTCGGCACAGACGAGGTTGTCGGGCGAATAGCCTTGCGCCGCCGCGACAGGCAGCACGCGTGCCATGATGGAGCGGACATAGCCGGTGGTGGAGCCGATCTTGAGCCCCATCGCGCGCAGCTCGTTCACCGCCTCAAGGGCGCCCGGGACGAGGGTGGCGTAATCGGCCGCCACCGCCTCGTTCATCGGCACGAAGACGGCGTAGACCCGGTCGACATCGGCATCGGTCGGCGCATGGCCGTGCAGCGCCTGCCATTGCGCCGCGATGCGGGGCGCGGTGAGCATGGCGTGCACATGGTCCCATTTCGGCTTGCCCATGGGTGCGCGGGCCTCGGCAATCGTCACGTCGAGGCCGACCTCGGCGAAGGCGCGCTGAAATGCCCCCATCGGTGCGAACGAGCCATAGTCGATCATGGTGCCGGCCCAGTCGAACACGGCAGCTTTGAAGCGTTTCATCGGCGGAGGGTCCTTCCTGCGGATCAAAGGGTTTCGGCGCGGCGGCGTTCCGCCAGGGCCGCGGCGGGCGGGGCGGCGCTGGTGACGCCCATCCCGGCCAGCGTCTCACGCGCGGCCTCGGTCACGGCACGCATGACCCCCGCGTCCAGACGCCCGATGCAGCCGATGCGGAAGCTGTCGACCACGGTGAGCTTGCCCGGGTAGAGGATGAAGCCCCGCGTCTTCATCGCGTCGTAGAAGTGGGGGAAGTCGAAGCGCGGATCCTCCGGGCAGAAGAAGGTGACGATGATGGGCGAGAGCCAGCGATCGGGCAGCAGGGTCTCGAACCCGAGCGCCCGCATCCCCGCGACGAGGGTGTCGCGGTTATCCGTGTAGCGCGCGCCGCGCCCGGCGACGCCGCCTTCAGCCGCATGCATCTCCAGCGCCGTCAGGAAGGCCGCGACGGTATGGGTGGGTGGGGTGAACCGCCACTGGCCGGTCTTTTCCATCGCCGCCCATTGCGCATGGGCGTCGAGCGAGAGCGAATGCGCACGCCCGCCGGCCGCGCCAAGCGCATCCCGCCGCGCCACGACGAAGCCGAACCCCGGCACCCCCTCGATGCACTTGTTGGCCGAGGAGACGAAGGCCTCGCACTCAAGGGCCGCGGGCTCAAGCGGCAGGGCGCCGAAGGCCGACATGCTGTCGATCAGAAGCTTCCGGCCCGCCTGCGCCACCGCCGCCGCGATCTCGGCCACCGGGTTGAGGATGCCCGAGCTGGTCTCGCAATGAATCGCGAGGACATGGGTGATCGCGGGATCCCCGGCCAGGATCCGCGCCACTTCCTCGCCGCGCGGGGGTTGGTAGTCGCCCTTGTCGAGAACCCGCACCGCGCGGCCGATCCGTCGCGTCGCCTCGGCCGCGCGCAGGCCGTAGGCGCCGTTCGCCAGCACCAGCAGCTTGCCGTCGCGCGGCAGGAAGGTGCCGATCATCGCCTCGACGAGGTAGGAGCCGGAGCCCTGCATCGGTACGCAGTCATAGTCTTCGCCGCCGGGCCCCAGCAGTGCCAGAACGCCCGATCGCAGCGCCCGGGTCATGGCGCGGAAGTCGCCGTCCCAGCTGCCCCAGTCGCGCTGCATCGCGGCCTTGACCTCGGGCGCCGTCGTCAGCGGCCCGGGGGTAAGGAGAAAGGGCTCTCCCGGCTGCGGGCGGGGGAAGGCGTCGGTGCTCATCACTGATCCTCGGCAGGTCGGAACATCCGCAGCATTGATCCGGGGCGGGGTATCTGTAAAATCCGCAGTTCCGATCCAATCATAGACTGGACCTATGGAAGATGCGCTACACCCAGATCCGGGCCTTTCATCAGGTCGCGCTGCACGGCGGGTTTTCCCGTGCGGCCGAGGCCTGCGGGCAGAGCCAGCCCACGCTGTCCGATCAGGTGCGCGCGCTGGAACAGGCCTATGACGTGCTGCTGTTCCGCCGCGACGGGCGACGGGTGCAGTTGACCGGCGCGGGCGAGGCCCTGTTCCGGCTGACCAAGCGGTTCTTCGATGTCGAGGACGAGATCGGCCAGCATCTCAGCCGCTCGCGCGCGGCGCTTCAGGGGCACCTGCGGATCATGGCCGACAGCGCGATCCACATCGTGCCCGTGCTCTCGGCCTTCCGGCGGCGGCATCCCGGGGTACGGGTCGAGGTGCAGGCTGGCAACTCGGCGCAGGTGTTGCAGGCACTCAGGGCCTACGACGTGGAATTCGGCGTGCTGGGAAGCCTGGAGCCGATGGCGGATCTCGACATCCTCAGCCTCGGCGCGGCGCCGATCGTCGCGATTACGGGCGAGGGGTTCGCAGGCGGGGTGCCCGCGCGCCCGGCCTTCGCCGAGATCGCCCGTCACCCCGTCGTCCTGCGCGAGCGCGGATCGCAGACCCGCCAGCGGGTCGAGGCCGCGGCCCGCCGGGCGGGCGTGACGCTGCGCCCGGCGCTGGAGGTCGCGGGGCGCGAGGCGATGCGCGAGGTGGTGGCCTCGGGGCTGGGCGTGGGCTTCATCTCCGAGGCCGAGATCGGCCACGATCCCAGGATCCTGCGTCACCGGCTGGACGATCCGGCGCTGGAGATGACGGAAAGCCTGATCAACCTCGGCATGCGCCGCGACCTGCCGCTGATCCGCGCCTTCCTGCACGAGGCCCGGCGTCCCGGCGGCTGAGACCCCCTTGTCGAAGCCGCGCTGACCTCGGGGCTCCTCCGGCCCCTGCCGGTGCGCGACGATCCGATCCGCCAGGACATCGCGGTGCGCGGCCCTGGTGGTCGCCTGGGGGCCACTGCGGGTGGTCAGGCAATGCCGAAACGCCGACGGTAGGTGCCGGGGGAGAGACCGGTCTGTTTCAGGAACGCCTTTCGGAACGCGGCCGGGTCCTGATAGCCGATCTGCCAGGCGATCTGGTCGACGGGCTGGCCCGTCCGTTCGAGTGCCTCGCGCGCCTTGGCAAGGCGGACCTGCTGCAGGTAATCCTTCGGACGCAGCCCCGTGGCCTTGCCGAAACGGCGCAGGAAGGTTCGCTCCGACATGCCCGCCTGTGCCGCGAGGGCGGCGACGCTCTGCGCCTCGCGGGCATGGGCATGCATGAACTGCTGGGCCCGCAGCACCTTGTCGTCGCCGTGGTCGAAGCGCGGGATGAACCGGGCGAAGGGCTGCTGCTGGCGGCGCGGAGGATCGACCAGCAGGAAGCGCGCCGTCGCCAGCATGGTGCTTGCCCCAAGAAGCCGCTCGACCAGCGTCAGGCCGAGGTCGGTCCAAGCGAGGATGCCGCCGGCGGTGATGATGTCGCCCTCGTCGACCAGCATGCGTTCCTCGATCACCTCGATCTCGGGGAAGCGGCGAGTCAGCTGCGCGGCGAAGGCCCAGTGCGTTGTCGCCTGCCGGCCGTCGATCAACCCGCTTTCGGCCAGGACGAAGGCCCCGGCGCAGATCGAGCAGACCGTGGTTCCCCCGGCGTGGCGATCCTTCATCCAGTCAGCGGCGGCCCGCATCGGGGCCATCCGGTCGGGCATGATGATGCTGGGCGGCGCTATGGCATAGGACAGGCGATGCGGCGTGCCTGGGTGGCTGTCCCAGACGCAGGCAACCTCGTCGCCCGGCGCCCCGACCTGCCAGTGTGACACGCGGATCTCGCGTTCCGCGCCGGCGGCGACCTCCTGCGACGTCCGGTCCCCCGCGATGCGGAACAGATCCGTCAGCCCGTAGACCGCCGCAAGCTGGCAATCGGGATAGATCAGCAGGCCGATCTCGGCGATGGGGGAGGGCGTTTCCATGATCTGTCCGTTTTTGACCGAAAGGTGTCAGTTCCGCCTCCTCCCCCAGATAGGGGCGGCGGCTATCTCTGTCCATGTCGAAACGGCAAGGGGCCCGCGGCAAGGATCGCGGAACGGCCGGGTCACGCGCCGGTGGCGCGGCCGCGCCATCTGCCCGCCCCGTGACGGCGCAGGAACGTCACCTCTCATCCAAGGAGCCCGCATCATGGCAAGTATCACCACCAAGGACGGCACCCGCATCTTCTACAAGGATTGGGGCCCCCGCGACGCGCAGCCCGTCGTCTTTCACCACGGCTGGCCGCTTAGCGGCGACGACTGGGACAACCAGATGCTCTTCTTCCTGTCGAAGGGCTACCGCGTCATCGCCCATGATCGCCGCGGCCACGGCCGATCGGACCAGACTGACACCGGCAACGACATGGACACCTATGTCGCCGACGTGGCGGAGCTGGCCGAGGCGCTCGACCTGAGGAACGCGGTGCATGTGGGTCATTCCACCGGTGGCGGCGAGGCGGTGCGCTATGCCGCCCGCGCCACGCAGGGCCGTGTTGCCAAGGTCGTCACGCTTGGCGCGGTGCCGCCGATCATGCTCCGGACCGAGGCCAACCCCGAGGGCCTGCCGATGGAGGTGTTCGACGGCTTCCGCGCGGCGCTGGCGGCGAACCGGTCGCAATTCTTCCTCGATGTGCCTTCTGGGCCGTTCTACGGCTTCAACCGCGCGGGGGCCGAGGTCAACGAGGGGCTGATCCGCAATTGGTGGCGCCAGGGCATGACGGGCAGCGCGAAGGCGCATTACGACTGCATCGCGGCGTTCTCGGAAACCGACTTCACCGCGGATCTCGAGGCGATCACCCAGCCGGTGCTGGTGATGCACGGCGAGGACGACCAGGTGGTGCCGCTTGCGGATTCGGCGCTCAAGGCGATCGACCTTTTGCCGAACGGCACGCTCAAGACCTATCCGGGCCTGTCGCACGGCATGTTCGCGACCCACCCCGAGATCATCAACCCCGACATCCTTGCCTTCATCGAGGGCTGAGGGTCGGGCCTTCGGGTGCCGGAGACAATGGGCTCGCACTGGCAGATTGCCGGTGCGGGCCCTTCCCGTTGGCCTGACGGTCCGAAGCGACGGCACTCAGCCGGGGGTGGGCGCCGCCTCTCGCGTCTTGCCGCGCAGAAAGTCGACGAAGGCGCGCAGTGGCGGCGGCGGGCGGCGGCCATGGAAATACAGATATGGCCCCTCGAACGCCGGCCACCAGTCCGGCAGCACCGGGACGAGGGCGCCGCTGGCGAAATGCGGCTCGAGCCAGTTGCGGAAGATCAGGCACAGGCCCAGCCCTGACACCGCGTGGCCGATCAGCGCGGCGGAGCCGTTGGTGCCGATGGTCAGCCGGGCCGCGACGTCGAGGGTGATCGTCTCGTCGCCGCGCTCGAACTCCCACGGGATCAGGGCGCCGCTGGTGAAGCGGCCGCGCAGGCAGTCGTGGTGCAGAAGGTCGCGCGGATGGGCCGGCATTCCCATCCGCGCAAGGTAGGCGGGCGCGGCGGCCAGCGCCGCCTGCTGCCGCCGCGGGCCCAGGGGGATGGCGATCATGTCCTGTGCCAGCGCCTCGCCATAGCGGATGCCGGCATCGCATTCCGCGGCGACCGCGTCGACCATGCGGTCGTCGACCATGATCTCCACCGTCACGCCGGGGTGGAGGGCCATGAACTCCTCGATCAGCGGCGGAAGGATGTCGACCATCACCGCGCCGGGCACGTTCAGCGCGAGTCGTCCGCGCAGGTCGCCGCTCTGGCTGCGGACGGCGTCGAGGGCATCCGCGGCCTCCGACAGCAATGGGGCGATCCGCCGGGCAAGCTCCCGCCCGGCCTCGGTCGGCGTGACGCTGCGGGTGGTACGGGTCAGAAGACGGGCGTCCAGCCGTGCCTCGAGCCGCGCGATGGTCTCGCTCACCGTGGCCGGGGACAGGCCGAGCGTTCGCGCCGCACTGCGGAAGCCACCGGCCCGCACCACCGCGACGAAGACACCGAGATCGTCAAGATTGTTCGACATGCCGATCAGCCTATTCGGATTGACATATATTCTCAAACGGAGAATGCCGCGCCATCTTCCGGGCAACCCAACTTCCGGGCAACAACGAAGGAGATCCGACATGACCCCCCAAGCCTCTGCCGCCGGCCGTTTCACCTTTCCCGGGACCGACCTGAGCGTGAACCGCATGGGCTATGGCGCCATGCAGCTGGCCGGGCCGCACGTGATGGGCCCCCCGAAGGACCGCGATGAGGCCCTTGCCGTCCTGCGCGAGGCGGTTTCGCTGGGCATCGACCACATCGACCACATCGACCACATCGACACCAGCGACTTCTACGGCCCCCATGTCACGAACGAGATCATCCGCGAGGCGCTGCATCCCTATCCGGACGACCTGGTGCTGGTGACCAAGGTCGGCGCCTGGCGCGATGAGGCCGGCGCGTGGAACCTGCAGCGCGACGACGCCTTCCTGCGCCAGTCGGTCGAGGACAACCTCACCCGTCTCGGCCGTGACCGGATGGACATCGTCAACCTGCGCATGGGCGGCCCCGAGGACGACATCGCCACGCCGATGCGGACCATGCGCGCGCTGCAGGAGGAGGGTCTGATCGGCCATATCGGCATCAGCACCGTCAGCCCCGAACAGGTCCGCACCGCGCGCGACATCGCCCCGGTGGTCTGCGTCCAGAACCAATACAACCTTGCCCACCGCGAGGATGATGCGCTGATCGACGCGCTGGCGGCGGACGGGATCGCCTATGTTCCCTACTTCCCGCTGGGGGGATTCAGCCCGCTGCAATCGGCGACGCTGGACGCGGTCGCAAAGGGGGTAGGGACCAGCCCGCAGAAGGTGGCGCTGGCCTGGCTGCTGGCGCGCAGCCCGAATATCCTGGTCATTCCCGGCACCTCCAGCCGCAGCCATCTGCGCGAGAATGTCGATGCAGCCTCCCTGACCTTCACCGCCGAACAGAGTGCGGCGCTGGACGCGCTCTGACCCTGCGCTTGGGGGGAGTGGTGGCTCAGGCGCGGGCCACCACGTCAAGCCGCAGCTGCCCCAGCCCCTCGACCCCCAGCGCGACGACCTCACCGAGCTTCAGGCAGCGCGGCGGGGTCCGGCGCATCCCGACGCCGGGCGGGGTCCCGGTCGCGATCACGTCCCCCGGTTCAAGCGTCATGAACTGCGACAGGTGCGCCACCACCTCGGCCACCGGGAAGATCATCGTGCGGTTGGAGCCGTTCTGCATCTCGGCGCCGTCAAGCGTCAGCCACAGTGACAGGTTCTGCGGGTCGGGCACCTCGTCGCGGGTCACGAGCCAGGGGCCGAGCGGGGCGAAGGTGTCGGCGCTCTTGCCCTTGGTCATCTCGCCGCCCCGCGCGTTCTGAAAGCGGCGCTCGGACACGTCGTTTGTGACCGCGTATCCCGCGACGTGATCCAGCGCCGTCCCGGGCCGGACGTCGCTGGCGCGGGCCCGGATGATCACCGCAAGCTCGACCTCCCAGTCGATCTGGTCGGCACCGCGGGGCAGCACGATCGGATCGTTCGGCCCCGAGATCGCCGAGGTGAGCTTCATGAAGACCGGCGGTTCTTTCGGCGTCTCGATCCCGGCCTGTGCGACGTGATCGGCATAGTTCATGCCGATGCAGACGTATTTCCCGATCCCTCCAACCGGGGCGCCAAGCCGCGTGCCGTGCGCCACTTCCGGCAGCATCGCAGGGTCGAGGCCGCGCAGCATGGCCAGACCTGCCTCCGACAGGACAGCGCCGGCGATATCGGGTACGAGGCCGGTGGGATGGCGGATCGTGCCGTCGGCGTCGATCATGCCCGGCCGTTCATGATCGCGGGGCCATGTCGCAACAGTTTCATTGTGTCTCTCCTTGGTTCGGTTCGGCGGCTGGCAGGATGCCGCCCGTCACGACGCCAGCGGGTAATAGGCCAGCACCTCGAACCCGGAATCGACCGGGACATGGGCGCGGGTCCGCCCCGTCGTCAGGTCGATCACCGAGGTGGTATCGCTGTCTTCGTTGGCCACGAGGAACAGCCGGCCATCGGGCGAGAAGGCGCCGTCGAGCGGCTTGTCCTGCACCTCGGCGGTGAAGAGGTGGTTGAGGTCCGCGTCGTACAAGCTTGCCACCGGGTCGAAATTCCCGATGACCGCGAGGATCGCGCCATCCGGCCGATAGCGGGCGATCTGGCCTTTTTGGGTGTGCCCGGGCAACGGCAGCGTGCGGACGTGGCCAAGGTCGTCTCGGTCGACGACGTGCAGCTCGGGCCGGTCACCGGCGGTCGCCACGATCCAGGGTCGGGTCGGGGCGGCGGCGATGCCGTTCGTCCCGCCCTCGAGGGACAGCTCCTTGATGACCTGGCCCGCGGACCCTTCGATCCGGACAAGGCTCAGAAGGCCGTCCTCCTCGGCTTCGGTGACCAGCCGGTCGCGGCCCGGCACGGTAGCGAGGCGGTGAACCTTGGTCGATCCGATGTCGATGGCACCGACCATCTCGTCGGAGGCGGGGTCGATCACCACCACGGCGGCACTGGCCTCGCAGCAGCAATAGATCAGGCCGTTGCTGCCCTGCCGTACGGTGTGGGGCGCCTTGTAGGGGGCGATATCGATCAACGTCCGCAGCGACTGCGCGGCAAGGTCGATCACGGCGATGGTGCTCTGGGGATGGGGATTGTCGCCATGGATGCCGTCGCCGAAGATCGGCACATAGGCCTTGCCCGAGAGCGGCGGGATCAGCAATTCGTGCGGCTTGGGCGGCAGGTCCGTGATCGCTGCGGTACAGCCGAGGGTGGCGGGGTCCAGAAAGACCACACGGCCGGCCTTCTTCTCGACCGCGATCAGTCCGAAGCCCGTGGTATTCTCGATCATCCGGCTCTCCTGTCCTTCTGTTGTCATCGGTGGATCAGAGGAGGAACGCCGGGCCGGGCGAGGCGTTCAATCACCAAAATTTGCCATGAGGCGGGGGGAGGGAAATCACTCCGGGCGACGGGGCGCCGCCATGTGTGATGCCGTGGGTTTGGGAGTCGGAATTTTTATAATATATTGTAAATAAATGTATTTTTTACAGATCCGCGCCGCAGGACGATGGCTTTTCGATCCGCTCGAAAAGTCCTGCCAAGCTTTGGGCATGGCCATGCGCCCCACGGCGGCTATGCCCGCGGCGACCATGCGGGCAGCTTGCCGAAACGATCCCGTGGCAGCCCGGTTCATCTTGGGGCCCGGCCTGTCGCGCCCTGCCGCGACAAGGGAAAGAGGTCCGACACGCCCGGTGGCACAAGAATTGATGCAAGCCCGGGATTGAGGCATCATGTACAGATTCTCAGTCCCCTTCAGACGTTGGAGGGTGCGATATTGGAGTTTAAGATGTTTCGTATTTTCTGTCTTGCCGCCGCTCTGGCGGCAACGTTTCTGTTGGCGGGATGCGGCGCGGGCGAAGATCCGCGAGGGGCGATCTATTCTTCGCCGGTCCGGGGTCAGTTCAACAATACCGGAGAGTTCACGGCGAATTTCGTCTTTGCAGTTGGCAATGAGGGCAAGACCTTCAACGGCTCGTTGCAGGATTTCCGGTTCTCGCGCAAGAGCTTCGACAGCCCCGAGGGCGCGGTCCCGGTGACCGGCACCATCAGTCGCAACGAAAAGGGGGAAATCCTTCTCAAGGGCAAGGGGCAGGGCACCCTGACGCAGGGGAGATACGCCTACCAGCTGGAATTCCAGATGGAGAGTTCCTATGTCGATCCGCGCTTCAACACGGTCAATGCCTGGTTCTTCGGCGGCGGCAACATGAACCGCAGCGGCGCCTATGTGGAATGGGCGAAGATCAGCGGCAATTTCAGCGCCAAGCCCCTGTGCCGGCCCGAGAGGTTCAAGAGTTGCGAGATCCTGACGGCCCACCCGGCCCCGGCGATGATGCCGCAGAACTGACACGACGCGCCCTGCGGGCAGGTGATGGTCCGGGTCACGGCCGCATCTGCGGGGCCTTTGCGGTGGCTGCCGCGAAGGCCTCGCCCCACGGGGGGGGAGCTTCGGCCTGCCGGCATCCTCCCCAGCTTCGGCCCGCCGGCCCCGCGTCAGGAGGATGCGTCGAAGGAGACCTGCGGTGACATCCGCGGTCGGGCCACCACGAAATCGTGGAAGGTCTGGTCGCTTACGCCGATCGTGTCGAAGGCCGGCGTGTAGGTGGCCCAGCTTTCGACCACGATCTCGGTATCGCCCTGTGCCGGTTTCGGCAGGCTGTCCGCCAGCTTGTTGACATCGTCGTCGGTCATCGCGGTGCCGGTGCGCGTGGCGCTGGACCAGACCACCTCGTACAGGTCGGTCGTGTAGTTGTACTGCACGTCGGTCACCCGGATGCGGGTGGTCGAGCCGCGTGCATCGGCATTGGTGATGAAGTCGAAGATCTTGTTCATCCCCTCGATGTCGGTGGGTGTCAGCGTGTTGGTCTGGCGCGAGATCAGGTCGGCGACCGTATAGGTCGCGCGCTGCCCGGTGTTGCGGGCCGAGAAGGCGTCGAAATACACGTACATGCCGAGGTAGGCCCAGATCAGGACCGGCAGGAAGATGATGGTCTCGACGAGGATGGTGCCGCGTTCGTCCCGCGCGAAACGCTTGAACGGGCGCAGCAGCGGATGGGCCTGCATGTTCTTGTCCATGGCTCAGCTCGGCTCGTTGACGAAGGCGGAGGCGGCGACGAGCTTGTAGGCCCCGGTCGCGTCCTTGGTGAGTTGCAGCCCCAGACCGGTGGTTGGGAACAGCGGGTCGAACACCGCACAGGCGCGGATGATCATCAGGTCGTCGTCGGTGCCCGGGTCGAAGTTCGGCGGCTGCTGCGTGGCGATCGGCTCGCTGCGGTCGATGCAGGTCGCGCTTGCGTCGAGGCCGGTCCAGGTCGAGGTGTCGACGGGCTTGAGCTCTACCATCAGCGAGTTGACGCAATCCGGGATCACCGTCGCCAGGCGGCAGATCTCGTCCTTCACCTTGTCATGGGTGGGGGAGCTGATCTCGCCCAGCCGCAGTTCGCGCACGGTCATGTCGAGGCCACGCTCGAGCATGACGTAGCGCAGCTGCAGGAAGCCCGCCTCGACCGAGGAGAGGAACAGCACGAAGAGGACCGGCAGCACCAGCACGAACTCGACGCTCGCGACGCCGTCCTCGCGGGCGAACCAGGCGCGGGCGCGGCCCAGACGCCTGGCCAGTGCCACACGGGCCCCGGCCAAGGGAAACCTTGCCGGCGGAAACTTGGCGCGCGCGCTCATTGGGTCAGCCTCAGCTTGTTGATCGAGTTGGCGATCGAGGCGAAAGCGGTCGCGATGTCGAGGTTCTGGACGTCGTAGAAGTAGCTTGTCTTGGTGGCGCAGTCCTTGAGCACCGACTTGCCCGCGTCATCGGCCATGAACCCGATCGAGTAGATCGTGACGTAATTGTTCTTGGCCGCGGTGCAGACATCAAGGAGCTGACTGTCCTGAGTGTCCGAGCTGATGCCCTGCGCCGTCCGCCAGTCGACAATAGAGTTGTAGAGCGAGTTCGCCGCGCTGCTGCTGTAGGCGTATCTGTAGATGATGTTGGTGTAGTAGGTCACCGACATCTTGTCCCAGACGTCGGCCCAGCTCATCTGCGAGGCGGTCCCGACCTGGCTCGACACGGTGAGGTCGGAGCAGGTCGTGGTCTGGGTGCCGCCGTAATGGCCCCAGCCCCAGCCGCCGCTGTAGGTCGTGGTGCATTTCTGGCCGTAGACCGCGCCGCCCTGATAGGGCGTATCGTGCCAGTTCTTGTCCCAGGTCCAGTAATACTGGTTCTTGCTCGCATCGTAGAGCGAAAAGTCATTGCTGTCGCCGCTTGCCGAGTAGAGCGGGGAGTTGCCCGAGGCGTAGCTCGGGTTGATTTCGGCGCGCTGGGTGTTGGAGCCGTCGGTCATCACCACAACGACCTTCATCGAGTCGGTGTCGTCATAGGCGTAGGGGCGCCCCGCGAAGTTGGAGGGAAGCTCTCCCTTGTTGATCATGTCGCTGACGATCGGCTGCGCCGCGGGATCGAGCAGCGCCACGCCCCATTTCATGCCGACGTCGATCGAGGTGTTGCCGCCGGCCTTGAGCCCGTCGATCATGCTGTCGAGCGT
>NZ_PHSN01000010.1 GCF_002871005.1 Acidimangrovimonas sediminis
GCGAGCAGAAAGTGGGACCGGGGCGGCGGCGCATCCTTGCTTCCTGCGCAGTGACCTCGGAAGCATGGAGGCGTGGCCATGTGCTGGATCATTGTCCAACCTCCGGGACTTGCGGCATCATCCTTGCGTGGGCATATCTTGAAGGACGCGCATCACCCCTTATCCGACTGCGTCGGGAAACATGCACAGGGAGGCCCCCCGATGACCACCTTCGACGACCGCGAGAATGCGTTCGAATCCAAGTTCGCCCATGATGCCGAGATGCAGTTCCGCGCCGAGGCGCGGCGCAACAAGCTGCTCGGCCTCTGGGCCGCCGAGATGATGGGCCTGACCGGCACGGCGGCGAGCGATTATGCCCTGACCGTGGTCAAGGCCGATTTCGCCGAGCCGGGCCACGAGGATGTGGTGCGCAGGGTGGTGGCCGATCTCGACGGCAAGGCCTCGGCCGCGGATATCCGGCTGAAGATGTCGGAGCTTCTGTCGGTCGCCAAGGGCCAGCTTCTGGCCGAGAACTGAACCGGCACAGGCGCGCCCGGATGGCGGCGCACTGAATCGAATTGCCCTGACGGGCCGCGCGTGGCACACCCTGCCCTGCGCGCCCCTGTTCGTTCGCGGTGCAGCGCAGGCCCAGATCCGACGCCCCGATCCGACCAAGGGAGACACCGATGAGCGACCTTCTGTCCAAGCTTCTGGCCGAGCGCGACTGGCTGATGGCCGATGGCGCCACCGGGACCAACCTGTTCAACATGGGGCTGAGTTCGGGCGAGCCGCCGGAGTTGTGGAACGTCGACCGGCCGGACAACATCCGCACGCTCTATCGTGGTGCGGTTGATGCGGGGTCGGACATCTTTCTCACCAATTCCTTCGGCGGCAACGCGGCGCGGCTGAAGCTGCATGACGCGCAGGACCGGGTGGCGGAGCTGAACCGGGTGGCGGCGGAGCTGGGCCGCGAGGTGGCCGATGCCGCCGGGCGGCCGGTCGTCGTGGCCGGCTCCATGGGTCCAACCGGAGAGATCATGCAGCCGATGGGCAACCTTACCCACGAGCTGGCCGTCGAGATGTTCCACGAACAGGCCGAGGGGCTGAAGGCCGGCGGGGTCGACGTGCTCTGGGTCGAGACGATCTCGGCCCCCGAGGAATACAAGGCCGCGGCCGAGGCGGCCGCGCTGGCCGGCATGCCCTGGTGCGGCACGATGAGCTTCGACACCGCGGGGCGGACGATGATGGGCGTGACCTCGGCCGCCTTCGCGGCGCTGGTCGAGGGGCTGCCCAATCCGCCGCTGGCCTTCGGCGCGAATTGCGGCGTGGGGGCGTCGGACCTGATGCGCACCGTGCTGGGCTTTGCCGCCCAGGGGACGGAGCGGCCGATCATCGCCAAGGGCAACGCCGGGATCCCGAAGTTCCACGACGGCCATATCCATTACGACGGCACGCCCGAGCTGATGGCGGAATACGCCGTGCTGGCCCGCGACGCCGGCGCCAGGATCATCGGCGGATGCTGCGGCACGATGCCCGAACATCTGGCGGCGATGCACAAGGCGCTGGTGGAGCGGCCACGCGGGCCCCGCCCGACGCTCGACCAGATCGCCGAGACGCTGGGCGGCTTTTCCTCGGCCTCCGACGGGACCGGCGACGAGGCCGGCCCCGCGCGCGAACGTCGCGGGCGGCGTCGGGGCTGAGCGCCAAGCCGCGACGCGCGTTTGTGACCGGGAATGGCGCATCCGCGGGGGTTCCCCGCCCCAGCACCCGCCGCATCCGCCGCATCCGCGGGGGTTTCACACCCCCGCACCCCCGTGGAGTATTTCTACAAGAAAGAACAAGGGGCCGGACGGCGATGTCGTTCGGGTCTTTTCGGTGAGTGCGGGCCGCGGGCGGGCGCCCTGACGCGCCACGGGCCCGGGGCGCATCTCAGAGCGCCAGGCTCAGCTGGTCGCCGGGACGCGGCGGCGGGGCGAAGAGATCGGTG
The DNA here is from genome assembly GCF_002871005.1 of Acidimangrovimonas sediminis. Taxonomy (GTDB): domain Bacteria; phylum Pseudomonadota; class Alphaproteobacteria; order Rhodobacterales; family Rhodobacteraceae; genus Acidimangrovimonas; species Acidimangrovimonas sediminis. The sequence continues at coordinate 1,967 of NZ_PHSN01000010.1, forward strand.
CGGAGCGGGGCCGCGCGACCGTCAAGGCCGGTGCGGGCGGCGGCCCGGCGAAAGCGCTGGCGGGCAAGATCGGACCAGGTGCCCTGCCCCGTCATGCGTTTGCCCCATTCCGGATCGTAATCCTGCCCGCCGTGCAGATCGCGCACCCGCCCCATGACGCGCGCCGCGCGGTCGGGGTAATGCGTGGCCAGCCAGTCGCGGAACAACGGCGCCACCTCGCGCGGCAGTCGCAACATGATCCATGAGGCGGAGGTCGCCCCGGCCGCGGCGGCGGCATCGAGAATCGCCTCGGTCTCAGTATCGGTGAGGCCGGGCACCACCGGCGCCACCATCACGCGCACCGGAACCCCGGCCCCGGACAGCCTCCGGATCGCCTGCAGGCGGCGCGCGGGGCGTGGCGCGCGCGGCTCCATCGCACGGCTGAGACCGTCGTCGAGCGTGGTGACGGAAATTCCCACATGCGCCAGCCCCTGCGCGGCCATCGGTGCCAGCAGGTCGAGGTCACGCTCGATCATCGCGCCCTTGGTGACGATGGTCACCGGGTGGCGGAAAGCCGAAAGGACCTCCAGCACCTCGCGCATCACGCGATGCTCGGCCTCGATCGGCTGGTACGGGTCGGTGTTGGTGCCGATGGCGATGGGGCCGGGCGTGTAGGACCTTGCCCGAAGCTCGCGCTCCAGCACCGCACCGATCCCCGGTCGGGCGATCAGCCGGGTCTCGAAATCCAGCCCCGGCGAAAGGTTGAGGTACGCATGGCTGGGCCGGGCGAAACAGTAGATGCAGCCGTGTTCGCACCCGCGGTAGGGGTTGATCGAACGGTCGAACGGGATATCGGGCGAGGTATTGCGGGTGATCGCCGAGCGCGGGCGTTCGATCCGCACCTCGGTGCGCAGGACGCGGGCGTCCTCGGGCAGGTCCCACCCGTCGTCGAAAGCCGCGCGCGCCTGCCCCTCGAACCGCCCTTCAGCGTTCGATCCTGCGGCGCGGCCCGGGGTGCGGAGCCAGGGGGAAAGCGTCTCGTCCATGGGGGCGAGAATAGAACATTTGAAGAACATTTCAAGACGGGCACCTCCACGATCCACGACCCGCCCCCTGCCCGACGGCGCAAAGGTCGCGCGCGTGATAGCGGCACAACGGCCTGCCCTCCCGGGACGCCCCGGCCCCGCCTGACCGGACAGCGCGACGGCGGCGGCGGCGGGGCGATGTCCGCCTCGGCGCCCTCAACCTGCGGCAACAGGTCGCCTGCGTCCGCGCGGAAGTCGCAAACTGGCGCTCCGGGCGCCCCGGTTTGTACGTAGATGGGCGCGAGATCCTCTGGCGGAGCGCGACCATGGCCGACGAAGACGACGAGATCATCCTTTCCGAACTGTCGGACGACGAGCTCGTGCTGCAGATGCACGACGACCTCTACGACGGCCTGAAGGAAGAGATCGAGGAGGGCGTCAACATCCTCCTGGGGCGCGGCTGGGTGCCCTATGACGTGCTGACCAAGGCCCTGGTCGGCGGGATGAAGATCGTCGGCGACGACTTCCGCGACGGTATCCTCTTCGTGCCCGAGGTCCTTCTGGCGGCCAACGCGATGAAGGCGGGGATGTTCATCCTCAAGCCGCTGCTGGCCGAGACCGGCGCGCCGCGCATGGGCAAGATGGTGATCGGCACCGTCAAGGGCGACATCCACGACATCGGCAAGAACCTCGTCGCCATGATGATGGAAGGCGCGGGCTTCGAGGTGGTCGACCTCGGCATCAACAACGCGGTCGAGAAATACCTCGAGGCGCTGGAAAGCGAACAGCCCGACATCCTCGGGATGTCGGCCCTGCTGACCACGACCATGCCCTACATGAAGGTCGTGATCGACACGCTGAAGGAAAAGGGCATGCGAGAGGATTACATCGTTCTCGTCGGCGGCGCCCCCCTGAACGAGGAATTCGGCCGCGCGATCGGCGCCGACGCCTATTGCCGCGACGCCGCGGTGGCGGTCGAGACGGCGAAAACCTTTGTCGCGCGCAAGCACAACAGCATGGGCGCCTGACGCCCCTGCACTGCCTCGCCCCGGCGGCCTGGCTGCCGGGGCACTTTTCTTCCCTGCGCGCAGGGTTGCAATGGCCCTCGCCCCGGCCCAGATCGGAGGCAAAGGGAGATTGCCATGCCCGCCTACCGCTTTTCCTCGCTCCTGATGCTGGTGATCGCCGCCGCGGCGCTGACGCTGGGCGTCGCCTACTGGGTACAGGGCGCCATCGGGATCAAGGGCGGCGCCTTCGTGGCGATCGCCGTGCTCCTGTGCCTGCGCCTCGCGCTCGAGCGCAAGCGATGACAGCCGCCCGGCCCTCCGACGCCACGCTTTCGGACACCGCTCTTTCAGACGAGGGCCTGGCGCCGGAGCTGGCGGGACGGATCCTGCTGATCGCCTGCGGCGCGCTGGCGCACGAGATCCTCGCGCTGAAGCGGATCAACGGCTGGGACCACATGGACCTGCGCTGCCTGCCCGCGAAGCTCCACCTCTGGCCCGACCGAATCCCCGCCGCCATCGAAGCGGCGGTGACGGAGGACCGCGCGCGCTACGACACCGTGTTCGTGGTCTACGCGGATTGCGGCACTGGCGGGCTGTTGCAGCAGACCTGCACGCAATTGGGCGTCGAGATGATCGAAGGCCCCCATTGCTACTCGTTCTTCGAAGGCAACGCGGCCTTCGCCGCCAAGGCGGAAGAGGAATTCACCGCCTTCTACCTGACGGATTTCCTGGTCCGGCAGTTCGACGCCTTCGTCTGGAAACCGATGGGCCTCGACAGCCACCCGGAGCTGCGCGACATGCTCTTCGGCAATTACGACAGGCTCGTCTACCAGGCCCAGACCGAGGACCCGGCGCTTGACGCCAGGGCCGAAGACTGCGCCCGCCGCCTCGGCCTTGCCTACGAGCGGCGGTTCACCGGATATGGCGACCTGGCGGTCGCCCTGGGCAAGCTCGGCTGATCTTCATTGTTCCCCAAATACGCCTGCAACGGCGGGGCCGGGCCCTGCGTATTTAAGGGAACAATGAAAGGCAGATCACGAAGGCGGGTCACTCTGCCGCGCTGCGTTTCGGTAGCACCCAGTCCGCGCGCGGGAAGTGACAGGTATAGCCGTTAGGGATCCGTTCGAGGTAATCCTGATGCTCGGGCTCGGCCTCCCAGAAATCGCCCGCGGGTTCGACCTCGGTCACGACCTTGCCGGGCCAGAGGCCCGAGGCCTCGACATCGGCGATCGTGTCCAGCGCGACGGCCTTCTGGTCGTCCGAGAGAGTGTAGATCGCCGAGCGGTAGGACATGCCGCGATCGTTTCCCTGGCGGTTCACGGTGGTCGGGTCGTGGATCTGGAAGAAGAATTCCAGAAGCTCGCGATAGCTGATGCGGGCAGGATCGAAGACGATCTCGATCGCCTCGGCATGGGTGCCGTGGTTGCGGTAGGTGGCGTTCGGCACGTCGCCGCCGGAGTAACCGACGCGGGTCGCCTCGACCCCGGGGAGCTTGCGGATCAGGTCCTGCATGCCCCAGAAGCAGCCGCCGGCAAGAATGGCTTTCTCGGTCATTTCACATCCTCCTCGAAGAGATGGGCGTAATCGCCGTAGCCCTCGGCCTCCAGCTCCGCGACCGGGATGAACCGCAGCGAGGCCGAGTTGATGCAATAGCGCAGGCCGCCCCGGTCGCGCGGCCCGTCGGGGAACACGTGGCCCAGGTGACTGTCGCCGTGGGACGAGCGGACCTCGGTCCGCACCATGCCGTGGGTGCGGTCGGTCAGCTCGACCACGTGGTCGTTCTCGACCGGCCTGGTGAAGCTGGGCCAGCCGCAATGGCTGTCGAACTTGTCGAGGCTGGTGAAGAGCGGCTCGCCCGACACCACGTCGACATAGAGGCCCTCGCCCTTGAAGTCGTGGAATTCGTTCATGAAGGGCCGCTCGGTCCCGCTTTCCTGCGTGACCCGGTATTGTTCCGGTGTCAGGCGGGCGACGGCCTCGGCGCTCTTGGCATAGGTTCTGGTCATGGGGCTCCCCTTCGCGTTGCCCCTTATGTGGGGCGCATTGGGCCGCGCGTCCAGTGTCAGTCTTCGTCCTGGTCCATGGCCTCGGCCCCGTGCCCGTCGTCGGGACGCCCGCGGAAACCGGTGGCGACCACGAACTTCTCGGAGCTGTCGGCGCGGCTGGCCGGCGGCTTGACGTTCGCGACCTTCTTGAAGGCGCGCTTCAGCAGCGCCTGCAACTCGTTCTCGGCGCCCCCCGCCAGCACCTTGGCGACGAAGGTCCCGCCTTCCTCCAGCACGTCGAAGGCCAGTTCGGCGGCGGCCTCGCACAGGGCCACGATCCGGATATGGTCCGTCTGCTTGTGCCCCGAGGACGATGCGGCCATGTCCGACATCACCACGTCGGCCTTGCCACCGAGCCAGGCCTTGACCTTGTCGTCGGCGCCTTCCTCGAGGAAATCCAGCTGATGGATCTCGGCCCCCGCGATCGGCTCGACCTCCTGCAGGTCGATGCCCAGAACCGTGCCCACGGGCTTGCCCTTCTTCTCGCCGAGCGCGTTGACGCGCGGCACCGCCACCTGGCACCAGCCGCCGGGCGCGCAGCCGAGGTCGACCACCCGCGCCCCGGGCACGAGGAAGCCGTATTTCTCGTCCAGTTCGAGGATCTTGAAGGCCGCCCGCCCGCGGTACCCTTCGGCCCGGGCGCGCTTGACGTAGGGGTCGTTCAGCTGGCGTTCCAGCCAGAGGGTCGAGGACAGCCTGCGCCCCCGCGCGGTCTTGACCTTGACCCGCAGGTCACGTGCCCCGCGCCCGCTGGTCTTCTTCTCGCCGCCGCCCTTGCTGCCCTTCGATCCCGTCACGACAATCCCTTTCGTTCGCCGCCCCCTACCCCGGGCCGCGGCGCCCGGCAAGCATTAATAGGGTCCTTCCTCCAACACTCCGTCGGCGCACATCTGGGCGTAGAGCAGCCCCTCGCGCAGGCCCCGGTCGGCGACCGAGAGGCGATCCGTGGGCCAGACCCGCATCAGCGCCTGCAGGATCGCGGCGCCGGACATGATCAGCGCGTGCCGGTCGCGCCCGATCCGCGGATCGCTGCGCCGCCCCTCGGGCCCGAGGCTGAGGTAGTCGCGGATCACCGCGTCGATCTGGTCCGAGGTCATCCGCAGCCCGTCCACCTTGTTGCGGTCATAGCGCTTCAGCCCGAGGAACGAGGCCGCAACCGTGGTCACGGTGCCCGAGGTGCCGATGATCTGGAACCCCTCGCGCGGGGTTTCGGCGTTGTAGGGGCTGAAATCGGCCAGCTTCTCCTCGAAGAACCAGCTCATCAGCGCGAAACGGGCGCTGTCGTCGTCGACATCGGTGAACTGGTCGCGCAGCGTGGCCACACCCAGCGGCACGCTGATCCAATCCACCATCCGCGCCACCGGCCCGATATCGTCGCGTGGCGAGAACCCCGCGTAAAGCCGCATGATGGAACGCGACTTCTCCCCCGGCGGCACCTTGGACAGGTCGAGCCAGACCAGCTCGGTCGAGCCGCCGCCGATGTCCACGACCAGCAGCTCCTCGGTCCGCTTCGAGACCAGCGGCGCGCAAGAGACGACGGCAAGGCGCGCCTCTTCCTCCGGCGCGATGATCTCGAGGCTGAGCCCGGTCTCGCGCTGGACGTGACGCATGAAGTCGCGCGCGTTGCGGGCGCGCCGACAGGCCTCCGTCGCGACAAGGCGCATCCGGCCGACGCCATGCTTCTCGATCTTCTTCTGGCAGATCCGCAGCGCCTGCACGGTGCGCCCCATGGACGCCCGGCTCAGCCGCCCCGAGGCCTCCAGCCCCACGCCCAGCTGAACCGCCTTGGAAAAGCTGTCAAGCACGTGGAACTGGCTGCCGCGCGGGCGGGCAATCAGCATGCGGCAACTGTTCGTGCCGAGATCCAGCGCCGCATAAAGCGCGGGATCTATGGAAGGGGTGCGGGTCGGCTCCACCGGATCGGGGCCTGCGACGGCAATGTGCGGCTCTGCCGACTCCGGGAACGCGCCCTCCCCTTCGGGACGCTCGGGCGTCATCTCGTCGCCCTCCAACTCAAGTTGCCCCCAAGGTAGCCCCGCCCGCCCCCGCGTGCAAGCGCCCGGGGATCGACGAAAGGCTGAATAAAGTGGCACGGCCACCGCAGGTGCCCACCTGCTTCGCGTCTTTCGCGCCGGAAATACGCCGGCGAAGGCGCGTGCGCCGTGCCCGCAGAGGGGCGCCAAGGGGTCGGCGCCTCCTCTTCACGAAACCGCGCGTCGCCCGCAATGCCGTGTCCGCCGGGCCGGGACCGCCCCCAAGGTCGCCTATCGCGCCGGAAATGTCGAAATCCGACGAGGGGCGCCGCCCCGCCCGCCGTAGAGAAGAAGCCAAGGACGGAGGAAACCCGACATGCCCGAAGTCACGATCGTCTCATGGCGCGACATCCCGGCCCAGGTCATCGTCGGCAAGGGCCGCCGCGGCGCCAAGCGGCCGCTGCCCGAACGCTTCGAACAGGCGATCGACCGCTGCGCCATGAAGGTCGGCGCACAGGAGACCGACGCCTATCTCGCCGAATGGCGCAAGGCCGCCCCCTACGAGGTGGCGGGCGATCCCGAAGAGGTGCTCGCGGCGGAACTTTCCCGCCTCGAGACGGAATACGACAGCCAGCGCCTGAAGACGCTGATCGACAATGACGGCTGGGCCTGACGCCCGGTTGCCCCCTCGTTCGCCCCGCGGATCGTCCCGCACCCCCGTGTTCACCCTCAGGGAGGCTCTGATGGCCCTTCTCAATTTCCGGCGCCCCGATCCGCGGCAGGATGCGGCCTTGCAGGAGCGCGCAGCCTCGGCCGAGGTGGAGGCCTTCCTCAAGGGCTTCTCGATCGAGGTGATGCCCCGCACCGCCGAGAAGATCGAGGATTTCCGCGACCTGCTGCCCGCGGGCACTCGGGTCTACATCGCCCATATCGACGGCACACCGATCGAGGACATGGTGGCGACCGCGGCGCGGCTGGCGCGCGAAGGCTATGCCGTGATGCCGCATCTGCCGGCCCGGATCATCCGCGACCGGGCGCAACTTGCCGACTGGCTCGCCCGGTACAAGGGCGAGGCCGGGGTCGACCAGGCCCTGTTGCTGGGCGGTGGCGTGGCCCGGCCCGCGGGCGTGTTCGACAATTCCATGCAGCTGATCGAGACCGGCCTGTTCGACGGCTTCACCCGGCTGCACATCGCGGGCCACCCGGAGGGCAACCGCGACATCGACCCCGACGGCGGCGATGCCAACGTGATGGACGCGCTGCGCTGGAAGGCGGCCTTCTCCGAGCGTACCGACGCGAAGATGGCGCTGGCCACGCAATTCGCCTTCGACGCCGCCCCCGTGATCGCCTGGGCCGACCGGCTGGCGGTAGAGGGGATCGACCTGCCGATCCATATCGGCGTGGCCGGCCCCGCCAAGCTCCAGACCCTGATCAAGTTCGCCATCGCCTGCGGCGTCGGCCCCTCGCTCAAGGTTCTTCAGAAGCGCGCCCGCGACGTCTCCAAGCTTCTGCTGCCGTTCGAGCCGGACCAGTTCGTGGCCGATCTCGCCGCCCACAAGGCCCGCTATCCGGGCTTCGGCATCGAGGCCGTGCATTTCTTTCCGCTCGGCGGTATCAAGACCTGCGCCGGCTGGACCACGGCGCACGGGGGCACGTCGGGCGTGCCCGCGCGCGACCAGGCCCACGCACAGGCATAACCCCCGCCGCACGGCGCGGGGGATGGTCCGGCGGCACGACACCGCGACGGGACGGGCGCAGAAGAGGCGCGGAACGGGGGAAGAATGCGCGACACGCTGCTTTTCGATCTGGACGGGACGGTCGCGCATACCGACCCGATCCACGAGACGGTCTTTCGCGCGCTCTTCACCGCCCACGGCGTCGCGCTGGAGGAGGATTTCTACAGCCGCCACGTGATCGGCAGCTCCAACGCCGCTATCTTCGCGCATTTCCTGCCCGATCATCCCGACCACCGGGCCCTCAGTGCCGAGAAGGAAGCCACCTTCCGCGCCAGCCTGCCCACCCCCTTTCCGCCGACCGCGGGCCTTTCCGCCCTGCTCGCGCGGGCCGAGGCGGAGGGCTGGCGCCGCGCCATCGTCACCAACGCGCCCCCCGCCAATGCCGAGGCGACGCTGGAGGCGACCGGCCTCGCCCGCCATTTCGACCTGATCGTCTCGGGCGCCGCCCTCGGCCGCTCCAAGCCCGACCCGTTCCCCTACCAGGAGGCGATGCGTCACCTCGGCGTCACCCCCGACCGTGCCATCGCCTTCGAGGACAGCCCCTCGGGCGCCCGCGCCGCCCGCCGCTCGGGCGCGTTCACCGTGGGCGTCCGCTCCTCGCTGTCCGACCAGGACCTGCGCCAGGCCGGCGCACATCTGACGATCCAGGATTTCACCGACCCCGCGCTCGAGCCGCTGCTCGGCGCCGCATGAGGCAGGAAGGACAGACGACATGAGCACCCGCACCGTACTCGAATCGAAGTCTAAGACCGTGGTGATCGGCTTCGACGAGCCGTTCTGCGTGATCGGCGAACGGATCAACCCCACCGGCCGCAAGAAGCTGGCGGCCGAGCTGGAGCTGGGCGATTTCTCGACCGTGGAGCGCGACGCGCTGGAACAGGTGGCCTGCGGGGCGATGGTGCTCGACGTGAACTCGGGCGCGGTGTTCTCGAACAAGATGGCCGAGGATCCGCGCTATGCCGACAACAACTTCGTCGAGCCGCCGCTGATGCGCGAACTTTGCGCACGGGTGCAGGCGGTCGTGGACGTGCCGCTCTGTATCGACAGCTCGGTCCCTGGTGCGCTGGAGGCGGGCCTTGCGGTCTGCGAGGGGCGCCCGCTGGTCAACTCGGTCACCGGCGAAGAGGAGCGGCTGGAAAAGGTGCTGCCGCTGATCGCCAAGTACAAGGTACCGGTGGTGGCGATCTCGAACGACGACACCGGGATCTCGGACGATCCGGACGTGCGCTTCGCGGTCGCGAAGAAGATCGTCGAGCGCGCGGCGGATTTCGGCATCCCGGCGCATGACATCGTGGTCGACCCGCTGGTGATGCCGGTGGGCGCGAAGGACACGGCAGGCCTGCAGGTCTTTGCCCTGGTCAAGCGGCTGCGCGAGGAGCTGGGGGTAAACACCACCTGCGGCGCCTCGAACATCTCCTTCGGGCTGCCGAACCGCCACGGGATCAATGCGGCCTTCCTACCAATGGCGATCGCGGCGGGGATGACGAGCGCGATCATGAACCCGATCCGCAAGGCCGAGATGGAGGCGATCCGCGCGGCGAACTTCCTCATGAACCACGATGCGAACGGCGGTGACTGGATCCGCTTCTCGCGGGTGGTCGAGGCGGTCGACGGGGGCCAGAGCTTCGCCGAAGCCTCGGCCGCAGCAGCAGCCTCGGGCGGTCGCGGCGGGCGTTCTGGCGGGCGTGCGGGGCGCGCGCGGGCACGGGGCTGAGCTCCGACGGCGGGCCTATCGGGTTCCCAGATCCGCATCGCGGCGCAAGCTGATGCGGCGGGCCGGCGGGGGCGCTGCCCCCTGCACCCCCGGGATATTTTCGAGCAGAAAGGGAAGAGGGGCTGCCTTCTTCTGAGTGGAAATATCCCACGGGGGTGCGGGGGTGTGAAACCCCCGCGGATGCGGCGCGTGCGGAGGTGAGAAACCCCTGCGCCGCAATCTCCGCCGGCACTGGCGCCGGGATCAGAGGGCGAGCTTCAGTTTCGCCCCCCTGGCGCGCGAACAGCAGGTCATCATCCGGGTCATGCCCGCGCGTTCGGACCGTGTAAGGACGGCGTCGCGGTGATCGATCTCGCCCTCGAGCACCGCGACTTCGCAGCTGCCGCACAGGCCCTCGCGGCAGTCGCAGGCGACATCGACCCCCGCGGCGGCCAGTGCGTCGAGGACGGTTTCGTCGGGGGCCACCGTCACGGTGAGGCCGCTGTCGGCCAGATCCAGCGTGAAGCCATGTTCCGCCCCGGGGTCGAGGAGGGCGCTGGCGGCCTGGAAATGTTCGAAGCGGTAGGTGCCCTCGGGGTGGTCCGCGGTCAGGTCGTCGAGCGCGGAGAGCATCCGCGCCGGGCCGCAGGCGAAGATCTGGCCGCCTTCGGGCAGGCTCGCCACGATGGCGGCGAGGTCGGCCCGGGTGCCCTCGTCGCCCACGTGCAGCGTCAGGCGATCGCCGTGGTCGGCCGCCAGCCGGTCGAGGAAGGCCATCCGGCCGCGCGACCGCCCGGCGTAGTGGATCTCGTAGCTGCGGCCGAGGATCTTCAGCCGGTCGGCCATGGCGAGGATCGGGGTGATGCCGATGCCGCCGGCCACGAGCATCGTGTGGGGCCGGGTCTCGTCCAGCCGGAAGTGGTTGCCGGGCCCGCGCAGGCGCAGTTCCGTTCCGGGCCTGAGCCGCTCGTGGAAGTGGCGCGAGCCGCCCTTGCCGGTCTCCTCGCGCAGGATCGCCACCGAATAGCCCGCGCCGGGCCGGCCGCAGAGCGAGTACTTGCGCTCGACCGTGCCATCGCAGAGCTCGACATGGGCGCCTGCGGTCCAGGCGGGCAGCGGGCGGCCCTGCGGGTCCTCGAGCGTCACGCCAAGCACGCCCTCGGCCTCCTGCCGCACCTCGGCCACGCGGACCCGCCGCGCGATGTCGCGCGCCGAGGGGGCGCCAACGGCAAAATCGCGTACGGGGTGCGGAGCGGCGTTTCCGGCCCGTTCGGGGACCTGCGCCGGATCCCATTCGACCCAGAGCGCCTCCGGTCCGCGGAACGAGGTGGAGGGGACGTAGCTGAACGCCTGCTCCGCCAGCCTGAGGCCGGGGATGCGGCGGGTCATCTCCTCGAGGAAGATCCGCATTTCCATTCGGGCGATGTTCTTGCCCATGCACTGGTGTGCGCCGTAGCCGAAGGACAGGTGGTCCACCGCGTCACTGCGGTAGATGTCGAAATCGTCGGCATTCTCGAAATGCAGCGGGTCACGGTTGCCCGAGGTCTGCACGATCAGCAGCTTCGCGCCCTCGGGGATCTCGACCCCGCCGACCACCGCGGGGGCCGTGGTCTGGCGCCGCCACGCGACGATGGACCCCCCGTAGCGCAGGCATTCCTCGACCGCGTTGGGAATGAGGCCCGGGTCGTTGCAGATCTCTTCCCAGGCGGGCCGGTTCGACAGCAGCAGGCGGAACATGTTGGCCGAGGCGAGCGAGGTCGTCTCGTGCGCCGCCACGATGATCGCCATCATCATCGAGTGGACGTAGCTGTCGGTCACGACCTCGGGGATCTCGGCGTTCTTGCGGATGGTGTAGTGCATCCAGCCGGTGCCGTCCGTTTCGGCGCGCATCTTCTCGATCACCCGGCCCGCGTATTGCCAGAAGCGGCCGACGTCATGGGCGACCTCGGCCTGCTTGTCGGGCGAGGGTTTGCCCCAGGTGTTCACCGAATGCGCGACCGAGAAGGTGCGCAGCGTCGCGATCTCGTCCTCCGGCACGCCGAGGAAGTGCAGCGCCACCAGCAGCGGGACTTCATAGAGCATCGCCGCCACCAGGTCGGTGCGGCCAGAGGCAATGAAGGCGTCGATCCGCTCCGACGTCAGCTGGCGGATCATCTCCTTGTTCTTCTCGAGGTTCTCGGGAAGGAAATGATCCATCAGCGCGCGGCGGCGGATCATATGGGCGGGCTCGTCCTCGTTCACCATGGTGCGGTCCATGGCGTAATCGTAGCTTTTCAGGATCTCCACCGCCTCGGGCGTGGCGGGGGTGATCTTTTCCAGCACATTCCTGGGCGAGAACAGGATGTTGTCGCGAAACACCGCCTTGATGTCGTCGTAGCGGGTGACGATCCAGTAGCCCATTTCCTCGGAATAGAAGACGGGCCTTTCCTCGCGCGACCAGCGCAGCGCTTCGGCCGGGTCGGCCTGGTAGGGCGCGCCGAAGGCGTCGAAATGACGGGCGCGGGCGTCAAGGTCGTCCTGCGCGTGGTGGTTCTGCGCGGAGCCGGCCTGGTGGAAAGGACAGGCGGGGGCTGCGGTCTCAGTCATCGGATCCTCCCTCAGAGCGATGGATTTGCACATAGTGGACAAATCGTCTCATATATCGTATCATTTGAAACGAGTTTCGCAAGGGCCGCCGTGCAGGGGCCGCCGCGCAGGGGCCGCCGTGACACTATGCCAGCGGGAGGATCATGAGGGGATCATGAGCAGGAAGATGACGGAAAAGGCGGGAAAGGCGGAGGCCACCGAGACGGGTCTCCTCCAGACGCTGCAGCGCGGGATGGAGGCGTTCAGGATCGTCGCCGCGGCGCCGGGCGGGCTTTCGGTGGCCGAGCTTGCGGAGCGCCTCGGGCTGAACCGGGCGAACGTCTACCGGATCGTGGCGACGCTGGAGGCGGACGGGTTCGTCGCGAAGGGCCCGGGCGGCCGGATCCGGCCCGGCGGCGCGATGCTGGCGCTGGCCGTGGGGGTCGACGTGCAGCTGCGCGCCGTGGTGGGGCCGGCGCTCGACCGGCTGGCGATGGAGGCGGCGGCGACGGCCTTCCTGTCGATCGCGCGGGGGGACGATGCCGAGGCTGTCCTGGTATCGGAAAGCGACGCGGGACTGATCCGCGTGGGCTACCGGGTCGGCAGCCGCCACCCGCTGGCCCGCGGTGCGGCGGGGATCGCGATCCTGGCCGGCCGGCCCGCCGCGCCGGGCGAGGCGCCGGCGATTGCGACAGCCCGAAACGAGGGCGTCAGCGTGACCCGCGGAGAGCTGCAGCGCGGCGCCATCGGGATCGCGGCACCGGTGCGGCTGGCGGGGGTCGAAGCCTCGGTGGGCGTGGTCGCGCTCGACGATCTCGAGGTCGCGCGGGTGGCGCCTCTGGTGCGGGCCACGGCCTCCTCTATCGCCGCGGGATTTTCCGCGGCGAGGCCGCGCAGCGGCGCTTGACGGCGCCCGCGGCTTCGCGTACCTCAACCGCAACCGGGCGGGTGTAGCTCAATGGTAGAGCAGAAGCTTCCCAAGCTTACGACGAGGGTTCGATTCCCTTCACCCGCTCCAGGTTTTCCCGATATCTTCCACGATGCGGCTCTGTTGCAGAGATCGTCTTTCTTGGCGTCCCGACATCGCGGCGCTCATGGCTGCCGGCGTTCACACGCCCGCACCCGCCACATCCGCGGGGGTTTCACACCCCCGCACCCCCGTGGGATATTTCCGCTCAGAAGAAGGCAGGCCCTCTTCCCTTTCTGCTCGAAAATATCCCGGGGGTGCAGGGGGCAGCGCCCCCGCCGGCCCCGCCCTCTCCGCCGATGCCCGCCCATTGACTTGACGCACCGGCTCGATTCTGATCATCCCGTTGCGGATGAAACGAACCGCCGGGAGGCCGCGTGCAGCTTGAGACCTTCTTTCCCTATCGCCTTGCCGTCGCGGCCGAGGCGTTCTCGCGCAATCTTGTGGCGGTCTATGGTCAGAACTACGGCCTCACCCGCGAGGAGTGGCGGCTTCTGTTCCTGATCGAGGGGGCGGGGCGGATCTCGTCGCTTGAACTGGCGCGGCGGACGACGCTGGGCAAGGTGCAGGTGACGCGGGCGGCGCAGCGGCTCGAGGAGAAGCAGATGATCACCCGACGGGTTCCCAAGGCGGACCGGCGGTTGCGGGAATATTCCATCACCGAGGAGGGCCGCACGCTCTTTGCCCAGGCCTTTGACGAGGTCAACGCGCGCGCCTCCGAGATCCTCGGCGCCATGGCGCCGGAGGACCGCGCCGCGCTCGACCGCGGGATCGAGGCGTTGATGCGGGCGGTGCGCGCGACCACGCCCGAGGGGGTGCTTGCCCCCGATCCGGAGGGCGGACCAGAGGTCGGCGCGTAAGGCGCCCCCGCGGAGGCCGGCGCCCCGGCTAGCTGACCAGCCAGAGCGAGATCGCCGGGAAGGCGACGATCAGGGTGATGCGCACGATGTCGGCCACCCAGAACCACAGGATGCCGCGGAACATCGTCGAGAGCGGCACGTCCGTCAGCACCGAGCGCAGCACGAAGACGTTCATCCCCACCGGCGGGGTGATCAGGCTGATCTCGGTCGCCACCACCACGATCACCGCGAACCAGATCAGGATCATGTCCGGATCGGCCAGGATCCCCGCGCCGAAGTCGAGCTGACTGACCAGCGGGTAGAAGATCGGCACCGTCAGCAGGATCATCGACAGGCTCTCCAGCACCGCGCCCAGCACCATGTAGATCAGCACGATCACGACGATCACTTCCCACGGCCCGAGCCCCAGCGCCTCCACGAAGTCGTAAAGCTTGTCGGGAAGCCCCGCGAAGGTGATGAAATTGCTGAAGATCTCGGCACCGATGATGATCGCGAAGATCATCGCCGACGCGATGGCCGAGTCGATCAGCGCCTCCCACAGCCCGGCACGGGTCAGCCCGCCGACGGCGAGTGCAATCAGCACGGCGGCGGCGGCGCCCATGCCTGCGGCCTCGATCGGGGTGAAGAACCCGCCGTAGATCCCGACCATGATGAAGACGAAGAGCGCGAGCGTCGCGAAGACCCCCACCATATCCTGGCGGGTCATGTGGGCGACATCCCCCACCGCCGGCGCCAGCGCGGGTTTCACCCGCACCGCGACCAGCACGGCGACGAGATAGAGGCCGATCCCCAGCACGCCCGGCAGGATGCCGGCGATGAAGAGCTTGCCGATATCGCTTTCGGTCAAGAGGCCGTAGATGATCATGATGACCGAGGGCGGGATCAGGATCCCCAGCGTGCCGCCTGCGGCGATCGACCCGGTGGCGAGGCTGTCGTGGTAGCCGAAGCGCCGCATCGAGGGCATCGCCACCTTGGACATCGTGGCGGCGGTGGCCAGCGACGAGCCGCAGACCGCCGAGAAACCACCGCAGCTGAGGATCGTGGCCATGGCCAGCCCGCCCCGGAAGCGGCCGAAGATCCGGTCGGCGCCGTTGAAGAGGCCGCTGGCGATTCCTGACCCGGCAAGGATGTTGCCCATGAAGATGAAGAGCGGCACGACCGAGAGCGAATAGTTCATCCCGGTCTCGAACACCGCGTTACCGACCATGGCGCCGGCGGCGTCGAAGCCGCGCATCTGGGCAAAGCCGAGCCCCCCCACGAGGGCCATGGCAAAGGCGATCGGCACGCGCAGGAAGACTAGTCCCAGCAGGACGGCGAAGGCAATCAGGGAAGAGGTCATTCAGGTTTCCTGGCAAGTGCCACGATGGCGGAGGCGACGCAGCTGACGAGGCCGACCGCCCCCAGCGTCCACAGCGGGAAGCCAATCCCCTGCGTCGCGCGCCCGGTGGTGACGTCGTCCTCGACCTTGAAGCCGAGGCGAAAGGCGAAATAGACCAGCACCAGCGCGGTCACCACCGCCGCGGCGACGCCCAGGACACGGGCCGCCCGGGCGGGCATGAGCGAGAGGAACAGGTCCACCTCGACATGGCCGCCCCGGGCGGTGACCAGCGGCAGCGCCGCGAAGACCAGCGCGCCGAGCAGGATCTGCGTCAGGTCGTAGGCCCCGCGCAGGGGGGCGTTGAACAGGTAGCGCCCGACCACGTCGACGCAGGTGACGAGGATCAGCCCCACCACCAGCGCCGCCGCGATCACCTCGAGCGCCCGGCGCGCCGTCTGGATCATGCCGAGATGCCCGTCATCTTGCGGAACTTCTCAAGCGCGGCCTTGCCGTCATAGCCCTTGTCGAGGCTCCCGGCCCACTTGTCCTCGAAGACGGAGCCCTTCGCCTTGATCGCCTCGACGAGCGGCGCGGGGGCGTCGATCACCTCGATCCCGGCCTTCTTGGCGGCCTTCACGCCCAGGTCGTCGGCGATGTTCCACGCCTCGCCCGCGCGCTTGGCGAAAGCCTTGCCCGACAGCTTGGTGATCGCCTCCTGGTCGGCCTTGGAGATCTTGTCCCATTTGCCCGGGTTCATGACGAGGAACCAGGTGGTGTTGTAGATCCCGCCCGGCACCTTGGTGGTGTATTTCACCAGTTCCGCCAGCTTGTAGGAGTTCAGCGGGTCCATCGGGAAGGTCACCCCGTCGATCACCCCGCGCGACAGTTTCTCGTAGACCTCGCCGGGCGCGGTCAGGATCGTCACCGCGTCGAACGAGGTCATCAGGTCCGAGATGTAGCCGCCGGGGCAGCGCAGTTTCATCCCCTTCAGGTCGTCGGCGGTCTTTACCGGGCGGGCCTTGTTGTGGATCACGCCCGGGCCGTGGTTGAAGAGGCCCAGAAGATGCGTTCCCTCGTGTTCCTTCACCGCGCCCAGGTCCTGGGTGTAGACGTCCCAGAACGCCTGCGAGATCGAGGCGGCGTCATTGCCCAGAAGGCTGAACTGTCCGATCCGGGAATTCTTGAAACGGTCGTCCTTGGTAAAGGAATGCAGGCCATAGGTGATGTCGGCCACGCCGTCGCGGGCCATGTCGAAATGCGCGGGCGGGCTGCCCAGCGGCTTGGCCAGAACGCGGATCTTCACCCGGCCCTCCGTCGCGGTCTCGATGTCCTTGGCCCAGGGCTTGATCGCATGCACCACCACCGGGTGGCGCGGCGGCAGCCAGCTCGACAGCACGAGGTCCACGCTCTCGGCGCGGGCCGGGCGAAGGCCCAGGCCGGTGGCGCCCACGGCCACCGCGCCGGCGGCCGCGGCCTGGCCCAGGAACGCGCGCTTGGTCAATTTCTCGGTCATTGGGTCTCCTCCCCTGACGTTATCTACCCCGCAGACATCGCGCGGGCCTTGCCGCTTGCCGGCCCCTCCTCGCGCTCCTCCCGCGTCTCGTGACCCGAAGGCCCCTGCCCTCAATCATCCTGTCACGCCCGATCAAGTCAAGGAGATTATTTCATCTGCAACGAGTTCGCTGGAAAGATGCATCGCAGGCCGTCCTGGGCGGGCTTTGCGCACCTCCGGACAGAGCTCTCGCACGGGGGCCACTAGGGGATCAGGCCCGTGCGGGCCGCCAACCGGTTGTATCAGAGAGCGGCGCTCAACCCATCAGCGAAGATGTCGACCAGGCGCCCGGCCCGCTCGCGCCAGCCGGGCTGGCCGCGCATCGCGCAAAAGCCGATGACGGCGTGCCACAGATCGTCGGGCACCACGTCGGCGCGAATCTCGCCCGCCGCCACGGCGCGGCCGATCAGCGCCTCGGCGCCCGCGTTCATCCGGCACTTGGAATAGGAGAACAGCTCCTGCTTGCCCTCGGTCGCCAGCGCCAGCGCCTCCAGCATGCCCTTCTTGACCGCGATCACGTCGATGGCGCAATGCAGCCAGCGACGCAGCGCCTCGCCCGGAGGCAGTTCCGCCGCCAGACGCTCGGCCATCTCGGCCAGCGCGTCGACGTCGCGGCGGTAGACCCCCTCGAACAGCGCGTCGCGAGTGGGGAAATGACGGTAGAGCGTGCCGATGCCGACGCCCGCCCGGCGCGCCACCGCCTCGAGGCTGGCCTCCGGCCCGCCCTCGCGGAACACCTCGGCGGCGGCGGAAAGCAGCTTTTCGCGGTTGCGCAACGAATCGGCGCGCGGCTTGCGCCTTGCCTTGTCGCCCTCCGGACCCATTTCCTTGTTCATCGCCTGAGCCGACCCTTCCGAATATCCCGCAAACATGGGGTATCACGCGCCCCCTTGCAAAACGGAGGGCTCCTCCGTATAACAGGGTCACGCGAAAACACCAACCTCCGTAACCTATCCCCCATCGATGCGCCACGTCCGCCAGAGACGTCCGTGCCTATCACCGACCGTCAGCGCGGTCCCTTCCCCATGCCCATCGCGGGCAGAGGGGCCTTTCCGTGCTGACTTCCTGAGCGATCGGAGCCCGACATGTCCCATGACCTTACCCTGACGATCAACGGCACCCGCCAGCAGATCGCACTCGACGACCCGCGCGTCACGCTGCTCGACCTCCTGCGCGAGCGGCTTCATCTGACCGGCACCAAGAAGGGCTGTGACCGCGGCCAGTGCGGCGCCTGCACCGTGCTGATCGACGGCCGGCGGCAGAATGCCTGCCTCGCCCTCGCGCTCAGCCACGACGGCGCCGAGATCACCACCATCGAGGGCCTCGCCGAGGGCGACACCCTCCACCCCGTCCAGGCGGCCTTCGTCGCCGAGGACGGCATGCAATGCGGCTATTGCACCCCCGGCCAGGTGATGAGCGCCGTCGGCCTCATCGCCGAGGGCCGCGCCGGGACCGACCCCGAGCGGATCCGCGAAGGGATGAGCGGCAACCTCTGCCGCTGCGCCGCCTACAGCGGGATCACCCGCGCCGTGCTGGCCGCGGCCGAAGAGATGACCACCACCAAGGGCGAAAGGAAAACGGCATGAAAAGCTTCGACTATCTCCGCCCCGAAACACTGGCCGACGCGATCGCCGCGGGCGGCGCGCCCGGCGCGGCCTACCTTGCCGGCGGTACCAACCTCGTCGACCTGATGAAGACCGGCGCCGCTGTGCCCGATCGGATCGTCGACATTACCCGCCTGCCCGGCCTCGACCGCTGGGAATGGCTGGACGACGGCGGGCTGCGGATCGGCGCGCTGGTCCGCAATTCCGACCTCGCCCATGACGTGGACGTCGCCCAGACCTTCCCGGCCATGGCCGAGGCGCTTCTGTCGGGCGCGTCGGGCCAGCTGCGCAACGCGGCGACCGTGGGCGGCAACCTGATGCAGGCCACCCGCTGCCCGTTCTTCGCCGACCCCACCTCGTCGTGCAACCGGCGAGAGGCGGGCTCTGGCTGCGCGGCGCAGGGCCTGAGTGCACGCGCCTTCGCGGTGCTGGGCGCGTCGGAGGCCTGCATTGCCACCCACCCGTCGGATTTCTGCGTGGCGCTGGCCGCCCTCGGCGCGATGGTGGAGGTCGCGGGCCCCGACGGCACCCGCGCGGTCGCGCTGACCGACTTCCACCGCCTGCCCGGTGCGGCCCCGCAGACCACGACGGTGCTGAAGCCAGGTGAGCTGGTCACCGCGATCACCCTGCCCGCCGCGGCGGCCGGGTTCCGTCGCCACGCGCGCTACCTCAAGCTGCGCGACCGCACCTCGTTTGCCTTCGCGCTGGTCTCGGCCGCCGCAATGCTGCGGATCGAGGACGGCATCATCGCCGAGGCGCGCCTTGCCTTCGGGGGCGTCGCCGCCAAGCCCTGGCGCGCGCTCGACGCAGAGGCCGCGCTGAAGGGCGCGCGTCCCGATGCTGACGCCTTCGCCACCGCCGCCGCCCGGGCGCTGGAGGGCGCCGCCGCGACGGCCGGGAACGGCTTCAAGATCCCGCTGGCCGCGCGCATCGGCGCCCGTGCCCTGACCCTTGCCGCGGCCGGCACGCCCGCCGAGATGCCCGTCCTGCCCGGCTCCGTCCACCTGGGAGAACCCGCCCATGCCTGACGTCACCCCGCTTCCCGCCGCCACGCCGATCCGCATGGGATCGAATGCGGGCCAGCCGCGCACCCGTGCCGATGGCCTGCTGAAGGTCACCGGCCGCGCCACCTATGCCGCCGACAACCACCCCGCGGGGATGGCGCAGGCCGTCCTCGTCACCGCCGCCATCGCCCGCGGCCGGGTCACCGCGATGAATGTCGAGGCCGCCCGCGCCCACCCCGGCGTGGTCGAGGTCTATACCCCCGCGAACCGGCCCGAACTGGCGCTGGAGCCCGATGCGAAGCCCTCCTTCTTCTCGAAACTGACCGAGACGTTGCAGGACGACACGGTGCGCTACGAGGGCCAGCCGATCGCCCTCGTCGTGGCCGAGACGCTGGAAGCCGCGACCGAGGCCGCCCGCCTTCTGGCGCCACAATATGCGGCCGAGACGGCCCGCGTGGGCTTCGACCTTGCGCCCTACGCGCCGGAGTCGGTGGGCTTCGGCTTCCCGATCGAAATGTCCAAGGGCGACATCGCCGCGGGCCTGTCGGAGGCCGCCTCCACCACCGAGACGGTCGTGGAAACCCCGCCGCAATATCACAACGCGATGGAGACCCACGCGATCGTCGCCGAATGGAAGGACGGCAAGCTCTACCTCGACACGCCAACCCAGGCCCCGGGGATGAGCGCTGCGGGCTTTGCCGCATGGCTTGGCCTTGATCCGGCCGACGTGGTGATCCGCTCTCCCTTCCTCGGCGGCGGTTTCGGATCCAAGGCAGCGGTCGTCGGCGCGTTCCTGCTGGCGATCCAGGCGGCGAAGCTGCTGGACCGCCCGGTCAAGCTGGCGCTCGCCCGGCACCAGATGTTCGGACATGTCTTCCACCGCGGCGCCACCCGGCAGACCATCAAGCTGGGCATGGATGCCGAAGGGCGCCTGACCGCGATCGACCACCACACGACCGCCGTCACCGCGGCCTTCGAGGAGTTCATCGAGGGCGCCTCGGGCGCTGCGCGGACCACCTATGCGGCGCCCGCGATCCGCGCCTCGCATGACGGCGTGCGCAACGACGTGGGCGTGCCCGGCGCGATGCGGGCCCCGGGCGAGGCATCCGGCTCCGCCGCGCTGGAGATCGCGGCCGATGTCGCGGCCGAGGCCGCGGGCCTCGACCCTCTGGAGTTCCGGCTCAGGAACTATGCCGAGACCGACCCGATGTCGGGCCTGCCCTATTCCTCCAAGGCGCTGCGCGAATGCTATGCCGAGGGGGCGCGGGAATTCGGCTGGGCCGGGCGCCCGCTGGCGCCGCGCCAGATGACCGACGACGCGGGCATGCTGGTCGGCTGGGGTGTGGGCACCGCCACCTTCCCCTGCCCGATGTTCGGCGCCGAGGCGCGGGCCACGCTGCGCGCCGACGGCACCGCCGTGATCGAGACCGCGCTCATCGACATGGGCCAGGGCTCGTGGACCGCGATGGCGCAGATCGCGGCGGATTCTCTGGGTCTGGATGTGGAGCAGGTGGAGATCCGGGGCGGCGTGTCCGACCTGCCGGATTCCGGTGTCGCGGGGGGCTCCGGCTACACCGCGACGCTGGGCCTCGCGATCGACAACGCGGGCGGCGACACGATCCGTCAGCTGGCCGAGATCGCGTCCTCGGACCCGGACTCGCCGCTTCACGGCACCGGCAACACCAGGGTGGTCGCACGTGGCGGCAGGCTTTACGCCCAAGACGACGAGAGCAGGAGCGAGAGCTATGCCGACATCCTTGCCCGCGCCGGGCGCGAGACGCTGAGCGGCGAGGGCAAGGGGGCGCGCGGCGAGAACGACGCCAACGATCATTCGTTCCAGTCGCATGGCGCGGTCTTCGCCGAGGTGAAGGTGGATCCCGACCTTGGCCAGGTACGCGTGACCCGGCTGGTCGGTGCCTTCGCCGCGGGCCGGATCATCAACCCGCGGATGGTCGAAAGCCAGCTGTCGGGCGGGATGATCTGGGGCATCTCCTTCGCCCTGCACGAGGGCGCCGAGATGGACCCGCGCACCGGGCGCATCCTGAACCGCGACTTTGGCGAATATCATGTCTCGGTCAATTCCGACGCGCCCTCGGTCAAGGTGCTGACGATCCCCGAGGAGGACGCATTCGTGAACCCGCTGGGGGTGAAGGGCGTGGGCGAGATCGGCGTCACCGGCACCGCCGGCGCCATCGCCAACGCGATCTGGCACGCCACCGGCAAGCGGGTGACGAGCTATCCGATCCGGCTGGAGGAACTGCTCGACCTCTGATCGCGCCTCTGATTTTGGGGCTGATCCGATGGAATGACGCGGCCGGGGGCAACCCTCCGGCCGCGTTTTCACATGCCCGCGCCCCTACTCCCGTGCCAGCGCCTCCACCGGGTCCAGCCGCGAGGCGTTGCGCGCAGGCAGATAGCCAAAGACGATCCCGATCAGCGTCGAGGTCACCACCGCCGCCACGATCGACACCGGCGAATAGACCAGCGCGAAATCCGTCGACAGCGCCGAGAAGCCCGCGCCGAACCCAAGCGCAGCCCCGATCCCCAGAGCGCCGCCAAGGAAGCACACCAGCACCGCCTCGATCAGGAATTGCCGCAGGATGTCGCTGCGGCGCGCGCCCACGGCCATCCGCACCCCGATCTCCGACACCCGTTCCGACACCGACACCAGCATGATGTTCATCACCCCGATGCCCCCGACGACCAGCGAGATCACGGCGATCGCCGCCACCAGCATCGTCATGGTCTGCGTGGTCGAGGTGATGGTCTTGCGGATGTCATCGGTGTTGAGGATGAAGAAGTCCTTCGACCCGTGGCGCCGCATCAGCAGGTCCGTCACCGCGTTCTCGGCCGCCGACATCGAGGCGTCGTCGGCCACCCGCACGGTGATCGACCTGAGCGAAGGACTGCCTGTGATCCGCGCCTGCACCGTGGTGTAGGGCAGGAACAGCGAGGGGTTCGCACTCGACCCGAAACCCGATTGCTGCGGCTGCATCACCCCGATGATCCGCATCGGCACCGTGCCGATCAGGACCACCTGTCCCAACGGATCGGTGCCGTCGGAAAACAGCGCCTTGCGGGTGTTCTCGTCGATCACGACGACCTGCGCCATCCGGTCGACATCGCCGGTGTCGAAGAACCGGCCCTCGGCCAGTTTCGACCCCTTCACCTCGAAATACTGCCGTCCGACGCCGTTCACCTGCGCATTCGCCTCGGTCGCGCCAAACCGCGCGGTGGACGAGGTCGTGACCGTGGGTGTCGCTGCCGCGATATAGGGCTCGCGCGCCAGCACGTCGGCATCGCCCACCACCAGCGTGGTGATCCGCCCCGAATGCACGTCGCCGAAATCCTTGCCCGGGAAGATGTCGAGCGTGTTGGTCCCCAGACTCGAGATGTTCGACAGAACCTTGGCCTGCGTACCCTGCCCCAGTGCCACCACCGACACGACCGAGGCGATGCCGATGATGATGCCCAGCATGGTCAGGAAGGTGCGCAGCCGGTGCGCGTTCATCGCCAGAAGCGCCATGCGGAACGCCTCGCGGAAGCGGCCGGCAAGATCACCCATGCCGCGCCGCGCCGGCCGCGCGGGACCGGGCGTCGCGCCCCCTGCCGCCTCTGCCACATGGTCGCGCGCGGGCTGCACCTTGTCGGACAGGATCTCGCCGTCGCGGATCTCGATGATCCGGCCGGCACGCGCCGCCACCTCCGGATCGTGGGTGACGATGATGATCGTCCGGCCCTCGGCGTTCAGCTCGTCTAGGATCCGCAGCACCTCGGCCCCCGACCGCGTGTCCAGCGCGCCGGTGGGTTCGTCCGCCAGGATCACGTCGCCGCCATTCATCAGCGCGCGGGCGATCGACACCCGCTGCTGCTGTCCGCCCGACAGCTGGCCGGGACGGTGCGCCCAGCGTTCGCCCATGCCCAGCCGGTCCAGGAGCGCATGCGCCCGGTCCGCCCGGGCCCCCTCGGCCCAGCCGGCATAGATCGCCGGGATCTCGACATTGCCGACCGCATCAAGTTCGCCCAGCAAGTGGTAGCGCTGAAAGATGAATCCGAAATGCTCCCGGCGCAGCGCGGCCAGGTCGTCACCGTCCAGGCTGGAGGTTTCCACCCCCGAGATGTGGTAGCTGCCAGAGGTCGCCCGATCGAGGCAGCCGAGGATGTTCATCAGGGTCGACTTGCCCGAGCCCGAGGCGCCGATGATCGCCACCATCTCGCCCGCGCGGATCGTCAGGTCGACGTCCTTGAGAACGGCGATCGTACCCTCGCCCGAGGGGAATTCCTTGCGGATCTTCTCCAGCCGGATCAGTGGCGGGGCGTCGTTGGCCGGTGCCATGTCAGAACCCCATCGGTGGCGGCCCCATCCGGTGCCCGCTGGAGCTGGCGGAGGAGGCGGAGGTGCTCCCGCCCTCGCCCGTGACCACCTTTTCGCCAACCGTCAACCCGGACAGCACCTGCGCCGTGACCTTGTCGTTCAGGCCGATCTTCACCGGGACCTTGCGGATCGCGCCGCCGTCGCCGACCACCCGGACGATATAGTCGCCGTCCTTCGTCTTCTGCCCCAGCGCGGCAGCCGGGATCACCGGCACGTCCCGGGCAGAGCCGAGCACGATATGCACCTCTGCCGTCATGTATGTGCGCAGCTCTCCATCCGGGTTGGGCACGTCGAAGCTGCCCTCGTAATAGATCGCCGAGGACGAGGAGGAGGAAGACGACGACGACGAGGAAGACGACGAAGAGGTCGAAATCTCGCTGTCCGAGCTGATCGAGGTGGGCGCCGGAGCGATCGACTTTAGGGTCGCGTCGTAACGCTTTGACGGATCACCGAGAATCGTGAACCAAATCTTCTGCCCGGGCTTCGTGTCCACCACGTCCACCTCGGAGATGTCGGCCTGTACCTCCATGGTCTGAAGCTGCCCGAGGATGACGATCGTCGGCGCCGTCTGCGAGGCGTTGACGGTCTGGCCCTGCTGGGTGACCACGTCCAGCACCGTGCCGTCCATCGGCGCGGTGATCCGGGTGTAGGCAAGGTTCACCTTGGCGGTGTCGACGGCGACCTGCGCGGCCTGGATTTGCGCGTCGAGCGACTGAACCGCGGCCTTGTCCTCGCCCACTGCGGCCACCGCGCTGTCGTAATCCGACGCGCTCGAGGCGCGGGTCGACTGCATCTGCTTCTGCCGCTCAAGCTGGCTTTCGGCATAGGCCAGCGTCGCCTCGGCCTGCGCCTTCTGGGCCTTCATGTTGGCGAGGTCGGCCTGCGCGGTCTTCAGGGCGTTCTGCTGGGTGGAGCTGTCGATCTCGGCCAGCAACTGGCCCTTCTCCACCTTGTCCCCCAACGCCACGTTGACCGAGGTGACCCGGCCCGAGACCTGCGCCCCCACCGCGACCAGCTTGGACGGCCGCAGCTCGCCATTGGCCAGCACCGTGACGTCGACATTGCCCTTGGTCACCGTCGCGGTCATGAGCCCCGCGTCCGGCGGGGTCGCGTCATGCCCGCGCCAGTACCAGGCACCAGCCGCCGCGACCACGAGAAGCACCAGCGCCGCCCACCACCACCGCCCGCGGCCACGGCGACGCCGCGGGGCCATTTTCGTTTGCTCGGTCATGCCTGTTCCGTATCACCTTCGTCGTCCTGCCCGAAGGTTCTACGGACCTGCCGGGACGTTCCGTCGCGGCTGCCGGGCGGATCTTGTCCGCCCGGCCCGTTGCTGAGGCGGCGCGCCTTACGTCCGCGTCTTCTCCTTGAAGATCCGGCGGATCGTGGTGAAGAAGAGCGGCACGAAGAGAACGCCCAGCACCGTGGCCGACAGCGTGCCCCCCAGCACCGCCGAACCGATCGCCCGGCGCCCGCCGGCCCCCGCCCCGGTGCTGACGACCAGCGGCAGCACGCCCAGCGAGAACGCCATCGACGTCATGATGATCGGGCGGAAACGTTGCAGCGCCGCGATCCTGACCGCCTCGAACACGTCCATGCCCTCGCGCATCCGGTCGCGGGCGAATTCGACGATCAGGATGGCGTTCTTGCCGGTCAGGCCGACCACGGTCAGCAGGCCCACCTGGAAGAACACGCCGTTGTCGAAATGCCCCAGCCACGCGCCCGCCAGCGCGCCCAGCACGCCGATCGGCATCGCCAGCAGAACCGCGATCGGGATCGCCCAGCTTTCATAGAGCGCGGCAAGGCACAGGAAGATCGCCGCCAGCGACAGCCCGTAGAGAAGCGGCGCCTGCCCGCCCGATTCCTGTTCCTGCAGCGACAGACCGGTCCAGGCCACGCTATAGCCCGGCAGCGCCTGCGCCAGCTTCTGGATCTCGGCCATGGCCTCGCCCGAGGAGACGCCGGGCGCGGGCGTGCCCTGGATCTCCATCGCGGGGATGCCGTTGAACCGGGTCAGGCCCTGCGCACCGAACTTCCACGACGCGGTGGTGAAGTTCGAGAACGGCACCAGCCCCCCCGAGGCGTTCCGCACGCGCCACTTGTCGAGGTCGGACGGATCCGACCGCGCCGAGGGCTCGCCCTGCACGTAGACCTTCTTCACCCGGCCGTTGTCATTGAAATCGTTGACGTACTGCCCGGCGAAGGCGATCGACAGGGTGTTCGCCACCTGTGCCGGCGTAAGCCCGTAGGCCCCCGCCTGCCGCCAGTCGATGTTGAGGTCGTACTGCGTCGCATCCTCGAGCCCCGATGGCCGCGCGGTGGCGATCAGATTGCTCTTGGCCAACATGCCCAGCATCTGGTTGCGGGCGTTCAGAAGCTCCTCGTGGCTCTGCCCGTTCTGCGCCTGAAGGTAGAAATCGAACCCCGAGGCGTTGCCGAGCGAAATCACCGCCGGCGGCACGATCGGGAAGACCATCGCGTCCTGGATCGCCATGAAGTTGGGGAAGGCCCGCCCGGCGATCGCCTGGACGCTCTGTCCCGGGTTCGGGCGATCCTTCCAGTCCTTCAGCCGGACGAAGGCCATGCCCATGTTCTGCCCCTGCCCGGCAAAGCTGAAGCCGACGATGCCGAAGGTGGATTCGACGTTCTTCTTCTCCTTCGTCTCGAAGTAATCCTCGACCTTCTGCACGACCTTCAGGGTGCGGGCAGCGGTGGCGCCGGTAGGCGCCTGGACGAGGGCGAACATCACGCCCTGGTCCTCGTCCGGCAAGAAGCCCGTCGGGGTCTGCACGAACAGCCAGACCATCCCCGCGCCGATCGCGAGGTAGATCAGACCGATGCGGAGCGGCCGCTTGACGATGTAGCCCACGGTCGCGCCGTAGCCCCCCGTCACCCGGCCAAAGCCCCGGTTGAACCAGCCGAAGGGGCCCCGCTTGGTGTGCTGGGCGTCCTTGGCGCGCAGGATCGTGGCGCAAAGCGCGGGCGTCAACGTCAGCGCGACCACCACCGACAGCAGCATCGCTGAGATGATGGTGACCGAGAACTGCTGATAGATCACCCCCGTGGAGCCGCCGAAGAACGCCATCGGCACGAACACCGCCGACAGGACCAGCGCGACGCCGACAAGCGCCCCGGTGATCTGGCCCATCGACTTGCGCGTTGCTTCGCGGGGTTCCAGCCCCTCGTCCTCGATGATCCGCTCGACGTTCTCGACCACGACGATGGCGTCGTCGACCAGCAGACCGATCGCCAGCACCATGGCAAGCATGGTGAGCGTGTTGATCGTATAGCCCGCCGCCGCGAGAATGCCGAAGGTCCCCAGAAGGACGACCGGCACCGCCAGCGTCGGGATCAACGTGGCGCGGATGTTCTGCAGGAACAGCAGCATCACGAAGAACACCAGAACGATCGCCTCGACCAGCGTCTTCACGACCTCCTCGATCGAGATCTTCACGAAGGGCGTGGTGTCGTAGGGGATGACGTAGTGCACGCCCTTGGGGAAGTACTTTGACATCTCCTCGACGGTGTTGCGCACCCGCGTCGCGGTATCGAGCGCGTTGGCCCCCGAGGACAGCTGGATCGCCATCCCCGCCGAGGGCCGGCCGTTGTAGCGCGCGATGACGGAGTAGTTCTCGGCGCCGATTTCGACCTTGGCCACGTCCTTGAGCAGCACGAGGCCGCCGTCGGTCTGCGAACGCAGCACGATCTGCTCGAAATCCTTCGGCGTCTTGAGCAGCGATTGCGCGGTGATCGTCGCGTTCAACTCCTGCCCCTTGACCGTCGGCAGGTCGCCGAAGGCGCCGGCCGAGATCTGGGCGTTCTGCGCCTCCACCGCCGAGACCACATCCTGCGGTGTCAGCTGATAGGCCGCGAGCTTGGACGGGTCGAGCCAGATCCGCATCGCGTAGCTCGCGCCGAACGCGGTGATGCCGCCCACACCCTTCACCCGGCTCAGAGTGTCGGACATGTTCGATTTCATGTAATCGGACAGGTCGACCTGGCTCAGGTCCGGGTTGTCGGTGGTCAGGCCCACGACCATGAGGAACGAGGTCGAGGTCTTCTCGACCTTGACCCCCTGGCGCTGCACCACCTCCGGCAGCAGCGGCGTCGCCGAGGACAGCTTGTTCTGCACCTGGACCTGGGCGATGTCGGGGTCGGTCCCGCTGCGGAACGTCAGGGTGATCTGGGCCTGCCCCGCCGATGTCGACGACGACGACAAGTACATCAGGCCGTCGAGACCCGTCATCTGCTGCTCGATCACCTGGGTGACCGTGTTGGCAATGGTCTCGGCCGAGGCGCCCGGATAGGTCGCCGTGATGCGGACCGCCGGGGGGGCGATCTCGGGATATTGCGCGACGGGAAGCTTCAGGATCGAAAGAACGCCCACCCCCATGATGAGGATCGCGATCACCCAGGCGAAGACCGGCCGGTCGATGAAGAAACGTGCCATGAGGTTTGTCCTTTGCCGGACGGCGTTTGAGGTCTGAACGGCGAAGCGGAAGGGGCCGGCGCGGTCGCCGGATCAGCCCTTGTCGCCGCCCTTGGCGTCTGAGGCGGGCTTGGCGGCGTCGGCGGCCCGCTCGGCGGGCTTCACGGTGGCGCCGGGGGCGATCTTCTGCAGGCCGGCCACGATCACCTTGTCGCCCGCCTTCACGCCGCCATCGACGACCCAGAAATGCCCGTCGTCGCGCAACACCTTGAGCTGGCGCTGTTCGACCACGTCCTTGGCGTTGACGACCATCGCCACCGCCTCGCCCCGCCGGTCGCGGGTCACGGCCTCCTGCGGGACCAGGACGACGTTCTCGGCCGTGCCCTGGGGCATCTCGACCTGCACGTACATGCCCGGCAGCAGGATCTTCTGCGGGTTCGGGAAGGTCAGCCGCAGCACGACCACGCCGGTCTGCTCGTCCACGTGGGGCTCGGCCGCCGAGAGGTGGCCCTTCTGGTCGTATTCGGTGCCATCCGCCAGGCGCAGCGTGACCGGCACATTGGCCGCATCGCCGATATTGCCGCCATCGGCCAGCTTGCGGCGCCAGCGCACCAGATCGGCCGCCGACTGGGTGACGTCGACATAGACCGGATCAAGCGACCGGATCGTCGCCAGCGGCGCCGCCTGCCCCGACGTGACAAGCGCGCCACGGGTGGTCTGGCTCAGGCCGATCGTGCCGGAGATCTGCGCCCGGATCGTGGTGCGGTCGAGGTCGACCTTGGCCTTGTCGAGGTTGGCCTGCGCCAGCGCGACCGCCGCCTTGGCCACGTCCCGCGCCGAGATCGCGGTGTCGAGGTTCGACTGACTGACCACCGCGCGGCCCTTCAGGGCCTCCTGCCGCTTGGCCTCGGTCTCGGCTTCGCCGAGCTGGGCCTGGGCTTGCGCGAGGCTGGCCTCGGCGCCGGCGACGGCGGCGCGGTAGGTCGCGTCGTCGATCTGGTAGAGCGGCTGGTCCTTCTTGACCTCGCTGCCCTCCTTGAACATACGCTTCGTGACGATCCCGTTGACCTGCGGGCGCACCTCGGCCACTTCGGAGGCGGCAACGCGGCCCGGAAGGGTCGTCGTCAGCGCCACGTTCGAAGCCTTGAGCGTGACCACGGTGACCGGTTGCGGCGGGCGCTGGCCACCGGCCTGTTGCGCGGCGGCGGGAACGGCGGCAAGGCTTGCCGGCATAATCAGGGCCGCGAGGGCCAGGGCGGAAAGCGCAGCGCGCGAAAGACGGGGCTGGGCGGGCATCGGGGAACACTCCTGCTGAACGCGCGCGGGGCGTGAGGTGTCGGGGGTCTTCATCGCCGCAGTGCGGCGCGGATCCTTCTGTCTGGTTCCCAATATGGAAACCACAGGGTTTTGTAAAGTGCGGATTTGGTGTATGACATACCCCACCGCGACGAGGAGAGGCGGATGAGTAACACCGACGGCCAAGGCGGCACCTGCCGGGACACGGCGCCCTGCACGCTGCCCCGCGATTGCGGGGCCGAGGCCGCGCCGCGACGCGGGCGTCCGCCGCAGCTTGACCACGATACCCGACTTGCGCGCATCCTCGACGCCACCGAGGACGTGCTGGCCGGCCCCGACACCGGCGGCGTGTCGATGGCCGCGATCGCCCGGGCCGCCGGAATGTCGAAGCGTACCGTCTACGAGCACTTCCCCGCCCGCGAGATCCTGATCGGCGCCTGCATGCGGCGGCTGTTCGACGGGGTTTTCTCGCCCCTGCCCGAAAGCGCGCGCGCCCTGCCCCTGCCCGACCGCCTGCGCCTGATCCTCACCCCGGACTGGGAGCGCAAGCGCGCGACGCGCTCGCTCGACATCCTGCGCACGGTGATCGCCGAGACCCGGCGCCAGCCCGAACTGGCGGGCCACGTGCTGGAAAACGGGTTCAGCGATCTTGTCGACCGGCTGGAGGCGGAGCTTTCCGCCAGCGTCGCGGCGGGCGAGATCGCGCTGGACGACGTGCCGCTGGCGGCGGCGATCCTGCGTGACATGGCCTTCGAGAACCCGGTGACGGCGCTCCTCGACCAGAGCGCCTGCTCGATCGACCGCGCGCCGGAATATGACCGCCGCCGCGACCGCGCGATCGAGATCTTCTGCAAGGGGATCGCCTGACCCGGCGCCCCCCAGGCTGGGGACCATCCACACCTCTCGCCGCCCGGGCGGGGTTGCGCCCGCTGACGGCGGGCGGTTTAACGTCCGGACGGGGCAGGTTTGCGGTGAGCGGATGTTCAGGGACACGGTTCGGTTCTTTGCCGACAATGCGCGGTGGCTGTCGGCGGGGTTCCTGCTGACGCTGTTTTCCTCCTTCGGGCAGACGTTCTTCATCGGCCTGTCGGGCAACGCCCTGCGCGAGACGTTCGGGCTGTCCGGCGGGGCCTTCGGCGGGATCTACATGCTGGCGACGCTGGCGAGCGCGGCGACGCTGCCGTTCCTCGGCCGGACGCTGGACCTGATGCCGGGCTGGAAGGTCGTGCGCTTCGCCATGCCCGCGCTGGCGCTGGCCTGCGGGCTGATCGCGGTGTCGCCGAACGTCTGGGTGCTGGGGATCGCGATCTACCTGCTCCGGCTCTTCGGCCAGGGCATGATGACCGAGATCGCCTTCACCGAGACCGGGCGCTGGTTCGTGGCAAGCCGCGGCCGGGCGATGGCCATGATCGCGCCAGGGCTGTCCGCGGGCTCGGCCATCCTGCCGGTGATCGTCGTGCTGGTCGTTGGCGCGAGCGGCAGCTGGCACACCGCCTGGTACCTGGCGGCGGCGGTGAGCCTGCTGATCGGATGGCCCCTGATCATGGCGCTGATGCGGGTCGAGCGGGTGCCCTCGGGCGCCGAGATCGCATCGCACCAGGGCACCACTGCGCGGGACTGGACCCGGGCCGAGGTGGTGCGCGACCCGGTCTTCTACCTGCTTCTGGTGGGGCTGCTGGCGCCGCCCTTCATCGGTACGATCGTCTATTTCCAGCAGGGCTACCTGACCGAGTTGCGGCACTACCCGCCACTGGCCTTCGCCGCTGCCTTTCCGCTGATGTCGGGGGCGACGATCGTCTTCGGCTTCGTCTGCGGCGCGCTGGTGGATCGGTTCGGAGCGCTCAGGCTGTTGCCCTACTTCCTGGGCCCGCTCTTCCTGGCGGCGCTGGCGGTCGCGCTGGTCGCCCCGGTCTGGGGGATCTTCGTCTTCATGGCGCTGCTCGGGGTGTCGAACGGGTTCACCAGCACGCTGATGGGCGCGCTCTGGCCCGAGGTCTACGGCACCGCGAACCTGGGCGGCATCCGCGCGCTCGTCGTTGCCGCCATGGTGCTGGCGACCGCGGCGGGTCCCGGGATCACCGGGGTGCTGATCGACATGGGCGTGCGCCTGCCCACGCAGATGCTGTGGATGGCCGGCTGGTGCCTTGCTGCCTCCGCCATCCTCGGGCTTGCCGCGCGCCGGGTGCGGGCGCGCGAGGCGGCATGGCGGGCCGAGGCGGCCTGAAGCGGGTGGCGGGGGCGGTTTCGGCCCCAGCCTGCGTATTTGGGGAACAATGAAAGAGACGGAGGGAGGGGCGCGCCGCGATGGGCGCGCCCCCCGGGGGCGTCAGACCGAGTGCAGTTTCAGAAGCCGCGCGATCTCGCCGATGATGCCGCGGCGGAACACCAGCACGCAGGCCACGAAGGTCGCGCCGATCACCACCTGCACCCACGACCCGATGCCGGTCAGCACGTGCTGCAGCGCCACCACGATGAAGGCGCCAAGGACGGGGCCGAAGATCGTGCCCATGCCGCCGACCAGCGTCATCAGGATCACCTCGCCCGAGGTCGACCAGTGCACATCGGTGAGCGAGGCGAACTGGAACACGATCGCCTTGGTCGACCCGGCGACCCCCGCCAGCGTCGCCGACAGCACGAAGGCGATCAGCTTGAACCGGTCCACGTTGTAGCCCAGCGAAAGCGCCCGCGGCTCGTTCTCGCGGATCGCCTGGAGAACCTGACCGAAGGGCGAGTGGATCGTGCGGTAGATCGCGAGGAACCCCACAAGGAACACCACCGCAACGAAGTAGTACATGTTGAGCGAGTCGTTGAGGTTGATGAACCCCAGAAGGTAGCCCCGCGGGATCCCCTGCAACCCGTCCTCGCCCCCGGTGAAGGGAAGCTGGAGGGCGAAGAAATAGACGATCTGGGCCAGTGCCAGGGTGATCATGGCAAAGTAGATCCCCTGCCGGCGGATCGCCAGCGCCCCCACGACAAGGCCCAGGACGGCCGCGAACAGCCCGCCAGCGATGATCCCCAGAAGCGGCGGAAAGCCCCAGGCCGTCAGCACATGGCCGCAGATGTAGGCAGCCCCCCCGAAGAAGGCGGCGTGGCCGAAGCTCAGCAAGCCCGTGAAGCCGATCAGCAGGTTGAAGGCGCAGGCGAACAGCGCAAAGCACAGGAGCTGCATCACGAAGACGGGGTAGAGGAAGAACGGCGCCAGCAGAACGAAGCCCAGCAGCAGGATCCACAGTACGGCCTGCCCGATCCGGGTACGGCCCCGGTCCTGCGCCGGCACGTCTTCTTCGAATTCAGCGATATCGGTCATTCTCTGCCCCTAGCCCTGACGCCCGAAGAGGCCTGCCGGCCTGACCAGCAGGACGATCACCATCAGGAAGAAGATCACGGTGTTGGAGGCGGGTGCGTAGAACACCTTGGTCACCCCCTCGATCAGCCCCAGCGCAAGGCCCGTCACCACGGCGCCCGCGATCGACCCCATGCCGCCGATCACCACCACCGCGAAGATGATGATGATCAGGTTGGCCCCCATCAGCGGCGAGACGGAATAGATCGGCGCGGCCAGCACACCCGCCAGCCCCGCCAGCGCGGTGCCGAAGCCGAAGGTCAGCGTGACCATCCGCGGCACGTTGATGCCGAAGGCCTGCACCAGTTCGGGGTTCTCGGTCCCGGCCCGCAGCATGGCGCCGATCCGGGTGCGTTCGATCACGAACCAGACCGCGATGCAGACGAGGATCGAGAAGACGATGACAAAGAGGCGGTACTTCGGGAACATCATGAACCCGAGGTTCACCACCCCGCGCAGGCTTTCGGGCATGCCCGGATAAGGCGTGCCCGAGGCGTTGAAATAGTTGATGAACAGCCCCTGCAGCACCAGCGTGATCCCGAAGGTGAGAAGCAGCGAATAGATCGGGTCGAGACCGTAGAGCCATCTGAGCAGGAACCGTTCGATCAGGATCCCGAAGAGGCCCACCACGATCGGCGCGATGATCAGCGCGGGCCAGAACCCGATGTGCAGCCAGCCGATCCCCAGCCAGACGCCGAGATAGCTGTTGAGGATCAGGGCGACGAAGGCCCCGGTCATGTAAAGCGCCCCGTGGGCGAAGTTCACCACGTTCAAGAGCCCGAAGATCACCGCAAGGCCCAGCGACAACATGGCGTAGAACACGCCGTTGTTCAGGCCAAGCATCCCCTGGGCCATGATCAGCTTCATCATCACATCGAAGCTCATCGACTGCCCCTCCCCTTGTTGTTCGTTATGGCCAGAGCCTTGTTTTCCTTACGCGACGCCGGCAGGGCCCACGTCACTGACGTGTGGATCATCTGTCTCATCCCCACCTCAGACGCTCAGATAATGGTTGAGGCGGTCCATCTTCGTCTCGATCTCGTGCGCCTCGACCACGTCGATCACCTCGCCATGCTCGATGACGTAGTGACGATCGGCCAGCGGCGCGGCGAAACGGAAGTTCTGCTCCACCAGCACGATCGTATAGCCCTTGGCCTTGAGCTGACGGATCACCGTGCCCAGCGTCTTGACGATCACCGGGGCCAGACCTTCGGTGATCTCGTCCAGCAGCAGCAGCCGTGCGCCGGTCCGCAGGATCCGCGCCATGGCCAGCATCTGCTGTTCACCCCCGGAAAGCCGTGTGCCCATCCGCTTGCGCACGTCGCGCAGGTTCGGGAACATGGTGAAGATCTCGTCCAGCGGCATCCCGTCCGGCCCCACGACCGGCGGCAGCATCAGGTTCTCCTCGACCGTGAGGGTCGAGAAGATCCCGCGTTCTTCCGGGCAGTAGCCGATGCCGGCGGTCGGCGCGATCTTGTGGCGTGGCATGCCGATATATTCGGCCCCGCCGATCTGGATGCTGCCGGTGCGGCGGTCGACAAGGCCCATGATCGCGCGCAGCGTGGTTGTGCGCCCGGCCCCGTTGCGGCCCAGAAGCGTGATCAACTGGCCCTCGGCCAGTTCCAGGTTGATACCGTGCAGCACGTGGCTTTCGCCGTACCAGGCGTGCAGGTCGGACACCTTGAGAAGCGGTTTCGTCATGGTCGCCGCGGTCGTGTCGGGGCTCATGCGTCTGTTCCTTCCGCTTCCTCGGCGCTGACGCCCATGTAGGCCTCCATGACCTGCGGGTTCTTCGACACCACCTCATACGGCCCCTCGGCCAGCACCTCGCCGCGGTTCAGCACGGTGATCGTGTCGGCCAGCGTCGACACGACGCCGAGGTTGTGTTCCACCATCACGATTGTGCGCCCCTCGCGAACCTTGCGGATCAGCTCCGTCACGGTGCCCACGTCCTCGGTGCCCATGCCCTGGGTGGGTTCGTCCAGCAGCATCAGCTCCGGCTCCAGCCCCAGGGTCGTGGCGAT
This sequence comes from Acidimangrovimonas sediminis, assembly GCF_002871005.1. Lineage (GTDB taxonomy): Bacteria > Pseudomonadota > Alphaproteobacteria > Rhodobacterales > Rhodobacteraceae > Acidimangrovimonas > Acidimangrovimonas sediminis. The sequence continues at coordinate 36,762 of NZ_PHSN01000010.1, forward strand.
CTCCAGCGCGCGCTTGCGGCCGTAGGGCATCTCGACCGCGCGGGTGTGGGCGAAGTCCTGCAACCCCACCTGTTCCAGCCGCGCCATCGCCTCGGCGTCGAGCTGGCGCAGGATCTTCTGCGAGCGCCAGAAGTGGTAGTTCATCCCAAGCTTGCGCTGCAGCGCCACGCGGACGTTCTCCAGCGCGGTCAGGTGCGGGAACACCGCCGAGATCTGGAACGACCGCACGATCCCCAGCTTGGCGATCTCGGCGGGCTTGCGGCTGGTGATATCCTGCCCGTTGAACAGGATCTGGCCCGAGGTCGGGCGATGAAACTTCGTCAGAAGGTTGAAGAGCGTGGTCTTGCCCGCCCCGTTCGGTCCGATGATCGCGTGGATCGAGCCGCGCTTGATCTTCAGGTCCACGTCCTTCACGGCGACGAAGCCGCCGAAGGAGATGCGGATCTTGCGCGCCTCGAGGATGGTATCGTCCATGTCCGCTCCCTGTGTCCGGTTTCTTGCATCCGGTCTTTCAGGCGGGGCGAACGGCAGCGCGCCGCCCGCCCCTTCCCTGTCTCAGTCGGCCAGCTTGCAGGCCTTGTTCATCGGCCCGTAGGCCTCGTCGCCCGGAATCTTGCTGACCACCTGCGCCACGTCCCAGTCCTTGCCGCCGGGTTTCACCTTCAGCAGGTACATGTCGTAGACGAAGAGGCCGTCCTTCCGGATCTTGCCGCCCTTGGTGTAGAAGTCGTCGATCGTCATCTTGCCAAGCTCGGCGCGCACCTTGTCCGGGTTGTCGGTGCCCGCGGCCTTGACCGCGTTCAGGTAGGCCATGGTGAGCGAGTAATCGGCCGCATGGACGAAGGTCGGCGAGGCGCCGTTCGAGAATTTCTCGTATTCCGCCGTCCACTTGCGGCTGGCGTCGTCCATGTTCCAGTACCAGCCCGAGGTCCATTCCAGACCCGCGGCAGTATCGGTGCCCAGCGACTTGATGTTCATGATCGACACCAGCATGCCGGCGATCTTGGCCCCGCCCGAGGTCAGGCCGAACTCATGCGCCTGCTTGATGGCGTTGACCGTGTCCTGGCCCGCGTTGGCAAGCCCGATCACCTGCGCGCCCGACGATTGCGCCTGCAGCAGGTACGACGAGAAGTCGGTCGAGCCCAGCGGCACGTCGGACGAACCCAGCACCTTGCCGCCGTCCTTTTCAACCACTTCCGAGGTCGATTTCTGCAGGTCGTGGCCGAAGGCGTAATCGGCGGTGATGAAGTACCACGACTTGCCGCCGTTCTTCAGCATCGCCGTGGCGGTGCCCACCGGCAGTGCGTGGGTGTCGTAGCCGTAGTGGATGCCGTACTTGGTGCAGGACGCCCCCGTCAGCTCGGTCGAGCCGGCGCCGCTGGCGATGGTGATCACGTGCTTGTCCGAGGCAAGCTTCTGCACCGCCAGCGCGACGGCGGAGTTGGTGAGATCGGTGATCATGTCGACATGATCCTGGTCGATCCACTGCCGCGCGGTGGCGGAGCCCACGTCGGCCTTGTTCTGGTGGTCCCCGACGATCACCTGGATCGGCTTGCCCAGCACCGTGCCACCGAAATCCTTGACCGCCATCTTCACGGCGGCAACGGCGCCCGGGCCGCTGAAGTCGCCGGAATAGACGCCGGACATGTCGCCGAGAACGCCGATCTTCACCGCGCCGTCGGAAATCGCGTCCTCGGCCATCGCGGCCCCGGCCGTCGCGGCCAGGGTCGCCGCGGCGACCCCTGCTAGAAATTTCGTCTTCAACACCCTTGTCTCCCTTTCTCACAAGCGGATTGTCGTCTTCGGTCTTGCCGGCGCGCGGACATGGACCACCACGCCGAAGGCCCGCCCACGCAAGGGATCGGACCTTTCGCTCCCCGGCAGCGCACCTCCTGCGCACGCTGCCGTCACCACTGAACCGAATGTCCTCCCCTGGACATCTCGCTTGCGCAGACTGATAGGTCATTTTGTCGCCACTGCACCCAACGAATGGTAATGTTTCCGTGAGTGAAGCCAACCGGTTTCTGGGATAGGGCGCGAAAGTCGGGCCTGCGGTGCCGCAACGGCACGGCACTGCACGCGCCGGTTGTGGCATGACGGGGGGATCCAAAGCGCCTTGGCAACCGGGATCGCATCGGGGTCACGGCCGCGCCAAAATCATCACGCCCGCGTGATGTACCGTGACGATTCGAATCGCCCAGCCTCTTCGGCGCACTCACCAGCGTGGCACCGGGAGATGCACTCGGGCGGCGGAACTTTCCCTCAAGGGAACTCGCCTGTTTCCAACCGGTTCCACGCCGCGGCGCAGCATCGAAGTTGCCCTTACGGCACCCTGTGCGGCGCCCCGTCGCACGCTTCACAACTTCGCGACCAGCCGCGTGCGCACGTTGGCAATTCACGCGGTTGCTGGCAGGCAGAAAGGTGCCGGTGGGGCGCAGTCGGGTCGACGCGCCGCCGTAGTACCGCGCGACGACCGGTGGAACGGTCCGCGCTTGACCCGCTTCAGGAGGAGAACATGCCAGTTATGACCGAATTGCCCCGCCGCCCGTCCCGTCCTGCCCGCGCGCTGCGCCGCGCCGCGCTGGTGTCGGGTGCCGCCGCCCTTGCGCTGTCTTTTGCAGCTGGCGATGTTAGCGCCAACACCGACCTGAGCGCCACGTCCTTCACCCCCGACTTCTCGGCCATGGCGCAGCTCAAGGACGTCGTGTCCAAGGGCAAGGGCAAGATCGGCGTCCTGCTGCCCGAGACCACCACCTCGGCCCGCTACACCTCGTTCGACCAGCCCTACCTGGAGCAGGCCTTCGCCAAGGCGGGCCTGTCCAAGGATGACTACATCATCACCAACGCCCAAGGTTCGGAATCCGACCAGTTGACGCAGGCGCAATCGGCGATCTCGCAGGGCGCGACGGTGCTGCTGCTCGACCCGATCTCCTCGGGCGCCGGTGCGGCGGTCGAGAAATACGCCAAGGAACACGGCGTACCGGTCATCGACTACGACCGCCTGACGCTGGGCGGCGACCGCGAATACTACGTCAGCTTCGACAACGTGAAGGTGGGCGAGCTGATCGGCAAGGGCATGGAACAATGCCTTACCGACTGGAAGGTGAAGGACCCCAACATCCTGGTGATGGCCGGCGCCCCAACCGACAACAACGCCACGCTGTTCAAGCAGGGCTACATGAAGGTTCTGGATCCGAAGTTCAAATCCGGCGACTACAAGAATGCGGGCGAACCGGCCGGCACCTGGGACCCCTCGGTCGCCCGGACGACGTTCGAACAGCAGTTCACCGCGCATAACACGATCAATGCCGTGGTCACGCCGAATGACGACAACGCCAACGCGGTCATCTCCTACCTGAAGTCGCTGAAAGCCCCGCCGCATCGCTTCCCGACCACCGGGCAGGACGCCACGCTGACCGGCATGAAGAACGTGCTGGCTGGCTATCAGTGCGGCTCGGTCTACAAGCCGATCTACCTCGAGGCGCAGGCCGCCGTGGCGCTCGCCGTTTACCTGCGCGCCAAGGAAACCCCGCCCGACGCGCTGGTCAATGGCAAGACCATGGACGGCCAGCAGAAGAAGGACGTGAAATCCGTCCTGCTGACGCCGGTCTGGGTGACTCCGAAGAACATGGCCGACACCGTCGTCAAGGACGGCTTCGTCGATGCCAAGCAATTGTGTGAAGGCGGGATGGCAAAGGATTGCCAGGCCGCAGGCATCAAGCAGTAGGCGCAGATGGCTGATCCGAAGCAAGCGAACGAGTCCCCGGCGCTTCTGCGCATCCGGGGGCTCAAGAAGAACTTCGGTGCCGTTCAGGCCCTGGGGGGCGTCGATTTCGACGTCTACCCGGGGCAGGTCACGGCACTGGTGGGAGACAACGGCGCCGGCAAGTCGGTGCTGACCAAATCCATCGCCGGCATCCACGAAGCCGACGGCGGCGAGATCCTGTGGGAGGGCAAGCCCGTCCGCATCCGCTCTCCCCGTGACAGCGCGGCGCTGGGGATCGAGGTGGTCTACCAGGATCTCGCGCTCTGCGACAACCTCGACATCGTGCAGAACATGTTCCTCGGGCGCGAGCGGCTGAAGGGCCGCCTTCTCGACGAGGACGCGATGGAGCGCGAGGCCGCGAAAACGCTGGCCGGCCTGCGGGTGACGACGCTGCGCTCGATCCGCGCGCCCGTGGCGGCACTCTCGGGCGGGCAGCGCCAGTCGATCGCCGTCGCCAAGGCGGTGATGTGGAACTCCAAGCTGGTGATCCTCGACGAACCCACCGCCGCGCTCGGCGTGGCCCAGACCGGTCAGGTGCTGCAACTCGTGCGCCGCCTCGCCGATCAGGGGCTTGCGGTGGTGATGATCTCGCACAACCTCAACGACGTCTTCGCGGTCGCGGACCGGGTTGCGATCCTGCGGCTGGGCGAGATGGCGGCGCAGGGCCCGATCGAGGAATTCGACACCCAGCGGGTGGTCGAACTGATGACCACCGGCAAGTCCGACCATGTCGTGACACCGGGTCAGGGCACCGCCGCCCCCTCGATCGCCAACGAAAACGCGCTGGAGGTCGCCGCCTCGCGCGAAGCCAGCGGCGAGGCCGGCCCCTCGGCCGTCGTCGGCGAAGGCCACGTGGAAAGCTTCGGCAGCTACATGCGCGCGGCCTGGTCGCGCATCCTGGCGGGCCAGAGTGGCGTTCTTCCCGTGCTCCTTGGCGTCGTACTGATCGCGGCACTGTTCCAGAGCCAGAATTCCAAGTTCCTCTCGAACGGCAACATCGTGAACCTGCTTGTGCAGGGCTCGGTCTTCATGCTGATCGGGATGGGCGAGGTCTTCGTCCTCATATTGGGTGAGATCGACCTTTCGCTGGGCTTCGTGGCCGGCATCGGCGCGACGGTCGCGGTGATTGCTCAGCAGCCTTCGGTCGGCTGGCCATGGTATGCGGCGGTGATCGCGGCGCTGGTGGTGGCGGGGATCCTCGGCACGTTCCAGGGCCTTTTGATCACCAAGCTCCGGCTGCCGTCCTTCGTGGTGACGCTGGCGGGTTACCTTGGGTTCCAGGGCATCATGATCCAGATGCTGGGCCAGGGCGGCACGATCCCGATCCAGGACGAGACGATCAACAACTTTGCCAACGGCACGCTCAGCCCGGCGCTCGGCTGGGGGCTGACGATCGTGGCGATTGCGATATTTGCGGCCTTCACCTTTGCCCGCGATGGCAAGCGGAGAGCCTCGGGCCTCGTCGCGCCGCCGATGGGGCTCACGCTCCTGAAGGTCGCGGCGGCGGTGATCGCGGGCGTCGTTCTGGTGGTGATCTCGAACATGAACCGCGGCGTGCCGGCCTTCCCGCTCAACGGCATGCCCTGGGTCATTCCGATCGTCTTCCTCGTGCTGGCACTCTGGGCCTTCGTTCTGGGCCGCCTTCGGTTCGGCCGCTACCTCTTCGCGATCGGCGGCAATGCCGAGGCTGCGCGGCGCGCCGGCATCAGCCTGGCGAAGATCCGCGTCGCGGCCTTTGCGATGGCAGCGATGACCGCGGGCCTTGGCGGCATCATCTACGCCTCGCGCCTGCAGTCGATCTCTACCAGCTTCGACGGCGGCACGATCGTGCTTTACGTCGTCGCCACCGCGGTGATCGGCGGTACGTCGCTGTTCGGCGGACGCGGCCACCCGCTGCACGCGGTGCTGGGCGGCGTGGTGATCGCGGCCATCGTCAACGGCATGGCGCTTCTGGGCCTGCCCGCGGCAGTGCAGCTGATGGCGACGGCCGTCGTCCTGCTGGCGGCGATCACCGTCGACGTGGTGGTGCGGCGCCGGGGCGAGACCACGCGCTGACCGGCCGACCGAACGACAAACCAAGGGCCGCCCCACCCCGGGCGGCCCTTTTCCTTTTCGCCCTCCACAGGGGGCAGGAACTGCCCCCCGCGCATATGAAAACGGGGGACCCGAGGGCCCCCCGCTGACCGGACTGTGCAGCCCGGGTCACATCACCCGCAAAGGCTCAGTTGGTCTCGACCGTCGCATCGCCCGACACCGCCTTCTCGTGCGACGCGGTCTTCTGCTCGCCCGAAGCCGAGGCGTTGATCGTCGCGTCGGCCGAGGTATCGGCCTTCACCGGCTTGCCCGACAGGCCGTTGGCCTCTGCCTTGGCCTCGCCCGAGGTGATCTTGGAGGTGCCGGTCGTGGCGCCCATTGCCGACCCGGTGGTCATGTCCTTCGCGGGCTTCATCGCGGTGACCGAGGCCATGGTGCCCTTGGTCTCGGTCTTGAACATCACGCCTTCGCCGACCTTGAACATCATGCCGTTGGCCGCGCCGGTGTTCAGGTGGTACTTGGCCCCGTCGATCGAGATCGTGTCGGTCGCCTTGTCCATCCCGGTGATGGTGCCGCTCTTGAAGGTGCTCGCGGCCATGGCCATGGGGGCGGCGGCGGCAGCGGCGATGGTGGCAACGGCGGCGATCTTGGTGAAACGGTTAATCATGGTCTTCCCTTTCGTCTGCCGGTTCCCGGAACGGCCGCCCCTTCGGGCGCCGGCAAGACCTCATCCCTCCCGGCGCGCCCTCTCGGGTGGCCGGGCCGTGAAATGGGTCCGTCTGGCGCCGCCGATGGGCGGGCTGATCCGGCGAACCCGGGGTTCGGCGGTTGAAAAACCCGGCATGAGCCGGGGCGACTGACGCGTCCCGGACGGCATATGCCCGGTCGTCTGACGTGTCGGGAATACAACGCAGAAGCCGCATACCTGTTCCTGAAAACATCGCCGCACTGTCCCGGCGCAACCCTTCGGAAGGTGACGAAGACGGCGTGCCCAAGGGCCAGGCATGAAAAAGGCGGGGTGCCACTTCCGGCACCCCGCCCTTTTCCGCCCCCCTGGCAGGGGCGGCCCCGGCTGCTTCCGGGATCTGCCTCAGTTCTGCGGCAGCATCCGGCTGATCGAGTTCATCGCGCCCTTGGTCGAGGTCTTGACCAGCACATGGTCGCCCACGGCAAAGCTGCCCTGCGCGGCCCCCGAGTCGAGGGCGTAGCGCGCCCCGTCGATCGAGACGGTGCCGGCGACCGGGTTCATCGAGGTGATGGTGCCGCGCGAAAAGCTGTTGGCCATGGCCATTGGCGAAGCAACGGCCAGGGCGGCGGCGGCAACTGCGGCAAGTTTCAGAGTACGCATGTTATTTCTCCTTGGAGTGATCGGGGCCCCGCCTGGTGTCGCGCCCGAGATGGCGTGGCGGCAGGCCCCGGAATGCCTTGAATCAGGTGGTTCGGTGTCGGGGGCTTTCTGCCCCCGGGGCTTCGGTCGGCCGGGCTCAGCTTTTGCCCTGGCCCGAGATCACCGAGGGGATCGCCGAGGTCGTCGCAGTCACCTGCGGGCCGTAGAGGCCGTTCGAAATGGCCTTCTGGCTGCCCGAGAGCGGGGTACCGGCCATCGCGACAGGCGCGGCAAGCGCGAGGGCGGTGACGGCGGCAGCGGCAAGTTTGAGGGTACGCATGGTTTCTCTCCAGTTTTCCGGGGCGCCACGTTTCCGGGCGGCCCCATTCGAATTACATCTGTGAGCCGGTGGGCGAAGCTTTTCTGAACCGCTTCGTTCAGCTCGTGAACAAGCATTTAAGACTGAACAGTTCAGTTTAAAGCTTTCTCACGACCCGGTGATCACCATGTGACATGGAGTGAGTGGGGAAGACCCCGGCACAACCTCACAGCCGGGGTTGTTTGCACGGAAAAATACACGTCGGCAAATACGCCGAATTCGACTTTATCCCTTTTCTATCAGACATTAGACAGGATCACGCCGCATGAGACCGCCGCGTGAAGTGAAAAAAATCCTGGAAAATCGGGAACCGCCGATCTGCACATCAGCTGTGCAATGGATCACAAATGACGCCGTCCTGCGCGTCGAAAGCCGTCGGCAAAACAGAAAAACGGGGGCCCGAAGACCCCCGTTTTCCAAACTTTTCGGCGCGATGCGCGAGGGGATCAGCCCTTGGCGGGTTTCGCCGGGGCCTTCGCCGCCTTCAGCTTGATCACGTGGGTCGCGTCGGCGGTCTTGCCCTTCATCATCCACTTCACCTCAACCTTTTCGCCGGCCTTGAAGGCGTGGCTCTTGTACTTGTGGGTCAGGTGGAAGGTCTTGCCGTCGGCGAGGGTCAGCGAATGCGACTTGGCGTCGAACATCTTGACGGTGCCGGTGGCGGTTTCGGTCTTGGCGAGGGCGGCGCCGGCAAAGCCGAGGGCCGCGATCGTGACGACGGGAAGCAGAATTTTACGCATGGCGCAATTCCTTGGAGGCCCGGCCTGAGGGCTGCGGGCGGGGTCATCCGTCTCGGTGGAACGGGTCCACGACCCGACCCGCGGATCGCCCGGTTCCACCCCGGATAGATCATGCTCATACTCCAGTTCTGGACTTTGGGAAGTGGGGGCCACCGCGGTGTGATGGGCGGTGATCGGCCGTGTGCCGCAATGCGGCGCCGGATGGGCCCGACGCCGCCCATTTCGCGGTTCGCGATGGGCCGCATACCGCCCATAGCGTCCTTTCCCTTGCCGCCATCGGCCTGTGCGCCTACCAAGACGGCACTCCGTAACCTGAGGGGAAGGCTGCGATGACCGATACCGCGATCCGCTGGGCCCAGTCCGGGGACGAGGCCGCCTGGCGCGGCCTCTGGGCCAGCTACCTGGAGTTCTACGCAACCGCCCTGCCCGAGGCGGTGACCGCCGCCACCTGGGCGCGCTGCCTCGACCCCGCGCATCCCATGGGGCTGCGCCTCGCGCTCGTCGACGGGGTGCCCGCGGGCTTTGCCCTGCATCTGTCGCATGCCTCGAGCTGGTCGCCCGCCGACGATTGCTACCTCGAGGATCTTTTCGTCGACGCCAAGGCGCGCGGCACCGGCCTTGGCCGGGCGCTGATCGAGGATCTGCGCGAGCTCTGCCGCGACAGGGGCTGGTCCCGGCTCTACTGGCTGACCGGCCGTTCAAACGCCCGGGCGCGCGCGCTCTACGACAGCTTCACGCCGACCGACGACCACCTGCGCTATCGCCTCGACGTCTGAACCGGGCGCCCGGGCCGGAAGACATGGGTCAACGCCCTCCCGTACCGGGGCGCACCCGCCAGACCATCATCGGCGGCGCGCCCTGCCCTAGCGCATCCGCAGCCCGTCCTTGTCGAACAGGAACCGACGCGTCGGATCGGGGCTCAGGTACACCGGCTCGGCCACGACGAAGTTGTGCTCGCCGAACAGGCGCACGGTCAGCAGGCCGTGCGGTTCGGTGTGGACATAGACGTTGGTCTCGCCGCCCAGATGCTCGACATGGCTGATCGTGCCGGCGATGTCACCGGTCTCGCGGCTGATCTCAAGGTGCTCGGGACGGATCCCCAGCGTCTCGGCCGCAAGCCCCAGCGCCCCCCCCTTGAGAAAGTTCATCTGCGGCGACCCGATGAACCCCGCGACGAAGGTGTTCGCCGGATCGTTGTACAATTCCATCGGCGCGCCCACCTGCGCCACCCGGCCCGCGTTCAGCACGACGATCCGGTCAGCCAGCGTCATCGCCTCGACCTGGTCGTGGGTGACGTAGATCATCGTGGCCTTCAGTTCCCGGTGCAGCCGCGCGATCTCGATCCGTGTGTTCACCCTGAGGGCCGCGTCGAGGTTCGACAGCGGTTCGTCGAAGAGAAACAGCTTGGGCCGCCGCACCACCGCCCGCCCGATCGCCACGCGCTGCCGCTGCCCGCCCGACAGTTCCGACGGCCGCCGCGTCAGCAGCGGCTCCAGCGACAGGAACCCCGCCGCCCTGTCCACCGCCTGCGCGATCTCGGCCTTCGGCGTGCCGGCCTGCTTCAACGCCAGCCCCATGTTGTCGCGCACCGTCAGGTGGGGGTAGAGCGCGTAGCTCTGGAACACCATGGCGATCTCCCGCCGCGCGGGCGGTGTCAGGTTCACCCGCGCGCCGTCGATCGACACGTCGCCCGCGGTCACGTCCTCCAGCCCCGCGATCATCCGCAGGAGCGTGGACTTGCCGCAGCCCGAGGGGCCGACGAAAACGCAGAACTCGCCGTCCTGCACCTCGAGGTCGACGCCCTTGATCACCTCGGTCGCGCCGAAGGACTTGGTCACGTTGGAAAGGGTCAGGGCGCCCATGGGGCCTCCTTCATGTTTACCGGCCGGCCGCTGCGCACGCTCTCGTCCGCCGCAAGGCAGATGGCAAGCGATTGCACGGCCTCGGCCATGTGTCGTGTCAGGTCCAGGTCCTCGGCGATGGCACGGGCGACAAAGGCCGCCTCGCGTTCGCACAACTCCTGGTGCCCCGGCTCGTCGGCCATGGAGATATCCTCATCCCCCTGCCCGACCTTGTGAAGCCTGAGCATCGAGGTCTTCGTATGGGTGTCGATATCGTCCGAGCGCGCGGTTTCCGGCATGCGGATCGACACCGCGCCGTTCGGGCTGACCACATCCTTCACGAAGAACGCCGTGTCCGACATCATCGGGCCCCACCCGGCCTCGTACCAGCCGAGCGAGCCGTCTTCGAACAAAACCTGGAAGTGGCCGTAATTGTACATGTCCGGCGCGATCTGGTCCGTCAGGCGCAGGCCCATGCCGCGCACCTCGACCGCGTCCGAACCCGCGATCTGCAGCATCACGTCGACATAATGCACCCCACAATCGACGATCGGCGGCGTGGTCTGCATCAACGCCTTGTGCACCTCCCACGTGGGGCCGGTGGATTGCTGATTGAGGTTCAGGCGAAAGACATACGGGCCACCCAGCGCGCGCGCCTCGCCGATCAGGCGCTGCCACGAGGGGTGGTGGCGCAGGATATAGCCCACCACGACCTTGCGCCCGGTCCGCGCGGCGCAATCCGCCACCCGTCGTGCGTCCGCGACCGTCGTCGCAAGCGGTTTCTCGACGAAGACATGGGCCCCCGCTTCCATCGCCGCGACGGCGAAATCGGCGTGGCTGTCGGAATAGGTGGCGATCGACACGAGGTCCGGCTTCAGCCGCGCCAGCGCCTCATGGAAATCTCCGCTCACCGCATAGCCCGCAAGCTCCGGCCCCAGCGTGGGGGTGGAGCGGTTGACCAGCCCCACCACCTCGAACGCCGGATCGCGGTGATAGGCCAGCGCATGGCTCTGCCCCATGTTGCCAAGGCCCGCCACCATCACCCGGATCATTTCACCGCCCCCGAGGTGATGCCGCGGATCAGCTGGCGCGAGAACACGAGATAGAGCACCAGCACCGGCACGATGGCCAGCGTCAGCGAGGCCAGCACCGCGTTCCAGTTGGTGACGAACTGCCCCAGGAACATCTGCGCCCCCAGGGTCACTGTCTTCACGCTTTCCGCGGGCGCCAGGATCAGCGGGAACCACAAATCGTTCCAGATCGGGATCATGGAAAACACCGCCACCGTCGCCATCGCCGGCCGAACAAGCGGCAGCACCAGGGTAAAGAAGATGCGGTATTCGCTCAGCCCGTCGATGCGGCCCGCGTTCTTCAGGTCGTCCGAGACGGTCTTCATGAATTCCGACAGGATGAACACGGCCAGCGGGATGCCCTGCGCGGTATAGACGAGGATCAGCGCGAACAGCGTGTTGGTCAGCCCCGCCGCCACCATCAGCTTCAGGATCGCGACCGTCCCCAGCCGGATCGGGATCATGATCCCCAGCGCAAGGTAAAGCCCCATCAGCGTGTTGCCCCGGAACCGGTATTCCGACAGCGCGAAGGCCGCCATCGCACCGAACAGCAGGATGAACGCCAGCGACACCACCGTCACCACCAGGCTGTTCCAGAAGTAGAGCGGAAAGTTCCCCTGCTGCAGCACAGTCTGGAACCCGACCAGGTCGAAACTCCCCGGCCCCGGCAGGCTCAGCGGGTGGCGAAAGATCTCGCGCCGCGACTTCATGGAATTGATGACGATGACGAAGACCGGGAACAACGCGATCACGGTGTAGATCAGCAGGATCGCATGGGCCGCCAGGGCCCGGCCATGGGAGGTACGCGCGCGTTTGCTCATGCCCCGTCTCCCTTCAGAACTGGTAGCGGCGCAGCCGCCGCTGGATGCCGAACAGGTAGACGCAGACCCCCACCAGGATGATCGCGAACATCACCGTGGCGATGGTCGCCCCCATGTTCGGATCGCCCAGCTGCAACTGGAAACCGAAGAAGGTACGGTAGAGGAACGTCCCCAGGATGTCGGTCGAGAAATCCGGCCCCGCCAGCGCGCCCTGCGCCACGTAGATCAGGTCGAAGGCGTTGAAATTGCCGACGAAGGTAAGGATCGAGATGATCCCGATCGAGGGCAGGATCAGCGGCAGCTTGATGCGCCAGAACTGGCTCATCCCGGTGATCCCGTCCATCTCGGCCGCCTCGATCACCTCCTCGGGGATCGACAGCAGGGCTGCATAGATCAGCATCATCGGAATGCCGATGAACTGCCAGACCGAGATCAGCGCGATGGTGGTCAACGCGGTATGAGGATCGCCCAGCCAGGGCGCGAACCAGTGCCTGAGGCCCACCGATTTCAACAGATCCGGCGCGATGCCCCAAAGCGGCGAGAGGATCAGCTTCCACACGAAACCCACGATGACGAAGCTCAGGATCGTCGGCACGAAGATTGCGGTGCGATAGGCCGCCGCGAACCGCAGCCGGTTCGACGACAGAAGCGCGGCCAGACCGATCCCGATCGGGTTCTGCACCGCCATGTTGACGACGAAGAACCAGGTGTTGTTCCACAACGCATTCCAGAACTGCCCCGACCAGTTCGGATCGCCGAAGAGCTTGGCGAAATTCCCCAGCCCCACGAAGGCGGCAACCTTGTCGCGCACCTCGTAGAGCGACAGGTCGAGCGTCGCGAACAGCGGCACGATCATGATCGCCGTATAGACGATCACCGCCGGCGCGAGGAACACGCCGACATGCCAGCGCACAGGCTTGCGATCCTGGGCCATGCCCTCACTCCCTGCTTTTCATCTTGGCAAAAATACTCTCGGGGGGTCCGGGGGGCCGACAGCCCCCCGGCCTTCAGGCAGGGACCCGGGCGCCGACAGTCCCCGGGCTTTCACACAGTGACCGCGGGCCGCCCCCGCCACGGCTTTCAAGCGGGGTCCGGGGGGCACGCGGCTCCCCGGCCTTCGGCGCCGCGAATGCGCGCCGCGCACCGGATCCGTGCCGATCCGGTCACTTCTGCTGCGGCTCGTACCAGCTCGCCAGCCCCTTTTGCAGTTCCTCGGCCGCCTGCTCCGGGGTCTCGGTCTTGTTCATCACGTTGGCCGAGGCTGCCCAGAGCGCATTCTCCAGGTTCGGCGTCCCGCGCGACAGGATCTGGTAGGTATAGCGCATGGTGGGCTTGCACGACTGGCGCCAGCTCAGGAACTCGTTGGCAAGCGGATCCTTGATCGTCACCTTCTCCTTGGTCAGCGGGAAGAAGCCCGGCAGCGCGTTGCCGTAGATCTGCGCGAACTCCTGGCTGCCCACCCACTTGAGGAAGGTCATCGCCGCGTCCTTGTGCTTCGAGGCCGCGTTCAGACCCAAGGCGTGGTCGGGCTGGTCCGAGATGTAGCACTGGTCGCCCGCTTTCTGCACCGGCGGCGGGAAGGCCCCCATCTTGAAATCGGCCTGCTTCTCGAAGACCGAGATCTCCCACGATCCGGCCGGGTAGATCGCCGCGCGGCCCAGCGTGAACAGGTTCTGGCTGTCGGGATAGGTCTGCGCCTTGTAGCCGTCGCCCATGTAGTCGGTCCACTTGACCAACTGCTTGAACGGCTCGACGAACTGCGGATCGGTCAGCTTCTCGGTGCCCGCGATCACCGCCTTGCGGCCCTTCTCGCCGTCCCAGTAGGTCGGGCCGATGTTCTCGTAGCCCATGGTCGCGGCCTCCCACTGGTCGTGGGTGCCCATGTCGAGCGGGGTGTAGCTGCCGTCCTTCTTGATCTTGTCGAGATCGGCGTAGAATTCGTCCACCGTCTTCGGCGCGGCATCGATACCGACGTCCTTGAAGGCATCCTTGTTGTAGATGAAGCCGTGAATCACGCTGGCCATCGGCACGCAGAAAGTATGCTTGGCATCGTCGGTCTGCCACGCAGCCTTTGCCACGTCCGAGAAGTTCGACATGATCTTCATGTCCGACAGATCCGCCAGCTGCCCCTTCTTGAAGAGCGCGAGCGAGGCGTCGAACGGCCGGCAGGTGATCAGGTCGCCCGCCGTCCCGGCGTCCAGCTTGGAGTTCAGCGCGGCGTTGTATTCCGTCGGCGCCGAGGGCACGAACTTCACCTTGATGTCCGGATGTTCCTTCTCGAAGGCCGGAATGATCTTCTGCTGCCAGACCGTCAGGTCGTCGTTGCGCCAGCTTTCGATGGTGATCGTGGTGTCGGCCAGCGCCGCGGTCGTGCTCAGCAGCATCCCCGCAAGCGCGAGGCTGAAGGTCGTCTTCATGTCGGTCGTCTCCCTGTCTGCGGCCCCTGCCGGTCTCATGCCGGGTGCGGCCTTCCTGGTTACGGTTTCGTCAGTGCCTCCAGCGCGGGCCCGAGGTGCCCGCCATGGGTCTTGAGAAGGCGCGCGGCAAGGGCCGCATCGGCCCCCGCGGCAATCAGCACGGCGGGTTTCACCGCACCGCCGCCCGCCTCGAGCGCCGCCAGCGACGCGGCCTCGCCGGCGCCGGAAAGCGCCGCCACGATCCGCGACGCGCGGCCGCGCAGCTTTGCATTGTCGGCCTGCACGTTGACCATGAAGCCTTCATGCACGTGGCCCAGTTCGATCCCCAGCATGGTGGAGACGAGGTTGAGCGCGATCTTCTGCGCCGTGCCCGCCGCCATCCGGGTCGATCCCGCCACAACCTCCGGCCCGGTGTCGAGAAGGATCGGAACCTCGGCCATGGCCAGCAGCGGGCTGTCGGCGACATTGGCGATCCCCACGACGTGGCAGCCTGCCGCCGCCAACCCCTCGGCGCAGGCAAGCGTGTAGGGCGTGGCGCCCGATGCCGAGACGCAAAGCGCCACGTCCCCCGCCGCCGGCGCCAGTGCTGCAAGGTCGGCCGTGGCCTGCGCCGGATCATCCTCGGTCGCGCCCTCGAGATGCAGAAGCGCCCCGGCCCCACCCGCAAACAGCATCGGCGTGCGCTCCGGCGCGATGCCGAAGGTGCCCGCAAGTTCAAGCCGGTCCGCCAGCGCCATCAGCCCGGAGGAGCCTGCCCCGACATAGATGAGCCGCCCTTCGCCCCCAAGGGCACGGGCCGCCAGCGCGGCGGCCCGCGCCAGCCCCGGCAGGGCCGGCTCCAGCGTCGCGGCCGAGGCCAGCTGAGCCCGCATCAGGCGGCGCAACGCCTCGACCCGGGGCAACGCCTGTAGCCCCGCGCCATCCTGATGCCGTTGCTCGGTGGTGGCAGCCATCCGAATCTCCCTTCGCTGTTGATGATGCCAAACTAATACCAATCTGCCAAACACTTTCGTAAGTCGCGATTTTTCGGCGAAAAATCGTTGCCGACGCACGGATTTCTTGCACATTGGTATTCTTTTGGTATTGTCCCAGCAAAGGGAGTCGCCATGACCTTTCTGATGGGAATCGACGGCGGGGGCACCGGGTGCCGCGCCGTTCTGGCCGATGCCGAGGGCCGGGTGCTGGGCGAGGGCCGCGCCGGCCCCGCCAATATCGTGACCGATCCCGACGGCGCCCGCCGGTCGATCCTGGCCGCGGCGGAACAGGCGCTGCGCGGCTCCGGGGCGACGCTGGCCGATCCGGTCGCGGTGCTGGGCCTCGCGGGGGCGAACATTCCCGATTACGTCCACCGCCTTGCCGCCGCCCTGCCCTTCGCGCGCTGCCGGATCGAGAACGACGCGGTGATCGCGCTCAAGGGCGCGATCCGCGATTCCGACGGCGTGGTGGCAACGATCGGCACCGGATCGGTCTTCGCGGGACAGATTGCGGGAAAAATCGAACAGATCGGTGGCTGGGGCGCGGTGCTGGGCGACGAGGCCTCGGGCGCCTGGCTCGGCCGGGCGCTCCTGTCGCGCACGCTGCATGCCGCCGACGGGCTGGTTCCGCGCACCGCCCTTCTGGACGCGCTGCTCGTGGAGCTTGGCGGCGCAGAGGGCATCGTCGATTTCGCCCGTGCCGCGCCGCCCGACGCCTTCGGCCGCTTCGCGCCGCGGCTCTTCGACACCGGCGATCCGGCGGCCGAGGCGGTCCTTGCCCCCGCCGATGCCTGGATCGCGCGCTGCATCGACCGGCTGGCGGGCGATGCGGGCGGACAGGTGACCTTCCTTGGCGGGCTCGGCGCCCGCTTTGCCGCGCGCCTCGCGCCGCTCTACGGCGCAAGGCTTGTCCCGGCCCGGGGCGGCGCGCTGGACGGGGCATTGTTGCTCGCCCGGCAGGAGGCGGGGCTGTGATCCCGCTCTTCTCGCCCGAGGGGTTCGACGACAGCGGCCACGGCCCGCTCTATCGTCAGCTGTCGCGGCGGATCGGCGAGGGCATCGCGAACGGCCTGCTGAAGCCCGGCGAGACGCTGCCGCCCGAACGCGACATGGCAACGATGACCGGCCTGTCGCGGGTGACCGTGCGCAAGGCGGTGCAGGCGCTGGTCGAATCCGGGCAGCTGGTGCAGCGCCGTGGCTCCGGCACCTATGTCGCGCCGAAGGTCGAGCGGCTGGAACAAGCGCTGTCGCTGCTGACCTCCTTTTCCGAGGACATGCGCCGCCGCGGCAAGGCCTCGCACTCGGTCTGGCTCGACCGGTCGCTGCATTCGGCGACGCCCGAGGAGGTGATGGTACTGGGCCTTGCCGCGCATGACCGCGTCGCCCGGCTTGCCCGGGTGCGGATGGCCGACGGCGTGCCGCTGGCGATCGAGCGCGCCAGCCTGCCCGCGCGCCTGTTGCCCGATCCAGCGGCGGTGGAAACCTCGCTCTACGACGACCTGGACGCACGCGGCCTGCGGCCCGTGCGCGCCGTGCAGCGCCTCTCGGCCGTCAACATCGGCGCCGCCGATGCCGCGCTGCTGGAGCTGACGCCGGGCACCGCCTGCCTTCGGATCGAACGCATCGCCTATCTCGCCTCTGGCGCGACGGCGGAATACACATTGTCGCTCTACCGGGGCGACGCCTACGATTTCGCCGCCGAGCTGCGCCTCGCCGGCGACGACACGGGAGAGACGCCATGACGACCCACATGCAGGCCGAAGTGCAGGAGATCCCCGCCGCCACCGCGCGGTTCCTGGGCGCCAATGCCAGTGCCGCCGCCGACGCCGGCGCGGCGCTGCGCGCACGCGACCCGGGCGTCCTGGTGACCGTGGCGCGGGGCTCCTCCGACCATGCGGCGAGCTATCTGAAATACGCGGTGGAGCTGGTGGCGGGGGTGCCGGTCGCCTCGGTCGGGCCCTCGGTCGCCTCGGTCTACGGCCGGGCGCTGAAGCTTGACGGCGCGGCCTGCCTCGGGATCTCGCAATCGGGGCAGAGCCCAGACATCGTGGCGATGATGGAAAGCGCGGGGCGTGCGGGCGCGTTGACGCTGGCGCTCACCAACGTGGCGGGCGCACCGCTTGCACGGGCCGCAGGGCACGCGCTGGCACTGAGCGCCGGCGAGGAAAAGAGCGTGGCGGCCACGAAGACCTTCGTCAACTCGGTGGTGGCGGGGCTTCTGCTGCTGGCCGAATGGCAGCAGGACACGGCGCTGCGCGAGGCCGTCCTGGCCCTGCCCGGCGCCTTCGAGGAGGCGCTGAGCTGCGACTGGGCACCGCTGGCTGACCGGTTGGTCCGGGCACAATCGCTTTACGTGCTGGGGCGGGGTCCGGGTTTTGCCATCGCCAGCGAGGTCGCGCTGAAGTGCAAGGAAACATCCGGCCTGCATGCCGAGGCCTATTCGGCGGCCGAGGTGCTGCACGGCCCCGCCGCCATTGTGCAAGACCGCTTTCCCGTGCTGGCGCTGGGGGTCGACGACGCGGCCCTGCCCGGCGTGATCCAGACGGCCGAGCGGCTGGCGGCGCAGGGGGCGGACGTCTTCCTGACCGCGCGCGGCGCCGGGGGCGGCGTGCGCGCCCTGCCCCATGTCGCGGCGCTGCATCCGATCGTCGCGCCGCTGGTCCTGGTGGTCAGCTTCTATGCCTTCATCGAGGCGCTGGCCCGGCGGCGCGGGTTCGACCCGGACAAGCCGCCCTATCTGAACAAGGTGACGGAAACGCTATGAGCCGCGTAGTCCTGACCGGTGCCCGGGTCTTCGACGGGCAAGATCTTCTCGATGGCCTGGCCGTGGTGATCGAGGCGGGCCGCGTCACGGGCCTCGTGCCCGAAGCCGAGGCGCCGCGCGACGGGCGGGAGGATCTGGCGGGCGGCATCCTCGCGCCCGGTCTGATCGACCTGCAGGTGAACGGCGGTGGCGGGGTGATGCTGGGCGCCGATCCTTCGGTCGAGGAGATCGCGACGATCTGCGCCGCGCACCGGCCGCTGGGGTCGCTCCACCTCACGCCCACGCTGATCACCGACACGGCCGAGACGACCGCCCAGGTGCTGGAGGCCGGGATCGCGGCGGCGCGGGCGGGGGTTCCGGGCTTTGCCGGGCTGCATATCGAGGGGCCGCATCTCGATCCGCGGCGCAAGGGGGCGCATGACCCCGCGCTGATCCGACCGATGCAGGCGGCCGACCTCGACCGCCTGTGCCGCGCGGCGGCGGAGCTCCCCTCCCTCATGGTCACGCTGGCGCCCGAGGCGGCGCAGGAGGCCCAGATCGCGGCACTGGCCGCGGCCGGGGTGATCGTCAGCCTCGGCCACACCGACTGCGGGCTGGAGACCGCGCGGCGCGGTTTTGCCGCCGGGGCGCGCTGCGCCACCCACCTTTTCAACGCGATGAGCCAGCTCGGCAACCGCGAGCCGGGAATGGTCGGCGCGGTGCTGGACACCGAGGCGGCTCATGCCGGCATAATCGCCGACGGCATCCATGTCGCCCCCGAGACGCTACGCATCGCGCTGGCAGCCAAGCGCGGCACCGACCGGCTGTTCCTCGTGACTGACGCCATGGCCCCGGCGGGCACCCCGCTGACCGAATTCACCCTGGGCGGGCGGCGGATCCTGCGCCGGGAGGGGCGGCTCACGTTGGAGGACGGAACGCTGGCCGGGGCCGACGTTACCCTGCCCGGCGCGCTGTCGGTGGCGGTCGGGCAACTTGGGCTGACGCCCGAGGCGGCGCTGCGAATGGCAACGGCGGTGCCGGCCGCACTGATCGGCGCCTCGGACCGGATCGGCCGGATCGCCCCCGGGCGCGTGGCGGACCTCGTGCATCTCTCCGACGCCATGGCGCTCACCCGCGTCTGGGCGGCGGGCGAGGCGCTGGCGGTGCCCGCCTGAAACAGACTGCAACGCGTCCGAGCCACTAGGTGCCGCCGGGGTCCTGCCCCTCGTGCCCCTCGTGTCCCGCGGCCTTGGCCGCGAGGGCCACGAACTGGCGGTACTCGTCCTCTGTCAGCCCGGGCAGGATCTCGGCCTGAAGCGCACGGACCACGGGCAGGACCTCGGCCAGCAACGCTGCCCCGCCGGGGGTGAGCCGAAGCGTGCGCGCGCGCCGGTCGCGATCGCTGACCTCGCGCGCGACCAGCTTCTTTTGCACCAGCCGGTCGACCACGGCCCCCACCGTGGCACGATCCTTCGCCGTCGCCTCGGCAAGCCCGGCCTGGTCGATCCCGGGCCGGTGGCCGAGAGCGTCCAGCGCGGCGAACTGCACCGGCGTCAGGTCGAACCCCGCGGCACGCACCCGCTGGGCGAAGACATTGGTCGAGATCTGGTGCAATCGCCGGATCAGGTGCCCGGGCATGCCCGCGCTGTCGGTTGCCTCTGCCGCTGTGTCGGCACCAGGACCGTTCTTTTCCCTACCCGTTTCGCCCATCGGCCCGCCCCCGTCTCCGCCCGCGCGGCACATAAATGATACGTCGACTTACTTTTTCCCTTTGACGCGCGACGTGCAAGCGATAAATGATAAGTCGACTTATCGTTTTGCTCACTTGTCACCAAGCGCGGGGAGGCGCAGCCATGCAGTATCATCTCGACGGATTTCGCCCGGGCGACCCGGACCTCCAGCCCGCCGCGGCGGGACGCGAGGCCGGCCCGGGGCCCCTGCCGGAACGCGTGGACGTGCTGATCGTCGGCTCCGGCCCCGCGGGACTGACCCTTGCGGCGCAACTTGCAGCCTTCCCCGATATCTCCACCCGCATCGTAGAACGCCGTACCGGCCCGATGGAGAAGGGCCAGGCCGACGGGATCTCCTGCCGGTCGATGGAGATGTTCAACGCCTTCGGTTTCGCCGACACCGTGCTGCGCCAGGGCTACTGGGTGAACGAGACGACATTCTGGAAGCCCGACGCGGCAGACCCGGCCCGGATCACGCGCAACGGCAGGGTCCAGGATGTCGAGGACGGCCTTTCCGAGATGCCGCACATGATCCTCAACCAGGCCCGCGTGCATGACATGTACCTCGAGGTGATGCGTAAATCCCCCAGCCGGCTGGAGCCGGATTACGGCTGGGAGGTGACGGGTCTGACGGTGGATCCCGAGGCCGGGGACTACCCGGTCACGGTCACGCTTGCCCGCGCCGACAGCTCCGACACCCCCGCCCGGCGCCCCGCCCGAACGATGCGCGCGCGCTACGTCGTCGGCTGCGACGGCGCCCGCAGCGCGGTGCGCCGCGCCATCGGCCGCACGCTCGATGGCGCTGCGGCCAACCAGGCCTGGGGCGTGATGGACGTCCTCGCCGTCACCGACTTTCCCGACATCCGCTGCAAGTCGCTGATCCAGTCGGCCGACGAAGGCAACATCCTGATCATCCCGCGCGAGGGCGGCTACCTCGTCCGGTTGTACATCGAGCTGGAGAAGCTGGCCGAGGGCGAGCGGCTGGCGCGCGACCGCGTCACCGCCGACGACCTGATCGCGGCGGCGCAGCGGATCTTCCGCCCCTACGCGTTCGAGGTGCGCGACGTCGTCTGGTGGTCGGTCTACGAGATCGGCCAGCGCCTCACCCAGCGCTTCGACGACGTGCCCGTCGGTGCGGAAGCCACCCGCCTCCCTCGCGTCTTCATCGCCGGCGACGCCTGCCACACCCACAGCCCGAAGGCCGGACAGGGCATGAACGTCTCGATGGGCGACGCCTTCAATCTGGGCTGGAAACTGGTCTCGGTACTGACCGGTCGCTCCGCCCCCGAGCTTCTGCACAGCTATTCGGCCGAGCGGCAGGCCGTGGCGAAGGACCTGATCGACTTCGACAGGGAATGGGCGCGCATCATCAGCGCCCCGCCCGGCGACGCGGAGCGAGACGGCGAAGAGGGCAGCGAAGAGGGCGCCACCGCACCGAAGTTCCAGAGCTACTTCATCCAGCACGGGCGCTACACGGCGGGCATGTCGGTGACCTACGCGCCCTCGCTCCTGACCGGCGCGGCGACATGGCAGGCGCTTGCGCCGGGCTTTGCGATCGGAACCCGGTTCCACTCGGCACCGGTGGTGCGGCTGGCGGACATGAAGCAGATGCAGCTGGGCCATACCGTGCGCGCCGATGCGCGCTGGCACCTCTTCGCCTTCTGCCCAAACGAGGACCCGGCCGCGCAAGGCGCCGCAATCCGCGATCTCTGCCGGTTCCTGGCCGAGGATGACGCCTCGCCCTTGCGCCGCGCCACACCGCGGGGCGCCGACGCGGATGCGGTGATCGACCTCAGGGCGGTGTTTCCTCAGTCGCCCCGCACCGTCGCGCTGGAAACGCTGCCGCCGCTCCTCCTGCTGCGCAAGGGGCGGTTCGGCCTGATCGACTACGAGAAGGTGTTCTGCGCCGATCCCGCCCCCGGGCGCGACATCTTCGACCTGCGCGGCATCGACCGGGCCCGCGGCTGCCTTGTAGTGGTGCGCCCCGACCAGCATGTGGGCCATGTCCTGCCGCTTGCCGACCATGCCGGGCTTGCCGCCTATTTCGAGGGCATCCTGCGGCCCTCGGCCTGAGCCGTCATCAGGCCCGACCGCGGGTGCGCCCTGACCGCCCGCGGTTGAGACATCTGCGAATCATCTTTGCCATGCCCTGGGGCGGATCGGCCCCGCGCCCAATATTGCGCCATGCGGCCCTTTCCCTGCCGGAAAAGCGGCCCCGGGCAAGATCCACCCCGCCTGCGCCGGACTGCCCGTACAGGCACCGCCCGGTCAGGAAGGTGATCGCCGCCAGCACATTGGCGCAAAATATCGAATTTTTGGCACGAAACGCAATGGCCGGGCAGCGCCGCCCGCCCGCACCAAGAAAGGACAACCATAACAGAACACCAACAGGAAACGCGCCATGACAGATGTCACCGACACCGGTCAGCTGAGGAAAAACTCCATCGGGCTGGCCCATATCGTCTTTTTCGTCGTCGCCGCCGCCGCCCCGATGACCGCGGTCGTGGGCGCCACGCCGCCCGCCTTCGCCTTCGGCAACGGCGCGGGCGTGCCCGGGGCCTTTGTTCTTGCCGGGCTGCTCTACCTCGTGTTCTCGGTGGGCTACACCGCGATGACGCCCTATATCACCGGTGCCGGGGGGTTCTACAGCTACATCTCCAGGGGCCTCGGCTCCGCCGCCGGGATCGGCGGGGCGATCCTCGCCCTGCTGGCCTATTTCACCATCCAGCTAGGGATCTACGCGCTCTTCGCGGTGTTCATGGCCGGCGCCCTTGCCCCGTTCGGGATAAATCTGCCGTGGTGGGTGTGGTCCTTTGCCGTGCTGGCCGTCGTCGTGCTCTGCGGGCGGCGCAATATCGCGATCTCGGGGCGGATCCTCGGGATCTGCATGCTGGCGGAACTGGCGATCCTCCTGCTCCTCGATCTCGCGATCCTGATCCATGGTGGTGGGCCTGATGGGCTCACCCTCTCGGGCCTGCACCCGTCGGACGTGTTCTCGCCCGGGCTGGGGGTGACGATGGTGTTCGTGCTGGGCGCCTACGTGGGCTTCGAAGCCACAGCGATCTTCGCCGAGGAAGCCCACCGCCCCGAAACGACGATCCCCCGCGCCACCTATGTCGCGGTCATCCTGATCACGCTGTTCTACGCCTTCTCGACCTGGGCTATCGTGCAGCACTACGGCGCAAGCCAGGTGCGCGGCGCGGCCAAGGCTTCGCTCGACGGGTTCTACTTCGCGCCGGCCGGGGGCCTTCTGGGCGGCTGGTCGGTGACGGTGATGAACGTGCTGCTGCTCACCAGCCTCTTCGCCTGCCTGCTGTCGTTCCACAACACGATGAACAGGTACTTCTACACCCTCGCGCGGGAAAGCCTGATCTGGCGGCGGCTGGCCCATGTCCACCCCGATCATGGCTCGCCCCATGTGGCGGGGCTGGCGCAGGCGGCGCTGGTGGTGATCTGCCTCGGCGCCTTCGCCATCGGCGGGGCCGATCCCTACACGGTGGTGTTCTCGTGGCTGGTGGGGCTTGGCGTGCTCGCGATCCTCGCCGTGCAGACGCTGGTGTCGGTCTCGGTCATCGTGTTTTTCCGCGGGCAGGCGCATGCGCGCTCTTCCCTCGCCGTGCTGGTGGCGCCGGCACTGGCGGTGGTGGGGCTGGCCGCGTCCTTCATCCTGGTGAGCGCGAACGTCACCCTGCTCACCGGCAGCGACAGCCCGATCGTGCTGGCCTTCCCCGGGCTGGTGATCCTGAGCGGGGTGGCCGGCGTGGTGATCGCGCTGATGCTGAAACGCTCCAACCCGGCGCTCTACGAGGGGCTCGGCCGCAGCCTCGACTGAGCCTGCCTCGGGTCATCCATGCGACCTTGAATTCAGCCCTGCCCCCGTCACCCCGGGGCAGGGTCTTTCATTCACGCCGCTCCCGCATCATCGGAGGCCAGGGCGTGCGCCTGTCCGTGGGATGGCGCATCCTGCCCCTGGATGTAGGCGCTTTATCCCGGCCACATCCGCGCATGGAATGAGCGTCGCGCGCGGCTACCCAAAGCGCCAGCCCGCAGGGACGGGCAGGCGCTCGCCCTGCGGTCGCCACGGCGGCCGCGCACCGGGCGGATGCGCATCATCCCCACCAAAACAAAAGGGGCGGAGAGCTTGCGCCCCCGCCCCTGTTTCTCACTCTCAGTGGGGTCTCAGCCGCAGCAGCCGCCCTTATCCGCCGTCTTGTTCGACCGGCAGCAATGGGCGCCGTTCGCGTCCTTCGGCACGTCGAGCGTCGGGTTGCGGTCGAAGAAGTTCTCGGGTCTGAGCGCGAAGCCCGCGTAATCGACCGGCATCACCGGCCAATCTTCGGTGCGCGGGAAATGCGTCAGGCCGAAGGTGTGCCAGACGACGATATCCTCCCCCTCCACCTTCCGGTCGCCCGCCGCATAGGACGGCAGCCCCGCCCCGCCCGGATGCTGGTTCGGCGTGTAGCCCGCGGCCCACATCTCGTCGCGGTCGAACTGTGTCACCCACAGCGAGCGTGTGGCGAACCCCGCCCGCGCGGTGATCGACGCCGCGTCATCGGCCAGAAGCAGCGGCAGCCCCTCGGGGACCAGCACATAAGCCGTGGGCTCGCCCAGATAGTTGGTCTTCTCGGCCGAGCTGACCCGCCAGATCCGCCCCAGATCGTTGCGCGCCACCCGCTGGGCCTGCGCCTCGGAAGTCAGCCGCGTGATCTGCCGGGTGAAGGCGTTGCCCACCGGGTTGCCCTTGCCCATCGGCACCCGCTTCACGTCGATCTCGTCGACGCTGTTGCGCCAGCCGTCCACCGCGAAGTCGAGCCGGGCCGAGAACAGGTGTTGGTGTTGCGGCGCCCCCAGCGACGGCGCAAGTTCGGTGGCCCATTCATACGCGCCCTCGGGCCGGCCGGAGGTGAAGACGATGCCGGTCGCCTTGCACTCCAGCTCAATCTTCCCGTCGAGGTAGAAGTACCAGTAGAACCCGTAATCGTAGTTCCCCACCGTCACGAAGAACGAAATCACCAGCCGCCGCTGGCGCCGCACGTCCGACCGCCCCGAGAAGATGTCGGTGTGCTTCCACAGCGTGCCAAAATCCTCCTCGTGGATGCAGACGGCATTTGCGATCTTCACCGGGTTGCAGAAATCGTCGACCACGGTGGCGTCGAGGTAATGGATCTCGCCCAGGCAGTCGCAGCCCAGCACCAGCGAATTGGCCAGCCGCCCGAACTGGTATTCGCCCGCGTCGAAATAGTTCTGCCACTCATGCGTCGGCTGCGGCTCTCCGTAGGGCACCACCATCTCGGAAATCGCCGCGCGGTTCAGGATCTGCCGCTGGGTGCCCCGGTCGTTGAACCGGATGTCGTGCAGAGTCAGCCCCTCGCGGCCGTTGAAGCCTGTGCGGATCGACCAGTTCTCCCACGTCAGAACGTTGTCCTCGATGTCGAACGAGGGCCCCTCGGGCTGGGTGATGTGCAGGGGTTTCATCGTCTCGCGCGGCGCGATCGCGGGGTCGAGGTAATCGTCATCCTGCCCCGGCACCGTCTCGAACCCCGTGTCGACAAAGCGCAGCACCTTCCGCTCGGTCAGGTCGACATGGCAGACGACGCCCTCGATCGGATGGGCCCAGAGGGCGTGCACCCGCTCGGCGCTGGGGGCGAGGAAGGACAGCACGCGCAGCATGCGGCGCCCCTCCTCCTCCTTGTGGCCGAAGACACCGGCGGAAAGCGGGCAGCAGAAGACAAGGTCGAGATCGGTGATCCCGCGCTTGGCCAGCGCCTCGACAAAGCGCGGATCGGCCTTGGCGATCTCCTCCGCCGCGACGTAATCCTCGTCCAGCACCGGGCCCCAGCCGTCCGTCGCCGGGTCGAGCGCGCGTTCCTTGACGATCTTGCGCGCGGGGATGTCAATGACGAACTCGGTCACGCTGCGGTCGGCCACGTCGCTGAGCAGCACCCCGATCTCGCGCGGGACGGTCCCACCCGGGGTGAAGGCGGCCAGCGTCTCGCGCGCGGGTTCGCGCAGCATGACGTAGGAATAGCGCTTGGTCTCGCCCGCGTGGCCCGCGGACGCCAGCACCTCCTTGAGGGTGACGACCTCCTCGGCGGAGATCGGGTCGAGCGGGTGCAGGATCGGGGTGCCGGCCTTCGTGGCGGCGGGATTGGCCTGGTCCATGGGGTCCTCTGTCTGTTGGCGCGGGGCAAGGCTCCCCCGAGGCAGGGGCCGGGCACTATGGCAGATCACGCCAAAAATCCGATAATATGCGCCATCGCACGGATGCGGTGGATTTCAGGGTGGCGGGCGCGCGGATGCCGTATGGACCTTGCACAAGGGTACGGCACGCGCATGACACAACGCCCATTCACAGGGCACACGGACCACGCCCAAGCTTGGGCGCAGTCCCGACACCCGTGGCCGTCCCATGACACCGCCCCCTCCGGCGCCCGCCTCCACGTTGCTCGCGCGTCTTCGGGGCAGAGCATGTGCCCAGGCCAACCCCGGGAGAGGTCTGCCCCTCGGCGTATCGAGCCGGACGCCCCCCTCAGCCCCGCCCACGCGACGGGGGGGCGCCGGTCCAGTCCTTCCAGGCGCGCCACAGCACCGTCTCGTCGGCATAGCCGAGGCTTGCCGCCACTGACTTCAGGCGCACGTCGGGCCGGGCCAGCTGCTGTTCGCCGATCCGGCGCCGCTCGGCCCGGACGATCTCGCGCAACGAGGTGTCCTCGGCCGCCAGGTGGCGCTGCAGGCTGCGCGGCGCCAGCCCCAGCGCCGCCGCCACGCCGGACAGCGTGACCGGCCGGCTGCCAAGATCGCGGTCGACGATGGTGCGCACCCGCTCGGCCAGCGACAGCTCGGGCTCCCGGGCGCGGATCAGGTCGGCCACGTGACGCTCGATCACCGCGATCAGCCCGGCATCCTCGGTCCGGTGCGGCGTGTCGAGGCCCTCGGGGCCGAAGACGATCCGGTTGGCACCCTGCCCGAAGCGGACCGGTGCCGCGAACAGCCGCTCCAGCAGGTCGGGCCGGCGCGAGGACGGATGGCTGAAATGCACCTCTTCCGGGCGCCACCGCCGGTCGAACCCCAGCCGGATCAGCCGGCACACGCACGATAGCGAGAATTCCGCGTCCTGCGCCCCCGGGACCACGGCGCGCGAGGCGATCTGGTAGCTCAGCGACAGCCGCACCCCGTCGTCGCTGAGCGTCATGTCGGTGGCCGTCTGCAACGCGGCGAGGGTTTCCTGGAACCGCCCGAGGCCGCGGCGGATGGTCGAGGATTGCATCAGCAGAAGGCCGGTCGGCCCGAGGTCGGCGGGCGAGATCTCCAACCCCAGCCGCGCGCCCAGTACCGGATCGCGGGCCAGCCTGGCTGCCGCCTCGAAGACCTCGAAATAGGAGGCAAGCGGAATTTCCTCGTAAAGATCGCGCACCCGCCCCGGATCGACGCCATGGCCGGTCAGGAGGCCCGTGAACTCCGCCTGCCGATCATGGAAATGCCGCAGCACGGGCGCCAGCGCGGTGGCGCGCACGAAGGGCCTGGGCTCCGGCAGGCGTTGGGTGTCGATCATGAACGGGCGCTCCGGTCTCGCCGCAGTATCGGCGCCGCGCCGCCACGGCGCAAGCCGGCAGCGCGGCGCCTGAGGGGGCGGGCGCCTGAGGGGACGGACGCCTGAGGGGATGGGGCGCGTGTGGGGACGGGGCGCGTGTGGGGACGGGCGAATACTGGACGAGCTCAGATCTCCACGCCTCCATGCCTCCACGCCTCCCGATGCGCGCGACGCCGGGGTTGATCTTTGGCCGGTGCTCCCCGAAGGTCCGCCCCCGGGGCGAGAGCGCCGGGCGCGGCGACCAGACGAAACCGAAGGCCGGGGGATGCGATGCGGCTGAGCAACCAGGACATTCTCGAACTCACGGAACTTCGGCGCGACCTGCACCGGCAGCCGGAGCTTTCGGGTGAGGAAACCGGAACCGCCCGCGCGATCGTGGCCGCGCTGGCCCCCTGCCCGCCCGATCGGGTGATCGACGGCCTTGGCGGGCATGGCGTGGCCGCGATCTTCGACGGCACGGCGCCCGGCCCGACCGTGCTGATCCGGTCCGAACTCGACGCCCTCCCGATCGAGGAGATATCCGCCCTGCCTTACCGCTCGCAGGTGCCGGGCAAGGGGCATCTGTGCGGTCACGACGGGCATTCGACGATCCTGGTCGGGCTGGCGCGCCTTCTGTCGCGCCAGCGCCCCGCGCGGGGCCGCGCCGTCCTGTTGTTCCAGCCCGCGGAAGAGACCGGCGCCGGGGCCGCCGCCGTGCTGAAAGACCCGCGCTTTGCCGAGATCACGCCGGACTGGGCCTTTGCGCTGCACAACATGCCGGGCCTGCCGCTGGGCCGCGTCTCGGTGGCCGAGGGCCCGGCCAATTGCGCCTCGGTCGGACTGCGGGTCATGCTGACGGGGCGCACGGCCCATGCCTCGATGCCCGAGGACGGGATTTCCCCGGCACAGACGCTGGCAGGGCTGATCCCGGCATTCTCGGCGCTCGGCCGGGGCGGCGATCTGGCGCCCGGGTTCCGGCTGGTGACAATCACTCACCTGACGATGGGAGAGCCCGCCTTCGGCATCGCGCCCGGCGCGGCGGAGATCTGGCTGACCCTGCGGGCGCTGAGCGACGAGGATCTGTCGGACCTCATGGAAACCGCCACGGCCCTTGCCTGTGATGCCGCCGCCACCGCGGGCCTTTCGGCCGAGCTGACCCACCACGATCACTTCCGCGCCTGCACCAACGATCCCGGGGCCGTGGCCCGGCTGCGGGACGCGCTGGAGACCGAGGGCATCCCGCATGACGCCGCGAACCTGCCGATGCGCGCCTCGGAGGATTTCGGCCGGTTCGGCGGTGTGGCGAAGGCGGCGATGTTCCTCCTCGGCTCGGGCATCGAAAGCCCGGCCCTGCACAACCCGGACTTCGATTTCCCCGACAGCCTTATTCCCGTCGGCACGCGGGTCTTCCACCGGGTCCTGCGCGACATCCTCGGCTGATCTCCCGACCGCCCAGGGGCCCGGCACCGATCCCACCCCTCGGGGCAGCTTCGGCAGATTGCCAAAACTTGCCGCCGCGGAAAATTATTTTAATTGGACGCGGCCCCGCCTCCCGGGCTCACATGCCCCCGGACGAGGCGGCCCGGCGTTCGGGCCGCAGACAAGGCGGAGCCTCCCAATGACCGACAAGCTGAAGATCGCGGAACTGACATCGGAGGAGGCCCGCGAGCATCTGAACGACGAGGCGGTGATCCTGCTGCCGATGGGGTCGCTGGAAGATCAGGGCACCCACGCGCCGATGGGCGATTTCCTCGCGGCCGAGGCAGTGGCCCTCGACATGGCACGGGCGGCGCGGGCACGCGGCGTGCCCACCTTCGTGGCCCCCGCCCTGCCTTTTGGCGGCAAGGATTACTTCGACAGCTCGCACGGTGGCATCTCGATCCGCAGCTCCACCCTCGTGGCCCTGCTCGACGACATGCTCGGCCAGCTGCACCGCCACGGGCTGACCCGGGTGATGATCGTCAACGGCCATGGCGGCAACGTCCCCGCGATCACCGAAGTCACGCTGCGCTGGCGCCAGAAGGCGGGCATGTTCGTGCCATCGATCTACCTCTGGCAGGTCTCCTATGAATTGCTGAAAACCATCCTCGGCCCCGAGGCGGCGGCGAAATCCTCGGGCCATGGCGGCGATCCGCTGACCTCTGTCGGGCTGTACTACTACCCCGAGATCCTGCGCCCCGACCTGATGCGCACGCCGCCGAAAGGCCGCAAGATCAAGGGGATGGACGTGGCGGGCTTTGCCGCGATCCTCTACGATGGCGCCCGTATCCAGGTGCCGATCGAGGCCGCCGAGACCGCCCCCGATGGCGTCTGGGGCGGCGACCCGTCCTTCAGTTCCGCCGCGACGGGCGAGGCCCTGGTCAAGCGGCTGGTCGAGATCGGCGCCGGGCTGATCTGCGACCACGTCGCCAAGGGCTTCCCGGAATAGGCATCCCCCGCACCGGCGCGCCGCTCAGTAGCCGCGCGCCGCGTCGGCGAGGTCGGCCACCGTGCCGTCACGGTCGAAATCGTGCAGGTTGCGCGCGATGATCCGCGCCCCGGTCCCCGGGTCGATGAGCGAGGCGGTATGCGCCGTGATCGTGATCCGCGGATCGGTCCAGAACCGGTGATCCTTGGGCAGCGGCTCGACATGGAAGACGTCGAGCGTCGCCTGACCCAGCTGCCCCGCATCCAGCGCCGCGACAAGGTCGTCGTCAACGAGATGCGGGCCGCGGGCGGCGTTGATCAGCGCGGCCCCCGGGGCGAGCCGCGCGAAAAGCCCGGCGTTCAGGATGCCCGTCGTCTCCGGCGTCAGCGGCAGCAGGTTCACGAGGATCTCGGTCCCCGCGAGAAAGGCATCAAGGCCCTCGACCCCGGCATGAACCTCCACCCCCGGCACCTCGCGCGGGGTGCGCGCCCAGCCCGTTACCTGGAATCCCAGCGCCGCCAGTGTGGTAGCCGCGACCTTGCCGAGGTTGCCCAGCCCCATCACCCCCACGCGCCGCCCCGTCGCGGGCGGCACCACCGGCTGGAACCATGCCCCGCGGGCCTGCGCGGCAAGCATCGCGGGCATGTCGCGATGATGACGCAACACGTGCAGCGCTACGTATTCGCGCATCCTCTGCGTCAGGTCGGCGCCGACCGTGCGGATGATCGGCACCCCCTGCGGCAGCGACGTGTCGGCCAGCACGTGGTCGATCCCCGCCCCGATGGAGACGGTCGCCTTGAGGTTCGCGAACCGGGCCAGATCGCCCGTCCGTGGCCGCCAGACCACGGCATAGTCCACCGCGGCGGGATCCTGCACCGCGTCGAGCGGTTCGATCGTCCAGCCCGGCAGAAGCTCGCGCAGCATGACGCACCAATCTTCGCAGCGATCCGGGTTCGGGAGATAGACGGCAACGCTCATTCGGGTGTTTCCTCGGGTCTTGTTGGGGGCGGCTTCGGGCGCGCCGGGACAGGCGCAGCATCAAGGCGCCGGCGGGGGATGGTCAAAGCAAAAAACTTTTGTGATCAAATAGATTGCTTCTATCGCCCAGGGTCGCGGCGGCCTATCATTTTTCGCATGAATTTCAAACAGCTCGAAGCCTTCTACTGGTTGACCAAACTGCAGAGCTTCCACCTGGTAGCCGAGCAGATCGGCCTCACGCAGCCTGCCGTCTCCGCCCGGATCAGCGGGCTGGAGGACGAGTTCGGGGTCAAGCTGATCGACCGCGACGCCGCGGGCTTTCGCCTGACACAGCCGGGCGAGGAGGTCGCCGATTTCGCCGCCCGCTTCATGGACCTGAACGAAGCGCTGGTGTCGCGGCTGAAGCAGACCCGCAAGCGGCGCTTCGCGATCGGCATGGTCGGGCCGGCCGCGCTGACCTGGGGCACCACGCTGCGCGCCCGCCTCGACGAGACGCTGGACACCGGGATCGTCGACTTCCACGTGGCCTCCAACGTGCAGTTGCGGGCACAGCTGAACGCGGGCGCGCTGGATCTTGCCTTCCTCACCAACGAGGCGGGGCTGGAGCCCCACCCCGGGGGCTTTGCCATGCGCTACAGTGTCGGCTGGGTGGCACGGCCCGAACTCGTGCAGGGCCTCGTGTCGGCGGGGGCACCACCCCTCAATGCCGACACGCTCCGCGGGCTGCCGCTTGTGCTTTATCCCCGCAGCTCGCCGATCTATTCCCCCGTCGCCGAGGTGATCGAGGAAACCCGGCGCCGCCCCGCCGCCCGGCATTACGGCAATTCGCTGAGCACGCTGGCCGAGATGGTGCGCCTCGGTTACGGCGCCTCAGCCCTGCCGCTCGCGGTGCTTGAGGCCGACATTGCCGAGGGCCGGCTGGTGGAGCTTCCGACCGTCACGCCGCTTGCGCCGTTCGAGGTGCGCTGCGTCTACCTCAACACCGCGCGCCGGACGATCTCGTCCGAGATCCTCGCCGCCGCGCGCGAAGTGGCGCATGCGTGGTGGACGGCACATCCGCGCTACGTCGATTTCCTCGGCTGATCCGGTCGCGGCTCTTCCCCTAACACCCCTCCGGGCCGCCCCCTCAAGCGGCGCGCAATCCGGTGCGGCCATCGGGCCGGCGCACCGCGCCGAAGCGCGACAGGGCGAAGGGCGCGGGGTCGACGCAAGGGGTCTCTCCCAGCACCATCTCGGCCGCCAACTGCCCCGCCCCCGGCCCGATGCCGAAGCCGTGGCCGGAAAAGCCCGTGGCGATCACCAGCCCCGGCAACGGCGCGGGGCCGATCACCGGCACGCCGTCGGGCGTGGCGTCGATGATCCCGGCCCAGCGTTCGACCTCGGCCAGCCCCGCGAAGGCGGGAAAGCGGCGCTCCACCTCCGCGCGCGCAC
Organism: Acidimangrovimonas sediminis; assembly: GCF_002871005.1. GTDB lineage: Bacteria > Pseudomonadota > Alphaproteobacteria > Rhodobacterales > Rhodobacteraceae > Acidimangrovimonas > Acidimangrovimonas sediminis. The sequence goes on from NZ_PHSN01000010.1 coordinate 68,990, forward strand.
GGGCCAGCAGGCGGTCCGAAGGCGCGGGGTTGAGGATCCGGGTCCGCTCGAACGGGGTGACGGCATCGGGCGCCCAGTGCCGGGCGGCGCCGAGATCGTCCCAGAAGGTCCGGCCGAACTGAAGCGTGAACTGGCTGTGGTCGCGGGCGATCATGCCCAGGTAATGCGGGAACAGCAGGAAGGAATCCGGCGTGATCTGCGCCTGGCTGCGATTGCGGACCGCGATGTTGTATCCCCCGTCGCGCCGCCGCCGAAGCCCGAAGGCACCGTTTCCCAGCGCCGCCTCCGGCCCGCCCGCCAGAGGCGCCGTGCGCAGGACGGACCCCTTGACCTTCAGCACCGGCAGCCCGATCCCCAGGTTGCCCGCGAACAGCCGCGACCACGCGCCGCCTGCCAGCACCGCCGCGCGGCAGCGGATCGGCCCGTGTTCAGTCACCACCCCGCAGACCACACCGGCCTCCGTCTCGATGCTGCGCACCGCACAGCAGGTCAGCACGTGGCCGCCCAGCCGCCGCACCGCCCGCGCCACCGCCGGCGCGGCGAACGATGGTTCCGCCCGCCCGTCGTCCTCGGTCAGAAGCGCGCCCAGAACGCGGCCCTGCACCCCGGTCATCCGGTCGGCATACCCGGCCTGGTCCAGCATCCGGGTCGGCAGCCCGAAGGCCTCGGCATCGCGGCGATAGCCTTCGAGTACGGTCATCTCCGCCTCGGTCTCGGCAGCATAGAGGATGCCCGATCGGGTGAACCCCGTCTCCGCGCCCAGCCGCGCGTTCATCCCGGCCCAGAGGTCGAGGCTGTGGATCCCAAGCGGGTATTCCGCCACCGCCCGCCCCATGCGCCGGACCCACCCCCAGTTGCGACAGCTCTGCTCCGCCGCGATCTCGCCCTTCTCGCAAAGCGCGACGCGCTGGCCGCGCTCGGCCAGCGTCAGCGCGGTGCAGGTGCCCACGATGCCGCCACCGATCACCACCGTGTCGACCTCGGCCGGCAGGGTATCGTCGCGGGGCAAGAGGTCGAGCGTGGGATGATCCATCAGAACCCCGCCTCGTATCGCCAGTTCACCAGAAGCTCTGCCACCGTGGCGGTGTTGGGCAGCGCGACCATCTCGACCACCAGCCGGGCCAGATCCTCCGGCTGGGTGATCTCGGTGGCGTTCAACTCGTCATGCTTCAGCGCCATGTCGGTGGCGACGAAGCTGGGGCAGATCGCGGTGGCGCGGACGCCGTGATCCCACCCCGTGCGCCGGGCCGCGTTCGACAGCGCCACCGCGGCGTGTTTCGTCACCTGGTAACCCGCGTTCAGCCCCAGCACCCGCTTGCCGGACATCGAGGCCAGCGTGATCACCCGACCCCGGCCCGAGCGGCACAGATGCGGCAGCGCCGCGCGGGTCACCAGGAACGGCGCCTTGATGTTGACGGACAGCAGCGCGTCAAGCCGCGCTTCGGCCTCCTCGTCGTCCAATGCCGGATCCTCCATCAGCCCCAGATGGGTGGAGATGCCGGCATTGTTCACCAGCACATCGATCCCGCCCGCAACCTCTGCCGTCGACGCGACCCAGGCGCGCGCATCCGCGGGCCGGCCCGCGTCATAGGCGAAGGTCAGCGCCGTGAAGGGCGCCAGATCCCCGGGCAGCGCCGATGGGTCGCGCACCCCGAGCGACAGCCGGTAACCCGCCGCCCCCAGGGCCCGGGCGACGGCAAGGCCGATGCCGCGATTGGCACCGGAAATCATCGCAGTGCCCTTCGCCGCGCCCTTTGTCCCCTCGCACCTCATGCCGTCGGCCCTCCGTCTGTTGGCCCACCCACTGGCCCGCCCATCGCCGCAATGTCCTCGCTGCGGATGCAGGCTGCGCGATGCCCCCTCGCCACCACCGAGAGCGGGGGCACGCCCCCCGCGCAGGCCTCCACCGCGAAGGGGCAGCGGGTGCGGAAGGCACAGCCCGAGGGCGGGTTCGCGGGGCTTGGCAATTCCCCCCCGAGCGCCGGCGCCCGCCCATCCGGGCGGCTGCCGAGCGCAGGCGTCGCAGCCATCAGCGCGGCGGTATAGGGATGGCGCGGCGCGGCAAAGATCGCGGCCGCCGGCCCCTCCTCCACCACTCGGCCGAGATACATCACGATCAGCCGCGACGAGAGGTGGCGCACGACGTGCAGGTCGTGGCTGATGAACAGCATGGCAAGGTTCAGATCGGCGCGCAGATCGGCCAGCAGGTTCACGATCTGCGCCTGGATCGACACGTCCAGCGCCGAGACCGGCTCATCCGCTACGATGAAGTCCGGCCGCGGCGCCAGCGCACGGGCCACCGCGATCCGCTGCCGCTGCCCGCCCGAGAATTCGTGCGGACGGCGGGCGGCGGCGCCGGCGTCCAGCCCCACCAGTTCCAACAGCCGTGCCACCTCGCGCCCGGTCTCGGCGGCGGGGACGACATGGTGATTGCGCAGACCGTCGGCGATCTGCGCCCCCACCGCGCGGCGGGGGTCGAGGCTTCCGAACGGGTCCTGGAACACCAGTTGCATCTTCTTGCGCAGCGCCCGGCGCGCGCCGCCGCGGATCTCGGCAAGGTCGCGCCCCTCGAAGGTCACCGTGCCGCGCGACGGCCGGTCGAGGCCGAGGATCAGCCGCCCCAGCGTGGACTTGCCACAGCCGGATTCGCCCACCACCCCCACCGTCTCGCCCGGCGCGATGGCAAGGTCGACGCCCGCCAGCGCCCAGACGTCGCGCCTGGCCCCGACCCAGCCTTGCCGGATCGGGTAATTCCGGGCGAGGTTCTGCACCTCGACGATCGGCGCCTGGCTCATGTCGCCTCCCTCCAGCGGATACAGCGGGTGCGGCGCGGCCGGCCGTCCGGCCCCGCTCCGCCCTCGATTTCGATCAGTGCCTGCGGTGCGCGGCAGGCCTCGGCCGCGAAGTCGCAGCGCGGGGCGAAGCGGCACCCCTCGGGCATCCGGCCCGGCTGCGGCACGGTACCCGGGATCGCCTGCAAGCGCCCCTGTCCCGCCTCGGGGACCGAGGCCAGAAGCGCCGCCGTGTAGGGGTGGCGCGGCGCGGCGAACACCTCGGCCACGGGGCCCTGTTCCACCACCTCGCCCGCGTACATCACGCAGACGGTATCGGCGATCTCATGCACGAGGGCGAGGTTGTGGGTGACGAAGATCACCCCCATGTCCGGGTTCTCCTGCTTGAGAAACTCCAGAAGCTGGAGGATCTGCGCCTGGATCGTCGGGTCGAGCGCGGTCGTGGGTTCGTCCGCGATCAGGAGGCGCGGCGCATTGGCCACCGCCATGGCGATCATCGCCCGTTGACGCTGCCCGCCCGAAAGCTCGAACGGATAGGAGCGCGCGCGGCGCTCCGGGTCGGGGATGCCTACCTTGCGCAGCAACTCCACCACCTCGGCTTCGATCCGCGGGCGCGACATCGGGCGGTGCGCGGCGATCACTTCGGCCAGCTGGTCGCCGACCCTGTGGACCGGGTTCAGCGCCGCCGCCGCGTCCTGGAACACCATCGAGATCTGGGCCCCGCGCAGCGGGCGCATCCCGTCCTCGTCCAGCGCGGCAAGATCGGTCACCCCGCCCGGCGTCTGAAACAACGCGCGCCCCTCGGCCACGCCAAGGCCGTTCGGCAGAAGCCCGGTCGACGCAAGGCCCGTGAGCGTCTTGCCCGACCCGGATTCGCCTACCAGCGCCAGCGTCTCGCCCGGCGCGACGCGCAGGCTGATCCCCTGGGTCAGCGGCCGGCCCGTCGCAGTGATCGCGACCGAGAGCTCCTCCACCGCCAGCAGGTCTCCGCCAAGATCCCTCGCAGGGTCACCTGTCAGTTCTTCCGGCACCAGTTTGCCAGCCGGCACCTTGCCCGCCGGCATCATGCTCGCCCTCCGCCGCGCCGCGCCCCGCGCCCCGCGCCTGAGCCAGGCCGCGCCGCCGACCGCCGCCGTGCGCGGGCTCAGCACGTCCTGCAACCGGTCGCAGATCACGTTGAGCAGAAGCACCGTCCCCGCCAGCGCGACCGAGGGCCAGACCAGCAGCATCGGCGCCACGTCGAGCGCGCTCCGCGCCGAGCGGATCATCAGGCCCCAGCTCGGCGTCGGCGGCACCACGCCCAGGCCCAGAAAGCTCAGCCCGCTTTCCAGGAGGATCGCCCCCGCGACGGTGAGCGAGAACTGCACCAGCAGGGGCGGCATCACGTTGGGCAGGATCGTGCGCCACAGCGTGGTCAGCGGATGGGTGCCCATCGCCTCCTGCGCGACGACGAAATCCTGCGAGGCGGTCTGCAGGGTCGCGGCATAGACCACGCGGGTGTAGTTCGGGATGTAGAGGATGGTGATCGCAAGGATCAGGGTCGAGACCCCGGCGCCGAGGATGGTGATCACCAGAAGCGCCAGCAGGAGCGGCGGCAGGAACAGGATCACCTCGCTCACCCGGACGGTGACGACCTCGACCACGCCGCGGAAATAGCCGCCCAGAAGACCCAGGATCGTGCCCGCGATGCCCGCCAGCACGGCCGAGCCGAAGGCCACGGCAAGCGAGGCCCGCCCACCCCAGACCAGCCGGGCAAAGACGTCGCGGCCGTAATTGTCGAGGCCCATCCAATGCGCGGCCGAGGGCCCGGCGAAGCGGTGCGGGATGTCCATCGCCCGCACGTCGTCAAGCGGCAGGATCGGTGCGGCCGCGATCACCGCGATCAGCACGGCGGCCAGGCAGAGCCAGATGTAAAGCTGATGTCTTGCCCTGATCATGCCGCCAACTTCACCCTGGGGTCGAGTACCGCATAGGCGATGTCGACGATGAGGTTGATCAGCACGAAGACGATCGAGATGGTCAGCACGATCCCCACCACCTCGGGGTAGTCGCGCGCCTCGACCGCGCTGACGAGGTAGCCCGAGAGGCCGGGCCAGTTGAAGACGTATTCGATCAGCACGGTGGAGCCCAGAAGCGTGCCCATCTGCAGCCCGATCACCGTGATCACCGGCACCATCGCGTTGCGTACCACGTGACGGCGCAGGATGCGCCGTCGGCCAAGGCCCTTGGCACGCGCGGTACGCACGAAGTCGCGCTCCAGCACCTCGAGCACCGAGGCCCGCGTCATCCGCACGACGATGGCCCAGAGCGACAGCGCGATCGTTCCCGCAGGCATCAGCAGAAGCGCGAGGTGGCGCAGCGGATCCTGCGCAAAGGGCACGTAGCCGCCCGCCGAGATCCAGCCCAGCTTCTGCGCGAAGAGCAGGATGAGACCCGTTCCGACGACGAAGACCGGGGTCGACAGCGCGAGCGAGGCCAGCAGCGACACCAGCCGGTCGGCAAGCCCCCCGCCCCGGATCGCCGCCAGCGTGCCCAGCGGAATGCCAAGCACGCTTGCGATCAGCGTCGCCGCGACCACCAGTTCCAGCGTCCGCGGCAGCCGCAGCATAAGCTGCTGCGCGACGGGGGTTCCGTCGCGCAGCGACACGCCGAAATCGCCATGCACGATCCCGGCAAGGTAGCTTGCGTATTGCACCATCAACGGCCGGTCGAGGCCCATCTCGGTGCGCAGCTGCGCCACCGCCTGCGGATCCGGCGCGGTGTTGCCCGAAGCCAGCAGCAGCTCGGCCGGGTCGCCCGGCACGAGGTGCAGCACCATGAAGACCAGCGTCGACACCAGCCATATCAGCACCAGCGCCACCAGAACGCGCTGCCCGATGTACCGCGCCATCCCTGCCTCAGCCCAGCGCGGTTTCGGAAAGCGTCAGGCCGGAGTAGAAGGTCAGCTGCCCCGGCAGGTTGACGAAGCCCGCCACGTTCTCGGCCAGCCCGTAGCCCTGGCTGCGCGAGCACAGGAACACGGCGGGAACGGTCTTCATCACCTGCGCCTCCATCTCGTGGTAGATCTTCTTGCGGGCGTCCTTGTCAAAGGTCTCGCGGCCCTGCTGGAGCAGCTTGGTGATCTCGGGCGTGGGAAGCTTGTAGCTGCGGTTGAACGAAGGCCCCTGCGAGCCGTCCAGAACCGTGGCAAGGCCATCGGGATCATTCGAATCCGCCGCCGTGCCCATGACGGCGATGTCGTATTCGCCCTTGTTGCCCTTCTCGACCCGGGTCGACCAGTCGGGCAGGTCGAGCTTCACGTTGATGCCGATCATCGAGAGATAGGCCTGCGACACCTCGGCGGTCTGCTGGTGCATGCCGTATTGCGCGGTCGACAGCATGGTGCAGCTGAAGCCGTTCGGATGGCCCGCCTTGGCCAGCAGGTCCTTGGCCTTCTGCATGTCGTATTTCCAGCTGTCGGCAAGGTCGGCGTTGTAATAGGGGCTCGACTTGTCGATCGGCAGGTGATTGAGCGGGGCGCCATGGCCGTAGAAGGCCGCCGCCACCACGTCCGACCGCTTGATCGCGATCGCCACGGCCTGGCGCACCAGCGGGTTGTCGAACGGTGGCTTTGAGCCGTTGAACGTCAGGTACATGAACGGGCCCGGCACGGTGTCGAGCTTCAGCTTGCCGTTCTTCTCGATCCGGTCCATCGCGGCCCAGGGCACGTATTCGATGATGTCGACGTCGCCGGCCTCGAGCGCCGCCACGCGCAGGTTCTCATCGGAATAGACGATCGCGTCGATGCCCTTCACCTTGGGCTCGCCCTGGCGGTAGAACTTGTCGTAGGCGGTCACGCTGATCTTCTGCCCGCGCTCGGCCTTGACGAACTTGAACGGCCCCGCCCCGAGGGTCGAGGTCCGGGGCTCGCCCTTCTTCAGGATCGGCATGTTGTAATGCGCGAACCACACCGGGATCGTCGCGGTGGGCGCCTTGGTCGTCAGTTTGACCGTCAGGTCGTCGGGCGTGTCGATCTTGGTGATCGTGCCCATCTGGCCGCGGTAATAGGCGGTGCTGTCGGGCGCGGCCATCTGCTCGATCGAGTATTTCACGTCGGCCGAGGTGACGGGCGACCCGTCGTGCCAGGTCGCCTTGCGCAGCTTGAAGGTCCAGACGCCGTCCTTGTCGACGTCCCAGCTTTCGGCCAGCTCTCCGGTCAGCTGGCCCTTGTCGTCATAGCCCAGAAGGCCGCGGTGAATCATCAGCTTCACCGTCGCCGCCGCGGTCCCGGTCGAGGCCCACATGTCGAAACTGGGCGGATAAGCGGACAGGCCGAAGCGGAGGGTGCCGCCGGTGGCCGCGCGCAGCGCGCCGGGAGCGGCGAGGACAAGGCCGCCAGTGGCCAGCGAAGCGGCAAGAAAGCCGCGTCTGTTCAATCTGTCAGTCATTTTACCTCTCTCTGTCTGTTGGATCGCTGCGGGCCCTTTGCGGACCTCTCTGCACGTGATCGGGGTGTCTCTTTCCTGCGGGCTCCTGCCCTCCTTGGTTTCCGGGTCCCTCGCGGCCCCCGGCAGTTTCGTCAGGCGCCGCCGGCCGGCGCGAAGGCGATGCCGTCGCGTGCGTCCCGCACCTGTGCCTCGGTGTCGCGCTCTTCCGCCGGGCCGTAGCCGCCGCCGCCGGGCGAGGAGATGGCGAACCATTCGCCCGCGCGCAGCGTGCCGCGGCCCAGGCTGAAGGGCGCCACGCCCGGGCCGAAGACGATGGAGGACTTGCCCCCCGCCCCGCCGCCGCCAAGGCCCCAGCTCGCCGTCTCGAAACGCGAGACGTCCAGCCGGACGACGCAATCCTCGGTCGCGCGGTAGACCCGGCGTAGCCCCATGCCGCCGCGGTATTTCCCCGCGCCGGCCGAGCCGTCGACCAGTTCATAGCGCGTCAGGATCAGGGGATATTCCAGCTCCAGCGCCTCGACCGGCAGGTTCGAGGTGTTGGTCGCATGCACGTGGATCCCGTCCAGCCCGTCGGCCGTCGGACGCGCGCCCCCGCCGCCGCCGATGGTTTCGAGATAGACCCAGAGGTTGCCCTTCTCCGGCCCGTCCTGCCGAACCCCCGAGAAGGTTGCCACCGTGCAGGCAGAGTTGGTGCAGGCGCACACCTTGTCGGGCACCGCACCCGCCAGCGCGCCGAGGATCAGGTCCGATACCCTCTGGCAGGTCTGCACCCGCCCGTTCACCGCGGCCGGATGGGCGCAGTTCAGAACACTCCCCTTCGGCGCCTTTACGTGGATCGGCCGCGACAGGCCGGAATTCGGCAGGATCGTCGGATCGACCACCGATTTCACGATGTAATAGACCGTGGCCAGCAGCGCCGTCTCGGTCATGTTGATCCCCGCCCGCACCTGCGGCGGCGCCTCGAAGGCAAGGGTCACCTCCTCGCCCGCGATGGTGACTTCCACCGCCAGCGGCAAGCTTTCCTCGAGATCAATGGAATCGAAGATGTCTTCGAACCGGTAGGTCCCGTCGGGCAGCGCCGCGATGCCCGCGCGCATCTTGCGTTCGGCGTAATCCAGAAGCTCGTCGCCCGCGGCCAGCACCACTGCCTTGCCGTGCTTGGCGCAGAGATCCTGGAACCGCCGCACCCCCACCCGGTTCGCCGCCATCTGGGCGCGCAGGTCCGACAGCCGCTCGCGCGGGACCTGGCAGTTCAGGAGCACGAGGTCGAGGACGTCCTGCTGCACCTCGCCCGCACGATACAGGCGGATCGGCGGGATTCGCAGCCCCTCCTGATAGATATGCGCATGCCCGCGGTCGGCGAAATCCGAATGGTGCGCCAGGTTCACGGTCCAGGCCGCCAGCTCGCCATCGACGAAGATCGGTTCGGCCAGCACGATGTCGGGAAGGTGCGTGCCGCCGCCGGCATAGGCGTCGTTGCCGATGAACACGTCGCCGGGGCGCAGGCTGTCCACGTCCTTCTCGGCCATGATCTTCGGCACAAACTCGATGAAGGACCCGAGGTGGATCGGGATGTGTTCCGCCTGGCACAGCGTCCGCCCCTCGCGGTCGAAGAGCGCGGTGGAACAGTCGCGCCTCTCCTTGATGTTGGTCGAATAGGACGCGCGCACCAGCGCCTCGCCGGTCTCGTCGACGATCGAGGCGAGGGCCGATCCGATCACCTCCACCGTGATCGGGTCGAGGGCCGTGACCTTGGCCGCGTCCCCGGCCTTGGAAAGCATTGCGGCGGACGGGGTTTCGGGACGCATCAGGGAAGCTCCATGATCAGGTTCTCGAACGGGTCGACGCGGACCTGCACGCCCGGAGGTACGAGGGTGGTGGTGTCCATCTGCTCGACCAGGGCGGGGCCTGCGAATTCCATCCCGGGGGAAAGCCGCTCGCGGTCGTAGATCGGGCTGTCGGTGAAGGCACCGGTCTCGGGATACCAGACCTCGCGGCTGCCCGAGACCGCGCTGGCGGCCTCGGCCGGGCCCAGTGGGCGCTCAGGCAGTTCGGCCTTCTCGACAAGGCCCAGCGCCTCGGCCCGGAAGGTGACGGCGTTGATCGCCTCGCCCTCGGCGGTAAAACCGTACATCCGCTGATGCTCGGCCTCGAAGCGGCGGATCACCTCGGCCAGTGCGTCCGCGTCGAAGTCCCCTTCCGGCACCGGCACGCTCAGCTCGTAGTTCTGGCCCTCGTAGCGGATGTCGATCGACAGGATCAGGCGCCGCGCCGTCTCGGCGATGCCCTCGTCCGCGAACCACTGGTCGGCCTCTGCGGCCACCTCCTCCAGCGCGCCCTGCAGGACGGGGATGTTGTCAGCCGTCAACCGGGTCAGCCGCGTGACGGGGAAGTTCGCGCGCAGGTCGGTGAGCAAAAGGCCCAGCGCGCAGAGCGTGCCGGGGTTGCGCGGCACCAGCACCCGCCGGATGTCCAGCTCCTGCGCCAGCCTGACCGCATGCAGCGGCCCCGCGCCCCCGAAGGCCATCAGCACGTAATCGCGCGGGTCGTACCCCCGCTGGATCGAGATCACGCGGATCGCGCGGGCCATGTTGGCGGTCACGACCGAGATGATCCCCTGCGCCGTCTCCATCGTCCCAAGGCCAAGCCGTCCGGCCATCCGCTCCACCGCCTTGACCGCAAGGTCGCGGTGGACTGCCAGACGCCCGCCAAGGATATGCGTGGGGTTCAGCACCTGCAGAACGATGTTGGCATCGGTCACGGTGGGTTCCTCGTTGCCGCGACCGTAGCAGACCGGGCCCGGATCGGCCCCCGCCGACTGTGGCCCGACCTTGAGGAACCCGCCCGTGTCGATCCAGGCGATGGAGCCGCCGCCCGCGCCGACGGTGTTGATGTCGAGCATCGGCGCCTTGATCGGGTAGCCGTGCACCACCGCCTCGTTGGCCTGGGTCGTCTGCCCCCCGGTCATCAGCGCGACATCCGAGGAGGTGCCGCCCATGTCGAAGGTGATGATGTCGGGGTAGCCAGCAACCGCGCCGATCGCCTCGGCCGCCACCACACCGGTGGAGGGGCCCGAGAGGACGGAGCGCACCGGCGTGCGTGCCGCCGCGTCGAAGCTGGCCACCCCGCCGTTCGATTGCGTCAGGTGCGGCGCGGCGGCAAGCCCGAGGTCAGACAGCCGCACCGACAGCCGGCGGATGTAGCGGTGCATGATCGGCCCGAGGTAGGAATTCACCGTCGCGGTCGAGAGGCGTTCGTATTCGCGGAACTCGGGCGCGATCTCGTGGCTGGCGCAAAGGAAGGCCTCGGGCAGGATCTCCTCGACGATGGCGCGGGCCCGGCGCTCGTGGTCGGGATTGACGAAAGCGTAGAGGAAACAGATCGCCACCGCCTCCACCCCCTCGGCCTTCATCGCCTCGGCGGCGGCGCGCACCGCTGCCTCGTCCAGCGGCACCTCGACCGAGCCGTCGTGCAGCAGGCGCTCGGCCACGCCGAAGCGCAGGTGGCGCGGCACCAGCGTGGCGGGCTTCTCCGCGAAGATGTCATAGAGGCTGGGGCGCTTCTGGCGGCCGATCTCCAAAAGATCGCTGAAGCCCTCGGTGGTGATCAGCCCCACCTTGGCGCCGCGCAGCTGGATCAGCGCGTTGGTCGCGACCGTGGTGCCGTGGCCGAGGTAGGAGATCATCGCGCCGGGGGATTGCGCCGCGCCCACGCCGGCATGTTCGCGCATCCCCTCCTCCACCCCTTGGGCAATGCCGACCGAGGGGTCGGAAGGCGTCGAGGAGACCTTCCAGACCCGAACCTTGCGCTCGGTCTCGTCGAACATGCAAACGTCGGTGAAGGTGCCGCCGCTGTCCACGCCAACGCGCCATTTTCCCATTCGCCGCCCTCCGGAATATCTGTTGGCGGGCCCGCCGCCGTCGCGTATACATGAAACATACGCGCAGTTTCCGCACAGATGAGAAAAAAATTTTGATCGGGGGGAAAGGTTCGTTTTGCCCATGGAATGCACAGAAGATGCAGCCACGCCCAAGCAGCGGGCGCTTCGCGTCCCCCGGTCCCCGTTCCTGCGATGACGAAGGGGGCCCCAGACGATTCCGCCCCCGCCCCGGTGCCGCCCCCCGCGCCGGAAAGCGCGAAGGAACGTGCCTACCGCACCATCCGCACGGGCATCATGACCGGGCGCTTCCCCGCCGGCAGCTTTATCGAGGAGGCGCAGGTCTGCGCCCTTGCGCAGGTCTCTCGCACGCCGGTCCGCGAGGCGCTGAACCGACTATCGGCAGAGGGGGTGATCGAGCAGCTGCCGCGGCGCGGGGCGATGGTGCGCCATGTCACCGCGCGCGAACTGGCCGAACTTTACGAGGTGCGCAAGCTGATCGAGGGGCAGGCCCTTGCCCTGCTCTGCGCCGCACGGCAGGGGGCGCCGGCCCGGATGCACGTCCTCGCGCAGGAGATGGGCGAGGTTCCGGATACGGAGGTGCTGCGCCATGTCGAACTCAACCGCGACTTCCACCACGCGATGGTCGAGGCAGCGGGCAATGCGGTGATGACGCGGATCTACGCCGATCTGCACCTGTCGGTGCTGCGGGTCGCGCTCTCCGCCCTGTCGCTGGACCGGGAGCGCAGCGGGACGATCCAGGCGGAACACCGCGCGATTCTTGATGCGCTCGACGCGCATGACGCGGAGACGGGACGCGCGATCCTTGAAAAGCACCTCGCCCCAATCCCGCAGCTGGTCGCCCGGCTGCCGCACTGAGCGACGCGAGGCGACCGAAGGGCCCGAGGGCCGGTCTGCACTGCGGCCTGTACTACGGCCTGCACCGCGGTCCCGCGCCACGTAACCCGCGCGGAAACCGCAGATCCACGCGGAGCGCGGGTTACTTCGTCAGGATCCCGGCGCCCGCGCCGAGTGCCGCGCCCGCCGCGGCGTCGTTCCCGGTCAGGGCCGCCGCACCAGCACCAAGCGCCGCACCGGACACGCCGCGCGACGCGTAGGTATCGCCACAGCCGGCGAGGGCCACCACGGCCGCGAATGCCAGAAAACCAAAGCGCATTTTCATATCTTTCTCCATCACTGGGCCATCGGAGGGGCGGTCTGCACCGCATATCGCCGCGACCATGTATCCGGAGAACGCGCGCGGCCCCAAAAAGATCCGACCATCGGCGGCGGACCGCAAGGCCCCCCGGGCCCGGCCCCCACTACCCCCGCGGGAAGACCCGCCCGTCCATGAGCTTGCGCGCCGTGCGCAGCGTCCCGGCCCCCGTCACCCGTCCCTCCGCGTCCCGCGCGATCAGGACCTCGGCGGCGCCACTGGGATGTTCGATTCTGTATCGGCCGTCAGGTGGCAGCATGGCGACCCCGGCCGCGGGCGATCCCGGCAAGGTGCAGGCCGTGGCCACCGAGACCGCCGCGAAGACGCCGATGGAGGCATGCACACGATGGGGGATCAGGCTCAGCGTGGCGACCGTTCCACCGTCGCGCGGCGCAGAGACCAGCGTCATCTTGGGTACCGATTTCCCGGCCACGTCGCCAAGGTTCATGAGCGGGCCGCATTGCAGCCGGATCGCCTCGATCCGCGCCTTGACGTCCGTCATCGCCTCGAATTCCTCGCGGCTTTCGGCCCCCGTCAACCCAAAGTCCGAGGCCAGCAACACCACGCAGGGCATGCCGTTGTCGATCAGCGTGCAGGCGACGCCGTCCACCTCGTCCACCGCGTTGCCCGAGGGCAGCAGCGCGCCGCACATCGACCCTTCCAGCCCCTGGAACATCAGCGGCACCGGCGCGGCCGTTCCCGGCACCCCGTCGATCGCGGCCTCGCCGCTGTAGCTCACCCGTCCGCCCGGCGTTCGCACCGTGGCAACGGCGATCTCTCCGGTGTTGAGCATGTGGATCCGTACCGGCGTCTCGCCCTCCCGCGCCGGGACCAGCCCGCGTTCGATCGCGGCGGGGCCGACACCGGCGAGGATGTTGCCGCAGGCCTGCGCATCCGACACCAGCGCCTGGTCGACGAAGACCTGCAGGAAAAGGTAATCCACATCGGCGTCGTCGCGGCTGGGTGGCGACAGGATCGCGACCTTGGAGGTCAGCGGGTCCGCGCCGCCGATCCCGTCGATCTGGCGCGGATCGGGCGCGCCCATGATCGCCAGCAGAAGCGGGTCGATCGCCTCTCGCCCTGCGGGAAGGTCGGAGGCCAGGAAATACGCCCCCTTGGAGGTTCCGCCCCGCATCCACAGGCAGGGAATGCCGTCGTCGCTCATCTCCGTGTCTCCCCGTGTCTGAGTTCGCCCGTGTCTGAGTTCGCCCGGGCCGGTGTTCCCCGGTGTACATGTGCCCCGGTGCCGGTGTTCCCCGATATCTGCCTTCCCCCGCCCTCCCCAGACGCTCAGACGTACTTCAGGCCCTTCTCTGCCAGCCGCGGCCGCATGTCGTAGAGGTCGAGGCCCAGCTCGCCCGAGGCCAGGCGCTTGCGCTTCATCTCCTCGTTCGCCGTCCGTGCCCGCGCCGCGGCCAGCACCTCTTCCGCCTCGGCGCATCTGACGACGCAGACCCCATCGTCGTCGGCCACGATCACGTCGCCCGCCTCGATCGCCTGCCCGGCGCAGACGATGGGCACGTTGACCGATCCCAGCGTCTCCTTGACCGTGCCCTGCGCAGAGATCGCCCGGGACCAGACCGGAAAGCCCATCTCGGTCAGGTCGCGGATGTCGCGGCAGCCGGCGTCGATGATCAGCCCCTTGCAACCCCGCGCCATGGCCGAGGTTGCCAGAAGATCGCCGAAATAGCCGTTGTCGCAGGGCGAGGTCGGCGCAAGGACGAGGATATCGCCCTCCTGCACCTGCTCGATCGCGACATGCAGCATCCAGTTGTCGCCGGGGGCCGCGCTGATGGTGACGGCCGAGCCGGCAATGCGCGCGCCGGAATAGATCGGGCGCATGCTGGCGGCAAGGCAGCCGCGGCGGCCCTGCGCCTCGTGCACCGTGGCGACGCCGGCCTCGGCGAGGCCTGCGATGACCTCCGGGGTGGCGCGCGGAATGTTCTGAACGACGACGGGCATCATCTGCCTCCTATGTCTTCACCGGCGGTGTGCCGTGCGTGTGGAATGTCTCGATGGTCTTCAGCCCCCAGGCCTGGCCCTTCCTGCGGTCCGCCTCGGTCCAGCAGATCGGCTCCCAGTCGGGGGCGAGGATCAGCCGCGCACCCGAATTCGCAAGTTCCACACGGTTGCCCGCGGGCTCCCAGACATAGAGGAAGAAGGTGCCCTGGATCGCGTGCTTGTGCGGCCCGGTCTCGATATGCACGCCGTTCTGCAGGAAGATATCGGCGGCGCGCAGGATGTCCTCGCGCTGGTCCGTGGCGTAGGTGACATGGTGCAGCCGGCCATCGCCGCCGCCGTGCTCCTCGGTGCAGGCAAGGTCATAGGTCTTGTTGTTGACCGTGAACCAGCAGCCGCCGATCCGCCCGTTGTCGAGCTGGATATATTCCGTCACGCGGGCGCCCAGGCAGATCGCCATGAAGCGGCGGAACTCGGTCACGTCGGCGGCCAGCAGGTTCAGGTGGTCGATGCGCCGCGGCGCGGCCCCGGTGAAGGCCGAGGCCGTGTTCTTCAGCGCCGCGCGCTCGGCCGCTTCCTGCGGTTCCCACCAGTTCGTGTCGTAATAGAGCTCGAAGACATGGCCGAACGGATCCTCGAACCGGAAGGCGCGGCCATGGCTGGCGTCGCCGTCGACCCAGCCATGCACCGTGTAACCCGAGGCCTCGATCACGGCGACACGCCGGGCCAGCGCCTCGGGCGAGGCCGCGCGATAGCCGATATGGGCAACGCCCGTCGTCCCGGCCCGCGTGAGCTTCAGCGTGGCGTATTCGTAATCGTCCCAGGCCCGCAGGTAGGCGCTGTTCCCGTCCTCGCTGCTCAGCTTCAGGCCATAGACGCGGGTGAAGAAGTCCAGGCTTTCATCATACTTGTCGGTGAGCATCTCGACATGGCCGAGATGCGCGATATCAAAACTTCTTTCGCTCATTCCTCCCCCCTATTTGAGCGCCCGGTCAGATCATCCGGCCGAGCAGATTGGTTCTCCAGACCAGGTGGTGCACCGCCACGGCCGCCACGTGCAGTCCCGCCAGGACCAGCAGCGCGTCGGACAGCAGCTTGTGCACGTCGGTCAGCGGATCGTATTTGCCGAACCACGAGATCAGCCCGGTCAGCGGCAGCGCGAAGAGAAGCAGGTACAGCAGCCCATGCGTAACCTTCGCCAGCATCGAGAAGAGCGCGGGTTCGTCGTCGGGCGCAGCCGGGGCACCATGGGTAGCGCGCAGGGCGACACGCCAGATCGCCAGCAGCAGGATGACCGTGCCGATCAGGAGGTGGGCGATCGACGTCGTCGTCCAGGCCCCCGTTTTGCCATCTGCATAGGCGTGGAAATACCTCCCCATCCCGCCGTCGAAGACGAATTCCTGCAAGATAAGTAGGACCACCACGGTCCAGTGCAGAATCTTCTGGGCAGGGGAAAAGGCGGCGGCGGGTTTGGACAGGGCCATCTGGGCGTCTCCGTGAGGTGGGCATGACCGCCGGACTGGCGGCAGGCCCAGCTTAGAGTTCATCCACCGTCCTGGGAAAGATCGACTGGAAGCCCTCGGCGAATTTACAGTCACGCCCGCCGGACTGCCCGCCAGAATTGCGCTTGAAATGGTTGGCGCGCTGCTGCGCCACGCGGGTGTAATATTCCCACAGGTGGATCTGGCCGTTCATCGCCTCCATCGCGGCGCGCTTCTTGTCCCAGACCGGCGTGATGTCGAGGAAGGTGTCGGGCTTCCACCCCATCTGTTCGGTCTGGTGCGGCTCGAACAGGTAGAGCTGCGGCGCGCCCAGCACCTTTTCGCCCGGGTTGTGGCCCCAGGCCTGGGCGATCATCCGGCATTCCAGCGCGACCTGCGTGGCGTACATGTGGTCGGTGTTGTAGGGGTCGTACTGGCTGTGGCTGAGCATGAAGCGCGGCTGTACCTTGCGGATCAAGTCGACCAGGCGGGTCTTGTCCTCGCGGCCAAGCTCCAGCGGGTAGTCGCCTAGGTCGAAGCTCACCAGGTCATGCACACCGAGCGCCTGCGCCGCGGCCTCGGCCTCGCCGCGGCGGATGTCCTTGACCTCCTGCAGCGACTTGCCTTCCTTCCACAGCCGCGCGCTCTCGCCGCGCTCGCCGAACGACAGGCAGACGACGGTGACCTCGTACCCCATCTCGGCATGCAGCGCGATCGCCCCGCCGCACCGCCAGACGAAATCGGCGGCATGGGCGGAAATGACCAGCGCGGTCTTGGGGGCGGTCTTCTGGGTGGTGGCGTCGGACATGGTGCATCCCTTCTCGTGTTGCGCCGAATAGGTACCCGCTCGCCCCGTTCTTGCAATTCAGAAACCCCGCCGGATACATAAGTTCTGGCTATAGAGGGTTGGAATGCGCCGCGGCGCGCGCGATGCTCCCGCAACATTCGGCAACGGGGAGGAGCCTGCAATGTCCAGCAATCTGACGGGGCGCGACATCGGGTTCGCGGGGTTCGGCGAAGCCGCGTCGGCCTTTGCCCGAGGATGGGGCGGCGAGGTCTGCACCCGGGTCGCGGCCTATGACCTGAAGCTTGAGGATCCCGCGCAGGCGGCCGAGGTCAGCACCCGCGCGGAGGGGTTCAGCGTGGCCCCGGCCCCCAGGGCCGAGGTGCTTCGGCAGGCGCGCGCGGTGTTCTGCCTCGTGACCGCCGACGAGGCGGCGAAGGCGGCCGAGGAGGCCGCGCCCCTGATCGTGCAAGGCACGCTCTGGCTCGACGGCAATTCCGTGGCGCCAGAGACCAAGGCCCGCGCGGCCCGGGCACTGGGGCAAGCGGGCGCCGATTACGTCGACATGGCGATCATGGCTCCGGTCCATCCCCGTCTGCACAAGGTCCCGCTTCTGATCTCCGGCCCCGGGGCGGCGCGCGCCCTGCCGCTCCTTGAAAGCCTCGGGATGGAGGCGCGGATGATCGACGACAGGGTGGGCAGCGCCTCGGCGATCAAGATGATCCGCTCGGTCATGATCAAGGGCACCGAGGCGCTCTTTGCCGAATGTCTGCTCGCCGCGCGGCGCGCCGGGGTCGAGGGGGAGGTGATCGGCTCGCTCGCCGCCTCGAATCCGGAAACCGACTGGCCGCGCCGGGGCGCCTACAACCTGGAACGGATGATGGTGCATGGCGGGCGCCGCGCGGCGGAGATGCGCGAGGTGGCCAAGACGGTCGCGGGCCTCGGCCTGTCGCCGGGACTGTCCAGCGCCGCGGCCGACTGGCAGGCACGGATCGGCGCGCTGGGGCTTGAGCCGGGCGCGGAAGATCTCGCCGCGCGGCTCGACGCCGTGCTGGCGGCGCTGTGATCGGCGCGAACCTGCGTCACCTGCGGGTCTTTCTCGCGGTGGCCGAGGGCGGATCGGTGACCCGGGCCGCGGCGCTGTCCTACCTGTCACAGCCCGCCGTCACGCAGGCAATCGCCAAGCTCGAGGGGCAGACCGGCGGCCCGCTGTTCCTGCGCAACCCGCAGGGCTTCTTTCCCACCGAGGCCGGCGAGGTGCTGCGCCGGCGGGCGGTCCGGGCCTTCGCCCTGCTCGACCCCGCCCTGACCGAGATCGCGCCGCGCCTGCCCCGGATCGCCTCCCGGCCCCAGCTGCGCGCCCTCGTCGCGGTGACCGAGGCGCAGAATTTCACCCTTGCCGCGCGCGCACTCGCGATCTCGCAGCCGACGGTGCACCGCGCCATTGCCCAGCTGGAACGCGAGGCCCCCCAACCGCTGTTCCGCCGCTCCCCGCTGGGGGTGATGCCCACCCGCGCCTGCACCGCGCTGGCCCGGGCCGCGCGGCTGGCCTTTGCCGAGCTCGACCAGGCGGATGCGGAGCTGGGCGAACTTGCCGGGCGCGAGGTCGGCCGGATCGCCATAGGCGCCACGCCGCTGGCCCGGTCGCACATCCTGCCCCGCGCGCTGGCCGCGTTCCGGGCCCGGCGCCCGCGGCTGGAGATCCGGGTGCTCGACGGCCCCTACGCCACCTTGCTGGCGGCTCTCAGGCGGGGCGATATCGATTTCATGGTCGGCGCCCTGCGCGACCCCGCCCCGATCGACGACGTGGTGCAGGAGCGGGTCTTCGAGGACCGGCTGGTGATCCTCGCCGGCGCAGGGCATCCGCTCATGTCCGGCAGGCCCGATGTCGCGCAGCTGGCCGGGTATCCCTGGCTCGTCACCCGGGAAAACACCCCGGCCCGCAACCAGTTCAACGCGATGTTCGATGCGGCCGGCGTGGCGCCACCCACCGGGGTGATCGAGACCGGATCGGTCATCCTGATGCGCGAGATGGTGCAGGACGGCCGCCACCTTGCCTGCGTCTCGCGCCTGCAGGCGATCGGCGAGATCGGGCGCGGCATGGTGCAGGCGCTGGACATGACCGTGCCGGGCCCGTCGCGTCCGATCGGCCTGACCTTTCGCGAAGGCTGGCAGCCGACCCCGGCGCAGGCCCAGATCCTCGACGACGTGCGCGCGGTCGAGGGGGAGTGAACTGGCCCCGGTCCCCGTCCCCGCCCCGATCCCCGTCCCGGCCCGTGCATCGCCGCCCGCGCGGCCCTGCCCCCGAGGCCTAGGTCGCGGCCCGCGCGGCACACCCGGCCAGAAGATCGACCGTCGCCCGATGCAGATCGCGCAGCACCTCCACGGCGTCGCGCCCGGCGGTACGGGCCTGCGGCACCTCGAGGCCCAGCGGCACCCCGGCGGGCAGCGCCGCAAGGATCGCCGCCAGGTCGATCTGCCCCCGGCCCGGCGGCAGGCGATCCTCGCGCGCGGTGTGCAACAATTGCGCCTCCGTGTAGGGCGGGTGGACCGGGGCGTCGCACAGATGGGCGAAGGGCAGCCGCGCGGGATCCCGCGTCGCCAGATCCGCGAGATCCGCAAGCCGAGACCCCGAGCGGTCGAAATGCAGGCTGTCGACGAGGATCCCGATCCCCGGCGCAGACCCCGGCGCAGACCCGGGCTCGAAACCTGGTCCGGCTGCCTGCACGACGGCGGAGCAGGTGGCGAGATCGGGGACCGACGTCCAGGGGAAGAATTCCAGCACCGTCGCGATGCCGCGCTGCGCCGCCGCCGCGCCCAGCTCTGCCAGGCGATCGGCAAGACGGGTGTGATCGTCGTCGTAAGGCGCGGTAATCAGGTGGCCGGCGCCCAGCTCCGCCCCCGCGTCCAGCATCGGCAACAGCGCCTCGACCCGCGTGTCGGGGGTGATCCTGACGAACTCGATATCGTTCACGCCGATCCCGGTGGCGGCCAGCGCCGCGCGGGTGGCGCGCAGCATCGCCGGGTCGTCCATCAGCGGGTAGCCGGGGCTGTCGTCGGTCACCCGCAGAAGCCGCAGGCCGACCGCGTCGAACCCGGCGCTGGCCGCCGCTTCGATCAGCGCCGGCGGCGGCAGGTTGATTGCCGACAGGTGGGCCAGCGACAGGCGGGGGAAAGGGGCGCGCGTCATGGGGTTTCTCCGGTGGCGGCATGGCGGCCCGCGATGAACCCGAAGGTCAGCGCCGGACCAAGGTTGATGCCCCCCGCCGGGTAGAATCCGCCGAAGACGCTGGCCGCGTCAGTGCCGGCGGCATAGAGACCCGGGATCGGCGCGCCGCCCGCGTCCAGCACCCGTGCCGCGGCGTCGGTGGCAAGGCCCGCGAAGGTGCCGAAGCTTCCGGGCACCACCTCCACCGCGAAGAAAGGCGCGCGCAGGATCGGCGCGACGCAGGGGTTCGGCGTCACCTCCGGGTCGCCCTGCAAGCGCATGTAGGGCGTGGTGCCGCGGCAGAAGGCCGGGTCTTCCCCCCGCGCCGCAGCCGCGTTCCACGCGGCCACCGTAGCGACAAGGCCCGCCGGGTCGATCCCGCAGGCACGGGCGAGGTCCTCGATGCTGCGCCCGGTCTTGAGGTAGCCGCGGCGCACCCATTGGCGCCAGGGCACCGGCGCAGGGCGCACCACGCCCAGACCGTAGCGCCGCAGGAACCGCAGGTCGCACACCAGCCACGAGCGCGCGCGCTGCCCCTCGGGCACGGCGGCGAGCATTTCATTGACGTAATCGTGGTAGCCCAGCCCCTCATTGCAGAAGCGCCGCCCGTCGGCCAGCACGCCGATCACCCCGGGTTTGCCGCGGTCGATGATGTGGGGGAATGGCGCGACCCGCCCGTCGGGCCAGCGCACGGTCGAGACTGGGCAGAAGGCGGCGGGGCGCGCGACCGACAGGTCGACATGCCCGCCCACCGCCTCGGCCAGCCGGGCGCCGTTGCCCGCAGCCTCGGGCACGGCGAGGGTGCGGTGCTCGGCATTGCGGGGGAAGCTTTCGGCGCGGCGGGCCGCGTCATGGGGATAGCCGCCGCTGGCCAGCACGACGCCCGCGCCCGCCATCAGGACGCTGCCGTCGGCCAGCCGCACGCCCGCGACGCGCCCGGCCCGGCGCTCCAGCGCGGTCACCTCAACCCCGGTGCGGAACGCGACCCCGAGATCGAGGGCCGAGCGCATCAGCCGCGCGACCAGCGCGTTGCCGTTACGCAGATCCATCCCGCGGCCGTGCAGCGCAAGGTCGCGCATGTGGCGCAACACCCGCCCCGTAGCATGGGCGAAGGACCGGGCCGAGCGCGTCATGGTCATGAAGGCGCGCAGGTCCGCACCGGACTGGATCGTCATGCCGAGGAACGTCGTCTCCCGCACCGGCTTGCGCAGCAGCCGGATATCGCGCCCGAGCTTGCGCCCGTCGAAGGGTTTCGCGATGACCGAACGCCCACCCTGCCCCGCGCCAGGCAGGTGGCCGTAGGTGTCGGGGATGGCCAGCCCGCCCTCGAACTGCAGTGCGGTCCGTTCCTCGAAGAATCCGACCATCTGAGGGGCGGCACGCAGAAAGGCCCCGACCCGGGCCGCGTCGAGATGATTGCCGAGAACTGCCTCGAGGTAGCGACGCGGGGCGCCCGGATCCTCGTCGATCCCGGTTCGGGCGCAGACCGGATTGCCCGGCGCCCAGATCCAGCCGCCCGACCAGGCGGTGGTGCCGCCGATCGTGCCGGCCCTCTCGATCACAACGACGTCGAGGCCATGCGCTGCGGCCGTCACCGCCGCGGCCAACCCCGCCGCCCCCGACCCGACGACGATAAGATCGCGATCGCCCGTCACCTTCGCCTCCCTCGCTTGGGCTCGACCATTGGGGATGGCTCGCCATAACGTCAATAATGGAATAGACTTCCATCGTAACATGACGTTAATCAAAATTCGGGGGAGGCACCGCATGAAGGAAATCACGCTCCGGCAGGTGGAGGTGATCCGCGCCGTGATGCTGCGCGGCACGATCAGCGGCGCGGCGGAGCATCTGGGTGTGTCGGCCCCGGGGATCAGCCGGCTGGTCAAACATACCGAGGAATCGCTGGGCATCCGGCTGTTCGAGCGCCGCGCCGGTCTGTTCGTGCCCTCGGTCGAGGCCGGGCCGGTCTTCGACCAGATTCGCGAGGTCTACAAGGGGGTGGAGAACCTACAGCTCGCGCTTGACTCGCTCCAGAAGGGAGAGGACGTGCGGCTTGCCTTCGCCTCCGCGCCCTCGGTTGCGCAGTTCATCGCGGCCCGGGCGATCCGCGCGATGCGGACCCGCTATCCCGACCTCTTCATCGACCTCAACATTCTGAAGATCGAGGAGACAACCGACTACCTGCTCCTGGAACGTGGCGAGTTTGTCATCATGAGCTCGCCGATCCGCAACCCAGGGATCGAGAACGAGGCCCTGGCCCATGGCAAGATCGTCGCGATCCTGCCCGAGGGGCACCGGCTGGCGGGGCGCGACACCGTGTCGGTGCACGACCTGGCGGGGGAGCCGCTGATCGGCGTCGACCCGTCAGACCCCTATGGCAGCATCGTCGCCCGGCCGTTCCGCGACGCCGGGCTGCCGCTGCGCCAGTCGATGCGCGGGCGCTTCGCCCAGACCGTCGTCAGTCTGGTCCGCCACGGCCTCGGCGTTGCGCTGATCGACGAATTCTCGGTGGCCGAGGTCTACATGCCCGGCCTCGTCCGGGTGCCGCTGGCCGAGGAGGCGCCGATCACCATCTACGTCGTGTCGAAGAAGGGCCGCAGCCTGTCGAACTTCGCCGAATTCGGCATCCGCCAGTTCCGCAGGGAGCTGGCCGAGGCGCACAAACACTGGACGCGCCCCGGGAGCCCGGCTTCGGGGGAGCGGGAAGCCTGAAATTAACGTAAAGTTAATTGATGATCACATTTGATATTTGGAGTTACGTTCGTTTTGCTGCACCTTTCATACCCGACGGGCGGACAGGAGGGTCTGCCCGGAACGGATTTGGGAGGACGACATGAAAAGCATTCTGGTCAGCGCCGTTGCGGCGCTTGCGCTGAGCACCGTCGCGGTCTCGGCGAAGGACTACCCCTCGAAGGAAATTCAGGGCGTGATCCAGTGGGGCGCAGGCGGCTCGACCGACACCGTGATGCGCTCGGTCACCCCGCACGCCGAGAAGACGCTCGGCGGCACCGTCGTGATGCAGAACATGACCGGCGGCGTGGGCGCGATCGCGCTGAACTTTGTCACGGGCAAGCCGGCCGACGGCTACACCCTGCTGATGGGCGCGGAAAACCCGCTGCTATACAAGGTGATGGGCCTGGGTCGCAAGGATTACAGCGACTTCACCCCGATCGACATCCTGGCCCGCGGCACCGCAATTCTGGTCGCCCGCCCCGGCCTGCCCTTCGACGATTACAAGGGCATGATCGCGTATATCAAGGCGCATCCGGGCGAGCTTCGCATCGGCGCGACCGGGCCGGGCGGCCTGCCCTCGGTCGTGACCGCTATGATGAACAACGTCGAAGGCAAGCTGAACGTGATCTCGGTGCCCTATGACGGCGATGGCCCGGCGCTGACCGCGCTGCAGGGCGGCGCGATCGACGTGATGCCGGCGGTTCTGGGCGCCGCGATCGAAAGCATCAAGGCCGGCAAGATGAAGCCGCTCGCGATCTTCGAGAAGCAGCCCAACCACCTGCTGCCGAAGGTGCCCACCATCACCTCGTTCAACGAGGCCTATGCCAAGTACCTGCCGTGGGGCCCGTTCTTCGGCGTCTTCGTCAAGAAGGGCACGCCGAGCGACGTGGTGGCCAAGCTTTCGGCCGCCTACAAGGCCGGCGCCGAGACGGCAGATTTCAACAAGCTGATGGATGGCCGCGGCTATACCGTGATGAACATCTCGGGCAAGGCGGCGCAGGACTTCCTCACCAAGTGGCAGTCGAACACCACCTGGCTTCTTCAGGACGCGGGCCTGACCAAGACCTCGCCCGCGAAATTCGGGATCGCCAAGCCCGGCAAGTGATCGGCGCCGGGACGGCCACGGGGCCGTCCTCCAGAACGACCCGGCGCCGCCCTTCAGCACCGAAGCGCGGCGCCATCTCATTCCGGACCTGCTCATTCCGGGCCTGCGCGAACGCCCGAGGGAGGAACCCATGTCGCAGCATCTTGAAACAGACCATCATGACGGGACGTCCGACGCGACGCCCGGCGGGTACGAGGACCAGAAGCGACCCGGCGAGACCGCTTTCGCCGTGATCATGCTGCTCGCCAGCCTCGGCCTCCTGTGGAACGCCTACGGGATCGCGGGCTTCACCTCGCTGTCCTCGCCCGGTGCGATCCCGATGGCGACCACCTTCGTCATGGTCGTTGCCGCGGCGATCGTGCTGGTGCACACGATCCGACTGCCGAAGGCGACCGGAGAGACCTTCGTCAAGGACATCCTGCCGGGCACGGTGCTGCTCTTCGTCGTCTTCCTGGTCTGCTACGGCGTGCTGCTGGAGCCGCTGGGCTTCATCCTTACCTCGGCACTGTTCCTAGTCGCCGCGATCAAAGTGCTGTGGCGGCGCAGCTGGGCGGTGACGCTGGGGGTCGCGGCCTTCAGCCTTCTGCTGATCTGGCTGGTGTTCCGCATCGTGTTCACCGTGCTGATGCCCGAGGGCGTCGTGCCCGAGGCCGAGATCATCCAGACCTTCCGCAACCTCTTCACCGGAGGGGCCTCGTGATGGAACATCTTCTCGCCTTCTTCACCATCTTCACCCACCCGCAACTCCTTCTCCTCGTGGGTCTCGGCACCTTCGCAGGGGTCTACGTGGGGGCGATCCCCGGGCTGTCGGTCACCATGGCGGTGTCGATCCTGATCTCCTTCACCTTCTCGTGGGACGTCTACCCGGCGCTGGCGCTGATGGTGGGGATCTACATGGGCGGGGTCTACGGCGGGTCGCGCACCGCGATCCTTCTGAACATCCCCGGCGCGCCCTCGGCGATCGCCACGGCGATGGACGGCTATCCCATGGCGCAGCGCGGCGAGGCCGGGACAGCGATCGGTGTCACCACCACTATGTCGTTCTTCGGCGGTTTCATCGGCATCCTCGTGCTGGCGCTGGCCGCGCCCTCGGTCTCGGCCTTCGCGCTGAAGTTCCAGCCGCGCGACTACATGCTGCTGGCGGTGCTGGGCATCCTGCTGGTCGGTTCGCTCTCGCAGGGCAGCCTGACCAAGGGGATCTTTGCCGGCGCGCTGGGGATAGCCATCGGCGCCGTCGGGCGCGACCCGCTGACCTTCGCCGAGCGTTTCACCTTCAACATGCCGCTGATGGAAAGCGGGATCTCCTTCATCGCGGTGATGATCGGGATGTTCGGCGTGTCCGAAGCGCTGCTGCAGTTGCACCACGTCGGCCAGCCGGCGATCAAGCAGAAGATCAGCCGCATCGTGCCGTCCTGGTCGACGATCCGCAAGCATCTGCCGCTGTCGCTTCAGACCTCGACCATCGGTGTGATCATCGGCGCGCTACCGGGCACCGGCGGCGACATCGCAGCGCTGATGGCCTATGACCACGCCAAGCGCGTCACCAAGAAACCCACCCGCCCCTTCGGCCAGGGCGCGATCGAGGGGCTGGTGGCTCCCGAGACCGCCAACAACGCGGCCGTCGGCGGCGCCTTCATCCCGATGATGACGCTGGGCATTCCCGGCGACGCGGTGACCGCGATCATGATCGGCGCGCTCTACATCCACGGGCTGAACCCGGGTCCGATGCTGATGGTGGAACAGCCCAACATGTTCTGGTTCATCGTCGGCGCGCTGGTGATGGCGAACTTCTTCATGCTGATCTTCGGCCTGACGGGGATCCGCCTCTTCACCAAGATCGTCGCGATGCCGCGGCCGGTGCTGATCCCGCTGATCATGCTTCTTTCGATCGTCGGCGCCTATGCCGTGAACAACTCGATCACCGATGTCTACTGGATGCTCGGCTTCGGCATATTCGGCTACCTGATGCGGCACTACGGCTATCCGCTGGGCCCCGTCATCCTGGGCGTGATCCTGTCGCGGCTGCTGGATGACAACTGGCGCCGGGCGATCATCTCGGACCGCGGCGACCTCGGTCTCTTCTTCCGCGGCATCTTCACCAGCCCGCTGTCGACGGTGTTGTTCCTGGCCGTGGTGCTGATCTTCGTTTCCCAAACCCCCATCTGGCGCTGGCTCAAGGCTCGTATCCTCGGTCAGGGCAAAAGGAGTGTCGAACAATGACGGACGCACCGTCGCTTCTGCTCGGGCTGATCGGCGACAACATCGCGCGGTCGCAGTCGCCCCGCCTGCACCGGCTCTCCGGCGCGCAGAACGGGATCAGGGTGCGCTACGACAGCCTGATCCCCAACGACATGGGCGCCAGTTTCGAAGAGGTCTTCGACGGCGCCCGGACCGGCGGCTACCGCGGGCTGAACATCACCTATCCCTACAAGGAAAAGGTGGTCGGCATGGTCCGCGTCGACGACCCGCTGGTGCGTGCCATGGGGTCGGTGAACACGGTGCTCTTCGAACCCGAGGGGCCCGTGGGCCTGAACACCGACTACACCGGCTTCATGGCCTCTTACCGCGCGATCCGGGGCCATGCGGCGCCGGGCGTGGTGGCGATGATCGGGACCGGCGGCGTGGGCCGCGCCGTGGCGTTTGGCCTTCTCGGGCTGGGCGCGCGCGAGATCCGGCTGGTCGACCGCGACCCAGCCCGGGCCGAAGCGCTGGCCGAGGCGCTGAACCGGGCCGACCCGGACCTTGCCGTGAGCATCTGGATCGAGGCGGAGCGCGCCGCCGAAGGCGCGACCGGGTTGATCAACTGCACCCCCGTCGGCATGTACGGCCACGAGGGCGCGGTGCTGACCGCGGCGGCCATGGCGGGGGCCGAATGGGCCTTTGACGCCGTCTACACCCCGGCCGACACCCAGTTCCTGACTGGGGCTGAGCAGGCAGGCCTCGCCGTGATCTCGGGGTGGGAGCTGTTCTTCTTCCAGGGCGTGCACGCGTGGAAACTGTTCTCGGGCAAGGGCGTCGACGAAGCGCGGCTGCGCGCGCAGCTGATCGGACAGGAGGACGCTGCATGAAGACCTCCATCGCCACCGTCTCGGTCTCGGGGAACCTGCAGGAAAAGCTCGAGGCGATCGCCGCCGCAGGCTTCGACGGGATCGAGATCTTCGAACAGGATTTCCTCGCCGACGACCGCAGCCCGCGCGAGATCGGCCGGATGATCCGCGAGCACGGGCTGGAGATCACCCTGTTTCAGCCGTTCCGCGATTTCGAGGGCCTGCCCGAGCCGCTGCGCGCCAAGGCCTTCGAGAGAGCCGAGCGCAAGTTCGACGTGATGCAGGAGCTGGGCTGCGACCTTGCGCTGTTCTGTTCCTCCTGCCATCCGCAGGCGCTTGGCGGCATCGACCGCGCGGCCGCGGATTTCGCCGAGCTGGGCGAACGCGCCGCAGCGCGGGGCCTGCGCGTGGGCTACGAGGCGCTGGCCTGGGGCCGGCACGTGAACGACCACCGCGACGCGTGGGAAATCGTGCGCCGCGCCGATCACCCCGCGATCGGGCTGATCCTCGACAGTTTCCACACGCTGGGCCGGGGCATCGACCCCGAAACCATCCGCCGCATTCCCGGCGACCGCATCTTCTTCGTCCAGCTCGCCGATGCGCCGGCGATCGAGATGGACCTGCTCTACTGGTCGCGCCACTTCCGCAACATGCCAGGCGAGGGCGACCTCGACGTCACAGCCTTCATGCGGGCGGTCGCGGCCACGGGCTATGCCGGGCCGATCAGCTTGGAAATCTTCAACGACCAGTTCCGCGCGGGCCGTCCCGGCAGCATCGCGCAGGACGGCTATCGCGCGCTCATCAACCTGATGGATGACGTGCGCAGGCAGGAACCCGGCCTCGTGCTCGATCTTGCGCCGATGCCCGCGCGCGGCACGGTCGAGGGCACCGCGTTCCTCGAGTTCGCCTCGCGCGGGGAAGAGGCCGAGACGCTGCGCGCACTGCTGCGCACCCTAGGTTTTTCGCGCGTGGGGCGGCACCGGAGCAAGGATCTGGGCCTCTGGCAGCAGGGCACGATCCGCATCCTGATCAACGAGGAAACCAGGGATTTCGCCGCCACCGCCTACAATGTGCACGGCACCAGCATCTGCGACATCGGCCTTCTCGTCGCCTCGGCGCCCGACACGGTCGCCCGCGCCACCGCGCTGGGGTCGGGCGCCTTCGCCCAGCCGCTCAGCCCCGGGCAGCTCGACATTCCCGCGATCCGGGGGCTTGGCGGCAGCGTGATGCACTTCCTCGACGGCTCGCAGGATCTGGCCAAGGTCTGGGACCGGGAATTCACCGCCCAGGGGGCCGAGGTGCACCCTGCCGCGGGCCTGACCCGGGTCGACCACATCGCCCAGACGATGACCTATGACGAGATGCTCAGCTGGACACTGTTCTACACCGCGCTCTTCGAGATGGAGAAGGCGCCGATGGTCGACGTGACCGACCCGGACGGCCTTGTGCGCAGCCAGGCGCTGGAGGCCGCGGGCGGGGGCCTGCGCGTCACCCTCAACGGGGCCGAGACCCACCGCACCGTCGCCGGCGCCTTCCTATCGGAAAGCTTCGGCGCGCCGGTGCAGCACGTGGCTTTGGAAAGCGCCGACATCTTCGCCAGTGCCGAGGCGCTGGCCGGGCGCGGCTTTGCCGTGCTGCCGATCCCCCCGAACTACTACGCCGACCTTGCCGCGCGGTTCGACATCGCCCCGGACCGACTGGCCGAGATGCAGCGGCTGAACATCCTCTACGACCGGAGCGGCGACGGCGAGTTCTTTCAACTCTACTCGCAAACCTTCGCGGGCGGGATGTTCGTCGAGATCGTCGAGCGCCGGGGCGGATACGCGGGCTATGGCGCCCCGAACGCGCCGTTCCGCATCGCCGCCCAGCGGCGGCTGATGCGCGGCAAGGGAATGCCGCGGCGTTGACGCACGAAGCGCGCCGCGTCACACAGGTCAGAGGAGACCCCACAATGACCAAGCCCTGCATCATCTGTGTCGCCATCACCGGATCCCTGCCCACCAAGGCCAACAACCCGGCGGTTCCGATCACCGTGGCCGAACAGGTGGAAAGCACGCAGGAGGCCTTCGAGGCAGGCGCGACCATCGCCCATTGTCACGTCCGCAACGACGACCAGACCCCCTCGTCCGACCCGGAGAAATTCGCGCGGCTGAAGGAGGGGCTGGAAAAGCACTGCCCCGGCATGATCGTGCAATTCTCGACCGGCGGGCGGTCGGGCGCGGGGCACGCGCGGGGCGCGATGCTGTCGCTCGGGCCCGACATGGCCTCGCTTTCCGTGGGGTCGAACAACTTCCCGACCCGGGTGTACGAGAACCCGCCCGACCTCGTCGACTGGCTGGCGGCCGAGATGCAGGCCAACCGGGTCATGCCCGAGGTCGAGGCCTTCGACCTGTCGCATATCCTGCAGGCGATCGCGCGGCACCGGGCCGGCGGCCTTTGCGGCAAGCTCTACGTGCAGTTCGTGATGGGGGTGAAGAACGCCATGCCCGCGGACAAGGCGGTGTTCGACTTCTACGTCGAGACCATGGCCACCCGCGCGCCCGAGGCCGAATGGTGCGCCGCCGGAATCGGGGCAAGCCAGATCGTCGTCAACGAATGGGCGATCGCGGCGGGCGGCCACACCCGCACCGGGCTGGAGGACAACGTGCGCCTCGACCGCGACACGCTGGCCCCCTCCAACGCGGCGCTGGTGCGGCGGGTCACCGATCTCTGCGCGCGCTATGACCGGCCGGTCGCGACATGGCGGGAGGCGCGGGAGATCCTCGGCCTCCGGCCCGTCACAATCACCGGCTGAGCGCAGCAGGGGCGCAGGCCGGTCGCAGGCTGGGCGCCCGCCCCGTTCCGCCGCCCTGTGATGTCGCGGCCACTTGCCGGGCGGCCCGCCGAAAATCTTGCAGCGTCAGGACTGAAACAGCAGCAGAACGAAGGCCAGGAACATCAGGATGTGAACCGCGCCCTGCAGCAGGTGGGTCCTGCCGCTCGAGAAGGTGATGATGCTCACCGCCAGCATGGTCACCAGCAGCACAAGCTGCGTCGGCGGCAGGCCGAGGTTGAGGTCGAGCCCCAGCGCCCCCGACACCACCAGCATGATCGGCACCGTCAGCCCGATCGTCGCAAGGACCGACCCGAGGAAGATGTTGACCGACCGCTGAAGGCGGTTGGCGATCGCCGCCTTGACCCCGCCGATCGCCTCGGGCGTGGCGACGAGGATCGCCATCAGCACCCCGCCCAGGGCCTGCGGCGCGTGCAACCCCTCGATCACGTAATCGACGGGATGGGCCAGCTGCTCCACCAGGTAGACCACGGGAACCATGTAGACCAGCAGGAGCAGCAGGTGGGGCAGCAACGGCGGCCGGGCCTCTTCCTCTTCGTGCGCCTCCTCCGGCTCGCCCTCGGGGGCGGTGAAAAACGCGCGGTGGCGCCCGGTCTGGATACCGAGGAAGATCAGGAACAGGGCGGCGGCCATCAGCCCGACCATCACCTTCTGCAGGGTCGAGAGCGTTGGCCCCTCCGTCGCGAAGGTCACGTCCGGCAGGACAAGCGTGAAGACGGCAAGGGGCACGATCACCCCCAGGTAGGCGTTGGCACCCTGAAGATTGAAGCTCTGTTCCCTGTGGCGCAGCCCGCCGAAAAGAAGCGATGCGCCGATCATCCCGCCCAGAACGATCATCACCACCGAGAACAGCGTGTCGCGCACGAGGTCGGGGTTGTTCTCGCCGTGCATCATGACGGCCGTGATGCTCAGCACCTCGATCCCGGTGATCGAGAGCGTCAGGATCAGCGTGCCGAAGGGTTCGCCAAGCCTTTCGGCCAGCGCCTCGGCATGCCGGACCACGCCCATCGCGGTGCCCATGACGACAGCGAAGAGCCAGATCAGCACGAAGGCAAGACCCAGCGGATGCTTCTGGAGGGCAAAGAGCGCGGGCCCCGCGAAGACGAACATCCCCACCGTCGCGAGGGTCACTACCAGGAACCATTCCCGGGCCAGCCGCGGCCCGGCCCCGGTGCCCCGCGGGCCGGACGCGGCGGGGGGCATCCCCGCGGGGGGCGTCACCGTGTTCTCCTGGCGGGGTGTGGAGGAAATCCCGGTCTGCTCCGTCATGCCCTGGCTCCCCTCGCGCGCGACAAGGCCGGGGCCGGGCCCATCCACCATCCCGCGGAGGCGTTGCTCAGGCAGCGCGACCGGGGTATCGCTCGTTTCCGCCTCGGGCCCATCCGGGACAGGCCCGGCGGCAGAGCGGGCAAAAGCGAGGGCCGCGCGCTTCTCCGGCAGGAGACCCCGCAAGTGCTGTTCGACGAATGCAGGCCCATGCGACGCCCTTTCTCCGGCCCCCGACGTGGCCTCAGCTTAGGCGATCATCCCGAACAAGCGAAAGCCGCGCGGGAATTCCGGGCGAAGGTGTGGCTTCTGGGGCGTAGTCGGGGGGCCGAACGCCCCCCGGCCCCCGGAGAGCTCAGCTCGGGGGGAGCCGCCCAGCCCCGAGGCCCCGCGTCTCGGCCAGTTCCCGCGCCAGGGTCGCGACAAGCTCGGCCGCCGGCATCGGGCGGGACAGCGGCGCGCCCTGCCCGGCCCATTGCGCGCCGTAGCCGTATTCGCCGCCCGCGCTGGCAGCCGCGTGAAGCGCCTTTCCCGCATCGTAGGCGATCGGGTAATCCGGCGGGCACGCGTCCAACACTTCGGCCGCGGCGGCGAAGCGATTGGCCACCACCCGCGCCGGGCGCCCCGAGATCGCCGAAGTCATCCGGGTATGCCGCCCCTCCGCGCCGAGAAGCGCCGCCCGGTAGGCCGCATCCGCCGCGGATTCCGGG
Source organism: Acidimangrovimonas sediminis (assembly GCF_002871005.1). Lineage (GTDB taxonomy): Bacteria > Pseudomonadota > Alphaproteobacteria > Rhodobacterales > Rhodobacteraceae > Acidimangrovimonas > Acidimangrovimonas sediminis. The sequence continues at coordinate 100,428 of NZ_PHSN01000010.1, forward strand.
CAGGAGATGAAGGCGGTTCCCAGCTGCGCCGCGGCCGCGCCGAGGTCGAGAACCGCACCAATGCCCGCGCCGTCCATGATCCCGCCCGCCGCGATCACCGGCAGGCGCGACTTGCGCACCAGCAGCCGCGTCAACGCGACCGTCCCCAGCCTGTCGTCGGCCCCCGCCGGGTCGAAGATGCCGCGGTGCCCCCCGGCCTCGTAGCCCTGGGCCACGATGGCGTCGAGGCCGGCATCCTCGATCCTCTGCGCCTCCTCGGGGCTGGTCGCCGTCGCGACCAGCAGGATGCCCGCCGATTTGAGCGCCCGGATCGTCGCGGCGGGCGGCAGGCCGAAATGCAGGCTGACGACCGCCGGTTTCACCTCCAGCATCAGGGCAAGCATCTCGGGATCGTCGGCAAAGCTCTTGTAGATCTTGCGCAGGCTTGCGGGCGGCGTGGCGCCGAACTCGGTGAAAAGCGGTGCCAGGGCGTCGAGCCAGGCCCGGTCCCGCGCCAGGTCCGGCCTCGGCGCCTCATGCACGAAGAGATTGACGTTGAAGGGCCGCGCGGTGCGGGTGCGCAACTCCTCGATCATGGCCCGCGCGCCGCGGGCGTCGGTCGCGCCCATCCCGATGGACCCAAGCCCGCCCGCATCGCTTACCGCGGCGGCCAGCGCAGGTGTCGCGACCCCGGCCATCGGCGCCTGCACGATGGGCAGGGCAAGCCCAAGTTTCTCCAGCATTCCGGTCTCCTCGAACCGTCGCATCCCCGGTGGCCGGGCCCGCGACCTTGCATCGGATCTCTATCTAGCACGGGAAAGACGCGCCGCATCCCCCCGGGGACGGCGCGCGATCGGGATCACCCGGCCCCCAGTGCCGAAGATGCCCCCATCGGACCACGCTCAGGCCCGAGGCGTTCCAAACCTGTCGAAAAGTGCGCCGGTGGTCAGGGCTGGCCGCGCGGCGGTGGGGGCACCAGGTCCTCGCCCGTGCCTTCCAGATCGGCGGTGAGGTACTTCCACAGCGTCGGGGCGGGCCGGGTACCGACGATCCCCGTCTCGACCATCTCGTCGTCCGCCGGGATGTAGCAGGTCCCGAACACCCGGTCCCACAACGTGAAGTAGGCGGAGAAGTTCTTGTTGTAATGTTCGAAATGCCGGCTGTGGTGGAAATGGTGATAGCGGTTGTCGACAAAGAACGCCCTGAACCGCCCCAGGTGAATCGGCGCCCGGCTGTGGATGAAGTGATCGTGCATCACACGGATGGCGCTGACGATCAGGAAATCCTCGTAGCTCAGGCCGATGATTGCGCCGATCAGGCCGACGAAGACCAGCGGCAGCGCATGATCCAGCGGGTGCAGGTAGTTGTTCGCGGCATCGAGATGCTCGATGCTGTGGTGCACGGAGTGGAACCGCCACAGCGCCTTCGCCCGGTGCTGCAACCGGTGCGCCCAGTAGACCCCGAAATCCTGCAACAGCAGCGCGACCAGGATCATCAGCGTGGCCGAGGCGGTCGCAACGAGGACATTCGGGCTTTCCGCCGCCGTGAACGTCATCAGGGATCCGGGCAGCAGGCGCGCGAAGAGCTTCGCCAGCAGCAGCGCGATCACCGTGTTCAGGACCGTCTCGACCGCCCGGTAGAACAGGCTGCGCGCGGTGGTGCCCCAGCTTTTCGGCGGGCCGGCAAGCCGGATCTCCACCAGCAGGAAGACGAGGATCATCACGAAAGGCTGCAGCAGCGTCAGCGCGGTGTAACCGAAAAGATCCAGCAAGGCCGCACCAAGGTTGACGAGGCTCGGCAGATGCAAAAGCGCCTTTCCGGCGTCGGCAAGACCTGTGCGCAGCGCCAGCAGCATCGGCGCGGTGAAGGCCAGCAGCAGCCCGGCCAGGTTGACGAAGGCAAAGGCCGCCACCGCGACCAGGAAGGTGGATTGCGCACCTGGCGCCTTCAGCTCACCCGCGACCACCCTACCGCTCTGCTTGTCGAAACCCGAACCCGTCAATCACCCTGGCGCTCAGGGTAGACGCGGCGCCCTTCCAGTCAAGATTTCGCGACCGCAGCGAGAGGTCGCCCCCATGCCGCATTCCGTTTTCGGCCCCGTTCGCGCCACAAAAATGCCGCAAATAAAGAGGGTTACCCAATGACGCCTACGGGGAAACATACCGTTTCCCCGAGGCTATCGTTTCCCATGACGCATCAATTCCCGCCGCCGGGCGCAACTGCAACGGATCGCACGGCGCGGCTGTCATCTTGCTGGCGCCAGGGCCGCGCATCGCCAACCCTGCCTGAGGGGTGCGACGGGGAGATCCTAACAGGAATGCGCGCGCCCCTGCCTTGTGTCGCCACGGCCCTGCTCTCAGGCCACACGACGGGCGCGCATGCGGGCGATCTGGCCCAGAAGGCGCTGTGGCGGAACGGTGCGGAAGATGTCGCCCATCATCCGCGCATCGGCGCGGATCCCGCGCCAGCGGCCCATCTTGGCGCCCTTGAGAGGGCTTCGAACCCCCTGCCAGCGCACCACCGCGATCCGCGCGCCCTGCCCCAGCGCAAGGCTGTTCAGATGCACCTCGAACCCGAATTTCGGCAGCCGGTCCAGCGCCGCGATCCCTTCCTCCAGCACCGCGCGGGGCAGCACACGCTCACCCGAGATGTAGTCGATCCCGATCCAGTGCCAGAGCTTCGGGGCATTGTCGCGCAGGCTGATCGACATCTCGGCCCGGCCATCGCGCACCGGCGCCGCAAGGGCCGCGACATGGGCCGGCGTCAGCCCCTGCAGGTCGCCGTCGATCAGCATCAGGAGGGGCGCGCCCGCCTCGGCGATCCCCACCGACAGCGCCCCGGTCTTGCCGCGGTTGGGCGACAGCCGGATCAGCCGGGTATTGGCGGCCCCCGCGATCGCGGCCTCGACGACCTCGGGCGTGCCATCGGTCGATCCGTCGTCGACGACGATCACCTCGGACAGGTCGGGGTGCCCCGCCACCGCGGCCAGCACGGCGGCCACGCGCGGCGCCTCGTTATGGACCGGGATGATGCACGAGATCGGGGTCATGTCAGGCGCCTCCGCCGCAGGATCCACCAGCCCACCGCGCCACCGATCAGGACCAGCAGCACCAGCGAGCCGAGGAACAGGTAATGGTCGATCGACTTGTAGGCATAGCCCAGCGAATAGCCCAGCACCACGAAAGCCGCGGATTTCGGCAGCGTCGAGACCAGGTTCCAGAACAGGAACTTCAGCACGTTCATATGCGCGGCCCCGGCGGCGGCCAGCACCACCATCCCCGCCGAATGGGTGATCTTGCCGATCACCAGCGTGCGCCCGCCCTTCTCGCGGAAATGATCCTTCAGCTTCTCGATCCGCTTGTCGTCGAGATGCATCCGGTGCTGCCACTTGGGCGACAGCCAGCGGGTGCCGTTACGCCCGAGCTCGTAGAAGATCATGTCGCCCACGAGGTCGGCCAGAACGACCACGACGAACACGGCATAGGGGTTCAGGAGGCCCATCTTGGCCATGTAGCCGCCCAGCACCGACACGATCGGCCCCTCGAGCACCGAGATAGGGAACAGCAGCCACAGGCCGTGGGTCTGCGCAAGATGCAGGATACCGTCGAGCGTGAACATCAGGTCATTCCGCCGGGCGCAGTCCCTGCGCCTCGGCCTTGTCCATCTGGTTGCCGCGCCAGGTGAAGCCGCGCCCGAGCCAGGCCGCGACCCAGAGCGCGGGCATCATCAGGTCGCGCAGGATCCAGGCCAAGACGTCGCGCGGCCCCGAGGGCCAGCCCGCACCCCGCGCCAGCGCCCATTCGGCCCCGAACCAGACCAGCGCGAGCAGCGGCAGCCAGGCCCAGCCCGCCGCGCCGATCAGCGCAAGCACGGCCAGTGCCAGCAGCGGCGGCACCGCGCCGGTCAGGATCTCCGAGGCGAAGACCAAAGGCACGCCCATGCGCCGCACCTTGGCCCAGCGCAGCTGCCGCCCCCAGACCGCCGAAAGGCGCCGGCGCCCGATCGGCTGCGGGAACGGCATGCGTGCCAGCCGGACCTTCAGCCCCTGCGCACGCACCAGCTTGGTCGAGGCGATATCCTCGGCCATCTCGCGCCCCAACGCCGGCAGGCCACCGCCCGCCTCGGCCACGCCCCGGCGCCAGAACAGCGTCTTGCCCTGGGCATAGCCAAGGCCCACGCAATCCGCCGCCAGCTGCCAGCGCGCCTGGTAAGTGTTGAGAAAGCCGCATTCCAGTGCCCCCCAAAGGCCATTGGGGCGGATCCCGATGGCGGGCGAGGACACCAGCCCCGTGCGTTCGTCGAACCGCGCCACGCAGGCGCGCAGGAAATCCGGCGGCAGCAGCACGTTGCAATCGGACATCACGATCCAGTCGTGGCGCGCCGCGTTCCAGCCCTTGACGAGGTTGTTGAGCTTGGGGTTCCCGCTCACCGCATCCTGGCCGATCAGTAGCCGGGCCGGCACCTCGGGATGGGCCTCGATCGCCGCGCGCGCGACCGCGACGGCCGGGTCGTCCTCGCGCTCGACGCAGAAGATCACCTCGTAGCCCGCGTAATCCTGCGTGAAGCTCGACGTCAGCGTCTGATCGAGTTGGTAATCCTGACCGCAGAGCGGACGCAGCAGCGACACCGGCGGCTGCCCCGGCCGGTCAGCCCTCTGCCCCCCGCGCAGCCGCCAGGCGACCAGACCCACCGTGGCCAGGTGCAGCGCCAGCGCCACAAGCGCGAAGAGAGCGAGGATGAGCGCCAGATCGGCCATGTCCGGTTCCCTCAGGCCACCCAGCCCGGGGCGTCCTCGGTTTCGGGCAGCAGGGTGCCCGCCGGTTCGGTCGCCTCGGTTCCGGCCCAGTGCAGAAGGTCGAGCCCGCCGTCGCGGTTTTCCGTCACCGCGGTGAAGCTGTCGATCCAGTCGCCGCAATTGGCATAGGTCACGCCGAAATCGTCATGCAGCGCGGGCTTGTGGAAATGGCCACAGATGACCCCGTCATAACCGCCCTGCCGCGCCCGCTTGGCCAGCCGCTTCTCGAACCGGTTGCCATAGCGGATAAGAGAGTTGAACCGCAGCAGCGCGCGCTCGATCACGATGAACTCGTCCATGCCGAGGATCCGGCGCACGCGGTTCACGCCCGAGGACAGGCCGCGCAGCCCGCTGTCGACATGCGCCCCCAGAAGCGAGATCCAGCGCGCCCGCTTCTTCTGGAAGATGTCGCATTGGTCGCCATGCAGCACCAGATACTCGCGCCCGTCGATGGCGGTGTGGCGGGTCTCGTCCACCACTTCGATCTGGCTGAAGTAGACGCCCAGGTGGCGGCGCATGAAGGCGTCGTGATTGCCGGGCAGATAGACGATCCGCGCACCGGCCTCGGCCAGGTCAAGCAGCAGCCGCACGGCCATGTCATGCGCGGGGGTCCAGTGCTTGCCGATCGGCACCCAGCTGTCGAAGATATCGCCGACGAGGTAGATCGTGTCGGCACTCACATGGGTCAGGAAGTCGACCAGCATCTCGACCCGGCAGCCCCGGGCGCCCATGTGCACGTCGGAGATGAACAATGCGCGGTAGTGCCGCCTTGGCCCTGTCGGAACCGGACGCGGAGCCTCCGCCCCGCCGAGCATCGCCTCAAAGGCCGCCCTGGTATCCTTCATCCGCCTACCCCTATCTTGTTGCCACCGCCCTGCCCCCTCCCATATCTGGAAGGATATCAGAACCCGTGTCGCTTCTGCCACGACAACCACACGAGTTTGTGACGTTCGGGCCATAGATCGCGCGGGGCGGTCCGGTCCTGCACAATTCGGCGGCATTCGGTTACACGGTTCGGCAAGCAGGTCCTCCCGCCTGCCGTCCCAACCCTTCTGCGACGGAAGTCTACACCTCGGTCTTGCAGATGGGAACCAAGGCTTGCAAGGCCCTGTCAGTAATCTCACAAATGTTTAATCTTGGAGTCCTTCTCCGTTTTGGGCCCCGTCTCCAGACCGCCGATTCCCTAGGGAACAACACGTCGTGCGACATCCGGTTCCCCGCACCGCCCGGCGCCGCCGCAGGGCACCCGCCCCCGGGGACCAGACTTTTCCCTTCGATTGCAAAACCTTGCAGGGCAGCCGATAGCACACGACGGCTCCTGCCGCGTCGCCGGGCCGCATGTCAGGACCACATGCCGGGGCCGTCACCGCGATGCCACGGGGCACGACCGGGCAAACCGCCCCCTCACGCCAGCTTGGGCGCCAGCCGCTCCAGCATGTCGACACATTGCGCAAGCTGGCCCAGTTCGACGTATTCGTCGGGCTTGTGCGCCTGCGCGATGGCGCCCGGACCGCAGACCACCACCGACATGCCCAAGGCCTGAAACAGCCCCGCCTCGGTGCCGAAGGGCACCGTCTCGGCGCCGTTGAAGCCGGTCAGCTCCGCCACGAGGTCGCGCGCCGCGTTCTCGTCCATCGGCACCAGCCCGGCCACCTCACCGATCACCTCGGTCTCGATCGCCGCGCCTGGGTTCACGCGCCGCATCGCCGGCAGCAGCACCTCCGAGCAGTAGGTGGCAAGATCCGCATTGACGAAATCGGCATCCTCCCAGCGGACCGGGCGCATTTCCCAGGCCACCTCGGCATAGCCGGGGATGACATTGTGCGCGTGACCGCCATGGATGACGCCAGTGTTGATCGTGGTCCAGGGCGGATCGAACAGGCTGCCCTCGGGCGCGCGGTCCTTCAGCCGCTCGCGCAGCTCCAGCAAGCGCGCGACATAGCGCACCGCGTATTCGGCCGCGTTCACGCCCCGGTCCGGATTGGACCCATGCCCCTCCAGCCCGGTGAAGCGCGTGGTGTACTCGCAACAGCCCTTGTGCCCCTCAACGATCCGCATCTCGGTGGGTTCGCCGATGATCGCCAGCGCCGGCCGGATCTCCCGATCGCGCAGCACGCCGGCAAGCGCGGCCCCGCCCAGGCATCCGACCTCCTCGTCGTGGGTAAAGGCGAAATGGATCGGTCGGCGTCCGCTCTGCCCGGCATAGAGCGGCGCCACCGCGGTGCAGGCGGCGATGAACCCCTTCATGTCGCAGGTGCCGCGGCCGTAGAACCGGCCGATCCGTTCCTCCATCGCGAACGGGTCCGAGGACCAGATCTGATCGGCCACCGGCACCACGTCGGTGTGGCCCGACAGCAGGATGCCGCCGTCGGCGTCTTCCGGGCCGATGGTGGCGAACAGGTTGCCCTTGGTCCCCGTGCTGTCGAGGAACACCTCGCAGCGCGCGCCCGCATCTTCCAGCCGCTCGGCCAGCCAGGCGATCATCTGCAGATTGCTGTCGGCCGAGACCGTCGGATAGGCGATCATGCGGCCAAGATGGTCGATGGTGGTGTCGATCAGGCTCATCGCGCGCCTCCTTTGCCGGGTCTCTTCCCTCCCCGTATCGCAAAGGTTCGGGCCCGGGTCAGGGCCTTGCGCGCCGCCTGCTGGTCAAAACGCGACCCGCTGGCGAAAATTTGTGCACATCTCGGGAGGGGCCGTGCGCCGCAGACGCGTTCGCAGCCCAAAGACGACGCCCCCGCGCCGCTGCCGCTCAGTCATCCTGAAGGGCTCATTCTGAGGGGCTACTCTGCGGCAGATGCAAGCTTCGGTTGCCCGTCCTCTCCGATCGCGCGCCCCCCCTCCCCGGATGGCTCGTCCCGCTCCCAACCGTGTTCGCCGCGGCGGAAGACGCCGTAGCGGCCGGGACGGAACCGCCTGGAATGCTCGGCCACGTAGGTGGTCAGGCGAACCTGGCCGGGCCCCGTGTCGAGCAGGTTGAAACTGTTGACCTCGCCGCGCAGACGGGTCGAGAGGCTGGTGCCCGCCTGCACGAACAACAGACCCGGCGCCGTGCGGAAGGGGGCGAATTCGGCATAGTGTAGATGCCCCGAGAGCACGATGTCGGCGCCGCTTTCCTGCAACCGTTCCAGCGCCTCGTCGGCACCGCGGGCCAGTTGCTTGTCCGTCTCCGGGCCATGTTCCAGCGGATGGTGGACCACCACGATCCGTGTCCGCCGCTCGATCCCGTAAAGCGCCGAACACACCCGGTCGAGCGCCCGGGACGAGACCTTGCCGCGCTGCCAGGCGAAGCGGTTGACCGTGTTCACGCCCACGACCGCCACGTCGTTGTCGTAATAGAGCGGCTCCAGCTCGCGCGCGATCGAGGCCCGGTAGCGTGCCCAGGGCCGCAGCAAGCGCATCCACAGATTGTCGAGCGGCACATCGTGATTGCCCGGAACGCAGAGGATGCGCGCCTCGCAGCTTTGCTGGATCCGTTCGAGGAACTCGGCGGCATGGCGGAACTGGCTGCGCCGGGCGCGCTGGGTGAAATCGCCCGAGATCGCCACCACGTCCGGCTGCAACTGGGCGATCGACTCAAGGAGCGGCTCCTCGAGCTCCGACGCCGCGCGACCGAAATGCAGGTCTGACAGGTGGAGGATTCGGCTCATGACGCGCTGCCCACACCCGGCTCAAGTCCATCATGCGGCGTGTCGCGATGGGGCGGCACGACCACGTGCAGCTCATCCTCGGACATGGAGAAGTGAAACGGGCTTTCCTCCATCCGCTTCTCGCCGTCGAAGGCGATCAGGGTGCGGCGCGCGCGCGTCTCGATCGTCAGTTCCGGCGCTTCGATCAGCTCGTAATCCTCGCCACGGCGCATCGCCCGCACCGCCAGCTTCACCGCCAGCCACAGCAGCGCGCCGCGGCTACCCGCGCGCGACACGAAAACGGCGAACCCGTCGCGGCGGATCACGTCGCTGCCCTCGAGGCCGAAGCTTTCCAGCTGGTAGGCCGACCGCCCGACGAAGATCATCGCGGTCTTGCGCGTCTCTGTGCGGCCGTCGACCCTGAAGGTCACGGTCAGAGGGCTGCGGAAGCGGAAGAACGTCTTCAGCGCCGACCAATGCGCCAGCAGGCGTTTGCGGCCGAACCGCTTGTAGACGCCCTCACGCTCGCGCAGGATCGCGGGATAGAGGCCGAGGCTTGCGTTGTTGAGAAAGGGCTGGCCGTTGACAGCGGCAACCCTTATCGGCTTCGGCCGCCCCTCCAGGATCTGGCGCGCGGCCTCGGCCGGATCCTCGGACAGGCCGAGACCACGGGTGAAGTAGTTGAACGTGCCCATCGGCAGCGCGGCCATCGCGACCCCCCGGCCCAGCATCGCCGAGGCGACGCCCACGGTGGTTCCGTCGCCGCCGGCCGACACGACAAGGTCGGCCCCCTGCGCCAGCGCCTTGTCGACCGCGGCCTCGATGCCACCGGCGCGGCCCGGTTTGAACGGGATCACCTCGGCCCGGTCGCCGAAAACCTCGAGCACCGGGGCAAGGGCATCGTCTTCGCGGCTGTTCAGGCCCGACTTGGGGTTGGCGATGATCCGCACGGTCTGTGGCCAGGGCTTGTCGGCCATGGCGGTCAATGCTGAGACCGCATCGCCGGCGTCCCTGCCGGCTTCGGTGGCCACGCCACGCATGATCTTCGCGTCCGATCCGTCCTTCATCACGGTCCCCTTTTCAAGCCCCTGCACTCCCCCTTCTTGCAGGTTGTCGCAAGACCAACGCGGCGGGGGGGCTTTCGGTTCAGTCCGGCCCGCAAAATAACGGGCCGGACACCGGAGAAAGGCCCCGTGATGCGGCCCGGATCAGAGCGCGCGGATGCGCCCGCGGATCGGGGCGATCGGACGGGCCTCGCCGCGATTGGCCAGAAACGCCGGGCGGGGCTTTGCCGCGGCGTAGGGGGCCGCCGGGCGATTGGACACCGCGTTGTACACAAAGAACGCGTTCGAGCGCGGGAACGGCGTGACGTTGCCGTTCGAGGCATGCAGCGTGTTGCACTCGAAGAAGATCACCGTGCCCGCCGGCCCCGTCGCGGCATCCAGCCCGGCCTCGGCGGCAAGGCGTTCCAGCGTCTCGGATTGCGGCACGCCGATCTCCTGCTTCTTCAGGCTGCGTTCGTGGTTGGCCTCCGGGGTCTCTCCCAGGCAGGCCACGAAGCGGCGGTGCGACCCCGGGATCAGCATCAGGGGCCCATTCAGCGCCGAGTTGTCGGTCAGCAGGATCGAGGCCGACACCGCGCGCATCCTGGGCATCCCGTCCTCGGCGTGCCAGGTCTCGAAATCGGAATGCCAGTAGAATTCCTTGCCGGTGAAGCCGGGCTTGTAGTTCAGTCGGCTCTGATGAAGGTAAACATCATCTCCTAAAAGGAATTTCGCCGTATCGACCAATCGGGAATCCGCCGCGAGCCGGGCGAATGTCTCGCTGTTCTCGTCGAGACGGAAGACAGTGCGGATCGCGTCGGACCCGGGCTCGGTCACCCGGTCCTCGGGGCGGATCTCGTGGCCGTTGGCGCGCAACGTGGCCGAGGTTTCGATCAGTGAGCGGATCTCGTCGTCCGAGAACAGGCCGTTGCGCACAAGGTAGCCCTTCTCCTCGTAGTGGCAGGCTTCGTCGCGGCTGATCGGGGCATCCTCGGACCAGGCGCTGTAGAGAACGGGATCACGTCGCTCGCCGACCCGTTCCTCGTCGGCCAGGCGGGTCGGGTAGACATCCGCAGCGGCGACGGCTGAGTTGGGACTCGTGACATCCATGAGTTTCCTCCTCGAAAATGGGGTATGTGCAAAGCGCTGACTGGGTAACAATCCAACGCACCTGTGCACAACCCCGGCGACGGCCTGCTGTTCCCAAGTTTTTCACTTGGATTTATACGCCCGCCCCTCGGAACCCCTCTGATGCGCCCCGACCACCGGCCCCCTGCCGGGCGGGGCCCTGCCCGGGTTCCCAATGCGCACCCCGACATTGACGCCCTCGAAGCAGGCAACCCCCGGACGTCCCGATGCAGTCAAGGTATGGATTTCGGTCAGCTTACAACCTTTCCGGTATTACAGGATACCGCGCCCCCATCTGGCACCGGCGCCGCGCCGGTGCCAATCTTGCGCGGCAAATCTAGGGGCGGCCCGGAGGAAGGACGCCCGCCGCTGAGGAGGAAGACAGATGCGCAACGTTACCGTGGACAACGTGACCGACACCGTGATCGCGTCGCTGGGCAAGCACGACAAGATCGGCCCGCGCCAGCGCGAGATCATGGAAAGCCTGATCCGTCACCTGCACGGGTTCTGCAAGGACGTGAACCTGACGCATGACGAGTTTCTCTACGCCTGCGACTACCTGGGCCGGGCGGGCGCCCTGTGCTCGGACAAGCGCCAGGAATACATCCTGCTGGCCGACATCCTGGGCGTGGAAGTTCTGGTCGACATGCTGTCGAACCCGATCTCGGGGACCGAGACCGTCTCGACCGTGCTGGGCCCGTTCTTCCGCGAGAATGCGCCGGTGATGCCCAAGGGCGCCTCGACCGTGCAGAAGGTGTTCGAAGGGCAGGAAACCGTCTATGTCGAGGGGCATATCCGCGACAACAAGGGCAACCCGGTCGCCGGCGCGATCATCGACGTGTGGGAAGATGCGCCCAACGGCCTGTACGAGAACCACGACCCCGACCAGCCGGAATACAACCTGCGCGGCCGGTTCGAGAGCGACGAGAACGGCCACTACGCCTTCCGCGCGATCCGCCCCGTTCCCTACCCGATCCCGGACGACGAGACGGCGGGAGAGCTGATCCGCTACATGGGCCATCACTGCATGCGGCCGGGCCACATCCACATGATGGTGACGCGCAAGGGCTACCGCCCGCTGATCTCGCAGATCTACGACGCCGACAGCGCGCATCTCGACGACGACTCGGTCTTTGCGGTGAAGGAGGACCTGATCGGCCACTTCCACACGGCCCCCGAGGGTGCCGATACCGACCTCACGCTGACGTTCGACTTCACGCTGGCCGACCAGGCCCAGGCGATGGCGGCGGAGTAACGGCCGCTTTCCCGCTCCGGCGCCGGCGGCCCCCGCCCCGGCGCCGGATCTTTCCCCCGAGAAGACCCTGCCAAGGACCGAAGACATGACCCCACCCGTGGCGCAATTCGCCGAACCAGCCCCGAGCGGCCCGCGCACGGCCTGCCGCGTCGCCGCGATCGAGACGACCATCGTCGATTGCCCGACGACCCGGCGCCACAAGCTTTCGAACACCGAGATCAGCTTTCAGTCCTACGTCCTCGTCCGCGTGATCCTGGCCGACGGCTCCACCGGCTGGGGCGAGGCCTCAACCCTGGGCGGCCCCCGCTGGGCCGAGGAAAGCGTCGAGGCGATCAAGGCCAATATCGACACATACCTTGCCCCGGCGCTCGAGGGGGCGAACGCGCTCGACTTCGAACTGAACGCCCTGACGATGGCAAAGGCCGCGACCCGCAACACCGCCGCCCGCGCCGCGGTGGATGCGGCGCTGCACGATGCGGCCGGCCAATCCCTCGGCCTGCCGGTCGCCACGCTTCTCGGCGGGGCCGTGCGCGACCGGATCGAGGTGCTCTGGGCGCTGGCCTCGGGCGATGCCGAGCAGGAGATCGAGGAGGCGCGCGCCAAGCTCGCCGCCCGCGAACACCGCCGGTTCAAGATCAAGCTGGGCTTTCACGCCCCGGCCGACGACATGGCGCGGCTGGCGAAGATCGTCAATGCCATCGGGCCGCAGGCGACCGAGATCGTCGTCGACGTCAACCAAGGCTGGAGCGAGGCGACGGCGATCCGCTACCTGCCCCGTCTGGCCGAGATGGGGGTCGCGCTGATCGAACAACCCCTGCGCCCCGGGCTGATCGAGGCCACCGCGCGGGTGGCCCGCCGGTCGCAGATCCCGATCATGGTGGACGAGGCGGCCTTTACCGGACCCGAGATCATGGCGAACGGCGTGGCCGCCGCCGGATCGGTCTATTCGCTGAAGCTGGTGAAAAGCGGCGGGTTGCAGGAGATCCGCCGCGCCGCCGCCATCGCTGAGGCCTGCGGGATGGAGCTTTACGGCGGCTGCCTGATCGAAAGCGGCATCGGCGCCGCCGCCCATCTTGCCGCCTTCTCGACGCTGCCACGCCTTGAATGGGGATGCGAACATTTCGGGCCGAAGATCCTCAAGACAGATCTGACACGGGGCGAGATCCGGTTCGCGGACTACGCCGTGCACCTGCCGCAGGGCCCGGGCCTGGGCATCACGGTCGACGAGGAGGCGCTGGCCCGTGCCGCGCGGAAGGGCTGATCATGGCGCTGCTGCACTGGTCCCCGCGATCGCCCTATGTCCGCAAGGCAATGGTCGCGCTGCATGAAAAGGGGCTGGCGGGCACGGTGAAGACCCTGCGCACCCATGCCGACCCGATGATCCCCCATGCCGGGCTGATGGAGGTGAACCCGCTGTCCAAGATCCCGACGCTGGAACTGGACGACGGGCGGGTGCTGTTCGACAGCCACGTGATCTGCCAATGGGCGGATCTGGAGGGGGCGGAGGGCCCTCGCCTCTTTCCCTCCGATCCCGCGGCGCGGCTGGAGGCGGAGCGCGACGAAGCGCTCGGCACCGGCCTTCTCGACATCGCCCTGCCCTGGTTGGTGGAGTTGAAAATGCGCCCCGAGGCGCAGCGGTCGGCGCAGATGCTGGCAGTCTACCGCAGCAAGACCGCGAAAGTCTGCGACTGGCTGGAATCCCATGCCGCGCGACTGCGGGAACGGCCTTTCGACATCGGACATCTAACAATCGGGGTCGCGCTCTGCTATCTCGATTTCCGCTTCGATGCCGAGGGCTGGCGTGACGGCCGCCCCGCGCTGGCGCAATGGCACGAGGGATTCGCCGCCCGCTCCGCGGTCCAGGCGACGGCCTTCCGCGACGATCCGCGCCCCGAGGGCTGACGCCGCGGGCGCCGCCCCATGACCGGACCTAGCGCTTGCGCGCGAACTTTCGCGTCACCTCGAGGAAGTGCATGACCTGCGGCGCCCGGTTGTCGAGCCGGGCATGCACCGTCAGCCCGGTCCCCGGGTTATGGCCCTTGAAGCTGCGGTAGATCACCCCAGGCCGCTGGGTACGCGACACCGATTCCGGCACCACAGAGATCCCCGCCCCCACCGACACCAGGCTGATCGCCGACTGGAAATCCTGCGCAAGGTCCGTGGTCTTGGGCCTGAAGCCCTCGCGCAGGCACAGATCCAGCACGACGTCGGCATAGCTCGGCCGCGGTTGGCGGGGGTAAAGGACGAAGGTCTCTTCCGCCAGATCGCGGAAATGGATCTCGGGGCGCGTGCCAAGATCGGAATTGTCGGGCAGCGCGAGGACGAGGGGTTCGGTGCAGAGCGGCTCCGCGCGGAACTCCTCGTCGTCGAGATGCGGCCGGGCGACGGCGATGTCGATCTCGCGGCTGATCAGGGCGCGCTGCAGATCGGCGTTGTTCATCGCCGCAAGCTGCAACTCCACCCCCGGATAGAACGAGCGGTAGGACTTGATCAGCGCCGGCAGCACCCCGTGCGAAGCCGACCCGACGAAGGCGATCCGCAGGCTGCCGCCCGACCCCGACCCGACCAGCCGCGTCTCGCGGTAGGCGGCGTCGAGCCGGTCGAGCAACTGGCGGGCATGGGTTTGCAGCACCTCGCCCGCCTGGGTCAGCCGGATCTGGCTGCGCGAGCGGTCGAAGAGCTGCACGCCAAGCTCGCTTTCCAGCGCCGCGATCTGTCGCGACAGCGGCGGCTGCGCCATGTCGAGCCGCGTCGCGGCACGGCCGAAGTGCAGCTCCTCCGCGACCGCGAGGAAATATCTCAGCCGTTTGAAATCCATCCCTGCGTTCTCCCCCGGCAATACCATATAGGTCAAGGATGCACTCCGGATAATGCCCGAAAAGGTATCAGGACGCACCCCGGACCGAGCCTTGCCCGCCTCTTTCCGGCAAGAGGCCGCAAAGATCGGGGTGGCCCCCTCCAGCGCGCCCGCCCTGCCCTGTCTTTCCATGCCCCCCCCGCACGGCCCCGGACGGCCCCCATCCGAGGTTCCGGAGGCTCATGTCCACCCCTGACAAGCCTTGTGCACTGGCGCACAATAAGATGACATTACATTAAATGATATGTCATCTATATAGCCGACAGGGACCCCAGGGCACAAAGGATACGGGCGCGATGGCGGATCATATCGAAGAGAAGACGAGCTTTGCCCCGTTGCTGATCGCGGTCGCGCAATCCTGGCGCCGGGAGATCGCCAGGGAGCTGGCACGCGAGGGGCTGTCGGACGCCACTGCCCTGCCCATCGTCCACCTGCTGCGCGACGGCGACGGCATCCGGCAGACGGAACTCGCCCGCCGCGTCGGGGTGGAGAACACGGCGCTGGTGCGCATCCTCGACGTGCTGGAACGCGACGGCTACATCCGCCGCGACAGCGACCCGACCGACCGCCGCGCCAAGCTGGTGTATCTCACCGAACGCGGGCAGGCGCCGGCCCGGCATGCCTCGGACACGTTGCAGGCCCTGCGCGGCCGTCTTCTCGTGGGGATCGCGCCGGAGGACCTGGCGGTGACGGAACGGGTGCTCGAGAAGATCCTCTCCGCGCTCTACGACGAGACCGCGTCATGAGTGCCTCGGTCCTGCCCAGGGGAAGCGCACCGGCGCAGGCCGGGGCCGGACGCGCGGATACCGACGCGCCAGACCTCCCGACTGCGCCCCCGCCCGTGCAGACCTCCCCCTCCGCCGCTCCGAAAACCGACACGCCGAAGGCGCCGGCCCATCCGAAGGCACCCGCTATCTCGACCGCCGACGCGCTGTTCTCGATCAAGGCCTTCATCGCCGCGGGGCTGGCCTTCTCGATCGCCTGCGCCTTCAACCTCGAGAACCCGTACTGGGCGCTCGGCTGCGTCTACCTCGTGTCGAACCCGCTGTCGGGGGCGAGCACCTCGAAGGCGGTCTACCGCCTGCTGGGCACCGTCATCGGCGGGGTGATGACGATCGCCATCCTGCCCATCCTGGTCGCGGCGCCGACGCTGTTCATCCTTGTCGTGGGCGCGTGGATCGCCCTGTGCCTCTTCGTCTCGCTCCTCGACGGGACGCCGCGCAGCTATGCCTTCATGCTGGGCGGCTACACCGTCGCGCTGGTGGCCTTCACCATCGTCGACGATCCGACCGCCGTATTCCCCACCGCCGTCGCGCGGGTCGAGGAGATCGCGATCGGCGTCATCTGTGCCGCGCTGGTGAACCGGCTGATCTTCCCGCGTCACGTGGGCCCCGTGCTGTTCGGCCGGGTCAACGGCTGGCTCGACAACGCCGCGGCCCTGGCCGCCGCCACCCTGCGCGGCGCGTTCGAGGAAGACGCCGCCCGCGCCGAGATCCGCCGTCTTGCCGGCGACGCGACCGACATGCGCAATTTCACCACGCATATTTCCTACGACACGTCGCACCACCGCGACCTGGTCGACCTCAGCCTCGCGCTGCAATCGCGCATGACCCGGCTGCTGCCGATCCTGTCGGCGGTGCACGACCAGATCCGCGTGCTCGAGGAGCTGGGCACCCTGTCGCCGGAGGAGCGCGCCCTGCTGGGCGAAATCGCCGACTGGATCGAGGACGGCGCGACCGACACAATCCGGGCCGGCCGCCTGACAGACGACGTGCGGCGGATCAGCGAGGGCGCGCGCGATCTTGGCGGCTGGAGCAATCTTGTCCACGTCAACCTGGCCGAGCGGCTGAACGACGTCGTGACGCTTTGGGGCGACTGTGCCCTGCTGCGTGCGGCGATCGCCAGCGGCCGCCGGCTGACGACTGGAGAGCGCGCCCTGCTGGGCGACCGCCCGGCGGCCCCGCCGGTGCGCGACCGGCTGAGCGCCGGCATGGCCGGGCTTGCGGCCTTCCTCGCCGTCGTGATCTCGGCCACGCTCTGGCGCGTCACGGGGTGGAGCGACGGCGGAATCGCGATGGCGCAGCTTGCCCCGGTGTTCTGCTGCATCCTGGGCGCGATCGACAACCCGGTGCCAGCGATGCGCGGCTTTCTGAAATATCTGATCTGGGCCATGGTCGCCGCCTTCGTCTACGAATTCGCGCTGTTGCCGCAGATCACCGGCATCGTGCCGCTGGTCGCGGCGCTCGGGCTCTACCTGCTGCCGGCCGGGGTGCTGATGGCCCGGCCCGCCACCGCGACCATCGGCCTGACGCTTTGCGTCAACTTCTGCTACATGCTGCTGCTCAAGGCGAATTACAGCCCGAACCTCAGCCTGTCGATGAGCGGGAACATCGGCACGATCATGGGCATGGTGATCGCGATGAGCGTGGTGGGCAACGTCCGGTCGATCGGCGCCGACGTCGCCGCCAACCGGGTGCTGCGCCGGGCATGGGCCCGGATCGCCGACGCGACCCGGCCCTCCAGCCCGGTCTCGGCCGAGGAGCTGGGCGCGGTTCTGGTCGATGCGCTGGGACAGGCGGCGCCGCGTCTGGCGCAGGTGCGCGGCGGGCACGACCTGCTGGCCGGCGACATCCTGCGCGACCTGCGCGTCGGGCTGAACCTCGTCCGGCTGAAGCAGTTGCGGCCCGGATTGTCCGCCGTCGAAGCGACCGAGCTGGGCGCGCTGCTCGCCCGTCTCTCCACCTTCTACGCCACGCGCCGCCGCCACGACATCCGCGCAGCCGAAGCCCTGGTCGAGGACCTCGACGCGGCGGCGCGGCGGCTCAACCCGATCCTCGCCGGACGCCAGCGGGCGCAGGTCCTTGCCGCACTGACGGGCATCCGGCTGGGCGTCTCGCCCGCCGGGCGCGCGCCCGTGCCCCTGAACCTGGATCTGGGTCCGGACCTGGACCCCGACCCCCGGGCGTCCAAAGTGACGCCTCTCGCAGCGGGAGCAACTACCTGATGCAACAGATTGATATATATGGGGTCTTCCTTCCCACTCTGCTGATCGCAGCACTGGCGGGATACTGGGTCTTCCTCGTGCTTCGCAGGGGGCTGGTCCGGGTCGGAGCGTACCGCTTCGTCTGGCACCGCCCGCTTTTCGACGTCGCCCTCTACGGCGTCATCCTTGGTCTCATCGGATATGGTCTGAAATGGTTCGTCTACTGAAAAACACCGCCGGGTCCGCCGGCCGGGCCCTGATCACGCTGGCGATCTGCGTCTGCGCCCTGATCCTTGCCCACAGCCTGTGGGATTACTACATGGCCGCGCCCTGGACGCGCGACGGGCACGTGCGTGCCGATGTGGTGCATGTGACACCCGATGTCTCGGGGCTGGTCAGCGACGTCCTGGTGAAGGACGAGGCGGTGGTCAGGAAGGGCGACATCCTGTTCCGCATCGACCCGCGCCGCTTCCAGCTTGCCGTGGCGCAAGCGAAGGCCGCGCTGGACGAGGCCGATGCCGCCGTGACCGTCGCGCAGCTTACGCTGGGCCGCAAGAAGAAGCTGGCGGGCCAGGATTTCGCCAGCCAGCAGACGCTGGACGAGAACGAGGCCAACCTGAAATCGGCCGTCGCCGCCCAGGCGGATGCGCGCGCCGCGCTCGACCTGGCAAAGCTCAACCTCGAGCGGACTGCGGTGCGGGCCACGGTTCCGGGGCGGATAACCAACCTCTCGCTGCGTCCCGGCGATTATGCCAGCGCCGGCACCCCGGTCGCCGCGCTGGTGGATTCGGCGACGGTCTACATCGCGGGGTATTTCGAGGAGACCAAGCTGCCGCGCATCCATGTCGGCGACCCGGCGAAGGTGACGCTGATGGGGACGACCCGCAGCCTGACCGGCCATGTCACCAGCATCTCGGCAGGCGTCACCGACCGGGAACGGTCGGACGTCAGGGGCGACCTTGCCAACGTCGCCTCCACCTTTTCGTGGGTCAGGCTGGCCCAGCGGGTGCCGGTCAGGATCACCCTCGACGGCGATCAGGCGAAGGGGCTGGTGGTCGGCCGCACCGCGACGGTTTCCATCGACTGAAACGCGAAGGGGGGCACGGGGGGCCTGCCGCCCCTCGTGCCCCCATGATGTCGTCCCGGTCTTGCGGGTCTGTCGGATCAGACGGCCGCGAAGGTCAGCTACAGCCGCTCGTCCCGCCGCAGGTGTTGCACTTCATGCAGGTGCCATTGCGCACCAGCGTATAGTTGCCGCACTCGCCACAGGGGTCGCCCTCGTAGCCCTGCATCTTGGCCTTGGTCCGCGCATCCATCGAGACCGAGCCGGAGCTGAGCGCGGTGCTCGGCGCCGCCGCCGTCGTCACCCCGGTATCCCCCACGATCGCCGCCAGCGCGGCCGAGGGATCGGTCCCGGCAAAGCCGGTCGCCGACATGCCGCCCTGCAGCACCACCAGCTCCTGCGGGACCCGCTTGCGCAGATACCCGGTCGAGGAGATCTGCTTGAGCACCTCGAGCGATTTCGACGCGGCGCTCTCGCTGGGTTCGGCCACGTTGCCGGCCTCTTCCTGGTGGCTGATCGTGTCGAAGGTCGCCCCCGCAGGCTTCACATGCGCCAGATCGGTGCGGTCGAGGTAGCTGACCGCCAGTTCCCGGAAGATGTAATCGAGGATCGAGGTCGCCGACTTGATCGAGTCGTTGCCCTGCACCATCCCGGCCGGTTCGAACTTGGTGAAGGTGAAGGCGTCGACGAATTCCTCCAGCGGCACGCCGTACTGAAGGCCGACCGAGACCGCGATGGCGAAGTTGTTCATCATCGCCCGGAAGCCCGCGCCTTCCTTGTGCATGTCGATGAAGATCTCGCCCAGTGCGCCGTCCTTGTACTCGCCGGTGCGCAGGTAGACCTTGTGACCGCCGATCATCGCCTTCTGGGTGTAGCCCTTGCGACGCTCCGGCAGCTTCTCGCGGTGCGAGCGAACGATCTCCTTCACCACCACCTTCTCGACGATCTTCTCGGCGATGACCTGCGCCTTCTCCATCGGCGTGCCCGAGGTCAGGACCTCTTCGGCCTCCTCGTCGTCCTCGACCAGCGCCGCCGCCAGCGGCTGGCTGAGCTTGGAGCCGTCACGATAGAGCGCGTTGGCCTTGATGCCCAGGCTCCACGACAGTTCGTAGGCCGCGAGGCAATCCTCGATCGTGGCCGAGTTCGGCATGTTGATGGTCTTGGAGATCGCGCCCGAGATGAAGGATTGCGCGGCCGCCATCATCTTGATGTGGCTGTCGACCGAAAGGTAGCGCTTGCCCTTCTTGCCGCAGGGGTTGGCGCAGTCGAAGACGACGTAATGTTCCGGCTTCAGGAACGGCGCGCCTTCCAGCGTCATCGTCCCGCAGACATGATCGTTCGCGGCCTCGATCTGTTGCTTGGTGAAGCCCAGGTGACGCAGCAGGTCGAACCCCGGATCGTTCAGCTTGGCCGCCGGGATGCCCAGCGTCTTGGTGCAGAACTCCTCGCCCAGCGTCCACTGGTTGAAGACGAAGCGGATGTCGAAGGCCGAGGGCAGCGCGGCCTCGATCTTCTCCAGCTCGCGCGCCCCGAACCCGTGCCCGATCAGCGCGGTGTGGTTGATGCCGGGGCAATTGCCAAGGCTGGCGTGACCGACGGCATAGGCGATGATCTCCTCGATCTGGGCCGAGCCGTAGCCAAGGGTTTCCAGCGCGCCCGGAACCGAACGGTTGATGATCTTGAAGTAGCCGCCACCGGCCAGCTTCTTGAACTTCACCAGCGCGAAGTCCGGCTCGATCCCCGTGGTGTCGCAATCCATCACCAGACCGATCGTGCCGGTCGGCGCGATGACCGAGACCTGCGCGTTGCGGTAGCCGTGCTTCTCGCCCAGCGACAGCGCCTCGTCCCACGCCGATTTCGACAGCGCGACAAGGGTTTGGTCGGGGCAGTTCACGTGGTCTAGGGCGACCGGCTTGACCGCCAGATCCTCATAGCCCGACACCTCGCCATAGGCGGCCCGGCGGTGGTTGCGGATCACCCGCAGCATGTGGGCGGCGTTGCGCCCATGGCTCGGGAAGGCGCCCAGTTCGCCCGCCATCTCGGCCGAGGTGGCATAGGCCACACCGGTCATGATCGCGGTCAGCGCGCCACCCAGCGCCCGGCCCTCGTCGCTGTCATAGCCGAGGCCCATGTTCATCAAGAGGCCGCCGATGTTGGCGTAGCCCAGGCCCAGCGTGCGGAAGTCATACGACAGCTGCGCGATTTCCTTCGAGGGGAACTGCGCCATGGTCACGCTGATCTCCAGCGTGATCGTCCACAGCCGCGTGGCGTGCATGTAGCCTTCGGCGTCGAACTTGCCGTTCTCGTAGAAGGTCAGCAGGTTCATCGAGGCAAGGTTACAGGCCGTGTCGTCGAGGAACATGTATTCCGAACAGGGGTTGGAGCCCCGGATCGGCCCGTCCTCGGGGCAGGTGTGCCAGGCGTTCACGGTGTCGTGGAACTGGATCCCCGGATCGGCGCAGGCCCAAGCGGCGTGACCAACCTGATCCCACAGCTCGCGCGCCTTTACGGTCTTGGCGACCTTGCCGTCGGTGCGGCGCAGGAGCGCCCAGTCGGCATCGTCCTTGACCGCCTTGAGGAACGCATCCGTCACGCGGACGGAGTTGTTCGAGTTCTGGCCCGCGACGGTCGCATAGGCCTCGCTGTCCCAGTCGGTCGAATAGGTCGGGAACTCGATCGCGTCGTAACCTTGCCGAGCGTATTGCAGCACGCGATTGATGTAGGTCTCGGGGATCATCACCCGCTTGGCCGACTTGATCGCGTCCTTCAGGCCCGCGTTCTGGGCCGGGTCGGTCGCGCCTTCCATCGTGCCGTCGAAGGCCTTGATGGCCTCGAAAATCTTGTTCAGCTCGCGCTCGTGCATCTTGGAGCCAGCGACGAGAGAGGCAACCTTCTGCTCCTCCTTCACCTTCCAGTTCACGAATTCCTCGATATCGGGGTGATCCATGTCGCAGATCACCATCTTGGCCGCGCGCCGCGTGGTGCCGCCCGACTTGATCGCGCCCGCGGCACGGTCGCCGATCCGCAGAAAGCCCATCAGGCCCGACGACTTGCCGCCGCCCGACAGCTTTTCACCCTCGGCGCGCAGCGACGAGAAGTTGGTGCCGGTGCCCGAGCCGTACTTGAACAGACGCGCCTCGCGGACCCAGAGATCCATGATGCCGCCGTCACCCACCAGGTCGTCGGCGACCGACTGGATGAAGCAGGCGTGCGGCTGCGGATGTTCGTAGGCCGAGGCCGATTTCGTCAGCTTGCCGGTCTTGTAGTCGACGTAGTAATGGCCCTGCCCCGGGCCGTCGATGCCATAGGCCCAGTGCAGGCCGGTGTTGAACCATTGCGGGGAGTTCGGCGCAGCCATCTGCAGCGCCAGCATCGCGCGCATCTCGTCGAAATAGGCGCGGGCGTCGGATTCGGTGGTGAAGTAGCCGCCCTTCCAGCCCCAGTAGGCCCAGGCGCCGGCGAGACGGTCGAACACCTGCCGGGCCGAGCTTTCGCCACCCATCCGGGCCTCTTCGGGAAGCGCCTGCAGCGCCTTCTCGTCGGGGACGGAACGCCACAGGAATTCCGGCACGTCCTTTTCCTTCACGCGCTTGAGCGCCGCGGGGACACCGGCCTTGCGGAAGTATTTCTGCGCCAGCACGTCCGAGGCGACCTGGCTCCACCCCTCGGGGACCTCGACCGCCTCGTTGCGGAAGACGATCTTGCCGTCCGGGTTGCGGATCTCCGACACGGTGGTGGTAAAGGAAATGGCGGCGTAGGCGTCCTGCCCGGCCTCGGTGAATTTGCGCTCGATCTTCATCTCTATGCCTCTTCGACCTGTCCTGTCCCCATGGCGTGTTCCGACGCCTCTCAGCCGGTCCCGGCGGAGGGGGACATGACGCAACCGTCGCCGCCCGCATCAGGGGCGACCGGTCCGGCGCTTTGCACGCCTGGCTCTTACTGAGTGTCCCGCTCCGGCCACCTGCACTACATGTTGTGTGCATCTGGGCCAGCCCACACAAACTGACGTAGAATGCGGGGGCGGGTCAACGACAAAATCTGGTAGGCGCAGCGGTTTTTTCGGTTGACCCTTTGCCCCGCTTGAGGGCGCGGCCGGGGGCTAAACACAGGTCACCGTTACGAATCTGTGGAGAAGCCGTGGACAACTTTGAGGGCACCATGGATTTACATAAATATTTCATGGACTTGGATACCATTTCGAAGGCAAAATTCGCCGGGATGAAATCATGCACAGCACCCTTTCCCGTGCCTTTGGGCGCCCGGATCGATCGCCAAGCTACTGTGGCAAAAAGAAAACGGCGCGCCCTTCGAACCGGAGGAAGGGCACGCCGTCTGCCACAATATGTAGCGTCTCAGCTGCGGAAGACTCGGTAGATCGCAGGGATCACCAACACGGTCAGCAGGGTCGAGGACAAGAGACCGAACAGCAGAGAGATCGCCAGGCCCTGGAAAATGGGGTCGCTGAGGATCACCACGGCACCGATCATCGCCGCGATCGCGGTCAGCAGGATCGGCTTGAACCGGATTGCGCCGGCCTCGATCAGGATGTCGACCTTGGTCTTCCCCGCCGGATCGGCATGGCGGATGAAATCCACCAGCAGGATAGAGTTCCGCACGATGATTCCCGCCAGCGCGATGAAGCCGATCATCGAGGTCGCGGTGAACGGCGCATGGAACAGCCAGTGCCCCAGCATGATCCCCAGGAACGTCAGGGGAATCGGCGTCAGGATCACCAGCGGCAGCTTGAACGACCCGAATTGCGCCACCACCAGGATGTAGATCCCCAGCAGCGCCACCCCGAAGGCCGCGCCCATGTCGCGGAAGGTGACCCATGTCACCTCCCACTCGCCATCCCACAGAAGCGTCACGTGGCTTTCGTCCGTCGGCTGGCCATGCAGCGCGACCACCGGCTTCTCGCCCGCCGGCCAGGTCATCTTGTCCAGTTCCTGATCGACGGCCAGCATGCCGTAAAGCGGCGCCTCGAACCGGCCCGCCAGCTCGGCCGTCACCATCTCGGCGAAGCGGCCGTTGTGGCGGAAGATCGGGTAGCTGGCCTTTTCCTTCTGCATCGTCACCACGTCACCAAGCTCCACCACCCCCTTGCCACCGGGCAGCGCGTTGGCGGGAATCGGGGTGGAAAGGAACGCCGGATTCACCACCCGGTCCTTCTTGGCCAGCTCGACGATGATCGGAATCGGCTGGCGCCCCGCGCCGCGGTGGGAATAGCCGATCGTCGTCATCCCGTTCAGGATCTTGAGCGTGTCGAACACGTCGGCATCCTGCACGTGGTAGAATTCCAGGTTGTCGGTGGACAGCGTCGCGCGCATCCGGTCGGGCTGATTGCGGAAACTGTCGTCCACATCCACGATGAAGGGCACCTTGCGGAACGCCTCCTCGATCTTGCGGGCGGCATCGCGACGGACCTCGGGCGTCGGCCCGTAGACCTCGGCCAGAAGGGTGGAGATCACCGGCGGGCCGGGCGGGGGCTCGACCGTCTTCAGCCGCGCGCTCTCGGGCAGCTTCAGCGCGTTCAGCTTCTCGCGGATCTCGAGCGCGATCTGGTGCGAGGTCCGGTCCCGGTCGCCCTTGGGTGACAGGTTGATCTGCACTTCGCCTTCGTTCGGGTCGCCACGCAGGTAATAATGCCGGACAAGCCCGTTGAAATCGAAGGGCGCCGCCGTGCCCGCATGAGTCTGGGCCGAGACGACCTCGGGGATCTGCATCACCGCGTCGGCCACTCGCTGCGCCACGCCGTCGGTGGTTTCCACCGCCGTCCCCGCGGGCATGTCGATCACCACCGACAGCTCCGACTTGTTGTCGAAGGGCAGCAGTTTCACCGTGACGTGCTTGGTATAGAGCAGCCCGAGCGAGCCGAAGCTGAGCACCACGGTGACCAGCAGGAACGTGAGCGCCCTGCCCTTCGTCTTCAGCACGGGCCGCGCGACGGCGGCATAGGCCCGGCCCAGACGCCCGCCGGGCTGGCCGCCTCCGTCGCCCCCGTGGCTGTCATCATGACCATGCCCGGTCATCGGTGCGCGCCCCGCGACCTTGACCATCAGCCAGGGCGTGATGATCACCGCGACGAAGAAGGAAAAGATCATCGCGGCCGAGGCGACCGAGGGGATCGGGCTCATGTACGGCCCCATCAGGCCGGAGACGAACAGCATGGGCAACAAGGCTGCGACCACGGTCAGCGTCGCCACGATGGTGGGGTTGCCGACCTCGGCCACCGCCTCGATCGCCGCCTGGATGCGCGGTTTCCCCCGGTCCAGCGCCCAGTGCCGGGCGATGTTCTCGATCACCACGATGGCATCGTCGACCAGGATCCCGATCGAGAAGATCAGCGCAAACAGGCTGACCCGGTTCAGCGTGTAACCCATGATCCACGCGGCAAAGAGGGTGAGCAGGATCGTCACCGGGATCACCACCGCGACCACGATGGATTCGCGCCAGCCCACCGCCAGAAGCACCAGGCCGATAATCGAGATCGTGGCGAGCCCGAGGTGGAACAGAAGCTCGTTCGCCTTCTCGTTCGCGGAATGGCCGTAGTTGCGCGTCACCTCGACCTTCACGGTGTCGGGGATCAGGCGCCCCTCAAGCCCCTGCACCATCTGCAGGATCTGGTCGGCCACGACCACGGCATTCGACCCCGCGCGCTTGGCCACGGCAAGCGTCACCGCCGGGGCCCGCGTCACCTTGCCGTCAGGCCCGCGCATGACGTTGGAGACGATGGCGTCCGACGTGTTCGGCACGAACGTCACGTTTGCAACGTCGCGCACGTAGACCGGTCGGCCATCCCGTGCCGTCAAAAGCAGATTTGCGATCTCGGCCGGCGCGGTCAGGGTCTGGCCCGCCACCAGGTCGACCTGTTGCCCCCCCTCGCGCACGCGGCCCGTCGACAGCGCCTCGTTCGCGCCTTTTACCTTGGCGGCAAGCTGTTGCAGCGTGATGCCGTAAAGCGCCAGCTTCTCGGGTTCGGGCGCGATGCGGATCGCGTCCGGCGCCTCGCCCACGATGTAGGAGAGGCCCACGTTGTCGATCTTGGCGACCTCGGTGCGCAACGCGCGGGCGATGCGGGTCAGGTCGTTCGCGCTGACATGCGCGCCGGGCTTCGGTGTCAGCGTCAGCGACACGATCGCCACGTCGTTGATGCCACGCCCCACGATCAGGGGTTCGGGAATGCCCACCGGGATCCGGTCGAGGTTTGCGCGCACCTTGTCATGCACCCGCAGGATCGCCGCGTCGGCCGAGGTGCCCACCTGGAAGCGCGCGGTGACCATCGCGTAGTCGTCGCGGGTCTGGGAATAGACGTGGTCGACGCCGGCGATGCCCTTGACGATGGTTTCCATCGGCTCGGTAACCAGCTTGACCGCATCCGCGGCCTTCAGCCCGGGCGCCTGGATATGAATGTCGACCAGCGGGACCGAGATCTGCGGCTCTTCCTCGCGCGGCAGGCTCATCAGCGCAACGATCCCCACAGCCAGCGCCGCGATGATGAACAGCGGCGTCAGCGGCGACAGGATGAAGCCCCGCGTCAGCCGCCCGGCAAGGCCGAGGCGCACCGGCGCCGCGGCGTCGCCACTCGGGGGACGGGTCGGGTCGTGCATGTCGGGCGTACTCATTTCTCGGCCACCACCACTCGGTCGCCCGGCTCCAGCCCCGACAGGATCTCGACCATCTTCGTTCCGTCGATTTCATCATGGCTGCCGGGCACGACGGTGCGCAGCACCTCGCCCCCATCTTCGGCCACGGTGACATAATCGAGGCCGAGCCGGGTGATCAGCGCGGCCTCCGGCACCATCAGCGCCTGCCGCTTGCCCACCGGCAGCTTGACCAGGACGCGGGCACCGACGAAGCGGTCCGGAAGGTCCCTGACCTCGACATCGGCGGTCACGCGCCCGCCCTGGATCAGCGGGTAGATCTTGGCCAGCGTGCCGGTCGTGGCCCCCTCCGGCGTCTCTATCTGGATCGTCGCCCCCTGCTCGAGAAACGGCGCGTGGCGTTCGGGCACCGCGAGCCGCAGGAAGAAGCCGCCCCCCGCCACCATCGCGACCGTCTCGCCCGGGGTGATGACCGAGCCCTTGGCGACCGGCACGGTCAGGATCTTGCCCGAGATCGGCGCAAGCACCCTGCCCTCGTCCGACTGCTGCACGACGACCTGCCGCTGTGCCGTGGTCGCGGCGATCTGATTGGTCAGCACGTCGACCTGGGTCTGCAACTGGTCGAGCTGCTGCACCGTGCTGACACCGCGCGCCTTCAGCTCCTCCCCGCGCTTCAGCTCGGCCTGGGCGTTGGTCAGCTGCGCGTTCAGTGCCTTCAGCTGGGCGTCGAAGGAACTCAGCTGGTAGTTGAGTTTCTGGTCGACGATATGGCCGATCTCCTGCCCCGCCGTAACCTGGTCATTCTCGGTCACCGTGAGCGCGACAAGGGTTCCGCCGATTCGGGCCCGCGCCGGAACGTCGTCCTTCGGCTCGATCTCGCCGTAGACCGCCTTCCAGTCGGTGACGATCACGGGCGCCAGCGGCGCAAGTTCGGCCGCCGGGGCGGAAAGCGGCACCAGAAGCGGCGCTGCAGCAAGGGCAAGAGCGGTCAACAGCGATCGCATGACATCATCCTTCCAGGTGCGGGCAACACCGCGCGACCGCGGCGATCCCTTGCACAAATACTATTCCATTTTGTGAATATGATTTGAGTGCCGGAATTTCAAGCCTCTCCTCCCCCGCAGATGCGTACGCGTGGCCCGCGCCTGAACCTGCGTCGGGCCCCGGCGTGGGTCACGCTGGACGGATCACGCTATCACGCCGGATCACGATCTCATGACCCCGTGGCAAAGTCTGGATCAGGTTGGTGCGAAACCGAAGAACTTTCCGCGCGGGAGGGCAACGGCCGCATGCAAGGCGGTGCTGCCTCCCGACGTGAAAACCGGCGGTATGAAAACCGGCGGCGTGATCGGTGGATCATGTGGGAATGGTCGGGGCGGCGAGATTCGAACTCACGACCTTCTGTACCCAAAACAGACGCGCTACCAGGCTGCGCTACGCCCCGACGGCGCCTGCATACAAGGGAAGCCGGGCGGAGGAAAGCGCCTAACGCGCGTCGCAGCGCCAGAGTGCCGCAGATTGCGGCATGACGCCGGCCCGCATCTGCGCGCCGACCCTCAGGCCGGCGTGGGCGGCGGCGCCACCGTTCACCTCGAGCACCGCGAAAACCTTGTCACCGCCGAAGATCGGCGTATCGTCCATCGGCTTTGCCTTCTCGGCGATCCGTGTCACCCGGCCCGCCCGGTCGAGAAACACCATGTCGAGCGGGATCAGCGTGTTATGCATCCAGAACGAGACCGACTGCGGCGTGCCGAAAAGGAACAGCATCCCCGCATCCGCATCGAGATGCCGAACGTTCATCAGGCCCCGCGTCCTCTCGTCGTCGGTGCGGGCATATTTGACCTGAAAGGCCACGACCGGTGTGCCCGCGCCGGTACCGGAGCGGAACTCCACCCGGCCAGGAGCACAGCCCGCCTGGGCTGCAACTCCTTGCCAGATAAGGATGAAAGCCGAAACCGTCGCGACGCGAAGCCAGCGCGGAAGCGCCGTCACGCGGAATTCTCGCTCGAGGTCTCGTCGGAGCTCTCATGAGAACTTTCGTGGGAGCCTGCATGGGCAGGCTCGCGCAGCGCGGCCTCCCACGAGGTCACCTGCGTCGCCATCCGGCCGCGGCGGCCCTCTATGATGCGCAGTCCGATCGCCTCGCCCGGCTGCAGGTCGGCAAAGCCCGACATCCGCAGAACTTCGATATGGACGAACACGTCCTCCGACCGGCCGAACACGTTGGCAAAGCCGAAGCCCTTGCCCTTGTCGAACCACTTCACCCGCGCAGGTTCCAGCGGCTGATCTGCCGGATCGGGCATCGCATCGCCCGCCAGATCGTCGAGAACTCCCTGCCCGGCCACGGGCTCGGGCGGTTCGATCGTCAGAACTTCGGTCGCCTGGGCCCCACGTTGCGTCTGTTGCACCCGGACCGCGATCCCCGCGCCGTCCGCGACGGAGCTCTGGCCGAAGTTGCGCAGAACGTTCGCATGGAGCAGGATATCCGGGCCGCCGTCGTCGGCCACGATGAAGCCGAATCCCTTTACGGGATCGAACCACTTAACGCGGCCGTGAACCTCTTGCGGGGCCGTGCCTTCTTCGGTCATCTTGTTCTTCGCTTCCCCAAAATCTTGCCCATCCCCCGGGCCCGAGTTGTCGCAATTGCATTGGTGAATTCAAGCACAAAATTTCACCATGCAAAGACCAGTGCATTTCACGAAGCGTGAAATTCAGGGGTTCAGACGCTGAATATTCCACGCATCTTCAAGGTGTTCCCGACGCCAGCGGAACCGGTCATGAAGCCGGAACGCACCGTCCGCCCAGAACTCTATCTCGAGCGGCCGCAGCCGGTAGCCTCCCCAGAAGGGAGGCCGTGTCGGAGCCGATCCCTTTTCGGCAGTGACCCTGGCGACCTCGGCCATCAGGGCCATGCGCGAGGGTAGCGGCTCGGACTGGCGGGACGCCCACGCTCCGAGCCGGCTCTTGAGCGATCTGGACGCATAATACGCGTCGGCCTGCGGACCATCCTCGCGTTCAAGGGTTCCACGCACCCTGATCTGGCGCCTCAGGCTCTTCGAGTGTAGCACGAACGCGGCCTTCCCGGCAGCATCGATTTCACGAGCCTTCACACTCTCGTAATTGGTGTAAAAGACGAAGGCGTCGGCCTCGATCTCCTTGAGCAGCACCATCCGCACGTTGGGCAGGCCATCGGGATCCACGGTCGCCAGCGCAATCGCGTTCGGGTCGTTCGGTTCCTGCGTCTCGGCCTCCGCCAGCCAACGCGCCGCCAGCGCGAAGGGGTCGTCGCCCGCGAAGATGCCGCTTCTGTCCACCATGGCTCACCTCTCGCAAAAGACCGCCGTAGCGGATCGCCCGCGCCCATACAAGTGACGTCGCTGCCGCTGCGCAAGACCCCGCCACAGCGCCGCCCCAACCGCCCGCAAACAGGCCGCGAGAGGGCCGTGGCGCCCGCCCCGGGCCCGCCCGGCGGGCCGCCGCTCTGGCCCTTGATGCGGCGCGCGTCATCGCCTACAGGAATGCGACACGCGCAAAGGTCGGCGAGGGACAAGGCATGCCAAATGGGCTGATGGAGGGGAAGCGGGGCCTGATCATGGGTCTTGCGAACGACAAGTCGATTGCCTGGGGCATCGCCAAGGCTTTATCCGACCAGGGGGCCGAGATCGCCCTGTCGTACCAGGGTGAAGCACTGAAGAAGCGGGTCACCCCGCTGGCCGAACAGATCGGCACGTCGGTGATGGTCGAATGCGACGTGACCGACGCGGACTCGCTCGACACGCTGTTCGATACGCTAAAGTCCGAATGGGGCGCGATCGACTTTGTCGTCCACGCGATCGGCTTTTCCGACAAGAACGAGCTGCGCGGGCGCTACGTCGACACCTCGCGCGACAACTTCCGCACCACGATGGACATCTCGGTGTTCTCCTTCACCGCGATCTGCAAGCGCGCAGCGGAACTGATGCCGGCGGGCGGCAGCCTGCTGACGCTGACCTATTACGGCGCCGAACAGGTCATGCCGCATTACAACGTCATGGGCGTGGCCAAGGCGGCGCTCGAGGCTTCGGTGATGTACATCGCCGAGGACCTGGGCAAGCTGGGCATCCGCTGCAACGCGATCTCGGCCGGGCCGATCAAGACGCTTGCGGCAAGCGGGATCGGCGACTTCCGCTACATCATGAAGTGGAACGAGCTGAACTCGCCGCTGCGGCGCAACGTCACGCAGGAAGAGGTCGGCAAGGCTGCGCTCTACCTGCTGTCGGATCTCGGCTCGGGCACGACGGGCGAAACGCTGCATGTCGACGCGGGCTACCACGTGGTCGGGATGAAGGCGGTCGACGCCCCCGACATCGACGCGGTCACCGGCCGCAAGGAGTGAGCCGCGGCTGACGCACCCGCGGCGGGAGGAGGCGCGGAAAGAACGCCATGAGCATCGCAAGCCTTCTGGCCTTCAACCTGGCGATCCTGGGTGCGCTCTGCGTCCCCGGCCCCGCCCTGCTGTCGCTGCTGCGCCAGTCGCTGATCCGGGGCCGGCCCGCGGCGCTGGCCACCGCCGCGGGGCTTGCCACCGCCGCAACGCTCTGGAGCCTTGCCGCGATCGTCGGGCTGTCGGCCCTTTTCGCGCTGGTGCCCTGGGCCTATGCTGCGATCAAGCTGGCGGGGGCGGCCTACCTTGGCTGTATCGCGGTCGCGCTGTGGCGCGGGGCGCGCGATCCGCTGCCCGCGGCGGTGCCCTCGCACGGACGCAGCTTTCGCTTCGGCCTGCTGTCCAACCTGTCGAACCCCAAGGCCGTCTTCTTCATCGCCGCGATCTTTTCCACCGTCTTCCCGGTGATGCCGCGCGGCGAGACGGCGGCGTTCGTGCTGGCGAACCACTTCGCGCTGGAACTGGCGTGGTATTCCGCCGCCGCCCTGATGCTGACCACGGCGCCGGTAAGCGCCGCCTATCTGCGGGCCAAGGCCTGGATCGACCGGACGAGCGCCGTGATCCTCGGGCTCATCGCCGTCCGCACCGCCACCTGAGGAGCACGCCATGTCCGACCGTCTGCCGCATGAAAAGGGGTTCCATGTTTCCTGGGACCAGATCCACCGCGATGCCCGCGCGCTCGCCTGGCGGCTGGATGGCCAGGGGCCGGGCGACGGCGGCTGGCATGCCGTGGTCGCGATCACGCGCGGCGGCATGGCGCCCGCGATGATCGTCGCGCGCGAGCTCGACATCCGCCTCGTCGACACGATCTCGGTCAAGTCCTACAACCACCAGACCCAGGCCGAGCCGCGCGTCATCAAGGCCCCGCAGGCCGAGCTGATGGGCGCCGACGGCGAGGGGGTGCTGGTGGTCGATGACCTGGTCGATACGGGAAAGACGCTGGAACTGGTGCGCAAACTTTATCCCAAGGCGCATTTCGCCACCGTCTACGCAAAGCCGCAGGGCCGCGAGATGGTCGATACCTTCATCACCGAAGTCAGCCAGGACACCTGGATCTTCTTCCCCTGGGACATGGCGCTGCAATATGTCGAGCCGTTCCGGGGCAAGGACTGAGAACCCGCCGATGCCCGCGGGCCATCTCGACCGTCTGGCACGCTGGCTGCACGGATCCTACCTGTTCGGGTTGGGGATGCAGGCACTGATCGGCTCGGTGCAGTTCGTCGCGGCGCTGGTGCTGATCGGCGCGCAGATGACCGACGAGATGGCCGAGCTTGCACACTGGACCTCGCGGATGATGGCGACGCAGACCCCGGACCCGCTGGCCGCGCGGGCGCTGCGGGCGCTACATGAATTCTCGGTCCATCCGCATACCTTCTGGTCGGTCTACCTGCTGGGCCACGGCATCCTGAACCTCGGGGTGGTGGTGGCGCTGCTGGCGCGCAAGCACTGGGCCTACCCCGCGTCGATCCTCGTGCTGGTGGCCTTCATCGTCTACCAGATGTGGGACTTTTCCCTGACCCATGCGCCGGTGCTGATCCTGCTGTCGCTGTTCGACCTGGCCGTGATCGGGCTGGTCTGGCGGGAATGGCGCGAAGTCCGGGAGCGCGGCGCCGAGAGATGACTTGGCGGCGGGGGGGCACACCCCCGTACCCGCCGCATCCGCGGGGGTTTCACACCCCCGCACCCCCGTGGGATATTTCCACTCAGAAGAAAGAAAGGAAGCGGGGCTTTCGGCGGGTCGGGCGCTGCGCTACCGTCGCGCGGATTTGCCCTGGAGACCGACGATGATCAGCCCGCTCAATCCGCATATGGCCGCGACCTTTCCGCCCCCGGTGATGGAGGCGCGGCGCTGGCTGGAGGGGGTGAGCTTTCCGCCCGGGCGGCCGCTGATCAACGTGAGCCAGGCAGCACCGGTCGCGCCGCCGCCCGAGGGGCTGCGCCGGGCGATCGCCGAGGCCGCGCTGACCGACGACGCGGCGCATCTTTATGGCCCCGTGCTGGGCCTGCCGGAACTGCGGGCCGAGGTGGCGGCGCAATGGACGGCGGCCTATGGCGGCACCGTCGCGCCGGGACAGGTGGCCATCACCCAGGGCTGCAACCAGGCCTTCTGCGCGGTGATGTCGACGCTGGCGGGGCCCGGCGACGAGGTTATCCTGCCGACTCCGTGGTACTTCAATCACAAGATGTGGCTGGAGATGACCGATGTCCGCGCCGTGCCACTGACGACAGATGACACCCTGGTGCCCGACCCCGAAGCGGCGGCCGCGCTGATCGGTGACCGGACGAGGGCGATCGTGCTGGTCAGCCCCAACAACCCTGGCGGGGCGGAATACCCGCCCGAGGTGATCCGCGCCTTCCACGACCTGGCCCGGCGGCGCGGTATCGCGCTGATCCTCGACGAGACCTACCGCGATTTCGACAGCCGCGAGGGGCGGCCGCACGACCTGTTTGCCGATCCGGACTGGGACGAAAGCTTCATCCAGCTCTATTCCTTCTCCAAGGCCTACCGGCTGACCGGGCACCGGGTCGGGGCGCTGGTGGCATCGTCCGCGCGGCTGGCGGAGGTGGAGAAGTTCCTCGACACCGTGGCGATCTGCGCGAACGGCCTTGGCCAGCGCGCGGCGCTCTGGGGGATGCGCAACCTCGGCCAGTGGCTGGCGGGCGAACGGGCCGAGATCCTCGACCGCCGCGCCGCGGTGATCGAGGGGTTCCCGGCCGTCGAGGGCTGGCGCCTGCTGGGCTGCGGGGCCTATTTCGCCTATGCCGAGCATGGGTTCGACACCCCCTCGGACCAGTTGGCGCAGCGGCTGGTGCGCGAGGCGGGCGTGCTCATGCTGCCCGGCACGATGTTCCAGCCCGAGGACGGCGGCGCGGGCCAGGCGGCGGGACGGCGGCAGATGCGGATCGCCTTTGCCAACATCGACCGCGCCGGCATCGGCGAGATGTTCGCGCGGCTTCGGGCCCATGGCGCGGATCACGCCTAGGATGGGGCGCATCTGACGGCTTGCCCCCCTGCCCCCGGGCCATTACAGAACCAAGCGGAACGCAAGTAACGGGAGGCGATGCATGGCCCGCCGCAGCACTGGGGACAAGCCGAAACGCAAGGAGCGCGCCGAGGGCGAGAAGCGCTCTCGCAAGGGGGCGATGGTCATCTCGTGGATCCTGCTGGGGCTGATCGTGATCGGCCTCGGCGGCTTCGGTATCACCAATTTCGGCGGTGGCGTCTCCAACATCGCCAGCGTCGGCGATACCAAGATCACGGTGGACGATTACGGCCGCGCGATGAAGCAGGAGCTTCAGGCGGTATCGGCCCAGACCGGCAAGAACGTCACCTTCCAGCAGGCCCAGCAGATGGGCCTCGATCAGCAGGTCCTTCAGAAGCTGGTGCTGACCGCCGCGCTTGATGACGAGGATCAGCGCCAGGGGATCTCGGTCGGCGACAAGAAGCTGCGCGCCGACATCACGGGGATGAAGGCGTTCCAGGGGGCCGACGGCAAGTTCAGCCGCGACGCCTACCGTTTCGTGCTGCAGCAGAACGGCCTGACCGAAGGCGCGTTCGAGGCCAAGATCCGGCAGGAGATGGCCCGCGGCATCCTGCAGGACGCGGTGGTGAACGGCTTCGGCACGCCGAAATCCTATGTCGACACGATCGTGCATTACGTGGGCGCGCGCCGCGGCTTCGAGATCCTCAAGCTGTCGTCGGACGATCTGAAGACCCCGGTGCCGACCCCGACCGACGCCCAGCTTCAGGCCTATTACAAGGCCCATCCCAAGCAATACACCAGCCTTCCGGCCAAGCGCATCACCTATGCCCAGCTGCTGCCCGACGAGGTGGCGAAGACCCTCAAGGTCGACGAGGCCGAGCTGAAGAAATACTACGATCAGCACAAGTCCGACTACGTCAAGCCGCAGCGCCGGCTGGTGGAGCGGCTGGTCTATCCCGACGAGGCCAAGGCCAAGGCCGCCAAGGCCAAGCTGGATGCCGGCACCTCGTTCGAGGCGCTGGTCAAGGCGCGCGGGCTGGAGCTGAGCGATATCGACATGGGCGACGTGACCCAGGACCAGCTGAGTTCCGCCGCGGGCAAGGCCGTCTTCGCCGCCCAGAAGGGCGCCGTCGTGGGCCCGGTGCAGTCGAGCCTGGGGCCCGCCCTGTTCCGCGTGAACAACGTGCTGCCGGCACAGACCACCAGCTTCGCCGAGGCCAAGCCGGATATCCAGGACGAGCTGGCGCAAAGCCAGGCGCGGCACAAGATCTCGGCCCAGATCGAGCATCTGAACGACCTCCTGGCCGGGGGCGCCACGCTTGAGGATCTGGCCAAGGAAACCGACATGACGCTGGGCACCGTCGACTTCAACGCCAAGACCGACGACGGCATCGCGGGCTACGAGGGCTTCCGCAAGGCCGCGCAGAAGGTGACCAAGGACGACTATCCCGCGATCATCGAGCTGGACGACGGCGGCATCGTGGCGCTGCGCCTCGACGACAACGTGAAACCGGCGCTGGAGCCCTTCGACAAGGTCAAGGACCAGGTGACGGAAGACTGGACCCAGGCCCAGACCGACAAGGAGCTGAAGGCCGAGGCCGAAGCCGCCAAGAAGGCGGCCGAGGCGGCGGGCGGCGATCTGGCCAAGCAGGGCACCGTCGACGTGCAGGAACCGATCATCCGCTCGGGCTACATCGACAACGCCCCGCCCGGGCTGCTGGACGGCGTGTTCGACATGAAGCAGGGCGAGATCAAGCTGTTCCCCGGCAAGGAAACGGTCTGGGTGGTCAAGCTGACCCAGGTCCTGCAGCCCGACACCAAAGATCCCGACCTCAAGAAGGTCGAGGACCGGATTAAGGATGACGGCCAGCAGGGCATCGCCAACGACGCCTTCCTCTACTTCGCTAAGGCGATCCAGTCGCGGCAGGGCATCCAGATCAATCAATCCGCGATCAACGCGGCCAATGCCCAGCTTCGCTGACGGAGGACGGAATGCAGCTTTCTCCCTCTTTCGAGGAATTCGAGGCCGGTTGGAAGGCGGGTGAGAACCAGGTGGTGCACGGCCGGCTTGCGGCCGATCTGGACACCCCGGTCAGCCTGATGCTGAAACTGGCCGGGGCGCGCAAGAACAGCTTCATGCTGGAAAGCGTGACCGGGGGCGAGGTACGCGGGCGCTATTCCGTCGTCGGGCTGAAGCCCGACCTGATCTGGGAATGCCGGGGCGAGACCAGCCGCATCAACCGCGATGCGCGGTTCGACGAGGGGGCATTCACCGATCTCGACGGGCACCCGCTCGACACGCTCCGCGCGCTGATCGCGGAAAGCCGGATCGACATGCCGGCCGAGCTTCCGGCAATTTCCTCGGGGCTTTACGGCTTTCTCGGCTACGACATGATCCGTCTGGTGGAACACCTGCCCGACGTGAACCCCGACCCGATCGGCCTGCCCGACGCGGTGCTCCTGCGCCCCTCGGTCGTGGCTGTGCTGGACGGCGTGAAGGGAGAGGTCACGGTGGTCGCGCCCGCCTGGGTCGGCTCGGGCCTCTCGGCGCGGGCGGCCTATGCCCAAGCGGCGGAACGGGTGATGGATGCGGTGCGCGATCTCGAACGCGCGGCGGTCGGCGAAAGCCGCGACCTCGGCGCCATGGTCGCCCCGGGCGAGGCGGTGTCGAACTTCACCAAGGACGCCTACATGGCCGCGGTCGAGAAGGCCAAGGATTACATCCGCGCGGGCGACATCTTCCAGGTCGTGCCGGCGCAACGCTGGGCCCAGCCCTTCCCGCTGCCGCCCTTCGCGCTCTACCGCTCGCTCCGGCGCACCAACCCTTCGCCCTTCATGTTCTTCTTCAACTTCGGGCCCTTCCAGGTGATCGGTGCAAGCCCCGAGATCCTCGTGCGTCTGCGCGAGGGCGAGGTGACGATCCGCCCCATCGCCGGCACCCGCCCCCGCGGCGCGACGCCGGCGGAGGACAAGGCGCTGGAGGAGGATCTGCTGTCCGACAAGAAGGAACTGGCAGAACACCTCATGCTCCTCGACCTCGGGCGCAACGACGTCGGCCGGGTGGCGAAGATCGGCACCGTCCACCCGACCGAGAAGTTCATCGTGGAACGCTATTCCCACGTCATGCACATCGTCTCGAACGTGGTGGGCGAGCTGAACGAGGGTGAAGATGCGCTGTCGGCCCTCCTCGCCGGGATGCCCGCGGGTACGGTCTCCGGCGCGCCGAAGATCCGCGCGATGCAGATCATCGACGAGCTGGAGCCGGAAAAGCGCGGCGTCTATGGCGGCGCCTGCGGCTATTTCGCGGCCAACGGCGAGATGGACATGTGCATCGCCCTGCGCACCGCGGTGCTGAAGGACCAGACGCTCTACATCCAGTCGGGCGGCGGCGTGGTCTACGACAGCGACCCCGAGGCCGAGTGGCAGGAAACCGTCAACAAGGCCAAGGCGATGCGCCGCGCCGCGGAAGACGCCGGGATGTTCGCCCAAGGTGGAAACGGCTGAAGCCCGCCGCCCGCCGCATTCTTCGGCACCACGTCGGCCGCCACCTCTCCTGCCACCTCTCCTGCCACCGCGTCTGCCACCGCGTCTGCAACCGCCGCCCCTCTCCAGGGGCCTGCCTCTCCACGATATCGTGACGCCCTCCGCTGGATCGCGCCCGCCCCCGCCCTAGCTGGCGAGGGGCGCGCTGTCGCCGCCCCGGTGGCAGCACCCGGGCCGACGCGCTGGCATCACGAACGGGAAGGAGACAATCTCATGAAAGTTGGTTTCATCGGTCTCGGGCAGATGGGCAGCGGGATCGCCGGCAACCTGCTCAAGGCGGGGCACGAGGTGACGGTCTGGAACCGCAGTCCCGACAAGGCGGACAGCCTGGTCGAAGCCGGCGCCGCGCGCGCCGCGACCCCGGCCGAGGCGGCACAGGGCGATGTCGTCATGACGATGCTGGCCGATGACAAAGCCGTGGAAAGCGTTGTCTTCGGCGAGGACGGGATCGCCGGCTGCCCCGCGCTGCACGTCTCGCACAGCACGATCAGCATCGAGCTGTCGGAACGGCTGGAGGCGGCGATGTCCGGCGCCGGCGGCTACGTTGCCGCGCCGGTCTTTGGACGCCCCGAGGTCGCGGCGGCGGGCAATCTCTTCGTCATCGCCGCCGGGCCCGCCGACGCGCT
Organism: Acidimangrovimonas sediminis; assembly: GCF_002871005.1. Classification (GTDB taxonomy): domain Bacteria; phylum Pseudomonadota; class Alphaproteobacteria; order Rhodobacterales; family Rhodobacteraceae; genus Acidimangrovimonas; species Acidimangrovimonas sediminis. Next base: position 138,337 of record NZ_PHSN01000010.1, read on the forward strand.
CGACCGCTGCGCGCCGCTGTTCGACGCGATCGGCCAGCGCAGCTTCGTCGTCGGCGACCACGGGCCCGCCGCCAACCTCGTGAAGCTCTGCGGCAACTTCATGATCATGACGGCGGTGGAAAGCATGGCCGAGGCGATGACCTTGGCCGAGAAGGGCGGGATCGAGCGGCAGGCCCTGCTCGAGGTACTAACCGGCACGCTGTTCGGTTCGCCGATCAACAAGACCTATGGCGAGATCCTCGTGAACGACAGGTTCCGCCCCGCCGGCTTCGCCGCCCCCCTCGGCCTCAAGGACATGACCCTCGTCGACGAGGCGGCGCGCCGGTCGAACGTGCCGATGCCCTTTCTCGGCACGATCCGCGACCATCTGAAATCGGTCATCGCCACCGAAGGCCCCGATATCGACTGGGGCGCCGCCGCCCTCGCCGTCCGCCGCGGCGCCGGCCTCGGCAACTGACCCCGCAAGGGGGCGCCTCCCGGCAGCCCGCCCGGCAACCCATACAGGCATCCGGCCCCGGCGCCCCCAACTTCTTCTGAGCGAAAATATCCCCGCCGGAGGCATCCGGCGCAGCCGGATCAGCCTGCCCGGGTCACCAGCGACAGCGCCTCGACCTTGGCCCTGGCGGCGCCGGAATCGATGCTCTCGCGCGCCATCTCGGCACCGGTCTTCAGGTCCTCCGCCCTGCCCGCCACGACCAGCGCCGCGGCGGCGTTGAGCAAGACGGCGTCGCGGTAGGCCCCCGTCGCCCCGTCCAGAAGCGCGCGCATCGCCGCGGCGTTCTCGGCCGGCGTGCCGCCCAGGATCGCCTCGAAAGGATGCACCGGCAGGCCCGCATCCTCGGGCGACACGGTGAATTCGCTGATCCTGCCGTCCTCCAGCGCGGCCACCATCGAGGGCGCCGCGATCGACAATTCGTCGGTCCCGTCACCACCATGGACAAGCCAGGCCTTCTCCGACCCCAGCGCCTGCAGCACCTCGGCCATCGGGCGGATCAGGTCGGCGGTGAAGGCCCCGGTGAGCTGGCGCTTGACCCCGGCGGGGTTGGTCAGCGGCCCGAGGATGTTGAACAGCGTCCGCGTGCCAAGCTCGATCCGGACCGGGCCGACATGGCGCATCGCCGGGTGGTGCATCGGCGCCATCATGAAGCCGATGCCGACCTCCTTCAGCGCGCGCTCCACCTCCGCCGGGCCGACCATCACGTCGATCCCCATCTCGGTCAGCGCATCCGCCGCCCCCGATTTCGACGAGAGGTTGCGGTTGCCGTGCTTGGCCACCACCACCCCCGCGCCCGCCACGACGAAGGCCGTCGCGGTCGAGATGTTCAGCGTGCCCTTGCCGTCGCCCCCGGTGCCGACGATGTCGATCGCGCCCGCGGGGGCCGCAACCTTGTGGCACTTGGCCCGCATCACCGCCGCGGCGGCCGCATATTCGCCCACCGTCTCGCCCCGGGTGCGCAGCGCCATCAGAAGGCCGCCCATCTGCGCCGGGGTCGCGTTGCCCTCGAACAGGATCTGGAACGCGCCCTCCGCCTCCTCGCGGGTCAGCGGACGGGTAGGCACGATGCCGAGATAGGTCTTCATGTCGCTCATGCCGTGACCCCGGCGCGCGACTTCGCCATGTCGAGGAAGTTGCGCAGAAGCTGGTGACCATGCTCGGAGGCGATGCTTTCGGGGTGAAACTGAACCCCCTCGATCGGCTTCTCGCGGTGCCTCAGCCCCATGATCGTGCCGTCCTCCAGCTCCGCCGTCACCTCCAGCACATCGGGAAGCGACGCCCGCTCGACCACCAGGCTGTGATACCGCGTCGCGGCAAAGGGCGACGGCAGGCCGGCAAACACCCCCTGCCCCTGGTGCCGGATCTGGCCCATCTTGCCATGCACGATCTCGGAATGACGCACCACCTTGCCGCCGAAGGCCTGCCCGATGGTCTGGTGCCCGAGGCAGACCCCCAGCAGCGGCACGCCCTGCTCGGCGGCGGCGGCGGTCAGCGGCAGGCAGATCCCGGCCTGCGCCGGATCGCAGGGCCCGGGCGACAGCACGATCGCCTCGGGGGCCATGGCGATTGCCTCCTGCACCTCGATCTTGTCGTTGCGCACCACCCGCATCTCGGCGCCGAGGTCGCCCAGAAAATGCACGAGGTTGTAGGTGAAGCTGTCATAATTGTCGATCAGCAGCAGCATGGCGGCCCTTCCCGGCGCCCGGGTCCCGAAGACCCCCGGCGCCCGTGTCGATAGGGGGTGAACCCGGTTCCGTGTCGCGCTATAAATGGTCAGAGCCGCGCGCCCGGGTCAAGGGCGGTCGGGGTCCTTCCCGGGCCCCGTGCAGGAAACAGGCGGCAATCGAGGCTGGACAGGGTCACGGAGGCAGGATGGCCAAAGGCGTGGTAAGCGGGGCGCTCGCGGGCGTCGTCGTGTCGGTACTCGGGCTTGGCGCGCTGTCCGAATTCGGCCCGCCGCCGGGGCGGCGGCTTTCGCCCGCCGCAACCCTGCGCCCTGCGCCCGTGCTCCCTGCAACCGTGCCCTCTGCGCCCGCGCCCGCCGAAACAACCACCGCCACGCCCGAACCTTCGCCCCAGCCATCGCCGGAGGAATCATCCGGCGCATCTTCCGGTACAAGCACGACACCCTCGAAGACCCCCGCGCCCGAGACCTCTACCGCAACGGCGGAACCGGCGCCCGAACTGACGACCGCGCCCGCCCAAGACCAGGCGAAAAGCGCAGAAGCACCCGCCGCGACCAGCCAGCCGGAAACGGCGGCGGAAGGCGCGGATATGCCGTCACAGACCGGCTCGGATGCGCAAGCCGCCGGGACGACACCGCCGGAAACCGCACCCGACGCAGCGACCGCCCCCGCCCCCGCCCCCGAGGCCGATACCGCCGCCGTGGCAAGCGTGGCACCCGGGACAGACGCGGCCGAGGCCAGGCTGCCGTCGTCCTCGACGCCCCCGGTCGCCGCCGCCGGCGGGTCGCAGCAACCGCCCCGCACACCGGCGGCGGAAGCGGCTCCTGTGGGCGCCGCCGGCACCCCGGCGCCCGTTCCGCAGGTCGCGCAGGCGGGCAGCGTCCGGGCCCCCGCGCCGGACGGTACGGAGACGTCGCAGATCACCGCGCCCTCGGCCGAAGCCCCCCTGACCGGCCTTCCGCCCGCGGCGCCCGCTACGCCCTCCAAGGCGGGCGACAGCCCAGAGATCCTGACCCCGCCACCCGCGGTCAGCGCCGGGGCCACCGCTCCCGGCGCCCCCGCGATGGCCGAAGCAGATGCCCCGCCACGGGGGCCGGCCCCCGGCAGCCCCGCGGATCGCCCCATCCTGGCGGCACCGTCGGGCCCGATCGCCGCCCAGCCCGGGCAACCCGCCCCCGAGGTCTCGGATGGTCTTCCCAAGGCCGACGGGCCGCAGCCGCGCATCCTCAAGATCGGGCGCGATGCCGGAACCGAAGACGCACCCGCAACTGCCGACACCCCGGATGCCGCGGCGCCCCTGCCCGGCACCGCCTCCGGCCCGCCCAGTGTCGCGGGCGCGCCGAAACCCGGCTTTGGCCAGCGGGTCGCGGGGGTGACCATGGGGCGGCTTCCGACGATCTCGGAGAATGCGCGCCCCTCGGGCCAGGCTGGCGAGACCGGCGTACAGACCGCCCCGGCCCCCTCCGCCGTCGTGCCCGCCCCCGGCCGCCGCATCGTGCTGCCGCCCGGGGCCGCCACGCAGGCCACGCCGGCGCCGGTCGCCCCTCAGGCCGCGGTCAGACGCTATGCCAGCGACTTTTCCAACCCCGACAGCAAGCCGGTTCTGTCGGTGATCCTGATCGACACCGGCGGCACGCTCGACCGTGCCGCCCTTGCCGCGCTGCCGCTCCACATTACCTTCGCCATCGACCCCACCAGGCCCGGCGCCGCCGAGGCGGCCCAGCTTTACCGGGCGGCCGGACACGAGGTGCTGATCCTCGCCGACGGCATCCCCGCGAACGCGACCGCCACCGACCTTGCCACGATCTTCGAGGGCTACCGCGCGGCTCTGCCAGAGGCGGTCGGCGTCCTCGACCCGGCGGAGGGCGGGTGGGAGGCCGACCGCCCGCTTTCGCAAAGCGTGGTGGACGAGATCCGCGACCGCGGCCTCGGCCTCGTGACCTACGGCAAGGGCCTTGATGCGGCGGCGCAGATCGCGCAGGCCGCCGACGTGCCGGCGGCCCGGATCTATCGCCGACTTGACGCGGATGACGAGAACCCCGAAAAGATCACACGTTACCTAGATCGCGCCGCCTTCAAGGCCGCGCAGGATGGCCGCGTGGTGGTGATCGGTCACACCCGGCCCGACACCGTGACCGGGCTGAAGGACTGGGCCGGCGATGTCCGCGCCCGTACCCTTGCCATCGGCCCGGTGACCGCCGCGCTCAAGCCCTGAAGGATTCAGATGTCTACCATTCTCGACAAGATCAAGGCCTACAAGCTCGACGAGGTGGCCGCCCGCAAGGCCACCCGTCCGCTGTCCGAGGTCGAGGCCGCGGCCCGCGAGGCAAGCGCGCCCCGAGGCTTCGCGGCGGCGCTGAAACGGGCCTCCGAGACCGGCTACGGGCTGATTGCAGAGATCAAGAAAGCCAGCCCTTCCAAGGGCTTGATCCGGCCCGACTTCGACCCGCCCGCACTCGCGCGGGCCTATGAGGCGGGCGGCGCAACCTGTCTGTCGGTGCTGACCGACACCCCCAGCTTCCAGGGCGCCGACAGCTTCCTGACCGAGGCGCGCGCCGCCTGCGCGCTACCCGCGCTGCGCAAGGATTTCCTCTACGATACCTATCAGGTGGCCGAGGCCCGCGCGCTCGGCGCCGATTGCATCCTGATCATCATGGCCAGCGTCTCCGACGCCCAGGCCGTCGAGCTCGAAGACGCCGCGACCGCCTGGGGCATGGATGTGCTAATCGAGGTGCATGACGCCGAAGAGCTGGATCGCGCGCGCGCTCTGAAATCCCCGCTACTCGGCGTAAACAACCGCAATCTCAGGACGTTCGAGGTCACTCTTGACACGACGCGGGCGCTGTCCCGGGACCTGCCGGAGGGGCGGATTCTGGTCTGCGAAAGCGGCCTCTTCACCCCCGGGGATCTGGCGGACATGGCCGGCTACGGCGCCCGTTGCTTCCTGATCGGCGAAAGCCTGATGCGGCAGGACGACGTTGCCGCCGCGACCCGCGCCCTGCTTGCCGCCCCGGTGGCGAGGGCGTCGTGATGCCGCTTACCCATTTCGACGCCGAGGGCCATGCGCATATGGTCGACGTCTCGGACAAGGCCGTCACCGACCGTATCGCGGTGGCCTCCGGGGCTGTGAAGATGTCCGCGGAAACCCTTGATCTCATTGTCGAAGGTCGCGCCAAGAAGGGTGATGTGCTGGGCGTCGCGCGGCTGGCCGGGATCATGGGGGCCAAGCGGACCTCGGACCTGATCCCGCTGTGTCATCCATTGCCGGTCACCAAGGTCGCGCTTGACCTCGTCCCCGATCCGGCACTGCCCGGCATCCGCATCACCGCGACGGTCAAGACCTCGGGCCAGACCGGGGTGGAGATGGAGGCGCTGACCGCCGTATCCACCGCCGCCCTCACGATCTACGACATGGTGAAGGCGGCCGACCGCGCCATGGTCATCGCCGACATCCGCCTCGACCTGAAAGATGGAGGAAAATCTGGTCGTTACGAGGTGAAGCGGTGATTTCAGTCGACGAGGCCCTCGCCCGCGTCCTGGCCCTGGCGGCGCCCCTGCCGGCCGAGGAGATCGCGCTTTCCGAAGCCGCCGGCCGGGTGCTGGCCGCCCCGGTCGTCGCGCGACGCGACCAGCCGCCCTTCGCCGCCTCGGCCATGGACGGTTATGCCATCGGCGACACGTCGGCAGGTCCGGGCGCCCGCTTTCGCGTGATCGGCGAGGCAGGCGCCGGTCACGGCTTTCCCGGCCCGGTCGGTCCCGGCGAGGCGGTGCGCATATTCACTGGCGCGCCGCTTCCGGAAGGCACGAACCGCGTTGTAATTCAAGAAGATACAAGCCGAAGCGAAGACATCGTCACTCTCGGCGACAGCCTGGACGGCGGACTGAATGTACGCCCCGCCGCGGCGGATTTCAGCGTCGGCGACAGGCTGGACGCGCCGCGGCGCCTGCGCCCCGCCGACCTGGCCCTTATCGCGGCGATGAACGCTCCGCGCGTGACGGTCTCCCGGCGTCCCGTCGTCGCCCTGATCGCCACGGGGGACGAGCTGGTGATGCCGGGCGAAACGCCGGGCCCGGATCAGATCATCGCCTCGAATACCTTTGCGCTCAAGGCCATGGCCGAATCCGTGGGCGCCGAAGCGCGGCTTCTGCCGATCGCCCGAGATACCGAGGCGGAGCTGCGCCTGACCCTCGACCTTGCCGCCGACGCCGACCTGATCGTGACCATCGGGGGTGCCTCGGTCGGCGATCATGACCTGGTCGGCAAGGTGGCCGGCGACATGGGCCTCGACCGCGCCTTCTACAAGGTGGCGATGCGTCCGGGCAAACCGCTGATGGCCGGAACATTGCATGGCACTCCGATGCTTGGCCTTCCCGGAAATCCGGTTTCATCAATTGTTTGCGGGCATCTCTTCATGTTGCCGGCACTGCGCGCGATGCAGGGTTTGACTGAGGTTTCCCCGCGGCCGCTCCCTGCGATTCTAGGCGCGGATGTCGGCCCGACCGGCCCGCGGAAACACTACATGCGCGCCCGCCTTGCCCCCGGCGAGACCCTGCCGCGCATCACGCCCTTTGACAGCCAGGACAGCGCGCTGCTGACGATCCTCACCGAGGCGGAGGCGCTGCTGATCCGTCCCGTGGGCGACGGACCGCGCAAGGCGGGCGAAACGGTGCACTATCTGCCGCTCTGAGCCGCCTTTGCGAAGGCTTGACACAAAAACGGAACGCGAATAGAACATTTGACGAACTCTTCTGCTTGGCCCTGACGGAGGCGCTGAACATGCTGACCCGCAAGCAGCTGGAACTGCTGGATTTCATCAACAAGCGCCTGAACGCCGACGGTGTACCGCCCTCTTTCGACGAGATGAAGGAGGCGCTGGACCTGCGCTCCAAGTCCGGGATCCACCGGCTGATCACGGCGCTCGAGGAACGCGGGTTCATCCGTCGGCTCGCGCACCGTGCCCGGGCGATCGAGATCGTCAAGCTTCCCGACGCGCTTTCCGGCGCGACAGCCAAGGCGACAACCGCGGCGGCACCGGCTTTCGCGCCCAGGGTTCTCGATGGTGGCCAGCGCAGTGCGCCGACGCCGCCCGCCGACCCTGTGGCCATGCCGATCGAGGCGGTGCATGCGCTGGAGCTGCCGGTGATGGGACGGATCGCGGCCGGAACGCCGATCGAGGCGATCGAACATGTGTCGCATCATGTCGCGGTGCCGGGTTCCATGCTCGGCGGAGCGGGGCAGCATTTCGCGCTTGAGGTGAAGGGCGATTCGATGATCGAGGCCGGGATCAACGATGGCGACATCGTGGTGATCCGCGCCCAGGATTCCGCCGACAACGGCGACATCGTGGTGGCCCTGGTCGACGATCAGGAGGCAACGCTGAAGCGGTATCGCCGCAGGGGCGGGACGATCACGCTCGAGGCCGCCAACCCGGTGTATGAGCCGCGCGTTCTGCCCGAAGGCCGGGTCAAGGTGCAGGGCCGTCTTGTCGGCCTGATCCGAAGCTACTGATCCGCGGCCGCCGTCTGGCCCGTGTTTTTCGCTGCTGCGCCACCCTGATGGTCGCGTCGGCGTCGGGTCGAGGGTGAAGGCGCGGTCCAGGGCCGCTGCCCTGCCACACCGTTCGCTGTTCGGATACTGAAGGATGAAGCGCCCGCCGCCACCGTGTCGGCACCGTGTCCATCGACAGAATTGTAAAGCGCGACAGCCCCGCTGACACCAAGCGACGTCGCGTCGAATAGCAGGCAATCGCGCGGTGGCTCGGGAACGCGGGCGTCGGTGATCACGATGGCCCCCGGGGTGCAGGCATCGGCCACGGCCTGCGCAGCCCCCTTTCCCTTCAGGACAATGCCGTCCTGCCCCGCAAGGCGAAAGCGGCGCGCGGCGGGCGAGCCGTCGAAGCCGTTCCTGCCCGCGGCCGCTGCCTGATCGGCGGCATCGCCGTCATTCTCCAGCCAGCGCAGCGCAGTGAAGCCGGCGCCGCGCGGCGCGGACAACGCCCGCCCCGCCGGTGTCTCAAGACCTGCGAGCGTTCCCTCGCCCGCGATCAACAGTTCCGGGCGCGTGGCCAGCCCCCAGCCGATCAGGGCCACGGCGATCGCCCCGACACCGGCCAGCCGCGCCACGCCGCGCATAAGCATGGCCACAAGCGCCCCCATCGCGAGCGACGGCAGCACCCAGGCCGGCGGCGCGGGCACCGGTACGACCGCCCCCGGAAGCCCGGCGACGACCCCGGCCACGGACAGGATCCAGCCCGCCCCGAGGCCCATCGCCCACAGCACAGGCGCCGCAAGGCCCAGCGGCGCCAGAAGCGCCGCGATCACCGCGGCCGGCATCACGACAAGCCCCATCACTGGCACCGACAGCAGGTTCGCGAGCAACCCGTATTCTGCGATCCGGTTGAAAGTGGCCGCCGCGATCGGCGCGGTCGCCGCCCCCGCCACGAAGGAGGAAAACAGGAGCGTTCCCGCAGCGCGCAGGGGCTTTGGCACCCGCGCGCCGCGCCCGCGCAGGGCACCAAAGGCCGCGACCAGCGCGGTGGTGGCAGCAAAGGACATCTGGAACCCGGGTTCCGTCAGGCTCTCGGGTTGCGCGATCAGCAGGATCAGGGCGGCCAGCGCGACCGACCGCAGGGTCAGCGCCCGGCGGTCGGCCAGAACCGCCCCCAGCATCACCGCCACCATGACGAAGGCGCGTTGCGTCGCGATGCTGCCGCCCGACAGCAGGAGATAGGCGGCCGCCGCGCCAAGCGCCCCGACCGCCGCGATCTTCTTCGCCGGAAGTCGCAGGCCGACCGGCGGGACGGCGGCCAGCGCCAGCCGCAGCGCGCCGAATACGAAACCCGCCAGCAACCCCATGTGAAGCCCCGAGATCGCCAGCAGATGCGCGAGGTTCGAGGCGCGCAGGTCATCGGCCGTCGCGCGGTCGATCCCCGACCGCTCGCCCGTGGCGACCGCGGCGGCGAAGGCCCCCGGCTGCCCGGGTATCCGGGCCCGTATCGCCTCGGCCAGCCGGGCCCGAAGCCGGTCGACAGGCACCCCGGAGGCCGGCTGCCACAAGACCGCGGGGCTGGTCGCGTAGCCGGTGGCGCCGAGGCGGTCGAACCAGGCCATCCGGCGAAAGTCGAACCCTCCGGGCTCGGCCGGACCCGGGGGCGGCGACAGATGGGCGGTGACGGAAATCACCTGACCCGGCTCAGGGGTGATCCCGGGGATCCGCGCGCGCAGGGTGACACGCACCCGCGCCGGAGTGGCCGCGCGTGCGATACCGGGCAGGAGCACCCGGTCCAGCGTGACGCGCGGATAATCCGACAGCGCCCGGTCGATCACCACCACCCGCCCCGTCACCGGCCCGTAAAGATGCCGGCCGAGCACCGGCGCCGCGACAAGGGCGCTTCGCCCCCCCGCAGCCAGCATCCCGCCCGCAATCAGCGCCAGGGCCAACGCGACCGGCCGCCAGCGCGGCCCCGCCGCCCAGGCCCAGGCCAGCGCCGCCGCGAATGAGGCCGCGATCGCGGCCCATTCCGCAAGGCCCGGCTCCACCGGCAGCGCGAAGTAGCCGCCGATTCCGAACGCGAGGCAAACCGGGGCCCAAGGCAGCAGCAACCCGCGCGCGGCGACCAGCCTGTCCAGCGGATGGGACCACATCAGGGCCCCGAGGCGTGCCCGGGTTCCCACTCTTGTTCTCCGGCCTCCTCTTGCCTAGACAGTCGCCAAACCTACCTCCCGCCTGGTTACCGAAAGGTTAACGCCCGATGCCCGCCGACCTCTCCGTCGACACGCCTGTCGTCACCCGTTTCGCCCCCTCGCCGACCGGCTACCTCCATATCGGCGGCGGCCGCACGGCGCTGTTCAACTGGCTCTACGCCCGCGGCCGCGGCGGCAAGTTCCTGCTCCGGATCGAGGATACGGACCGCGCCCGTTCCACCCCCGAGGCAACGGCGGCGATCCTGCGCGGCCTCGAATGGCTGGGCCTCGACTGGGACGGCGAGCCGGTCAGCCAGTTCGAACGCGCCGACCGCCACGCCGAGGTGGCGCGCGATATGCTGGCCCGCGGTGCGGCCTACAAGTGCTTTTCCACGCAGGAGGAAATCGAGGCGTTCCGCGAGGCCGCCCGGGCCGAGGGCCGCTCGACCCTGTTCCAGAGCCCCTGGCGCGACGCCGATCCCGCGACCTTCCCCGACGCGCCCTACGTGATCCGCCTCAAGGCGCCGCGCACCGGCGAGACCGTGATCGCGGACGAGGTGCAGGGCGACGTGACCTTCCGCAACGACCAGCTCGACGACATGGTTTGTTTACGCTCGGATGGTACGCCCACCTACATGCTTGCCGTTGTCGTCGACGATCACGACATGGGCGTCACCCATGTGATCCGGGGCGACGACCACCTGACCAACGCCGCCCGGCAGACGCAGGTCTACCAGGCGATGGAATGGGACGTGCCGGTGTTCGCCCACATCCCGCTGATCCACGGCCCCGACGGCAAGAAGCTGTCGAAACGGCACGGCGCGCTGGGGGTCGAGGAATACCAGGCGATGGGCTACCCGTCGGCGGGGATGCGCAACTACCTCGCGCGGCTCGGCTGGAGCCATGGCGATGACGAGTTCTTTACCGACGCGCAGGCGAAGGCGTGGTTCGACCTCAAGGGGATCGGCCGTGCGCCCGCCCGACTCGACTTCAAGAAGCTGGAGAACCTCTGTGGCCAGCACATCGCCGCGGGCGAGGATGCCGCACTGCTGCATGAGCTGGAGGCCTACCTCGCCGCCGCTGGAAAACCGGCGCTGACGCAGGGTCAGAGGGAGGGCCTGGCGCGGGGCATGTACTGCCTGAAAGAGCGCGCGAAAACCTTCCCGGAACTTCTTGAAAAAGCTCACTTTGTGTTGACAGACCGGCCGATCGACGCGGACCCCAAGGCGGCCAAGGCGCTGGACACGGTATCCCGTGGTATACTGTCGGAATTGACGCCGCAGTTGCAAAGTGCTAGCTGGACGCGAGACGCGCTGGAAGCCGTCGTCGCCGGGGTGGCCGAGACGCACGGTCTGGGTCTCGGCAAGCTGGCGGGGCCATTGCGCGCCGCGCTGGCTGGGCGCACGGTCACACCCAGTGTCTTCGACATGATGCTCGTCATCGGGCGCGACGAAACGATCGCGCGCCTTGACGACGCAGCGGGCCCGAACGCGGAGGCGCCGGAGGCGCAGCCGGGGGCCCGGGCCTGACGTTCATGCGCCGCGCGCAGACCGCGCCGGCAAAAAGGAGAGGATGACGATGGCGGATACCGACAAGAAAGCGACGCTGCAGTTCGACGGAAAGACGATCGACCTGCCGATGAAGAGCCCCACCGCGGGCCCGGACGTGATCGACATCACCAAGCTCTACGCGCAGGGCGACGTCTTCACCTACGACCCGGGCTTCACCTCGACCGCATCCTGCGAGTCGACCATCACCTTCATCGACGGCGACAAGGGGGAGCTTCTCTATCGCGGCTACCCGATCGACCAGCTCGCCGAGAAGTCGAACTACCTCGAATCGTGCTACCTGCTGCTCTACGGTGAACTGCCCACCAAGGCGGAGTACGAGGACTTCACCTATCGCGTGACCCGTCACACGATGGTGCACGAGCAGATGCACAACTTCTTCCGTGGTTTCCGCCGTGATGCCCACCCGATGGCGACCATGGTCGGCGTCGTCGGGGCGATGTCGGCCTTCTACCACGACAGCACCGACATCACCGATGCGCACCAGCGCGAGGTCGCCTCGATCCGGTTGATCGCGAAGATGCCGACGATCGCGGCGATGGCCTACAAGTATTCGGTCGGCCAGCCCTTCGTGTACCCGCGCAACGACCTCGACTATGCGTCGAACTTCCTCAACATGTGCTTCTCGGTCCCGGCCGAGCCCTACAAGATCGAGCCGGCGCTGGCGAAGGCGATGGATCGCATCTTCCTGCTGCACGCCGATCACGAGCAGAACGCCTCGACCTCGACGGTGCGCCTGGCGGGCTCCTCGGGCGCGAACCCCTTCGCCTGCATCGCGGCCGGCATCGCCTGCCTCTGGGGCCCGGCGCACGGTGGTGCGAACCAGGCCTGCCTCGAGATGCTGCGCCAGATCGGGTCGGTCGACAAGATCCCGGAATACATCGCCAAGGCCAAGGACAAGAACGATCCGTTCCGCCTGATGGGCTTCGGCCACCGGGTCTACAAGAACTTCGACCCGCGCGCCAAGGTGATGAAGGAGAGCGCCGACGAGGTGCTGGACCTTCTGGGCATCAAGGACAACGAGACGCTTCAGGTCGCCAAGGAACTGGAGAAAATCGCGCTGGAGGACGACTACTTCGTCGAGAAGAAGCTGTATCCGAACGTCGATTTCTACTCGGGCATCATCCTCGAGGCGATGGGCTTCCCCACCTCGATGTTCACCCCGATCTTCGCGCTGTCGCGCACCGTCGGCTGGATCGCCCAGTGGAAGGAAATGATCGGCGACAAGGGCCAGAAGATCGGCCGCCCGCGGCAGCTTTACGTTGGCGAGCCGGCGCGCGATTACGTCGACATCTCGACCCGCTGAGGCGGCTGGAGACCGGATCGGAAGGGTCGCCTGCGGGCGGCCCTTTTTTCGTCGAAAAAAGGAAGGGCGAGCGGCTGTCTGCCCCTCCTCGCGCCCCCCGAGTGTATCTCTGCCAAGGTGAAGGGGATCAGGCGCCGGTGAAGGCGGGTTTGCGCTTTTCGAGGAAGGCCTTGACCCCTTCGGCGAAATCGGCGGAGCGGCCGCAGGCGCCCTGCAGCCTTGCCTCGAGCGCGAGCTGGGCCTCAAGGTCGTTTGCGGGGCTGGCGCGCAGGGCTTCTTTCAGCGCGCGGTAGGCGCCCGTGGGGCCCTTGGCGAGATGGGCGGCCCGGGATTGCCAGTGGGCGGCGAAATCGGCATCCGGGACGGCTTCCCAGATCATGCCCCAATCCGCCGCCTGGCGAGCAGTGATCTTGTCGGCGAACAGTGCCGCGCCCATGGCGCGGGCCGAGCCCACGAGCCGCGGCAGGACGTAGGTACCACCGGCGTCGGGGATCAGCGCGATCCGGGTGAAGGCCTGGAGGAAGACCGCGCCTTCCGTGGCGATCACCACGTCGCAGGCCAGCGCGATATTGGCCCCCGCCCCCGCCGCCGCGCCGTTGACAGCGGCGATCGTCGGGATCGGGCTGTTGACGATCGCACGCAGGACAGGCGCATACTCCTCGGTCAGCGTCTTTTCGAGATCCAGGTCCGAGGTATCCTCGCGGTCGCCAAGGTCTTGTCCGGCGCAGAACCCGCGCCCGGCCCCGGTCAGCACCAGCACGCGCGCGCCTTGGTCCGGGGCCGCGGCGATGCAGGCGGCCAGTTCGGCGCGCATCGCGGGTGTCAGGGCGTTCATCACGTCGGGCCGGTTCAGGGTCAACACCCCGATGCCGTCGGTGACCTTAAAGGTGATCGTCTCGTAGGCCATGGCGCCCCTCCCTCTTCCGAGGTCACCTTAGGGGCGTGGGAGGAAGGGGAAAAGAGGGACTGCGCGTCACTCGCGCATGATCTCGGCGAGGCGGCGCTCTTCCTCGGCGTCGAGGCCGGGGCCGCTCTCGCCCGCGCGCCGCCGGCGGCGCTGGGTGACGATTGCGATGACGGCGCCCGCGACGAGCATGGCAGGCCCGGCGATCCAGAGGATCAGGTTGGCGCCGCGGGTGTTGGGCTTCAGCAGCACGTATTCGCCGTAGCGCGCGACGATGTAGTTGACGACCTGGCTGTTGGTATCGCCCGCCAGGATCCGCTTGCGCACCAGCACCCGCAGGTCATGCGCAAGCGCGGCGTTCGACTCATCGATATCCTCGTTGCGGCAGACGAGGCAGCGCAGCCCCTTCGAGATCTCTCGCGCGCGGGCCTCAAGCTTGGGGTTCTTCAGCATCTCGTCGGGTTGCACCGCCAGCGCAGGCGTCGCCAGCAGGATCGGCAGCGACACCGGCGAGAGCAGCGCGAGGATCAGCGCGATACGGGCGAGGTTCGTCATTCCGCGGGCACCGGGTCCTGCGGCGCCGGGGCGGCCCTGCGTGCGCCCGCGGCGACCCGGTAGCGCCGGTCGGAAAGGCTGAGCGCGCCGCCGAAGGCCATGATCAGCGCGCCGCCCCAGATCCAGACCGCAAAGGGCTTGATGTAGGTGCGCACCGCGTAGCCGCCCTGCTTCTGCGGGTCGCCAACGACGACGTAGAGGTCGCGCGTCAGGCCGGGCCGGATCGCCGCCTCGGTCGTGGGCATGCCGGCCACCGGGTAGAACCGCTTTTCGGGGTGCATCACCGCGACCTGATGGCCATCGCGGGTGACGATCACGTCGGCGGTCTTGGCGGTGTAGTTCGGCCCCTTGGTGTCATGCACGTCCTTGAGCGTGATGTTGTAGCCCCCGACGTCGTAGCTGTCGCCAAGTTGCGCCACGCGGATATCCTCGACCTGCCAGGCCATCACCGCGGCGATGCCGAAGATACTCAGCCCCAGCCCGCCATGGGCCACCGCGCGGCCCCAATCGGCCCGCGGCAGCCGCGCCAGACGGCCCAGGCGGGCGCGGAGACCGCCGCGGCCGGTGCGGCTCATCAGGTCGACGGAAGCGCCGAAGACCAGCCAGACGCCGAGACCGAGGCCGATCGGCCCGAGCGCGCTGTGCCCGCTCTGCATCGCGTAGACCAGCAGTGCGATGGCCAGCGCCAGCGCCAGCCCGCCCCAGAGCGGGCGCATGACCCGGCCCAGGCGCCCCCGTTTCCAAGGCATCAGCGTGCCGAGCGGCAGGATGATCGCCAGCGCCACCATGAACGGCGTGAAGGCCATGTCGAAGAACGGCGCCCCCACCGAGAGCTTGCGGTTGAACGCGAGCTCGGCGATCAACGGCCAGATCGTGCCAATGAACACGACGAAACAGGCCACCGCGAGAAGGACGTTGTTGGCCACCAGCGCGGTCTCGCGGCTGACGGTCGAGAATACGCCCTTGGCCTCCATCGCCGGGGCGCGGATCGCGAAGAGCGTCAGTGCGACCCCCATGAAGGCCGCGATCAGCGCCAGGATGAAGACGCCGCGCGTCGGATCGGTGGCAAACGCATGGACCGAGGTGATCACCCCCGAGCGCACGATGAAGGTGCCGATCAGCGAGAAGCCGAAGGCGAGGATCGCCAGCAGGATCGTCCAGCTCTTCAGCGCCTCGCGCTTTTCGACCACGATCGCTGAATGCAGAAGGGCAGCGGCGATCAGCCAGGGCATGAAGCTGGCGTTCTCGGTCGGGTCCCAGAACCAGAAGCCGCCCCAGCCCAGTTCGTAATACGCCCAGAGCGAGCCAAGCGCGATGCCGATCGTCAGGAACAGCCAGGCCGTCAGCGTCCAGGGCCGGACCCAGCGCGCCCAGGCGGCATCGACCCGACCCTCGATCAGCGCCGCGATCGCAAAGGAGAACGACATCGAGAGGCCGACATAGCCGAGGTAGAGGAACGGCGGATGGAAGGCGAGGCCCGGATCCTGCAGCAGCGGGTTCATCCCCTGCCCGTTCATCGGCGCCGGATCGACGCGCCAGAACGGGTTCGAGGTGAACAGGATGAACAGGTAGAACGCCACCCCGATCAGCGCCTGCACCGCCAGCACGCGGGCCTTGAGCGACGGCGGAAGATTGCCCCCGAACCAGGCGGCGCAGGCCCCGAAAAGCGACAGGATCAGCACCCACAGCAGCATGGAGCCCTCGTGATTGCCCCAGACGCCGGCCACCTTGTAGAGCATGGGCTTGAGCGTGTTCGAATTGTCGACCACCAGCCGCAGGCTGAAATCATCGGTGACGAAGGCATAGGTCAGGGCCGCGAAGGAGAACGCCACCAGCAGGAATTGCGTCGTCGCCGCCGGCTCGGCCAGCGCCATCCAGCCCGGCCACCCCTTGTGGGCGCCGATCAGGGGAAGCACGGTCTGCACGACCGCGACGAAAAGCGCCAGCACCAGCGCGAAATGGCCGAGTTCTACGATCATGCGCGGATCATACCCCCGCCGCGCGGTCACGCCAATGCCCTGCGCCCACCTGTCGCGGCCCGCGCGATCACGATTGCCCGCCCCATATCCCACGCAGACAGGACCAGCCGTTACGCGGCGCGCACCCCGCCCATGGCCGCGCCCCGGCAGCTGTCCTCGCTCAGCAGGTACGCCCGTCTTTCTGCTCTCAAATATCCCGGGGGGTGCAGGGGGCAGCGCCCCCGCCGGTCACTCGGCCGCCACCTTCTTGCGCGGCTTGAGCATATCCTTGAGGTAGCGGCCTGTGTGGCTGCCCTCGACGCCGGCCACCTGTTCCGGCGTGCCGGTGGCAACGATGGTGCCGCCGCCGTCGCCGCCCTCCGGCCCGATGTCGACGATCCAGTCGGCCGTCTTGATGACATCAAGGTTATGCTCGATCACCAGCACGGTGTTGCCCTGCTCCACCAGCTCGTGCAGCACTTCCAGAAGCTTGCGCACATCCTCGAAATGCAGGCCCGTCGTCGGTTCGTCGAGGATATAGAGCGTCCGCCCTGTGGCGCGCCGCGACAACTCCTTCGAGAGCTTCACCCGCTGCGCCTCGCCGCCCGAAAGCGTCGTCGCCTGCTGGCCGACCTTGATGTAGCCAAGGCCCACCTGCACCAGCGCATCCATCTTCTCGCGGATCGAGGGGACGGCGGCAAAGAACTCCTGCGCATCCTCGACCGTCATATCAAGAACGTCGGCTATGCTCTTGCCCTTGAACTTGATTTCCAGGGTCTCTCGGTTGTAGCGCTTGCCCTTGCAGGTCTCGCATTCGACATAGACGTCGGGCAGGAAGTGCATCTCGATCTTGATGACGCCGTCGCCCTGGCAGGCCTCGCAGCGGCCGCCCTTGACGTTGAAGCTGAAGCGCCCGGGTTTGTAGCCGCGCGCCTTGGCTTCTGGCAGGCCCGCGAACCAGTCGCGGATCGGGCCGAAGGCACCGGTATAGGTGGCCGGGTTCGAACGCGGGGTACGGCCGATCGGGCGCTGGTCGATGTCGATGACCTTGTCGAGATGCTCGAACCCCTTGATCGTCTCGCAGGGCGCGGGCGTCTCGCGCGCGCCGTTCAGGCGCATCGCGGCGGTCTTGTAGAGGGTCTCGATCGTCAGGGTCGACTTGCCGCCGCCGGACACCCCGGTGACGCAGACGAACTTGCCCAGCGGAAACTCCGCGGTCACGTCCTGCAGGTTGTTGCCCGTGGCCTTCACCACGGTCAGCTTTTTGCCGTTGCCCTTGCGCCGCTTGGCCGGCACCGCGATCTCGCGCGTGCCCGACAGGTATTGTCCGGTCAGGCTGGCCGGGTCATCGGCGATCTGGTCGGGCGTGCCATGCGCCACCACCTGCCCGCCATGCACCCCCGCCCCCGGCCCGATGTCAAAGACGTAATCGGCGTGGCGGATCGCATCTTCGTCATGTTCAACCACCAGCACGGTATTGCCCTGGTCGCGCAGGTTCTTCAGCGTCTGCAACAGCCGGTCGTTGTCGCGCTGGTGCAGGCCGATCGACGGTTCGTCGAGGACATAGAGCACCCCGGTCAGCCCCGACCCGATCTGGCTTGCCAGACGGATCCGCTGGCTTTCCCCGCCCGAAAGCGTGCCGGCCGCCCGGCTCATCGTCAGGTATTCGAGGCCCACGTTGTTGAGGAACCCCAAACGCTCGCGGATCTCCTTGAGGATGGCGCGGGCGATCTCGTTCTTCTGGTTGGTCAGCGCCTCGGGCACCGTCTCGATCCAGGCGTGGGCCTCCTTGATCGACATCTCGACCACATGCCCCACGTGCAGCAGGTTGTCCGCCGTCCCGATCTTCACTGCCAGCGCTTCGGGCCGCAGGCGATAGCCGCCGCAGGCGCCGCAGGGGCGGTTGTTCTGGTAGCGTTCGAATTCCTCGCGAACCCAGGCGCTGTCGGTCTCGCGATACCGCCGCTCCATGTTCGGGATCACGCCCTCGAAAGCGCGGCTGACCTCGTAGACGCGGCCGCCCTCGTCATAGCGGAAACGGATCTCCTCGCCGCCTGAACCATGCAGGAAGACCTGTTTGACGTGCTCGGGCAGATCCTTCCAGGGCGTTTTCTTGTTGAATTCGTAATGCTTGGCGATGGCGTCGATGGTCTGCAGGAAATAGGGCGACTTGCCTTTGCGCCAGGGCGCCAGCGCGCCGTTCGCCAGCGTCAGCGCGGCGTCGGGCACCACGAGGCGTTCGTCAAAGAACAGCTCCACCCCCAGCCCGTCGCATTCCGGGCAGGCGCCGAAGGGCGCGTTGAAGGAAAACAGCCGCGGCTCGATCTCTGGGATCGTGAAGCCGCTGACCGGACAGGCGAATTTCTCGGAGAAGGTGGTGCGCTCCGGCTCCCCCTCGCTGGGCGCGGTCTCGAGGATCGCGATCCCGTCGGCAAGGTCGAGCGCGGTGCGCAGGCTGTCGGCAAGCCGCGTCTCCATCCCCTCGCGCACGACGATCCGGTCGACCACCACGTCGATGTCGTGGCGGAACTTCTTGTCCAGCGTCGGCGGGCTGTCGAGTTCGTGGAATTCCCCGTCCACCTTGACCCGCTGAAAGCCCTGCTTGCGCAACTCGAGGAATTCCTTGCGGTATTCGCCCTTACGATCGCGCACGATGGGGGCCAGCAGATAGGCGCGCGTGCCCTCCTCCATACCCATGATCCGGTCGACCATGTCCTGCACCTGCTGCGCTTCGATCGGCTGGCCGGTGGCGGGACTGTAGGGGGTGCCGACGCGGGCAAAGAGCAGGCGCAGGTAATCGTAGATCTCGGTCACCGTGCCGACGGTGGAACGCGGGTTCTTCGACGTGGTCTTCTGCTCGATCGAAATCGCGGGCGAAAGGCCCGAGATATGATCGACATCAGGCTTCTGCATCATGTTGAGGAACTGGCGGGCATAGGCCGACAGCGACTCGACATAGCGGCGCTGGCCCTCGGCATAGATCGTGTCGAAGGCCAGCGAGGACTTGCCCGACCCCGACAGCCCGGTGATCACGACCAGCTGGTCGCGCGGGATATCGACGTCGATCCCCTTCAGATTGTGCTCGCGCGCGCCGCGCACTTCGATCTGTTTCAGCTCGGCCATACCGGTCCCCTGCTCCACCGCAGAACAGATAGGGGATCATCTCCGAGTCTCCAATGATAAAATGCGAACATTAAGAGAACATTTACCAATGCGCCGCAGGTTTGCTCAGGGAGCGCGCAGTCCCGCAGCAGATCCCCCGGCGATTCGCTCCCCCCGGCGCCTGGGTCGATCGCCCGGGACTGCGCGTTTCCACTCTGCCCACGAAGGCGGCGCCGGGTGGGAAGGCATGGTTGGAAGCTGAAAGAAGGTGACGCACACGACAATCAAATTCACTATTTTGCATACTTCTGTTGGCAGAGGCTTGATTGACTCTGCCGCCTGCTCCAGATCAGGGACAACGCACTCCATGCGAAGGGAAACGCGATGCTCTCATTTCTCCGGCCTTCGGGTCCCCGGGTCGAACGGATCAGCGGCAAGGATGCCGTGGCACAGGCCGCTCAGGGCGGAATGCTGCTGATCGACGTGCGCGACGCGGGGGAATTGCGCGCGACCGGCAAGGCGAAAGGTGCGCTGCACATCCCGATGTCGGTTCTGGCGCTGAAGGCCGACCCCAAGGCGCCGGATACCGACCCGACGCTCAAGGCGGCCTTCGAGGCGGGAACGCCGGTCGCGCTCTATTGCGCTTCGGGCGGGCGCTCGCAGATGGGCGGGAAGACGCTGGTCAAGCTGGGCTATGCCAAGGTCTACAATATCGGCGGACTCGCGGACTGGCGGGATGGCGGCGGCGCGCTGGAACGCTGACCCCCGCTTCGGAACAAGACGCGCAGGGGTCCTGTGCCTATGCCGGGCCACCTTTTGAGTAACATGTGCCCGAGTGCCACGTGACCGCTGGCGCGCCAGTCGCCCGGTAGAAGGACGCGGCACTGCGCCAACTTGCGGCGTTCGGCGGCCGATCGCCGAAAGAGGGGTGCGCAGGGTGCGTTGAAACGCACCCTGCCGGTTTCAGCATCGGGACCGGCTGCGCCCGGATCAGAAGTGGATCGCCCGGCCGTAGGCGTCGAGCACGCTCTCGTGCATCATCTCGCTCAGCGTCGGGTGCGGGAAGACCGTGTTCATAAGATCCTCTTCCGTGGTCTCCAACTGGCGGCCGACGACATAGCCCTGAATCAGCTCGGTCACCTCGGCACCGACCATGTGGGCGCCCAGAAGCTCCCCGGTCTTGGCGTCGAACACCGTCTTGATCATGCCCTCGGGCTCCCCCAGCGCGATGGCCTTGCCATTGCCGATGAAGGGGAACTTGCCCACCTTCACCTGATAGCCGGCCTCCTTCGCCTTGGCCTCGGTCATGCCCACCGACGCCACCTGCGGCGCGCAATAGGTGCAGCCCGCAATGGAACCCGGCTTCACCGGATGCGGGTGCTTGCCGGCGATCAGTTCCGCCACCATCACCCCTTCGTGGCTCGCCTTGTGGGCCAGCCACGGCGCGCCGGCGATATCGCCGATCGCATAGATCCCCTCGACCCCGGTGCGGCAATATTCGTCGACCACGACGTGGGTGCGGTCGACCTTCACGCCCAGGCCTTCCAGCCCCAGCCCCTCGACGTTGCCGACGATGCCGACGGCCGAGATCACGGTGTCGAACTCCTTGGTCTCGGTCTTGCCGCCGCTCTCGATATGGGCGGTGACCTTCGAGGCCGCACGGTCGAGCTTCTTCACCGTGGCCTTCTCCAGGATCGTCATCCCCTGCTTCTGGAACTGCTTCTTGGCGAAGGCCGAGATCTCGGCATCCTCCACCGGCAGGATACGGTCCATCACCTCGACCACCGTGGTCTCGGCGCCCAGGGTATTGAAGAAGCTGGCGAATTCGATGCCGATCGCGCCGGACCCGATGACCAGGAGCTTCTTCGGCTCGTGCGGCGGCTGCAGCGCGTGCTTGTAGGACCAGACGCGTTTGCCATCGGCCTCAAGCCCCGGCAGGTCGCGCGCCCGCGCGCCAGTCGCCAGCACGATGTGCTTCGAGGTCAGCTCCTCGGTGCCCTTGTCGGTCTTGACGGTGACGCTGCCCTTCTTGGGCAGCGTGGCCTCGCCCATGATCACGGTGATCTTGTTCTTCTTCAGCAGGTGCCCCACGCCGGACGACAACTGCTTGGCCACCCCGCGCGAGCGTTTGACCACGGCGTCGAGGTCGTAGCCGAACTTCTCGGCGCTGAGGCCGAAGTCCTTGGCACGGTGCATCAGGTGATAGACCTCGGCCGAGCGCAGGAGCGCCTTGGTGGGAATGCAGCCCCAGTTGAGGCAGATGCCGCCCAGGTGCTCACGCTCCACGACGGCGACGTTCAGCCCCAGCTGCGCCCCGCGGATCGCCGCCACGTAGCCCCCCGGCCCCGCGCCGATCACGATCATGTCGAATGCCTTGGCCGCCATCTGAGCCCTCCTTGCAGAAAGTAGTTTGGTATTAAACTATTTCACACGGGGCGGCAATCCACCCCGTGCAGCTGTCTCCGGGTCGCCCCGGTCCTGCCCCGTTCGGGGCGGATCCGGCGCGCCGTGCAAGCCCGCGGTCGACGCATCTTCAGGCGCCGGCCTTCAGGGCCTCGATGATCTTTGCATAGCCGCCATTTGCCACGAAATCGGCCTCATCCGGAGTGGACGCGCGGCCCAGAGCGGCGTTGCGGCCAGGGAAACGGCCGAAGCGGCGGATCACCTCCTCGTGAACCCGGGCGTGCAGCAGGTTGCCGACACCCGTCTCGGGCATCCGCTCGGCGATCAGCGCGACGCAGCGGGCCTGACTTTCGGGATTCTCGTGGTGCATCAGCGGGAGGTAGACGAACTGGCGCTGCGGCTCGGGAAGCTGCATGTCCCATCCTGCCCGCAGCGCGATCTCCGTCGCGGCCCGCGCCAGCGGATCGGTGGCGAAGGCCCGTGCATCGCCGCGCCAGATGTTGCGCGGAAACTGGTCGGTCACGATCAGGTAGGCCAGCGCCGGCTCCGGTTCGACAAGCCAGTCCTTCAGCCCCCCGTCCCCGGCCCGCGCGCAAAGCGTGCCGAAGCGGTCCCGCACGGCCTGGTCGAGGGTCGCGCCCCCGGCGTACCAGCCCTTGGGCCCGACCTCGTCAAGCCAAAACTGAAGCACCTCGGTGCCCGGCCAATCGGCCCCGCGTTCCATGGCAGGCCTCCCTCCCGCTGTCTGCTTCAGATCAGCGTGGCAGCTTTGCCGCCGGGGTGCAACACGGGGCAAGAGAGCCGGCACGAGACGCGCCAAGACATGCGGCAAGCGGCGGGAGAGTTTCCCCCGCCGATGTCAGGCCGCGCTCGAGGGCGGCTCGGCCTCCTCGTTCGCGGGATCCCCGGGCGCATCGGTGCTGTCCTCGACCGCCGCCTCGAACACCGCCTCGACCGCCAGGGTCGACGCGGTGGGCACGACCGCCGCGAAGGCCCCGGTTTCCGAGACCGGCGTCGCGCGGCGCCGCGTCATGCGCCAGCCGGCATAGGCCGACAGCATTGCCAGCAGGATGCCGATGAACAGGAAGAAGCCCCCCGCACCGATCTTGGCCATGATCCAGCCGGTGATCACGGGCCCGAGGATCGCACCGGTGCCGTTGATGAAGATCAGCCCGGCCGAGGCGGCCGCCATGTCCTCCTTGTCGAGGAAGTCGTTGGTATAGGCGATCAGCAGCGAATAGAGCGGGTTCGAGATGCCGCCCACCACCAGCGCGACCCCCAGGAGCGCGACGAAGGGCAGCGCGAGGAAGGCCGCGATCACCGCCACCGCGCCGCCGAAGGCGGTAAGCCCGAGGATCAGCATCCGACGATCCATCCGGTCCGAGGCCCAGCCGATCGGATACTGAAACAGCATGCCGCCAACATAGATCGTGCCGATGAAGATCGAGATGTCGCGCACGCTCAGCCCCTGCTGGGTGCCCCAGACCGAAGCCATGCCGAACAGCGCCGAGAACACGCCCCCCATCAGGAAGACGCCGATGCAACCCAGCGGCGATGTCTGGTAAAGCTTGCGGAACGACAGCGGTTTCGTGGTGTCGAAGACCGGCGCCGGGGCGATCGACAGCAGGATCGGCGTGAAGGCCAGCGACACCAGCACCGAGGGAATCACGAAGAGAGTGAAGCCCGAGGGGCTGGCCACGTTCATCAGTGCCTGGGCGGCGACGATGCCGATCATCTGCACGATCATGTAGAGCGACAGCGCCTGGCCTCGCGTCTCGTTCGTGGCGGTGTTGTTGAGCCAGCTTTCCGCGGTGATGTAGACCCCGGAGAAGCAGAACCCGATCAGGATGCGCAGAAGCGCCCAGCTCTGCCATTGGGCCAGCACCGGGTAAAGCACCAGCACCGCCGAGATCAGCGAACCGAGCGCGGCGAAGACCCGCACGTGGCCGACCCGCCGGATCATGCCCGGCGTCACGCGCGACCCGAACAGGAACCCCAGGAAGTAGGCCGACATCACCACCGACATCTGGAAGGTGGAAAAGCCCTCGATACCGCCGCGGATACCCAGCAGGGTGCCCTGCACACCGTTGCCCACCATCAGCAGCATGACGCCCATGAGCAGCGGCCAAGTCGAGCCGAGAACGCGGATCATCGTGTCCCTCCTGTCTTTCCCTCCGGCCTAACGCGCCGGCTTGCCTGCGTCACTCCCCCGGGGCGACATTTTCTTTCCCGTCGGCGTCCCCGGCCCGGGCGGGCGGGATCAGCAGCGAGGAATCGCCGTAGGAGAAGAAACGGTAGCGCGTTTCGATCGCATGAGCGTAAACGCGGTCGATCCTGTCCTTGCCCATGAGGGCCGAGACCAGCATCATCAGCGTCGATTTCGGCAGGTGGAAATTGGTCATCAGCGCATCGGTGACGCGGAAGCGGTAGCCCGGGTAGATGAAGATGTCGGTCGTCCCGGTCCAGGGCTGCATCGTGCCACCCGCGTCCGCCGCGCTCTCGATCAGCCGGAGCGCGGTGGTACCGACCGGAATGATCCTGCCGCCCGCGGCGCGGGTCGCGTTGATCTCCTCCGCGGCGGCGGCCGTGACCTCGCCCCACTCGGCATGCATGCGGTGGGTCGTCACGTCCTCCACCTTCACCGGCAGGAAGGTGCCCGCGCCGACATGCAGCGTGACCTCGGTGAAGGCCACGCCCTTCCGCCGCAGCGTCTCCAGCAGGTCGGCGTCGAAGTGGAGCGAGGCGGTGGGCGCGGCGACCGCGCCGGAATGGCGGGCAAAGATCGTCTGGTAGTCGTCGCGGTCCTGCGCATCGGCCGGGCGGCGGGCGGCGATGTAGGGCGGCAGCGGCATCGCGCCTGCCTCGGCCAGCGCCGCGTCGAAATCCTCGCCCGTCAGGTTGAAGGTCAGGAGAACCTCGCCTTCCTCGCGGGCGCCCGCCGTGGCGCTGAGCCTGTCGGAAAAGCGGATCACGTCGCCCGCGCGCAGCTTCCGCGCG
This sequence comes from Acidimangrovimonas sediminis, assembly GCF_002871005.1. Taxonomy (GTDB): domain Bacteria; phylum Pseudomonadota; class Alphaproteobacteria; order Rhodobacterales; family Rhodobacteraceae; genus Acidimangrovimonas; species Acidimangrovimonas sediminis. The sequence continues at coordinate 162,994 of NZ_PHSN01000010.1, forward strand.
GGTTTCGCCAGCGCGAGCCAGGCGCCTTCGGGACGCGGCTCCAGCAGGGTGATCTCGATCTTCGCCACGCCTTCGCCGGGGGCGGCTCCGTCGCGGGTCCGGGTGCCGGTCAGCCGCGCCGGGATCACCCTGGTGTTGTTCAGGATCAGCCGGTCGCCGGGGCCCAGAAGGTCCGGCAGGTCACGCACGTGCAGATCGCGGAACGTGTCGCCCTCGGCCACCAGAAGGCGCGCCGAAGTGCGCGGCCGCGCGGGGCGGGTCGCGATCAGTTCTTCGGGCAGGTGGAAATCGAAATCGCTCAGTTGCATGGCGCCGGATATGCCGTGCCCCGGGGCGGCACGCAAGATGGTGCCCGCGCCTCCGTCGGAGACCATGCACCACGGTCCGGCCCCGCTTCTTCGGCGAAGAAGCGATCCCGCCCTATTCCCCGAGCTTTGCCGCAGGCTTCCTCAACAGGTCGCGCAGGAACCCCGGCGCCAGCACCGACAGCGGGTTGACCGAGATCTTGGGATCCTTGGCCGTCCCCCTCAGCGCGTAGTTGAAGCCGAACACCCCTTCGCCCTGGCGCGAGATCAGCTGCCCCACGCCGTTGAGCAGGTAGATCGGCGACACCACACCCTGCAGGTCGAATGCCTGGCCCCCGAAGGTATAGGTGCCTTGCGCCGACACGCCCAGCGACGCGCCGACCGCCGCGGCGTTGTCGACCTCCACCCCCTTGGGCGTCAGCTTGAACCCCGCGTTGATGGTCGAGAACACGAGGCCCTGTCCGTTCAACTGCTCGAGCAGCCCGACCACGCTGATCGCGTTCAGCAGGTCGGCAAGCGCCGGCGCGTTCTGAACCCGGATGTCGTCGACCCGGAGCTGGCCGTCGTAGTCGCCCCTGGCCGCCTCCGGCACCAGCGTAAGGCGCATCTGGCCGCCGTGCATCCGGTCGTAGATTCCGGCCGCGCGGAACACCGCGCCGGCGTCGGCCGAGGTGACCCTGACCGCGCTGCGTGCCCCGGGCCGGGTGCTGGCGGGGGCCACCGTGCCCTGCACCGGCGCGGTGCCGTTCACCCGGCCCGCGAACTTGCCGTTGAAGCCCCCGAGCGTCGTGAACGAGCCGGTGAACCCGGTCATCGACAGCGTGTCGCTGATCTTCAGCCGGTCGAGCCGCGTGGTGATCGGCACGGCCTGCGACGTGTTGCCCGCCGCCATCTGCGGCAGCTTCGACAGGTCCACCGTGCCGCCCGGCAGGGTGACGGCGACCGGCTTGCCCTTGCCCTGCCCCACCAGGTCGACCGGCGCGTCCAGCCAGTTGCCGGCCTTGACGCTGGCAAGGTGCACCGCGCCCAGCGTGCCGTCGCCGTTGATCCGCACATCGCCCGAGGCGGCCAGCCCCGGCCCCTTGAGCACCAGCTTCGAGATCTCGGGCGGGGTGCCCAGGCTGCCCGCCACGTCGAGGGTTCCCGCGGTGGCGGCGGGCTTGGACCAGCCGATCTCGGGGATCTTCAGGGTCAGGCCCTTCAGGTCCGAGGTCAGCGTGAAGCGCGGCGCCTTGTCCTTGTCCAGAACGATCCGGATCCTGCCGCGCCCGGCGCCGGACAGCGCCCCCGGCGGCAGCCCGAGGTTGAAGGCGCTGGCAAAGACCGGCGACAGGGTGACCGTGCCCGTCACCTCGGAATGGCCGGCATGCTCGGGGCCGAACTTCTGCGACCATTCCCCGTCGAAGGCCACGGGGCCAAGCTTCCCCGGCCCCCAGATCCGGATCCCCGACGGGTCGGCATGCAGTTGCAGCCGATCCGAGGTCAGCACCCGGTCGGGCACGATCTTCGACGAGGACACGCCGGTGATCTCGCCGTTCACGTTATACGTCACGTCGGGCAGGTCGATCTTGTCCTGCAGCGGCAGCTTGATCACCGCCGTCACACGGGCCCGGCCATTGGCCAGATCCACCGGCTGGCCCGCCTTGGTGAGGAACTCGAACGGCGGCTCGTCAAGCAACGAGAGCGCTGCCGTGACGCTGGAGGAGGTCTTCAGCGTGACCACGGCGGGCGCGGGCTTGGCCGTGATGTCCGGCACCTGGAAGACCGAGCCGGAGACATCGACCGCGCCGCCCTTGGGCGGGGTGACGTGGCCGCGGTGGATCACCATGGTGTAGGTGTTGCCCTCGATCGTAGCATAGCCTTCGCCGTCCTCGACCGGCGGCAGGGTCTTGATCACCCGCACGTCGGCGCCCGAGAAGTCGTATCCCAATGCAAGCCTGGGCGTCTCGCCCGGGGTCAGGCGCAGCGCGACGTTGACGTTCGAAAGCACCCCGGTCAGCACGTTGTCTGCCAGCCACTCCCGCGTCTTGTCGACCACGTTCACGGGCCAGAGGGCCAGAAGCTGATCGTGCCGGATCTCGTTCACCTTGGCGTCGAGCGCGACCTTGAGGCCTTTCGGCGTGGCCGTCAGACGCGCCTTCGCGTCGATCCGCCGCTTGCCCTCGATCAGCACGAGCTGCCCCAGCTCGACGTCGAACGGGTCGAGCTTCAGCTTGAGGTCGAGCGCGCCCTGAGAGAACCGCACGGGCTTCTCGAACAGGCCCTCGGGATCGACCATGACCTTGGCGAACTTCATCTGGCCGAGGAAGGCGCGCGGCAACCCGTTCTTCACATCCTCGAGCAGAACCTGCCCTGCCGCATGGATGCGCAGGATCCGGCTGTCGACCGAGGCCTCGGTGATGGAGATCCGGCCCGATTTCGGCGCGTAGGTGAAGGCCAGCGTACCGTGCTGCAGCGGCACCGGCTTGACCTGCTCGCCGACCTTCAGCGCGCCCTTGCCGATCTTGAGTTGCCCCTCCATAGGGCCGAGCTGACCCTGATCGTTCACCGAGGCGCGGAAATCGCCCGAGATCGGGGCGTCGATCAGCTTGAGCCAGGCCAGCGCCGGCGCCTGCGCCGCGATGTCGGACGAGGCAACCCCGGTGACCCGCGCCGAGAGGCGCGCCGCCGGGGAATGTTTCTGGCCGACGAAGGTGAAGACCGCGCGCGCGGGTTCGCCAGAGCGGCCGACGAGGCCGAACCCGAGCTCGAGCGAAATCTGCCGGGCGTCCTGCACCAGCGAGGCGCGCCCGTCGGTGACCTGCCAGATCCGCCCCGCCCGCTGGTCGTCCAGCGTGATCGACAGCGCGTCGGCCTCGATCCGGGTCAGCCCGGACAGTTCCGGCTGCGCAAAGATCGCGTCGATCCGCTCCAGCAGGTCGCCGGGCGAGGTGATCGGCGGCCCGCCGCTGCCGATGCCCTGCCCCATGGCAAGGTCGATCGCCCCGCTCGGATCGCGCTTGAGCATCAGGCTCGCGCCCGAGATCCGCACCCGCTCGGGCCGGATCCGGCCCTCCAGCAGCGGCGCGACCGCCAGCGACACGCGCACCTCGGGCAACGCCATCAGCGCGTTGCCCGACCCGTCGAGAAAGCGCACGTCGCGCAACCGCACCCGCGGCACGTAATTCTGGTCAAGCACGACGGCGACGCCGCCAAGGCTGATCCGTCCGCGCCCGTCGAGCGACCGGTTCACCCGCGCCTCGATCCGGCTGACCGCCCATTCCGGCGCGATCAGCGGCTTGCCGGTCATCGCCATGACGCCGAAGCCCCCGGCGCCTGCCAGCAGCACGAGGCTGAGGAGCAGCCAGATGCCGAAACGCCCGCGCCGGCGCGGACCGCCCCCGGGGCGCCCGTCCCCGGTTACGGCGCATTCCGGCTCAAGGCAGTCCCGCTCTCCGCACTCCGCCTCCCCGCATCCAGAATCGGCGCACCCAGAATCGGCGTAGTCGGGATCGGCATCCCCCGGGATCAGGCGGTCCGAATCCGGGTGCTCCGCGCTCCCGTCGTCCGTCCGCGCCGCGCCGGCGGGCGCACGGCCGCCTTCGCCCCCGGGGTCCGACAGGCCGCCGGTTTCCGGGCGCTGCGCCGCCTGCGCCGCGTCGTCTCTGCCGTCGTCCTTTGTCGCGCCCAGCCGCGGGGTATCGTCCAAACTGCCCAGTCGCTCCGGTCGATCTGCTCGGGGGGTGCCGGTTTCTCCGGCTTGCCTTTATTCTTGCCGAAGGCCAACTAAAACTCAAAGGCTTAGAAATGACAGGAGGATATGACATGCCCGGACCAGCGATCGGCGACAAGGCGCCGGACTTCACCCTGCCGCGAGACGGCGGAGAGACCGTCACCCTCTCGGCGCTGGCGCCGCAGAAGGTCGTGCTTTACTTCTACCCGCGCGACGACACGCCGGGCTGCACCACCGAGGCGCTGGATTTCACCGCCCGCATCAAGGAGTTCGCCGAGGCGGGCGCGGTTGTCGTCGGGATTTCCAAGGATACCGTGGCAAAGCACGACAAGTTCGCGGCCAAGCACGGGCTTTCCGTCATCCTTGCCTCGGATGCCGAGGGTGACACCTGCGAGGCCTATGGCGTCTGGGTCGAGAAGAACATGTACGGCAAGAAGAGCATGGGGATCGCGCGCACGACCTTCCTGATCGGCGCCGACGGCACGGTCGCGCAGGTCTGGCCCAAGGTGAAGGTCGCGGGCCATGCCGACGAGGTGCTGGCCGCGGTGCGCGCCCTGTGACCGGGGACGTAGGCGGAAAATCGCTGACCGAGCGCGCGGTCGAGGTGCTGACCACCGCCGACGGGCGGGAAAAGACCCGGGTCAGCCGCGCCCATGCCGCCGCATGGTTCGCCACGCGCGCTGCGGGCAGCGGGATGGAGGTGGGCACCGCAAGCCCGCCCCTGCGCCCCGCCCGCCCCGAGCGGCCCGAGCTGAAGGCCCCACGCGACGTGCCGCGCCGCCGCCCGGGCTCGCCTGCGGGTCGGATCGCATTGCTTCATGCGGTCGCGCATATCGAACTCAACGCCGTCGATCTGCACTGGGACGTGATCGCGCGCTACGGCGATGCGGGCATGCCGGTCGGCTTTTACGACGACTGGGTCAAGGCGGCGGACGAGGAATCGAAGCATTTCAACCTGATCTGTGACTGCCTCGAGGCGATGGACAGCCATTACGGCGCCCTGCCCGCCCATGCCGGGATGTGGCGCGCGGCCGAGGATACGGTGGACGACCTGCCCGGCCGCATGGCCGTGGTGCCCATGGTCCTCGAGGCGCGCGGCCTCGACGTGACGCCGGGGATGATCGAGATCTTCCGCAAGGCCGCCGCCGCGGGCGACACGGCGGCCGAAGGCGCAGTCGCCGCGATGGAGGTGATCTATGCCGAAGAGGTCGGCCACGTCGCCTATGGCTCGAAATGGTTCAACTGGCTTTGCGGACGCGCGGGCACCGATCCGAAGGACGAGTTTCACCGCCTCGTGCGGCACTATTTCCACGGTGCCCTGAAACCGCCCTTCAACGAGGAAAAACGTGCCGAGGCGGGCTTGCCACCTGACTTTTACTGGCCGCTGGCCGACGAGATACGCTAGCCATTGTGTGTCGCGGCCGCGCAACATCTGTCTCTTGTTGGCACCAGTCGGCGATTTTCTGCCCAAATCGGCGTCAAACCGCCTCTCCCGCCGCAAATTAACGCAAAAATGTTGCTCTTCGGCCACCTGTCGGGCAAGTAGGTGGCCAGACGGCGTGCTCTGGGGATGTTGCGGCGCCGACAAATAAAAAACGGGGACAGAGGCTTGTCGGGACGGATCGCTCATCGCGTCAACACCGCGCTTTCGCGTCACTTGCCGGAACAGCGGCTCTTTCTGAAATCGGATAGCGAAACGCGGTTCGTGCGACTCTCGCCGATGACCCAGGCGGTGGCGCTGGGAACCGGGGGGGCCGTGGTCGCCTGGACGGTTGTCGCCTCGGCGATCCTGATGATGGATTCGATCGGCGCCGGAAACGCGCGCGAGCAGACGCGGCGCGAACAGCTGGCCTACGAGGCGCGGCTGAACGCGCTATCGGCCGACCGCGAGAAACGCACCGAGGAGGCCGCCAGCGCCCAGGCCCGGTTCAACGTGGCCCTTGAGCAGGTGTCGCAGATGCAATCGGCGCTACTGGCGTCCGAGGACCGGCGAACCGAGCTGGAGACCGGCATCAACGTGATCCAGAAGACGCTACAGCGCACCGTCAAGGAACGCGATGACGCGCGCGCCACCCTGGCCAAGACCAAGGCCACGCTGGTGGCCGAAACCGGATCGAGCCACACCACCGCGGGCGAGGCGCGCGACATGGCGGCCACCGTCACCATGCTGTCGGCGGCGCTTTCGAACACCGCACAGGCCCGCGACAGCGCCGACAACGACGCCGAGGTCGCCCGGCAGGAGGCCGACAAGCTCGCCCTCGACAAGCGCCTGATGATCGAACGCAACCAGCAGATCTTCGGCAAGCTGGAAAACGCGGTGCAGACGGCGATGGGCCCGCTCGACAAGATGTTCAAGCGGGTCGGCATCTCCCCCGACAAGGTGCTGGCCGACATTCGCCGCGGCACCCAGGGCGACGAGATGCCCGCCAAGATCACGCTGTCGACCTCGGGGCGTCAGGCCTCGCTCGAAACCACGCGGGCGAACGAGATCCTCGCCAGCTTCGACCAGCTGAACCGGCTGCGCATCGGTGCCGACAAGGTACCGCTCGGCCTGCCGCTGCACGTGTCCTTCCGCTATTCCTCGCCCTTCGGCTATCGTCACAACCCGTTCGGCGGCAGCAAGGGTGAATTTCACCCCGGCCAGGATATCGCCGCCAAATGGGGCAGCCCGCTCTACTCCACCGCCGACGGCGTGGTGGTACGCGCGGGTTGGGTCCGCGGGTACGGCAAGCTCGTGGAAATTCAGCATTCCTTCGGCCTCACCACCCGCTACGGCCACATGTCGCGCATTGCCGTGAAGGTCGGCGAAAGGGTCTCGCGCGGTGAGAGGATCGGTGATATGGGGTCTACTGGACGGTCCACAGGATCGCATGTGCACTACGAGGTGCGCCAGGGCGACAAGCCCGTCAATCCCATGACTTACATCAAGGCTGCTGCAAATGTTTTCTAAGAGCCGTATCAACGAACCCGGGCCCAAACCCGCCGAGCCCGAGAAGACCGAAGCTCCGGCCGCGGCCCCCAAGCCCGCCACCCCTGAATACTCGGCCCCCGTCGCGTCCAAGCCGAAGCCCGCCGCCTCGGTGCTGTCGTCGGACCTTACCGTGACCGGCAACCTCAAGACCACCGGCGACATCCAGGTCGAGGGCGTGGTCGAGGGTGACATCCGCGCCCATCTGCTGACCGTCGGCGAAGGCGCCACGATCCGCGGCGAGGTGGTGGCCGACGACGTCGTGGTTAACGGCCGCATCATCGGCCGCGTGCGTGGCCTCAAGGTGCGCCTGACCTCGACCGCCCGGGTCGAAGGCGACATCATCCACAAGACCATCGCGATCGAAAGCGGCGCCCATTTCGAGGGCTCGGTGCAGCGCCAGGACGACCCGCTGCAATCCGGCGGCAAGCCCGCGGCCATCGCGCCGCCCTCGGCGCCTAAGGCCCTCGAGGAAAAGAAGGCCTGATCCGGCCAAGCAGTCGCGCAATTTCAAGGCACCACCCCTGGGTGGTGCCTTTTTTATGTGCGGCGCATCAGACCATCCCGCTACCGCCACTTCGCCCCCCGCCGCCGTCTCGCCACCGCTTGCCAAGCCCTTGGCGCGGCGCAAAGATGCGGGCATGCAGACCCGGCCCGACGCCCCCGCCTCCGCCTCTCCCGCCGCCGCAAGCGACACCGGTCCTGCCGGATCCGGCAGCGCAGGCTCCGTCCCCCGCCAGTTGCGCGAGCGGCTGGAGCAAAGCCTCGCCTTCCTCTACCCGGACGCGGATGTCGCCGCGCTGACCACGCGGGTACTCGACAGCTACTGGCCCGGCGACATGCGCCCGCGCCGGCGTGGCCGCGTTGCGGGCAACACGCTGTGGGACCAGCGCGACAACTACATGATCACCTATGGCAACTCGATCGTCGACGGATCGCACAAGCCGCTGGATCTGCTGCGGCATTTCGCCAGCCGCTACCTTGCCCCCGGGATCCGCGGCATCCATGTGCTGCCCTATTTCCCCTTCACCTCGGACGACGGCTTTGCCGTGACCGATTACTACGCCGTCAACTCGCAGCTTGGCGCATGGGAAGACATCACCCGTATCGCGGGCGAGTTCCGGCTGATGTCGGACCTCGTGCTGAACCATTGCTCCAGCCAGTCGTCCTGGTTCAGCTCCTACCGCCAGGGCCATGCGCCCTATGACAAATTCTTCCGCGAGGCCGACCCGAACGCCGACCTGAGCGAGGTCGTCCGCCCCCGCGCCCATGCGCTTTTGCGCGAAGTGCAGACGGCGAACGGCCCGCGGCACGTCTGGTGCACCTTCAGTCACGACCAGGTGGATTTCGACTTCGCCAATCCCGAGGTGCTGATCGAGTTCCTCAAGGTGCTGCGCTTTCACGTCGACATGGGCGTGCGCACGGTCCGCCTCGACGCCGTGGCCTATGTCTGGAAGCAGGAGGGCACCAGCTGCATCCACCTGCCCCAGACCCATGCGATCGTGCGCCTCTTGCGCCTGATCGCTGACCACGATGTGACGCCGATTGTCCTTATTACGGAAACAAATGTCCCGAACGCCGAGAACCTTTCCTATTTCGGCAACCGGAACGAGGCGCACGTCGTCTACAATTTCTCGCTGCCGCCGCTGATCCTGCATGCCCTCCTGAACGGTACGTCGCGGGCCCTGCGCAAATGGCAGATGGCGATGCCGCCGGCACAGCTTGGCTGTGCCTACCTGAATTTCACCGCCTCGCATGACGGCATCGGCCTGCGCCCGGCTGAAGGCGTGATCCCGCCCGATGAGCTCGCTACCATGGTGAAGACGGTGCAAGGCTTTGGCGGCCTGTTGTCGATGCGGCGGATGTCGGACGGGTCCGAGAAACCCTATGAGTTGAACGTCGCGCTCTTCGACGCGCTCAAGGGCACAGTGGCGGGCGAGGACGATCTGCAGATCCCGCGGTTCCTTTGCAGCCAGGCGGTCGCCATGGCGCTCGAGGGGATCCCAGCCTTCTACATCCATTCGCTGATCGCGACGGGCAACGACACCCAGGGCGTCGAAAAGCAGGGCTACAACCGTGCGATCAATCGGAAACGCTGGGATTACGGCGAGTTGCGGGCCCTTCTTGATAACCCCGAAACGCCGAACCACAAGGTCCTGAAAGAGATGATGCGGATGATCCGCATCCGCTCGTCCCAGCCCGCGTTCCACCCGAACGCGACACAGTTCACGCTGCAACTCGGCGACGAGATCTTTGGCTTCTGGCGCCAGAGCCTCGACCGCGCGCAATCCATCTTCGTCCTCGCGAACGTCACCGACCGCGAGGTCACGATCCCCGCGCTGTCGCTCAACCTGATCGACGGGCGCGACTGGTCCGACCTTCTGACAGGCGACAAGATCCACGAGACCCGGGGCGAGATCACCCTTGCCCCGTACCAGTCGCGCTGGATCTCCAACGGGTCGGCCTGATGCGGCTTGCGGTCTTCACAGATCTCGACGGCACCCTCCTGGATCACGAGACCTACGATTGGCAGCCCGCCGCCGGGGTACTGGCGCGGCTGGTCGGGATGGCGGTTCCGGTGATCCTCGCCTCCTCCAAGACCGCGGCAGAGATCGCGCCCCTGCGCAGCGCCATGGGCCTTGGCGCATTTCCCGCCATCGTCGAGAACGGCGCGGGGGTGCTGCCCGGCGGGGCCGACCGGCCCGACACCGCCCGCACCCATCCCGCGCTGATGGCGTCGCTGGCCGACGCACCGCCCGGCTTCCAGGGTTTCACCCTCTGGGGCGCCGAGGAGATCGCCCGCCGCACCGGCCTCCCGCCCGAGGCCGCGGCCCGGGCGGCGGAGCGCGACTTTTCCGAACCGGGGGTCTTCGAAGGGCCGGAAGAGGACCTGAAGAAATTTCTCCAATATCTTGAAACAAAAGGCATAAAAGCGACGCGCGGCGGGCGTTTCCTGACCCTTTCCCTCGGCGGAACCAAGGCCGACCGCATGGCCGAGATCGCCGCGGCCCTTGGCACCGACACCACGGTCGCCCTGGGGGACGCACCGAACGACATACCCATGTTGCAGGCGGCGGATTATGCTGTCGTCATCCCGAACCCCGCGCATGCGGGCCCGTGGGAGGGGCTGGGACAAGGCCCCGACGGCACCCGCCTGCGCGCAGCCCCGGACCCCGGCCCCAAGGGTTGGGCTTCGGCCCTCGACGGTCTACTCTCGGACCTCGACATCTGAAAGGACAGGCCTTGGCGGATTACCACCAGACCGGCAGCGTGGCCACGCTGCACAATCTTCACCAGCGCCCGATCGAGGATCTGGAACGGCGACTGAACCTGTTCGCCGCCCATCGCAAGATCACCCTGATCCTGCCCTCGCTGTTCTCCGAGCTGGAGACAGACGCACTGGCCGGCATCGTCGAGGAGCTGAAGGGCGCAAGCTACATCAACCACATCGTCATCGGCCTCGACCGCGCCGACGCCGACCAGTTCGCCTATGCGAAGGACTTCTTCTCGGCCCTGCCGCAGCAGCATGACATCCTGTGGAACGACGGGCCGCGGCTGACCGGCATCCAAGACATGCTCCGCGCCGAGAAGCTGGCGCCGGAGGAACCCGGCAAGGGCCGCAACGTCTGGTACTGCATGGGCTACACCCTTGCCTCGGCCAATTCCGACGTGGTCGCGCTGCACGATTGCGACATCGTCACCTACAAGCGCGAGATGCTGACCCGCCTGGTCTACCCGGTCGCGAACCCCGAATTTCCCTATTCCTTCTGCAAGGGCTATTACCCCCGCGTAGCGGCACACAAGCTCAACGGCCGGGTCACGCGTCTCTTGGTCACGCCGCTCCTTCTGACGCTGCAAAAATGTTGCGGGCCATCGGATTACATCGAATACCTCAAGTCGTTCCGCTACCCGCTCGCGGGCGAGTTCGCCTTCCGCACCTCGATGCTGCCGGACATGCGGATCCCCTCCGACTGGGGGCTGGAGATCGGCGTGCTGTCCGAGGTGTTCCGCAATCTCTCGCGCCACGCCGTGTGCCAGGCCGACATCGCCGATGTCTACGACCACAAGCACCAGCCGCTGAGCGAGGAGGACGCCACCACCGGCCTGTCGCGCATGTCGATGGACATCTGCAAGTCGCTCTTCCGCAAGCTGGCCACCGACGGTGTCACCTTCTCGACCGAGCTGTTCCGCACGATCAAGGCGACCTATTACCGGACTGCCCTGGACCTTGTTGAGATGTATTACAACGACGCCAAGATGAACGGCCTCTCCGTCGACCGCCACACCGAGGAGAAATCGGTCGAGCTGTTCGCCGCCAACATCGTCGAGGCGGGCAACGTCTTCCTCGAGAACCCGATGGAAACCCCCTTCATCTCGAACTGGTCGCGGGTGCAATCGGCCAACCCCGACATCCTGCGCATGATGCGCGAAGCGGTGCGGCGCGACAACGAGGGCTGATCGCCCTTTCATTGTTCCGCAAATACGCAAGCAACGCCCGCCGCCCGCGCACCCGGGTCCGAGTGCCGGGTGTGCGTGCCGGGTGTGCGTGCCGGCACCGGGGGGGGCGTTGCGCCGCCGCCCTTGCCTGCGTACGCCGCCCTAGCGATCAGTTCACCCCGCCCGGCGCAGTCTGCGGGCCCGCGACGCCGCGCCCTGCGGCCCGCGCGCCCCGAGGATCAAGCGCAGGGAGATCACGCGCATGGAAAACTCCACCAACCTGGGCCTGCCGTACCTGCAGCCGAGCCAGGCCCAGAAGCATGTCACGATGAACGAGGCGCTGCGCCTGCTCGACGCATTGGTGCAGCTGGGCGTTGCCAGCCGCACCGAAGCCACGCCGCCCGCCAACCCCGCTGAAGGCGCGCGCTCGATCGTTGCGGCGGGCGGCACCGGCGACTGGGCGGGCCACGACGCGGCCGTGGCCGAATACGTCGAGGGCAGCTGGACCTTTCTCACCCCCCGGCCCGGCTGGATCGCCTGGGTCGCGGACGAGGGCCAGCTCGTCACCTTCAACGGCACCGCCTGGGGCACGGCGGTCAGCGGGCAGACTTCCTCGGCCGTCTTCGGCGTCAACACGGAGGCCGATGCGACCAACCGGTTGTCGGTGAAGTCGGATGCCGTGCTGATCAGCCATGACGACGTGACCCCGGGGACCGGGAACGCGCGGATCGTGGTCAACAAATCGGGCGCCTCGGACACCGCCTCGGTCCTGTTCCAGACGAATTACGCGGGCCGGGCCGAGTTCGGGCTGACCGGCGACGACGACTGGCGAGTGAAGGTCTCTCCCGACGGGTCGGCCTGGATCGACGCGCTGCTGGTCGATGGGACGAACGGCTACGTGGGGCTGGGCGTCCCCGCGCCCTCGGTGCCGCTGGAAGTGGCGGGACCGGTCCGCGTGGGGCAATACGCGGTGGCGGACCTGCCGAATGCCACGACTGCGGGCGCGGGCGCGGTGATCTTCGTCACGGATGCGGCGGGCGGGTCGGTGCTGGCCTATTCGGACGGGGCGGCCTGGCGGCGGAGCACCGACCGGACGCTGGTGGCGTAAGGCAGGCAGGGGGGCGCTGCCCCCCTGCACCCCCCGGGATATTTCCGCTCAGAAGAAGATCAGGCGTCGCGGTGGAGGAGGCTCACCCCGTTCGCGAAGAGGTGGATCTTGGCGGGATCGGCAGTGATCTTGAGGCTGCGGCCGCGCAAGCCGGTGTGGATGCCGGGGAGTTTCGCGATCACCGGGTCGGCCTCGGGCGTGCCCCGGCGGAAATAGAGCTGGGTCACCTCGCCCAGGGCCTCGACGATCTCCACCTCGCCCTGGTAGGCGAAGGTGGCGTCTTCGGTGGGGCGCATGTCCTCGGGGCGGATGCCAACCTTGACCTGAAGCCCCTTGTCCTCGGGGCGGGTCGGGATCTTCGTGGCCAGCGTACCGGCCCCTTCGGGCAGGCACACCACCGTCTCGGGGCCGGTCTCGATCACCTCACCGGCCATCAGGTTCATCGCGGGCGAGCCGATGAACTGGGCCACGAATTCGTTGCGCGGGGTCTCGTAAAGCTCGAGCGGCGTGCCGACCTGGGCGATGCCCTTGTTCGCCAGCACGACGATGCGGGAGGCGAGGGTCATCGCCTCGACCTGGTCATGGGTGACGTAGATCATCGTCGAGTTCGGCATCGCCTCCTTCAGCTGCGCGATCTCGATCCGGGTCGCGACCCTGAGCGCGGCATCGAGGTTCGAGAGCGGCTCGTCGAAGAGGTAGACCTTGGGGTCGCGCACGATCGCGCGGCCGATCGCCACGCGCTGGCGCTGACCGCCCGAGAGCGCCTTGGGCAGGCGGTCGAGATAGTCCTCGAGCTGGAGCACTTTTGCCGCCCGGGTCACGGCCGCGTCGATCTCGGCGCGCGACTTCTTGGCGATCTTCAGTGCGAAGGCCATGTTGTCGCGCACCGACATGTGGGGGTAGAGCGCATAGCTCTGGAACACCATGGCGATGCCGCGCTGCGAGGGCGGCACGTCGTTCATCCTGACGCCGTCGATCGTCAGCGTGCCGCCGGTGATCTTTTCCAGCCCCGCGATCATCCGCAAGAGCGTGGACTTGCCACAGCCCGAGGGGCCGACGAAGACGATCAGCTCGCCTTCGGCAATGTCGAGGTCGATGTCGCGCAGGACATTGATCGGCCCGTAGGACTTCGCGACGTCGTTGAGCTTCAGCTCTGCCATGATCTCCCCCTCAGACGGCCTTCAGCATGAGTACGCATTGCCACGGACCGAGCGCGGCATGCCCATCCTGCCCGGCGGTGGCGTTCAGTTCGGACCCGATGGCGTGCCAACTGCCCTCGGGCAGCGCGACCTCGGCCGGGTCCGCGCCGAGGTTGAAGGCGCAGAAGATCTCTTCGCCCTCGTGCAGACGACGGAAGCGGATCACGCTGCCCTCGACCGTCAGATCCTCCATCGTCCCCTTCATGAGCGCGCGATGGCTGTGGCGGAAGCCGATGGCGCGGCGGTAATGGTGCAGGAGAGAGCCGGGCACATGCTCGGCCTCGGCCACCGCCAGCGGCAGATGTTCGCGCGCGACCGGCAACCAGGGCATGCCTTCCGAGAATCCGGCGTTCGGCTGCTCGGCATCCCAGACCATCGGCGTGCGGCAACCGTCGCGGCCCTTGAACTCGGGCCAGAACTCGATCCCGTAGGGGTCCTGCAGATCCTCATAGGCGACCTCGGCCTCGGGCAGGCCCAGTTCCTCGCCCTGGTAGAGGCAGACCGAGCCCTTGAGACAGAGCATCAGGGTGACATAGGCGCGAAGCGCAGCGGGCGGCAGGTCCCAGCGGGTGGCGTGGCGCACCACGTCGTGGTTCGAGAACGCCCAGCAGGCCCAGCCGTCCTTTGCCACCCTGGCGACGCGGGCCATCACTTCGCCCACCCTCTCGGCGTCGGGCAGGGTCTTCGACAGGAACTCGAAGGCATAGCACATTTGCACGTACTCGCCGTCCCTGGTGTATTCGCCGAGGATCTCGAGCCCGCGCTGTGCGTCGCCCACCTCGCCCACCGCGGCGATCGCGGGGTATTCGTCCATCACCGCGCGGAAGCGGTGGAGGAAGGCAAGGTTCTCGGGCCGGTTCTTGGAATAGAGGTGGTTCTGCCAGTTGTAGGGGTTCACCTTGGGCGCGATGTTGTCGTTGCGCTCCTCCACCGGCAGGGCCGGGTTGTTGCGGAATTCCTTGTCGTGGACGTAGAAGTTGATCGTATCGAGACGGAAGCCGTCGACCCCCCGGTCCAGCCAGAAGCGTTCCACGCCCAGAAGCGCATCCTGCACCTCTTCACAGTGGAAGTTCAGGTCGGGCTGCGAGGCGAGGAAGTTGTGCAGGTAGTATTGCTCGCGCTTGGCGTCCCATTGCCAGGCCGAGCCGCCGAAGATCGACAGCCAGTTGTTGGGCGGCGTGCCGTCGGGTTTCGCATCGGCCCAGACGTACCAGTCGGCACGCGCGTTGTCGCGGCTCGACCGGCTTTCGGTGAACCACGGATGTTCGATCGAGGAATGCGACAGCACGAGGTCGATCATCACCTTGAGGCCGAGGTGATGGGCGCTCTCGATCAGCACGTCGAAATCCGCGAGCGTGCCGAACATCGGGTCGACGTCGCAATAATCGCTGACGTCATAGCCGAAATCCTTCATCGGCGAGGTGAAGAAGGGCGAGATCCAGATCGCATCGACGCCCAGCGAGGCGATGTAGGGCAGTCGCCCGACGATGCCCAGAAGGTCCCCCACCCCGTCACCGTTGGAATCCTGGAAGCTGCGCGGGTAGATCTGGTAGATCACCGCGCCGCGCCACCAGTCCCGGTCGGCGGTCTTCGTGTCGGCCATCGGCATCGTGTGGCTCTTCGTCGTGTGTATGTTCATGCGTGTCCTATTTGACCGATCCGGCCAGCAGCCCCCTGACGAGGTAACGCTGGGCCGAGAAGAAAACGAGGAGCGGCACGGCGATCGACACGAACGCCGCCGCCGCCAGCACCCCCCAGTCGCCGCCACGCGATCCAAGAAGGTCGTCGGCGATCTTCACCGTCATCACCTTGGTACCGGTGTTGGCAGGTAGGAAAACCTTGGCAACCAGCAGATCGTTCCATGTCCAGAGGAACTGGAAGATCGCGAAGCTCGCGAGTGCCGGAAAACTGAGCGGAAGGACGATCTTGGTGAAGACCTGGAAATCGGTCGCCCCGTCCACCTTGCAGCTTTCGATGATGTCGCGTGGCAGTCCGGCCATGTAGTTCCTGAGAAGATAGATCGCGAGGGGCAGGCCAAAGGCGGTGTGCGCCAGCCAGATGCCGAGGAAGCTTTGCCCGATGCCCACGTCCTGGTGCAGGCGCAGAAGCGGCACCAGTGCCAGTTGCAGCGGCACGACCAGAAGGCCCACGATCCCCGCGATCAGCAGGCCGCGGCCCGGAAACTGCATCCACGCCAGGGCGTAGGCGGCGAAGGCCGCGACGAGGATCGGGATAACGGTGGCCGGGATCGTCACCGTCAGCGTGTTGAAGAAAGCCTGCTGCATGCCGTCGGCGAACAGCACCTCGCGGTAATTCTGCAAGGTCATCTTCGGGGGCGTCTTCGCCTGATAGTAGATGCGCGGGGCGTAGTCGGGCTTTTCGTTGAAGGTGACGGTGTAATCGCCGTTCGGCATCACCTTCATCGTGCCCTGATCGCCCCGCATCTGACCGGTCGTTCCCGCCTTGAACTGCGCAGGCTTCATCCCGATCACCCCGAAGGCCGAGATCGCCCCGCCGCCGTTCTTCAGCAGGTTCCCGGTCAGGACGTATTTCCCGCCCTCCTCCTTCATGCCGTCGAGGGGGGCCTGCCCCCGGTAGGATTGCGCGACCGGGAAGGCCGCGTCCCACCAGCCCGACCGCGCGATCTGGTCGGGCGTGCGGAACGAGCTTACCAGCAGGCCCAGCGTCGGCACCAGCCAGATCACGACAAGCGCGACGACGGTGATGTTGACGGCCCATGTCAGGGCGCTGCGGCGTCCGGCGATGCCTTCCATCAGTCCAGCTCCTTCCGCGCCTGGCGGATGTTGTAGATCATTACCGGCAACACCACGATCATGATGACGATGGCGATGGCCGTCGCGCGCCCGTCGTCGCGGAACATGTATTGCATCATGTAGCTGGGCAGGATCTGGGTGCCGAAATTGCCGCCCGTCGAGGCATAGACGATGTCGAAGATCTTCAGCGTGAGGATGGTGATCGTGGTCCAGACCACCATGATCGTCGGCCAGATCTGCGGCACCATGATCCGAAAGAAGATCTGGAACGGGTTCGCGCCGTCCAGCACCGCGGCCTCGACCGTCTCCTCGGGGATGCCGCGCAGCGCCGCCGACAGGATCACCATGGCGAAACCGGTCTGGATCCAGATCAGGATGACCATCAGGAAGAAGTTGTTCCAGAACGGTATCTGCAACGGGTCGATCGGGCTGGTGGCGCCGAAGAAGGCCCGGATCGCGTTCAGAAGGCCGATCTGGGCGTTGTTGGCATAGACGAACTTCCAGATCAGCGAGGCGCCGACGAAGCTGATCGCCATCGGCATGAAGATGATCGACTTGGCAATCGCGCCCCATTTGAGCCGGTCGGTCAGCTGCGCCACGATCAGCCCGAAGAAGGTGGCCCCCGCCGGCACCACGAGCACCCAGAGAAAGTTGTTCAGAAGCGCGGTGCGGAACCCGTCGTCACCCCAGAGCGCCCGGTAATTGCCGAACCCCAGGAAGACGTCGCCGTCGCGGTTGTAGAGCGATCGGATGAACGACCCCACCACCGGATAGACGAGGTACAGCGTGACCGAGAACAGCGCCGGGAACAGGAAGAGCCACGGGCGCACCATGTTCGCCCGCGCGATGTTGCGCCCCGGGTCGCGGCCGCGGGCGGGAAAGATCACCCGGTCGAGGACAAGGTTCGAGACCCAGAAATAGGCCACGCACCCGCCCACGCCGAGGCAGATGGTGATCAGGCCCTGCAGGAACGGCGACATCTCTCCCCCCTTCTCTCGCCTCGAGGCGCCCGGGGACCGGACGCCCGCAAGATCAAGTGCTTACTTGATGGCGTTCCAGCGGTCCTGGATGTCCTTGGCGACCTCCTCGGCGGACTTGTCGCCGGTGGTGAAGGCGACCATGCCCTTCCAGAACGCATCGGTGCCGATCTCGCCCGGCATCTGGTCCGACGCGTCGAACCGGAACGAGGTGGCGTCGGTCAGGATCTTGCCCTCGTGGCGCAGCACGTCGTCGGCATAGGCCGCGGGCTTGACCTGCTTGTCAGGCGTCAGGAACCCGCCGTCGGCCATCCAGACCTCCTGCGCGATCGGCGTCTTCAGCCACTGGATGAAGACCTCGGCCGCCTTGTTGTCCTTGGTGATGCCAAAGAGCGTCCCCGCCCCCTCGACCGGCTTGCCGAGGTCGGGCTTGTCGCCATAGGGCGGGAAGTAGAAGAAGTTCACATCCTTGCCGACATTCGTGCCCTTCGGAAAGAAGGTGGTGATGAAGGAGGCCTGTTTCATCATGTAGCACTTGGGCGGATAGGTGAAGAGCCCCTTGGGCGCGTCGCGGAAGTCGGTCGTGGCGGCCGCCTGCGGCCCACCGGCCACGAACTTCGGGTTCTTCGCGAACCAGCCGTAGGTCTTGATCGCCTCGACGATCTTGGGATCGGTGAACTTCACCTTGTTGGTCACCCAGTCGTCATAGACCGAGGGCGGCTGCTGGCGCAGCAGGATATCCTCGACCCAGTCGGTCGCGGGCCAGCCTGTGGCGGCCCCCGACCCCAGGCCGATGCACCAGGGCGTGCCGCCGTCCTTGACGATCTGTTCGGTCAGCTTCTTGAGGTCCTCGAAGGTCTTGGGCACCTCGTAGCCCATCTCGCGGAAATTCTCGGGCACGTACCAGACCATCGACTTGAGGTCGGCCTTGTAGGGGAAGGTGAAGAGGTGGTCCTTGCCGTCCTTGCCCTTGTGGGTGGACAGGTCGGCCCAGCTCTGCCCGGCCGCGTAGTTCTTCTTCAGCCAGGCGGTGTCGGCATCGGGCAGCGGCGTCAGGTATCCCTGCCGCGCCATGTCGGCGGCAAGACCCGGCTGCGGAAATACCGCGACGTTGGGCGCAGTGCCGGCCTTGGCCGAGATCACGATATCGCTCTCGAAGCTTTCCGAACCGGAATAGCTGACCTTCGCCCCCGTCGCCTCGCGGAAGTAGTTCAGCATCATCTCCACATGGTCCTTGTCGCCACCGGTCCAGGGACCGGTGATCGTCAGCGACTGACCCTTGAGGTCGTGATCCTTCGCGAAGTCCTTGTAGCTTTGCCAGTCGAAGCGGTCGGGCTGGCTGCCCACGGGGTATTTCAGATCGGCGGCATTCGCCGCCCCGGCGATGCCTGCCACGGCCAGCGCCATCGCGCCCGCATACAAGACCTTCTTCATGCTTTCCTCCCTTTCACCAGCCGCCAGGATCTTTGCCCAAAGCGCTTTGGCTTTCCAGCCTCGCCTATCGCGTGTGTCGGGTCAATTCCGCAACCGGCGTTTCGCGGCGGTCGCGAAAGTTTTACCGGCACTTGGCCCGAAAACTTCGCCGCCGGACCTTTGACTTCGCCGTGATCGTCACACTATCGTCCCCCGGCGGTAGCGCCCGTGTCAAAGCGCTTTGACGGATCCTGAGTAATGAATCTGAAACAACTGGCCGATCTACTGGAGCTGTCGCCGACGACCGTCAGCCGGGCCTTGAACGGCTATCCCGAAGTGTCCGAGGACACCCGCCGCCGCGTCCTTGCCGCGGCAGAGGCGCATCACTACAGCCCCAATCTGCGTGCCCGGTCGCTGGCGACGGGCCGGGCGATGGCGATCGGCCACGTGATTCCGGTCTCGACCAGCCACGAGATCATGAACCCGGTGTTCGCCGATTTCATCGCCGGCGCCTCCGAGGCCTATGGCAAGGCGGGCTATGACCTGCACCTGACGCTGATCCCCGATGCCGACCAGGCCCGGATCTACCGCGAGCTCGGCTCCCGCCGCGCGGTGGACGGGGTGATCGTCCATTCGCCGGGGCGCGGCGACGCGCGGATCGCGATGCTGCGCGCCTCGGGCCTGCCCTTCGTCGTGCATGGCCGCGCCACCGGAGAGGCCGCGCCCTATTCCTGGGTCGACGTGAACAACCGGCGCGCCTTCGAACGGGCCGCAGGACACCTGTGCGACCTCGGCCACCGCCGGATCGCGCTGGTCAACGGCCTCGAGACGCTGGATTTCGCCCGCCGCCGGCGCGAGGGCTTCGCAGTCGCGCTGGCGGCACACGACGTTGCGCCCGACCCCGCGCTGATGTCCTCGGACGAGATGACCGAGACCAACGGCTACCGCGCCGCCCGCGCCATGCTGGACGAGGCCGATCCGCCCACCGCCTTCCTCGTCTCCTCGATCATCTCCGGCACTGGCGTGCGCCGCGCGGTCGAGGAACGCGGCCTTGTCACGGGGCGCGACGTGTCGATCGTGATCCATGACGACGACCTGAGCTACTTTCGCAACAGCGACCCCGCGGGCGAGGCGCTGTTCACCGCGACCCGCTCGTCTGTCCGGCTGGCCGGGCGGCTGGCGGCCGAGATGTTGCTGCAGCTGATCGCCCGCCCCGAGAGCGGCCCGCTCACCCGCCTGCTGGAGGCCGAGCTGATCGTCGGCCGCACCACCTGCGCCCCGCGAAACCCCCAGAAGATCGGTTCAAGATGATCCCCCAACGCCAAGATTTCCCTAATGGTTTCCTGTTCGGTGCCGCGACTTCCTCCTACCAGATCGAGGGCCATGCCTTCGGCGGCGCCGGGCGCACACACTGGGACGATTTCGCCGCCACCCCGGGCAACACGGCGGGGGCCGAGGACGGCGCCGTCGCCTGCGATCATTATCACCGCTGGGAAGAGGATCTCGACCTTGTCGCGGGGCTGGGGGCGGACGTCTACCGCTTCTCGACCTCCTGGGCGCGGGTCCTGCCCGAGGGGCGCGGAACGCCGAATCCCGAGGGTCTCGACTTCTACGACCGGCTGGTCGACGGCATGCTGGCGCGCGGGCTGAAACCTGCGGCCACGCTCTACCACTGGGAACTGCCCTCGCCGCTGGCCGATCTGGGTGGCTGGCGCAATCGCGACATCGCCAAGTGGTTCGCCGAATTCGCCGACGTGCTCTGCGCCCGGATCGGCGACCGCCTGTGGTCGGTCGCGCCGATCAACGAGCCCTGGTGCGTCGGCTGGCTCAGCCATTTCGAGGGCCACCACGCCCCCGGCCTGCGCGACATCCGCGCCACCGCCCGGGCGATGCACCACGTCCTCCTCGCCCATGGCACCGCGTTGCAGGCGATGCGCGCGCGGGGCATGGAAAACCTTGGCGCCGTGTGCAATTTCGAGCTTGCCCTGCCCGCCACCGACAGCCCAGAAGACGAAGCAGCGTCAAGGCGTTACGATGCGATCTTCAACCGCTTCTTCATCGAGGGCATGACCCGCGGCGGCTATCCCGCCGAGGTCCTGGAGGGCTTTGCCCCGCATCTGCCGCAGGGCTGGGAGGAGGATTTCACCACCATCGGGCAAAAGCTCGACTGGTTCGGCCTCAACTACTACACATGCAAGCGGATCGCAGCGCGCCCCGGCCCCTGGCCCGGCTACGCCGAGGTGCCCGGCCCCCTGCCCAAGACGGACATGGGGTGGGAGATCTGCCCTGAGGGCCTGCACGATTTCCTCGCCCGTGTGGCGCGCGACTATACCGGGGCGCTGCCGCTTTACGTCACCGAAAACGGCATGGCCTCGACCAGCGGTGTGCAGGATGACGACCGCATCGCCTATCTCGCCGCACACCTGGCAGAGGTCCGCCGTGCCGCCGACGAAGGCGTGCCGGTGAAGGGGTATTTCACCTGGTCGCTGATGGACAATTACGAATGGGCGCTGGGATATGCCAAACGCTTCGGCCTGGTCGCCGTCGACCGCGACAGCCAGGCACGGCAACCCAAGGCCTCGTACCATGCGCTGGCGAAGGCCTGGGCCCGCTGAGGGCCGGGCCAACGCCGTCAGACACTACCAGCGCCGCTGCGCCCGTCCGCCGCCGCGCACCAGCCGCCAGACGCCCATGAACAGCATGAAGGTCACCCCCGAGACGGCGGCCAGCGCAATCGCCGCATGGGGCTCTATCCCCGTGCTGCGTTCCGCACCGAAGGTGAGCGCCGCGAACAATACCGGGCCGACGGCGAAATTCGCCGCGCCGGGAGCCTGTCGAGCCATGAATCTTCCCCAAGAATCGAGCCTGTCCCTCCGGCATAGACGAGGGCCCCGTCTCCATTCAACTGCCGCGTCGCGGATCGGCAATCACCCGCCGCCACAGCCGCGTGAGGCCCCCGCGCCCGCGGTTTCCAAGACGCCGGAAGATCGTGCCGCCGGGCCCCATGAAAGGGCTGGAACACACCGCGCACCGCGCTAGATACTGCACGGGTAAAGGAAAAGACGGGATACGGGCGCAAATGCGCGACACTCAGGACAAGGCGGCCCCGACGGCCGGGGATCGCACGACCACGAGCCGCGCAGACCAGATCGTGCACGAAGACGGCCTGCCAAGCCCCCGGCGCCAGTTCGCCTGGCTCGCCATCATGCTGGGCCTCACGCTGGCCGTGCTGGACGGCACCATCGCCAACGTCGCCCTGCCCACCATCGCCGAGCAGTTCAACGCCCAGCCCTCGATCTCGATCTGGATCGTAAACGGCTACCAGCTGGCCATCGTGATGACGCTGATGCCGCTGGCATCGCTGGGCGAGATCTACGGCTACCGGCGGATCTATCTGGGCGGCATCACGCTGTTCACCATCGCCTCGGTCGGCTGCGTCATGGCGGATTCGCTGACCACCCTGACCATCGCGCGGGTGCTGCAGGGCCTGGGCGCCGCGGGGCTGATGAGCGTGAACACCGCCGTGCTGCGCTACACCGTGCCCAAGGCGAAGTTCGGCACCGCGCTGGGGTACAACGCGCTGATCGTCGCGGTCGCGGCCACCGCGGGCCCGGCCTTCGCCGGCGCCATGCTGTCGCATCTGAGCTGGCCCTGGCTCTTTGCCATCAATATCCCGCTCGGCCTGCTGACCATTGCCGTGGGGCTGCGCAGCCTGCCCCATTCCGACCGCGCCCGCCATCCGTTCGACTGGCAGAGCGCGGTACTCAGCGCGCTGTCGCTGGGGCTTGCGATCAGCATCGTCGACCTGTCAGGGCATGACCTGGCGTGGTACGAGATCGTGCCGTTGGCGGCCCTCTGCGCCCTTGGGTTCTGGCTGCTGGTGCGCCGCAACAAGCGGTCGAGCCATCCGCTCCTGCCGCTCGACCTGCTCAGCATCCCGATCTTCTCGCTGTCGCTGGCGGCCTCCGTCTCGGCCTTCACGACGCAGCTGGTGGCCTTCGTGGCCCTGCCCTTCGTGTTCCAGACCGATATGGGCTTTGCCCCCGCGATGGTGGGCGCGCTGATGATGCCCTGGCCGTTGGCCACCGGGATCGTGGCGCCGATCGCCGGCCGGCTGTCGGACAACCGCTCTCCCGCCATGATCGGCGGCGCGGGCATGGCCATGCTGGCCGCGGGCATGATCGCGCTCGCGCTGCTGCCCGCGCACCCCTCGATCTGGGACATCGCCTGGCGGATGGCGCTTGCCGGGGCCGGGTTCGGCCTGTTCCAGGCGCCAAACAACCGCACCATCGTCGGCACAGCGCCGCGCCACCGTTCGGGCGCGGCGAGCGGCATGCTGGGTACCGCCCGGCTGACCGGGCAGTCGACCGGGGCGGCGCTGGTCGCGCTGATGCTCGGATGGTTCGGGATCGCGGGCGCCAACCATGCGCTCTACCTCGGCGCAGGGGCCGCGGCGCTGGCGGGCCTTCTCAGCCTCTCACGTCGCTCACTGTGGCGCGCGCCGTCCTGATCGGGCGCGCGTCGGGTTCCAGCGCCCGGCGGTAGAGGTGCCAGCTGGCATGGCCCAGCACCGGCAACACCACGAAGAGCCCGAGGAACCCCGGGATCATCCCCAGAAAGAGCAGCCCGGCGCAAAGCGCGCCCCAGGATAACAGCGTGCCCGGATTGGCCACCACGCAGGACAGGCTGGTCACCATCGCGGTGACGAAATCCACCTCGCGGTCCAGCAGCAGCGGCAGGCTGATCACGCTGAGCGAGAAGAGCACGGCCGCGAAGACCGCGCCGACTGCCAGTTCTACCGCGATCATGGTCAGGCCGTTCGGGGTCAGGAACACCTCCCACGACGAGGAGACGTTGACCATCGCCGAAACCCCCAAGAACAAAGCAAAAATCATGTGGGCGAGGAAGTTCCAGAACAGGAAGCAGAACACCAGCACCGCCGCCATCGACGGGATCTGACGATCCTTCTGCCGGAAGACCGTGGCAAGGATCTCGGGCATCTCGGCCGTACGTCCCCGCTCGCGCTGGCGGCTGACTTCGTAGAGGCCGACCGCGGCGAAGGGGCCCAGGATGGGAAAGCCCGCGGCCGCCGGTACGGCAAGCCAGAGCTGCCCCAGCTGCGCCAGAACCCAGATCAGGGCAAGGCCCCCGACGACGAAAACCGCCGAGACGCCCAGCCCGCAGCGCGGCGCCGCGAGAAAATCCTTGAACCCCATGCGAAGTGCCCAGGTCAGGTCGTGAACGCCGATCAGCCGGACCACGGGCACGTCCGACGCGGGCGCGAAGGCCAGTCGTTCGGTCATGCACTCCTCCCTTTCACATCAGGGTAAATCACGGCGCGGCATTCGGCAAGCGGGGGCATGCGTCGGGGCAACCCTCCGGCGGGCGGCGCAGGATGAGGGGGGGCGTATTTGGGGAACAATGAAAGGGGGGCATGGGCTTGGTTCCGGGGCGCGCGCGCCCGGTGGGCGGGGCGGCATGGGGCCCCGCCCCGGCCGTGCGTCAGGCTTCGCCGCGCGCGGTACGGATCGTGCCGCGCACGCGGTCGGCCTGCAGGCGGCGCAGATCGGGGAGCGACAGGCCATCGGCCAGGAGCGCCTCGATCAGGTCGATATGCACTGCGACCAGAAGCGTGTGCGCCGTGTAGATCGCGCCCTGCCCGGCCATCGCCGGCGCCGCGGCCTGCAGGGTGTCGCGGACGACCCCGTGCATCCAGCGGTAATGCGCGCTTTGCAGCACGCCGCCGCCCGCCTCGCGCGCGCGGATCAGTTGCCGGTTCTCGAGCTTGAAGCTCAGCAGCGCATCGAGGAAGGCCACGAGGCGCGCAACTGCCGCCTCCTGCGCGTCATCGGGCGCGCCCTCCGTGGCGGGAGGCGGGCCGAGCGGCGGCGCCCCCTCCTCCACCGCGAAGCGCAGATCCTCGAGCCGGGCCGCCCATAGCGCGTCCAGAAGGCCCTCGCGGCTGCCGAAGGCGCGAAACAGCGTGCCCTTGCCCACCCCCGCCTCTGCGGCGACGGCCTCCATCGTCACCGCGCCGGGGTTGTCTGCCGCGGCGAACAGGCGCCCCGCGGCCTCCAGCACGCGCGCAGGCGGCACGGCGGGCCTGCCGCGCCGGGAAACGTGATTTGCGGACTCATGGTCCGAAATGTATCTGCCATTATGGACCATGAGTCCGAAACCCTCAGGAGACCCCGATGACCTATTCGACCAAGCTTCCCGACTGGCTGCAAGACGCAATGGAGGCGCTCGGGCGCGGAGATATCGACGGCTGGATGCAGATCTACGCCCCCGACGCCGTGCACGAATTCCCCTTCGCGCCCGAGGGCATGCCGACACGGGTGGAGGGGAAGGCGGCGATCGCGGCCTACATGGGGAAGCTGCCCGGCCTCATCCGCTTCGGCGAGATGCGCGACATCCGGGTACGCACCGCGGGCGACGAGGTGATCGGCGAAGCGACGGGCCATCACTGGCGCCTGCCCGACGAGACACCGGTCGAGATCGGCTATGTCTGGTTCATCACGGTGACGGACGGCAAGGTCACGCACTTCCGCGACTACATGAACCTGACACAGATGGTGCAGGGCTGAGCGCGCCGCCGGCCCTGGGCGTCGCCGGTCCGCCCCCTTCGCGTCGGGGTGCCCTCAGCCCTCGGACCGAGCCTCGGCGCGGCTCTTGCCCGAGACGTCCATCGCCAGCGTCGCCGCCATGAACGGATCGAGCGCGCCATCCAGAACCCCCTGCGTGTCCGAGGTCTCGTGGTTCGTGCGCAAGTCCTTGACCATCTGGTAGGGCTGGAGGACGTAGCTGCGGATCTGGTTGCCCCAGCCCGCGCTCCCCTTGTTCTCGTGCGCCTCGTTGATCGCGGCGTTCCGCTTGTCGAGCTCCATCTGGTAGAGCCGCGATTTCAGCGCGTTCATCGCGATCTCGCGGTTCTGGTGCTGCGACTTCATCGAGGAGGTCACGACGATGCCGGTGGGCATGTGGGTGATCCGCACGGCCGAGTCGGTGGTGTTGACGTGCTGGCCGCCGGCGCCCGAAGAGCGGTAGGTGTCGATCCGGATGTCGGAGGGGTTCACCTCGATCTCGATGTTCTCGTCGACAACGGGGTAAACCCAGACGGAGGCGAAGGAGGTTTCGCGCGTGCCCTTGCCGAAGGGCGAGATGCGCACGAGGCGGTGCACACCCGATTCCGATTTCAGCCAGCCATAGGCGTTGTGGCCGGAAATCTTGTAGGCGCAGGACTTGATGCCGGCTTCGGCGCCCGCTTCCTCGGATTGAAGCTCCACCTTGTAGCCGCGCTTTTCCGCCCAGCGGACATACATCCGCTGCAGCATCTGCGCCCAGTCGCAGGCCTCGGTGCCGCCGGCGCCGGCGTTGATCTCGAGGAAGGTGTCGTTCGAATCCGCCTCGCCGTCCAGGAGCGCCTCGAGCTCCTTCTCGGCGGCCTTGGCCTTGAGCGCGCGCAGCGCGTCCTCGGCCTCCTTGACGACCTCCTGGTCGTCCTCTGCCTCGCCCAACTCGATCAGGTCTACATTGTCGTTGAGCTCGCGGCGGATCTCGTCATGGGTGGCCAGCGCATCCATCAGCGCCTGACGCTCGCGCATCAGCTTCTGCGCGCGGGCGGGATCGTTCCACAGATCGCCATCCTCGATCAGCGCGTTGAATTCCTCGAGCCGGTGCGGCGCCGTCTCGATGTCGAGGCGGCGGCCCAGCAGGTCCAGCGTCTTCTCGACCTCGGTGACGATGGATTGGATTTCGGCGCGCATCGGCAGGCCCTTCCCGGCTTTCGGTGGTGTCTCGGGCGCCGCGGGCATGGGGCCCCGGCGCGAGGCCCGGTGATAACGCCAAGACGCGGGCGCGGCAAGGTGGGGCAGCCTCTTCCGCGCCGCCGGCGCCGCATCGGCCGAGGTGCAGCGCAGCGCACGAGGAGGCCACGCGCCGCCAGCCGCACCAGGAAGCCGCGTGCGCCTGGCGCACCAGCAGGTCACGCGCCGCTAGTACAGCCCGCCCGAGTTGACGGTGCCGAAGTTCGCCTTGCCCGGCAGCACCTTCTGCTGACCCGACGAGGTGGTCACGGTGGTCGACCCGCTCTCACCCTGGGTGTCGTTCTCGCCCTGCGCGAAGAGCGGCAGGTTCGCGCCCATGGCAAAGCCGCCGTCGACCACGCCCATGCCCATGCCCGCTTGGGCGCCGTCGCGGAAGTAGATCGGCACCACGTCGGAGCCCGAGGCGCCCGGGCCCGCCGGCTGGCCGGTGTAGCGGTTGACGTTCATCCAGTGGCCGCCCGGAGGCACCGGAAACTGGGTGCCGCCGTATTTCTTCACCGCGGTCTGCATGAAGGCGTTGAACACTGGCGCGCACATCGACCCGCCATAGGCGCCGCGGCCCAGCGACCGGGGCTGGTCATAGCCCATGTAGCAGCCAGCCACGATGTTGGTGGTGAAGCCGATGAACCAGACGTCCTTGGAATCGTTCGTGGTGCCGGTCTTCCCCGCCACCGGCACCGGCAGATTGACCCGGCCGGCCGCAGTGCCCGAGGTCACGACGCCCTTCATCATGTTGATCAGCTCATAATCCGCGATCGGGTCGAGCACCCGCTGCCGGTTCGATTCGATCGTCGGCGACTGCCCCGGCGGCAGGTTCGGGTCGGTACAATCGGTACAGATCCGCTGGTCATGCCGGTAGACGGTATTGCCGAAGCGGTCCTGCACCCGGTCCACCAGCGACGGCGTCACCCGCTCGCCGCCGTTGGCGATCATCGAATAGGCGCCGATCAGCTTGAACAGCGTCGTCACCTGGCTGCCGAGGGCGTTGGCCAGGAAGTGGTGCATCGGATCGTAGACCCCGAAGCGCTCGGCGTAATTGGCAACCGTGTCCATGCCGATCTGCTCGGCGATCCGGATCGTCATCAGGTTGCGCGAGTGGATCAGGCCGGTGCGCATCGGCGTCGGCCCGTAATACTTGTTCTCGGCGTTCTTCGGGCGCCACAGGCCCTGCGGCGTGTTCACCTCGATCGGCGCGTCGATCACGATCGTTGCCGGGGTGAAACCGCTGTCGAGCGCGGCGCCGTAGATGATCGGCTTGAACGAGGATCCCGGCTGGCGGTTGGCCTGGGTCGCGCGGTTGAAGCTCGAATGCTGGTACGAGAACCCGCCCTGCATCGCCAGCACCCGGCCGGTCTTGGGGTCCATCGCCATGAAGGCCCCTTCGATCCGCGGCACCTGGCGCAGCGACCATTGCTGGAACTCGCCCTTCGAATCGTCGATGCGCTTGACCAGCACCACCTCGCCCGGCTTCAGCAGGTCGCCCACGTTGCGTGCGCGCACCAGCTTGCCGTCGCGCTGCAGAAGCCGCGTCCAGGTCAGGTTCTTGTCGGTCAGCTCATGCCCCTCGGGAGCGTTCGTCGGCACGCCCTCGATGCCCAGGTCGGCGCGCGACTTGTCGACCGACAGCACCACCGCCGGGTACCAGCCCGGCACGTCGCGCGACACGTCGGTCGAAGCCAGCGCGGCGCGCCACTTGGTCTCGGATTTCAGGTCGGCCTCGGGGATCGTCTTGTGCGTGCCGCGGTAGATGCCGGTGCCGCGGTCGTACTTCTCCAAGCCCTCGCGCAGCGCCTTCGCCGCCGCCGCCTGCATCTCGGGATCGACCGTGGCGCGGATCGTCAGGCCGCCACCGAAGAATTCCTGCCTGCCGAAGGTATCCGACAACTCGCGCCGGATCTCGTCGGTGAAGTAGTTGCGCGGCGGCAGGTTCTCGCGGAAGGCCGGGATGTCGCCGCCCTGGACCGTCTGCAGCGGCGATGCCTCGGAATCGTCCGCCGTCTTCTTGGACAGGTAGCCGTTGAGGTACATCTGCCCAAGCACGTAGTTGCGCCGCGCCACCGCGGCGTCGTGGTCGCGCACCGGGTTGAGGTTCGACGGCTCCTTCGGCAGGCCCGCAAGATAGGCGGCCTCGGCCGGGGTCAGCTGGCTCAGCGTCTTGTTGAAATAGGTCTGGGCCGCGGCGGCGACGCCGTAGGAATTGGCGCCGAGGTAGATCTCGTTGAGGTAGAGCTCAAGGATGTGCTGCTTCGAGAACGCCTGGCTCATGCGGTAGGAGAGGATCAGCTCCTTCACCTTCCGCTCGATCGTCTTGTTGCCCGACAGCAGGAAGTTCTTGGCCACCTGCTGGGTGATGGTCGAGCCACCGCGCACGCGCTTGCCGCGCGATTCCACGATATCGACCATGGCGCCGACGATGCCTTTCACGTCGTAACCCGGGTCGGTGTAGAAGCTCTTGTTCTCGGCCGAGATGAAGGCGTCGCGGACCAGCGGCGGAATGTCCCGGATCGGGGTGTAGATCCGCCGCTCATGGGCGAATTCGTCGATGATCTGGCCTTCGCCGTTGTAGATCCGGCTGATCGTCGGCGGGGTGTACTGCGCCAGCAGGTCATAGCTGGGCAGATCGCGGGAATACATCCAGAACATCCCGCCCGCGGTGATGGCGCCGAATATCAGCGCCATGAACACGAACGAGTAGATACCGCCGAAAAAGGAAAGGATTGCCCGGATCAAGGATCGCCCCACGTAAATGCGCCCCCCATATAGGCCCTCGGTCCCCCGGGGTCAAAAGGAGAGCGCCGCCCCCAGCGGCGTTTTGCGCCGCTCCGGCGGAACCGAACGTCACATGCGCGTCAGGGTTCCGTCAGCGGCCCCTCGGCGGAGGAAGATTTCACGCTCCCCTCCGCCCTGGAGAAGCACGGGCCCGCCGCCGCGCCGCTCAGCGCGACACCAGCACGGCCGCGGGCACCGATACCCCGTTCCGCCGCCGGTCGACACTTTATCGTGTCACACCCGTCCAGCGCCCGCACCGGAGAGGACGCCCCCATGTGTGTGCGGGGGGCAGCCCCGGAACTGGCCGCACCCTGCCCGCCTCACTGGCGGAGCAGCGCGGCCTGGGCCGCGTCGGTCTTCACCCAGGCCCGGATCCCCGCGACGATCGCGGCAACCATCCGGTCCTGCCACGCCGGATCCACCAGCTGCTTGCGATCGGTGGCCGAGGACAGGAACCCCAGTTCCAGCAGCGCCGAGGGGATGTCGGGCGATTTCAGCACCGAGAAATCGGCCTCCTGGTGCGGGCGAACGTGCATCCTGAGGTCCTCGCCCTTGATCGCCGTGACCAGCGCCGCCGCCAGGGCCTCGGAGCGGGGCATCGTCTCGTCGCGCGCAAGGTCCATCAGCACGCCGGCGACGATGTCGTCCGTCCCGCTCAGGTCGACGCCCGACAGCAGGTCGTCACGGTCGTGACGCGCCGCCAGCTTGGCCGAGGCCTCGTCGGTCGCCTTCTTGGCCAGCGTGTAGATGGTGGCGCCGCTGGCGACCCCCTCGGCGATGGAATCGGCATGCAGCGCAAGGAACAGGTCGGCGCCGGCCTCGCGCGCGACCGACACCCGGGTCTCCAGCGGCACGAAGACGTCCGAGTCGCGCGTCATCACCACGTCGAACCCGCCCGCCCGCAACAGCGCCTCTCGCAGCTTGCGGGCCACGGCCAGAACGATGTCGGCCTCATGCAGCTTGCCATGCACCGCGCCCGGGTCGATGCCCCCATGGCCCGGGTCGATCACCACCATCACCTTGCGGTCACCGGTCTGGCGGCGCTTGGCATAGCCCACGTCGGCCGGGCGCGGCAGGGTCCAGCCCGGGGGATCGGGCACCGCCGCAGCGCCGGCAAACGCGGCCGCGCTTTCGGGGCGCAGCACCAGCCGCACCTCGGCCCGCCCGCCCTCGGGATCGGTGCGCATCTCGGCGGTCTTCACCCCGTAGGGACCGTCGAGTTCCAGGACGAGGCGCGACCAGCCAGGACGCAGCGGCCCGGCCCGCAGATCGCGCACGTGGGACGAGGTCGACAGCGCCGCGTTCTCGATGTCGCCGAAATCCACCTCGCGGAAGTCGAGGACGAGGCGCGCCGGGTCGTCGAGCACCCGCACCCGCCACGGCACCGGCTGGCTGATCGCGAGGTCGAGCGCGATGCCGTCGCCCGCGTCGCGGATCGCGGAGCCCCGCGGCTCGAACCGCGCCAGCGCCGTCAGCCCCTTGGCCCCCGTCGCCGGGGCGGCAGGCTGTGTGGGGACGGGCTGTGTTGGGGCGGGCGGAGGCGCCGGGCTTTGCGTGGGCGCGGTCTGGGCCATGGCCAACGGCGCCGCCCAGAACGACATCAGAAACGACGTCAGCAGCCAGGCCAGGAGGGCCAGCCGCGAAAGGACCGATCTGGAAAGGAGAAAATACCTGCTCATGTCCACTCGCATCCGGGAAACCGGTCCGGCCCTCGTTCATCGGGGCCGTTATCGGCACCCTACCCCGGAACATGCCGCCGGGGAACCGGTGCCAGGCGCGCATCGGACGGAATTCGGCACCCGGAGCCGGGGGCGCCCGCAGGCAGGACAGGACCCACGAAGCGAAGGTCGCACCGGAGGCGCGAAACAGTCACCGCTCATCCTCCCAGCCGGTCGACCTGCGCCGCCAGCCGTTGCGCGGAATGCTCGATATGCAGCAGCCGCCGGCGCAGCGCGGTCAGCGCAGAGGGGTCGTGCAGCTCGAACCAGCCGCGCCGGCGCAGCGTCTCGGTCGGCGGCCGCGGCCCGGCGGAGGACAGGCTTCTGACCACCCCCTCGCGGACCTCCTCGAGCAGCGGAGTGGCGGCAGCGGGATCCAGCTCCTCGCCCCGCGCCTGGATCATCGCGTGGACCGAGGCGAGGTCGGAGGCCAGCAGGTAATCCGCGGCCAGCAGCTCGTTCAGCGCGACGAAGCGGCGGTTTTCACGGTCCGGTTCACTCGACAGCCGCCGC
Organism: Acidimangrovimonas sediminis; assembly: GCF_002871005.1. Lineage (GTDB taxonomy): Bacteria > Pseudomonadota > Alphaproteobacteria > Rhodobacterales > Rhodobacteraceae > Acidimangrovimonas > Acidimangrovimonas sediminis. The sequence goes on from NZ_PHSN01000010.1 coordinate 194,713, forward strand.
ACCGTGGTGGCCAGTGCGGTGAACCGGTCTAGCGCGGCCTTCCGGGCAAGGCGATAGGTCTGGTCCTCAGGGGCAAGCCGCAGCGCCTGGTCGGCAAAGGTGCGGTCGGCCTCGGCCAGTTGGGTGACGAGGCGGGGAATGTCGTTGCGCTCCCAGCTGGGCAGCACCCGGGCGAAGGTCATGGACAAACCCGCCCCGATCAGCGTGTCGAGCAGGCGCTCGGCCACGAAATAGGTCTGCGGCTCGAGGTATTGCAGAAGCATCAGCGCCAGAAGCGACGCCGCGAAGGAGGCGACGCGATAATTCGTCGTGGCAAAGGCGTTGACGATGCCGAGACCCAGGATCACCACCCCGACCGTCGCCCAGTGCGGCAGGACAGGGATCAGCACCGCCGCCGCGGCACAGCCCAGCAGGGTGCCGACCAGCCGGTCATTGCGGCGCTGGCGGGTAACGGCGTAGCTTGCGCGCATGATCAGTGCGACGGTCAGCAGGATCCATCCCCCGTGCACGTAGCCCGGCAGCGCCACCGTGATGGCGTAGCCCGTCATCATCGCCAGCGTCAGCCGGATCGCGTAGCGCCCTGAAGGCGAGCGCGGCGCGAGGTGGCCGCGAAGCGTCTCGCGCCACGAGAACGGCGGCTGCACGAAGGCGGCCAGCGCCACGTCCGGCAGGTCGGGTGTCTGCCCGGGAGGCAGGCGCAGCGCCTCGGCCAGCCGCTCGGCCCGGCGCAGCGCACGGGCCATCTTGGTTCGCGTGGGGGCCAGCGTCGCGGCGCCCTCGGCCTGCCCGTCCTCCTTCATCCGCGCCAGCGCCGCGTCCAGCGCCGCCATCAGATCGGGATGCCGGAGTGCGGCGCCCTCGGGTTCGTCCGCGGCCGGGGCGGCGATCGACAGCCCCAGCTCCTCCACGTCGTCGGCCAGCGCCCGGCTCAGCGCCGAAAGCTGCGACAACGCCCGGGTATCCGGCGCCTCGCGCAGCGTTTCCCAGTCGCTGTCCGACGACAGCACCGCCTCGTAAAGGTCGAGCGCGGCAAGCATGGCGTGGATCCAGCGCCGGCGATGCGCGGTCGGGCGCCCGGTGAAGATCAGGTCGCGCGCGGTCTGCAGCCGCTCCATCAGGGCGCCGTGGCGTTCGATCACACCGGCCAGCGCCTTCTGCCGTTTGACCCCCGGATCGTAGAGATCGGCGCGCGCCCGAAGGTACCCAGCCAGTGCAAGCAGCACCTCGTTCAGCGCCATGGCGCGCACCCGGTCGCCGAGGATCAGGCCGGTCGCCAGCGCCAGCGCCGCGTAGGTCAGCCCGCCCGACAGGAACAGGCCGCAACGCTCGAACGCGGTGGCGGGATCCGGGGCGGGGATCGCCATGGTGATGATCATCGCCAGGATCCCCGAGACCCCCAGCGTGATCATCTGCCGCCCGAAGGCCAGCGCCAGCGCGAAGTAGAGGCTGACGCCCAGAACGACCGCCCCGAGCGCCGCCGCGTTGCCCGACGACAGGCCCACCAGAAGCATGATCGTACCGCCCGCGGCGATACCGGCCACGAGCACGCGGATCCGGCTGGCCAGCGCGATCGGCTGATCGGCGACCGACAGGCAGAGCGCGCCGATCGCGGCATAGACTGCCAGGGCCTCGCCCAGGACCAGCCAGGCCGCGAACACCACCAGCGCCATCCGCGCCGACACCAGCGCGCCGTTCTCCAAATGATGGCGAAAGATCAGCCGGGCCGTCCTGCGGGGCAGAGTGCGGATCTCGGAAGGTGCGGACATCGGTGACGGGCCTCGCTGTGGGGCTCTCAAGTTGCACTGCCCGTGCTGCGGATCAAGCCCCCGCACGTCCGCTTGCCTTTCCCGAGGCCTGCCCCCTGCCCTTCCCGGCGACGCCTGCGGAGGACCGGCGGCAGCCCCTGCGTCAGCCGGCCCTGCCTCGGAACGACCTGCCTCGGAACGACCTGCCTCAGCCCGCCCCGCCCGGGGACCGCGCCGCCATGTAGGCGGCGAGCCGGCGCAGGCCTTCCTCGATATCCGCGGTCGCCCGGGCGTAGGAGAACCGCAGGGTCCGCGCGCCCCGGCCCGGGTCGAAATCGAGGCCGGGCGTCACCGCCACGCCGGTCTCGCGCAGGATCTCGCCCGCGAAGGCAAGCGAATCCGAGGTGAATTCCGACACGTCCGCATAGACGTAGAAGGCCCCGTCCGGCGGCGCGATCCGGGTAAAGCCCGCCTTCGGCAGCCCCTCCAGCATCAGCTGGCGGTTCTTCGCATAGACGGCGAGGTTGGCCTCCAGCTCGTCCACCGCGTCAAGCGCCCCCAGCGCCGCGACCTGGCTGGCATGCGGCGGGCAGATGAACATGTTCTGCGCCAGCCGCTCCACCGCGCGGACATGATCCTCGGGGACCACCATCCAGCCAATCCGCCATCCGGTCATGCTGAAATACTTCGAGAAGGAGTTGATGACGCAGACGTCGTCCGACACCTCCAGCGCCGATACCGCCCGGGCGCCGTACTGGATGCCGTGGTAGATCTCGTCCGACACGAAGGAGATGCCGCGCCCGGCGCAATGCCCGATCAGCGCCTCGAGCGCCGGCCGGTCGAGCATGGTGCCCGAGGGATTGCCCGGCGAGGCCACGATCATGCCGTCCAGCGCGCCGCCCGCCGCCTCGGCCGCCGCGATGTCGGCGGGGACCGGCTGATAGCGGTTCTGCTCCGAGGCCGGGATGCCCACGGGCGTCAGCGACAGCGCCTTGAGGATCTGCCGGTACGAGGGGTAGCCCGGCTCGCCCAGGCCGACCCGCGCCCCGGCGTCGAAAAGCTGCGTGAAAGCCAGCAGAAACGCCGAGGACGAGCCCGAGGTGACGACGACGCGGCCGGGGTCAAGCTCGATCCCGTACCAGCGGCGGTAGAGCGCGGCGATGCCCCGGCGCAGCTCGGGCAGGCCGAGGGCGACGGTATACCCCAGCGCGCCCTCCTCCATCGCCCGGGCCAGCCGCGCGCGGGCGGCGGCGGGGGCCGGCGTGCCGGGCTGGCCCACCTCCATGTGGACGATGTCGCGCCCCGCCTCTTCGGCCGCGCGGGCCTGCTCCATCACGTCCATCACGATGAACGGGTCCACCGCGCCCCGCGTCGACATCTTCATCCGCATTCTCCTGCTTTGGCCCCTTCTCGCGGCGCGGACGGCGAAGGTCAACCATGGGCCCGCGCACCATGTGCCTCCATCCGGCCCCGCCCCCGCGGTAAACCATGCGTCGACCCCGGCGCTTGCCCTTCGCAGCCGATCTGCCATTGTGGCGCGCGACCCGATCAGGAGACTTTCGATGACTCGTCCCGCCCGTCGCCCGTCCGCCCCGCGGCCGCGCCTTCTTCTTGCCGCGACGCTCGGCCTTGCGCTGGCCGGCGCGGGCGCCCTGCCCCGCAGCGCGGCGGCCGAAGGGTTCGATCTGTCGCAGATGACCCCGGATCAGAAGGCGGCCTTCGGCAAGGCCGTGCACGATTACCTGATGGAACATCCCGAGGTGCTGGTCGAGGCCTATTCCAAGCTGCAGGAGCAGCAGGCCCAGCAGCAGGCCGCCGACGACGAGAGCCTCGTCAAGGCAAATGCCAATGCGCTGTTCCACGACCCGAATTCCTGGGTCGGCGGCAACCCGAAGGGCGACATCACGCTGGTCGAGTTCATGGATTACCGCTGCGGCTACTGCAAGAAGGCGATGCCCGAGGTCGCGAAGCTGCTCAAGACCGACGGCAAGATCCGCTACATCGTCAAGGAATTCCCGATCCTGACCGAGCAATCGGTGATCGGCGCCCGCTTCGCCATCGCCACGCGGCAGGTCGCGGGCGACGCGGCCTATGCCAAGGTGCACGACGCGCTGATGGCGATGCGCGGCCCGATCAACGAAGCCTCGCTCAAGGCGCTCGCCGACACGCTGGACCTCGACTACGACGCGATCTCCGCCAGGACCGACAGCGCCTCGGTCAACAAGGTGATCGCCGAGAACCACGCGCTGGCCGCGCGGCTGAAGATCAACGGCACGCCGACCTTCGTGCTGGGTGGCGACATGCTGCGGGGCTACGTCCCCTACGACCAGCTCAAGGAGATCGTGGCCGAGATCCGCACCGACCGCAACGCCGCCCCGACCAGCACCAGCGGCGCATCCAGCACCCCGCCCGCCACCGGCGACAACGGCTGATCGCCAGCCCCCGCCGCCGGCTTCGGACGCTTCGGATCGGGGGGCTTCGGACGGCGCCCATCGCGAAGAGACCGGCACCGTTCGGCGGCGACGGCCCGTTCCGTCTCCCGACGCCCGCGCATGCGAAGGGGCCCGATCACCGGGCCCCCTGCGGTTTCCACATCGCGGCTGCGGATCAGTTCACGACCTTCACGATGGTGCGGTTGTGCGGGTTCACCACCACCGGCTGACCGTCGGCATAGAAATACGACAGCTTCGAATGCGGTACCGGGGTCAGCGCCACGCTGTCGGGCACCACGACGCCGGTGCGGATGTCGCCACGGTACTGCACCGGGGCCACCGGGTGGGCGGTGACGTAGGTCGTCACCTCCTTGTCGGGGCCGGTCGCGATCAGGCCGCTCGCCGCGCCGACCACGGCGCCCGCCGCGGCGCCCACCGGACCACCGACCGCGGCCCCGGTCGCGGCACCGGCCAGAAGGCCCGCGCTGGCGTTACGGGTCTGCTTTTCCTTGTCGTAATGCAGCGTCTGAATCCGCATCGTCTCGGGCGCCTGCGCCACGGCATAGGCCTGGTTGCCCTGCATCACCTGGATGTCCCGGGCCGAGATCCAGCCGGTCTTGCCGCCATAATTCACCTGGCACCAGTCGTTCGAGGCGAGGCAGCCGTCGAGCGCGATGGTGGTGTTCTGCGGCACCTGCTCGACCGTCTCGTAACGCGTGCCCGGGCCGGTCATCACCGTCCCGCGCGAGACGACCATCGCCTGGGTGCGGGTGGTGGTCACGCTTCCGTCGCCGTTCACCGTGGTCTGGGTGGTGGTCGCGGCGGGCGCCGGCGCGGGGGCGGGTGCGCTCGGCGTGGTGATGACGGTGGTGTCGGCGAAGGCCGTCCCGGCGGCAGCGATCGCGAGGGCCGAAGCGGCGGCGATGATGCGGGTCTTGGACATCTGTCTTTCTCCGTATGCTGAGTGGCGCCCGGTTCATCCGGCGCCCGATGCGAGAGAAACGACGGCCCGGGACGCCCAGGTCCGGGGCAGGATCGCCATGTTACAGCCCCTGGCCCTTTTCGGCGCGCGGGAACCGGCGAAATGGCAGCTTTCCGCCGCGGAACCCGCGCCCCGGTTCGCTGTGGAACTTTCGCCCATCATCCGCAACGGCTTTGCCCCGGATCCCCCCAGAGGTTCACCCCCCACGCCGGGCGCGTCGCTGTGTTCCTGCGCCGAAAAGATCCCCTCGACTGCGGGCATGGAGCCCCCGGCTCGGCGGCGGAAGTCGCGAGGTCGTCGGCTGAGATGGACGAAGGATAAGGACCCGAGAGGGTGATGGATGCGAGGCAACCGCCTTCGCCTCGAAAGCGCCCCCGGATCGGGCCTGCACGTCGGCTGCAAGGGCAGACATCCCCCGAGCGCCCGCCTTGCCCCACATCGCTTCCGAAGATTTGCCCCGCCGCGGCCCCGCCCCTTGCCGCCCCGCAAAGCGCCACAACATGCGAAAACGCCCCCGCAGCGAAGTGCGGGGGCGTTCGAATGTCCGGCGGCGATCAGGCGCCGCGGGTCCGGGTCAGACGGTCCGGATCAGTTCACGACCTGGACGACCGTGCGGTCCGACGGGTTCACGATCACCGGCTTGTTGTCCGAGTAGAAGTAGGCGTAATCGGAATTCGGCACCGGCGTCAGCGACACGGTCTTGGGGATAACCACGCCCTGCTTGATGTTGCCCTCGACCTTCACCGTCGGCGTCGGGTTGTTGATCGTGTAGGTCGTCACGGTCTTGGTCGGCGCCTTCATCGAGCCGTTGACGGCCCCGACGGCGGCACCGACGACAGCCCCGGCGGCGGCACCGGCCGGCCCACCGATCGTCGCCCCGGTCGCAGCCCCGATCGACGCGGTCGAGGCGGCATCCACCCCGTCGGCGTTCTTGTGGTATTCGACCGTGTTCACGTTCTTGGAGCCCTGGGCATCGGCAAGGCTGTAGGTCTGACCGTTGGCGTCGACCGTGATGTCCTTGGCGGGCATCCAGCCTTCCTTGCCGTCGACGTCGACCTTGCACCAGTCATGCGTCTCGAGGCAGCCGGTGACGTTCATCCGGGTCTTGGCCGGCACCTGCTTCATCGAGGTATAGCCGGTGCCCGGACCTGTCATGATCGTGGTCGGTACCGAGATATAGGCCTCGGTCGTGGTGGTGGTCACCGTGCCATCCTTGTTGATCGTCTTGGTAACGGTCTTGCCGTTCCCGTCCTGCACCACCTTGGTGTGGACCTCAGGCTTGGTGATCTTCTCGTTGTTGGCGTTCTGATCGGCATAGGCCGCGCTGAAAGAGGTCAGGGCGAAGACCGAGACGGCGGCGGTAGCGGCAATGAACTTATTCGTGGACATGTTCTATCCTCCAGTTCTGCGGGGCGCGGATCACCCGCGCCGTGATGGCGGAAGAACAGCCGAGGCGGCGGCAGGGTCCGCCCCCCGGTGTGGGGATCGGATTTTCGGCGAAAATCCGCTCAGACGCAGTTCGGCGCAAAGCAGGTTCCCGCCAAAGCCGAAAAGATAGTGACTCAGCCCGCGGTTCCTTCGGGAACCTTTCCCGGGGCGCTGCCCGCGTCGGCCTCTTCGCGCGCCTTCTCGGCCTCGATCTCGGCTGCGCGGGTCTCGACCAGGCCAACGATATGGTCGATCATCTGGTCGTTCGACATCTTGTGACTCTGCTTGCCGGCCATGTAGACCATGCCGCTGCCCGCGCCGCCGCCGGTGAAGCCCACGTCGGTCATCAGCGCCTCGCCCGGGCCGTTCACCACGCAGCCGATGATGGACAGGCTCATCGAGGTGGTGACATGGGCCAGCCGGTCCTCCAGCTTCTCGACCGTCTTGATCACGTCGAAGCCCTGCCGCGCACAGGACGGGCACGAGATGATGGTGACGCCGCGATGCCTGAGGCCCAGCGACTTCAGGATCTCGTAGCCCACCTTCACCTCCTCGACCGGATCGGCCGAGAGCGAGACGCGGATCGTGTCGCCGATCCCCATCCACAGCAGGTTGCCAAGGCCGATCGCCGATTTCACCGTGCCCGAGACCAGTCCCCCCGCCTCGGTGATCCCGAGGTGGATCGGCGCGTCGGTCGCATCGGCCAGCTGCTGGTATGCGGCGGCGGCAAGGAACACGTCCGAAGCCTTCACCGAGATCTTGAATTCGTGGAAGTCGTTGTCCTGCAGGATGCGGATGTGGTCGAGGCCGCTTTCCACCATCGCCTCGGGGCACGGCTCGCCGTATTTCTCCAGCAGGTGCCGCTCCAGGCTGCCGGCGTTCACCCCGATGCGGATGGAACAGCCGTGGTCGCGTGCGGCCTTGATGACCTCCCTCACGCGGCCCGCGTCGCCGATGTTGCCCGGGTTGATGCGCAGGCAGGCGGCGCCCGCCTCGGCGGCCTCGATCGCGCGCTTGTAGTGGAAGTGGATGTCAGCGACGATCGGCACCGGGCTTTCCGCCACGATCTCGCGCAGCGCGCGGGTCGAGGCCTCGTCCGGGGTCGAGACGCGCACGATGTCGGCGCCCGCGGCGGCGCAGCGCTGCACCTGTTCGATCGTGGCCTTCACATCCGACGTGTCGGTGTTTGTCATCGTCTGGACCGAGATCGGGGCATCGCCGCCGACGGCGACGTTGCCGACCATGATCTGGCGCGACTTGCGGCGCGCGATGTCGCGCCACGGACGGACGGGATTGTGGGACATGGGGCGCGGCTCCTGACCTTGCAGTTCCGCCCCCAGATAGCCCGGGACGGCGGGGTCATCAACAGCGCAGCCATCCGGCACGTGGCATCGGCAGCGATCCGCGGCCCCTGCGGGTCCCCGCAGAAGGCCATCTTGCCGGGCTCACCGGCACCATGTCACCGGCACCATATCGCCGGGGCAGGATCACCGGGTCAGCGGTTTACCGGATCACTGGGTCGGCAGTTTCTGTGGCTGGGCCTGGGCCACCGCCACCGCGCCGGCGAGGTCGGGGTTCCGCGCGAGGTCGGCCACCTGGTACTTCTGCTCGAGGTCCGAGGGTGTCAGCGTGAGGTTCTTCACCACCTGCGCCCCCGGGGCGGCAGGGCCATAGGCCTTGCCGTTGACCATGAAGTAGACCGAGCCGGAATTGCCCGCACGAAGGGTGGCCGGTTCCGCGCCCTGCGGCACGGTATAGCGTTCACCTGCGTCGAGGATCTTCTCGAACAGCACGGTCCCGTCGGCGGCACGCACCCGCACCCAGGCCGGGCGCACGGCAAGCACCTGCACCGCCGGGGCCGCGTCTGCCGTCACCTTGATCTGGCCATCGCCTCCGACGCCGGGTGCCGCGCCGAGGGTCTGCCCCAGCGCCGCCGCAACCGCGGAATTCGCCGCCGCCGACACGGCGTCGGGTGAGGACCCGTTCCCCGCCGCCGGAAGCGCGCTGCCGCCGTCGGCGCTGGCCATGGCGCTGTCGTCGGCCTGCGCCGAGAGCGCCCCGAGCGAGCCCGGCTTGATCGCCGCGATCGGCCCGTCGCGCGCCACCATCACCGGCACGTCAAGCGCCTGCGGACGGTAGAGCCGCGCCATCTTGTCATCCGACGGCGTGGTCACGCCCGCTTCCTTGTCCTTGTCGGGAAGCGCCGCGACATTGGCCAGCGGGTCGAGATCGGCCACCGCGCCGGGGGCCTGGTCGACCGGAGCCAGTTGCACGCGCTGCACCTGCTGCAGCACCGACCAGCCGCCGTAACCGATACCGCCGATCAGCGCGATCAGCACGACGAGGGACCCGATCGCGCGCGGTTCGAACCCAGTGAACATCGCCGGAGCGCGCGGCACGAAGGTGGCGTTCGGGTTGGCCAGCGGATCGCGGAAGCCCGGCTTTGCCGTGCCGGCCGCCGGCCGGGATGCCACCTTGCCGCGCGTCTTCTGCAGCGCGCCGATACCAATGCCGCCGAAGGTGCTGCCCAGCCCGATCTTGCCAGACCCGATCTTGCCGGAACCCGCCTTGCCCGATCCGGACCGGTCGGTCTCCGCCGCGCTGCCCTGGCCGAAGCCCTGCCCGGCGAAGCTGCGCGATCCCGATTTGCCCTGCTGACCCGCGCCGGGGGCCTGCCCCTTGCCGCCGGCGATGCCCGACAGCCCGTGCGAGACCGAGAAATCGGCTTCCTGGCAGAACCGGCCATAGGCCCATTCAGGATCCATCCCGAGATAGCGCGCGTAAGAGCGCACGTAGCCCGCGACGAAACCCGGCGTCTCGAAGGCAGAGACGTCGCAATTCTCGATCGCCGCGACATAGGTCGCCTTGATCTTGAGTTCGCGCTGAACGTCGAGAAGCGACTTGCCAAGCGTGGCCCGTTCGCCCCGCATGACATCGCCGAGACGGAGCTCGAAATCATCGAACCCCTTCGGCTTATCCTCGTCGCCCGTCGAAGGACGTCCCCTTCGCCCGATCATTGAAACTGCCCCATGCCTGCCCTGCACGCTTGTTAGAAGCCGCCCGATTTTACCGGAACCGTCCGATCTTCCCCAAGAATCGACTCAACCCCGGTCGAGCTATTGTGATTAACTTTATCACAGAGGGACGGCAATGACACCCGGCGAAGGGGTCAGGCGGGCATCTCGGCGCGATTTAGCGCACACCGTGCCCAAAGTCTGTCCATCGCCTTCACGAGGTGGTCGATCTGCTTCGGATCGTGCACCGGCGACGGCGTGAACCGCAGCCGTTCGGTGCCCCGCGGCACGGTCGGGAAGTTGATCGGCTGGACGTAGACGCCGAATTCCTCGAGCAGCATGTCGGACAGCATCTTGCAATGCACCGGGTGGCCGACATGGACCGGCACGATGTGGCTGCCGTGGTCGATGATCGGCATCCCCAGCCCCTTCAGGCGCATCTTCAGGATCTTCGCGTGCAGCTGTTGCGCGTCGCGCAGCTTCTGCCCCTCGGCCGTCTTCAGGAAGGCGATCGAGGCCGCCGCCCCGGCGGCCACCGCCGGCGGCAAAGAGGTGGTGAAGATGAAGCCCGGCGCGTAGGAGCGCACGGCGTCAACCATCTTGGCGCTGGCCGCGATGTAGCCGCCGAACACGCCATAGGCCTTGCCCAGCGTGCCGTTGATGATGTCGATCCGACCGGCGAGGTTGTCACGCTCCGACACGCCGCCGCCGCGCGGGCCGTACATGCCGACCGCGTGCACCTCGTCGAGATAGGTGAGCGCGCCGAATTCCTCGGCCAGGTCGCAGAAGCCTTCCAGCGGACCGAAATCGCCATCCATCGAATAGATCGACTCGAAGGCGATCAGCTTCGGCGCGGCCGGGTCGTCGGCCGCGAGCTTGGCGCGCAAATCGGCAAGGTCGTTGTGCTTGAAGATCCGCTTGGCCCCGCCGTTGCGGCGGATGCCCTCGATCATCGAGGCGTGGTTGAGCTCGTCCGAATAGATGATCAGGCCCGGGAACAGCTTGGGCAGGGTCGACAGCGTGGCGTCATTGGCGATGTAGGCGGAGGAGAAGACCAGCGCGGCCTCCTTCCCGTGCAGATCCGCCAGCTCCGCCTCGAGCCGCTTGTGATAGACGGTGGTGCCCGAAATGTTGCGCGTGCCCCCCGATCCGGCGCCGGTGGCGTCCAGCGCCTCGTGCATCGCGGCCAGCACCGCCGGGTGCTGCCCCATGCCGAGATAGTCGTTGCCGCACCAGATGGTGATTTCCTTGCGGGCGCCGTCGGGCCGGGTCCAGTCCGCCTTGGGAAACGCCCCCTTCTCACGCTCGATATCGATGAAGACGCGGTAGCGCCCTTCGTCGTGCAGGCGAGTCAGTGCTGCGTCGAGTGCTTCGGAATAGTTCATCGTCGTCTCCCTTGCCCTGTGCGGCTGGGTACGGGCCTACCGGTCCTGTTCACATGTGGCCTTGATATTAATCAAATCGCAACAAGGCCAGTGCGCAAAATGACGCTTTCCCGTGAACGGCCGGTAAAAACCCTTATTCGGCGATGATCACGGCGCAGTCTGCGGCATTCTGTCCCTGCTGGGCCTTGGCGCGACATGCCTGGACCGCCTTCTTCTCGGCTCCTGCCCCGAGGCCCAGCCCGAACAGCCCCGACGACCGCGAGATCGCCAGCGCCTTGGGTGCCCTCGCCGAGAGGTATTTCTCGTCGAACACCTGCGTCGCGTCGGCCGAAAGCTGCAGCGCACGGCCCGGGCGGTAGCCCTTGGGCAGGATGCGGGCGGCGACGACGCAGCGGGCCTTGGCGCTCTTGCGCGCATCGCAGGCGGCCAGCGCGGCGCGCTCGGCGGGTTCGATCGAATGGTAATTTGCGGCAGCGACGGTGGCCTCGTTCAGCAGCCCGTCGCCGGGCGACACGGCGATCGCGCCGTAATACTTCTGGCTGGCGCCGACGGTGCGCAGCACCTCGGTTTCCTTGCGGCCGAAGCCCGGCACCTTCATCACCTGAACCTCGGCGCCCTTGGCGGGATAGAGCATGCCTTTGGCCTGGGCACCTTGAAGCGGCGCGGCCTGCGCCGCCACGGCGGGGATGAGAAGCGCGGCGGTGAGCGCGGCCGCTGCGGCCATGGGCGCACGGCTGAGAATCCGGTGGGTCATGCGTGTCTCCGTCTTCGTTGCGGGGCGCACCCTACTGCGCGGGGCGGGCAGACGACAGCCCCCGCGCGGGGCGCCGGTCGGCAGGGAAACGCCGCCCGGGCCGCCCCCGGTTCCCTGCCCCCCCGTACGTGCGCGCCCGAAGCGCCCGCCAGTGGGCCCGCCGGGGTGTCAGTCGCGCAGGACGAGGCGGCACGCCTGCGCGCCGGGACCGAAGGCGCAGGTCGCGCCCGCCTCGGTGTCGTGGCAGTCGAATTCCGTATCCGACGCCGCCCGCGCGCCCTTCCGGCAGGCCGCGAGGGCGCGGGGCGCCGCGTCCTGCCCCAGAGCCAGCGCGGCGCCGGTGCCGCCCGGGGCGATCGCCATCGCGGCGGGGCCGCCCTCGGGCATGTAGCGTTCCTGGTACATCAGCGTGGCGCGGGCGCTGAGCTGAAGCACCCGGCCCTTGACCCAACCCGGCGGCAGGACATGGGCGATCACGACGCAATCGCTCGCCTGCGCCTTGGCGTTGCAGCGCGCCCGCGCCGCCGCGCCCGCCGCCTCGGGCGAATGGAACCCCGCGGCCATCGCATAGCCGATCCGGTGCCGCCCCACCTTGCGCGCGGCAACCGCGCCGTAGAACGGAAGATCCGCCGCCGCGTCACGTATCTGCTTCAACGCCGGACCGGTGACACCGAGGTCAGGCACGAAGCGCAGCTCCGCCTGGTCATAGGGATAAAGCAACGCCTGCGCCTTGGCATCGTCGACCGGCAGGTCCGTCGGCGTTGCTGTGCCTGGCGCGGGGGCATCCGCGGCGGGCCCGGCGGTCGTCGCGGGCGCCACCCCCTGCGCCGAAGCCATACTCGACACCAGCAGTGCGGCAAGTGCCACGCCCGCCGCGCCCCCCGCCGTCAGCCCAAACCCCGGACCAAGATCCGCCCGTCCCGCCATGCGCCTCTCTCCCCTCTCCTCGGTCGCGGGCAGCCTATCGCCGTGCGCCCGCTCTGGACAGTGCCTAGCCGGGTGCTAGGCTCCGCCCGACCGAAACACCAGGTGCCGGCTCCGCGCCGGCCCGCCACAGGAGACCCCGCATGAGTTCCAAAGCCCCGATCGAAAAGGTCCTTTCCCGGATCGACGCAGATATCGATACCTCGGTCGAGCGGCTGATGGAGCTGATGCGGATCCCGTCGATCTCGACCGACCCGGCCTACAAGGACGATACCGCGAAGGCCGCCGACTGGCTGGTGAAGGAACTCACCGAACTGGGCTTCGACGCCAGCGTTCGCCCCACCAAGGGCCACCCGATGGTCGTGGCCCACCACCGTGCCGAAGGGCCGCACATCCTGTTCTACGGCCATTACGACGTGCAGCCGGTCGACCCGCTGAAACTGTGGGACCGCGACCCGTTCGATCCCGCGATCGAGGACACCGCGGCGGGCAAGGTGATCCGCGGCCGGGGCGCGGCCGACGACAAGGGCCAGCTGATGACCTTCATCGAGGCCTGCCGCGCCTACAAGGCCGAGACCGGCACCCTGCCCGGCAACCTCACCCTGTTCTTCGAGGGCGAGGAGGAATCAGGTTCGCCCTCGATGATCCCCTATCTCGAGGCGCACGGCGACGAGCTGAAATGCGATCTCGCGCTGATCTGCGACACCGGCCTGTTCGAATCGCGCACCCCCGCGATCACCACCATGCTGCGCGGGCTGGCCAAGGTGGAATTCACCGTGAAGGCGGCCAAGCGCGACCTGCACTCGGGGATGTACGGCGGCCTTGCGCAGAACCCGATCCGGGTGCTGACGCGGATCCTCGGCGGGCTCTTCGACGCGCACGGCGCCTGCGTCGTGCCCGGCTTCTACGACGACGTGGACGAACTGCCCGACGAGGTGCGCGCGCAATGGCAGGCGCTGGCCTTCGACCACGCGTCCTTCCTAGGCGATGTCGGCCTCTCGGTGCCGGCGGGCGAAGAGGGCCGCACCCCGCTGGAGATGATCTGGTCGCGGCCCACGGCCGAGATCAACGGCATCTGGGGCGGCTACACCGGCGCCGGTTTCAAGACCGTGCTGCCGTCCGAGGCCTCGGCCAAGGTGTCGTTCCGGCTGGTGTCGCGCCAGGATCCGAAGAAGATCCTCAGCGCCTTCCACGACTGGATCGCGGCGCAACTCCCCGAGGATTGCGAACTGGTCTGGTCGGAGCCCGAGGGCAGCGCCGCCTCGACCATGGCAATCTCCAACCCCGCCTTCGAGGCCGCGCGCCAGGCGCTGACCGAGGAATGGGGCGTGCCCGCGGCCTACGTCGGCTGCGGGGGCTCGATCCCGATCGCGGGCTTCTTCCAGAACCTCCTGGGCATGGACACGATGCTGATCGGCTTCGGCCGCGACGACGACCAGATCCATTCGCCGAACGAGAAATACGACCTGGCCTGCTATCATCACGGCATCCGCAGCTGGGCCCGGATCCTCGACCGCATCGGCGGCTGACAGGCGGCGGCTGACAGGCGGCGGATGCGGCGGGCCCGCCCCCCGCACCCGCCGCTTCCGCGGGGGTTTCACACCCCCGCACCCCCCGATTTCGCGGGGGTTTCACACCCCCGCACCCCCCGATTCCGCGGGGGTTTCACACCCCCGCACCCCCGTGGGATATTTCTACTCAAAAGAAAGGCGGGCCCTCGTCTTCTTCTGAGTCCAAATATCCCGGGGGTGCAGGGGGCAGCGCCCCCGCCGGCCGAACATCTCCATCCCGCGCCGACGTCGGGTTCCGGAGTTTCCCCGCTTCAGCGCGCCAGAACCAGCTCCGCCTTCAGACCGCCGAGGTGACTTTCGCCGAGGTTCAGCCGCCCGCCGTGGCTGCGTGCGGTGTCGGCGGCAATCGACAGGCCCAGGCCCACGCCGCCACCGCGGTTCGGGTCGCGCGCGGAATCGAGCCGGGTGAACGGGCGCAGCGCCTCGTCGCGCCGGGCGGCGGGAATGCCGGGCCCATCGTCCTCGACCACGATATGCACATGGCCCGCCCCGAGCAGAAGGCTCACCTCGGCCCGCTTGCCGTAGCGCACGCCGTTGACCACGAGGTTCTCGACCGCGCGGCCCACCGCCTGCGGTCGCAGCTTGACGCGCAGCCCCTCGGGCGCGTCGATCCGTGCCAGCGTCACGTCCTGTCCCGCGCGGCGCGCGTTCTCGACCACCCGCTGCACCAGCTCTGCCACGTCGACCTCCTCCGGCTCCTCCATCGCGTCGCCCCGGGCGAAGGACAGGAAGGCCTCGAGCAGCCGCTCCATGTCCTCGACATCGCGCGTCAGCGCGGCGGCCTCCTCCTCCGGCTCCATCATCGACAGGCCGAGGCGCAGCCGGGTCAGCGGCGTGCGCAGGTCGTGGCTCACCCCCGAGAGCATCAGCGTGCGCTGCTCGATCTGCCGCTCGATCCGGGCGCGCATGTCGAGGAAGGCGCGCCCCGCCGCCCTCACCTCGATCGCGCCGCGCGGGCGGTAGGGCACGGTCCGGCCCTTGCCGAACTCCTTGGCCGCCGCCGCGAGCCGGGTGATCGGCCTCAGCTGGTTGCGCAGGAAGAGGTAGGAGACCAGCGTCATCAGGAGTGAGGTGAAGAGCATCAGCACCAGGAGCTGGTGCGGGTTCGAGGCCGACACCCGGTCGCGCGAGAACACGACCTCCATCGGGCCCCAGTCGGTCGCCATCGACAGCCGCACCTCGCGCGAGTTGGAGGCGAGGTCCACGCCCTGGACCCGTGCCAGCTTGCTGTCGAGGGTCGAGATCACGCTGCGCCCCGACAGGTCGTAGAATTCCTTGCGGTCCTCGATCGGGCCGTCGGTCGGCAGCGTCACGTCCATCGACAGTGCGTCGCCCAGGCTGACCGCGCGGCTCTCGGCCTCGGTCATGGACGGCGCGTCATTGACCTCGCGCTCCAGATAGGCCACCTCAATGGCGATGTTGTTGGTCATCTGCCGGGTGACGCCTTCGAAGTGCCGCTGGATGAAGACCACCGACACGACCAGCTGAATCGCGATCACCGGGACGATCAGGATCAGCGCGGCCCGGCCCTGCAGGCCGCGCGGGAGGAGAGGTTTGAGGAAGGCCGGTTTCATGCCGGCACCGTACCCGGCCGCCGCGCCAAGAGAAAGCCGCGTCACGAGAGACCCGCGCAGATCGAGCAGCGCAGACCGAGCCGTGCCACCAGAAAGGACGCCCACCGTGACCAAGCCGCCTTCCCGGGATGCCGCCACGACATCCGCCATAACCTCCGGCCGCCCCCCCGCGCCGGCCTTTTCCGGCCTCCCCCCCGAGATCGCCGCCTTCGATCCCCGACCCGGCGTGGTCGAGCAGCTGGCCCCCGGGATCCGCCGGGTGCTGGCCCCCAACCCCTCGGCAATGACCTTCCGCGGCACCAACAGCTACCTGGTGGGCACCGGCACGGTCGCGGTGATCGACCCGGGGCCCGCGCTGCCCGCCCACCGCGACGCGCTGCTGGCCGCTCTCGCCCCGGGCGAGAGGATCAGCCACATCCTCGTCACCCATTCCCATGTCGACCACTCGCCGCTCGCGCCAGAGCTCTCACGCCTGACCGGCGCCCCGGTTCTGGCCTTCGGCGACAGCCGCACCGGCATGAGCCCGGCGATGCGGCACCTCGCCGCCGAGGGCGGGCTTGGCGGCGGTGAGGGCATCGACGCGGCGTTCGCGCCCGACGTCACGCTGGCCGACGACGAGACGATCAGCGGCAGCGACTGGGAGCTGCGCGCGATCTGGACGCCGGGACATCTGTCGAACCACCTGAGTTTCGCGATGGGCGACGCGGTCTTCACTGGCGACGTGGTGATGGGCTGGGCGTCGTCGCTGATCTCCCCGCCCGAAGGGGATCTGGGCGCCTACATGACCTCGCTCGCGCGGCTCCGGACCCTTGGGGCGCGCAGGCTCCACCCGGGCCACGGTGCCCCGGTCGACGATCCCGACGCGCGGCTCTCGGCGCTGATCGCCCACCGCCTCGGGCGCGAGGCGGAAATCCTTGCGGCGCTCTCTGCAGGGCCGGCCACGATCGAGGCCCTGACCCGCGCGATCTATACCGATGTCCCCACGGCGCTCCTGCCCGCCGCTGCCCGGAACGTCTTTGCGCATATCGTTGATCTCATTGAAAGAAACGAGATAGAGGCCAAGGGAACCCCGCTCGTCACCGCGCAGTTTCGCAGGTCCTGAGACGGGTTTTTGAACGCCGCGAACTTTTTGTCAAAAACCCTCTGGACGCCCCCCGGAACGCTTGCTACATAGCCCCCGTGTTCCGGCGTAGCTCAGCGGTAGAGCAGTTGACTGTTAATCAATTGGTCGTAGGTTCGATCCCTACCGCCGGAGCCAAATAAAACAAGAAGTTAGCGGGCGCCCTTCGGGGCGCCTTCTTCGTTTCTGCAACATCTCTGCAACATTTGGCGCACCCCGTTTAAACGGTCGGCTGACTCGCTCGATATTGCCCAGATCACGCCAAAGTTGTGCCCCAAGCGCGCGTTACGCCGTTCCCTAGAAAGGGGCGGCAATGCTTCACTACGCGTCTGGTACACCGAAGAACGACGCCTTTCAGGCGATTGAGAACCAGCTGTGCTCGCAGCGGCTGCTTTCGATGTACCGCGACTACCAGCCGAATGTCTTTCGCTGGCTCAAGGACGTGAAGACAGGCATCAGGAAATTCGACGATTGGCTCGCTTCTAACCGCGATGCTGAACGACTCTTAGACCAGCGGGACCGCTCAGCGCGCCAAATGTTCGAGGAACGCGGCCTGAAAGTCGAATGGCCCGGGTATGCCGCTGCAATGCAGGAGGCGAGCAATCGCCTTCCCGGCGATCCGCCGCAAAAGATCATCCTCGATTCCGGCGCATTCACAGCGTGGAACAAGCCAGCGGACAAGCGAGTCCCGGTCTCCCTTGAAGATCTGATTCCGGCCTACGAGCGTTTCCTGAGCGAGGGCGACAGCCTGTTTGATGAGGTCTGGTTGGTCAACCTCGACGTGATTCCGGGCGAGCCAGGAAGAGACGCGACGCCTGACGAGATCGCGCACGCGACTGCTTGCTCAGACGCAAATCTTAAGCGGCTTCGCTGCGAGTTCGGAGACAAGGTCTTGCCTGTCTTCCACCAAGGCGAAGGAACGGAGCGGTTGCTTGAGGTAATCGACCAAGCGCAAGGCTACCTGTGTCTTTCGCCCACAAACAAGATTCCCGAAGATCGGCGCTGGCAGTGGGCCACCATCGCCCGTTGCGCGCTGTCCGATCTGGACTGCGATGTGCGCACCCACGGGCTTGCGACAACCGGCAACGACATGATCCGCCACGCGACGCTCTTTTCCGGAGACTCGGAGGCATGGCAAAAACACGCAGGCTTCGGGAAAGTCGATCTGATCGACGACGAGACAATTATCGCGGAGCACCCTGTCACCCGATACGCGGGCGACGTGATGGTCGATCAATACACTCGGGTTGAGGAGAAAACCCGCTCGCGCTACCGCGCCTTCCACATTGGGATTGAACGCAACGACTGGGACCGTGGGACCGAGGAGCGGCTGATCGAACAGGTGGACCACATCTCGTTGATCAGCACCGAAAAACAACGGTCGGTTCGCTCTGAGGTCGGAAAGATCATCGCCTTCCCCTTGGCACAAGTCGAGATGCGAGCACGCAGCCTTGTGAATTTGGCGACGTTCCAGAAGCACGCGGCATCTTTTTCATGGAAGGCTCCGACTGGTCCGAGCATCACGGTCAAAGACGGAAATGGGAACGAACTCGACCCGGAGCCGTACTACGGCAAGAAGGTCGAAGTGCGGGCCTATCCAACCCCTGATGCGAGGCAGCGCTTCCTCGCCATGAGCCGGGGGTATCCGGGCCTATGAAGTTTGAAGTGAACCCCGGCCTCGATGCCCAGCCTATGGAGGCGCCGACCGCGACGGTCGATGTGCCGGAAGGTTTCCTCCGCGCGCTGCGTTGGGCAAAGAGGTTCGTCGGCACGCATGAAAAGAGCTTCCCAGCTGGCACCTTCGTCCACATCGCGGGAGACAAGCTCTACGCGACGAACAACCACCATCTTGTCGAGTTGGAGGTTGGGTCTGATCTAGGCTCGGCGCGCTTGTCGGGACGCGACATTGCGGTGCTCACTTCAATCGAGGACGAGCCCAACAAGCTGCGCATTTCGGACACTGAAGTCACCTTCACTTGGTCAGATGGAAGGTGGGTAACATTCCAGACGGAGCCTGTTGCGTTCGACTGGCCGGCAGAGTTCAGAAAGCGCATTGATGCATACTGGACTGAAAGGCAACCAACGGTCTCTCCCGATCCGAAATCGGTCAACCTGCTTGTAGACCGCTCGCGAAAGGAACCGACTGCGTTCGACCTCCCGCTAGGGGAAAGCGGACGACTCGGTCGTGTCGTCGTGTTCCCGAGCGGCGTCTTCTTTCGCAAGGGCAAGTCGAGCATTTCTGATCTGATCGGCGACGGAAATTTTGACCCCCGGTTGGACGACGTGTTCGCAGAAGCAATCAAGGAAACGAAAGTCGCGCAAGAGGCGAAAGCCAAGCAGGTAGAACGCTTGATCTCCCGGATCGACGCAATCCAGAGGCAGATCGAAAACCTTACCGCCGAAAGCGAGGCCTTAGACCAGAAACTCAGGGACCAGCATACTGCTGTCGCAAAGTATCAGAGCGGCGACGACCTAGACGATACCGAACGCGCAATCCTTACCCCGCGCTGCGAGCAACTGAGTTCCCAGAACCGGCGTGACGAAGTCGAGCGAGAATTCGACCGACATGTAGATGCTATCCCGGAAGGGTGGGAAGTCACGGACAAGCGGCTCAAGGACGACTTCATATACATCACGATCCGCCGCGAACGAGTGACGCGGAAGACTCCCGACGACGCGGCTCTAAAGAAAATTCAAAAGGCTGTTTCTCGCCTGTTCACTCCAACATTCGACCGCGCCATTCGTGCGCGCCAAGATCGCCTCGGAACACTTAGTCCAATAAATCCGGGGGCAGGATGAAGATCGAACTGAATGACGAGAATGACCTCTGGCGACTGTTTGGTGGCGATGATCCCGAAACGCCCGGACGCTGGCAGCGGTCATTCAAGAGTCTGCGTCAATACCTCTACGACACCGAACCGTACCACAAGCGCGAGACCACCTTCGGCAAGTTGAAGCAGCGCTTCCCGCTTTCGGATCCTAATCGCCAGTACCTGCTGCTTGGCGAACAGACGCGCGTGCGCGTCGACCAGCAACGGCTGTTGACTGTCGCACGAGCGATGGGAGAGTATGGGCTGATGGTTCAGTATGCTGGTGTCAAACTTGATAAGGACAAAAACCCATCTCGACCATGAGCGGTTGCCACGCTACTCTGTCCGGAAATCACCGCGGAGTAACAATGAAGGTATTCTTGGGCTACGCATCAGAGCATCTTGATGCGGCACGCGAAATTTACACGTTTCTTAAAGAATTCATCGAAGATGTTTGGTTTGATAAGGAGTCACTGACTGGCGGCGATGACTGGGATCGCGAGCGTTCAGAAGCACAGCGGACAGCCGATTTTATAATTCACCTCATCTCCGAAGAGGTTTTTTCTCGTGCCGGAGTAGTAAATCGTGAAATCCGGCAGACTCTGAAGCAAGTCGAGGACCAACCAATTGGCGCGAGTTATGCGCTATTTGTTCGCCTTGACGATCTGAGAATGCCAGCGGAACTTATTCGATTTCAGTATGTTGATCATTTTCGCCTCAACTGGCGTGAACAATTGAGCAAGGCTCTCTCGAAGCGAGCCGAACAACTCAATCCAGCAGAACATAGATCGCAATCACAATCTTCTATTATGACAGAGAGGACTGAGAAGGCATTAGGGCGAGAGCCTTCTCAGGTAAAAAACTCTTTTATCAATGACTTCTACGAGTTGAACTCCACGTATTTGCAGTACGGCGAAGAAGGATTGTACTGGCAGCTTGTAAACACAAAAATTGCCTCAGAAACCCTATCAGGATTCATAAGATATTCCGGAATTTTTAGCCAATTGGATGAAGATGATAAAAATAGGATCCGAGAGTATGGAACGCCATACGTCTGGGAAACAAACATGCAAGAATTTTTTCACCAACGAGATTTACTATCTATCAGATCTTCATATTTCTGGCACATGGGCGGGGCGCACCCTAACCATGGAATAACTACGCTCAATTTTCTTGGGCAAAAATATGGCTTCTGCACAATAAAGGACATTTTGGGACACAGAGAGGAGTGCGCCTACAAGCTTCTTGACTACTGCGAAAAAGTTCTTGCGGCGATGCTAGAAGCGGAAAACGCTACGGAGTACATGTCGAATGCTTTCAAAGAACGCCGGTACACATGGCAACTTGTTTCTCAGTATAACTTTGACCAGCGGGGAATAACGATAAATTTCAGCCCCTATGACGTCTTGCCTTACGCGTTTGGATCACACGAGGTTTTCGTCCCGTGGCGAGTGGTTACGCCGCTGTTGGCTGATCCGTACCAAAATCTTGAACAAGAAGTTGGTAGCTGAGAACTGTGCTGGGCTCCGCTTGCCCTCCCCCCTTCACCAAAACCCCCGCAGACGCGTCTCCCCGATATGGGCGCCGACCGTTCGGTGATCGGACAGCCAGTAGGCCATGGCAGCGGCCATTGCGATGTCCGCGTGCCCGAAGGCCGTGCCGCCCTCGATCCGCATCCGCCCGGCCTCGGTGATCGAGGTGTCGAAGGATTCAAGCTCCACCCGTAGGTCGTCGCGCATCGGGAAGTTGCCGATCTTCAGGTCGCCGACGTGCATCGCCGAGTTGATGGTGGACAGTAGGCGGTTCTTGCCCACGTTGTTGAACGTCGTGCCGCGCTCTCGCGTCTCCCCCTCGTTCTCGCCTCCGACGATCTGCATCCGCGTATGCTGCACATTCTTCATGTTCAGCAGGTCGCAGAAGGCGCGACCGGGGCCACCGGCATCGACGACGAGGTGCGCCCGGCCCGTGATCGCGGCGTCCAGCATCAGATTGCGCGTGACGATGGCAAGCTGGGTATAGGACATCTGCGGCACCCTCTCCGCCCGAACGATCTCGCGGCGGCGCGGCGACAGTTCCTGACGCCCGTTCTCGTCGTAGAACGGCACGCGCTCGTCGAGGATGATCGCGAAGGCGTTCTGGTCAATGCTCTGCGCGATGTCGAGGCCGACGAGGAAGCGGCGGTAGCCCGGTTTGATGATGATGGCGGGGTCCGGGTTCGGCAGGATCAGCGCCTCGCCGCGCGTGACGATGTTAGAGTCCAGCATAGATGTCTCCCAAGGCAAGGGCTGGGGTGTCCGTATAGGCGTTCGAGATGGTCTCGGGGTCGAAGAAAGGGGTGCCGCGGCCCATCCAAGAGAGGCCATGTTCAACCTTGAATTCCAGCGGCGACATGTTGCGGCGCGCCCGCTCGACCGTCTTCGCCATGCGCGGCAGATCGAGGGAGCAGGCCCGGATGCGCTCGACCTCGGGGAAGTCGTCGAGGTTCGACCACATGTCATAGGCACGGCCCGATTTGCCGCCGGGCGTGGTGATCAGGATCGTCTTCGCGTCGTCTTCGGCAATCGCGAGGGTCGAACCGAACACCTTGTCCGGGATGAACGCGGCCTCGTCGTAGATCAGCGCGCCGCGCTTGATGCCGTGGCCCCGGGCACTCGTCCCCTCCTGGCCTGCGGGCACACAGCGCGCGACCGAGCCGTTTTCGAGGTGGAGTTCGAGGAGCGTGCGGCGCTTGTCCGCGATGGGCAGGCCAATCAGGTCCCAAGTGAAGGCGATCTTGGCGAAGAGAAGCTGGGACTGCGCGAGCGAGGGACAGATGATAATCACCTCGTGGCGCGGCTGCGCGAGTTCCTGCGCGGCCATCACGCCGACCGTCGTCGATTTGCCGATCCGCCGCGAGGCGAGCACCATGATGGTGTCCGAGGTCGAGGTCAGAAGCTGGCGCTGCCATGCGTCAGGCTCCCCCTCGACGACACGGGCGAGCAGCTTCGTCGGGTCGAGGCGTTCGTCGAGCGTCCGCAGGAAGAGGGCAACGTCACGCGACATCCAAGGTGATCCGTTTCGCCTGCATGATCTCGCGGAAGCGCAGGCCAGCCGCCGGGTTCTCGGTGAAGAGCAGGAACAGCGCGTCGAGCAGAGGGGCGGCATCCGGGTGCTCGTTGAGCGACACCATGACGGTCGTCTTGTCCTTGAGAAGCGAGTACGTTTTCAGCATCGCCTCGTGGGTCTTGGTCTGGTCGCGGAGCAATTGCGCGAGGCCGGGCAACAGGTCTTCGAGGTCGCGCCCCTCCTCCTCGACCTTGGCCTTGAGCGCGCGGTAGAGCGCCTTCTGCTCGTTGATGATCCCGAGGATGCCCTTCGACACGTCGTCCTGCGCCTCGTTGATCACGCTGTCCACGGCCCGCCGTTCCGTCAGCGTGGCCTCCGCCCGCACGACCTTCTCGACCTCGGGCGTGATGTAGTTCTTGCGGAACGTCGCAAGGGTCTCGATGTCCACGGCGCAGCGCTTCGCGATGTCCGCGAACTGACGGCGGCGGAGGACGCAATCCACCACCACCTCAGCCACGTCGGGACGCAGCCGGATCACCGACTTCCGCCCGGGACCGGGCGGAGGTGCGGGGATCGCGGCTTTGATGCGCTCGAAGTTCATGGGACCGCAACCATCGGGGCGAGAAACTCCGCGAAGTACGGTGTGAGGCGGCGCCCACCGAAGTGTTTTTCCAACCACCGCATCCCAGCCCGGTAGCTTCGGTGATGTGGCGCCTCCAGAAGGATTTCCATCTTGCCGCTGGGCGAACTGGCGATGCATTCGAGCAGGCACAGCGACAGCAAGGTGATCCTCAGGCGGTCTTCCCCGGCGACCTCCTTGCGGTCGAGGTAGGGCACCGCCCATTTGTCCACGGTGATGCGGTCGCGCGCGATCCCCTTGACGCCGAGAACGGCGTAGGCCGCGATGAGACGAGCATGGCGCTTCTCTTCGGCGTCAGTCATTGACGATCTCCACCGTGGTGCCGGTTTTCTCGGCCTGCGCCTTCGCGCGGCGGTAGAGCTGTGGGTCGCGCGCCTGCACGCGGGTCAGCCGGATCGGATCGGGCGTCAGCGCCGCGTTGATGTCCGCAGGATTGGACCGCTGGCTCAGCAGCGCGCGGAACTGGTCGGCCTCGCCCTTGTCCTTCGCGACCTGTTCGGCGGCTGCGCGCTTCTGGTCCTTGATCTCGTCGAGCATCTTCTGGCTGGCCTGTTTCAGGCCGCCGATCTGCTCTTCGATCTTCTCTGCGAGCGAGGCCTGCATGGCTTCGAGCAGCTTCGGGGTCGCCTTCTCGATGAACTGCGCCATCAGGCGGTCGTTGTTGTCGTCCTCAGACATATGCGTCTCCTTGGGTAAAAAATGAGGCGGGCCTGCACGGGACCCGCCTCTCGTTTCCAAAGGAGAAGCACGCACCCCCAGTCCGCATAACGACAATCGGTGCCAGCGCGGGATCCGCTCAACCGGGGAAAGAAGGTGTCGTTGACCTAAAGAAGGTGACGCTCACGCAGCCGTCGCAGGCAGGCGGAACAGCTTGCCGTCCCGCTCGGCGTCTAGGATGTCGAGCGCCCGGCTGATCGCATCGGGGGCGTGGTCGCCGTCGAGCGCGAAGAACAACTCGCGGGCCGTCTTCGGGCCGGTCGCAAGTTCCGCGATGACCTTCTCGACGCAGGCCGCGAGCGCGGTTTTCGGGCCGCGGACCTGACGGTTCAGCACGGCGTCAACATGGTGGCGGTTGGCCTCGACGGCAGCCGCTGTCTCAGCATCACGGCGGCGCGCCTTGATCGCGTCGGACGCCGCCCGCAGCCGTCGCGCATGACGGGCATCGACGGCATTCCGGTATGTCCGTGCCCGCGTGTCGCTCTCGGCCTTCAGACGCGCCCACAGCGCCCGTGCCGTATCGACGCCCTCGGGCACCTTCATGACGCGGCCATGGGGCAGCATGGGCGTGGCCTCGCCGTCGAGCCAGGAGATCACCGTGCGGCGCACCATGCCCGGGTCGATGCCGACCTCAAGGCACAGCGCCTCACGCGACTGCGCCCATGAACCCGTCTCGTCGGTCAGGAAGGACAGCGCCTCACGGCGTGCGGCCTCCTCGCTCGGCGCACCCACGATCACCGTGACGAAGAGATCGCGGACGGCCTGTGCGATGACGGCGGCAATCAGGGCACGCTCGGGCGAAGTCGGGTCGCCACCGAACATGGGTCAGTTCGATTTGACGAGGGAGACAGGCAGGGTCAGGTCGCCCCCTTCCTCCTCCACCATGTCCTTCTCGTCGGCCCACGACCGATCCGACCGCGCGATCTCGCCCTTCTGCAGGTTCTCGTAGAGGGTCGCGCGGGAGATCATGCCGCTCTGCCACAGCTTCAATTGCGCCTCGACCATCTTCGGGTCCATGGCGATCTCGATGAAGTCGCGCGACAGGTTCACGGAGGCCTCGTCCGCAGGCGCGCCGACCCACTCGGCCGCGAGGTGCAGCAGCCGGTTCAGCGCAGCCTCGACCGAGACGACGACGCCATGCAGCAGCGCGAGTTCCGACCGCGTGCGCTGGGTCGCCGTGTCGATGGTCTCGTTGCGGTTCATGGTGACGGACAACATGCGCGCGCCGAGCGTCGCCATCGTGTCCACCTTCTCCTGCATCAGCTCCTTCTGGGCCGCGACACCCGCGCCCGTGAACTCGAGCATTCCGACCTGACAGCCCTCGGGCAGCGTCCACACCGTGCCCGAACCGATGGTCGAGGGCACGCGATCCTCCGGGATACTGCCCGAGATCCACGGGGTCGGGCTGGCCGTGAGGAAGATTGCATGTTCGCGGTCGCAGGAATTCTTGAAGTGCGAGAGCGCGACCTGACAGAGCGCGAGGAAGGGCGGCGTGACGTTCTCGGGCCTCAGCCCCTCCTGCGACACGAGCAGGAACGGGATGTAGTTCAGCGCCCGCCCGTTCACGGTCGGGATCACCTCGTCGCCGACATCTTCGCGGCGCTGATGCTGGTCGCGGATGAAGCGGCGGAACTTGTAGATCGAGTCGTCGAGGATCAGTTCGTAATAGACGGCGGCCTCCTCCCACGTCTCGTCCGAGGCGAGCCAGACGCGCGTCAGCACCTTGCGCCCGTCCACATAGGCCGTGTCGAAGTCCTCGATCGCTTCGGCCTTGAACGTCGCGATATGGGGCACCGTGTTCGCCGTCGCGCCGGTCGCCGGGAAGTCGAGCAGCACGCCGTAGCGACCCATCGCCATCACCTCGCGCACCATGTCCTCGATCAGCACGGACATCGGGGCGTTCTCGTCGGTCGCGTTCAGGCGCATCGGTTCGAGGCGGGCGGGCAGCTTGATCACGGGGTCTTTGCGCAGCGCGAGACCCGTCAGCGCGCGGAGGGTCATCGCGGGGGCGCCGTAGAAGCACCCCCGGTCGAGGTAGTGGACGTAATTGCCCGGGGTCATGCCTTCGGGCTTCGGGGTATAGAGTTGGCCCGCGGCCTTCACGGCATCTTCGCCTTCGAGGCAGTTGCGGATCAGACCGTATTGCTCGTGCAGGCGGTCGAAGGGGATCATGGCGGTGGCTCCTGTCTGGGGTCGGGCGGTGGACCAGTCAGGATCATGCACGCGCCCACCGCCCGGAACTCCCCGCGTGCAGCGTCACAATGCGATGGAACCAAGGGAGAACAAACCGGAGACGAAGGTAATCGGGCCGGAGAAGAAGGTGTTGCTGGGCGGGGAAAGGTTTGGATGGTTTGAGAAATTTCCGAAGGTGGGACCGGGGGTCCAGCAGCAGAACAGGGGTCCCCTTCGAGGGGTGCGGAATACCCGACCACTGGCAGGTAATCACCCGCTATCTATGTCACCGTCCATGACGTATTTCTTCCCGTGCGAATGCTATGTTGTAGAGATCGCGAGCTCTGCAACAGCGCACCCGCCAATCCGCTTTCAGCGCAAGCGGTTACGCCTCGATAGCAATCCAATCATCATCAATTGGTCATCGCGGGCAGAAGGTGAAGCTGTGCAAGCAGGCGGAGTGAGCCGGGCGAGATCGGGAGTTCTGTGCACGAATGGCATGAACATGTGGCAGGCGCATTGCGGCAAGCGCGAACATGGTGCGCATGGTGCACCCATGGTGCAGGCCTTTTGCGCTTACAGATCAAGCGTTTGACACCATGTGCACCATTGACACCATCATTCTAATGCACGCGCGAGACGAACAGGATGGACCATTTCCTGCAACATCAGCAAAAGAGCACAGATCCAATGGTGCACATGGTGCAAACGGTGTCACCGCCTTGAAATCTAAGCAGTTCTACCCTGCACCATGCCCGCACCATCGACACCATCAGGCCGCGTCACGGCGTTCGACGAACCAGTAAGTGCCCCTGCTGTTGGTGCACATCGTCAGGGTGAGCGCGATGCGGCGACCCGAGTCAGCCTCGAACACGAAGACCCGCCCCTTATACCTCTTCAGGAACTCGGCGATCTTCTTACGCGCATCCCCGAACCCGAAGTCGAAGTCGACGTTGGTCGCGTTGACGAGATCGACGACATCACCTGCCCGCACAGGCTTCGACCAATCGGTACGGGCGACAGGATTGCCGTAGCCATCCCGATCCCCCGAAGGATCGACCCGCCCCTTGTGGGCCTTGTCCATCATGATGAACAGGTCTTTGGCGATCTCCTCCTCGGGATCCTCGGGACGGCGGCTCGTAGGCGTTTCGAGGAACCCCCGAACACCGATGCAGTCGAACAACCCCGACATTTTCGCAGACCATTCCTCGTAGGAGGCCTTTGACCCCGCGCCCTCGGGCATCCCCTGATTGATCCAATACTGGATAATCGTGCAGGCCGCGCGCACCTGCTCTGCGTGATTTTGAATGGTCCACGCCTTTAGGTTCTTAATACGGAACTGCGATACGTCGCGGTCCTCGGGATTCGACATCTTCGCGTCCATGCGAATATCGACTGTCCGCCGATAAAGCTCACCCGACAGTTCAGTGTTGTTGCCCGAGCCGACCCACTGAACCTTCACGGGCACGCGCAGCATCTTGGACACCCCGAGGATGCGGGCCGAATAGATTTCCGCCGTCAGCGCGGAGGCGAAGGATGCGGAGTTGAGCATGTTCGCGTTGTCGAAGTAGACGCACCTGACACCCTCGACGAAGCACGCGGTAAGGGTCTTCTTCATCTCCTCGTCCGAGCGCGGCGGCGTCTGCGCATCGGGCCAAGTTCCGAGCGTCGGATACAGGGACGTTTCGATGAACAGCGAAGCACCCGTGCCTGCGGCAGGCTTATTGATGAAGTAGAGCGGCGTCGGCCCGAACATGTCGCGCATGTAGGGTTCGAGGATCATGGCGAGGGCGTGAACCTTGTCGGACCTCTCCTCGAACGGGAATTGCGATATTGGCCGCCACAACTGGCGTAGCGCGGCCCGAACATCGGCCCGTGTCGGCTGTCGCGGGACATCGACAGACACCTTCAGGTCGAGGAAGATGCCCGAGTCCTCGTCGAACCCGTTTTCGTTCAGCAGACGGCCATCACGGGTGAACGTCGGCACGATAGATACCTGCTTGAGTTCCGGGACCGTGACGTCGCAGCGACGCGCGGACAGCATGTCCTCCACCACGTTCGATGGCGCGGAGACGGGCTTCCACTTGCTGTCATCTTTCGCGAGCCAGGTCGTGCAGCGATTAAGTTCATGCTTCAGGCCCGATCCGTCGAGAAGCTGCATTCGGCCCGCATCGACGCGCGCAAGCGCTTCTCCATAGGCGTAGACACCTGGATCACCGTGGATCTGATAGTCGGCCAAGGCGTCCCACGCCTGCTTCGATACCTCGGCGACCTGCGCAGACAGGAACACAGCACCGCCTTCGCCCTTCGGATTGCGGCGCCGCCAACCGAGCCATACCGCGATCTCCTGCATCCACTCGACGGGGATGCCCATGAGCGCGGCAGCTTTCGGGATGCCTGCAACCTTCCGGCCAGCCTCAAGGCGTTTCAGCGTTCGGCGCGCCTTGCTCGCGCGCATCTTGATCTCGTCATCGCCGACGGCTTGGCAGAGACGGACCATGAAGGTCGAGATTTGCTCTTCTTGCCATCCTGCGCGCACCATGCAGCCCGTGAGCGCGAGGGCGAAGTCGTCGCGCGTTCCCTCACCGGGATAGAACCGCGTCAGGACGGCAACAGCCGCGAGGAGGCCTGCTTCCGCAACCAGCACATCCGGGTCAATCTCCTTGGGCAGCACGGGGTTCAGCCATTCCAACTGATCGCCGTCAGGATGACGACTCTCAGGGATCATCGCCTGATAGGCCTCGCCGCTCGAAGATGTGCGTATCTCAAGAACTGTGTATGCGTGCGCGCCTTCCAGTTTCGGCGCGCCGCTGACACTGGGGAGCCTGAACGCGACTGGGGCGTCGAGATTGCAACGGAAAACACTGTGGGTGACTTTGCCATGCCTGCCCCACGCGAGTGTCGGCGACGATCTTCCTGCGAGCGCGCGCGTCTCGGGCCAGTCGAGATCGAGATCGACCATCCCGGGTTCGATCACGAGGCCGACCTGTTTCCCGAGATCGTCGAGGCTGTACTTGTTCTCGCCCCAACTATTGTCGCGGGGGCGCTTTTGGCCATCCACGAGCGGGATCAGCCTGTATCCCGCTTCTATCAACTCTTCTTTCATTGTCCGTCTCCTGACGGAGCACGGCCAAGACCTCGAACTTTGGTGGGCACGCAGGCGCAAACCGAATATATTTCGGCTATCCCAAATATTGCCTGACGACTGACCGGAGCGAGGACTCGACCCTTGCTCCGGTTACCTCACCTCGTGGGACTTCGCCCACGCGATCACGTCATCCCGATCATACAGGATCGAGCGCGACGACATGTGGAGGTAGGGCGGACCCTGACGCTCGCGCCGCCATTCATAGAGGCGGTCGGGCGATTTCCCGAGGAACGCCGCGCATTGCGCCGTGTTCATCAGTTTCGGGGCGGTTGCATTTTCAAGGCGCTCGGCCAAGGCTTTCACCTCTTCGCGCAGCGCATGTATTTCCTGAGCAAGTTCCACGGTGACACCCTCCTATCCTGCTCGACAAAGAGGCGGGGGTGTTTCTTGCTGGCTTCCCCTCACACGGGCTCGCCACCAGCGATGCGGTCCCGTGATATGCTCCAATATCATCGTCATAAGTCAGGGCGTTTGATCCGCTCAAGAACAGAAGCAGGTGACGCACCGCACTCTTTAAGGATGCGCGCGGCGATCTTGTTCACGTCGGCATGGTTGGCCGAGCCTTGGTCATAGATGTCCTGAACCTTCTTGGGCGTGTCGCCGCGAAGTTCGTCGATGATGTACTCGGGCAAACGCGCGCGGCGCGCGGCGGTCGTGAAAAGTCGGCGGCAATCATGCTGACGCAGCACCTTGACCTTGTGCGCATCATCCCTCTCGCCCACCGTGACCGTGCGGGCCATGAGCTGGTCGATATGACCCGTCTTTGAGTCAGCGGGGAACACATACCCCTGACGGTGAGGAAGCGCCTTCAGCGCCTCAATCAGCACGTCTGCGACGGGGAACGTGCGGGACAGGCCGTTCTTCATCTCGTCGA
This sequence comes from Acidimangrovimonas sediminis, assembly GCF_002871005.1. Lineage (GTDB taxonomy): Bacteria > Pseudomonadota > Alphaproteobacteria > Rhodobacterales > Rhodobacteraceae > Acidimangrovimonas > Acidimangrovimonas sediminis. The sequence goes on from NZ_PHSN01000010.1 coordinate 225,048, forward strand.
GCGTGATCGTCTTCCGCTGGAGGTCAACCTGCTCCCAATCGAGGGCGCGGACGTTGAGGGAGCGGAAGCCCGTGAAAAGCATCGTCAGCCACGCCGTGCGGGTGATCATGCTGCGCGAGGCGAGGATCAGGTCGAGGGCCGGCCACGCATCCGCCGCATCGAACAGCACGGATGACGATACGCGGTGCTTCTGCGGCGGCTTGAGGTCCGCCGACACGTCGAAGCACCGGCGGATGATGGAGGCACGACGGAAGGCCATCTTGATGATCTGCACAAGGTGCTTCGCCGTCGAGGGCGTTTTGCCTTTGATCGCATTCTCCAGCATCGGCAACGTGATTTGCTCGATGGGCTGGGCGAACAGGTCGGACAGATGGTTCTTGATCTGCAAGCGGTAGGTGTCGATGGTCGCCTCTTTCGCGTGCGACCGCGCGACATGGGAGTCGAAGGCATCCATCAAGGTCACGACCTTCGTCGAGGCAGCATCCGTGCCGGTGACGAGTTCTGCGATCTTCTTCTTGGCGATCTCCTCCGCCGCACCGCCGTTCGCGACCTCAGGCCACTCTCCGAGCTTCACCGAGCGGACCTTGCCGTTGATCCGTTTTGTCAGGATCCATGACTTTGTGCGGGCACCGACAGCGAGGCGGATACCGCGCAGCGCATCGCCGTCATGGGAGTAAAACTCCGTGCCGGTTTCGGGGTGTTTGATCTTCGCGATCTCGGGGCGGGATGTCAGCTTGATGGCGGGCACAGCAGTCCTCTGCAACATTCTCTGCAACATTTCGTCCCGATATAGTACGATCTAACCCGAAACTGACCAACTTGTTTTTTGTTGCAGAACTCATAAACACCTTATTTTCTTTACTTTTTCCAGATCAATCCCGATCAATCCAGATCGACGGCAGTCCTCTGTTAATCAATTGGTCGTAGGTTCGATCCCTACCGCCGGAGCCAACTTCCCCTCTAGGGTGTTGATTTAGCTACAAAAAGCCTTTCATGGCTTCGTAGGTGTGGCATACGGGTGTTCCATCACCCGAGTTTTGCGTGGGTCCGTCCGAAACAAGGGCGACGCAAGACCATGCACGGCCAACCTCATCTCTCCCGTCGCGGCACCGCCTATCAATGGCGCCGTCGGATCCGGGTGTTTTCCACAAAATTCGTCGACCTGAAGCTCTCCCTGGGGACGACGGATCGCCGTGTTGCGATTATCTTAGCCCGTAAGATTAGTGCGGAGAGCGACACATTTATGGATGGCATCATCAGGACCGAGATCTCGCCTCAGGAGGCGCGCGCCTGGCTGGCGGATGTAATCAAGCGCGAGCGGGCGAAGATCGAAAAGCTGCAATTGCTGCGCCGGTTCGACTCCCTCGATCCGCTCGATGATTTGCGCCAAGACGAGGCCGCGCGAGACGCTTGGGCATATCTGGCACGGTCGGGATTGAATGCTGAGGCACCCGAAGGTGCTTCTGAACTTTTGAACTCGACGATCGACCTGTATCGCCGCGACCTTGCCAGCGATAGCCGCAGGCGTATCATCGCAAGGGAGTTTCAGGATCTGACCGGGCGTCCGGCAAGTTCTGCCTTTGAGGTGGTGACCCTCATGAGCCTACTGATTTCTGGCAAGCGGGCCGCGTGGGCCGGCAAGGATACAGCTCTCGAGCCGATCGAGGCCCTGGCCGATGACTTGGCCGTCCAGACACCGTCCGACCTGCTGGGCCGCGAAGCGTCAAGCCCGGCGCCTAATTTCTCACCGGACCATACGGCGCGAACACCAGCTGTCGTGCCGCCGCCCGCTCAGGGTCCTGCTCTTGATCCCGCGCTCAACGCTGTGATCGACCGGCTGATCGCGATGAAACGCGAAGAAGGTATCGAAGAGAAGACGCTGCGCCAATATCGTAGTTTTGGCGATTTGTTTACGCTTCTCACCGGGATCACGGATATCCGGCGGGTCCGACAGGCTGATGCGACCGCCTTCCGTGCCGCGCTCTTGAAAATTCCGAAAAGCTGGGGGAAGAGCCCGAAGGATCGCACCGCGACCCGCGACGAGGCTATGGCGCGTGCTGCCACCCTGCCCGCCGATCAGGTTGGCCTCTCGACCGGCACGATCAATCGGCACCTCGATCATCTCGGTCAGGTCGCGACCTGGGCCGGCGATGAGGGCTTCTTGATCGACCCACGCCTCGATCCGAGCAAGTTGCGCCGTAAGGAAACTGTGCGCGAAAGCGAAAAGAAGGATGCTTTCACCCTGCCGCAACTCGAGGCGCTGTTCCAAAACCCGGTCTGGACGGGCTCTGAGACAGAATACTACCAAACACGTCCGGGCAAAACGATCTATCGCAACGGCATCTACTGGTGCCCTCTGATCGGCGCGGCAACCGGGGCACGGCGCGAAGAGATCGCAGGCTTGTCGCCCGAGGACGTCATCGAGGTCGACGGCATCTCTTGCATTTCAATCCGTGAAACCGAGCAGCGCCGTGTCAAGACGCTCTCCTCTTGTCGTATCGTGCCGATCCATGCGCGGCTGATCGAGCTCGGGTTTCTCGACCATGTCGCGAAAATGAAGCGTGCCGGGCACCCTGATCTGTTTCCGGACCTTCGGGAGCCGAAGAGTGGCAAGCACGGCAAGAAACTCGGGCGTCGGATGCGACAGATCGTCGATGATACGCTGGGTGCCGATGGCGCGGCGCTATCTTTCCACAGCTTCCGCCATTACGTGCAGAACGCGCTCGAACACGCAGCAATCGACGATAAAATCATTCGCGACATTGTGGGCCATGAAGGGCGCGATATCCACGAGAAGACTTACCACAAGCCGACCCCACCCAACCTGATGCGCCCGGCAATCGATGTTCTGCCACTTTGGGTGTGACGGGGAAGTGTCAGGCGTTTTTGGGCGGAAAGTGTGCGTTCGCTGCGTTATGCGCCAGCGGCGGCTATGAGAAGTGCGAGGAAAGCAGAGCTTGCGCAAGCAATCAGCGCTGGTTAGCATTCGGATGTTCCTTAAATCCGGTGCATAAGTTGGACAAAGCAGAATTCGACAAGGCAAAGAACGCTATCGACTTAGCGACTGCACGGGTTATCGAGAAAGGCAGCGATGATGTGTTCAAGCCGCCAATCTTCTCGCAATCACTGGAAAGCGCTGTCCTGACCACAAATCATGCCGAGTTTGCAAAGAAAGCAAAGACGGATACGCTAAGATTTCTGCAAGCAGCAAACCTCCAGAGGGAGCGAATTGGGCCAACCAGACGCGGATTGGTCACGAAAGATCAACACACATTCAGACAAGTAGCTTGGCTCGATCCATTTGACGCCGTAAAATATCTGGCAGCGTCATTGATGGTGTTCTCTGAAATAGAAGCGGAGAGAATTCCGAAAGCTGAGGGGTGGGTGCATTCGCATCGGCGGGCGGACCTGGATACAGAAATATTCGACCCCAGTTTCGGGTATGATAGTTTCCGCGAAAAGTCCTCTAATATTTCGAAGGACAGAGTGGGAGAGTGGAAGGTTGTTACAGATATTTCAAATTTTTTCGACAGGATTGGGAACCATACCTTAGAAAATCACCTACTGAACATTGGGTGTGACAAGAAGTATGTGACGCTGCTACGAGAAATGCTGCTGTTTTGGGCGGGGGATCGAAGAAGCTTTGGTGTTCCAGTCGGATCTGATGCCAGTCGGATTTTGTCGGAAGCTATATTACTAAATGTCGACCGAAAGCTTAAAGACTCAGGCATAGTTTTCGTGCGCTACGTTGATGATTTCAGGATATTCGCGAATACAAGATTGGAAGCCCTAAAGTCAATTGAAATACTCACATCGTTGCTCGCGGACGAAGGGTTGTCACTGAATAGCCGAAAGACAGATATCTTTCAGATTGTTGATCCTGACGAGGTGGCGGCAATCGCCAATAGATTCGCGGGGGGCGAGCACGAGAAGATCGACATCGACGAGAAGGTCGAAGTGAAGCGAGCTGTTCGCGTCAGCGGAAGAACTTCCATCTCGCGATTCTATAGGGAACCCGGAAAGGACGCGCTGAATAAGATCATTGCGATTCCAAAGGCGGAGATCATCTCGAAGTTTCAGAATGCAGATGAGGATGAGGTAGAGCAGCAAATAAAGCTAGCGGTTAAGTATTTTGTATATGCCGATCAGGATGTTGAGATACTTAAGATACTCATTGACGGAAAAATTACGTCAGTCTTTTACATCTGCGACGCCTTAGTCAAGGAAGCGGAAAAGTTCAATGAAGATAAATGCCTTAAAATAAAAGCGGCTGTCTTTGACTCATTCGATTGGTCGATCTGTGCATACCCCCTACAAGTTCCAATTATTAGAGTTGCGGCACACCCCTCATTTTATGAGCCTCGCTTTGTAAGAGCAGTGGTGGATGGACACCTTCAGACTGACAATATGCTTTTCTTCAGAGAGGCCATTTCATTGGGTTATCCTTGCCTTGACCGTGCCCGCCTTCGAAACCTGGCGATGGAGGTTTTTGGCAACGTCCCTCAATTCGTACAACGAGCCATCTATGCGGCGGTTAGAGATTACGTGGGATTCTCCGAAGATGAGAAGAGACCCTTACTGAAGAATATGAAACAGCATGCGGCCGACTGGTTCATTGACCAACTCTAAACTTGAGGAGACGTCAACTGATGCCCTATGGTCCAGGCGGGGTTTGTAGGCAGCCAATCCCTCCGGGAGTAACGAGTCTTAGGTTAACGCGTGTCCGCGTCGAAGCGGTCATTAGGCGCTGATAGCATGAATATTAGCAATGGGCTGTTAATAAGGCTTAGCCTATCAAGCTCAGTTGGTTGGTTCACTCAAATTCACCATCCAGTCGGGAACAGGCGCCTTCTCATCTCCGTCGAACCCCTCAACGAGCACACCGCAAAAATCTAAAGCGGCATCTCGAGCCGTGCGATCGATTGGGATAGCATAGCTTGCGGCAACGGCATCGCCTGCAACGCCGGACCAGCCGACAATACTATCTTTATGCTTGATCATAATCATTTGCACGATCCACAGAAAATCTGAACGCTTATTGCTCACCATTGCCTCCAATTCATGTCCGGCAGCGTTCCGCATAAGGTCGGTTGCGCCTACAAAAATACTATGGCTGAACGTGGTTGATCGAAAGATCTAAAATTTCCCATAGCCACACAATCCAGCTTCGTTGCCTCAGGGGGACAGCGCGAACGTCTCCTTTAGCGGGTCGCGCGGTGCTGCCGAAAGTCCGGTGAGGGCCGCCTCTGCCGAGCAGCCCCACTCGCCTGGGTGTCGAGCACGCCGCACCGCCGCAGGTCCGGTTCGAGCCCAGGGCTGCCTCCGGGGCAGCTCTGGCATGAAATATCAACTCAGCTGCTGCTGCATGATCGTAAGCGACGTCTGCGACCCACGTTGTAGATGAGCTCTGACGCTGCGAGGTGATACCCATCTCATGATGGGGAGTGCGTTTCGCAATGTGTGCGACAAATTCGTTTCTCAAATCTCTGGGCGTCGAGATCTACGCGTCGGGTCACCGGCGCTGGCCGGACGATGCGAAGGCTCGCGCTGTGGCAGAGACCTTGGAGCCGGGGGCGACAGTGAATGCGGTGGCCGGTCGGTATGACATCCGCCCGAACCAGCTCTCGGCCTGGCGGCGCCTGGCAAAGCACGGACAGCTGGTTCTCCCCGCCGAGGAGATCGGCGCGCCGGTCTTCGCGCCGCTGGTCGTTTGCGATCCGGCCGAGAGGAACGAGCCGACGAGCGCGACGCCCGAGCATATGATCCGGATCATCAGGGGAGCGGTGCAGATCGAGCTGTCGCCCGACACGCCGGCAGATCGGATCGCCGCGATCGTGCATGCTCTGGAAGCACCGACATGCTGATGCCGTCCCAAGGGGTCCGCATCCTGGTGGCGACGAAGCCGGTAGACTTCCGCAAGGGACATGATGGCCTGGCCGCCCTGGTGCAGTCGACCCTGGCCGAGGATCCGTTCACCGGGACGGTCTTTGTCTTCCGAGCGAAGCGCGCGGACCGGATGAAGATCCTGTTCTGGGACGGCAGCGGCCTCGTCATGGGCTACAAGCGGCTGGAAGAGAGCGCCTTCACCTGGCCCGCAATCCGGGATGGGGCGATGACGCTGAACCGCGCCCAGTTCGAGGCGCTGTTCGCCGGGCTGGATTGGCGGCGGGTGCGGTCCCTGGAGGCGCGCCGCCCGGCTGTGGCAGAATGACTCAGGGGCAAGAAAGCCTGCCTGCCGAGGACGGGAGCAGGGTATGATCCCGCCATGTCCAGCGTCCCATCCCTCGACCTGTCGGCCATTCCGGAAGACCAGCGTGAAGCTGTTCTGGCCGTGCTGCGTGAGCGCGATGCACTCAGGGAAGCCAACAAGCGCCTCGAGCATCTCGTCGCCGAGCTGAACCAGGTCGTGCATGGCAAGAAGTCCGAGAGGCTCAGCGAGGACGAGCGGCAGCTGGCCTTCGAGGACCTGGAAACTGCCGTCGCCGAGGTCGAGGCGCAGCAGGCCGAAGAGGCCCCGGCCTCGTCCGGTCCGCGGCGCGCCAAGACCGCCCGGCGCAACCGAGGCAATCTGCCCCAAGGCCTCCCCCGGACCGAGCAGGTGATCGAGCCGGCCAGCCTGGACTGTCCGTGCGGCTGCGGCACGATGCACCGGATCGGCGAGGACCGTAGCGAGCGGCTGGACATCGTGCCGGCCCAGCTCCGCGTCATCGTGACGGTCCGGCCAAAGTATGCCTGTCGCGCCTGCGCCGAAGGGATCACCCAGGCTCCGGCCCCCGCCCACCTGATCGAGGGCGGGCTACCGACCGAGGGCGCCATCGCGCATGTGCTCGTCGCCAAGTTCGCCGACCATCTGCCCTTGTATCGCCAGAGCCAGGTCCTCGCGCGCTCTGGGATCGATCTCCAGCGCAGCACGCTCGCCGATTGGGTCGGCACCGCGGCCTTCCACCTTGCTCCGGTGGTCGACCGGCTCGCCGAGCACCTGAAAGGCTCGGGCAAGCTCTTCATGGACGAAACCACGGCGCCGGTTCTGGAGCCCGGGGCGGGGCCGAACAAAGACCGGCTTCCTCTGGGCGCTGGCTCGAGACGATCGGGGTTGGGGCGGAGATGACCCGCCCGGCGTGGTCTTCACGTACCACCCGAGCCGCGCCGGCGTGAACGCGGAGCAGATCCTGCAGGGCTTCGACGGCATCCTGCAGCTGGACGGCTATACCGGCTACGATCGGCTGACGCGCCCCTCGCGCACGGGCGGCGCGCCGATCACGGTTGCACACTGTTGGGCACATGCGCGCCGAAAGCTGAAGGAGGTCTTTGACCGCGACGGATCGGAGATCGCCGCCGAGGGGCTGCGCCGGATCGCCGAGTTCTACCGCATCGAGACCGAGATCCGCGGCATGGGACCGGGACAGCGCCTATCGGCGAGACAGGCACGCACCGCGCCGCTGGTGGCCGAGTTCGGCGAATGGTTGCAACTCCAGCGCCACCGGGTCTCCGCCAAGTCCCGCCTCGGAGAGAAACTTGCCTACATCCACCGGCAGTGGGACGGGCTGCAAACCTTCCTGCAGGACGGCCGCGTCGAGATCGACTCCAATGCCGTGGAGAACCTCATCAGGCCGATCGCCCTGACACGGAAGAACGCGCTCTTTGCCGGCCACGATGAAGGCGGACGCACCTGGGGCCGCATCGCCTCGCTCATCGCCACTGCAAAGATCAACGGCGTGGAGCCCTTCGCCTACCTCAAGGCGACGCTCGAGGCGATCGCGGCAGGCCATCCTGCGCACCGGATCGACGAGCTCCTGCCGTGGAACTTCAAGCCGGCAAGCTGAACTCCGGTGGGGCGCAGACGCCGCTTACCATGATCGATGACGCGTTGTAACAGTGGAAGGCGGCGACCTTCCCGTCCTTCATCCTGAAGACATCGCAGCAGGGGACGTCGATGACCTTTCCGCTTGCGGCAAGCGGGCCCGCCGGCGTTATAAGCGTGCCGTGATGCGTGCCGCGGATGGCCAGTTCGACGACGACCGTATCGCCCGACACGTCGATACTGAAAAGCTCCCGGTGAATGTCGGGAAAGGCTTCGGCCATCCCGCTTGCGACGAGCGCGATATCGGCACCGCGAAACTCCATCTGGCTGGGAATGTCGCGGGCGTAGCGACGCATCTTGAGCGGCTGATGCACCTTGGAACTTACGTGATGGACGTGGAATGCTCACAATCGATGTTCGTCCCTAGTCTGCCGCCTTCTGGGGTTGCGCCCTCACATATGCTTTGTACCCTTCGATAGCGACTTCCCTGGTTACGGCGTCTGCTTGGGGGTCCATCATTACGCCGATCATCTCGTCGACCAAAGGGTTGGGCGGCGCCACTTCGGCCCCAGCCTTGGTGACGCCAAAGCGCCACAGCTTGCACATGCCAACAAGCTCGCCCCCCTTGGGAGAGAGTGGCCTAACTACGTCGCCATACCACCGAATATGGTCATGGTAGTTATCAAAGTGCGGGTGGACGATTTTGTAGTGCTTTGACTGATCAGGAAATGACTTGCGCTTGGGATTGGTGCGGACTTCAACTTCTCCTTTAGCAATGTTGCAGTCCTTGCATGATGCTGCCAGATTGCGTGGCTCAAACATGAAGTGTGGCGCGATACTCTTGGCGATGATGTGCTCACCGTCCCAGACTGCTTTGTTGTCAGTCGGGTACTCGCGCCCACAATAACAGCATCGGCGGTTCTGCTCGGCGATATAATGTTCTTTGATCTCCGCACGGACAGCGTTGATGGCGTCATCGCCCCAGTGATTGTGATCCTTTTGCCCACACTCAAGTGCATTGAAAGTATCAACCAGTGCTTGGCACGCTGCGCCATATTTAACTGGATTCATGACTGCGCCTCAGTCCCTGCGTCCCTCGCAGCTTCTTCAACGTTTCTAATCAGCTCAGCTGCTGGATCGTTTGGTTCCAACTCGGTCGCAAATTTACGCAAGTCAGCAAGCGCTTCCCCAAAGGCCTTGGAATTCATGTCCCCGTTTGCGATCATACGGAGCGCAGTGACGATACGGTCTCGGATGTGAAGATTGTTTGACGTCGGCGCACCAAAGACTTCGGCGAGGAGGTAGTCTGCCGATTGTCCCTTCAGTTCCTTGGTAGATGGCAGCTCTTCTTGGTCGAGCGAGATAACTTCGGCATGCTCAGGTAACTCGGAGATCACCATGGGGGAGTGCGTTGCCACTACGAAGTGACAACCATGGTAACGAGCGAAAGTGCGCAGCAGCAAATCGATGTACTTCACCTGCCACTCGGGATGCAGGCTGAGTTCTGGCTCGTCGATGAGCACCAAACTGCCGTTCTTGATGACAGATGCGAGCGCGATGAGCGCAGAGACCATGCTCAGCTGACCGGAACTTGCCTGAAGGAGGTCGGTCGGACCGCCGTCCTTGAGCTCAACTTCAACGCCAGACATACTCAGGAGGCCTGCTCGGCGTAACGGCTGTAGATCAAGAAACAAGGGATCCTGAAATCCGGTCTCTAGGTCTGCGTGCGTTTCGATACGGTTGCCCGTGGCTTTCTCGAGAGCAAGTTTTGCTAGCCATTGAAGGTGGGATAACGAAACGTCGCTTCGAGCAATATCTTCTAGCAGACGCTTCTTCGTATAGGACAGCCTGTCATCGGTATAAGGATCGAGCCCGCTCGCAATATCATGGAGCAAGGACCTTTCTCTGAAACGGTAGATGACATTAACCATCGGTCTCATGCCGAGAAATTCGAACACTGCGCCAATGTTGCTCAATCTGAGAGAATTGTTATCTGTTGCATCGAACAGGCTGCTTAAGGAGCGGAACAAAAGGGTCCGAATTGATGCCTTCCCGAAATTGTCGCGCAGACCGAGATATTGGTACATTGATGATGCAGCATCAACTTGAACCACCGAGCGATGTAAAGTTCGGGGCAGTGGGAACTTGTCGAATGGGCTGATGGTCAGCGCGACGATGCGCTTGGGCAAAGGAAGATCTCTGGGAGAAACTTCGTTACCGTTCACCTGAATGCTAATCGAACGACGCCCTGTCTGCGCGACCGTGCAGTGATAGCCATCCACGCGATAGACCAGAAGTTCCAGCGGCAGGTCATCCTTGATCTCTTGTCGCTTACCCTGATGCAGCTCTTCGAGGCGCAGGAATGTCTGAACGATTGCGCTTAAGAGATGGGATTTGCCAGTTCCGTTTTTTCCGATGACCGCCGTCAGATGTTCATGCTGTTCGCCAACGACGTGAGGCTTGCGGCTAAAAACGGCGTGAGGATTGATGTATGGGCGGTCCCTGCGTCGCCATGGCATCTCAACGCGGACATCAGCAGTGCGCGCTTCCAGCAACTGAAAGTCATTTTCGGCGTACATGAACCATTCCCCGGGATAAATTTCAGCTACTTTTCAGAGCTCTACGTGCCATGTCGAGGGCAATTGCGTGCAGGCGGCCAACTTCTGGCGAAATGTGCCGCCGCAACAACTTTTCTACGATGGGCATGACGTGCCTCAATCAAGTGGCTCATGTTGCAGATGCCCGCGCCAAGACACATGGTGTCTCCCTTGCAAGACTTTTGGAAATGGGCTTGGAGCGGTCATCCTCGGCGCCTAGCACGAGGGTCGGCTATGGGCCGTCTCTGCCCGGCAGCCCCAGTCACTTGGGCGTCCAGCACGCCGCACCGCCGCTCCGAAGCGTTAGCCGACCTCCGCCAGCATCCCTTGGTAGAAGCCTTGAAGATGGGCGGATCGCTCTTCCGCCAGCCGTGCCCCGGTCGCGGTGCGGAAATTGCCGCCGAGCTTCATTAGCTTGGTCTGGAAGTGGTCCAGCGCGAAAGAATGATCATCAAGCGGCCTATCACTTGCGGCTGGATCAACCACATCGCAGATGGATGCCCGCCGCAGTCCAGCAACGTAGAAGCATCGTGCCACGCCGATGAAGCCGATTGAATCCAGTCGATCTGCGTCCTGCAGAATTTCAGCTTCCAAGCTGGTGGGAAGGATTCCAGCAGAGTAGCTGTGAGCCTCTACGGCATGGCAGACTTGTTCGATCCGGTCGTTCTTCCACGACAAACCGGACAGCACGTCGCACGCCTTGGCTGCGGCGAGACGTGAAGCCATTCCCCGCTGCGACGACCCTTTGTCGATCCATACGCAGTCATGCAGAAGAGTGGCTGCGAGCAGGATCTCCATGTCGCCCCCTTCAGCGCTGGCGATTCTTTCGACATTCCGCCAAACGCGCAGAAGATGTGCCTCGTCATGCGCTCCATCCTGCACATCGAAAGCATGAGGAAGCAGCGCCTCGGCAAGATGAGGGTTGGGAAACTGGTCGCGCATCTGTCTGCCTGTGCCGGTTATCTTAACATAGTCCTAGCTGCGAACGTCAGGAATGTCCCGCACTGCCGGCCTCGGGGGCCTGGACGATGCTGCGCCGTGCGTGACGGTCCGGTATGGGGAAGCCGCGCTTCGGCAACGGTGATCCCGGCCAACGTCGGCTCAGGGCCGGAAGCGACGTCGAGCCAGGGCCGACCAAGTGCTTGCCCTCGCCGCGCCGCCGCATGTCGGCTTCGAGCCCAGAATTACCGAAGCCGCTTTCTTTTTGAAAGGCGGCTTCATGACAGAAGTTGATTTGCGGCGCGGTTGCAGCTGCCAAGAAGATTCCGCGCTTCTGCAGGCTAGTTCTTTCGCATTGACCACAGATGCAGGTCCCGGCGCTACCCGTCGCATCATATAGAGGTTGAGTGCCAAATCTGAAGAGGCACCCGTCCTCATGTCCTCGCCTGTGGGCGGATGATCATTCCCCATTTGTCTTCCGCATTAAACCCGAGCTTTTCATAGAAGCCGCGGACGTCGAGCTGCTTGCCCGTGAGTAAGATGATCGAAAGGACATTCTGTTCGCGCGCCTTGTCAATAGCCACTTCCATGACCAGTCTCGCGAGGCCCCGACCTCGGTGTTCGCGAGCAGTCACAACGTTCTCTATTCTCGCGTGCGAACGCCCGCCAAAAGTCAGGTTTGGGCAAATGTGAAGGGACGCAACCGAGACCAGGACCCCGTTGAGTTCTGCGCCGAAGACATAGGTCCCGCTGTGTTCAAGTATCTCGGCTAGCTTCGTCCGCCCTGCACGGCCGCCAAGGACAGGCGCTCCATTGGTCAGTTCCAGATACAACTTCAAGAGCGCGTCGAAATCTTCCAGCTTCACACTGCGAATGATCGGTTGGGACATATTGGAAGCCTCTTGCAAGTGATGGTTCCTGTACCGTCTTCTGCAGCTCCTGCGGGGAGTTTGCTCTTTGCCCCGATGGATCCGGATCCTGTTTCGAGACTATGGCGATCCTTCGGGCAAATCCCTGCGGTGATCGGCCTGCTTCCATTCATCCAAACACCGTATGGAGAGAGAGATAGGCGCCGAGTGCCAGAGCCCAGATCAAAGCCGTTTTTCGGCCCTGGGCGGCGAGTATCAGTCCCAGAGCAAGCAGGACAAGGATCGTCACGTTGGAAGGCCCGATGGCGCTGCCGCGATCCTTCGCGTTGGTGCCGAAGGCAAGCTCGAAGGCTAGTGCGCCGAGCATCGCTTGGCTGCTCAACCCGAGCACTCTGAGGACCACGCTGTCGCGAACCTCCGCTGGCGCCGAGCGCCTGCGGACGAATGGTAGGAAGCGCGCCAGAAATGCGGTCACGACGGCGATCGCGATGAATAGATCGAAGCCGGTCATCTTCTTCGCCGTCCGATCTCGCCCCAGACTGCCACAGAGGAGCCAATCAGCATTGGTGATCCCAACACGCTCAGGGCACCAAATGCTGGCCCCAGCAAGGGGGTGGCGAGGAAGCCGATGGCAAAAGCGGCAACTTCGGCGCGATGAGGCCAGAGCCGGCCCGCAAGCACGGTAAGAAAGAGCGCCAGCGCGAAGCGGTCGAAGGCAAGGATGCCGGCATTTGACCAACCTGGGCCAAGAAGGTGGCCTGCCATGATCGCGAACAGGCTGGTCAAATAGAGTGGCAGGCCGATGCCGGCGAAGTAGGTGAGCGCGTGGCCGTCATCACGGTTGAAGCGCGTTCGGCAATTGGCGAACACAGTCGGCACAAGCAGAGTTATGTAGCACGCAATCCGGCCTAGTGGTTCTGACGAGAAGCTGCGTGCCAGGACTGCGGCCATCAGTGCGAAGCGGGCATTCATGACAAGAATGATCGGCAGAATCGTCGCCCACCCGGCATCATGGTTCTGCACCATCAGCATCTGGAGGGGCGTTGAATAGAGTAGCGCGGTCATCGCGACGGTCTCGATCCATGACAGCCCTTTCGCAGCGCAAAGCGCCCCAAGGCCCACATAGAGAAAGCACAAGAAAGCCGCGAAAGGCGCTGCGTCTCGCACGCCGTCGCGAAAGACATCGCTTGTGCGCAAGCCGTGAGAGGTCGGTTGTGATATCACGGTGTCATTGGTCCGTTTGTATTTTCGGTAATGCCTGTCCGGCCCGTCCAAACTTGACTTTTTCCGAGAGATCGAGACAGTGACACTTCAATACAAAATTACCAAACTGTATTGATGGAACTCCCGTAACGGTGAGCGGTAGTGGACGGACCGAAGCGCACGAAAACAGAGCAATTGATGGTGGCGGTGAGAGATCAGATCGCGACCCGTGTGCTGGCGCCGGGAGATCGCGCCCCCTCGGTTCGGAGTTTTGCGCAGGCGATGCGAGTCTCGCCCTCAACAGTGGTTGAAGCCTATGACCGGCTTGAGGCGGAAGGAGTTCTGAAGGCACGGCGTGGGTCGGGCTTCTACGTAACCGGCACACCACCGACACCGATGAAGCTGTCTGCGCCGGGATCGCCGCGCAGCCGCGGCGTTGATCCGTTTTGGGTGTCGCGGCAAATGCTCGACGCTGAGCCAGGCACGTTGCAGCCGGGCTGCGGCTGGTTACCCGAAAGTTGGATGCCACACGCTGCGCTGAGCAAAGGGATGCGATCACTGGCGCGCGGAGATCAGGCGGTGTTGGCCAATTACGCCAGCACGCGTGGCGCCCATGCATTGCGCCGCCATCTGCTAAGCCGGTTTGCCGCAGAAGAGCTGCCGGTCGCACCTGAGCGCCTCATGTTGACGGCTTCTGCTTCGCAGGCTCTGGACCTGATTTGCCGACTTATGCTTCGCCCCGGTGACACGGTGCTGGTAGACGATCCAGGCTATTTCAACTTTCATGCGCTGCTGCGCGCTCATCAGCTGCAGGTAGTTGGCGTCCCATATGCCGCTACCGGACCCGATCTGGCGGCTTTCGAGACAGCTCTCGTAGTCTCCAAACCTCGGCTCTATGTCACCAACTCTGCACTGCACAATCCGACCGGTGCGACCATCTCGCCGCATACCGCGCATCATGTACTCAGCTTGGCGCGCACGCATCAGCTGACGATCGTCGAGGATGACACTTTCAGCGACCTCGAGCCTGAACCCTCCACCCGTTTGGCGGTACTCGACGGGCTCGACAGCGTAATCAGGATCGGGGGCTTCTCGAAGACGATCTCGGCCTCGATGCGCTGCGGATATATCGCCGCCTGCGCCAACTGGATAGAGGCACTCGTTGATCTCCAGATCGCGACCTGCCATGGGGGTCCGAGTCCATTCGCAGCGGAGTTGATAGCGGAACTGCTTACCAGTGGCGGCTATCGCAAGCATCTTAGTGAGTTGAACCGGCGTCTTGCAGCTGCGCGCAAATCCGCATCAGATGAGCTCGCAGCGATCGGGATTACCCCTTGGATAATGCCGCGCGGTGGGTTCCTATTGTGGGGTCGGTTCCCCGAAAACGTCGACAGCACTGAAGTCGCCCTGCGTTGCCGGGAAGTCGGAATTCTTACCGCTCCGGGCAACGTATTCAGTCCCACGCAGACTGCGACCGCGTTTATGCGGTTCAATGTTTCCCAGCTCGGCGACAGGCGCGTCATTCGGGCCCTAAGAGATGCGATGAACCGTTAGCTGATAGTGTTTTGCACCGGCCGAGGGTCAATTTCTTCTACCCGGTAGCCAAAGGCGCCGTCACTTACTCTACAACGAGCGTGACGGTCCGCTTCGAATATAGAGTGCTCTTTCGGTGCGTTGGGACCAACGGCAGGAAAGTCCCGCACTCCCGACCTTCAACGGCACGAAGATCGGGCGTCTGCGGCGAAAGTCCGGTTCGGCGGACTACAGCGCGGCATAGCGGTGGCGGTATGAACGGCAGCTTCGGGCCGGGCGCGTCGCGTGAGGAGCCACCGCCCACTCGGAGGCAAGGCGCATTCCTTGCGCAAGGCAGGCCACCTGAACGGTGGCACTCGGCCTCCTCTTCACCCCGCGGGTTTTCCGGTCGTGTCGCCGCCGGCCTCGACGCGTGACGCCGCCATGGACATGGGTTCGGAGCGAGATGCCGGCGGCCTGCACGTCGCCGGTGACCTTCACGTCGCCGGTGACCACGAGGCCCGCCGGGGCGGTGATGCGCACGGCACCGCCCGCCACCTCGAGGATGACGCCTCCCGGCAGCTCGACCCGGTAGGCCTGGCCGTCGCTGCTGGGCGGGGGGAAGGCATCGGAGGCCACGCTGCCGCCGATCACGCCTTGGGCGGTGTCGCCACCCGGGCAATGCACCATCACCTGTTCGCCCACGACCACCGGCGCCCAGATCCGCGCCCCGCCGGCCCGGCCCGCCTGCACCGGGAGCCAACCACCACCGCCCCCACACGAGCCTCGACGGGCTCACCCCGTGGGAGTATCACCAACGGTCAGTAGAGGACCAAAACCTGAACAGAGCGAACTAAAGAACGCGGACTCTACGGGGAGCAGGTCACTCTGCTACGCTGCCGACAAACCTCGATCAAAGTCGCGAACGAGACCTATCTGAG
>NZ_PHSN01000100.1 GCF_002871005.1 Acidimangrovimonas sediminis
CTTCACCCGCGCGGCGCAGAAGGTCTTTCCGATGCGCGACACAGACCGCGGCCGCCCGCTGACCGAACTGCCCGGCACCTTCGAGGATTTCGCCGCGATCGAGGCCGCCGCCCGCGACGTCATCGACACCGGAGAGCCCGTCGAGATGCAGGCCGTCGCCCGCGGCGGCACCCCGGTCTGGCACCTCAACATCAGCCCCTACCGCCTGTCCGGCGGCTCCGTCGCCGGCGCAACCCTCGTCTTCGCGGACGTCACCGAGGCCCTCGGACTGCGCGACGACCTCGCCGTCGAAAGCGAACGCCTCAAACTCGCCCTCGACGTCGCAAGAATCGGCGTCTGGGAACTCGACCCGCAGCG
>NZ_PHSN01000101.1 GCF_002871005.1 Acidimangrovimonas sediminis
GTCGCTTACGGGCCGCGAATGCCGCCGGGGCGGCGGAGGGCTGGACTGCCGGCTGTACCACTGGCCGCACCGCCGGCCGCCTGGTCGGCCACGACCGGGTTGCAGCCGGCGCCGGGATCCCGCAATCGGTGCCGCAGGTCAGCGCCCGGGAGCGGCGATTCGCCCGCCCGCGGGCGCCGCGATGAGGCGCCTTTGCCCGGAAACGAAGCTGCGCCCCGCCGGCGAGGAACAGGAAGCCAGGAGACACGCATGCGCCTGACGAAAACCTTGGCCAACCGCGCCCTGGCGGCGGGCCCGGTCCCTTTGATGGCCCGTTTGGCGGCCCCCCTGACGGCCCCGGTCCTGGCCC
>NZ_PHSN01000102.1 GCF_002871005.1 Acidimangrovimonas sediminis
CTCGCGCATCGCCTCGCACCGGCCCGGCCGCACCGGCATCGGTGAGATCCGCGCCACCTATGGTGGCTCGGCGCTGAACCAGCTGATGCGGGTGCGTCTCAAAGGGACCGACGGCGTGGACGGCGTGACCATCGACGGCTTCTCCGGGGTCGATGCGGTCTTCGACCGCGACGACGTGGACTTCTACGTCTACGGCGGGCCTGCGAATGACGCCGGGAACGGGACCGGCTCCGTCACCGCCTACACGCTACCAGCCTTCTGGCGGATCGTGGAGCTGACGAAGGCGAAGAACCAGCCGCTGTTGATCCTGCTGGAGATGCGGGGCGCCTACCGTGGCAGGACGTCCGC
>NZ_PHSN01000103.1 GCF_002871005.1 Acidimangrovimonas sediminis
ACCTGCTGATCTATTTCGGCGACCAGCTGCAGGGCCGGGCGCTGCCGATCTTCCACTACGCCCTCAATCCCGGCGGCTACCTGTTCCTCGGCCCCTCCGAGAGCATCGGCCGCGCCGAGCATCTCTTCGATCCGGTCGATCCCCAGGCCCGGCTGTTCAGGCGCAACCATGCCCGCGCCTCCTACCCGATCGACCTGCCCGGCCCCGACCAGCATATCCGCAGGCCGCGCGGCACCCCGCGCCGGCCGCGCCAGCCAACACAGAACGATGGAGCCTCGACCGTGGCCATCAACCGCATCATCGACGCCTACGCCCCTCCCACCCTGCAGGTCGACCGCAACGGCGCCG
>NZ_PHSN01000104.1 GCF_002871005.1 Acidimangrovimonas sediminis
TGGCGGACGATGGCTCGACCGTCGATAAGCAGGTTCAAAGGCCTGCCAGTGCGGCGATACGGGATTTGCACACCGATCCGCGCCTGGCGTCGGCACAGCGTCGAATAATCCGGCACCGGCCAGTCGAGCCCAGCCATCCGGATCAGGCTCTCGACCAGCCCGACCGTTTGCCGAAGTGGAAGGCCGAAGAGCACTTTCAGCGTGAGGCAGACCTGGACCGCTGCATCAGAGAATGTCTCGGGCCGCCCACGCTTGCCGGTCTTTCCGGCGTACCAGACCATGTCGGGATCAAACCAGACCGAGAGCGAGCCTCGCTGGCGTAGCGCGGCCCTCGCCA
>NZ_PHSN01000105.1 GCF_002871005.1 Acidimangrovimonas sediminis
AAGAGCCGGGCCGCACCTCGGGCGCGCATGTCACCTTCGAGCCCGGCGCGCGCACCGCCTGGCACACGCACCCGGCCGGCCAGACCCTGATCGTCACCTTCGGGCGCGGCCGCGTCCAGCGCGAGGGCGGCCCGGTCGAGGACATCCGCCAGGGCGACATCGTCTGGTTCCCGGCAGGCGAAAAGCACTGGCACGGTGCCTCGCCCGACACCGCGATGAGCCACATCGCGATTCAGGAAAGCATCGACGGAAGCCCCGTCACCTGGATGGAAAAGGTCGAGGATGCCGATTACAACGGATGAGCCCGCCGCACGAGACAAACCGCCGGGCC
>NZ_PHSN01000107.1 GCF_002871005.1 Acidimangrovimonas sediminis
ACTCCTCCAGCAGCTCGGCGTTCTGCGCCGGCCAGACGAAGGAAATCAGCGTCTTGCCCGCGCTCAGCCGCTTCACCTCGGCCGGCTCCGGCCCGCGCACCTTCACCACCACGTCCGACGCCTTCCACAGCGCCGCCGCGGTCTTCACCACCTCGACACCCGCCGCCTCATAGGCCGCATCGTCGAACCCGGCCGCCACACCCGCACCCGTCTCGACAAGGCACTCATGCCCCAGCTTCTGCAACTGCAAGGCAGATTCCGGCGTCATCGCAACACGCGATTCCCCAGGCAAAACCTCCTTCGGTGTTCCGATCTTCACG
>NZ_PHSN01000108.1 GCF_002871005.1 Acidimangrovimonas sediminis
TCTACTACCCCAATGCAGACGACAACGGCGGCACCGGCAACTACATCCACCCGACCGACGAGGGGCATCGGGTCGGTGTGGCGATGATCTGTGCCGCCGCCAGCCTGCCGATCCCGGAATACTTCCTTGTCTCCGATTTGCAGCACGAAGCGCGGGCCAACGGCTATTGGGACAAGCTTCCCGACCACGTGTCCTACACCGAGTACGGCACCGGAGATATCTCGGACGCCCCCTTTGCCTGGGGCAGCACGCCGCGCGGGGCGGCAGGGGCTGGTGACTTCGAGCCGGTGCCGGTGGTCTACCGCGACGACA
>NZ_PHSN01000109.1 GCF_002871005.1 Acidimangrovimonas sediminis
GATCACCGGCAGCGGCTGAACGTCTCGCAATCGGCCCTGAGCCACACGATCAAGGGGGTGGAACGGCGCCTCGGTCTCAGGCTTCCGACCCGCACCACCCGCCCGGAGGCCCGGCGCTGCCCCGCCGTTCTTGACAAACTGCGCGGTTGAACGAGGCCGCACCGCACCGAAGGAGACACACCATGAAGATCATCCGCCCCGGCACCGCCCCCTCGAACAAGGGCCCCGAGGACTGGTTCACCGGCACCGTCCGCATCGACCCGCTGTTCGCCGCCGAAGAGCCGGGCCGCACCTCGGGCGCGCATGTCAC
>NZ_PHSN01000011.1 GCF_002871005.1 Acidimangrovimonas sediminis
CTGCGCGTGGCGCCGTTCAAGCCGCAGAACATGTCGAACAACGCGGCCGTCACCGCCGATGGCGGCGAGATCGGCCGGGCGCAGGCGCTGCAGGCGCTTGCCGCGGGCCTCGATCCGGTGGTCGACATGAACCCGGTCCTGCTGAAGCCCGAGACCGACGTGGGATCGCAGGTCATCGTTCAGGGCCGCCGCGTCGGCACGCTGAAGGCGCGCGACTATTGGGGGGTGAAACCCTCGCTGATGGGACCGGTGATGGAGTCGTTC
>NZ_PHSN01000110.1 GCF_002871005.1 Acidimangrovimonas sediminis
TCGTATACCCAGGCCTTGCCGTCGCGCGACGGATCGCCGGGCAGCGCCTTGAGGTAATGCGCGATCGCGTGCAGGTCGTCGTCGGTCAGGAACTGGGTCGAGTTGTTGAAGGCATCCGCCATCGACCCGAAGACCACGCCGTGCCCGTTCCGCCCGGTCTTGAGGAAGGCGTAGATGTCATCCTCGCTCCACCGGCCGAGGCCGGTGTTGGGATCCTGACGCAGGCTCGGCGCGTACCAGCCGTCCAGCAGCCCGCCAGACAGGAACAGCTTGCTCGACTGGTCCATCCCCTTCTCGTTGAAGGCGGG
>NZ_PHSN01000111.1 GCF_002871005.1 Acidimangrovimonas sediminis
CGCGCGGTCGAGCACGTCGCCGGCGGCGACGCGGTAGATCTGGATCTGCGTGGTGGCCGCGTCGTCGGTGGTGCCCACCCTGATCGTCGCGGCGCCGATCCCGCCGGTCACGGTGATCGCATCGCTGTCGAGCGCCGCCGGCACGGCGGGGTCGTTGGCCCCGATCGTCACGGTGATCGGCCCGGCGATGCCGCTCTCGCTCCCGTCGGAGGCGATGGCGACCGCCTGGAGATCGACGAAATCGCCGGCGGCATAGCCCGGCACGGAGACCTCGGCATTGGCCGCGGGGAAGGTGATGCCGGTCCAG
>NZ_PHSN01000012.1 GCF_002871005.1 Acidimangrovimonas sediminis
TCGCAGGTCATCGTTCAGGGCCGCCGCGTCGGCACGCTGAAGGCGCGCGACTATTGGGGGGTGAAACCCTCGCTGATGGGACCGGTGATGGAGTCGTTCGGGCGGCTCAGCGCCGCGCATGACCTGGTGATCGTCGAGGGCGCGGGCAGCCCGGCCGAGGTGAACCTGCGGGCGGGCGACATCGCCAACATGGGGTTCGCGCGGGCGGCGGACGTGCCGGTGATCCTGACGGGCGACATCGACCGGGGCGGGGTGATCGCCCAGATCGTGGGGACGCAGGCGGTGATCGACCCTGCGGATGCGGCCATGGTCGCGGGCTTCCTGATCAACAAGTTTCGCGGCGATCCGCGGCTCTTCGACAAGGGATACGACTTCATCGCCGAGCGCACCGGCTGGCGCGGCTACGGTGTGTTGCCGTTCTTTCCCGACGCGGTGAAGCTGCCGGCCGAGGATGCGCTCGACGTGCAGGAAAAGGCGGTAGGCGGGTCGGGAGGCCTCAGGATCGGCTGCCTCGCCCTGTCGCGAATCGCGAATTTCGACGATCTGGACCCGCTGGCCGCGGAACCCGGCGTCAGCCTGTCGATGATCGGCCCGGGCAGGCCGATCCCCGGCGATCTGGACCTGGTGATCGTGCCGGGCAGCAAGTCGACGCGCGGTGATCTGGCCTTCCTGCGGTCGCAGGGCTGGGACATCGACCTTGCCGCCCATCACCGCCGGGGCGGCGCGATCCTGGGGATCTGCGGCGGCTACCAGATGCTGGGCCGTTCGATCGCCGATCCGGAGGGGATCGAGGGGCCCGCCGGCGACAGCCCCGGGCTGGGGCTGCTGGATGTGGCGACCGTGATGTCGGGTGACAAGACGCTGACGCGGGTGACGGCGGAACATGCCCTCTCAGGTGCACGGTTCGACGGGTACGAGATCCACATCGGCCGCACCGGTGGCGCCGATTGCGTGCGTCCCTTCGCCCGGCTGGACGATCGGCCCGAGGGGGCGGTGTCGGCGGACAGGCGGGTGATGGGCAGCTACATTCACGGCATGTTCGCCGACGACGGCTTTCGCACGGCCTTCCTTGCGGGGCTTGGCGGTGCAGGCTCTGCCACCGGCTATCGCGCCGGGGTGGAGGCCACGCTCGATGCGCTTGCGGCGCATATGGAGGCCCATCTCGACGTTGCGGGGCTGCTTGCGCTGGCGCGCTGAAGCGTCAGCGGATCAGGCGTCAGCGGGTTTCCCAGCCGGTATCGGTGTTGTGCTGCCAATCCTCGCGGTGCAGGAGCGGCGTGTCGTCGGTGAACTCGGGCCAGCCGAGGCAGAGATAGGCGGTGAAGACCCAGCCCTCGGGCACCTCGAACAGCCGTTCCATCCGCGCAGGGTCGAGGATCGAGACCATGCCGAGGCCGAGGTTCTCGGCCCGCGCCGCCAGCCACAGCGTGAAGATCGCCATCGCGGTCGACTGGCGCAGCGTCTCGGGCATGGTCAGGCGGCCGAGGCGATGCCCCTCCTCGGGATCGGTCGCGGTGAAGACGGCGAATTGCACCGGCGCGGCGTCGATCCCGGCCAGCTTCAGCCGCCCGTAGGCGCGCGCCTTGTCGCCCTCGTAGATCTCCTTGGCATCGGTGTTGCAGCGGGCGAATTCCACCTTCACCCCGGCGCGCAGCCCCGGATCCTCGACCCGGATCAGCCGCCAGGGCCGGGCATTGCCGACCGACGGCGCGGTATCGACGGCGCGGCGCAGGCGCCGCAGCACCGCCTCGGGCACCGGGTCGCGGCGAAAATGGCGCACGTCGCGGCGCCAGTGCAGGATCCGGTCCAGCGTCTCGGCCTCGTCACGGGTGAATTGCATCTGCCTCCTCCATCGCCCGGGCAAGCCGGGCCCATTCCGCCTCCGACCCCGGCAGGCCGAGGCGCAGCCAGCGCGCATTGCCGGGAAAGATCCGCGACCAGATCCCGTGACGCGCGAGCCCCGTCTGCGCTGCCCCGGCGTCCGGGGTGTCGTACAGCCTGAAGAGCGCGGCGCCCCCGGCCAGCCGCCAGCCCGCGCGGGCGGCCAGCGCGTCGATCCGGGGCGCCTCTGACGCCAGCCGGGCACGGGTGTCATCGGCCCAGGCGTCGTCGCGCAGCGCCTTGGCCCCGATCTCCAGCGCCGGGCCCGACACCGCCCAGGGCCCCGCCATCGCGGCAAGGGCGGCAATTTCGGCCTCCGTGCCCAGGGCAAAGCCCAGCCGCAGACCGGCCAGCCCGTAGAACTTGCCGAAGGAGCGCAGGACGATGATCCCCGGATTGGGGATGCCGGCGACCGACAGTTCCGGGCAGGCATCGGCGAAGCTCTCGTCGACCACCAGCCGGCCCACGCGGGGGGCAAGATCGCGCAGCTCGGCGGGGGAAAGGCAGCGCCCGTCGGGGTTGTTTGGGTTGACCAGAACGGCAAGGTCGGCCCCGGCGAGGGCGCCGGGTGTCGTGACCTCCTCGACCGTCCAGCCGCCGGTGCGCAGCGCCGCCGCGTGTTCGTTGTAGGTGGGAGAGAGCACCCGCGCGCGGCCGGGCGGGCCGAGGCGCGGCACCAGCTGAATCGCGGCCTGCGCCCCGGCCAGCGGCAGGATCGCCGCGCCGGTCCGGTAGGCATGGGCTGCGGCGGAGATCAACGCCGCCTCGGCGCCGCGCCGGGGCAGGGCGGCCCATGCGTCGGGGGAAAGTCGCGGCACCGGGTAGGGCTGGCGGTTGATCCCGGTCGACAGGTCGATCCAGCCCTCCGCCGCGCCGCCAAAGCGGGCGATCGCCTGGTCGAGATTGCCGCCGTGGTCGCGCATTGTATCCCTCAGATCGCCGCCCAGATCGCCGCAAGCAGGGCCAGCACGAGGGCCAGCCCGATCAGCGCCCGCCGGTAAAGCCCAAGTGCGGCCCGGATGCCAGCCGAATCCGGATCGGCGCCCCCGGCATTGACCCAGGGTTCGTCGCTCTGCCGGTTGGCGTAGACCCGCGGCCCCGACAGCCGGATCGCCAGGGACCCCGCCATCGCCGCCTCCGGCCAGCCCGCGTTGGGCGAGCGGTGCAGCCCGGCATCGCGCCGCACCGTGGCAAGGGCCCGCCGTGGCGCCGGCCCGGCCAGCGCAAAGCACAGTGCCGTCAGGCGGGCCGGGATCAGGTTCGCCGCGTCGTCGATGCGTGCCGCGGCCCAGCCAAAGGCCTCGTGCCGGGGTGTGCGGTGGCCGATCATCGAATCGAGGGTGTTGACCGCCTTGTAGCCGGCGATCCCCGGCAGACCGAAGATCACCCCCCAGAACAGCGGCGCCACCACCCCGTCCGAGGCATTCTCGGCAAGGCTCTCGATCGCGGCGCGGGCCACGGCGGGGGCGTCCAGCTGCGCGGGATCGCGGCCGACGATCATCGCGACGGCGGCGCGCGCGCCCTTCAGGTCGCCTGCGGCCAGTGGCCGGGCCACGCGCGCCACGTGATCGTGGAGCGACCGCGCGGCGAGGAGCGGCCAGCAGAATATCCCGGTCAGCACGACCCCGGCCCAACCCGCCGGCAGAAGCGCCTGCACCGCCGCCCCCGTCGCCACCGCCACCCCGACGGTCAGGAGCGCGGCGGCAATGCCCGCGGCGCGGCGTCGGGCAAAGGGCGCGCCCTCGCGGTTCCAGCGCCGGTCCAGCCGGGCGATCAGCGCCCCGATCCAGACCACGGGATGGCTTATCCGGCGAAAGAGGGCGTCGGGCCAGCCGAGGAGGGCATCAAGCGCCAGCGCGATCAGCAGGGGCAGTACGTAAAGCATCAGCTCCCTCCGGTGCGAAAGCGCAGGACGTGGCGGAACCCGGCGGCGCGCAGGGCGTCGGGTGCCGCATCGGGAACGGTGCCGGGGGCGAACAGCAGCGCTCGCGCGGCGCCGGTGTGGCCGATCGCGAAGCCAAGCGCGCCGAAGCGGCGCGCCAGTCCCTCGGTCGGGTCGCCCCCGGGGTGGCGCAGGGCGAGCGTGCGGCGCGCCGATGCGCTGGCCAGCGCGGCGGCTGCGGCGGGGTCGGTGCAGGCCCCGGGCCAGGCGGCGGCAAGGTCGGCGATGTCCGGAAAGGCCATGTCGCGCGGATCGGTCCGCCGCATCGGGCCAAGGAAGCCGCCCAGCACCTCGAACCTCGGCGGCGGCGGCAGGGGGGCCAGCATGCGCCCCAGGCGGGAGGCCCAGAGCCGCCGTGCGGGGTGATCGAACATCAGCGGATCAAGCGCGCCTTCGCTGGCCAGACAGGCCCGCGCGATCGCCCCGGGGTCTTGCACGGCCGCGGCCCGGGCCAGCGCCACCCGCGCCGCGGTCGACGCCCCAGCGCCGCCTCCCGGCGGCATGTCGAGTTTCAGGACGAACCGCCCCCGGCGCGGCAGTCCGAGGCCGGCGAGGAACCGGGCCGCCGCCTGCCGGGTCATCACCCGCGCGTCCGGCTGGTGCAGGGCAAAGGCGCCGGGGCGGTGGCTGGCCCGGGCCCGAAGCGCGGGGCAGGGCAGGGTGACCAGCGCAACCGGCCCCTGTGGGCCGAGGCGGCCTTGCAGGAACTCGCCGAAATGCCCGGCGACGGTGGCGGGCGGCGGGGGCCTCACGTCAGCGCCCGGTTGACGAAGGCGATGCCGCGGCTGCCGTCGGGAAACAGCCGGATCCGGGTGGCCGAAAGCGGCGCGATCTCGAAGGCGAGGCCGGCCTCGGGGGTGCCGAGCGCCTGGCCCAGGGCCGCCCGGATGGTCCCGGCATGGACCACGAGCGTGACGATCCCCGGCGCCGCGGTCATGGCGTCGAGCGCGGGGGCGATCCGCCCGGCGGCGTCGAGAAAGCTCTCGCCCCCGGGCGGGCGCAGGGTGGCAAGCGCCGCCCGATCCTGCGGCCCGAGGTCGGGCATCGCGGCCATCGGGCGGCCGTCCCACGCGCCGAAATCCTGCTCCCACAGGCGCGGATCGGCAGGCGGGGTCGTGCCGGGGAACAGCGCGGCGGCCGTCTCGCGGCAGCGCAGGGCGGGGCTGACGACAAGCCGCCCGGGATCCGCCCCCCAACCCGCGAGCATTTGCCGCGCCGCCCCTAGCGCGCGCGGCTCGGGCAGCCGCGCGGGCAGGTCGCTGCGTCCGGCCAGCAGGCCGGGTTCGGCCACCGGGGCGTGGCGGATCAGGATCATCTCGGTCGGTTCCGGGCCCTGCACGCGCGGCCTCACCCCTTTTCACGCATTGCGAATGATGCTTAGTGCCCCCGGAAACGGAGAGGCGGCATGGCCCTACTCATTACAGGCGGCGCCCGCTCGGGCAAGAGCGGCTATGCCGAGGCACGCACCCTCGCGCTGCCCGGGACGCCGCAATATATCGCGACGGCCGAGGCGCGCGACGCCGAGATGTTGGAGCGTATCGCTGCGCACCGGGCCCGGCGAGGGGGCGACTGGCGCGACCATGAGGTGCCGCTGGATCTGGTCCCCGCGCTGGAGGCGACCGACGGCGCCGGGCCGCGGCTGGTCGACTGCCTGACGCTCTGGCTTGCCAACCTGATGGAGGCCGGGCGCGACTGGCGGCACGAGGGCGGGGCCCTTGCCGAGGCGCTGCCGCGCCAGCGGAGCCCGGTGATCCTGGTGACAAACGAGGTCGGCATGGGCATCGTGCCCGACAACGCGCTGGCACGGGCCTACCGCGACGCCGCGGGCTGGCTGAACCAGACCATCGCCGGGGCTGCGGACGAAGTGCAGTTCGTGGTTTCCGGCCTTCCGCTGAAGGTGAAATGACATGAGCGATCCGATCTTCCCCGTGGAGTCCTTCGCCGCGCTGCGCGGCCGTCTGGCCCGACTTCCGGAGGCAAGCGAGCCCTCGGCCGCCGCCGCCCGGCGCCGGCAGGACGCGCTGACCAAGCCGCCGGGATCGCTGGGCAGGCTGGAGGAGTTGGCGGTGTTCATGGCCGGTTGGCAGGGCAGCGCGCGGCCGAAGATCGGCCATGCGCAGGCCGTCGTCTTCGCGGGCAACCATGGTGTCTGTGCCCAGCGGGTGAACCCGTTCCCGCAGGAGGTGACGGCCCAGATGGTCGCCAATTTCCGGGCCGGGGGCGCCGCGGTCAACCAGCTCTGCCGGGCCAGCGGGGCCGAGCTGGAGGTGGTCGCCCTCGATCTCGACCGTCCGACTGGCGATTTCACCCAGGGCCCGGCGATGACCGAGGCCGAGGTGCTTGACGCGATGGCCCGCGGCGCGGCCGGGCTCGACCCGCGCGCCGACGTCCTCCTGCTGGGCGAGATGGGGATCGGCAATTCCACCGTTGCTGCGGCGCTGGCGCAGGCGAGCTTTGGCGGCGAGGGCTGGGATTGGGTCGGACCGGGCACCGGGTCGGACCCGGACGGGATCGCCCGGAAGGTCGCCGCGATCGAGGCCGGGATCGTACGGCACCGCGCGGCGCTTGGCGATCCGCTGGCCACGCTGGCGGCCTTCGGCGGGCGCGAACAGGCGGCGATCTGCGGCGCGCTGCTGGCCGCGCGGGCCCGCAAGGTGCCGGTGATCCTCGACGGTTTCATCTGCACCGCCTCGGCGGCGGTGCTCCATCCGCTGGGGCTTGGGGCGCTGGATCATTGCATCGTCGCCCATGCCAGCGCCGAGCCGGGGCAGAGGCGCCTGCTGTCGGCGATCGAGAAGCGGCCGCTTCTCGATCTGGGGATGCGGCTGGGCGAGGGCTCGGGCGCCGCGGTGGCGCTGGGGATCCTGCGGGCCGCGCTCGAGGCGCATAACGGCATGGCCACCTTCGCCGAGGCCGGGGTCAGCGACGCATGAGCCGCGCGGCGGGGGGGCCTGCACGGCGCGGGGCGGAGCTGCGCCTTGCACTTATGCTGTTGACCCGGTTGCCGGTCGGGCGGCTTGATCCCGCCCCGCCGCTTGCCTCCGCCGCCTGGGCCTATCCGCTGGCCGGGGCGGTTGCGGGGGCGATCGCGGGGCTGGCCTTCTGGTTGGCGCAGGCCCTCGGCCTGATGCCGCTGCCCGCCGCGATCCTGGCGGTGGGTGCGAGCGTGCTGTCCACCGGCGCGATGCACGAGGACGGGTTGGCCGACCTCGCCGACGGATTCGGGGGCGGCGGGGACAGGCTGCGCAAGCTGGAGATCATGCGCGACAGCCGGCTGGGAAGCTACGGCGCGATCGCTCTGGTGCTGGTGCTGGCGTTGCGCGTCGTCCTGCTGGCCGAGGTTCTGCCCGGCCAGTCCGCGATCCTGCTCATGGCCGGGGCGGGCGCGTTGAGCCGTGCACCGCTTCCGGCGATCATGGCGCTACTGCCGCCCGCGCGCAACGGCGGGCTGGGGCATTCCGCGGCCGACCGGATCGGGCCCGGGCAGGTCTGGGCCGCCATCGCCTGCGCGGCCGTGATCGCCATTCTGGCCTTGCCCCTGGTGATCGGCCCCATGCTGGCGGCCGCCGTGGGCGCCGCGTTGATAGCGGCGCTGGCGCGGCGACAGATAGGGGGCTTCACCGGCGACGTCCTCGGCGCGGCGCAGCTCGTCGCCGAGCTTTGCCTCTGGCTGGTGCTTGCAGCGGGGTGAGCTGCGGGCCATCCCTGATCCGAGAACGGTTGATCCGTAACTCACGGCGGAAACCCATAACCGAGATTATGTAATCTGCGGATTAGGCCATCGGTTGCCTTACGTGTGCCAAGTATCAATTGCCATGTATAGATAACCCCTCACGCCCAAGCTGCCAGATCCTGACGGCAGTCAGGCCTGCCCTTCGGCGAATTCCCGTGGCTCCACACCGGAAACCATCTCGTGAATGCGCAAGAAAGTGACAGAACCGGACGGCGAATTTGAAATATTGGGCAACCGGGTTCTTGTTCCCCGGTCCGGTTTTTCCTAGACATCGGGCAGCCGGCGCCGGAGGCGCGTCGGGTTCCGTCCTGCGACGGCATGCAATGAACCGAGGATTCCCCCACTTTGCTTGACCAGATCGCGCTGCGCGCCGAACTCGCCGATCACTACGATCTTTCCCCATCAACCGAGACAGCCGAGGCCAATGCCCATCTCTACGCCCGCATGAGCCGGGTCGTCTCGCCGCCGGACTGGGCGATCTTCGCGCCCTATGTCGCCGCGATCAACCGCCTGAAGGCGGAGCGCAACGCGGTGATCCTTGCCCACAACTACATGACGCCCGAGATCTATCACGGCATTGCCGATGTCGTCGGCGACAGCCTGCAACTCGCGATCGAGGCGACCAAGGTCGAGGCCGGGGTGATCGTGCAATGCGGCGTGCATTTCATGGCCGAGACCTCGAAGATCCTGAACCCCGCCAAGACCGTGCTGATCCCCGACCGCGAGGCCGGCTGCTCGCTGGCCGAAAGCATCACGCCGGCCGGCATTGCCGAGATGCGCGCGCGCTATCCCGGTGCGCCGGTGGTCAGCTACGTCAACACCACCGCCGAGGTAAAGGCCGCCTCGGACATCTGCTGCACCTCGGCCAATGCCGCGCAGATCGTCGCCGCACAGGACAGCGACACCGTCATCATGACCCCCGACAAGTACCTTGCCCAGAACGTGGCAAAGCAGGTGCCGCAGAAACGCATCGTCTGGTGGGACGGCGCCTGCATCGTGCACGAGCGCTTCACCGCGCAGGACCTGCGCGACTTTCGCGGCTGGAACCCCGAGACGCGGATCATCGCCCATCCGGAATGCCCGCCCGACGTCGTGGCCGAGGCCGATTTCTCCGGCTCGACCAGTGGCATCATCGACTATGTCGCGCGGGAACAACCGCCAAAGGCGCTTCTGGTCACCGAATGCTCGATGGCGTCGAACATCTCGGACGCCCTGCCGGGGGTGGAGTTCGTGGGCCCCTGCAACATGTGCCCCTACATGAAGAAGATCACGCTGGAGAACGTCCTCTGGTCGCTGCACTCGATGCAGGGCGCGGTTGAGGTAGATCCCGAGATCGCGGCGCGGGCCCGCGTCGCGGTGGAGCGGATGATCGACCTGTCCCGCCGCCTGTCGGCGTGAGTGTCATGCAGGTGATCGAAACCGGCCGCGTCGTCGTCATCGGCGCGGGTCTTGCCGCGCTCTATGCCGCGCTGAAGCTGGCGCCCCGGCCGGTGCTGATCCTGTCGCCCGATCCGCTGGGCAGCGGGGCAAGTTCGGCCTGGGCGCAGGGCGGCGTGGCCGCGGCGATGGATCCCCACGACAGCGCCGAGGCCCACGCGCGCGACACGATCCGGGCCGGGGCCGGCGCGGTGACCCCGGAGGTCGCGGCGCTGGTCACCGCCGAGGCGCGGGACCATATCCTTGACCTGACCGGCCTCGGGACGCCCTTCGACCGTGATGATGCCGGCGGCTACGTGCTGTCGCGCGAGGCGGCGCATTCGACCGCGCGGGTGGTGCGGGTGCGTGGCGATCAGGCGGGTGCGGAAATCATGCGCGCCCTGATCGGCCACATCCGAGAGACACCCTCGATTCAGGTGCTGGAAGGCGTCATCGCCACGGGCCTGCATGTCGAAGATGGCAAGGTCACGGGGGTCGAGGTGGCGCGCAGCCTCCCCCGGCTCTCGGCGCCCTGCCTGATCCGGGCGCCGGCCTGCCTGCTGGCGGGGGGCGGCTCGGGCGGGCTGTATGCGCTGACCACCAACCCGCCGCGGATCCGGGGCGAGGCGATTGGCATGGCGGCGCGTGCCGGGGCCCGGGTCTCGGATGCCGAGTTCGTGCAGTTCCACCCCACCGCCATCGACTGTGGCCTCGACCCGGCGCCGCTTGCGACCGAGGCGCTTCGGGGCGAGGGCGCGACCCTGGTCGACCGTGACGGCGCGCGGTTCATGCCGGAGGCCCACCCCGACGCGGAGCTGGCGCCGCGCGACATCGTCGCCCGCGCGGTCTATGCCCAGACCCAGGCCGGGCGGCGACCCGCGCTCGACACCCGCGGGGTACTCGGGCCCCGGATCCTCGAGGCCTTCCCGGCCGTGGCGCAGGCCTGCCGCGACGCGGGGCTCGACCCGGTCGCGGGCACGATCCCGGTCGCCGCTGCCGCGCATTACCACATGGGCGGGATCGCGACGGATGCCGACGCGAAAAGCTCCCTCCCTGGTCTGTGGGTCTGTGGCGAGACCGCCTCGACCGGGCTGCACGGGGCCAACCGCCTTGCCTCGAACGGGCTTCTGGAGGCGCTGGTCTTCGCCCGGCGCGCCGCGCATGACATTGGCGGCGCCCTTGGCCCGTCGGTGGCCACCGCCACACCCGTCGCGCTGCCCGACATGCCCGCGAGGGCGGCGCCGGACCCGGCGCTTATCGCGCGTCTGCGGCAGGCAATGACGAATGGCGCCGGGGTGATCCGCGAGGCCGCCGGCCTGCGCCGCACCCTGCGCGAGATCGCCGAGGTCGAGGCAGGTCAGCCCGACAACCCGCAGCTTCTCAACATGACTGCCACCGCCACCCTGATCGCCGCCTCGGCCCTCCTGCGAGAGGAAAGCCGCGGCGCCCATTTCCGCGCGGATTTTCCCCGGGCCAAAGGTGACGCCGGGCAGCGTTCGACCCTGACGCTGGCCGGGGCGCTTGCCCTCCGCGATGCCGTGAGACTGGAACACGCATGACACATACTCCGCTTCCCGACCTGATCCTGGAACCCATGGTCCGCGCCGCACTGATCGAGGATCTGGGCACCTATGGCGACATCACGACCCGCACCGTGATCCCCCCCGACAAGCGCTACACCGCCCGTCTTCATGCGCGTGAGCCGGGCGTCGCCTCGGGGATGCAGGTCGCGGCCATCGCCTTCCGGCTGGTCGACCCCGACCTGAAGGTGACCGCGCATGTCGCCGACGGCGACCCGATCGCGCCCGGCGACCTGATGATGGAGATCGCGGGCAAGGCCGCCTCCATCCTTTCGGCCGAGCGGGTGGCGCTGAACTTCGCCGGGCGGCTGTGCGGCACCGCCACCCTGACCGCCGCCTTCGTGGCCGAGACCCGGGGCACTGCGACCCGCATCACCTGCACCCGCAAGACCACCCCCGGCCTGCGCGTGGTCGAGAAGCAGGCGGTGCTGCATGGCGGTGGGTTCAACCACCGTTTCTCGTTGTCCGACGCGATCCTGATCAAGGACAACCACATTGCGGCTGCCGGCGGCATCCGCCCGGTGCTGCGCGCGGTCAAGGCCGGCGCCTCGCACATGATCCGCACCGAGATCGAGGTCGACCGCCTCGACCAGCTGGCCGAAGTGCTTGACGAGGGCGGCGCCGACGTGGTGCTGCTCGACAATATGGACACCCCGACCCTTGTCGAGGCCGTCGCGATGACGGCCGGGCGGCTGATCCTCGAGGCTTCGGGCAACATGCGGCTCGACCGCGTGGCCGAGGTGGCCGCGACCGGGGTCGATTACATCTCGTCCGGCGCGCTGACGCATTCCGCGCGGGCGCTTGATCTTGGCCTCGACTTCTGACCCACCGAAAGGACCGACATGAGCCGATCCGCACCGCAAAAGGCCCTGACCGCCGCTGACATCCGTGCCCGCAAGGGGGCGACCCCGCTGGTCTGCCTGACCGCCTATACCACCCCGGTCGCCCGCCTTGCGGATGCGGAATGCGACGTGGTGCTGGTGGGCGACAGCGTGGGCATGGTGCTGCACGGCCTGCCCTCGACCCTGCCGGTGACGATGGAGATGATGATCCTGCACGGGCAGGCGGTCGCGCGGGGTCTGGACCGGGCGCTGATGGTCGTCGACATGCCCTTCGCCAGCTACGAGGAAGGCCCGGCCCAGGCGTTTCGCAATGCCGCGCGGCTGATGGCCGAGACCGGGGCCGGCGCGGTCAAGCTCGAGGGCGGGCGGACCATGGCCGAGACGATCGCCACCCTGGTGCAGCGCGGCATCCCGGTGATGGCGCATATCGGGCTGACGCCGCAATCGGTCAACGCGCTCGGCGGGTACAGGGTGCAGGGCAAGGGCGCCGATGCCGACCGCATCCGCGACGATGCCCGCGCGGTGGCAGAGGCCGGGGCCTTCTCCGTCGTGCTGGAAAAGGTGCCTGCCGCGCTGGCCGACCAGATCACCGCCGAGATCGCGATTCCCACCATCGGGATCGGTGCCTCGGCCGGATGCGACGGCCAGATCCTGGTGATCGACGACATGCTGGGCCTGTTCGACGCCTTCAAGCCGAAATTCGTGAAACGCTACGCCCATCTCGCGGCCGACGCGGCCGGCGCGATCCGGGCCTACGCGGAGGAGGTGCGCGCGCGTGACTTCCCCGCGCCCGAGCATGTCTTCACCGACGAAGGAAAGATCTGATGGAGATCCTTCGCCGCAAGGCCGATCTGCGCGCCCGGACCCGCGAGTGGCACGCCGCGGGCCAGACCATCGGCGTCGTGCTGACAATGGGCGCGCTGCACTCGGGTCACCTCAGCCTGGTCGAGGCGGCCCGGGCACGTGCCGACCGGGTAATCGTGACGATCTTCGTGAACCCCCGCCAGTTCAACAACCCCGAGGATCTGGCGAAGTACCCCCGCACCGAGGACAGCGACGCCGCGAAGCTGGCGCCGCTGGCGATCGACGTGCTCTACGTGCCCGACCCGCAAGAGATCTATCCCGAGGGTTTCGCCACGACGGTTTCGGTCGCGGGCGTGAGCAGCGGGCTGTGCGGCGGCACCCGACCCGGGCATTTCGACGGCATGGCGACCGTGGTGACCAAGCTGCTGCTTCAGACCGATGCCGATTTCAGCTTTTTCGGCGAAAAGGATTATCAGCAGCTTCAGGTCGTGCGGCGCCTCGTGGCCGATCTCGACCTGAAGACGGAGATCGTGGGTTGCCCCACGGTGCGCGAAGAGGACGGGCTTGCCATGTCCTCGCGCAATCTCCGGCTCGAGAGCGACGCGCGCAGGGCTGCGCCGGTGATCGGGCGGGTGCTGGGCGATGCGGCGCGTGCGATTTCCGGCGGCGGCGATGTCGCCGCGACGCTGGAGGCCGCGCAGGCCACCCTGCGCGCGGCGGGCTTCGATACGATCGACTATCTCGAATTGCGCGGCGACCCGGATCTTGCGCCGATGCAGGTGGCCGACCGGCCCGCCCGGCTGTTCCTGGCCGCCTGGCTGAACGGCGTGCGGCTGATCGACAACCTTCCCGTGACGCCGGTCTAAGGACTGAGGGCTGATACCCGCCCTGTCGACCCTGGGGCGCGGCACCCGGATCCCGCGCGGGCATACCGCAAGGAAATCCGCCCCGGCCGGGACGGCTTGCGGCAGCGCGGCGCCGGCCTCCTAGTCGGGAACGATCGCGGTCGCCTCGATCTCCACCAGTGCCTCGGGTTCGACGAGGGCCGCGACCTGCACCAGCGCCATCGCGGGGTAGTTCCGGCCCAGGACCGCGCGGTAGACCGGGGCCAGTTCCTTGAGCGCGGCGCGGTAGGTCCCGATGTCGCGCACGTACCAGGTCAGCCGGGCCAGGTGTTCGGGCCCGGCGCCGCCTGCGGCCAGCACCGCCACGATGTTGCGCAGCGTCTGCTCCACCTGCGGCACGAAGCCCTTCGCCAGAACCTCCTCCGCGTCCCAGCCGATCAGACCGCCGGTCATCACGATGCGGCCCCGCCCGGACATTCCGTTGGCATAGCCGCGCGGCTTCTTCCAGCCCTCGGGCTGCAGCACCTGCAGGGTTGCGTCCGCGTCTTCAGGGGCGTTGTCCCCGGTTTCGGTGCCCGTCGATCCAAAGGCGCTCACGCAGTCGTCTCCTGTCCTGTCACGTTCACTTCCTGTCTGCCTGCCGCGTGGTCACGCGGTGGCCTTCTCCGCCTCGGCCAGCAACTGGCGGGCGATGATCAGCTTCTGCACCTCGGTCGCGCCCTCGTAGATCCTGAGCGCCCGGATGTCGCGGTAAAGCGTCTCGGGGACCGACCCCGCGCGCACGCCCTCGCCGCCGTGCAGCTGCACCGCCTGGTCGATCACCTTCTGCGCCGCCTCGGTCGCGACCATCTTGGCCATCGCCGCCTCGCGCGTGATGCGCGGGGCGCCGGCATCGCGGGTCCAGGCGGCGCGATAGATCATCAGCGCCGATGTGTCGATCCCCGTGGCCATCTCGGCCAGCGCGGTCTGGGTCAGCTGCATGTCCGCAAGCGGCGCGCCGAACAGCCGGCGGGTGCGGGTGCGATCCAGCGTCACGTCAAGCGCGCGCCGCGCGAACCCCAGCGCCGCCGCCCCAACGGTGGTGCGGAAGACGTCGAGCGTGGCCATCGCGATCTTGAACCCCTCGCCGCCCTTGCCCAGCCGGGCCGAGGCGGGGATGCGGACGTCGTCAAAGCGCAGCCGGGCCAGCGGGTGCGGCGCGACCGTCTCCAGCTTTTCCGCCACGGTCAGCCCCGGGGTGTCTGCCGGCACGCAATAGGCCGAAAGGCCGCGCGCGCCCGGCGCCTCGCCGCTGCGGGCGAAGACGACGTAATGACCGGCAATGGTGCCGTTCGAGATCCAGGTCTTCTCGCCGTTCAGCGCAATCTCGTCGTTGCCCGCGGGCGTCGCCGTCATCGCCAGTTGCGCGACGTCCGACCCGGCCTCGGGCTCGGTCAGGGCGAAGGCGGCGATCGTCGTGCCCGCACGCACGCCGGGCAGCACCGCGTCGCGCTGCTCGGGTGTGCCGGCAAGGGTGATCGCGCCGGTCCCCAACCCCTGCATGGCAAAGGCGAAATCGGCCAGCGCGTCGACCCGGCCGAAGGTCTCGCGCAGAAGACACAGGGTGCGCACGTCGAACCGACCGTCTTCTGGTGCGGAATGGACGAACCACCCGGCCTCGCCCATCGCGGCGACAAGGCGGTGACAGGAGCCGTCGGCATCGTGGTGATCGACGAGGCCGGGCACGTTCGCCTGCGCCCAGGCCTCGGCCCGCGCGGCAAGCTCGCGGTGGCGGTCCTCGAAGAACGGCCAGTCGAGAAAGCTGCGGTCGGCCATCTCAATTGCCTTCGAAGACGGGCTGGGACTTGGCGGCGAAAGCCTCGAACGCGCGGCGGAAATCGGCGGTCTTCATGCAGAGCGCCTGTGCGATCGCCTCGGCGTCGATCGCGGCGTCGACGCCCATGGCCCATTCCATCTGCAGCATCCGCTTGGTGATGCCGTTGGCGTAGGTCGGGCCCCGGGTGATCGCCGCCGCCGTCTCCTGCGCCGCCTCCAGCGCCGCGCCCGCGCCGGTCACGCGGTTGAAGAAGCCCCAGCGCTCGCCCTCTTCCGCGCCCATGAAGCGGCCGGTGTAAAGAAGGTCCGACGCCCGCCCCTGCCCGATGATCCGGGGCAGCATCGCACAGGCGCCCATGTCGCAGCCGGCAAGGCCCACCCGGTTGAAGAGAAAGGCGACCTTCGCCCCCTCCCCCGCGATGCGGATGTCCGAGGCCATCGCCATGATCGCGCCGGCGCCGGCGCAGATCCCCTCGACCGCGGCGACGATCGGCTGCGGGCAGGCGCGCATCTCCTTGACCAGATCGCCGGTCATGGTGGTGAAGGCGTGCAGCTCGGGCACCGACATCGTGGTCAGCGGTTCGATGATCTCGAACACGTCGCCGCCCGAAGAGAAGTTGCCCCCCGCCCCGGTCAGCACGACCGCGGTCACCGCATCGTCGTAGCGCAGCGCGCGGAACGTATCGCGCAGCTCGGCATAGCTGTCGAAGGTCAGCGGGTTCTTGCGGTCCGGGCGGTTGAGCGTGATCGTCGCGATCCCGTCCGCGACCGAGAGCAGGAAATGCTCGGGCCGGGCCTCGGACAACGGCGCCTGCATGGCGGTCTGATGTGTCATGTGCGTTTCCTCCTCGACGCCTTGCGGCCCTGCGCCGGCTGGTCGCTCAGCGCCCCCCGGACCGAGGCCTTGAGCCCCCCGAGCCGGGACCAGAGCCGTTCCTGATCGCGCTCGCTGACGCTGGACATGAAATCCGAGATCCACTCGGCATGGGCCTCGGCCATCTCGGCGAAGACGGCGCGGCCATGGGGGGTCATGCTCACGCGGGTCGCGCGGCGGTCGGTCTCGGAGACCTGACGCTCGATCAGCCCCTCCTGCACCAGACGCTCCACCAGCCCGGTGACGTTGCCGTTCGACACCATCATGCGTTGCGATAGCTCGCCCAGCAGCACGCCCTCCTCGGTACGGTAGAGCTGCGCCATCATGTCGAAGCGCGGCAGGGTCGTGTCGAACTGCTCGCGCAGGCGCTTGCGGATCTCGGTCTCGATCAGCGTGGTGCATGTAAGCATCCTGAGCCACAGGCGCAGTTCGCTGCGGTGATCGTCGGGATTCTCGGCCAGCCCGTATTCGGCGTCCAGGTGGACGGCCTCGGGCGTCCCGTTCGAGTCGCTCATATCTCTCCCCCCGCTACGGCGATGCACTGCCCGGTGATGGCAGATGCCTCGGCCTCCGCCAACCATATCACGGCATTCGCCACCTCGGATGGGGCGATCAGCCGCCCCATCGGATTGGTCCGGGTGAAGGTTTCCATGAGGTCCGCCCGGCTCTTGCCGGTGCGGGCCTCCAGCTTGTCGACCGATTGCGCGATCAGGTCGGTGTCACTGTAGCCCGGGCAGACGGCGTTGACGGTGACGCCGCTGCCCGCCACCTCCTGCGCGATGGCGCGGGTAAGGCCGACGGCGGCATGCTTGGCCGCACAATAGGCCGAGACGTAGCCATATCCCTTGAGCCCCGCGGTCGAGGCCACGGTGACGATCCGCCCGAAGCCCTGCGCCACCATCGCCGGCAACACCGCCTGCGTCGCGATCAGCACATGGTCGACGTTCAGCGCCATCATCCGGTGCAGCTGGTCGAGGCCGGAACGCGCGACCGGCGCCGTCTCGGCCGCGCCCGCATTGTTCACCAGCACGTCAATGGTTCCGCGTGCCGCGGAGGCCGACGCCAGTGCCGTCTGCAGCGCCGCGGCGTCGGTCACGTCGGCCTGCACCCAGCCCGCCGCGCCGATCTCCTTCGCCGTCTTCTCGGCCGAGTCGGCAGAGCGCCCCAGCACCGTCACCCGGTCGCCCGCGGCGGCGAAACGGCGGGCGATCTCATGACCCAGGCCGCGGGTCGCTCCGGTGACCAGTACGTGGCGAATCTGCCTGTCTTGGGGCAAGGGGACGATCCCTGAATCCAGTTGCGCAATTAGTTTAGGCTTAAATAAATATCGCCTCGCACGCAATATAAAAGACAGGGCCGGGGCCGCGACGCCGGGCGCGCTGGGGCGCATATGAAAATTCCCGAACTCCGGGGTTGATAATTTTAAGTTTAAAGAATTTACTCGGATCAAAACAGGGAGAAGCCGGCACCATGAAAATAGCTGTTCTGGGTGGGGGCAACGGATCGCATGCCGCGGTCGCGGACTTTTCCGAAGCCGGGCACGAGGTGCGGTTCTGGCGCCGGGACCGGGCCGCCTTCGGCCCGGTGTCGGACAGTCGCAGCCTGACGCTGGTCGATTCGTCGGGGCGGCGCGAGGTGAAGATCGCGCTGGTCACCGATGACCTCGGCGCGGCGCTTGACGGGGCCGAGCTGATCGTCGCGCCCACGCCCGCCTTCGCCCAGGCCGACCTTGCCGCGCGGCTGGCGCCGCATCTGGCCGATGGCCAGGTGATCTACCTGCCGCCGGGCACCTTCGGGTCGGTCCTGATGATGCAGGTGCTGCGCGCCGAGGGCTGCACCGCCGACGTCAGCATCGCCGAGACCGGCACCCTGCCCTGGCTCACCCGCCTGCACGGGCCCGGCACCGTCGCCATCACCACCCGCGCCACGCGCCTGCCGACCGGTGTCTTCCCCGCCCGCAACACCGACCATGCGCTGGCGGTGATCTCCGAGGCCTTCCCCGGCGCGATCGAGAAGGTGGAGGATGCGCTTTCGGCCGCGCTGATGAACGCGGGGCCGATCATCCACCCGCCGCTGATTGTCATGAACGCCGGGCCGATCCAGCATTTCGACCGCTGGGACATCCATAACGAGGGCACGCAGCCGACCATCCGCCGCGTCCATGACGCGCTCGACGGCGAGCGGATCGCGCTGCGCGAGGCGCTGGGGTATGCCGCGCCGCATTTCCCGCTGGCCGACCATTACACCACCTCCAACTGGATGTACGGCAACCTCGCGCATGACAAGCTGGTGGATTCCGGCGACTGGCACGAGCATCTCGACCTCGAGACCCACCGCTACATGCTCGAGGACGTGTGCCTTGGCCTCGCCTTCCTCGTGTCGGTCGCGGAGTGGGCCAAGGTACCCGCGCCGGTCGCCGCGGGGCTGCTGGCGGTCGCGGGCGCGGCGGTCGGTCGCGACTTCCGCACCGAGGGGCGGACACTCGGCGGTCTCGGCCTCGGCGGTCTCGACCGGGGCGCGATGTCGGCGCTGCTGTCAGAGGGCCTGACATGAGCGCACCCGTCATAGCCTGCGTCGGCGCCGGGCGGATGGGGCGGCAGATCGCCTATTGCTTCGCCTATGCCGGCTACCCGGTGCACCTGCTCGACGCCAAGCCCCGCAGCGACGAGGACGCGGTCCGCACCGCGGAGGAGGCACGGGCCGAGATCCGCGCGACGCTGACCATGATGGCGGGGCTCGGCGCCTTCGACGCGGCCGCGATCGACACCATCCTCGCCCGCGTCACCGTCTTCCCGCTGGAGCGTGCCGAGGCCGCCCTCGGACCCGCCCGCGTGGTGTTCGAGGCGGTGCCCGAGACGGATGCGGCCAAGCGCGAGGGCCTCGCCCTGATCGACGCCACCGCCGGGGCGGAGGCGATCGTCGCCTCGACCACCTCCACCTACCTCTCGACCCAGCTGTCGGACTGGAGCGGGCGGCCCGCGCGGTTCCTCAATGCCCATTGGCTGAACCCCGCCTTCCTCGTCCCGCTGGTCGAGGTCAGCCCGACGCCCGAGACGGATCCTGTGGTGACGGCCGAACTGACCGCGCTCTTGGAGGCCGTGGGCAAGGCGCCCGTCACCTGTGCCCCCTCTCCCGGCTACATCGTGCCGCGCATCCAGGCACTGGCGATGAACGAGGCCGCCCGTCTGGTCGAGGAGGGCGTGGCCTCGGCCGAGGATGTGGACCGCGCGGTGAAATACGGCTTCGGTTTGCGGTTCGCGGTGCTGGGCCTTCTGGAATTCATCGACTGGGGTGGCGGCGACATCCTTTTCCACGCCAGCCGCTACATGGCCGACGCCACCGGCGAGGACCGCTTTTCCGCGCCGAAGATCGTGCAGGACAACATGGCCGAGGGGCGCCGGGGCTTGCGCGACGGGCGGGGATTCTACGACTATGGGACCATGGATACCGAGGCGTGGCGGCAGGAGCGGATGGCGGGCTTCCTGCGCATGCTGGTGGGCACCGGCCTGCATCGCCCGCCCGCCCTCGACCCCAGCAGCCCGGCAGAGGAGACG
The DNA here is from genome assembly GCF_002871005.1 of Acidimangrovimonas sediminis. Classification (GTDB taxonomy): domain Bacteria; phylum Pseudomonadota; class Alphaproteobacteria; order Rhodobacterales; family Rhodobacteraceae; genus Acidimangrovimonas; species Acidimangrovimonas sediminis. The sequence goes on from NZ_PHSN01000012.1 coordinate 19,287, forward strand.
ACATGAGCATGCTCACCTTCCGCGTGGCCGAGATCCGGGACGAGACCCCCCGCGTGCGTTGCCTCATCCTGGAAAGCACGGGCGGTGCGCTGCCGGGATGGGAGGCGGGCGCCCATATCCGCGTGGCACTGCCGCAGGGGGGCGACCGGCCCTATTCTCTGGTGGCGCTCCCGGGCTTGGGTGAAGGGCGCTATGCCCTGGGCGTGCTGCGCGAGGATCCGGGCACCGGCGGCTCGGCCTATGTCCACGGGCTGTCCGTGGGGGACACCGTGACCTCCGGCGCGCCGGTGAACCAGTTCGCAATGACGCCCGGCGATGGCCCGGTGACGCTCCTGGCCGGCGGCATCGGCATCACGCCGATCCTGTCGATGGCCGGCGCGCTGAAGGCCGGAGGGCGCCCGTTCCGTCTTTATTACTTTGGCCGCGCCGAGGGGGAGCTTGCCTTCCTGCCGGACCTCGCCACGCTCTGCGGCGACAGCCTGACCACCGGCTACGACAGCGTGGATGGCCCGCCCGACCTCGGCGCCATCCTCGCTGCCACGCCCGCGGGGGCGGATCTTTATGTCTGCGGCCCCGGCGGCATGATCGAGGCGATGAAGACCGCCTGGGCCGAAGAGGGCCGCCCCGCGGAGCGCCTCCACTACGAGCTGTTCACCGCGACCCCGCCCCCCGCGGCAGGCGATCAGCCCTTCGAGGTGGAGATTGCCTCCACCGGCAAGGTGGTGACGGTCGCCCCCGCCCAGACCATCATCGAGGCGCTGGAGGAGGCGGGCGTCGACGTCGTCTACGATTGCCAGCGCGGCGATTGCGGGATCTGCCAGACCGGCGTGATCTCGGGCGTGCCGGAGCATCGCGACGTCGTCCTCAGCGATGAGGAGAAGGCCTCGAACAAGGTGATGCAAATCTGCGTGTCGCGGGCGGTCTCGCCCCGGCTGGTTCTCGATCTCTAGGCTCGCTCCAAGGAGGGTTACGCCATGCCTGCCACCTATGCCGACCCCGCCCAGCTTCGTGCGCTGGTGAAGCCCGAGGCGGTTCACCGTGATCTCTACACCGACCCCGAGGTGTTCCGGCTGGAGATGCGCCACCTCTTCGCCAACACCTGGGTCTATGTCGGCCATGCCAGCCAGATCCCGAACCCCGGGGATTACCTGACGACCGAGATCGGCGATCAGCCGGTGATGGCCTCGCGCCACACCGACGGGCAGGTCCACGTGCTTTACAACCGCTGCCCGCACAAGGGCACCAAGATCGCGTCGGAGGCCTGCGGCAATACCGGCAAGTTCTTCCGCTGCCCCTATCACGCCTGGTCGTTCAAGACCGATGGTTCGCTGCTGGCGATCCCGTTCCGCAAGGGCTACGAAGGCACCGGGCTGGAAGAGAGCGAGGCTGTGCGCGGCCTTGCCCCCGTGGGCGCGACGAAGGTCTATCGCGACTTCATCTTCGCCCGCCTCGCCCCTACCGGCGTGGGGTTCGAGGAGTTCTTCGGCGAAAGCCTTTCCTCCATCGACAACATGGTCGACCGCTCGCCCGAGGGGAAGCTTGTGCTCGAAGGCGCGCCGCTGCGCTACATGCACCCCTGCAACTGGAAGATGCTGGTCGAGAACCAGACCGACACCTGCCACCCGATGGTCGCGCATGAAAGCTCTGCCGGCACGGCGGTGTCTGTGTGGGAGCGCGAGCAGGCCAAGGGCGGGCCGAAGCCCATGGCGGTCGAGGTCTACGCCCCCTTCATGGCACCCTACGACTTCTTCGAGAAGATGGGCCTCAGGGTCTGGCCGAACGGCCACGGCCATACCGGCGTGACCACCTCGATCCACGCGGATTATTCCGCGATCCCGGGGTATTACGACCAGATGGTCGAAGCCTACGGCAAGGAGCGGGCCGAGAAGATCCTGGGAGAGAACCGCCACAACACGGTCTATTTCCCGAACATCATGGTGAAGGGCCCGATCCAGACCCTGCGGGTGTTCAAGCCGATCGCCGCCGACAAGACGCTGGTGGAAAGCTACACCTTCCGCCTCGTCGGTGCGCCGGACATGCTTTTCGAACGGACGCTGATGTACAACCGGCTGATCAACGCCCCCACCTCCATCGTCGGACATGACGACCTGGAGATGTACGAGCGCGCGCAGCTGGGCCTGCATGCCGATGGCATGGAATGGGTCAACATCCAGCGTCTCTATGCCGAGGGCGAGGCCGAGGACGTGACCGATGTGGCCGGCGGCACCAGCGAACGCCAGATGCGCAACCAGTTCCACGCCTGGCTGAAATACATGCTGCCCGAGGGGCAGGCGCAGGAGGCCGCGGAATGAGCGTGACCGAAGAGACCACGGCCAATGTCACCGAGGCCGACCTGACCGCCTTCATCTACCGCGAGGCGCGTCTGCTGGACGAGCTGCGTTATGAGGAGTGGCTTTCGCTCTATGCCGAGGACGCGCATTACTGGATGCCCGCCGAATGGCAGCAGACCGACCCGAAGCTTCAGGCCTCGTTGATGTACGAGGACATGCTGCTGCTGCGCATCCGGGTGGAGCGCCTCTCGGGCGCCCGCACCTTCAGCCAGAAACCCAAGAGCCGGGCCCAGCACCTGCTACAGGCGCCCCAGGTCGACGAGATCGACATGGCGGCGAACCGCTTCCGCACCTGGACCCCGTTCCATTACGCCGAGACGCGGGGGGATGAGTTCACCATGTACGCCGGCTGGGCACGGCACGAGATGCGGCTTGAGGAGGGTCAGCTGAAGATCGTGCTGAAGCGGGTCGACCTCGTGAATTTCGACGCCCCGATGGGCAACATCCAGCTCTTCATGTGAGATCCCGATGACCTTCCTTCCCGGCACGCTGGACGACGCCTCCGTCTTCGCCCGCTTCGCCCGCATCGCGCGCGCCTATCCCGACCGGCCCTTCCTGTCGGTGCTGCCCGGCACCGCCGCGGCCTATGGCATCGCGGCGCAGGAAATCCCCTACGGCACGGCGCTGGCCGAGATCGGGGCGCTGGTCGCGCAGTACCGCGCGGCGGGCTACGGGCCGGGGCACCGGGTGGGTCTCCTGCTGCAGAACCGGCCTGCGTTCATCTTTCATTGGTTCGCGCTCAACGCGCTCGGCGCCTCGGTCGTGCCGATCAACCCCGACCTGCGCGCGGCCGAGCTGGAATACCTGATCGCGCATTCCGAGATGGTGCTTGCCGTGGCGATCCCCGCGCGGCACGCGGATCTGGCCGGGGCCGCGGCTGCGGTCGGTTCGGCGATGCCGGTGATCGCTGCCGAGGCCGCGCCGCCGCCCGCGCCCTTCGCAGCGACGCAGACCCCGATCACCCGCGACACGGAATGCGCGCTCCTCTACACCTCCGGCACCACCGGGCGGCCCAAGGGCTGCGTGCTCACCAACACCTATTTCCTGCTGGCCGGCGAATGGTACGCTTCGGTCGGCGATCTCTGCACCCTGAACGTCGAGCCTGCGGAACGGATGCTGACGCCGCTGCCGCTCTTCCACATGAACGCCATGGCCTATTCGCTGGTGGCGAGCATTACCGTGGCGGGCTGCATCGCCATCCTCGACCGGTTCCACCCGCGCAGCTGGTGGGCCACCGTGGCCGAATTCGACGCGACCGTGATACATTACCTCGGCGTCATGCCCGCGATGCTGATGTCGGCGGCGCCGAGCGCGACAGACCGCGCCCACCGCGTCCGCTTCGGCTTCGGCGCGGGCGTCGACCGCCTGCTGCACGGCCCGTTCGAGGAGCGCTTCGGCTTTCCCCTGCTGGAGGCCTGGGCGATGACCGAGACCGGCGCCGGCGCCGTGGTGATCGCCAGCCGCGAACCGCGCCAGATCGGCACGTCGTGCTTCGGCAGCCCTGGTGCGGATGTCGAGGTGTCGATCCGTGCCGATGGCGGGACCGAGGCGGGGGTGGACATGCCGGGCGAGCTTCTGGTGCGCCATGCGGGCGCCGACCCGCGGCTGGGGTTCTTCCGCGAATACCTGAAGGATGAGAAGGCCACCACCGAGGCGTGGGAGGGTGGATGGTTCCACACCGGCGATGTCGTCAGCCGCGACGCGCAGGGCCAGCTGCATTTCGTCGACCGCAAGAAGAACGTCATCCGTCGCTCGGGCGAGAACATCTCGGCGGTGGAGGTCGAAAGCGTGCTTGGCCGGCATGAGGCCATCGCCCAGATCGCCGTCGCCCCCCTGCCCGACCCGGTGCGCGGCGAAGAGGTCGCGGCGCTGATCGTGCCGAAGGCGCCAGGGGCGGATGCCGCGCTGGCCGAGGAGATCGTGCGCTGGTGCCTGACGCGGCTTGCCTATTACAAGGCGCCGGGGTTCGTGGCCTTCGTCGAGGCGATCCCCCTGACCTCGACCGAGAAGATTCAGCGCGGCGCGCTGCGCCAGGCGGTGGAAGAAGCGGTGGCCGAGGGCCGCGCCATCGACACCTGCCACCTGAAGAAGCGGATCGCCTGATGCCCCCCGCCCTGATGAAGCGCCCCCGCGCGCCCTATCGCGACATCGCCGTGGCGGTGCCTGTCTCGCTTCCCTATGTGCGCTATTCCATCGACAGCGCACATTGGTGGATCGCGCGCGCGCTCAAGGCGCTCTGCGACGGTGCGGGGATCGTGCCTGCCGATGTCGACGGGCTCTCGGTCTCCAGCTTCACCCTCTTTCCCGACAGCGCGGTGGGGCTGACCCAGCATCTGGGCCTCACCCCGCGGTGGCTGGACAACATCCCCATGGGCGGGGCCAGTGCGGTGGTGGCGCTGCGGCGTGCGGCAAGGGCGGTCGAGGCGGGCGACGCCACCATCGTCGCCTGCATCGGCGCCGACGCGAACCAGGTGGACAGCTTCCGCAAGCTCCTCTCCTCCTTCTCGCGCTTTGCGCAGGACGCAAGCTACCCCTACGGCTACGGCGGTCCGAACGGCTCCTTCGCGCTTCTGTCCGATCACTACATGCGCACCACCGGCACCACGCGCGAGGATTTCGGCAAGATCTGCGTCAGCCAGCGCGATAACGCGCTGACCTACCCGCAGGCGATCATGAAAAAGCCCCTGACGATGGAGGCCTACATGAACGCCCGGCCCATCGCGGACCCGATTCACCTTTTCGATTGCGTCATGCCCTGCGCGGGGGCCGAGGCCTTCCTCGTAACTTCGCTGGACGTGGCGCGCGACCTCGGGCTGCCGCATGCGCAACTGACCGGCGCGATCGAGCGGCACAACGCCTTCCCCGACGACCCGATCCAGATGCGCGGCGGGTGGGAGATGGATATCGACGAGCTTTACGGCATGGCCGGCACCACGCCCGACGGGATCGACGTGCTGGAAACCTACGACGACTACCCGGTGATCGTGATGATGCAGCTGGAGGATCTGGGGTTCTGCCCCAAGGGGGCGGCGAAAGACTTCGTGCGCGCCCATGATCTGACCAGCGCCGGGGACTTTCCGCACAATACTTCGGGCGGGCAGCTGTCGGCCGGGCAGGCCGGGGCGGCGGGCGGCTATCTCGGGCTGGTCGAGGGGCTGCGGCAGGTCACCGGGCAGTCGCTTTCGCGGCAGGTGCCGGGGGCGAAGCGGGCGCTGGTGTCGGGCTTTGGGATGATCAACTACGACCGGGGGCTGTGCACCAGTGCGGCGATCCTGGAAGGGCCAGGACCGCAGGAAGGGGCAGGCACATGACCGATCCGATCGCCCCGCCGCCGAAGAAGGATCCGCAGGCGGTCACCCTGCGCCCCGAACTGCCCCCAGTGCAGCGCAGCCGCGCGGCGTTGAAGCTGACCGCGGCGGCCAGCCGGGGCGGGTTCGCGTTGCAGGTCTGCGATGCCTGCGGCACGGTCAGCTACCCCGCCCGGGATGCCTGCGCGAAATGCCTGTCCACCGCGCTGACGGTGAAACCCGTGCCCCCGGGCGGCGAGGTGATCGCCGAGACGACGATCCGCACCTCGACCGATCTTTATTTCCGCCAGCGCATGCCATGGCGCGTGGGGATGGTGCGGCTCGACGCCGGGCCGTCGCTGGTGGTGCACCTGCATGGCGACGTCGCGGTGCCGGGCCGGGTGCGGATGATCCACAAGCTGGACAAGGGCGGCAACGCGGTGCTGATGGCGCTGCCGGAAGGGAGATCCGCGCATATGGAAGACGATCCCGAGTACCGCGAGCTGACGGCGAGCCCGAAGCACCGTCGCATCCTCGTGACCGCCGGGCGCGGGGCAGTCGGGCAGGCCGTGGCGCAGGCACTGCTCAAGGCCGGGGCCGCGCATGTCTTCGTGGGCGTGGCCGAGCCGTGGAAGCCCTTCGCCGGGCAGGAGGCGTTGGCCAACACCCCGGGGATCGAGGTGGTCCCGCTCGACCTGACCGACACGCGGTCGGTCGCGGAACTGGCGGCGAGCATCGGCGGCAAGACCGATATCCTGGTGAACACCGCCGAACATGTGCGCCCGGGCGGCGCGATGGATGGCGGGATGATCGCCGCGCAGGATGCCTTTGCCGTCAACGTGTTCGGCCTGCAACGGCTGGCGCAGGCCTTTGGCCCCGCGATGCGCGGGCGGGGCGCCGACGGGGTGAATTCGGCTGCCGCCTTCGTCGACGTGCTGCCGGTCTCGGCGCTGGCCGCGAACCCGGCCTTCGCGCTCCACTCCGCCACCGCCGCCGCGCGGCTGTCGCTTCTGCAAAGCCTGCGGGCCGAGCTGCGCCCCGGCGGCGTCCGGGTGATGAGCGTCTTCACCGGCCCGGTGGACGACGCCTGGCGCGAACATGTGCCGCCCCCCAAGGTTGCCCCCGCGCAGATCGCCCGCGCCGTGGTGACCGCGCTGGCAGAGGGGATCGAGGACAGCTTCGTCGGCGATGTCGCCAAAGATGTCGCGGCGCGCTTCTACGACGACCCGAAAGTCACGGAACGGGAGATGAGCCAGTGAGCACGGATCTGAACGGCGCCGGTGTGCTTTCCGCCCTCGCCGGAGCGCTGGCGGGCGGCGGGGTCGAGATCGTCGACCTGAGCCATGTCCTGTCGCCCGAGATCCCGGTGATGGTGCTGCCGCCGGAATTCGGCCAGTGCCAGCCGGTGCGGATCGAGGAGGTCTCGCGCTACGATGCGCGCGGCCCGGCCTGGTACTGGAACACGATCACCCTGAGCGAACATGCTGGCACCCATTTCGACGCGCCCGCCCATTGGGTCACCGGGCGGCATCTGGCGCAGGGCACGGTGGACGACCTGCCGCTCGACCATCTCGTGGCGCCCGCGGTGGTACTGGACTTCTCGGCCGAGGCCGCGGCGGACGAGGATTTCATCCTGACCCGCGCCCATCTGGAAGATTGGGAGGCGGCGAACGGAAAGATCGACCCCGGCTGCTGGGTCCTGTTCCGCACCGACTGGGCGCAGCATGTGACGACGCCCAAGTACCTCAACCTGCGCGAGGACGGCCCGCATTCCCCCGGCCCCGACGCCTCGGCGATCGAGTTCCTGGTGCATGAACGCGGCATACTCGGCTTCGGGACCGAGACGATCGGAACCGATGCGGGACAGGGCAGCCACCTCAGCCCGCCCTACCCCGCGCATTCCATCCTGCACGGCAACGGGCGCTATGGGTTGCAATGCCTCGCCGGGCTCGACCGCCTGCCGGCGCGCGGGGCAATCCTCTTCGCCGCGCCCTTGAAGATCCGCGACGGGTCGGGCAGCCCCCTTCGCGTGCTGGCCCTCGTCCCCGGGAAAGGATCCGCGGCATGACCAGCGCCCCCTATACCGCCATCGTTACGGGTTCCAGTTCAGGCATCGGACGCGAGATCGCGAAGGAAATGCTGGAGAAGGGCTGGAAGGTGATCGGCCTCGCCGCCGAGACGGGCGATCTGGAAGATCCCAACTTCACCCAGATCGTGGTCGACCTGCTGGACGGCGACGCAACGGCCAAGGTGGCGGCCGAGATCGCGGCAAGGCACGAGGTCAGCCATATCGTTCACAACGCGGGGCTGATCTGGCCGAACCCCGTTTCCGACGTGCTGCCGGAGCATGTCGCGGGGTTGACCCAGCTGCACGTCACCTCGCCCATGATCCTGACGCAGGCGATGCTGCCCGCGATGCGCAAGGCGGGCTTCGGGCGGGTGGTCTTCGTGTCGTCCCGCGCGTCCATGGGGGTTCCCGGGCGCACCGCCTATTCCGCCACCAAGTCGGCGATACACGGCATGGCCCGCACCTGGGCGCAGGAGCTGGGCCCCGAAGGGATCACCGTCAACGTGGTCGCCCCGGGCCCGGTGCTGACCGACAACTTCTGGGGCATCATCCCCAAGGACGGCGAGCGCCAGCAGCGCCTTGCCGACCAGTTGCCCGTGCGACGGATCGGCACGCCGGAGGACGTGGCGCGCACGGTCCTGTTCTTCTGCGACCCGGCCGCGGGCTACATCACGGGGCAGGTCCTCTTCGTCTGCGGCGGCAGCTCTCTGGGCGGGATCTCGCTTTAGCCTTCGGGGCCGCGCAGGTCTTTCCCGGGCTTGCGCGACCCCATAATTATAGTTTAAGTATAAAATAAATTCGGCATCCGACAGGAGGGCTCCTCATGCGTATCACGGTGATCGGCGGCGGCCCGGGGGGCCTTTACTTCGCGCTTCTGACCAAGAAGCAGCGGCCCGACTGGACGGTGGAGATCTTTGAACAGAACCGCGCCGACGACACCTTCGGCTTCGGCGTCGTCTTCTCGGACGAGACGCTGCACGAGTTCCTTTCCCGCGACCGGGCCTCCTTCGACCGGATCCGGGGCGAGCTTGCCTATTGGGACGATGTCGCGGTCCACAAGGACGGGGAGGAGCTGCGCTGCGCCGGCAACGGCTTTGCCGGGATCTCGCGCATGACCCTGCTGAAACTGCTGCAGGAGCGCTGCCGCGAGGAGGGGGTGGAGATGAACTTCTCCGCCGCAGTAGACCCGGCCACGCTGCAGGAACGTTTCGCGGACAGCGACATCATCGTCGCCGCCGACGGGGTGAATTCGCGCATCCGCGAGACCTTTCGCGACAGTTTCCAGCCCGACGTGTCGATGAAGGCGAACCGCTTCTGCTGGATGGGTTCCACCCGCCCGATGGACGAGTTCAACTATTTCTTCAAGGAGACCGAGCACGGCATCGTCTGCGCCCATTGCTACCAGTACGAGGCCGGCCGCTCCACCTGGGTGTTCGAGATGGACGAGGCCTGCTGGCAGGGCCACGGCTTTTCCGAATTCGACGAGGAAGACACCCGCCAGCGACTCGAGGCGCTGTATGCCGAGGAACTGATGGGGCACGGCTTGCTCACCAACCGCTCGGTCTGGCGCCGCTTCCCGCGGATCTTCTGCCGCAACTGGTGGCACGAGAACATCGTGATCCTGGGTGACGCCAAGGCCTCGGCGCATTTCTCGATCGGGTCGGGGACGAAGCTGGCGATGGAATGCGCGATCGCGCTGTCCGACAGTGTCCTGGCCAACGAAGGCGATGTGCCCGCCGCCTTCCAGGCCTATGACGATGCCCGTCGCACGCCCTGCCAGATCATCCAGCACAACGCCGACGTGTCGCTTGCGTGGTTCGAGCACATGAACCGGTCGTGGGACATGGAGCCCGCGCAATTCGCCATGGTGGTGATGTGCCGCGCCAAGTCGATCACCTACGACAACCTGATCGTGCGCGACCCGGGCTTCGTGGAAAAGGTCGACACCGCCTATTACGAACGCCTGTTCCGCGAGACCGGCGACGATTACCGCCAGAGCCGCCCGACACCGATGTTCACCCGCTTCCGCCTGCGCGGGATGGAGCTACCGAACCGCGTGGTGATGTCGGCCATGGCGCAGTACAGCGCCGAGGAGGGCGAGCTGACCGACTGGCATTTCGTGCATTACACCTCGCACGCGCTTGGCGGCGCGGGGCTGGTGTTCACCGAGATGACCTGCCCCTCGCCCGACGGCCGCATCACCCTTGGCTGCCCCGGCCTCTGGTCCGACAGCCAGGAGGCCGCATGGAAGCGGATCGTCGATTTCGTCCATGCCAATTCGGAAACGAAGATCTGCATGCAGATCGGCCATTCCGGCCGCAAGGGCTCCACCCAGCTCGGCTGGGAGAAGATGGACCGCCCGATCGCCGATACCGGCAGCAACTGGCCCGTCGTCTCGGCCTCTCCCCTGCCCTATCTCGACGGCGTGAGCCAGGTGCCCCATGCCCTCGACCGCAAGACGATGGACCGGATCCGCGACGATTTCGTCGCCGCCACCGAACGCGCCGCCCGCGCCGGTTTCGACATGTGCGAGCTGCACTGCGCCCACGGCTACCTGATGGCCAGTTTCCTGTCGCCCCTGACCAACACCCGCGACGACGATTATGGCGGCAGCATCGAGAACCGTCTGCGCTATCCGCTGGAGGTCTTCGCCGCAATGCGCGCGGTCTGGCCCGAGGATCGGCCGATGTCGGTGCGGATCTCGGCCTCCGACTGGGCCGAGGGGGGGATTTCCGAAGCGGATACCTTCGCCATCTCCGAGGCCTTCGCGACGGCGGGCTGCGACCTGATCGATGTCTCGGCCGGGCAAACCGTGGCAACGCAGAAGCCCACCTACGGCCGGATGTTCCAGGTGCAATTTGCCGAGGCGATCCGCAACGTGCCGAAGCTGGCCGTCATGGCGGTCGGTGCGATCACCGAGCCGGGGCAGGTCAACACCATCCTGCACACCCGCCGCGCCGATCTGGTGGCGCTTGGCCGGCCGCACATGTGGAACCCCTATTTCACCCGTCAGGCCTCGGCCTGGTACGATGCGCGCAACCAGCACTGGCCGCGCCAGTACCTCTCGGGCCGCGACCAGGCGCACCGCGAGATGACGAAGACGCGCGAGCAGGAGATCGAGCTGCGGCGCAAGGCGCGCACCCGGCCGATCCAGCCCGCCGCCCCCGCCCTGCCCGGCAAGGCCGCGGAATGAGCGGTGAGGTCTTTCGCGCCCGCTACACCCTGCGCTTCGGCCAATGCGATCCCGCGGGGATCGCCTTCTTTCCGCGGTTGATCGAGATGATCAACTGGGTGGTGGAGGACTGGTTCGCAGGCCCCATCGGGCAGGATTTCGCGACGATGCACATGGGCGCGAACTTCGGCGTTCCTGCCGCCGCGCTGAGCGTCGATTTCGTGGGGCCGGCCCGGCTGGGCGAGGTACTGGCCTACGACCTGCGGGTCGCGAAGATCGGCACGAGTTCGATCACCTTCGACATCCGCGCGGCGGTCGAGGGCGGGGCCGGGGTCCTGCGCGCCCGGCACACCATCGTCGCCTGCGACCTTTCGGGTGCACGCCCGCGCCCACGGCCGATCGATGACGCGATGCGGGCCCGGATGGCGCCCTTCCTGATACCCGAGACCGGAGACAAGGCGTGATGACCGACCCGCGCGTGCTGCCCGACCTGCTTGCCGAACGTGCCGAAAGCTGTGGCGAAGCCGAGCTGGTGGTGTTCGAGGGCGACAACGGGGCGGAAAGCTGGAGCTATGCCGAAACCGCGGCGCGTGCCGCCGCCCGGGCGGGCGCTCTGGCCGAGGCGGGGGTGGGCCGTGGCGACCGGGTGGCGCTGATGCTGACCAACCGGCCGGAACTCCTCGAGGTGATCCTCGGCTGTCTGTGGCTCGGCGCGGTGGCCGTACCGGTCAACGTGGCCTCGCGCGGGGTCCAGCTGCAGCACATCCTGTCGAATTGCGGCGCCCGGCTGATGGTGATCGAGGCCGGCCTCGCCGAGTGCCTGTCGACACTGGAGATGGACGCGCTGGCGGTCGAGCGGATCTGGATGCTGGACATCGGCGCCGGGCACCCGCTGGCGGTGCCCTTCCCGCCGCCGGGCGACGCGACGACGCCGGCAAAGCTGACAGCGGGCGACACGGCGGCGATCGTCTACACCTCGGGCACCACCGGCCCGTCGAAGGGCGTCTGCTGCCCTCATGCGCAGATCTGGTGGTGGGGGAAGAACACCGCCGACATCCTTGGCCTGACCGAGGGCGAGCGGCTTTACACGGTGCTGCCGCTCTTTCATGTCAACGCGCTGAACACCTTCTACCAGGCGCTGATCACCCGCTCCACGGTGATCTTCGGGCGCAGGTTCTCGGCCTCGGGATTCTGGCCCGCGGTGGCGCGGCACCGCGCGACCGTCACCTACCTTCTGGGCGCCATGGTGCCGATCCTGCTTTCACGCCCCGAAAGCCCCGCCGACCGCGACCATTGGGTGCGCCTCGCCCTCGGCCCCGGCGTGCCCCAGCGGTTCCACCAGCCCTTCGCCGAACGGTTCGGTTTCGCCCTGATCGAGGGCTACGGCTCGACCGAGACGAATTTCGTCATCGCGGCGACACCGGAGACCACGGGCGACGGCACGATGGGCCGGGTCCGCCCCGGGTTCTCCGCCCGCGTCGTCGACGACCACGACGAGCAAGTCCCCCCGGGCACGGCGGGGGAGCTGATCCTGCGCGCCGACGAACCCTTCGCCTTCGCCTCGGGCTATTTCGGCATGGCCGAGAAGACGGTGGAGGCCTGGCGTAACCTGTGGTTCCACACCGGCGACCGCGTGGTGCAGGAGCCCTCGGGCGCGTTCCGTTTCGTCGACCGGATGAAGGACGCGATCCGCCGGCGGGGCGAGAACATTTCCTCCTTCGAGGTCGAGCAGGTGCTGCTCTCGCATCCCGGGATCGGCTCGGTCGCGGCCTTCCCGGTACGGTCCGAGATGGCCGAGGACGAGGTGATGGTGGCGGTAATCGCCGCCCCGGGGGTGGTGCTGGACCCGGTCGAGCTGATCGACTTCTGCCGCCCCCGCCTGCCCTATTTCGCAATCCCGCGCTACATCGAGACGGTCGAGGCGCTGCCGGTCACGGAAAACGGCAAGGTGCGCAAATACGTGCTGACCGAACGCGGAGTGACCCAGGCGACCTGGGACCGGGAGGCCGCGGGCATCCCGGTCCGCTGAGGCTCAGCCTGCGCTCAGCGTCACCTCGATATTGCCGCGGGTGGCGTTGGAATAGGGGCAGCGGGCATGCGCCTCGGCCAACAGCTTTTCCACCACCGCGGTATCGACCCCGGGCACCGAGGCGGTCAGCGCCACGACCAGCGCATAGCCCACCTCGACCGGCCCGAGCGAGACCTTGGCGGTGATCGCCGTCTCGGCCGGCAGCGATACCTTGCCCTGCCGCGCCACCAGCTTCAGCGCCGAAAGGAAGCACGCGGCATAGCCCGCTGCGAAAAGCTGTTCGGGGTTCGACCCCTCGCCGCCCGGGCCGCCGATCTCCTTCGGCACCGAGAGGGACAGGGTGAAGCTGCCGTCGGGGCTTTCCACCTTGCCGTCGCGGCCGCCATGGGCGGTCATTTCGGTCGAGAACAGGATCTTTTCGGGTTTCTGCATGCTGTGTCCTTTCGTCAGGTTCTGCGCCGGAAGATCAGCGCGGCCGCCCGTCCCGCACAAGTGCGCGGAAATCGGCACGGGCGCGGTCGGGGGCAAGGGCGAAGCTGGGGCCGCGGCTGGGGCCGATGCCGTCGATACCGCGGAGCGAGGCCCACATCTCGGCGGCCTTCAGCCCGACCGACGCGCAGTTGATAACCGGCGCATGGCCCACGCGGAACCCCTTCTCGCCGCCGATCAGAAGGCCCGGCAACACCCCCGCGGGCACGATCACGTCTGCCCCCGCCTCGACCAGCGGGCGGGCGCAGGCGCTGAAATCGGCCAGCATCTGTTCCTTGGCGGCGGTGTCGCCGGCGAAGGCCGCGCTGAAATCCTCGGGCCTGCAGGCCATGCCGGTGACGTGGCGCACGCGGTCGGCGATGCCCATCCGCTCCGCCTGTTCGTAATGCCAGGTCTCGAACACCGGATCGAGGGTGACGAGGCCAAGCCGCCGCCCCAGCGTCAGCGCGGCATAGAGCGTGGCCTCGCCGGCGCCGATCACCGGGATCTGCAAGGCCGAGCGCATCTCGTAAAGCCCCGGGTCCTGGAAATGGCCGATCACGCAGGCGTCGAAACCGTCCTCCTCGGCCTGAAGCGCGTTGTCGATGGCCAGCACCGCGCAGCGCATCTCGCTCAGCCGGCCGAAGTCGCGGTCGGGGGGCGAGATGCCACGCACCACCACCTCCGTCCCGGGCGCCGCGACGGCGTTGAGGTAGGCCGAGAGCCGCTCCATGTAGGGGCGGCTCGCGCTCTCGTCGATGAAACTCTGCCAGTGGATCTTCATGGTTCTTCCGCCCTGAAGGCTAATGCCCGGCGCCAAGGTAGGTGGCGATCAGGCGCGGATCGTGGATCAGCCCCTCGGCCGGGCCGGAATGGCCGATCTCGCCGGTCTCCATCACGTAGCCGAAATCGGCGGTCTCCAGCGCCGCACGGGCGTTCTGTTCGACCAGCAGGATCGACACCCCGGTCTCGCGCAGGGACGAGATGATGTGAAATATCTCGCGGATGATCAGCGGCGCAAGGCCGAGGCTCGGCTCGTCCAGCATCAGAAGCCGCGGCCGCCCCATCAGCGCGCGTCCCAGCGCCAGCATCTGGCGCTCCCCGCCCGACAGGGTGCCTGCCTTCTGCGTCCGCCGTTCGGCCAGGCGGGGGAAGCGGTCGAAGACGGCGTCCATGTCGCTGCGCACCCGCGCCCGGTCGTGCCGCCCGATGAACCCCCCGAGAAGAAGGTTGTCGTAGACACTCATGTCCGCGAAGAGCTCGCGCTTCTCGGGCACGAGGCAAAGCCCCATCTCGATGCGCTTCTCGGTCTCGAGCTGCGAGATGTCCTCGCCGTCGAACCGCAGGGTGCCGCCCGCCCGCAGAAGGCCCATCGCGGCGGTCAGCAGGCTGGTCTTGCCGGCACCGTTGGGGCCGATCACCGTGACGATCCGCCCCGTCTCGACGTTCAGCGAGACGCCGCGCACGGCCTCGGCCTTGCCATAGGAGACGGTAAGGTTGTCGATCTCGAGCAGGGCCATCAGGCGACCCCCCCGAGATAGGCTTCCTGCACCCGCGTGTCGGCGCGGATCTCGGCCGGCGTCCCCTCGCAGAGCTTGCGGCCGAATTCCATCACCACAATGCGGTCGACGAGGTTCATCACGAACTCCATGTCGTGCTCGACGATCAGGATCGTCAGGCCTTCCTTGCGCAGGTTCGCCAGCAGCTCCGCCAGCCGCAGCTTCTCCTGCCGGCGAAGCCCCGCGGCAGGCTCGTCCAGCACCAGCAGCACCGGATCGGCGGCCAGTGCGCGCGCGATCTCCAGCACCCTTTGGTTGCCAAGCGGCAGGTTGCCGGCAAGCTCATACGGGTCGGCGTCGAGGCCCACGCGCGCGAGGTCGTCCATCGCGACCTGCCGGGCGCGCGCCTCCTCGGCCCGGTCGAGGCGCAGCATGCCGGCAAGGAAGCTTGCCTTCGTGCGGGTGTGGGTGCCCAGCATGACGTTGTCGAGAAGGGTCATCCGCGGCCGCAGCTTGACGTGCTGGAAGGTCCGGGCGATGCCCGCCTGCGCGATCTTGCGCTGCGCGGCGGGGGTGATGTCCTGCCCGGCGAAGCGGATCGTGCCGGCGCTGGGGCGCAGCGCCCCCGTGACAAGGTTGAACATGGTGCTCTTGCCCGCGCCGTTCGGCCCGATCAGGCCGAGGATCTCGCCGCTCTTCAGCTCGAAGCTGACCTCGTCCACGGCGACCAGCCCGCCGAAGCGGCGCGTCGCGGCCTCGACCGACAGAAGCGGCAGGCCCGGCGTGGGCTGGCTGCGCCGCGCCAGCGGCTCGGCCCGGGCGGGGCGCGGCGGGGCCTGCTTGGGCAGAAGCCCCGCGACGAAGGGCACGATCCCTTCGCGCGCGTATTGCAGGAAAAGGATGAACAGGGCCGAGAAGACGACCACCTCAAGCTGGCCCGCGGATTTGGGAAAGACCACCGGCAGCCAGTCCTGCAAAGAATTCTGCAGCAGCGTGATCAGCGCCGCGCCGACGATCGCGCCCGACAGGTAGCCCGAGCCGCCGACCATCGCCATCATCAGGAACTCGATCCCCATGGTCACGTCGAACGGGGTGGGGTTCACGTAGCGGATCATGTGGGCATAGATCCATCCGGCGAAGGCGGCCATCATGGCGGCGATGACGAAGGTGACAAGCTTTACCCCGAAGGCGTTGATGCCCAGCGATTCAACCATCGAGGTGCCGCCACGCAGCGCCTGCATCGCCCGCCCCATGCGCGAACCCAGAAGGTTGTGCGACAGCCAGATCGCAACCAGCAGCAGGAACCAGATCAGGAAGTAGATGCGCCCCGACGCCTCGAGGCTGATCCCCGCGATGGTGATCGGCGGGACGTCGGGAAGGCCGGTGTTCTGCCCCAGCCCCGGCAGGTTGCCGAAGGAGAAGTAGATCGCCAGCCCCCAGGCGATCGTGCCGAGCGACAGGAAGTGCCCCTTCAGCCGCAGCGTCACCGCCCCGAGGATCGCCGCCACCAGCGCCGTCAGCACCAGCGCCAGAACCAGGCCCAGCCAGGGCGATCCGTGCATCACCGTGGTCATCCAGGCCGTCGAATAGGCCGCGATCCCCATGAAGGCGGTCTGCCCGAACGACACCATCCCCCCCACGCCCGTCAGAAGCACGAGGCCGAGCGCGACCAGCGCATAGAGGCCGATGTAGTTCATCAAGGTGATCGAGAACGGCGCCAGCACCCAGGGCGCGGCGATCAGCAAAAGCACCCCGACCGCCAGCGCGGAGACCTGCATCCTGCGGGAGGTCATTCGTCGATATCCTCTTCGGAATGCGCGAAGGTGTAGGAACGCCACATCAGCACCGGTATCAGGACGCCGAACACGATGACTTCCTTGAAGGCGCTGTTCTGGAAGGCGGCAAAGCTTTCGAGGATGCCGACGAACAGCGCGCCGATGGCGGTGACCGGAAAGCTTACCAGTCCGCCGATAATGGCGCCGACGAAGGCCTTCAGCCCGATCAGAAAGCCCGAATCGTAGAAGATCGTGTTGACCGGCGAGATCAGGATCCCCGAGATGCCCGCCAGAAGCGAGCCCAGCAGGTAGGCGATCGTGCCCGCCCGTTCCGGGCGGATCCCCATCAGCCGGGCGCCGGTGCGGTTCACCGCGGTCGCATGCAGCGACTTGCCGGTGATGGTGAATTCGAAGAACAGGAACAGCAGGCCGCTGAAGATCACTGCCGCCGCCATGATCATCAGGGTCTGGCCCGACACCGGCACGCCCGCAACCATGACCATGTAGTCCGACATCGGCTCCGTCCGCACGCCCTCGGGCCCGAAGAACAGAAGGCCGAGGCCCACCAGCGCGAAATGCAGCGCGACCGAGACGGTCAGCAGCAGAAGGACGGTGCCATCCGCGATCGGGCGGAACACCACCCGGTCGAGAAGCGGCGCGATCGGAAGGATCAGCGCCAGCGCAAGGATGATCGTTACCGGCAGCGGCAGGGTCATCCCCGCCGTGGCCCAGACCGCCGCCGCCGGAATGAGCGGCAGCACGAGGTAGAACAGCAATGCCCGCGGGATCTGCCCGGGCCGGCGCGCCCGCGCAAGGCGGATCACCTCCAGTAGCGTTGCAAGCGCCGCCAGTGCGGCCACCAGCCCGACGGTGCCGGGCAGGTGCTTGGTCTGAAGGGCCGACAGCGTCAGCGCGGTAAAGGCCGCGATGTCGCCGAACGGCACGAAGATGACCCGCGTGACCGCGAAGATCAGCACGAAGCCGAGCGCGATCAGCACATAGATCGACCCCGTCGTCACGCCGTCGACGGTCAGGAAGGCGGCAATCTGTGCCGTCATCGCTTTGCCCGCCGCTGCCGGAACCCTTTGCGCATCACGGCTGATAGATCCACTTGCCGTCTTCCAGCTTCACCACGACAAGGCCGCGCTCGTCGGTGTTGTAGGCCTTGCCCGGCTTGAAGTTGTAGATCGCATGCACCCCGGCAAGGTTCTTGTCGGCATAGATGCCGTCCATGATCGCCTTGTGGAAGGCGTCGGTGCCGGGCTTCACGCCCTTGTCCAGCGCGTAGTGCATGGCGTTCAGCAACACCAGCCAGCCGTCGAAGGTGTAGCCGGAGAAGCCGTCATCGGCCTCGCCGCCGTTGACCTTCTTGAAGATCTCGTGGAACTCGGTCCCGATCTTCTTCGAGAAATGGTCGGCGGGCAGCTGGCTGGTGACGATCACCGGCCCGGCCGAGACCTCAACCCCGTTCACCGCCTTGCCGCCCACACGGATGAAGTCGCGGTTCAGAAGGGCGGGCGTGCCGTAGAACTGGCCCTTGTAACCCAGCTGGCGCAGCGTGATCAGCGGCAGCGCCGCCTGCGTGGCCGAGCCGCCGTCGAGCAGCGCGTCGGGCTTTGTCGACAGCACCTTGAGCGCCTGCGCCTGCACGCTGGTGTCGGTGCGCGAATACCGCTCGTTCGTCGTGATTTCGGGGCCGTCGCCATCCTTGTGGGCGGCCATCGCGCCGTTGTAGACAAGATCGCCCCAGGCGTCGGAATAGCCGATGAAGCCCGCGGTCTTGACCCCGTCCTTCTTCATCTTCTCGGCGATCACCTTGATCATCAGCGACGGAAGCTGCGGCATCGCCACGCCCCACAGGTTGCCATCCGCCGGCGTCTTGATGTTGACCGGCGAGATCGCGATGAACGGCACCTTGAGCTCGTTTGCGACCGCGAACATCGCGTTGGTCGAGGTGGCCGAGGAGGTGCCGATGATCGCGTCGACATGCTCCTGCTGGATCAGCTTTCGGGCCTCCTGGCTTGCGGTCGCGGGGTCGGATCCGTCGTCAAGTCGGATCAGCTTGATCTTCTGTCCGTCGATCTCGTCCTTGTAGGCATAGGCCGCAGTCATGCCCTTGTCGTAGAGCACGCCGATCGAGGCCGACGGCCCGCTCAGCGAGGTGACGAAGCCGATCGTGATGTCGGCCCGGGCCATCCCGGCCCCGGTGGTGGCGGCAAGGGTCGCCGCCAGCGTCAGCGCGAAACGGTTGCGGCCCCGGCGTCGGGGAACGGACCCGTTCATGTGGGTAGGTGTCATGCGAAGCTCCCTGTCGTGGTCATGTCGGGCGGCGATGCCGTCCTGATCGGTCGGGCCGGGGTTTCGAACGCCTGCCCTCACCCGCCACGTCGCCATGCCCACCCGCGGTGCGGCATGACGCCCGGATCCCGGCGCGGCGACAAGCAGAGCTGACTTCTTTCCCCTGTTATTATTTGAAGCTTAAAGTGGTTGCGTTCGCGCTGTCAATAAGCCTGTGGACCCTCTGCCGCCGATCCCCGGGCCCCAGGCAACCCCTCTCCCCTTCCAGCCCGTGGCGAGCGGAAGGCCTGGGTTCATGTCACGAAGACGCGGTACTCAGCGTCCTGCGGAAAGGCGGGCCGCCTCGTGGCGCAGCGCCGCGCGGTGCTGCTTGCGCATCCGCAGGGGCGTGGTGCCATAAACCTCGCGGTAGACCATGGAGAACCGCTCGGGGAAGCCACAGGCAAGGCCGATTTCCTGGATGCTCATGCCGGTGTTCAGCAGAAGGTTGTGCGCACGCGCCAGCCGCAGCCGCCGGTAATAGGCGTTGGGCGAGGCGGCGAGCCGGTCCTGGAACCGCCGCTCCAGCGACCGGCTGGAAACGTGCAGCATGCCGGCGATCTCGCGGATCGGCATCGGGATCTCGATATTGTCCTTCATGATCCGGATCGACCGGTCGAGCAGGTCGTCGCCAGTGACCGGACCGCGCGCCCCGCCGTAGGGTTGTTGCGAGGCGAGGTCGCGGATCCTCTCGTGCAGGAAGATGTCGGTCAGCGTCGTCAGGTCGGCCGGGCCGATATGGCCGCGGATAAGCGACAGCACGACGTCAAGCGTGCTGCCCATCCCCGCGCAGGTGACGATCCGGCCCTGCTGGCTGGCGAGCCGGGCCTCGGCATCGAAGGGTTGAGGGCGTTCGCGCAGGATCGCGGCGTTTTCCCAGTGGGTCGAGAGACGCGCGGCCCGGGCGCGGTTCTCGGCGATGAAGCGGGTCGCGGCCTCGGCCAGCAGGAAGGCGGTGGCGCCACGGCTGGTGTAGCGGTTGATCGCCGAACCAAGCGACAGCGCGGGCGTGTCGGGGTTGCTGTTGCCGACGACGAAGAGATAGGACGCCGCGGGGCGCGCCGGGATCGTCTCGGTGCGCAGGATCGCGCCGCTCGAACTGGCCACATCGCCGCCCCGCTCCGACCGGACGGCCCAGTCGAACACCTGGCGCGCAGCGACGCGGTTGGCGATGCGCAGCGCGTCGGCGATGGCGGCGAATTCGGTCAGCACGAAGCCCGGCGCCACGATGATGTCGAAGGTCACGAGCCGGTCGGGAACCTTGGCGGCCGGCTCAGGGAGAGGATGGTGCAGCGTCATCTCGGTGTCTCCTGCGGGCCGCCCCGGACGACGGGCGGCCGGTCACAGGAACAGCTTGCTCGGGTTCATGATGCCGTTCGGGTCGAACACCGCCTTGATCCCCTTCATCAGGGCAATCTCGACCGGCTGCGCGGATTTCGCAAGCCGTCCGCGATAGCTCAGCCCGATGCCGTGCTCGGCGGTGATGGAACCCTTCAGTTCGGCCACCACCCCGTCGATGATCTCGTCCAACACGGCCGAGACTTCCATATAGGCGTCGCGGTCGGCGAAACGGTCCTTCGCGAACATCACCACGAGGTGCATGTTGCCGTCTCCCATGTGCCCCACGTAAAGCGGCAGGGCCTCGGGGAAGCGGGCGACGATCCGCGCGCGGGTCAAATCGACATAGGCCTGTTGCGCCTCGAGCGGGACAGAGCTGTCATGCGACATGTTCGGCCCGGCGTGGCGGATCGCGTCGGAGACCGCGTGGCGCAGGAACCAGAAATCCTCGGCCTGGGCCGCGTTCTGGGCGATCACCGCGTCCCGGGCGTGGCCCTCCTCCAGCGCGGCGGCCAGCGCCTCCTCGAACGCGCCGCGCAGGTCGGCGTCGGCCCGGCCGTCACAGACCTCCAGCAGCAGCGTCCAGCGCGGTACCGTCTCGAACGGCATCCGCGCGTCTTTCATCTCGCGCAGGATCAGGCGGATGTAATCGGCCTCCGTGATTTCGGCCGAGGTGACGCGCTCGCCGAAAGCCGCCTTCATGTGGCGCAGGATCACCAGCGCGTCGTCGACGCTTTCGACCGCGACAAGCGCGGTTTCGCGGCTCAGGGGCGCAGGGGCGATCTTCATCACTGCGGCGGTGATCACCCCGAGCGTCCCCTCCGAGCCGATGAACAGCTGTCGGATGTCATAGCCGGTGTTGTCCTTGCGCAGACGGGTCAGCCCGTCAAGCACCTCACCCGACGGCAGCACGACCTCGAGCCCGAGCACGAGGTGCCGCGTCACACCGTAGCGGATCGCCGCCGTTCCGCCCGCGTTGGTGGCGATGTTGCCCCCGATTTGGCAACTGCCCTCGGAACTGAGGCTGAGCGGGAAATACATGCCCTGCGCATCCGCCGTCTCCTGCAGCGCCTGCAGGACGCACCCGGCCTCAACCGTCATCGTCTCGTCCAGGACCGAGATGTCGCGGATCCGGTTCAGACGCCGGAGCGACAGGCCGATGCCGGGGATCTCAACCCCGTCCGGGCCGGTCTTGCCGCGCACGGCAGCCCCGCCGACAAGGCCGGTATTTCCACCGATTGGCGTGACCGGCACGCCGCGCGCGTTGCACAGCGCCATGATCGCGCTCACCTCGGCCGTGTCGGCCGGCTCGACAACGCAGAGCGCCTGCCCCTCGTAGCTGCGGCGGACGTCGATCATGTAGCCGGCAATCCGGTCGGCGGCGGTCAGCACATGGGCCTCGCCGGTGATCGCGGCGAGAGCGGTAAGGAAGTCTGTCGTGTCGAGCATCGTGTACCGTAGGGAGGGGACCGCCCCGAAGACCCCGGGGCGGTCGGTGGGGATCAGGAGATCATCCATTCCGAATAGCGGCGCTGGACGGCATCGAAGTTGTCACCCCACCACTCGGCGTTGATGATGACGTTCTTGCCGTTGCCGAGGTCGGGCAGATAGCCACCCTCGGAACTGGCCTTGATGTCGTCGAGCACGGACTGGACGTTGGGCACGAAATACCCCGCCAGAGACCAGGCCTTCTGCTGCTTCGGCTTGAGGCAGAACTCGACGAACTGCATCGCCGCTTCCTTGTTCTTCGACCCCTTGGGAATGGCGAAGAAGTCGAGCGAGTTGTTGGTCTGCTCGAACGAGAAATCGAGGTTGGCGCCGTTCGTCACGGCAGCTTTCACGCGGTTGTAGTAGCTGTAGGAGAAATCGGCCTCGTTCTGCACGACAGAGCTGACCTGCTCGGGCGTGGAGCTTGCGAATTTGGAGATGTGCGGCTTCAGCTCGTCGAGCTTCTTGAACGCGCGGTCCACGTCGAGCGGGTAGAGATCCTTGGGCGCGACACCGTCGGCAACCAGCGCGGCCTCAAGTGCCTCGGGCGCGAGGTGACGCATACAGCGGCGGCCGGGGAATTTCTCGACGTCGTAGAACCCCGCGAAATCCACCGGGTGCTTGTCGGGATTGCGCTTGGTGTCCCACAGGATCCCGCCGCTGTAGAGATACATCGGCATGTAGAATTCGTTCGGCTTTTCCACCAGGCCCGAGGTCTTCAGCAGCGCGTCGTCGAGCGGCTCCCACAGCTTGTCCTTGGCACCGGAGGTGGCAAAGGCGGCCGGCGCGTCGACCACGTCCCAGGTGACGGAGTTGCTCAGGACCTGCGCCTTGACCTTGGCCATGTCGCCATTGTCGACAAGCTGCACCTCGATCCCGGTCTCGGCGGTGAAGGGTTCAACGAAATTCGCCTTGACCATGTTGTGGTAATTGCCGCCCCAGGAGGTGACGGTGATCTTCTTGTCAGCAGCCCGGGCACGCCCGGTGAAGACGGCCGGCGCGGCAAGCACGGTGGCCCCGGCGGCGACGCCGCGCAGAAGGCCCCGGCGGGTAAGATCGGTCTTTCTGGTCATGTCAAAGTCTCCCTGTGATTGCTGGTCGTGCTTCTTGTTTCAGTGCCTGTTTCAGGTCTTGCCGAACTCGGGATCGGGCGGCAGCAGCCGGGCCGCATCGGGCCCCCAGCCGACCCGAAGCCGCGCGCCGCGCTGCGGCCGGGCCCGGTGCGCCGAGCTGCCCTCCTGCACGATCAGCCGATGGCCGTTGTCCGCCTCGAGGTAGTGCCGCAGGACGCCCCCCAGCACGATCGAGTCGCGTACCGTCGCCTCGATTCCGGGCCAGCCGGATGCGGCATCGGAGGCGGGATCGAAGCGCATCGCCTCGGGACGGACCATCAGCACGCCCGCGCCCGTGGCCGGGGCGCCGGGCTGCGGCGCCGGCAGGGGCAGCGCGCCAAGCGACGTCCTGAACTGACCGGCCGACGCGTCGATCGTGCCCTCGACCAAGTTGGAACTGCCGAGGAAATCCGCCGCGAACAATGTCCGGGGGCGGAAGTAAAGGTCTTCCGGCGCGCCCTGCTGTTCGATCCGACCCTTGCGCATCAGGACGATCCGGTCCGACATCGACAGCGCCTCTTCCTGGTCGTGGGTGACGTAGATCATCGTCACCCCCAACTCGGCATGCAGGCGCTTGATCTCCAGCTGCATGTCCTCGCGCAGTTTCTTGTCCAGCGCGCCGAGGGGTTCGTCCATCAGGATGATCGAGGGTTCGTAGACGATGCAGCGCGCGAGCGAGATCCGCTGCTGCTGCCCACCCGAAAGCTGCTTCGGCTTGCGGTCGGCCACGTGTGCCAGCTGCACCAGCTTCAGCGCGCCCTGCACCCGTCTGGCGATCTCTTCCTTCGACAGGCGACGCACCTGAAGCGGGAAGGCGATGTTCTGAAACACCGTCATGTGCGGCATCAGCGCGTAGTTCTGGAACACCATGCCAAGGCCGCGCTTGTTGGTCGGCAGGTGGGTGGCATCGCGGCCGTCGATCTCGATCCGGCCGCCGCTGGGCTGGGTCATCCCGGCAATCAGGTTCAGAAGCGTCGACTTGCCCGAACCGGAGGGCCCGAGGAGCGTCACGAACTCTCCCTTGCGCACCGAAAGGTCTACCTGGTCGAGGGCGGTGAACGTGCCGTAGGTCCGGGTCAGGCCGGTAACGCGGATCATCTGGGTCGCGGAATCTGTCATCCGGTTGATCCCTTCTTCTGCAGTGGGGGTCGGGGGCGGCGTCATCGGCGCGTTCACTGGCTGCGCTCCTTGCGTTCAAGCCGCATCATCGCGACGGCAAGCAGGAGCGAGACCAGCGTCAGCAGCGTCGAAACCGCCGCGATGATGGGCGAGATTTCCCAGCGCAGCGCGCTGTACATCTTGACCGGCAAAGTCTCCGTGTCCGGGCCGGTGATGAAATAGGCCACGATCACCTCGTCGAGGGAGATCAGGAAGGCGAAGAGCGCCCCCGCCGCAATCCCCGACTTCAGCTGCGGCAGCACGACGCGGAAGAAGATACGCACCTTCGACGCCCCCATGATCAGCGACACCTGCTCGTACGACCGATCGAGATGGCGCAGCGATGCGCCGACCGATGTCATCATGAAGGGTGTGGCCAGCATGGTATGGGCAAGCACGACTGTCAGGGTATGGTTCAGCATCCCGAAAGGTGCCAGTTCGAGATACAGCCCGAGGGCCAGCACGATCACCGGCACCAGCAGAGGCCCCATGGCCAACGCCGTCAGGATCCGCCCGCCGGGCATCCGCGCACGCTGCAGCGCATAGGCGGCGGGCACCACCAGCAGGGTCGTCATTACGGTCACGCAAAGCGCGATCACGAGGCTGCGCAGCAGCGTGCCCCACCACGCCGGCTGGGTGAAGAACTCGCGGTAAAGCTCCAGCGACCACGTCTTGGGAGGGAAGTGCAGATCCCCGCCACCGCCGAAGGAGATCGGGATCACGACCAGCGACGGCGCCATCAGGAAGATGTAGCAGATCCAGGCCAGAACCGGCACCAGAAGCGGCCCTGCAATGCGCGACAGGCGGGTCATTGTGCCACCTCCCGCGCCTGGCCCATGCCCTGGACCCGGCCCAGCCCCGCGACCAGCACGCCCGAGATCACCAGCAACACCACCGCGATCGCCGAGGCGAGCGGCCAGTCCAGCGTCTGCCGGGTGTAGAAGTCGATCAGGTTGGCAACCATCATGTCCTTGCGACCGCCCAGCAGGGCCGGTGTGATATACATGCCGATCGACAGGGTGATGTTGATCAGCACCCCCGCGATCACCCCCGGCATCGCAAGCGGCAGGGTGATCCGGCGGAAGATCGTGAAGCGCGAGGCCCCCATCACCTCGGCCGCGCGGCCGAGATTGGCATCCTGCGCCAGAAGGCTGCTCAGGATCGACAGGATCATGAAGGGCAGAAGGTAGTTGATCATACCGATGATCGCCCCGACGCGGTTGAAGACCATGGGCACATGCACCGCGGTGCCGAACAGCCATCCGAGAAAGCTGTTGATCACCCCGTCGTAGCCAAGCAGCACGGTCAGCGCGAAGCTTTTCACGAGGATGCTGGTCCAGAACGGAAGCATCACCATGATCAGGTAGGGCACCCGCGCCCGCGGTGTCTTGCGTGACAGGTGCAACGCCACCGGAAAGCCGATCAGAAGGCTGACCAGGGTCGCGGTGAAGCTGATGACAAAGGTGGTTTTCAGAACCTTGAAGAAAAGCGTGCTTGTCGTCAGGTCCGCGTAGGCCCGCAGGGTGAAGCCGCTGTCATTCACGCTCTGCCACAGGGTCTTTCCCAGCGGGTAGAGGAAGAAGATGGCCAGGAGAATGGTCATGGGGGCCAGTAAAACAAGGCCCGACAGACGGTTCAGATAGGGTGTTTCGGCGGTCATCCGTCCTCGCTCTTTCCCTCCGGGCGGCAACGTCGGTCCGGGAACGGACCGGGTCGCATGCCGGTATCATGAGCAGGAGCCTTGCACCTTTGGCAGAGTCTCGCAAGCAGGATTCTGAAAAATGAATCCTAGATCGCCGCGTTCACCCAGAAGACGACGCATTGCGTCGCCCCGATATTCGAGAATTTGTGCGGCAGATGACTGGGGAAGGAAAAGCAGTCCCCTTCGCGCAGAACGCGCGATTCGCCCTCGATCGTCAGCTCCAGAACGCCCGCAACCACGAGGCCGATCTCCTCTCCGTCGTGGCTATAGGGATCCTCACCCGAACCACTGCCGGGCTCGATGATCAGGTAGAACCCTTTCAGGCGCTCGCTCGCCTTCGGGGAAATCAGGTCCTTGCGCAGCCCCTCGGTCCGAACAAAGGGTTCGCGCTGGTCGACTGTCACAACATAAGGGTCTGATTTTTCATCATCATTATCGGGGTCAAGTAGCCAAGCGGCAGATACCCCAAGCGCCTCGCACAGGGTGAACAGCGTGCGTACCGTGGGCGAGACGAGGTCGCGCTCGATCTGCGACAGCGTCCCGATGGAAATCCCCGACCGCTGCGACAGCTCTGCCAGGGTCATCTTCTTCGCCTGGCGCAATTCGCGGAACCGTCCGCCAAGATGCGGCGCATCCCCACCTTGCGGCAGCCGGCCCTTGCGTGGCTTCAAGCTCAAGTCGTCCATGGTCATCCGATCGCGCGAAGGAGGTCCCGCCGGCTGAATGCAACCCTAGGGCACTAGATGTCTCAAGTCTACATAACCATGCCGCGCCGAACAACCAAATTTCAGAATCACAAAATCACCCCTTGCCAAGTCCGTGCTCGGTGCCGATGCTGCCCCCGAAAGGCGTGCGGGGCCGGCCCCATCGTCGCGCCACCCAGAGATCCGCCCACCGACAGGGACCCGAGGAGACTGCGCATGACGACACCGACGCTCAGGGGCCTGATGCCCGCCTGCCCCACCGCCCTGACCCCGGAAGGCGCCGCCGATCCCGCAGGGATGAAGGCGCTTGTGCGCTACATGCTCGACGGCGGTGCAAGCGGCCTCGTCCCGCTGGGCGGCACGGGGGAATACACCGCGCTGTCGCCCGCGACCCGCAAGGCCACCGTCGCGGCCTGCGTCGAGGCGGCGGCGGGCGCGCCGGTCTTTGCCGGAGTTCTGGCCCCGGGCCTGGGCGACGCGCTGCCCGCGGCGCGCGACTTCGCCGAGGCGGGCGCCGACGGGCTGATGCTGATGGTGCCCTATTACGCCCGCAATACCCAGGAGGGCGTGATCGACTATTTCCGCGCGGTGCGCGATGCGGTCGACCTGCCGATCATGCTCTACGACAATCCGGCGCGGTCGCATTATGTGCTCGACCCCGACACCATCGCCACGCTGGCCGAGGATGCGACGATCATCGCCATGAAAGCCTCGAACACC
The DNA here is from genome assembly GCF_002871005.1 of Acidimangrovimonas sediminis. Lineage (GTDB taxonomy): Bacteria > Pseudomonadota > Alphaproteobacteria > Rhodobacterales > Rhodobacteraceae > Acidimangrovimonas > Acidimangrovimonas sediminis. The sequence goes on from NZ_PHSN01000012.1 coordinate 46,495, forward strand.
GATCTTTATCATTTCGACCAGGTGATGCGCCGGGTCGGCCCCGGGTTCGCACCGCTCAGCGGGCAGGACACCCTCTTTGCTCAACAGGTTGCGATGGGGGCGGTGGGCGGCGTGCTGACCTCGGCCGTCGTCGTCCCGGGGATCTGGGCGCAGGTGCAGACGCTGGCGGAGACCGGCCGGATGGACGACGCGCTGAGCCTTCAGCGCAGCCTGATCCCGCTGATGGACGCCCTCTTCGCCGAGGAGAACCCCGCCCCGCTGCGCCATGCGCTCGACCGTATCGGCCTGCCGACGGGTCTGTCGCAACTGCCGCTTCGCCCGCTGAGTGCGGGGGCGGCCGCGCGCATCGACCGGGTGCTCGACGATCTGCGCAGTGCGGGGGCGACGCTGCCCGCGGCCGGCGCCGACACGCTCACCGGGGCCAGCGCCTGAATGGACGAGAGCGCCCGGACCTCCCTCTATGTCCGCGAGACCGGCACGCCGCCGGTCTGGCCGACGCTCGCCGAACCGCTGCGGACCGATGTCGCGGTCATCGGCGGCGGCTTCACCGGCCTCTCGACCGCGCTGCACCTTGCCGAAGGCGGGACCGACGTCGCGCTGCTGGAGGCAGAGACCCCGGGCTGGGGCGCGTCGGGGCGCAACGGCGGACAGCTCAATCCCGGGCTGAAGTACGATCCGGCCTGGTTCCTCAAGACCTTCGGCCCGACGAAGGGGCGCGAGATCGTGGACTTCGGCTGGTCCACCGTCGATACCGCCGCCGCGCTGATCGACCGGTTGGGGATCGACTGCGACCTGCGCCGGGGCGGCACGATCCGGGCCGCCGCGACCGGGGCCGAGGTCGCCACGATCCGCCAGTCATTCGACGACATGGCCGCGCTCGGCATGCCCGTCGACTGGGTCGAGGGGGCGGAGCTGGCGGCGATGACCGGGCATGACCACTACCCCGCGGCCTTCGTCGACCGGCGGGGCGGCGACGTGAACCCGCTGGCGCTGGCCCGCGGCCTTGCGCGGGCGGCCGCCGACGCCGGCGCCCAGGTGTTCGGCCAGAGCCGCGTGAGCGCGCTGGCCCGGCACAGCGACGGCTGGCGGCTGGAGGTGAACGGTCACGAGGTGATCGCCGGACGGGTCCTTGTCGCCTGCAACGGTTACGCCGACGACCTGATCCCCGGGCTGAAGCAGGCCAGCGTGCCGGTCTTCAGCTCGATCCTCGCAACCCCGCCCCTGCCCGAGGAACTGGCGTCGCGCATCCTGCCGGGGCGGCAGGTGCTGTACGAGGCGGGCCTTGTCACCGTCTATTACCGCGTCGATGCGCAGAACCGTCTGGTGATCGGCGGACGGGGCGCGATGCGGCCCAGCGGCGATGCGGCGACGATGCAGGCGGTCTCGCGCCATGCGCATCGGCTGTGGCCGGGGGTGGCGCAGGCGGGCTGGGGCTATGCCTGGAACGGCCGGGTCGCGATCACCTCCGACCACCTGCCCCACCTGCACGCGCCGGCGCCGGGCCTTCTGATCGCCTATGGCTACAACGGCCGGGGTGTCGCCCTGTCCAACGCTTTAGGCATCCGATTGGCCGCGGCTCTGGCACCCGGGGGCGATCCGGCCGGCCTGCCGCTGCCACTTTCCGATCTGCGGCGGATCCCGTTCCACCGCTTCTGGCGGATCGGCGCGCAAGCCGCGATCCTGAACGCCCAGGTGCGTCGGCGGCTGGGGATCTGAGGCCACCCGGAATGATGTTTCGATCATAGATCCAACTTATTATCAAAACATCATACCGCGACTTTATGATCTTTTACACATATTGACGGGATATGATCCGAGGATCATATTGACGGCGAAAGGACCAGACGCATGGACCGCATCGCCCGCACCACCACCGACATCGGCAACATCCTGCGCGCCGCGCGCCGGGCCGGGGGCCTGACGCAGGCCGAGCTGGCCGACCGTGCCGGCCTCTGGCAGCGCACCGTGTCGACCATCGAAACCGGCGCCAGCGGGGCGCGGCTCGACACGCTCTTCGATCTGCTCGCGGCGCTCGACCTCGAACTCCAGGTCGTTCCGCGCAGCAAGATGAAACCCGGGGATCTTGAGGACATCTTCTGATGGGGCGCAAGCGCAGCTATGCGCCGCTCGACGTCTACATGAATCGCCGCAAGGTGGGGCAGTTCACCCGCACGCCGGACGGAGCGTTTTCCTTCAGCTACGCGCCGGAATGGCTCGACTGGGAAAACACCCTGCCGGTGTCGCGCGCCCTGCCGCTGGGCCCCGGGCGGCACGCCGGGCCGCGCGTGATCGCGGTGTTCGAGAACCTGCTTCCCGACAACGACGATATCCGCCGGCGGGTGGCCGAGCGGGTGGGCGCCGACGGTCTCGATGCCTACAGCCTTCTGTCCCGGATCGGGCGCGACTGCGCCGGGGCGCTGCAGTTCCTGCCCGAAGGGGAAGTGCCCGCCGCAGGTGACGCGCTGACCGGCGAGCCGCTGGACGATACCGCGATCGCCGCGCTTCTGAACGACCTGGGCGCCGCCCCGCTGGGCATCCGGCGCGAGCGGGATTTCCGCATCTCGGTCGCCGGCGCGCAGGAAAAGACCGCACTGCTGTTGCACGAGGGGCGGTGGCTTGCCCCGACCGGCACGACGCCCACGACCCATATCCTGAAGCCCGCGATCGGCACGCTTCCGAACGGGATGGACCTGACCGACAGCATCGAGAACGAACATTTCTGCCTGCGCCTGATGGCCGGGTTCGGCCTTGCCACCGCCGACACCCGGATCGCCGATTTTGCCGGAACCCGCGCGCTGGTGGTCGAGCGGTTCGACCGGCTGCGCGCTCGGGACGGGCGGCTGATCCGGCTGCCGCAGGAAGATTGCTGTCAGGCCCTGTCGGTGCCCCCGACCCGCAAGTACCAGAACGAGGGCGGCCCCGGGATCGCCGAGATCTGCGACCTGCTGCGCGGCAGCGACACCCCGCTGCGCGACCGGGCGGCCTTCTTCAAGGCCAACGTGCTGTTCTGGCTGATCGGCGCGACCGACGGGCACGCCAAGAACTTCAGCATCGCGCTGATGCCGGGCGGGCGCTTTACCCTCACCCCGCTTTACGACGTGCTCTCGGTGCAGCCGACGCTCGAGGCGGGGCAGCTGCAATCCAAGGAAATGCGGCTGGCCATGCGGGTGGGCCGCAACCGCCATTACCGTGTGGACGAGATCCACGGCCGCCATTTCGCCGAGACCGGGGCGGAGGCCGGGTTTTCCCCCGGCCAGATCGCGGAGATCTTCGACGAGATCGCGGCGGCGGCCGAGGCCGCCTTTGCCACCGCGCTGGCCGAGATGCCCGCGGGCAGGGGCGAGGCCGTCGCCAGCTCGATCCGGCGCGGCTTCGACCGGCGGCTGGCGCGGCTGGAGGTGGGGGTGCCGCCCGCCGCGGCGCCACGTGCGCCGGGGAGACGGCCGAGGCGCTGAACCGCGCCGTCGCGAAACGAAAGACCGGGCTGAGGGCCGGCGACGCCGCGGGGGCGGTTCGATCGCCGATCTGATCTCTTGCAAATCGAATTTTACATATGTAACTTTTCCCGGCAGTCGGCCGCGATCCGCACGTTGCTGCGCTGGCCTGCCAGGTCTTTGCGACCGGCGGCCGCGGGGTAAGGAGGGACCCGGGCATCGCACCGGCTCGTGACGCTGCCACCGGCGGCCCGGCGAAGCGTCCGGACCGCCTTGGACAAGACCGGCTGACATGCCGGCCCAAGGGAGGATCATTGATGAAACCGGAGTTCACGCGCGCGGCGCCCCACGCCACGCCGCCAGATGCCACGACACGCGCCACCTCGCAGGGGGGCCGCGCCATCACGCGCATGCTCGGCGCCGCAGCCTTCGTCGCGGCGGCCGCCGTCGGAGGCCAGGCCGGCGCCTGGAGCCTCAAGGAGGCCGCGGCGCCTTACAAGGGCACCACCATCAGCATCGTCGGCCTCGAACGCCCGAGCTATGAGGCCGCCAAGAAGCTGACCCCGGAATTCGAGAAGGAAACCGGCATCAAGGTGAAGTGGACCAGCTTCCCCTACGAGAACACGCTGAAGGAAGAGACGCTGAACTTCGTCGCCAACAGCGAACAGTTCGACGTGATCCTGTCCGACGTGGTCTGGCCGGTGAACTTCGCCGGGGCGAAGTGGACCGTGCCCCTCGACCGGTTCATGAAGGATCCCAAGCTTGCCGACCCGGCCCTCGACATGAAGGATTTCTTCCCGGTCTGGCTGGCCAGCTTCACCGTCGACGGAAAGCTTTACGGCCTGCCCTTCGATTCCTACGCCGGCCTGCTCTACTACAACAAGTCGATGCTCAAGGCGGCCGGTATCGACAAGCCCCCGGCAACCTGGGACGCGCTGCGCGAAGACGCCAAGAAGCTGACCGACAAGGACAAGGGCGTCTACGGCTACGCGCTGCAATCGGCCCGGGGCGAGACCCAGACCGCCGACGCCTTCGCGCGGTTCCTGTGGCCCTGGGGCGGCAGCTTCCTGAACATCGCCGACAAGAAGGTCACGGTGAACGACGCGGGCGCCGTGAAGGGAATGGAATTCCGCCAGAGCCTGCTGCCCTACATGCCCTCGGGCATCGTCGCCGACGACCACAGCCAGGTGGTCGAGCTTCTGAACCAGAAGAAGGCCGCGATGATCACCGAGTGGTCGGCCTTCTACCCCACGCTGAGTACCGGCCCGCTGGGCGACGACCTGGGCATCGCACCCGAGCCGGTGGGGCCGGACCGCGGGGCCTCGGCCTTTGGCGGCTTCGCCTACATGATCAGCTCCCAGGTCTCGCAGAAGAAGCAGGACGCGGGCTGGCTGTTCGTGCAGTGGCTGACCTCCAAGGAAATGGCCAAGCCGCTGATCGAGAACGGCGCTGTGGTCGCACGGATGAGCGCCGACAAGGACCCGGCGCTTCAGGCCAAGTACCCCAACCTCAAGCCCATGGTCGAGACCTGGGAGAAGGCCACGATCCCCGATTGGCGCCCGCAGCTGCAATGCTATCCGCGGTTCTCGGACATCGTCTCGAACTGGGGCTCGGAGATCGAGCTGGGCCAGGTCAAGATCAAGGAAGGCCTCGACAAGATGGCCGGCGAGCTGACCAGCTACATGAACTCGTCGAACTGCTGGGCGAATGCCAACACGCCGCAGAAGTTCATCGAGATGTACAAGTAGGGGCACTTTCGTGATCCCCGGGGCCGCGGTGCACGCGGCCCCCTCCCTGCCCCGCCCCCCCTGCCCTCTCGGGCCCGGCGCGCCATCGCAACGCCGCGTCAGCCCTCCACCGTGACCCGCGAGACCCGACATGAGCGATCCGGACAAGCTGCCCCTCCTGCCGCCCGCGCGGAGAAGCTTTCTCGAGAAGGCGGCGCCGTGGCTGTTCATCGCGCCGTCGCTGCTTCTGCTGCTGGCGATCGGCCTCTACCCGATGATCTACACGGTCTACAATTCGCTGCAGAACTTCGTCATGGGGATGGGGCCGCCGGTGTTCAACGGCGGCACGAACTACATCACCGCGATCACCTCGCAGAACTTCCAGAACTCGGTCCTGCGCACACTGGTGCTGCTGGTGATCACCCTGCCGGTCGAGCTGGTGCTGGGCATGATGATCGCGCTGGCGCTGGACAGCCAGCATTCGCCGTTCCTGCGCCGGCTGCTGCAGATCTGCCTGGTGATCCCGATCGCCATCACCCCTGCGGTGATCGGCCTGCTGACCCAGCTGATGTTCAACGAACAGCTCGGCGTCATCAACTACCTGCTCGGCCGGATCGGGATCTCGCCCGTCGACTGGCTGGGCAGTCCGACCAGCGCCTTCGCCACGGTGGTCTGCGTGCAGATCTGGGAATGGACACCCTTCGTGGCCCTGGTGCTGTCGGCCGCGCTGTCGACCGTGCCGCCCGAGGTCGACGAGGCCGCCCTTCTGGAGACCGAACGCTGGTGGCCGCGCTTCTCGGCGATCCGGCTGCCCTTCATGCTGCCCGGGATCACCGCGGCGCTGGTGTTCCAGACGGCCTTTACCATGAAGGCCTTCGACATGATCTACGCGATCCAGAAGGGCGGGCCCGGTTCGGCCACTGAAGTCGCGATCATCCATATCGAGCGGCTGGCCTTCCGCGGCTTCGACATCGGCGTCGCCTCGGCCCAGTCGATCCTGATGCTGGTGCTCTCGATCGTGCTGGCACGCACCTATATCCGACTGTTCTACCGGGAGGTCGACGGATGAGCCCGCAAACTGCCGACGCGATCAAGCGCTTCCTTCACGCGGCGGGAATCGTCGTGGTGCTGGTGATGATCCTTTTCCCCCTCTACTGGATGGTGGCCGGGTCGCTGAAGACCCAGCCGGAGCTGTTCGCCATCCCGCCGCACTGGACCTGGGCGCCGACGCTTGACGCCTACCGCGAGGCGATCGCGGATTCCGGTGTCCTGAGGGCGCTTGGCAATTCGCTGATCGTGACGCTGAGCGCGGTCGCGCTGGGGCTGGTGGTGGGTGTACCCGCGGCCTATGGCATCGCGCGCTACAGCTTCCGCGGGCGGCGCGAGATCTGGTTCTGGTACGTGACCAACTGGATGCTGGTGCCGGTTGTCGTGCTGATCCCCTTCTACCTGACCGCGGCGCGGCTGCACATGATCAACAACCCGCTGACGCTGATCGCGGTCTACCAGATCTTCATCATCCCGCTGGTGGTCTGGCTGATGGTGGACCAGTTCCGGTCGGTCCCCGTCGCGCTGGAGGAAGCCGCGCAGTTGGACGGGCTGAACCGGTTCCAGATCTTCCTGCGCATCAGCCTGCCGCTGGTGACGCCGGGGCTGGCGGTTTCGGCGGTGCTGTCGGGGATCTTCGCATGGAACGACCTGCTCTACGCCTTCATCCTGACACCGGGCGACGAGGTGCGCACCGCCCCCACGATCGCGCTGTCCTACCTGGGCGGCTACACGATCCCCTGGCCCAAGGTCATGGCGACCTCGACCCTGGTGACCGCGCCGGTGATCATCGGCGGCATCGCCATCCACAAGTATGTTGCCCGCGGCCTGACCATGGGCGCGGTGAAGTAGATCCGGCCCCGGGGCGCCCGCCCCGGACGCGGAAGGAGGAATTCGCTTGGCGGAAATTCGCATCGACCAGATCAGCAAGGCCTACGGCGCGCATACCGTGCTGCACGACATCACCTTCGATGTCGAGGACGGGGAGTTCATCGTCTTCGTCGGCCCCTCGGGCTGCGGCAAGACCACGCTTCTGCGCACCATCGCGGGGCTGGAGAAATCCAACCTCGGGCGCATCGTGATCGGCGGGAAGGACGTCACCCACTGGCCGCCCGCGCGACGCGGCGTGGCGATGGTGTTTCAGTCCTACGCGCTCTACCCCCACATGACGGTGGCGCAGAACATCACCTACGGCCTCAAGGTCAACAAGGTCGACCCGGCCGAGATCGAGGCCCGGCTGAAGGCCGCGGCCACGATGTTGCAGATCACCCAGCTTCTCGACCGCAAGCCGAAGGAGCTTAGCGGCGGGCAGCGCCAGCGGGTGGCGATCGGCCGTTCGATCGTGCGCCAGCCCGGGGTGTTCCTGTTCGACGAGCCGCTCTCCAACCTCGATGCGGAGTTGCGGGTGCAGATGCGAGCCGAGCTGGTCGCACTGCACCGGCGGCTGGGGTCGACCATGGTCTACGTGACGCACGACCAGATCGAGGCGATGACCATGGCCAACCGCATCGTCGTGCTGCGCGACGGGCGGATCGAACAGATCGGCGCCCCGCTCGACCTGTATCACAATCCGCAGAACCGGTTTGTCGCGGGCTTCATCGGATCGCCAAAGATGAACTTTCTCAGCGTGACGATCCAGGCGGTGTCGGACGCCGGCGTGATGGTGGAGCTGCCGGGCGGGCCCAAGATCACCGTGCCCGTCGCGGGGCCGGACCTCGTGCCCGGCGGCAAGGTAGAGCTGGGCATCCGCCCCGAACACCTGCTTCTGGGCCCCGGCGCCGGGGCGGCCGATGCGCAGATCTCCGTGACCGCCACGCTGGTGGAACGGCTGGGCGGCGAGACCCTGCTGCACGGCACGACCCGGCATGGCGAGGCGCTGGTCGTGCGCAAGTCGGGGGAGCTGGCGGCGCATCACGACGAGACGGTTCCGGTCGGCGTCGTGGCCGGGCTGTGCTACCTCTTCGACGCGGATGGCCGCAGTCTTGACCCGCTGCGCCCGCGCGAGTTCCCGCAATAGGGCGCTTCAGGACGGCTCACCTCTTCCCGCGCCGGATCGCAACGCGCGCGGCAGAGGTCGGTCACTTCAGCAGTTCGGCGGCGCAGGCCTCGTCCGTCACCAGGCGCTTGACGTAGCCCGCGCGCAGTACCGCACGCACCACCGGCGCCTTGTACGCGCCACCCGAGGCAAGGATCGAATCCGGGATCGCCGCCAGCTCGCGCGGCGAGATCGCCATCACCCGTTCGTTCAGCGGATGGTCGACGATCCGGCCCTCGGCATCCAGGAAATACCCCAGCAGATCGCCCACCGCGCCCGCGTCGCGCAGGGTCTGGATGTTCTCGGTCACCGTCTGGGTCTGGATCAGCAGCGACAGCGGCGACATGTCTCCGCAAGAGACGAAGGCCAGGTCGGCGCTGCGCAGCCGCCGAAGCGTCTCGGCCAGGCCGTGGTGCGACACCAGCAGGTCGCGGCTTTGCGCCGTGGGCACGTAGATCGGCGCGGCCAGATAGTAGCAGTCGGACCCAAGCTGGCCTGCCAGCGCGGTGGCGACCTCGAAGGTGTTGGTGCCCGATCCGCGCGTCAGCCCGCCCATCAGACTTGCCACCCAGGCGCCGGAGAAATCCCGCGCCCGCAGGTGCGTCATCGCGAAGGACAGGGTGCGCCCCCAGCCGACGGCAACGCCGATCCCGTCGCGGATCCGCGCCTCGAGCATCTCGCCCGCCGCTTCGCCGATCACCCGCTGGGCATCGCCGTTCTCCCCCATCGAGGGCACGACCCGCACCTCGGCCAGGCCATAGCGTTCCTTCAGCCGCTCTTCCATCACCACGCAATCCGACAGCGGCAGGCGGATCTCGATCCGGACGGAACCGTCGCTGCGCAGCTGGCCCACGGTCTTGTTGACCCGCAGCCGGGTGATGCCCAGAAGGCTTGCGATTTCCTGCTGCGTCAGCCCGCCGGCGAAGTAATACCACGCGATCCGGGCACGGATGTAATCGGCGTCGTCGCCTGCTGCGCTGCTGCGCGGCGACTGCGGGATGTCACGGGTCACTCTGCGCACGTTTCCTGGCTCGCTGCAGCTTTCAGTATCTCCACCGAGCGCGCCATGGCGTCAAGCACCGACCGGTCCGCGCGCTCGAAGGGATAGAACGCCTCAAGGAACACCGGCCGGTCGCCAAGCCCGCTGCGCGCGAGCAGCGCGAAGGCCGCCGCCGGGTCGACGCGGCCCGGTTCTGTGAAATCCCAGTGGCGGTCATAGAGATAGTCGGTCTGCTGGATATGAATTGCGCCGATATCTGGAGCGAGTGCCGCGAACCAATCGGCCATTCCGGCATGGTCGGGCCCGTAGAGCGGCGCGAAGGTGCCGTGGCCCCAGTCGGGGCAAAGCTGCCAGGGGATCGGCGTCCCCGCGAGATCGGCCAGCATCCGCTGTGCCTGGGCGATGGTCCAGGGCCATTCGCGGCGCATCGGCGTCGGCTCGACATAGAGCGTTTCCAGCCCGGCCTCGGCGCCAGCCTGTGCCAGCCGCCTCATGCGGCTGATCAGCTCCGCATACTCGGCCTCGGGCAGCGCTTCGGCCTCGTACCCGTCGGGGGCCGAGGCGATCGCCCCCAACGGCCCGCCGACGCGCGTGATCCCCGCAGCGGCCGCGAAACGATAGGCGTGACGCATCCACGCCTCGGCATGGTCGCGGACCCCGGGAACCGGGTGCAGCAGCTGGTTGAAGGTGTAATGCGCCAACCCGATGAAGGCGCTGTGCACGGTGATGCCATGGCGTTCGGGCACCGCGCGCAGGCTCTCGGCCATCTGCGACAGCACCAGCTCGGGCCAAGTCGGATCGACCAGATCAAAGGAAAACTGCACCCGTTCCAGCTTCAGCCGGTCGCGGACCAGCGGCGCCCAGAGTTCGGGCGTGACCCAGCGCTTGACGCAGAACGACAGGTTCACCCCCAGCTGCACGGGCATCGGCGCCCCCTCTCTCGCCCTCGAGGCGGTCATTCCAGGTTCGTGTGATTGCCGCGCATCGCCTCGGCCGAGATCCCGAGGCGCGCCTGCAACTGGGCGATCATCGCCTCGAACAGCAGGTAGAGCGCCCCCTCGTAGAGCGATCCCATCGGCAGGACGGACAGGCCCGGCCCGCTGTCATCGGCCATGGTCTGGGCCGGCACGATCAGCACCCTGTCCGCGGCCAGGGCAGCCGCGCCGCCGGCCTGCGCGGTCACCACCAGGCAGCGGGCGCCGGCCTCGCGCGCGACGCCCATCAGCGCCAGCACGGTCGAAAAGCTGCCCGGCCCCGCCGACACGATCAGAAGATCCCCCGGCCCAAGGGGCGGCGCCGTCATGTCGCCGACCACCGCCGCGCCCAGCCCGAGGTGGAAAAGACGCATCGCGAAGCCCTTGATCTGCAAGCCCTCGCGCCCGACACCGTAGAGCGCGACGCGTCCGGCGGCCGCGATCTCGTCCACCGCGCCCGCGACCGCGTCGGGATCAAGCCGGTCGAACACCGCGCCCAGATCGGCAAGCGCCCGGTGGTAGAAATCTGCCATGCGCCGGTCTCCTCCCAGCCCTGTCGCATCGCCCGTCCGGTCCCTGCCCTCCCCACGGCACGAGCCGCTGCGCAGGGGCCGGTCGAGGTGCTTCCCGGCCCCGATGTTACATCTGTAATATTTATCTTGCAATTGCATTTTGGCGCGGTGGGGCCGGGCCTCTAGCTGGCAACCGGCCCCGCCGCCGCCCACGCCTTCAGCAGCACCGCAGCAGATTCCGCGCCCGGGTCGACATGCCCGACGGCGCGCTTGCCCAGCTTCTTGGACCGGCCGCGTGCGGCGATCATCCCCGCGGTGTCGGCCGCTCCCCGGGTGGCAGCTTCTGCCGCGGCGGCTAGGCAGGCACCCTCGTCCCCGCCGGCGTTGGCCGCCGCCTCGGCCGCGTCGGCGGCGGGCAGCCAGGCATCCAGCATCGTCTTGTCGCCCCGCCCTGCCCCGCCGCGCGCACCGATCCCCTCGGCCATGCCGCGGATCCAGCGCGCAAGGGCCGCCGGGTCGAGGTCGCGGCGATCCGCCACCGCCGATCCCGCCGCGGCGAACCCCGAGGCATAGAGCGGCCCCGCCGAGGCGCCCACCGCCTCGAGGAAGGCATCCGCCACGGCGTCGCAAAGGTCGGAAATCGGCGTCTTTGGCGGCAGCGCCTCAAGCGCGCCAAGCACCGCCTTCCAGCCCATCTCCATCGTCAGGCCGTGGTCGCCGTCGCCGACTTCGCCATCCAGCGCGCTCAGCCTGTCGGCCTCGGCAAAGATCGCCTCCGCACCCGCCTCCAGCATCGCGCGAAACGCGTCCGGCCCGACCGCACCACCGGTGCGCAGCGCGGAGAGATCATGCGTCGCGCGCGGCCCGTCAGCCCGGCGCGCCCGCTTCGCGCGGCCATTCCCGGCGGGCGCAGGCGCAATCTGCCCGACCTGCAGCGCCGGGGTGTCGCAGGGATGGTCGAGCCAACGCTCAAGCAGCGGATCCAGCTTCATCACCGTGACCGAGGCCCCGCCCATGTCGAGCGAGGTGCAATATTCACCGACCCAGCTCCGGTGAATCGTGCAGCCCTGTGCCTCCAGCACCTGCGCGGTCCGACGGTGGAGCAGATAGAGCTCCAGCATCGAGGTCGAGCCGAGGCCGTTGACCAGCACGGCGACACGGTCCCCCCGGGTCAGCGCAAGTTCCTCGACGATCGGGGCAAGCAGGCGGTCGGCGACGGCATCGGCACTTTCCGCGGGCAGGCGTTCGACACCCGGCTCGCCGTGAATGCCCATGCCCACCTCCATCTCGCCCACGGGAAGCTGAAAGTTCGGCCGCCCGGTCTGGGGCAGCACGCAGGCCGACAGGGCAACCCCCATGCTGCGCGTCGCATCGTTGGCCCGGGTGGCGGCGGCAATGACCTCTTCCAGCGATCCGCCCAGATCGGCCGCAGCACCGGCGACCTTGAAGACGAAGAAGTCACCGGCGATCCCGCGGCGTTCCTCGCGCCGCGCGGCGGGGGCCGAGGCGATGTCGTCGGTGACCGCAAAGCACTGGGCCGCGACCTCCGCGCGCTCCAGCCGCTCTGCCGCCATCGCGAAATTCATCACGTCGCCAGTATAGTTTCCGAACAGGAAAAGAACCCCGGCACCGCCCTCCGCCGCCCAGCCCGCATCGAAGATCTGCGAGGGCGACGGAGACGCGAAGATGTTGCCAAGCGGCGCGGCATCCGCCAGCCCGCGCCCAACGTAGCCGGCGAAGGCGGGTTCGTGCCCCGAGCCGCCACCGACGACGATGCCCACCTTGCCCTCGCGCGGGCCGTCCACCGCGACGATGGCGCGGCCGGTCTCGCCCTCGGCCCGCAGATGGCGTGGATGGGCGGAAACCATCCCCTCGATCAGCTCCGCGATCAGCGCGTCGGGATCGTTGATCAGCTTCCTGTGCCTGTCGGTCATCGGCTCCTCCCGTTTTGCCGGCCTTTGTATCACATGCCCGGGCCGGCCCGCATCTTCAGGAGGAGGCGGCGGCGACGATGCCGGCCGGCCCGGGCATGTGGCGGCGGGGGCCGGACGGCCATGGGGCGGCCTCCGGGCGCGGCCGCCGCCGGGCCGGTCACTCTGCGTGGTACTTGGCGTCCACCTCGTTGATCGCCTGGACGTTGCCGGCCGAACGGCCCTCGGGATCGAAGGAGGCGCTCAGGAAGGCGTCGGCGATATCCTTGGCCAGTTCCGGCCCGATCACCCGCGCGCCCATGGTGATGATCTGCGCGTTGTTCGAGGTCGAGGCCTTGGCGGCGGAATAGGTATCGTGGCACTGCGCGGCACGGATGCCCGGCACCTTGTTCGCGGCCATCTGCACACCGATGCCCGTGCCGCAGATCAGGATCGCACGGTCATAGGTTCCCGCCATCACCGCCGAGGCGATGCGATCCGAAAGGTTGGCGTAGAAGGGATCCGGCGTGGCGCCATTGCGCGAGGCCTCGACCACGTCGTACTTGTCGGCCAGATAATCGGCCAGGATCTTGGCCAGACCTTCGCCGGCGCTGTCTCCCGCAACTGCGATCTTCATGGCATTTCCTTTCTATATCAGAGCATTGCACTGCATTTGGCAAGGATGTCGAGATAGCCCTCGACGTTCCAGGCAGACCGCCCGATGAAAAGTCCGTCGATATGCGGGCACTGGATCAGCTCCTCGCAATTTCCCGGGTTGACCGACCCGCCGTAGAGGCACGGAACCCTGTGGCCAAGCACCGCCTCCGCGACGTCGGCGATCTCGGCGTGGCGGGCGTCGGCATATTCCGCGGTGGCAGGAATTCCGCCCTCGCCGATCGCCCAGACCGGTTCGTAGGCCAGCAGCACAGGCGCCGTCTTCTGGTCGGCCGCCAGACGGCCGAGCGCGCCGCGCACCTGCGCCTCAAGCACCGCGCGGGCACGGCCCGCCTCGCGCTCGGCCAGGGTCTCGCCGATGCAGATCAGCGGGGTCAGGCCGTGGCGCACCGCCGCCTCGGTCTTCAGCCCTACCGTCTTGTCCGTTTCGCCGAAATGTTCGCGGCGTTCGGAATGGCCAAGCTCGACGATGTCGAGGCCGCAATCGACCAGCATGGGCGCCGAGATCTCGCCGGTCCAGGCGCCCGCCTCGGCCCAGTGCATGTTCTGCGCGCCGACCTTGACCGAGGTGTCCTTCAGAAGATCCGCGACCTCGCGCACCGCCGTGAAGGGCGGGATCACGAACCTCTGGACCCGCGGGTCGCGGCCGCCATCGGCCGCCGCCAGCGCGGTGGCGAAGGCCCGGGCCTCGGCCAGTGTCTTGTTCATCTTCCAGCTTGTGCCGATCCAGACCCCGGTCATGCCGCGCTCGCTTCCGGCTCGGCAAGGGTCAGCGACAGGCCCGCAGCTTCCAGCGCCGCGCAGGCCGCGGCATCGGGGGTGCGATCGGTGACGATGTGGTCGAACTCCTCCAGGTCGGCAAGCTTGTAAAGCGCGGTATGACCGAAGCGCGTGTGGTTCACGACGAGGCAGCGGCGCGCGGCGGCCGCCATCATCGCGCGCTTGGCCCGCACCACCGTCTCGTCCATGTGAAAGACGCCGGTCCCGTGCACCGCAGGCGAGGAGATGAAAGAGATATCTGCCCGCAACCCCGCCAGCGCATTCTCGCACAGCGTGCCGAGATAGGCGTTGAACTTGGCCGAGAAGACCCCGCCGAGCGCGATCAGCTTGATCCCCGCCTCGCCCTTCAGCGCATCGAGCACGGCGCAGTTGTTGGTGATTACCGTCAGCGGCCGGCGCGCCACGGCCATCCGGCCCAGCACCGCCGCCATCGACCCGTCGTTGATGACCACGCTCATCCCCGGTTCGATCAGCTCCAGCGCCTTGGCCGCCATCGCCTCCTTCGCCGCCGCGCCCTGACGCTCGCGCAAGCGGAAATCGCTTTCGAACTGGGTGCCGGATTCGATCGTCGCGCCGCCGCGGATCTTGCGCAGAAGGCCCGCGCCCTCCAGCTCGTCGAGATCGCGGTGGATGGTCATGCGCGACACGCCGAACCGCTCGGACAGAGCCTCCAGCTCCACCGCGCCTTCGGCCACCAAGAGATCCATGATCGCCTGTTGTCTGTCGTCCCGCTTCATCGAGTCTCCTCCGTGGACGAAACATCCCACATCACAAAGATCACGTCAATCATGTGTTTTTGTGATTATGGATTGTTACGTTTCTCTCCCTGCGCTATCTCGGGCGGGACGGCACGCCGCCGTGGTCTTGGCCGCCGCCTTCCGGGCCGCCATAGCTTTTGGGAGAGAGACAGATGAAATTCTTCGTGGACACCGCCGTCATCGCCGACATCGCCGAGCTGAATGATTACGGCCTGCTGGACGGGGTGACGACCAACCCCTCGCTGATCGCCAAGTCGGGGCGCGACTTCAAGGAGGTGATCGCCGAGATCTGCAAGCTGGTCGATGGCCCCGTCTCGGCCGAGGTCGCCGCGATGCAGTTCGACGGGATGGTCGCCGAGGGCGAGCATCTGGCGAAGATCGCGGAGAACGTGGTGATCAAGCTGCCGCTGACGCTGGATGGACTGAAGGCCTGTCGGCACTTCGCCGCGAAGGGCATCAGGACGAACGTGACGCTGTGCTTCTCGGCCAACCAGGCGCTGCTGGCGGCCAAGGCGGGGGCCAGCTACATCTCGCCCTTCGTGGGCCGGCTCGACGACCTGAACATCGACGGGATGGAGCTGATCCGCGAGATCCGCGAAATCTATGACAATTACGACTTCGAGACCGAGATCCTCGCCGCCTCGATCCGCTCGGCCAACCACGTGAAGGAGGCGGCGCTGGCCGGCGCCGATGTCGCCACGATCCCGCCGGGGGTGATCAAGGGGCTGGCCAGCCACGTGCTGACCGACAAGGGCCTCGACCAGTTCGCGAAGGACTGGGCGGCGACCGGGCAGTCGATCCTTTAACGCGCGGGCCTGTACTGCTCGGGCCCATAACGGTCGGGCCCGTAACGCTCGGGTCCGTAGCGATGCGGTCCTGTCGCGCGCCCTAGCCGGCGAGAAGCGCCCGCGCGGTGCTCTCGTCGGTGATCAGGCCCGACAGCCGACCCGACAGCAGCACCGCGCGCAGCGGCTCCACCTTCTCGGCACCGCCGGCGAGGGCAACGATCCGGTCCTCGCCACCGTCCTCCAGCGACACGGAGAGGGTGCGCGAGGTCAGCGGAGTCTCCAGGATCCGCCCCTCGCGGTCGAAGAAATGGCCCAGCATCTCGCCCACCCCGCCGGCGCGGGCGATGGCGTCGATCTCGGCCGGCTCGATCATCCCCGAGGTGACCAGCTGGGTGTCGGGCTTCACCGTACCGATGCCCACGATCTTCAGCGGCGCGGCCTGCGCCAGCGCGAACACGTCGGCAACCCCGCGCTGCGACAGCAGGACCTCGCGGTCCTCGGTCGAGTTGGCGAAGAACGGCACCGGCATCACGTAGGCCTGCGCCCCGGTCTTTTCCGCCAGCAGGTGCATCACGTCATGCGGGTTGGCGGCAAAGTTCCGCGTCAGCCCGCCAAGCAGCGAGACGAAGCGCAGCCCCTTGGTCGCCAGCCGCGGCATGGTGCGTACCGCCTCGGCCAGCGTGCGGCCGTGGCCTAGACCGATCGTAAGCTCCTCCCCGCCCTCCAGCCAGCGGCGCAGCCAGGCCGCCCCGGCAAGCCCGAGGGTGCGCAAGGGAAGGCCCTCTTCCTCGAGGTCCGGCGCCACCTCGCAGGTGTCCAGCCCGAAGCGCGCGATCAGCGCCTGCTCCAGCTCGACGCATTCGACGATGTCGCCCTCGATCGACACCTTGACCGCGCCCTCGGCCACCGCCCGCGCGATCAGCCGGTGCGCCTTGACCGAAGGCACGCCCAGACGTTCGGCCACCTCGGCCTGACGCAGCCCGCCGACGTAGTGCAGCCAGGCCGCCCGGATCGCCAGAGAGCGTTCGCTGTCGACGACGATGCGTTCCTTGGCCATCGCGGTTTCCTTCCTCGGGAGACACAGGGCCGCGCCCCGTCGGGGGCGCGGCCCATCTGGTATCAGCTCATCACCGAGCGCAGCTCGCGCAGCGGGGATTCGGCCAGCCGCGACTCCGTGTCCGCGACCATCAGAACGGCATCCGCGGCCTCGGCGCCCTTCTTGACGAAGTGCTCGCGGAAGAAGCCGACGTGTTCGGCCGTCGGCTGGAAGTGGTGCGGGGTCAGCGAGACGGAAAACACCGGCACGCCGGTATCCATCTGCGCCCGCATCAGCCCGTCGACCACGGCAGCGGCGACGAAGTCGTGGCGATAGATGCCGCCGTCGACGACAAGGGCGGCACAGACGATGCCGTCGTAGCGCCCGGTCTGCGCCAGCTTGCGCGCCAGCAGCGGCATCTCGAAGGCGCCGGGCACATCGTAGGCATCGGTTTCGGCGCGAGTACCGGCCTCGGTCAGCCGCGCCTCGAAGCCCACGAGGGCCTGGTCGACGATCTCGGCATGCCAGCGGGCCTTGATGAAGGCGATCTTGAGGGTCTTGTCAGTCATGGAACCATTCCTTGCAGCGTTTCAAATGGCCCCAAGGCGTTCCGGACGGGCACCCTGACGGGTCCGCGCACCGGTTCTCTTCCATCCGGACTATCACCGTCGGCCCCGGAATTTCACCGGTGTCTGCTGACCCTGCCGTGGCAGGCGCTCGCGGGCTGTCACCGCCGGTGGGGAATTGCACCCCGCCCTGAGAACGTGAAAGAGGTGGCCGCAAACGGCGACGAAGGCAAGAGCAAAGACCGAGGTTCCCATCTGCCTATATCCTCAGATCCTGTGCGCCGCTGTCGATATGCGGCGCCCAGAAGGCCACGCTTTCGGCGATATGCGGGATCACCTGCCGGTCGTTCGGCTCGCGTTCCTTGAACGACAGCTCAAGGCAGATCTCGTTGTCCACCGCGCCGCCCTCGGCAAGGGCCGCAAGCAGCGGCGCGGGCTGGATCGCGCCCTTGGCGTTGTAGTCTGCGGTGAAGGGGCGATGGCCCGACTTGTCCATCATGGATTGCTTGATGTGGATGATCGGGCTGACCTTGGGCACCGCGCGCGCCCAGGCGTAGGGGTCGGTGTCGTCGGGGTTGGGGGATGTCACGTCGCCATGGTCGATGTCGGCCATCATCCACATCGGCACCGCCATCTCGGCCGCGGTCAGCCGATCCTGGAGCGCGCTACATTCGGCGATCGTCTCGCCGAACTCGCGCCCCACGCTCATCGGCTCCCAGAAGACATAGTTCAGCCCCGCGGATTTCGCATGCTCCGCCACCTCGGCCCAGCAGTCGATGGCGATCCTCAGAAGGTCTTCGCGCCGGGCCGGGTCGTCGTAGTCGCGATAGGTGAAGATCGCGAATTGCGTGCCGACCGAGCTGCCGCCCAGATCGCCGATGATGTCGGCGAAGGTCTTGAACCAGTCAACGTAATAGCGCCGGACGTCGCGGTCCGGGTGACCGAAGTGGTTGAGCCTGCCGTAGGGCCCGGTCATCCCGCTGGTCACCCGCGCGCCGGTGCGTTGCAGGGCCACCCCCATCTCTCGCGTCAGGCGGCGGATCACCGGCGCGGGCCAGGACGGGTTGATGAACTCGTGCGTCAGCTGAATGTCGCGGATGCGGATATCGCGCGCGATCGCGTCGATCAGGTCATCGGGCTCCGCAAAGCGGTTCACCAGCGGATTGGTGTTGAGCGAAAGCGTCAGCGCCATCCTATGCCGCCTCCGCCAGCGTCTCGTCGAACCAGCGGGTGAAAGCGTCGCGCTCCGCCTCGGTCAGGTGCAGGTAATGCTTGGTCCGGCGCCACAGCACATCCGCCGCCGTCTGCGCCCATTCATGCGCCATAAGATACCGCGCCTCGGCCTCGTAAAGATCGCCGCCGAAATGCCGACCCAACCCGTCGAGCGCGGTCGCCCCCGCCACCACCTGCCCGATCCGCGTGCCGTAAAGCCGCCCGTAATGGCGGCGCAGGCTGCGCGGCATCCAGGGATACTCCTGCTTCAGCGTGTTGCGGAACGTCTCGTAATCCGCGCCGGGCATGTCGCCGCCGGGCAGCGGCGCGTCGCCGGTCCAGTCCTTGCCCATGGCGGGGAAGAACCGGTCAAGCTTGTGCATCCCGCGCTCGGCCAGTTCGCGGAAGGTGGTGATCTTGCCGCCGAAGATGTTCAGAAGCGGCGCGCCCCCGGTCTCGTCCACGTCGAACACGTAGTCGCGGGTCACGGCAGAGGGGTTGCCCTGCCCGTCATCGAACAGCGGCCGCACCCCGGAGAAGGTGGTCAGCACATCCTCGCGCGTGAGCTTTTCCTTGAAATAGCGGTTCACGGCGTCGATCAGGTACTGCACCTCGGACGCATCGGCGGTCACGTCCTCGGCCCGGCCCTCATAGGCGATGTCGGTGGTGCCGATCAGCGCCTTGTCCCGCTCATAGGGGTTGATGAAGATCACCCGCTTGTCGTGGTTCTGCACCAGATAGGCGTTCTCGCCCTTCCAGAACTTCGGCACGATGATGTGGCTGCCCTTCACGAGCCGCACGTTGCGCGACGAATTCGACCCCGCTACCCGCGTCACCACGTCGGTGACCCACGGCCCGGCGGCGTTCACCAGCACCTTCGCCTCGAACTCCCGCACCTCGCCGGTCTGTGTGTTCTTCGTGGTCACCCGCCACACGCCGTCCTCGCGCCTGGCACCAGTACAGGGGGACCGCGTCAGCACGATCGCGCCGCGCTCCGCCGCGTCCACAGCGTTCAGGACGACAAGCCGTGCGTCATCCACCCAGCAGTCGGAATATTCGAACCCCTTCGGATACTTGTCGAGGATCGCCGCCCCCTCGGGATCGCGGCGCAGGTCCAGCGTGCGCGTGCCGGGAAGCTTCTTGCGCCCGCCGAGGTGGTCGTAAAGGAACAGCCCCAGCCGCACCAGCCATGCGGGTCGGTCCTCGGGCGAATGCGGCAGGACAAAGCGCATCGGCCAGATGATGTGCGGCGCGTTGCGCATCAGCACCTCGCGCTCGATCAGCGCCTCGCGCACCAGCCGGAATTCGTAATATTCCAGATAGCGCAGGCCCCCGTGCACCAGCTTCCCCGACCGCGACGATGTTCCCTCGGCCAGGTCGTCCTTTTCGCAAAGCACCACGCTGAGGCCGCGACCCGCGGCATCGCGCGCGATCCCCGCGCCGTTGATGCCGCCGCCGATGACGAAGAGGTCGACCTTGGTGAGTTCCGTCATGATCTGTCTCCCTGAGCGGCGCGCCGGGCGGACATCCCGCCCCAGACAGGGGCGAGCGCCTCGCGCGCGGCGCGGTAAGAGGTAAAGAGGCCGTCGTAGACCGGCACGAGCGTCGGCTCCGGCGCCTCGGGCGGCCCCAGAAGCGGGGTGGTCCAGTCGGCGATGCAGGCCTCCATGTCCGGGTAGGCGCCGATCGCCACCGCCGCCATCATGGCGCAGCCGGCGGCGCCGGCCTCCTCGCGCGCGGACACCCGAACAGGGGTATCCAGCGCCGCCGCCAGCACGCCACGCAGCGCGGCGGAGCGCGCCGCACCTCCGGTCAGGCGCAGCTCCTCCGGCATCACGCCCATCGCGGCGTAGCAATCGCGCGCGGCCATCCCGAGCCCCTCGATCACGGCGCGGATCACGTCGGGGAAGCGGTGCCCCGCGCTCAGCCCGATCAGGCTGGCGCGCGCGGCGGCATCGACGAAGGGCCCGCGCTCGCCCGCGTCGGCGATATAGGGGTGATAGACCAGCGCCCCCGGGGTCGACCGCGCCATCCAGCCGTCGATCCTTTCCACAAGGGCTGCGTGACTGGTAGCACAGCCCGCATCGGCCAGCAGATCGCCCGCAAGGTCGAGCGCCCAGTCGAGGTTCAGCGTGGCCGCCATGTTGGTCTGCACCTGGGTCACCAGGTCCGGCACCGGCAGGCAGATGACGTAACCGGTGCCCTCGGCGTTCAGATGCACCTTGTCAGAGGTCACGGCGCGCATGTGCACCCCGGTCGATCCCACGGTGGAACAGGCCGCGCCGGCGTCGCCGGTATGCACCCCGGCGCCAAGGGCGGTCATCACCATGTCGACGTAGCCGAGGCTGACCGGCGTACCTTCACGCAGGCCGGTCTCGGACGCCGCGCGCGCGGTCAGGGGATGCGTCTCGCGGCTGCCGTCAAGAATGGGGGGAAGAAGTCCGCGCCGTGCCGTCAGCCCCAGCGCCGCGATCACCGTGTCGCTGTAGCGCCGGGTTCGGAAATCGCCGAAGGTAAAGCTTGCCTCCGACGGATCGGTCGCCCGCACCCCGGTCAGGTTGAGATAGAGCCAGTCCTTGCAATGCAGCGCCACCTCGGCACGGTCCAGCATCTCGGGGCAATGCAGGTCCATATGTGCAAGCTGCGCGCCCTGCTGGCAGGTGTTGAGGCCGGTTCCCGTCGCCTCGAACCGCGCCCGCTCCTCCGCGCCGGCACCCAGCCGTGCGACCGTCGGCGCCGCCCGGGCGTCGAGCCACAGCCACGCGTCGCCCACGGGGGCGTTCCCCGCGCCCACCAGCCATGTGCCGTCGCCCTGCCCCGTCAGCGCCACCGCGGCGACGCGGCCGGCCAGGCCCGGCACCTTGTCGGCCAGCCCGCGCAGCGCCTGGGCGCAATCGGCCCAGGTCTGGGCCAGCGACTGGGTCGCCGCGCCGTCGGCGCGCTGCGCATAGACATTGCGCACGGCGCTGGCCGCCACCTGCCGCCCGCCAAGATCGAAGGCCACCGCCTTGATCACGGACGTGCCGGCGTCGACACCGATGATCAGATCGCCCGCCTCAGCCACGGGATCCCCCGCGTCCTGCAACGCCCGCCGACGGCCGAACCCTGCGGCCCTGTTTCATGGTCACCTCCCTCGCCGAGACCACACCCCCTCCCGGGGTGCCACGGCACCCCGGCCGTGCCAGGGTGCTGCATCTCTCGATCGCTGATTAGCACAGAAATCTGCGGGCGTATGTAATTTTTTGCAGACAGCGTAATTTATTTCATCTATGGTTTGAGCAAGCCAGATGCCGTTGCGACGGCGGGCTGCGTGGCGGTCGCGCAAGGAAATTGAGGAGTTTCCAGACCGGCACGAGGGAGGAGGACGCGCGATTTCAATATCTTGCCTGCTGATTCCCCGTGTGACGCAGCTGCCGCCGACTCGCATGGCCGCCGCTCGTGAGGCCCGCCTGACCTGTCGGGCGGCCCGCCGGGTGGCATGACGAGGAGATCGGCGGACCCCGCGTCCGCAACAGTGAAGGGAGCACGATCGCCATGAGCACGAGCCAGAGCGCCACGCCGGGCACCGCAGCCGGTGCCGGCAATCGCACCGGCCATCGCACGGGGCGGCGCATGGGCCGCGGCGTCGTCATCGGGGCCGTTGTCGTCGTCATCGTCGCGGCGATCGCGCTCGACACCAAGGTGGTGCGCGTCGGCTCCAAGGAGGACACGCGGCAGGCGGCCTTCGATCCCGACAGCTTCGGCACGAAGGAATTCCCGAAGATCCAGGCGCTGGCGGAAAAGAACGCCCCCGATGCGGCGACGCTGGCCAAGGCGCTGGCCTCGGACAAGGCCGCAGCGGTGAAGAAATACGGCACGCAGGCCGGCGCCTTCCCAATCCTTCCGGTGAAGCTTTCGGGCACCGTGGGCAAGGGCACGTCGGGGATCTACGAGGTCACGGTGCCGGACATGCCCGACGGCGTGAAGATCCGGGTGCAGACCGGTCCCGCGATCAACGGCACCAGCCTGCGCGACTATCCCGGCACCATCGCGTTCGGCGATTTCAAGAACCAGATCCAGTACCAGAACGCGGGCGCGGGCATCAACCGCGCCATGTCGGCGGCCACTCTCAAGGGTCTCGATCGCAAGGATCTGCAGGGCAAGACGCTGAACGTCACCGGCGTCTTCACCCTGATCAACCCGAAGAACTGGCTGGTGACCCCCGTCAAGCTGGAGGTCGCCAAGTGACCACGCAGGTGACTGACGAGACGCCGCACGGCATCCCCGACGACCCCGAGATCGTCCTTGCTGCGCGCAACGTCGCGAAATCCTTTGGCGCGGTTCAGGCCCTCAAGGGCGTGAATTTCGACATCCGCCGCGGCCAGGTCACCACGCTCTTCGGTGAGAATGGCGCGGGCAAGTCGACGCTGATGAAGATCCTGTCCGGCGTGCAGCGCCCGACCACGGGAGAGCTGATCCTCGAGGGGCGCCCGGTCGAGATCAACACCACCGTCGAGGCGCGCGATCTGGGCATCTCGATCATCCACCAGGAACTGTCGCTCGCCCCCAACATGAACGTGCGCGACAACATCTTCATGGGGCGCGAGATCCGCGGCCCCGGCGGCGTGAACTTTGCCGAGGAAGAGCGCCAGACCCGCGCGCTGATGAAGGAGCTGGAAGAGGACATCGACCCGCTGACGAAGGTCGAGGACCTGCGTCTCGGCCAGCAGCAGATCGTCGAGATCGCGCGCGCCCTGTCGGTGAATTCGCGCATCCTGATCATGGACGAGCCCACCTCGGCGCTGTCGGCCTCGGAGGTCGAGGTGCTGTTCAAGGTGATCAACGACCTGAAGACCAAGGGCGTGTCGCTGGTCTACATCTCGCATCACCTCGAAGAGGCGCTGACCATCACCGACCACGCCGTGGTGCTGCGCGATGGCGTCATGACCGCCTACGCCCCGCGCAACGAGATCGACCTGGAATGGATCGTGCGCAACATGGTGGGCGAGAATTTCGACCTGGGCTCACCGCCGACCGGCCACGAGATGGGCGCCCCCGCGCTGGAGCTGAAGGGGCTGACCGTGCCCGCCACCGCCAGCGCCGGGAATGCCGTGGACGGCCTCGACCTGACCGTCCGCGCGGGCGAGGTTGTCTGCATCTACGGCTTGATGGGCGCGGGGCGGACCGAGACGATGGAATGCGTGGCGGGACGGCTCAACGCCACGAAGGGCGAGATCCTGCTGCACGGACAGGAGGTCAGCCACCTGTCGATCGCCGAGCGCATCGCCGCGGGTCTTGTCCTCGTGCCCGAGGACCGGCAGCGCGACGGGCTGGTACAGACGATGACCGTGGGGCGCAACCTGTCGCTGGCCTCGATCGGGAACTTCACCAAGGGGTTCCTCACGAACCTGCGGGCCGAGGCCGGGATCATCGACCGCTCGATCCGCGAGGTCACGGTCAAGACCGACGGCCCGGGTGCCGCGATCGGGTCGCTGTCGGGCGGCAACCAGCAGAAGGTGGTGATCGGCAAGATGCTGGCCACGAAGCCATCGGTCATCCTGCTCGACGAACCGTCACGCGGGATCGACATCGGCGCCAAGGCCGAGGTCTTCCGCATCCTCGCCGATCACGCGAAGGATGGGATGGCGGTGGTCTATTCCACCTCGGAGGTCGGCGAATGCCTTGCCATCGCGCACCGCATCATCGTGATGCGGCGCGGCAAGATCGCCGCAGAATTCACCCACGACGTCACCAAGGAAGCAATCATGGCCGCCTCGGGCGAAAGCCTCGTTGCCTGAGACATGAGCCAGGGAGTCACATCCATGTCCAACACAAGCGCCGTCACCGGAGCACGCAAGAGCGGGGGCAAGGGCAGCTTCAGCCTGATCCAGCTGCTGCTGGAGGGGCGCGCCTTCTTCGCGCTGATCGCGATCATCGTGATCTTCTCCTTCCTGTCGCCGAACTATTTCAAGCTGTCGAACTTCCTGACCATGTCGAACCACGTGGCGATCTACGGCCTGCTGGCGATCGGCATGCTGCTGGTCATCCTGACGGGGGGGATCGACCTGTCGGTGGGGTCCGTGCTGGGCCTCTGCGGCGTCTTCGCGGGGTTCCTCATGCAGGGGATCGAGATCCCGGCAGCGGGCGTGATCCTCTACCCGCCCGTCTGGGCCGTGGTGGTGCTGACCATGGCGCTTGGGGCCTTCGTGGGGTTCGTCAACGGCGCGCTGGTCGCCTGGTTCAAGGTGCCTGCCTTCGTGGCGACGCTGGGATCGCTCTACGTCGCGCGGGGTGTCGCGCTCCTGATGACCAACGGGCTGACGTTCAACAACCTTGCGGGGGACCCGGCGCTGGGGAACACGGGCTTCGACTGGCTGGGGTTCAACCGCCTCTTCGGTGTGCCGATCGGGGTGATCGTGCTGGCGGTCGTGGCACTGCTGACCGGGCTGACGCTGATGCGCAGCTCCTTCGGGCGCTGGCTTTACGCCGCGGGCGGCAACCCCCGCGCGGCAGAGCTTTCGGGCGTGCCGGTCAAGCGGGTGCAGATCTCGGTCTACGTGCTGTCGGGTATCTGCGCCGCGATCGCGGGCATCGTGCTCAGCTCCCAGCTCACCTCGGCCGGGCCGACGGCGGGCACCACCTACGAACTGACGGCGATCGCCGCGGTCGTGGTCGGTGGCGCGTCGCTGATGGGCGGGCGCGGCACGGTGAACGGCACCCTTCTGGGCGCCTTCGTCATCGGCTTTCTCGCCGACGGCCTCGTCATCATCGGGATCAGCTCCTACTGGCAGACCGTCTTTACCGGCGCGGTGATCGTTCTCGCCGTGATGCTGAACTCGATCCAATACGGCGGCCAGGGCAAGCGCTCCTGACCCGCCGACCGCCATTTCGCGCCAGGGGGAAGAGGAGACCCCCACGCGAAAACACTGCCGAAAACGGCAACCATACAAGTAACTAGGGAGACACTCATGACCAACTTCACCCGGCGCGGCCTGCTCGCAGCCTCCGCCGCCCTGCCCCTCCTGTCGTCGCGCATGGCCTGGGCCGCCGGCGACAAGGGCCTGATCTCGATCATCGTCAACGACCCGGCCAACCCCTACTGGTTCACCGAGGGCGCCGTCGCCAAGAAGACCGCCGAGAGCCTCGGCTATTCCGCCAACGTCTCGGCCCACAAGGGCGACACCAACGTCGAATCGAACCTCGTCGACGCGGCCATCACCAACGGCGCCAAGGCGATCATCCTTGACCCCGCGAACGCCAACGGCTCGGTCGGCGTGGTCAAGAAGGCGACGCAGGCGGGCATCCCCGTGTTCTGCGTCAACGCCGAGATCAACACCCGCGGCATCGCCAAGGCGCAGCTGGTGTCGAACAACGCCCAGGGCGCGGCCATCGGCGCGGTGAAGTGGGTCGAGCTGGTGGGCGACAAGGCCGAGTACGTCGAGCTGGTCGGCAACCCGGCCGACAACAACGCGGCCACCCGTTCGAACGGCTACAAGACGGTGCTGAGCCAGTACCCCGACCTCAAGCTGGTGGCGAGCCAGGTGGCCAACTGGGACCGCACCCAGGGCTACAACAAGATGCAGTCGATCCTCCAGGCGCACCCGACGATCAACGCCGTGATCTCGGGCAACGACGAGATGGCGCTTGGCGCGATCGCGGCGCTGAAAGAGGCGAACCGCATGAAGGGCGTGATCGTCGGCGGCTTCGACGGCTCGCCCGACGCGGTCGACGCGATCAAGAAGGGCGAACTGGCCTATACCGTGCTGCAACCCGTCGCGATCTTCTCGAAGGCGGCGGTGGAGCAGGCCGATTACTTCATCAAGAACAACAAGACCAAGGTGGACACGGAAAAGCAGCTCTTCGACTGCACGCTGATCACCAAGGACAACGTGGGCAACTATTCGGCGCCCTTCACCCTGTCGAGCTGACGACGGGCAAAGGCCGGCCCGGGGGCGCATCCCCGGGCCGGCCCCGACCCCGGGGATGCGCCTTGTCGTTCAGCCGGGCGCCTCGGCGACCGGTCCTACAGCAGCGCCAGCGACAGGGCCGGCACGAAGGTCACCACCAGAAGCGCGGCAAGCAGCGCCACCATGAAGGGCCAGCCCTCGCGCATGAACTCGCCGAACGGGGTGCGGGTCAGGTTGCAGACCATGAGCATCACCGTTCCGACCGGTGGCGTCAGCGTCCCGATCGCGAGGTTGAGGATCATCACGATGCCGAAATGCACCGGGTCGATCCCCAGCTGCATCACCACCGGCTTGAGCAGCGGCACAAGGATGATCAGAAGCGCGTTGCCCTCGATGAACATCCCCAGGATCAGCAGCGCCACGTTCACGATCAGCAGGAACAGCCACGGATCCGTGGTCATCGAGGTGATGAACACCGCCAGCGACTGCCCCGCCCGCTCCAGCGAGAAGATCCAGGCCAGCGCCGAGGACATCATGATGACCAGAAGCACCGCCGCGGTCTGCCGCGCGGTCTGGCTGAAGGCGTCGGCCAGCTGCGCCACCTTCATCTCGCGGTAGACGAACATGCCGATGACGATGGTGGCCACGGTGGCGATCGCGCCCGCCTCGGTCGGGGTGAAGACGCCGAAGCGGATGCCGCCGATGATCACCACGATCAGCAGGATCGCAGGCCAGGCCTGCCAGACGGTGCGACCGGTCTCTGCCGCGCTCGGTCGGGCGACGCGCGACGGGCGGTAGCCCTTCTTGCGCGCGACCAGATAGACCGCGACCAGCAGGAACAGCGCGCAGAGCAGCCCGGGCAGGATGCCCGCCACGAACATCTTGCCGATCGAGACGTCGGCCACCAGCCCATAGATGATCAGCGCGATGCCCGGCGGCAGGATCGGGGTGATCAGCGACGAGGCCGCGGTAATCGCCGCCGCGGTGCCACGCGAATAGCCCTGGCGGATCATGTCGGGCACCAGCATCCGGCACATCATCGCCGCATCCGCGAGGTTCGAGGCCGAAAGCCCGCCCATCAGCGTCGACAGCATGACGTTGGTGTGGCCCAGCCCCCCTGTCAGACGCCCGACAAGCAGGTCGGCCACGCGCAGCAGCCGCGCCGCGATCCCGGTGGAGCCCAGAAGCGTGCCCAGTAGGATGAAGAACGGGATCGCCAGGAGCGAACTGTTCTGCGTCGGCGCCATCAGCCGCTGCACCGCAAGCTGCAACGGCAGGTGCGAGAAGAAGACGAAGTAGCACAGCACCGCTGCGAACATCGCAAGGTAGATCCGCATGTTCAGGGCGAACAGCGCGAACATCAGGGGGATGATCAGGAACCAGTCCATCATCGGTCTCTTACTCCTCGATCCCTGCGGGCCGGCCGCTCAGCCGCCTTGCCAGGCGCAGCAGGATCACGATGGCGATGCCCGCCGCCCCCACGGTCACGGCGATGTCGAGCCAGAACCACGAGATCTTCAGGATCTGCGTGCGCTTGAACGCGGCGACCTCGGCCAGCTGGTAGCCCAGCCAGGCCATCCAGCCCAGCAGGCCGACCGACGCGAAACCGACCACGATCTCGAGCGCGCCGCGCAGCCGGCCGCGCAACGCGTTGGTCACCACGTCGATATGCAGGTGCGCGTCCTCCATCTCGCAGGCGATCGCGCCGATGAACACGATCCAGATCATCAGCAGGCCCGACATCTCTTCGGTCCATTGCAACGGCGCGCCCAGAACATAGCGGGCGATCACGGCCGCGACCGTGATCACCACGAGCACAAGGACGATGAGACCGCCCAACAGGTTGAGCGCCTGAAAGAGGCGTTTCATCGCGTCACTCCCGGGGGAAACAGATGGGAAAAGGGCGCGCGCCACGAAGGGCCGCGCGCCCGCGAACAGGCCTCAGCCCTTCAGCTGGTCCTGGATCTTCTTGTAGAGGCCCGGCGTCCAGTCGGGGAACTCGGTATAGACCTTCTTGGCCGCTTCCTTGAACGGCGCAAGGTCGGGATAGGTCACCTCGACCCCGTCGGCCTTCATCTTCTCGAGGATCTTCTTGTCCTCGTCCTTGGCGACCTTCTGGCTGTACTGGCCGGCCTTGAAGCCGGTGTCGTGCAGCATCTTCACGGTCGCCGGGTCCAGCGTCTGGAAGTAGGCCTGACCGCCGAGCCAGAGCGAGGTGTTCTGCAGGTAGGAAATCATCGACAGCTGCTTGGCCTGTTCCTGCAGCTTCTGGCCGTAAAGCACCGACAGCGGGTTCTCGACCCCGTCGATCGTGCCCTGCGCCAGCGCGGCATAGACGTCGCCCAGCGGCATCGGGGTGGGCGTGCCGCCCATCGCCTCGATCGCGCGGATCTGCATGATGTTGTTCGGCGTGCGGATCTTCATCCCCTTCAGGTCGGCCGGGGTCGAGACCTTCTTGGTCGCAAGCAGCTGGCGCGTGCCGTAAAGGTAGTTCGAAATGACGATGTGGATGCCCTTCTGCTGGAGCTCCTTCTCCTTCTTCTTGAACCAGTCGGACTGATAGATCTTGAACAGGTCCTCGACGTTGTCGGTCAGGTAGGGCCCGAACAGGATGCCGAGATCCGGGTCGTAGTCGGTCAGGAAGCCGACGTCGGCGATGGTGATGACGTTGACGCCCATCGTCGCCTGTTCGATCACGTCCTTCTTCGCGCCAAGCTGCGAGGACGGGTAAAGCTCCAGCTCGACCGAACCGTCAGAAGCCTTCTGAACCAGGTCGGCCCAGTATTTCATGACCGTGTCGACCGGCTCGCCGGGGTTGTTCTCATAGGCCACGCGCACGGTGGTCTTGGCCGCGGCGATCGCCGGCGCGGCAAGGGTCGCGGCGGCCGCGGCGCTGGTGGCAAGCAGAGTTCTGCGGGAAATATTCATGGGTCTCCTCCCGTTACACGGATTTGTTGAGCTGTGGTTGCGGATGGCCAACCGGCCAGAGCGACAGCGGCCCGCCCGGCATGTCGCGCAGGCTCACCCAGGCGGTGAGAACCTCGCTCGAATGCTGGAAGTGGCTGCCCATCGCCTCGGCCAGGGCGTCGGGGTCGCGCGCGGTCAGCGCGGAAACGATCCGCAGGTGCTGGCGGTGCGCGGTTTCGGTATTGGCGTTCTGCGACTTGCCGACCTCGAGGTAATAGCGCAGCGGCGTCTCGAGGACGCGGTACATGTGGCTGAGCACGCTGTTGCCGGCGGCGTCGACCAGCCCGAGGTGGAAATCGTAATCGGCCCGCGCCGCGTCCGAGACGGTCAGCGCCTGCATCATCCGGTCGTTCGCCGCGGCGAGGGTGGCCAGGTGATCGTCGGTCACGTGGCAGACCATCAGCGGCACGGCGCCGGTCTCGCTCAGGCGGCGGAAGTTGAGGACGTCGGTGAAGGTGCGGGGCGAGGTATCGAAAAACGGCACCAGCTCGCTGAACATGACCTGGAAATCCGGCACGCGCACCCGCGCGCCGCGCTTGGTCTTCTCGATCAGCATCAGCGCCTCGAGGTGGATCATCACCTCGCGAACCGTGTTGCGCGACACCTCGAAACGGTCCGCCAGCTCACGCTCGTTGGGCAACAGGTCCCCCGGCTTCAGCTGCTCGGCGATCTCGCGTCGCAATATCGTGCGGATTTCCTCGACCGTGGTCTTCACGCCTGGTCCTCCCACCTGGGCAAAGTTTGGTTGGACCAATCAACCAATCATGCCCGGGAAAATCAATGCGATTTTTCCGGGCAGGCGCCGAAGTTCGGCGTTCCGTGGGGTCACGGGCCGATCGGCAGAGGGCTGGAAGGCGGGGTCAGTCCCACTGGGCCGAGGCAAGGAGCGTGGTCCGCGCGGTCGCCAGATGCGCCTCGAAAGCCCTGCGTGCCTTGACCTTGTCCCCGGTCAGCAGGGCACGGATGATCTCCAGATGCTCGGCGATGGCGGCCCGGTTGCGGCTGGCCTCATCACGTTTGTTCCAGCGGTAATGGTAGTGCACCACGAGCGCGATTTGCTGCGCGAATCCGTTGACGAATCGGTTCTGCGCGCCGTCGCAGATCAGCCGATGAAACGCCGCATCCAGCGCCGGGAACCGGTTCATCTGCGAATCACCCAGAGCGTAGAGCGCGATATGACGGCGCTCCATCTCGGCCAGTTGGCGCATCTCCGGCCCGTCGGGCGGCACCTTGAGCAGACGCGCGAATGCGTGCCGTTCAACCAGAAGGCGCATCTCGAACATCTCTTCGGCGAAACTGCGGGTGAAGCCGGCGAAAAGCCACCCCTTTCCGCTGGTCCCGCTGAACAACCCGAGCGGGGCGAAGCGGATCATCAACTCGTGCACCAGCGGCAGCGGGGCGCCAATGCGGCGCGCGATCTCGCTCTCCTTCAGGGTCGATCCGGGCGGCAGATCGGTGCGCAGGATCCATTCGAGGAACGCACGCTCGGCCTGTTCGAGCGGCGCGACCACCTCCGAGTCCTTGAAGAAGTCCTCGGGCCGCGGCGGGCGAAGCAGGCACTTTTCACGCCCCTCCCATGTGATCATGCCCGTGTCGCGCAGATGCTCCAGCACACTGCGCACCGTCGTCCGGCTGGCCCCAAGCACCTCGGCCAACTGGGCCTCGGTCCCCAGAAGGTCGCCGGGCGCGAGCCCCGAGAACCGCTCGAGCGCGGCGTTCACCGTCCGTTTGAAGCGTTGATTGCTGCGCGACATCACCCTTCCTCACGCCACGGGAACGCGATGGACACAAATTAGGGGCTTGGAACTTGGTGGACAATGTTTTTTATCTTTGAAAGACCAAATGAGGCGACTCGGCCCAGTCGATGGAGGATGAGATGACGCGGACCCTGATGAAGGCGCTGCTCTGCGAGGAACCCGGCAAGCTCAGCGTGGTCGAACGCCCACGCCCCGAGGCGAAACCCGGGCACGTGCGCCTTTCGGTGCGCGCGATCGGGATCTGCGGCACCGATTACCACATCTTCGGGGGCAACCAGCCCTATCTCGACTATCCCCGCGTGATGGGGCACGAGCTTTCGGCCACCGCGATGGAGCCGTCCGAGGATGGCCGCATCAAGGAAGGCGACCTTGTCGTGGTGAATCCCTACCTGACCTGCGGCACCTGCCACGCCTGCCGGATCGGCAAGCCGAACTGCTGCGAGAACATCGCCGTGCTGGGCGTCCATACCGACGGCGGCATGTGCGAGGAGATCGTGGTGCCGCAGGGCAACCTCTACCCCGCCGGCGATCTCGCGCCCAAGGCCGCGGCGATGGTCGAATTTCTGGCCATCGGCGCGCATGGTGTGCGCCGCTCGGGGCTGACCGAGGGGTCCGACGCGCTGATCGTCGGCGCCGGTCCGATCGGGGTGGGCGCCGCGCTCTTCGCCCGCATCGCCGGCGCGAACGTCACGCTGCGCGACACCTCGCCCGACCGGCTGGCGCTGGCCAAGGCGATCGTGCCCGAGGCCACGATCGAAGAGGTCTCGCAGGCCGGGACCGGCGCCTACGACACGGTGTTCGACGCGACCGGCAACATCAACGCGATGAACACGGGGCTGAACGCGGTGGCGCATGGCGGCAACTACGTCCTGCTGTCAGTGGTGAAGGGCGATCTGACCCTTGCCGACCCCGAATTCCACAAGCGCGAGGCGACGCTTCTGGCCAGCCGCAACGCGCTCAAGGTGGACTTCGAGCACGTGATGGACTGCATGGCCCGCGGGCTGGTGCCGATCGACCGGCTCGGCACCCACAGCACCACGCTGGACGGCGCGGTGCAGGATCTCGCAGCCTGGGCAGGCGACCGGGGCACCGTGGTCAAGGCCGTGATCGGGCTCTGAGCGATGGCCGCCCCCCGCACCCCTATCGTCCAGTTCGGCACCTCGCGCTTCCTGCAGGCCCATGCCGATCTGTTCCTGTCAGAGGGCAGCCCCCGGCGCGCAATCACCGTCGTGCAAAGTTCGGGCGATCCGGCGCGGGCGGGGCGGCTGGCGGCGCTGGCGGCGCCGGGCGGCTACCCGGTGCGGATCCGCGGAATCGAGAACGGCCGGGTCGTCGACGAGGAACGCCGCGTGACCAGCGTCGCGCGCACCCTCTCGACCGCCTCCGACTGGGCCGAACTGTCGCGGGTCGTCACCGACGAGGCCGAGGCGATCCTGTCGAACACCGGCGACAGCGGGTATGAACCGCGCCCCGCCGACACCGACGCCGCGCCCTCGCAGGGGCAAAGCTATCCGGCCAAGCTTTACCACCTGCTGGCGGCAAGGCAGCGTGCGGGGCGCGACCCGCTCACCATTTTCCCGATGGAGCTGGTGCCCGACAATGGCACCGTGCTGAGGACCCGGGTGCTGGAGATCGCGGCCGCGCAAGGCGCGGGTCCCGCGCTGACCGGCTGGCTGCAACGCTGCCTCTGGGTCAACAGCCTGGTGGACCGCATCGTCTCCGAGCCGATCGACCCGGTGGGCGCGGTGGCCGAGCCCTACGCGCTCTGGGCGATCGAGGCGCAGCCGGGGCTTGCGGCCCCTGTGGATCACCCCGCGGTGCAGGTCGTCGCGCGGCTGGAAACGATCGAACGTCTGAAACTGCACATCCTGAACCTCGGCCATACCGCGCTTGCCGCGTTCTGGCGCGAGGGGGGCGCGGCCCCGGGCGCCATCGTGCGCGACCTCGTTGCCGGACCCGAGGGCGACCGGCTGCGCGCCGTGATGGAGGCCGAGGTGATGCCCGGTTTCGCCGCGCGCGGCATGGAGGACATGGCCCGCGCCTACCTGGCCACGACGCTTGAGCGGTTCGCCAATCCCTTCCTCGATCACCGCATCGCCGACATCGCCCAGAACCACCCCCAGAAGATCGAACGCCGGATCGCGGCCTTCCTGACCTGGGTGCGCGACGTGGCCCCCGGCCACCCTGCCCCGGTCCTCGACGCGATCGTCGCGAAAGGAGCGTAAGCGCATGTCCAAGCCATCCCTGATGATCCTCGACCCGTCCGATACGGTCGCGGTCGCGCTGTCCGACATGGCCGCGGGCGAGACCCGCGACGGCCTGACCGCGCTGGAGGCGATCCCGCGCGGGCACAAGATCGCCCGCCGTGCCATGAAGGCGGGCGAACCGGTGGTGAAATACGGACAGATCATGGCGGTCGCCTCGGCCGACATCGCCCTGGGTGCCCATGTCCACGTGCAGAACTGCGCCCTGCCGGAAGGGCATTCCGATCAGGCCGCGATCAAGGGGGATCGCCCCGCGGCCCCGACCCGCACCACCTTCATGGGCTTCGCGCGCCCCGACGGGCGGGTCGGCACCCGCAACTTCATCGGGGTGATCGCCTCGGTCAACTGTTCCACCACCGTCTGCGATGCGATCGCGGCCGAGGCGAACCGGACCCTGCTGCCGAAATATCCCAACATCGACGGCTTCGCCCCGATCGTGCACGATCAGGGCTGCGGCATGGCGAACCAGGGCGAGGGCTTCGATGCGCTGGTGCGCACGCTCAAGGGATACCGCGACCATCCCAATTTCGGCGGCGTGCTGATCGTCGGGCTTGGATGCGAGGTCAACCAGCTCACGCTCTACAAGCCCACCGACTGGACCCGCGAGCGGTTCAAGACGTTCAACATCCAGGAGGTCGGCGGATCGCGCTCGGCGGTGAAGCGGGCGCTGGAACTGCTCGATCCGATCGCCGCGCTGGCCAATGGCGACACGCGCAGCGAACAGCCGGTGTCGAAGCTGGTCCTGGGGATGCAATGCGGCGGCTCCGATGGCTTTTCGGGGATCACCGCAAATCCCGCGCTCGGCGTGGCTTCGGACATGCTGGTCGCGGCGGGCGGCACCTCGATCCTGTCGGAAACGCCCGAGATCTTCGGCGCCGAGCACCTGCTGATCGCCCGTGCCGAACCCGAGACCGGCGCGCGCATCGCCGCGATGATCGACTGGTGGCGCGACTATGCCGCGCGCAACGGCGCCTCGCTCGACAACAACCCGAGCCCCGGCAACAAGAAGGGCGGCCTGACCACTATCCTCGAGAAATCTCTGGGCGCGGTGGCCAAGGGCGGGCTGTCGCCGGTGTCGGGCGCCTATGCCTATGCCGAGGCGATCGACCGGCCCGGCTTCGTCTACATGGACAGCCCCGGATACGACCCGGTCGCGGCGACCGGGCAGGTCGCGTCCGGCGCCAACCTGATCGCCTTCACCACCGGCCGCGGGTCGTGCTTCGGCGCCAAGCCCACCCCCTCGATCAAGCTTGCCTCGAACAGCGACCTCGCGCGTTCCATGCCCGAGGATATCGATCTCGACTGCGGCGGCGTGGTCGAGGCGGGCACACCGCTGGCCGAGATGGGGCAGCGGATCTACGACCTTCTGCTCGACGTGGCTTCGGGCCGGCACACCGCCTCCGAGGAATTCGGCTACGGCGACAACGAATTCGTGCCGTGGAAGATCGGGGCGGTGCTGTGACCGGCGGCCTTCTCGCCATCGGCGAATGCATGATCGAGCTGTCGGGCGGCGAGAATGCGCTTTACCGGCAGGGGTTTGCCGGCGACACGCTGAACACCGCGTGGCACGCGCGGCGGCACCTGCCCGACGGGATTCCGGTGGGCTACTTCACCGCCCTCGGCACCGATACGATGTCGGCCCGGATGCGGGAGTTCCTGAATGCCGGGGGTATCGGCACCGACCGCATCGTGACCGTGGCCGACCGCCGGCCCGGCCTCTACATGATCGAGCAGAAGGACGGCGACCGCCATTTCACCTACTGGCGCGACCGCTCCGCCGCCCGCCTGATGGCCGAGGACGAGGACGTCCTGCGCGCCGCCTTCGCGGGTCAGGCGATGCTCTATTTCTCGGGCATCACGCTGGCGATCCTGTCGTCCGACGCGCGCGCGCGGCTGCACGCGGCGCTCGGGGCCGCGAAGGCGGAGGGGGCGCGGCTGGCCTTCGATCCGAACATCCGCCCGGCGCTCTGGGAAGACGCGGCGGTGATGCGGCGGGTGATCGAGGGCGCCGCAGCGCTGAGCGATATCGTCCTGCCCAGCTTCGACGACGAGGCGGTGCATTTCGGCGACGCGGATCCGCAGGCCACCTGCCGCCGCTATGCCGCAGCGGGCGCGGCCGAGATCGTGGTCAAGGACGGGCCGAAGCCCGTAACCCTCTGGCAGGAGGGCGAGATCGCCATATTCGACGTGCCGCCGCTGGCCCGGGTGGTGGATGCGACCGGCGCGGGCGACGGCTTCAACGGCGGCTACCTCGCGGCGCGGATGTCGGGCGTTGCCGCGTCCGGGGCGGTCGCGCAGGCGACCCGGGTCTCGGCCGGGGTGCTGGGCCACCACGGCGCGATCCCGTCCTGAGACACCCCACGCGGCGCGCGGGTTGCGGTAACGCGCACCCGCTCCTGCGGCACCTGACAGGCCTGCCCCGGCAATGCCTCAGGGGCGCGACCGGTCCACGGTGTCGACGGCCGGCAGCTTCAGCGGGCTGACCTTGCCGCCGGAGCCGAGGCAGGCGGCGATCTGGTCCGCCTCGAGGATCTCGTGGCGTTCCAGTTCCTGCACTAGGTGCAGCACCTGCGGGCGGTGATCGGCGATGATCCGCGCGGCCGTCGCGTCGGCCTCCTTCAGCAGCGCGATCACCGCCGCATCGACCCGGGCGGCGGTGCCGTCGGCATGGGCGCGGGGCTGGGCGATGGATTGGCCGAGGAAGGGGTGATCTTCGCTCTGACGGAGGTCGATCGGGCCAAGGCCCTCATCCATGCCCCAGCGCGCCACCATCGAACGCGCCAATGCCGTCGCGCGCTTGATGTCGTCGTCGGCACCGGAACTGACCGTACCGGTCAGCGCCTTCTCGGCCGCGCGACCCGCCAGCAGGATGACGAGCTGGCCGTGCAGATAATCCTCGGCCAGGGTGTGGCGCTCCTCCGTCTCCAGCATGTGTGTACCGCCAAGGGCCCGACCGCGCGGGATGATCGTCACCTTGTAAAGCGGATCTGCCCCCGGCGTGTAGAAGGCCGCGGCGGTATGGCCCGCCTCGTGCACCGCAAGGCGATGCTTCTCGTCGGGCTGGATCGCAAGGGTGCGGACCGTGCCCATCATCACCTTGTCGCGGGCCTCCTCGAGGTCTGCCGCGGTGACGGTCGCGGCATCGCGCCGCGCCGCCGCGATCGCGGCTTCGTTCAGCAGGTTCTTCAGATCCGCGCCGGAAAACCCCGGCGTTCCGGCCGCGATCGTGTCGAGGTCGGCGGGATCGCCGATCGGCAGCTTGCGGGCATGAATGCCCAGGATCGCCCGCCTTGCCGTCTTGTCGGGCAGGTTCAGCTCGACATGCCGGTCGAACCGGCCCGGACGCAGGAGCGCGGGATCGAGCACGTCGGGGCGGTTGGTCGCGGCCAGCACCACCACGGCGGCCTTGTCGTCGAAACCGTCGAGTTCGGCGAGGATCTGGTTGAGCGTCTGCTCGCGCTCGTCATGCCCGCCGCCAAGGCCGGTGCCCCGGGTCCGGCCGATGCTGTCGAGCTCGTCGATGAAGACGACGGAGGGGGCGGCCTTGCGCGCCGCCTCGAACATCCGCCGCACCCGGCCCGCGCCGACCCCCACGAAGACCTCGATGAACTCCGACCCCGAGGTCGAGAAGAAGGGCACGTCGGCCTCTCCCGCCAGCGCCTTGGCCAGAAGCGTCTTGCCGGTGCCGGGCGGGCCCATCAGAAGCACGCCGTGCGGAACCTCGGCGCCCACCTTGTGGAACCTCTCGGGCTCGCGCAGGAACTCGACCAGCTCGGCGACCTCCTTCTTGGCCTGGTCCTGCCCCGCAACGTCGTCGAATGTGATGCGGCTCTTCTGTTCGGTGGGCTTCGAGAACCGGCCACGGAACAGCTCTCCCATCCCGCCGGGGCCCAAGCCCCCGCCCATCTGGCCAAGCATCCGGCGCTGAAACCAGATGTAGAAGCCGATCAGCACGATCCACGGCAGCAGAAAGGCCAGGTACGAGGTGCCCGAGGGCGCCCGGGCCGTGATCGTCACGTTCTTCTGTTCCAGCAGTGGCAACAGCTCGGGGTCGCCCTGCTCGGGCGTCACGGCACGATAGGCGGTGGGGGCCTCGCCCGCCGTGCTTCCGCCAGCCGGGGCGGGCGCGGCCCCGGAGGCGTCGCGCGGCGTCACGGTGATGCTGTGGTCGGACAGTTCGGCCGCGCCGACCGTGCCTTGCCGGATCATCTGCTTGACCTGGCTGTAGGGCACCGTCTGCACCCCCCCCGATCCGGAGGGCACCATGAGAAGCGCGGCCAGGACCCCGATCATGACCAGCCAGAGCAGGTTGAAGGGGCTGGTCCAGAACGGCGGCTGATCGTCGGATCCCGGGGCGGGGGGCTTGGGCTGGGTCATGGGATGTCCTTTCGCCCGGCCACCATGGCCCGAAACCGCGCGCAGGTCGTTGACATGGGTCAAGGGCGCGCGCGGCCGGGTCGGCGAATACTCGCCCCATGATCATGGGCGCGATTCACGCCCTCGGTGGGGTCGGGTTGTTCCTTCTGGGGATGATCTGGCTGACCGAGGGGCTTCAGGCCCTGGCGGGGCGCACGCTTCGCCGGGCGCTTGCGCGTTTCACCGGCACGCCGCTGAGCGGGGCGATCACCGGCGCGGCCGCGACGGCGCTGGTGCAATCGTCGAGCGCGAGCACCGTCACCGCCGTGGGCTTCGTCAGCGCGGGGCTGCTGAGCTTTCCACAAGCCCTCGGCATCATCTTCGGCGCCAACGTAGGCACCACGATCACCGGCTGGCTTGCCGCGATCCTGGGCTTCAAGCTCGACCTCGGGCAGATCACCCTGCCGCTCGTCTTCGTCGGCGCGCTTGCCCGCCTCTTCGGCGGCGCGCGGTTGCAGATGGCCGGCACCGCCCTGGCCGGGTTCGCGCTTATCTTCCTTGGCATCGACGTGCTGAAATCGGGGCTTTCGGGCCTCGAAGGGGTGCTGACCCCCGCCAGTTTTCCGCATGACACCCTGACGGGACGGCTGGGGCTGATCCTCGCCGGGACCTGCATCACACTGATCACCCAATCCTCCAGCGCCGGGGTGACAACCGCGCTGGCCCTGGTCGGCGCCGGGGTGATCAACCTGCCACAGGCGATGGCGCTGGTGATCGGCATGGACGTGGGCACCACCGGAACGGCCGCGCTGGCGACGCTGGGTGGATCGACCGCGGCGCGGCGCACCGGGTTGTCGCACGTGATCTACAACTGCCTGACAGGCGTGATGGCCTTCCTGCTGCTCGGTCCGGCGGGCAGCCTCGCCGGGCCGGGGGGCCTGCATCTCGACAGCCAGATCGCCCTTGTCGCGTTCCACTCGGGGTTCAACCTTCTCGGGGTCGTGCTAATCCTGCCGTTCGCCGGCGCCTTTGCCCATCTCGTGATGCTGATCGTGCCGGAACGCGGGCTGACGCTGACCCGCCGGCTGGGCCGCGAGATGCTGGGCGATCCCCGCGCGGCCACAGATGCCGCGATCGCCACCCTCGCGGCGATCGCCGAGGCGCAGTCCGGCCTGTTGTCCCGGCGCCTGCACCGCCCCGACGCCCCGCGCGAGGACCGGGACGCCCTGCGCACCATCCGCGCCGCCCTCTCGGAGCTCGACAGTTTCGTCGAGGAGATCCCCCGCCCCGGCGCCGGGGCGGCCGAAAGCGCCCGCCTCGCCTCCGTCCTGCACGGGATCGACCACAGCCGGCGGCTGCACTTCCGCCTGCTGCAGCAAGACCGCATCGCCACCCTGTCCGCCGACAGGCATCTGCGCCGGTTCGCCGGGCTGCTGGCCGCGCTGTCGGCGGAGGCCGGGGCCGCGCACGACCCGGCAATGCAGGAGCGCCGCTTCAACCGGGTCAGGCGGCTGCTGAGGAAATACCGCGAAAGCTATCGCAGCCGCATCGTGACCGACGCCACCGAGGGCCGGATCCCGGCGGATGAGCTTGGCCAGCGGCTCGATGCCGTGCGCTGGCTTCACCGCGTCACCTATCACCTCTGGCGGATCGAGCATCACCTGGCCCTCGCCACCCCCGATCCTGGCCCGGCCTAGGAATGCGCGCGCCCGGATGGCCCGTGGACGGATCTGCAAGCGGGGCGGGGGCCGGTTCAGGGGGCGGGGGCCGGCCCCGGCGCACCGATGCCGGTCGACCGCAGAAACGGCAGTACCTCGCGCCGCCAGACCTCGCCATGGAAGAGCGAGAAGTGCCCGGCCTCCGGCACCACCAGGCCGTGCCGCGCACCCGCGGGCAAGGCAGGGCAGAGCGCCTGCGCCGCCACGGTCTGGCCCGGCGCCGCGATGTCGTCGGCGCCGCCCTCTACCGTCGTCAGGACCGTGCGGCGGATCACGCCGGGGTCGATCGTCCGGCCCTCGAACGTCAGTGCCCCGCGCGGCAACAGGCGGCGCAGGAAGACGGCGTCGATGTTCTCGGCGAAATGGCGGGCGTCGACATCCATGATCGAGGTGTAGAGGTCGAGGAAGGGAAAACGCGCCGGGTCGGCCCCGTCGTCGCGCGCAAGCTTGCGCGCGAGTTCCGTATCCGCCTCGAGCTGACGGCCGAGGTAGGCGTGCAGCGCCGCAAGCTGGGTGGTGGCGGGATAGACCCAGCGGCCCTGTCCCGCCGGGCCGGGCGGGACCGTCGCGGTCGGCACGATATCGTACCAGTAGCGGCTGTGTGCCCGGATCAGGTCGACCACCGCCGTCGGGTTCGCCAGCGGGTCGATCGGGGCGGCGACCAGGCTCAGCGCGGCGGGGGCGGCTTCGTCTCGACCCCCGGCGGCGGCAAGATCGGCCACCGCCGCAAGCGCCGGCACACCGGCCTGGCACAGCGCCACGACCGAGACCCCCGGACCAAGCGCCACGATCGCGCGCCGGATCGCGGCGATGTTGTCGCCAAGGCCGAAGGTTCCCGCCGCGAGCGGAACGTGCCGGACGTTGGCCCAGTCGATCACGGCGACCGGCGCCTCCTCCAGGAACCCCAGCACCATGTCGCGCAGAAGCACCGGGAAATGCCCCGACAGCGGCGGCACGATCAGCACCGGCGCCCCCCGCGCACCGCCGGCGGGGCGAAACAGCCGCAGCCGGTAGAAGGGCGTCCCGTCCAGCTCGGTACGGCCGACTCCGGGCGCAAGCCGGAACCCCCGGTACTCGGGCTGCTCGGCCCCCCTGTAAAGGCAGGACGGCGGGTCCATTCCTGTCTCCTTCGCCAGTCTCCTTCGCCAGGCAAGGTACAGGGCCGGGACGACCGCGCCCACCCAGCCATCGCGCAAGGGTCGCGCGGCCCGCGGCCCCCCGGCATTGACCGCTGTCAACATGGCTTGCGCGGGTGGCATCGGCTGCAAGGGCAACAGGCTCCGGCCGACCCGTTGCGCGCCGTCAATTCGCCGGCGCCGCGCCTGTGGCATCAAGGGGGTCCACCGGGGTCGCGAACATCCATTCGTGCAGCTCATCCCCAGGGCGATGGGGTCGCATCCCGGAAACAAGGCGCCGCCTCAGCCTGCCGCCAGCGATGGCGAAGGCATCGAGGTGGCGCCTCCACGCCGTATTCTCGCTTCACGCGGAATGGAGAGGGCGCCGGCGAGGCGCGATGCGCGGCCCGTCGGCGCCCGTGATCAGGCAGGTTTCGCGAATTGCAGCCGCAGCGCGCCGTCCGGATATTGCATCCAGTCGACCGAAGCCTCGGAGGCCTGAAGCGTCTCCGGGAAGGCCACGAAGAGCATCGGCGCCCCGTCGACGATCTCCTTCTGCGCCTGGTCGTATAGCTTGGCACGCGCAGATTGGTCGGTCTCGGTCCGGGCCTTCTTCAGCAGGCCGTCGACGGTGTCGTTCTTCCAGCCGGCAAAGTTGTTCGGCCCGTCCGTGGTGAAGTAGTTGTACATGTTGCCATCCGGGTCGGAGCGGCCCGACCACGGCGACATGCACAGATCGAACGTGCGCTTGCGCAGCACGGTGATCAGGCTGGTCGCGTCGATCTGGTTGATCTTCACCTGGAACCCCGCCGCATTCGCCTGCGCCTGCAGGATCTGCGCGATACGGACGTATATGGGGGAGTTGGTCACCGTGATCTCGACCGGCACCGGCGTGGTGATGCCCGCCTTTTTCAGCGCCGCCTTGGCCCCCGCGGGGTCGTTGCGCGGCGCCTTCAGTGCGGCGTCGAAAGCCCAACCGATCGACGGCGGGATCGGCCCGAAGGCAGGCGAGGCGCTTCCGAAATAGGCCGCTTTCACGATGGTCTCGGGGTCGATCGCCATCGAGAAGGCGCGTCGCACCTCGGGCTTGTCGAAGGGTGCAGCGGTGGTGTTGAAGGAAAACGCGTTGAAGCCGAGGCCCGCCATCTTCTTCAGCGTCAACTTGCTGTCGCCCTGCACCTGCTTGGCCAGCTGCGGCGCGACACCGTCGATCAGCTGCACCGTGCCCGACCGCAGGTTGTTGAGGCGCACCGTCTCGTCCGGGATCGGGTGGAAGACGACGCGCTTGAACGCCGGCGCCCCGCGCCAGTATCCGTCGAACGCCTCGAGGACCAGCTCCGAGTTCTTGGTCCAGCTGACCACTTTGTAGGGCCCCGCACCGACCGCCTGGGTAGCGAAATCCGCGCCCAGCTTCTCCACCGCCGCCGGCGACACCATCATGCCCGCCCGGTTCGACAGGACCTGAAGGAACGGCGCATAAGGGGCCGAGAGCTTGATCGTCACCTCCTTCTCACCGGTGATGTCGACGCTCTTGACCGGGCCCAGCTCGCTTGCGCGCGGAGATCCGGTCTTGGGGTCCATGTAGCGGGTGAAGTTGGCCTTCACCGCCTTGGCATCGACCGGCGTCCCGTCATGGAAGGTCAGCCCGTCGCGCAGTGTCATGACATAGGTCGTCTCGTCCACGCTCTTGAACTGCGCAAGGCCGGGCTGGGCCTCGAGCTTGGGGGTGACATGCACCAGCGGCTCGAAGATGTTGTATTGCACGGCAACCTCGAAGAACGAGGCCATCAGCGCCGGATCCAGCGTCACCGGGTCCGAGATCACCGCGATGTCGAGCGTGTCGGTCGCGGCGGCATAGCTGGCCCGCAGCCCGAGGCCGGAAAGCCCCCCGAGTGCCGCACCCGCGGCAAGGAATGAACGTCTTTTCATTGTCTACCCTGTTGTTTGTGTTTCAGTCGCTTCTTGGGTCGAGGGCATCGCGCATGGCATCGCCAAGCAGGTTGAAACCCATGACCGTGAGGAAGATCGCCATTCCCGGGAACCAGGCGAGGCTGGGCGCGAGCGAAAGGAAGCCGATCGCGTCGTGCAGCATCGTGCCCCAGGTCGCAGTCGGCGGCTGCGCCCCTAGGCCCAGGAACGACAGGTAGGATT
Source organism: Acidimangrovimonas sediminis (assembly GCF_002871005.1). GTDB lineage: Bacteria > Pseudomonadota > Alphaproteobacteria > Rhodobacterales > Rhodobacteraceae > Acidimangrovimonas > Acidimangrovimonas sediminis. Next base: position 89,163 of record NZ_PHSN01000012.1, read on the forward strand.
CGGTGATGATCGCCGCGGCGAACAAGAGCGAGCCCTGCACCACCAGCGGCGTCGCGATGTTGGGCAGCACGGTGCGGGTCAGGATATGCACCGCCCCGAAGCCGAGAGCGCGCTTCGCCTCGACAAAGTCGAGGCTGATGACGACGAGCGTCTGTGCCCGGGCGATCCGCGCGAAGACCGGCAGGTTGACCACCGCGATCGCCAGGATCGCGTTGCCGAGGCTTGGCCCGAGGACCGCCGTGATCCCAAGTGCCAGAAGGATGCTCGGGAAGGCGAAGACGATGTCCATCGCCCGCATGATCGCCCCGTCCACCCAGCCGCCGGCATAACCTGCCACGCTGCCCAGAAGCGCGCCCCCGATCAACGAGACGGCAACGCTGACCGTCCCGATCAGCAGCGACACCCGCGCGCCGTAAAGCACCCGGGTCAGAACGTCGCGGCCAAGGTCGTCGGTGCCGAACGGATGCGCCAGCGTGGGCCCCGAGAGCATCGCGCCGAAGTCCGGCTGTACCGGCGTGTAGGGGGTGAGCCAGGGCGCAAAGATTGCCGCGAACACGGCGATCGCGACCAGTACGAACCCGACCAGCGCGCGGGGCCTGCGTCCAAGGCGGCGAAGCCTGCCCGGCGGGTTGACCGCCACGGTGCTCATGACCGCCTCAGGCGCGGATCGACCAGCGCATAGACCATGTCGGTCAGGAGGTTCACCAGCACGAAGAGCGCCGCCGTCAGCAGCACCGCGCCCTGCACCACCGGGTAGTCGCGGGCAAAGATCGCATCGACCGTCAGCTTGCCGATTCCGGGCCAGGAAAACACCGTCTCGGTGATCACCACTCCGCCCAGAAGCTGGCCGAACTGAATTCCCAGCAGGGTGATGATCGGGATCTGCGCGTTGCCGAAGGCGTGGCGCCAGATCACCTGCCGCCGGGGCAGGCCCTTGGCCCGCGCGGTCCGGACGAAATCAGCACCGAGCACGTCCAGCATCGCAGATCGCGTCATCCGCATCACCGAGGCCGCCAGCGCCGTACCCAGCGTGATCGCCGGCAGGATGATGTGGGCAAGGAAGCCGCTGAAATCCGTCGAGGGCGCGACGTATCCCGAGGCCGGCAGCAGCGGCAGGTAGATCGTGAAGCCCAGGATCAGCAGGACGCCGATCCAGAAGCTGGGCATCGACAGCCCGAACAGGGCCAGTAGTGAAGCCCCGAAGTCCGCCGGCCCATCGCGTCGCGTCGCGGCCACCACGCCCGCCGGGATCGCGATGATCAGCGACACCGCGGTCGCCGCCAGCGAGAGCCACAGCGTCGGCACCAGCGCCCCCAGCAGCATCGGAAGTACCGCCTGGCCACTCTGGATCGACTGACCGAAGTCGCCGGTGAGCAGGTGACGCAGCCAGACAAGATATTGCATCGGCAAGGGGGCGTTGAGCGCGAAATGCGCGCGCAGCGCGTCGATCGCGCTCTGGCTGCCTTCCATCCCCAAGAGCGCCACCACAGGATCGCCGGGGATCAGCCGCACGAGCAGGAAGACCACGACCGACACCCCGAAGAGGATCGGGACGAGACTGGCAATCCGGTAGAGGAGATACCTTTTCACGCGCCCTCCGTCGGGCCGTCGTCGGGGTCTTTCTGACGGCAAATTTAATATTGAACCGGTTCAACATTTGATTGAACCGGTTCAATAGCAAATATAAGAGTCGATTCGTCAAGCCTCCACACCCGTCGCCGCACAGGAACCCCGGTTGTCCGAGACCCCACCCGCCCAAGACGCCGACACATCGGCCCCGGTACTCTCGATCCGCGACCTGACGGTGCGGTTCGGGCAGGCGGCGCCCGTGCTCGACGGGATCGACCTGGACATCGGACGGGGAGAGCTGCTGTGCGTCGTCGGCGAATCCGGCTCGGGCAAGAGCGTGACGGCGCTGGCCGCGATGGGGCTGCTGCCCCCCGCAGCGCAGATCTCAGCCACGCGGATGATGCTTGGCGACAAGGCGGGCGATGTCGACCTTGCCGGTCTGGGCGAACGACAGCTGGAGCGTCTGCGCGGCAACCGCATGGCGATGGTGTTCCAGGAGCCGATGACCTCGCTCAACCCGGTGATGACGATCGGCCGTCAGATCGCCGAGCCGCTCATCCGTCACCACGGGCTTGACGCCGGTGAAGCCCGGACCCGTGCGCTGGAGATGCTTCGACAGGTGCACGTGCCGGCGCCCGAACAACGCTATGCGCAATATCCGCACCAGCTGTCCGGCGGACTGCGGCAGCGGGTGATGATCGCGATGGCGCTGGTCTGCCGGCCCGCCCTTCTGATCGCCGACGAACCCACGACCGCGCTCGACGTCACGATTCAAAGCCAGATCCTGCGGCTGATCGACGAATTGCGGGCCGAGCTGGATACGGCCGTGATGTTCATCACCCATGACCTGGCGGTGGTCTCGGAAATCGCCGACCGGGTCGCGGTGATCTACGCCGGGCGGATCGTCGAGGAAGGCCGCCGCGCGCAGATCTTCGAGGATCCGCAACACCCCTATACACTGTCGCTCTTTGCTTCGATGCCACGACTCGTGGCCGAGGACGTGAGCGGTGGTGGGCGGCTGGCCCCGATCGGCGGGCAAGTCCCGGCGCCTGGGAACATGCCCGCCGGCTGCCGCTTCGCCCCGCGCTGCCCCTTTGCCGTGACGCGCTGCATGGCAGAGGTTCCACCGCTCGCCGCGCCTGCCGGATCCGCGGGCGACGGCCACCGCGTCGCCTGCTGGCGCGCCCCGCTGGAGGAGACCCTCGGATGACCCCACCGATCCTGGAACTATCCGGCCTGACCAAGTCCTACACCGCTGGCGGGGCCGCCGTGGCCCACGTGGTAGGCGGTGTCTCGCTTAAGGTCGGACGGGGGGAGACCTATGGCCTTGTGGGGGAAAGCGGGTCGGGCAAATCCACCATTGGCCGCCTCTCGCTGCGGCTGGTCGAGGCCGATGCGGGAACCATCCGCTTCGGCGGCATCGATCTGCGCGCCCTCTCCGGCCGCGAACTGAAGCGCTTGCGCCGACGCATGCAGATCATCTTTCAGGACCCTTTCAGCTCGCTCGACCCGCGGGTGCGGATCGGCACGGCGCTGGCCGAACCCATCCGCCTGCACCGCCTGCGCCGGGGTGCAGAAGTCGACCAGCGGGTCGAGGAACTGCTGGCGACGGTGGGCCTGTCACCCGCGCACCGGCACCGCTACCCGCACGAATTCTCGGGCGGGCCGCGCCAGCGCATCGCCATCGCCCGCGCGCTGGCGGTCGAGCCTGAGCTGATCGTTTGTGACGAGGCGGTCTCGGCCCTTGATGTCTCGATCCAGGCACAGATCCTGAACCTGCTGGAGGATCTGCAGCGCGACCTGGGCGTCTCCTACCTCTTCATCTCGCACGACCTTGGCGTTGTGCGGCACATGGCGGCGCGGATCGGCGTGCTTTATGCTGGTCGGCTGGTCGAGGAAGGCCCGGCGGAGACGATCTTCGCCGACCCGCGCCACCCCTACACCCGGATGCTTCTGGCCGCGGCGCCACGCCTCTTCGCGGGTCCGGGCGCCGCCCCCCGGACCGAGATCGCCGGCGCGCCGCCAAGCCCGTTCGACCTGCCCCCGGGCTGCGCCTTCGCCTCGCGCTGCCCCTTCGCCGAAGCGCGCTGCCGCACCGAGGCGCCGGGGCCCGACAGCTATCGCGACGCCGGCCGTCGCGCCGCCTGCTGGCGCTCGGCGGAGCTGCCGCCCCAGGCAGCGGAGGAGAGCACCGCACGGATGAGCCCGGCCTTCCGGCGCCGCCTCGACCTGTTGCACACCGCCCGGCGGGAGGCGCTGGCATGACCCGGCGTCCGACACCGGGCCCGGCGCTCCGCCCCGCCCTCGGCCGCCCCGTCGCCCGGCGCGCCACCATCGCCGACGTCGCCCGGCTGGCCGGCGTCGCGAAGGGGTCGGTGTCGAACTACCTGAACGGGCAGGTCCGGCTGTCCGACGACCTGCGCCGTCGCATCGCCGAGGCGATCAGCGCGCTCGATTACCGCCCCGCCGATATCGGCCGGTCGCTGACCTCGCGGCGCCGCGGCGCCTTTGACGTCTCGAAAATCGCTCCAGGGATGCCGCTGCTGACCGTGGTGGGGCATGTCAGCGTCGATTTCATGGTGCGGCTCGACCGGCTGCCAGACCCGCAGGGGCGCCAGGTCGCGCAGGAGATTTCCAAGGCGATCGGCGGGCCGGCCGCGAACGTCGCGGCCCTTGCCGCCGGGCTTGGGGGCGGGTGGCCCGTCGCGACCTCGCTCCTCACCGCGATCGGCAACGATGTCGACAGCGACTGGGCCCGGGCCGAGCTTGCCGCGCGCCGGGTCGAGGTCATCGCCTCGTCCGGCGCGGCCGACGGGCGGCTTGCCCGCGCCATGGTGATGGTGGAACCGGGCGGCCAGCGCACAATCGTGGCCGAACCGGTGCAGGTGGCCGAGATCGACCTGGGCGAATTCATCGCCAGCCATGCCCCCGGGCCGCGCCGCTGGTGCCTGCATTTCGAGGGCTTCCAGGTCGCTGCCCGGCTGGCGCAGGTCCACGCCGCGCGGCGCGCTGGGTTCCTGACCTCGACTCACACCACCGGGATGGATTCGGCCTGGTTCCGCGCCCATGTCGATGAGCTTCTGACACTTTTCGACCTTGTCGTGGTACAGCGCGAAACGCTGGACGGTGCGCGCCCCGATGCAGCCATGAGCTGGCTTTCCGAGGCCCTCTCCCGCCAGGAGGCACCGGCGGCCCGGGTCGTCGTCTCGCTCGGGCGGGACGGCGCCGCCTGCCTTGGCCCGTCGGGCGAAACCGCGCGATGCCCCGCCCGCCGCGACAGCGCGATCGACGAGACCGGCGCCAATGACGCAATCGTCGGCACGTTGCTGGGCCTGTGGCTGCATGGCGCCGCGATCGAGGAGGCCCTGCCCTTCGCCGTGGCCAGCGCCGACCGCGTCGCCACCCGCCTCGGCTCTCAGGAACTGCGCCCCACGGCGGCCGAGCTGGGCGTCGACGACCTGCTCGTCCCGGCCGACACCCTGCCCGATCCCGCACCGATGCCCCCGCCCCCCGCGTGATGTTTCAGGAGGATACCCACGTGAACGCCCCCGCCACCACCCCGCAACCCGTCTTCATCCCCAAGCCCAACGTGATCGAGGCGCTATTCGGCCGCCGCAAGGTGGCGATCGGGGTGATCCACGCCATGGCTCTGCCCGGATCGGCCCGCTACGATGGTGCGCCGATGCGTGAAATCTACGACCACGCCACCGCCGAGGCGCAGCGCTACCGCGACAACGGCATCGACGGCGTCATCGTCGAGAACCACGGCGACATCCCCTTCGCCAAGCCCGAGGAGATCGGTCACGAGACCGCCGCGGCGATGGCCGTGATGACTGACCGGGTGCGCGCCGCCGTCGGCGGGCCGGTAGGGATCAACGTGCTGGCCAACGCCCCGATCACCGCGCTTGCCGCGGCCAAGGCCTCCGGTGCCGATTTCATCCGCGTGAACCAGTGGGCCAACGCCTATGTCGCGAACGAAGGGTTCATGGAGGGCCGCGCCGGCGCCGCGACGCGCTATCGCGCCTGGATCGGGGCGCGCGACGTCAAGGTCTTTGCCGACGTGCACGTCAAGCACGGCGCCCATGCCATTGTCGCCGACCGCCCCCTGCACGAGATGGCCCGCGATGCCGAATTCTTCGATGCCGACGCGCTGATCGTCACCGGCCAGCGCACCGGCGATGCCGCAGACCCGGCAGAACTCAAACACTTCGCCGACCACTCCGCCCTGCCGCTCCTGGTGGGCAGCGGCGTCACCGGCGAGAACGTGACCGGTATTCTCCAGCATGCCGACGCGGTGATCGTCGCCAGTTCCCTGAAGGAGAACGGGCAATGGTGGCATCTGGTGGACCCCGGGCGCGTTCGGGCTTTCATGGAGGTGGTGGCGCGCATGCGGGGATAGGGCACGACCATGCGCGACGAGACCCCCATGATCCACGTGCTGGGAAATGCCACCGTCGACCTGACGCTGAACCTTTCCACCCTGCCCCTCGCGGGCGAGACGGTGCTTGCCCGCACCCTCGCCCGCGGACCCGGGGGCAAGGGCCTGAACCAGGCCGTCGCGGCCGCGCGTGCCGGGGCGCAGGTGCGGCTGATCGCGCCGGTGGGAACGGATGCCGAGGCGCGCATTCTCACCCTTGCGCTGAAGGCCGAACCGGGCCTCGAGACCCGCTGGCGCCGCGCCGACCACCCCACCGACCTGTCCTGCATCTGGGTCGCCGAGGATGGCGAGAACATGATCGCCTCGACCGCGCATTGCGCTCGGGCGATCGGGCCGGACGAGGTGCCGGAACTGCTAGGCGACCTGCTGCCTGACGACATCCTTGTGGTCCAAGGCAATCTCGGCGAGGAAACGACCCGCGCCGCCTGCATCTATGCCCGCGCGGCGGGCACGCTCGTGCTGTTCAACACCGCGCCGATCGACTGGCCCGCGGAACGCACCGCGGCGCTGGCGGATATCGTCGTCAGCAACCTCCCCGAGGCCGAGGCGATCACCGGCAGGGGCGGCCTGCCCGCGGCCCGCGCGCTGGCCGCGATCGCCCGGCGCGCCGCAATCGTCACCCTTGGGGCCGAGGGCGCGATCCTCGCCGATGCGCGGGGCGAGACCCGCCTGCCGGCGCCCAGGGTCACCGCTCGCGACACCTCCGGCGCGGGCGACACGGCAGTGGGCTACCTCGCCGCGGCGCTGGCCCGGGGCGAGGAACTTATCCCCGCCGTCCGCCTGGCGCTCGCGGCCGCCTCGCTCTCGGTCACGCGCGACGGAATCTTCGGTGCGATTCCCCGCCGGGAGGAGCTTGGCTGACCCCTCCCCGGCCCCGGGGCGCATGCGCAATGTCCCCGCCGCCGTTTCCACCGCCAGAAATTTCAGCACCCGGGAATCTCTGGCCGAATTTCGGTAATCGCTTTATGAAACCGGTTTACTAAACCGCTTTACCAATTCGAGGATAGGGTATGACGAAAGCACCCGGCAAAACCGCAAGGCTCAAGGACGTCGCGCTGCGCGCGGGGCTGGCGCCTGCGACGGTGTCGCGGTTCCTCAACCAGTCGATCACGCTGCCCGACGAGACCGCCCAGCGGATCCGCGCGGCCATCGCCGAGCTGAACTACCGCCCGAACCCGATCGCACGGTCGCTGTCGCGCGGCCGGTCGGACACCATCGGCCTTGCCCTGCCGGACATCGCCAACCCGTTCTTCAGCCACCTTGCCGCCGCTGCGGAGGTCGCGGCGCGGGCCGGGGCGCGCACCGTCGTCCTGTCGTCGACGATGAACACGCTCGAGGGCGAGATCCGCACCTTCGACCGCCTTGGTCAGGGGCTGTTCGACGGGCTGCTGTTTGCCACCAACCACATCGACGAGGACGGCACGCTGGCCCGTCTCGTCAATGCCAATGCCGGCCGGGTGGTGCTGGTCGACGAGGATATCCCCGACAGCCGGGTGCCCAAGGTCTTTTCGGACAACGTGCAGGGCGGGCGCCTCGCGGGCGAGGCGCTGACCGATGCCGGCCACCGGACGATCGCCTATATCGGCGGCCCCGACCGTCTGATGAGCACGATCGAACGCGGCGCGGGGCTGGCGCAGGCCATCCGCGCCGCCGGGCCCGACGCCCGCGTGGCGGCAGAGCTGACCGGCGACTACACCCACGAACACGGCCGCCGCGCCATGCGCCGAGTGCTCGACACGATGCCCGAGGTGACAGGCGTGTTCTTCGGCAGCGACACGATCTTCATGGGCGCGCTCGAGGTGCTGCGCGACGCGGGGCTGCGGCTGGGGCGCGAAATCTCGGCGGTGACCTTCGACGACGCGGCGCCGCTCGGGTTCCTCGACCCGCCGGTCACCGCGATCCGCCATTCGATCGACCGGATCGCCGCCGAGGCCTTCGCCCTGCTGGAGGAGGCAATCACCACGACGGGATCCGACGGCGCGATTGCGCCGCGCACACTGCGCATCCCGGTGGCCTGCATTCCCCGCGCCTCGGTCGGCCCACCGCCGCGCGCCGGCAGCCCGCCACGCTGACCTGCCCGCCGGGCAGGCCAGACGCCAGACATCACAGGAAGAAGGTCCGAAATGGTTAAGAACGTATTGCTCCTAGGGGAAAGCTGGCTGACGGCCGAGACCCACTACAAGGGTTTCGACCAGTTCAACAGCGCCGCCTATCACCTTGGGGGCGAGCCCTTCGTCACCGCGGTCGAGGGCGAGGAATTCCATGTCGACTACATGCCCTCGCACGAGGCGGTGACCAGGCTGCCCTATACCCTCGACGGGCTGACGGCCTGGGACATCATCGTGATCTCGGACATCGGGGCGAACACCCTTCTGCTGCCGCCCGATGTCTTCCTGCGCAGCCAGCCGCGGCCCAACCGCCTCAAGCTGCTCCGCGACTGGACGCTGGGGGGCGGCGGGCTGATGATGATCGGCGGCTACCTCACCTTCCAGGGCATCGACGGCAAGGGCCGCTGGGCCCGCACCCCGGTCGAGCAGGTGCTGCCGGTGACCTGCCTGCCCCATGACGACCGGATCGAGGTGCCAAACGGCTTCTCGGCGGAGCTGACCGGCCCCGAGGGCCACCCGCTGGGCGAAGGTCTCTCCGGCGAATGGCCGCTTCTGCTGGGCGCCAACGAGATCGTGCCGAAGCCCGGCGCCGAGGTGATCGCCCGCCTGCCCGAGGAGGAGGGCGGCCACCCGCTGCTGGCCTGCGGAACCTATGGCGAGGGGCGGTCGATCGCCTGGGCCTCGGATGTCGGGCCGCACTGGGTGCCGCAGACCTTCATCGACTGGCCGGGCTACCAGCAGCTCTGGCTCAACTGCCTGCGCTGGCTGAGCGCGAAATGACGCCCCCGCCCGCCCCCCAGGTTCTGCCCGAGGATGCGGTGTCGGCGGCCGTTCCGCCCCCGGGCACGCCGCTGGTCGAGGCCCGCGGCATCACCCGGCGCTTCGGCGCGCTGACCGCGCTTGCCGGGGTCGATCTGGATATCCGCGCGGGCGAGGTTCTGGCCCTTCTCGGCGACAACGGGGCGGGCAAGACCACCTTCGTCAAGGTGCTGGCCGGGGCGCATCCGGCCAGCTCCGGCACGCTCAGGATCGGCGGCGAGGCGGTACAGTTCGCCTCGCCCAAGGACGCCGCGCGCGCCGGGATCGCCACGATCTACCAGGAGCTGGCGCTGTCGGAAAACCTGACCGTGGCCGAGAACGTCTTTCTCGGGCAGGAGCTGACCCGCCGGATCCTTGGCGTGCCGTTCCTCAGGCGGGCCGAGATGCGCAGCCGGGTCGCCGGACTTCTGCGCACGCTCGACGCGCATATCCACGATACCCGGGCGCTGGTCGGCGGATTGTCGGGCGGGCAGCGGCAGGCGGTCGCCATCGCCCGGGCGCTGCACCTCAAGGCGCGGGTCGTGATCATGGACGAACCCACCGCCGCGCTGGCCGTGGCCGAGACCCGCAAGGTCCTGTCGCTGGCCCGGCGGCTGGCCGAGCAGGGCTGCGCCGTAGTCCTGATCAGCCACAACATCTCGGACGTGTTCGAGGTGGCCGACCGGATGTGCGTGTTCCGTCGCGGCCACAAGATCGCCGAGCGCACCCGGGCCGAGACCGACCCGGACGAGATCGTTTCCCTCATCACCGGCGCCCACCCCGCTGCGCGGGCGATCGATGAACAGCACAACAACAGGCGCGGCTAGACCAACAGAGGAAGACCCATGCAGAAACGAACTTTCGTGTCGATGCTGGCCGGGGCGGCGCTTGCCCTCGGCGCGCTGCCCGCGATGGCGCAGAAGGAACCGTCGGTCGCCTTCGTGCCGCAGCTGATCGGCATCCCCTATTTCAACGCGATGGAGGCCGGCGGCAAGGCCGCGGGCAAGGACCTTGGCGTCAAGTTCACCTACACCGGGCCGGTCAGCGCCAACCCGGTCGACCAGATCCAGATCGTACAAAGCCTGATCGCGCGCAAGGTCGACGCGATCGCGGTCAGCGTGATCGACGCCTCGCAGATCGCGCCGCTGGTCAAGGCGGCCAAGGCCGCGGGCTCGACCCTGTTCACCGCCGACAGCGACGCCGCCGACAGCGGCCGCGCGGTCTATGTCGCCCAGGCGACCGACCAGGGGCTGGGCTACACGCTGATCGACGAACTGGTGAAGCGGGTGGGCGACAGCGCCACCATCGGCATCGTCTCGGGCGATCCGACCTCGGCCAACCTGAACGCCTGGATCGGCTTCATGCAGAAGCGGGTGAAGGAGAAATACCCCAAGGTCACCCTGCTCAAGCCGCAATACGCCGGCGGTACGTCGGAACGCGCGGCGCAGCTGACCTCCGACCTGATCTCGGCCCATCCCGACCTGAAGGCCGTGATCTCGGTCGCCTCCTCGACCTGCCCGGGCGTCGGCCAGGCAATCGAGACGGCGGGCAAGACCGGCCAGATCATCGGCACCGGCTATTGCAGCCCCAACACCGCGCGGTCCTACATCAAGAGCGGCGCCTTCGGGTTCACCGTGCTCTGGGATCCCTACAAGCTTGGCTACCTGACGGTCTGGGCCGGCAAAGAACTGGCCGAGGGCAAGACCTTCAAGGCCGAGAACAAGGTGCCGACCTTCCCGAACCCCGTCGCCTATGATGCCAAGACCGGGATCCTGCTGCTCGGCAAGCCCGCGGTCTTCACCAAGGAGAACGTCGACAAGTTCGACTTCTGACCCGCGGCGCCCGGCCACGGCCCTTCGCGGCCGGGCGTCCCCTGCCGCACCCCATTCCGGGAACCCCGAGATGACCGAGACCCCGACACGCCGCGCGGGCTGGCAGCTGCCGCCCTGGCTCGACGACAGCGGACGCGAACTGGCGCTGGTGCTGGCCTGCATCGTGGCCATCGCGGTGTTCAGCATGGCCAGCCCGTTCTTCCTGACCGCATCGAACCTGATGACGATCCTGCGCAACAGCTACGAGCTGCTGCTGGTGGGGCTGGCGATGACCTTGCTGATCGCGATGGGCGCGGTCGACATCTCGATCGGCGCGGCGATGGGGTTCTGCGCCCTCTTCGTGGGCTATGCGCTGCTCGCCGGTCTGCCGCTGATCGTGGCCATCCTCGTAGGCTGCCTTTCGGGCGCAGCGGCGGGGCTGGTCGTCGCGCTGGTGGTGGTCGGCGCCGGCATCCCCTCGATCGTCGGCACGCTGGGCCTGATGGGGGTGATCCGGATGGCGATCTACCTGCTGCTCGGGGGGCAGTGGATGTCGGGCATTCCCGACGGGCTGACCCGGATGCTGGCGGCGGCGCCGGGGGGCCTGCCCGTCGCGGTCTGGGTGATCGCGATCGTCTATCTCGCGGTCTGGGTCGCCCTGAGGCGTACCGGCTTCGGCCTGCATATCCTCGCCATCGGCAATTCCGAGGCCAAGGCGCGGCTTCAGGGCCTTCCGGTGCTGCGGCTTCGCTTCATCACCCATGTCGTCAGCGGCGTGCTGACCGGAATCGCCGCGGTCTACTACGTCGCCACCTACCGCAACGTCACCATGGCCGTGGGCAGCGACATCGGCCTTGAGGCGATCGCGGCCGTGATCCTGGGCGGCAGCGCGATCACCGGCGGCAAGTGCAGCATCATCGGCACCGCCCTGGGCGTCGCCCTGCTGCGCATCCTGCAGAACGGCCTGCTGCTGATCGGGGTGCCCTCGCTCTGGCAGACCGTCGTCACCGGGGCGCTGCTGCTGGGCGTGCTGGCGGCCGAGGTCGGCAGCGGAAGCCTGCGCGGCCTGGTCCGAGAAAGGGGGGCGGCATGAGCGTCGGCCTTTCCACAGAGCGCCTGCACGGCCTGCGCAGTCACCTTGTCATCCTGATGCTGGCGGCCCTGTGGGTGCTGTTGCTGGCAGGGGTCGCGCTGACCCAGCCGTGGATCCTGTCGGGCTATACCGTCACCTCCGTCCTTCAGTTCACGACCCTCCTCGCCCTCGTCTCGCTGGGTCAGGGGCTGGTGGTGATCGGCGGCTCGGGCGTCGACCTGTCAGTGGGCGGCAACGTCTCGCTCTCGGCGATCCTCGGCGGGCTTGCGCTGCAGGCGGGATGGCCCGCCTGGACGCTGCCGCTGGTCTGCACCGCAAGCGGCCTTCTGCTCGGGGCCTTCAACGGGCTTCTGGTGACGCGGCTGCGGATCACCCCGCTGATCCTGACGCTGGGGTCGTTCTACCTGTTTTCCGGACTGGCGCTGGCGCTGACCAACGGCGGCACGATCCCGGGGGTGCCCGCCTGGCTGACCGGCTGGGGCCGCGGCACCTGGGGCGTGATCCCGGCGCCGTTCCTGGTACTGGTGGTGCCCGCCTTCGCCCTGGGCATCCTGGTGCTGTGGCAGACGTCCTGGGGCCGTTGGATCTATGCCATGGGCGCCAGCGAACGCGCCGCGCACCTCTCCGGCATTCCCGTCGACCGGCTGCGGATGGCGATCTTTTCCGTGACCGGCGCGCTCTGCGGCCTTGCCGCCTTCGTCTCGCTCGCCTGGCTTGGCAGCGCACGGCCCAACATCGGCCTGAACCTGGAGCTGGAGGCGCTGACCGCCGCCATGCTGGGCGGTCTTGCGATCGCCGGCGGGCGCGGCGCGATGCCCGGCGTTCTGGCCGCCGCCCTGCTGATCGTCACGCTCAAGACGGTGATGCTGCAGGCCGGCCTCGATACCGTCTGGCAGGTCGGCACCATCGGCCTGTTGCTGATCGCCGCCCTCTTCGTCGACCGCTACGCCTTGCACAAGGGATGACACCTATGACCGACTTCGACCGCATTTCAGGATGGCTCGACGACCACGCGGACACGCTGGCCCGAACCCTGTGCGAGATGATCGACTTCCCCTCGATCGTGAAGGCCGACCCGACCGAGGCCGGCCCGGGTGAGCGCGACTGCCAGCACTACCTCAAGGCCCGGCTGGAGGCGATGGGCATGGAAACCGACCTGTGGGAGCCCGACGGCCCCGCGCTCTACGCCAAGTACGAGGGGCGCGCCGGCGCCCACAAGGGCCGCACCTTCGACGGCCGGCCCAACCTGGGCGGCGTGCTGCGCGGCACCGGCGGGGGCAAGTCGCTGATGCTGACCGGTCACATCGACGTCGTGCCGCCCGGCCCCGCCGAGCACTGGAAGACCGACCCCTTCAAGGCCGAGGTGATCGACGGCCGGGTGCATGGCCGCGGCGCGGTCGACATGAAGGGCGGGGTGGCCGCGATGCTGCTGGCGGTCGAGGCGCTGCATGCGCTCGACATCCGCCTGAAGGGCGACATCGTCTTCACCACCGTGGTCGACGAAGAGATCGGCGGTATGGGATCGCTGGCCATGGTCGACCGCGGCTTCCGCGCCGATGCCGGCATCATGACCGAACCCACCGACAACCGCATCGCCCCGCTCTGCCACGGCATCCTGTGGGGGCGGATCATCCTTGACGGGATCGGCGGCCATGCCGAGCTGGTGCCGAAATCCTGGGATGCGACCGGCCCGGTCGACGCGGTACAGCTGGTGCGCCAGATGCTCGACGGCATCGACATCCTGAATCGCCGCTGGCAGTGGGATCCGCGCAAGAACCACCCGCTGATGCCCCTGCCCAACCAGGTGATGGTGACGCAGATCAACGTGGGCGAGCATCCTGCCTCCATCGCCGGGCGCGGGGTCATCACCTTCGACGCCCAGTACCTGCCATCGGAGCATGACGAGGTGAACCTCGGCGGCCGGGTCAAGCGCGAGATCGAGGAGCACATCGCCAGGATCTGCGAGGCCGACCCCTACCTGCGCAAGGTGCCCGCACGGGTGGAGTGGATCCTCGATGCCGATTGCGCCGAGGTGCCGCAGGATCATCCCTTCGTCACGGCGTTCCAGGGCGCCGTGTCGGACGCCGCGCTGAACCCGGCGCTGGACGGGTTCGGCGCGCATAGCGACATCGGCCTGCCGACGACCCTCGGGGGGACGCCGACGGTCAACTTCGGGCCGGGCGACCCCGGCTTCGCGCACCAGCCGAACGAACAGGTGCCGGTGGCCGACCTCGTCGCCTGCGCCAAGGCGATCGCCTTCGCGCTGATGCGCTGGTGCAACTGACCGGCGCCCCCGCCTGATCGGCCACCCGCCTGCCTGGCTGCAGTGCCGGGCTGACGCGGCCGACCATCGGTCGCCTCGTCCCTCCCCGCCTCCAAGATGCGTTGCCGCGCCGGGCCCCCCTGTGCCCGACCTGTGCCCCGCGTATGCCCGGCGTGTTCCCGGCGGGCCGCCCTTGCGCGGGGCCTGAGCAACCTGCTCCCCTGACCCATGGGCGGTGCTTTCCAAGGCACTCGCCCGGTCCCCGTGCCTGCTTTTACGGCAGCCCCGAAATCCGGCAGTTCTTTTGCGCCGGGCACAGAAATGTTTTGCCATGCGCTCGGAAGTTATTTTAACCTTAAACCAATACGGCGCAGAATCTGGACGCCGTTCCACCGGATGTCACGCAGAGGACACCGGTCAGAAAAGGCGTTCTCCGCACCGGTGACGCGACCGGTCGGACCGCCGCAACAGCGGAGAAACGACCATGCCGAACACGACGAGACGGGACTTTCTGCAACTCACCGGCGCGGGCCTCGTGCTGGCGGGCCTGCTGCGCGGACAGGTCGCCCACGCGGCCGACAGCGACATCGTGACCATCGCCTACAACGTCAACCTTCCCGCCTGGGATCCGACCGTCGGCCCCTCGGCGGTGAACCCGACGATCCAGGCGATCTACCGTGCGGTCTTCGACCAGTACATCGGCCAGAAACCCGACCTGTCGTTCGAGCCGGGCCTGCTGACCGACTGGGGCTGGAACGCGGACAAGACCAAGATCCACATGACGGTGCGCGAAGGCGTGAAGTGGCACGACGGATCCGACCTGACCCCGGAAGACGTGGTCTGGTCGCTGCAACGCGCCGCCGATCCCAAGACCGGCAATCCGATCCAGTCGGTCTGGGCGACGATGGAGAATTTCACCACCGACGGCCAGACGATCCACGCCGATCTGAAAAGCTACGACCCCACCCTTTTCGAATGGATGGCCTTCCTCACCGGCTATGTCCTGCCCAAGGCCTATTACGAGAAGGTGGGCCCCAAGGGGTTCGAGGCGAAGCCGATCGGCACCGGCCCCTACATGGTGGACGAATTCCAGTCGAACGGCTTCCTCCGGCTGAAGGCGAACCCGCATTACTGGGGGCCGAAGCCGGCCTTCCAGACGGTGGTGTTCAAGTTCGTCCTCGACGCCACCAGCCGCGTGGCCGAGGTGCAGAGTGGCGGGTCGGACGTGACGTTGCAGATCCCGTATGAGGATTACGACCGCCTGACCAAGGGCGGCAAGTTCTCGGGCACCTGCGAGCCGGTATCGGACATCGGCATGATCTTCATCACCAATGTCGAGCCGCTGCTGGACAAGAACGTCCGCCTTGCCGCGACCCACGCGGTGGACAAGAAGGCGATCATCAAGCGCCTTCTGCGCGGCTATGGCGTTCCGATCGACACGCTCGAGGCGCCGGGCTACGCCGCCTATGATCCGTCGATCAAGGTGCCCTACGATCCCGAGATGGCGAAGAAGCTTCTGGCGAAGAGCGGGTTCTCGCCCGAGAAGCCGGTGAAGGTGAAGATCCAGACCACCCGCGGCTACATGCCCAAGGATTACGAGATGATCCAGGCCATCGCCGGGATGTGGAAGAAGGTGGGCATCGAGGCCGAGATCGAGGTCTACGAGATCGCCCAGCATTTCCAGCTGCGCGCGGCGCACAAGCTGGCGCCGTTCGCCTTCTACAACTGGGGCAACGCCATCGGCGATCCGGCCACCTCGACCGGCTTCGCGATGTTCGGGCCCTCGTCGAACTCGGCCTGGAAGACCAAGGACCTCGACGCCAAGATCGCCCCGCTCTGGGGCGAAAAGGACGAGGCCAAGCGGATCGCGGGCTGGAAGGCCGTCGACAAATACATCGCCGAAGAGGGCTATGTCCTGCCGCTCCTGCAATACGCCCAGCCGATCGTGTTCCGCAAAGGCCTCAAGGTGACGCCGAACAAGTCCGAGGCGCTTGAGCCCACGCTGATCGCCAAGGCCTGATCGGAGGCCGTGGGGGGCACCGGCGAACGGATGACAGGATGACAGCCGTCAACCTTCTCACAAGGCTTCTCGCCGCGGCGCTGACGCTGTTCGGCGTCGCGGTGGTGACGTTTGCGCTGCTGCGCGTGGTGCCGGGCGACCCGATCGCGATGATGATCGGGCCGGGCGCGACCAAGGCCGATATCGCGCAACTCAGGGCGAATTACGGACTGGACCGGTCCATTCCGGTGCAGTTCGCGATCTGGCTGCGGCACGCGGCGGTGGGCGATTTCGGCACCTCCATCTCGATGCGGCAGGACGTGACCCACCTGATCGCCACCCGCCTGCCAGCGACGATCGAGCTGACGGCGCTGGCCCTCGTGCTGGCGCTGATCCTCGGCATCGGCGGTGCGGTCGCCTCGGTCCTGCCGCGCCGGCGCTGGCCGGGCACGGCGCTGGAAACCGGCAACGGCCTACTGCTGGCGATCCCCGATTTCGTCTGGGGGCTGGCGTTCGTTCTGCTGTTCGGCGTGGCCTTCCCGGTCCTGCCGATCTCGGGCCGGGTGGACCCGTCGCTGCCCATCCACTTCGCCACCGGCTTCGTGCTGGTGGAAAGCGTGCTTCGGCTGAGGTTCGACATCCTCGGCGACGTGCTGGCGCACATGATCATGCCGGCGATGGCGCTGGCGCTGCCGCTGGCGTCGGTCATCCTGCGCAGCCTGCGCGGCGCATTGGAGACGGAGGCCCGGCAGGATTACGCGCTGCTCGCCCGGATCCGCGGACGCTCGCGCCTGCAGGTGGTGACGGGCGAGGTGCTGCGCAACGCCATGGTGCCGACGCTGGCGCTGACCGGGGTGCAGTTCACCTTCATGTTCGGCGGCACGGTGATCGTGGAACGCATCTTCGGCTATCCCGGCATCGGCAACCTTGCCATCGACGCCATCATCAACCGCGACCTGCCGCTGATCCAGGGGCTGATCCTGACCTTCGGCGCGCTGTTCATCGTGATCAACCTCTGCGTCGAGGCCTGTTTCGTCCTGTTGAACCCGAGGCTGCGCCATGGCTGACAGAAGCGCGACCCTTGACCACGCCTCCCCCCCGCCGCGCCGCGCGGGCCGCGCCCGGCGCCTGCTGGCCGAGCCGCGGGTCCTTCTGGCGGGCGGTTTCCTCCTGCTCCTGCTGATCGCCGCGCTGGCCGCGCCCTGGCTTGCCCCGCACGACCCGACCGCGCAGGACCTCATGCTGAACGAGATCCCCCCGGGGTGGAGCCCGGATGCCGAACCGGGTTATTGGCTGGGCACCGACAGCCTTGGCCGGGACGTGCTGTCGCGGCTGATCTGGGGCGCACGCGTGGCGCTGTTCGTGGCGGTGGTCTCCGCTGTCTGCGCCGGGGTGATCGGCACCGTGCTGGGGCTGGTCGCGGGGTTCTTTGGCGGCTGGGCCGACACGATCGTCTCGCGCCTCGTCGACATCTGGATGGCGTTTCCGCCTGTCCTCCTCTCGATCCTGCTGGTCGCGGTGATCGGCAGCGGCCTGACCTCGGTCATCCTCGCCATCGTCGTTATCGACTGGACCCGCTTCGCCCGGGTCGTCCGGGCCGAGGCGATGCAGCAGCGCCGGATGGAATATGTCGACGCCGCCGTCACCCTCGGCATGGCGCGCGGGCGCATCCTGTGGCGCGAGGTGCTGCCCAATGTCCTGCCCGTGGTGCTGGTGCTGATGAGCCTGGAGATGGGCATTGCCGTGATCGTCGAGGCGGTCCTGTCCTTCGTCGGCCTCTCGGTCGCCTCGGGCCTGCCCACATGGGGCGGGATGATCGCCGATGGCCGCCAGATCATCTACGAGGCCTGGTGGGTCATGGTCTTTCCGCTGATCGCGCTGGTCCTGACCGTGCTGTCGTTCAACCAGTTCGGCGACGGCCTGCGGCGCGTCCTCGACCCGATGGCGCGGCGATGAGGGCCGGACGATGAGCGCGCTTCTGGAAATCGACGGGCTGAGCGCCGCCCTGAAGGCACCGCCGCGCGCGCCGCTCCTGCGCGGGGTGTCGTTGGGCGTCGCGCCGGGAGAGGTGCACGGGCTGGTCGGCGAAAGCGGCGCGGGAAAATCCACCATCGGCAAGGCGATCCTGGGCATCCTGCCGCAGGCGATCGCGGTAACCGGGGGTGCGATCCGCTTCGACGGGCAGGACCTGCTGACCCTGCCGCGCGCCCGGCTCGACCGGC
The DNA here is from genome assembly GCF_002871005.1 of Acidimangrovimonas sediminis. Taxonomy (GTDB): domain Bacteria; phylum Pseudomonadota; class Alphaproteobacteria; order Rhodobacterales; family Rhodobacteraceae; genus Acidimangrovimonas; species Acidimangrovimonas sediminis. The sequence goes on from NZ_PHSN01000012.1 coordinate 107,464, forward strand.
TGATGGGCAGCGAGATCGCGTTGATCCCGCAGGATCCGATGACCGCGCTGAACCCCGCGCGGCGGATCGGGGCGCAGCTGACCGACGGCCTGCGCCTGCGCCGCGGGCTCAGAGGGGGGGAGCTTCGGGCCCGCGCCGTGCTGGCGCTGGAGGACGTGCAGATCCCCGACCCGGAGGCGGTGCTGCGCCGCTATCCGCATGAGCTTTCGGGCGGGATGCGCCAGCGGGTCCTGATCGCGGCCGCCTTCGCCATGGGTCCGCGCCTGATCATCGCGGACGAGCCGACGACCGCCCTCGACGTGACCGTGCAGAAGGAGGTGCTGCGGCTGATCCGCCAGATGCAGCGGCGCCACGGCACGGGGGTGATCTTCGTGACCCACGACCTGGGCGTGGTGGCGCAGATCTGCGACCGGATGACCGTTCTCTATTCCGGCATGGTGGTGGAACAGGGGGCGGCGGCCGAGGTGCTGGCGAACCCCGCCCATGCCTATACCCGCGCCCTTCTGGCCGCGAGCCCACGCCACGACCGGCCCGACGCCGGCCTCGCCCCTGTGCCGCCGGAGGTGATCGACGCGCTTCGGGCCGAGGTTGCCCGCTTCGGTGCCGGCAGGAGGACGGGCGATGGCTGAGACCACCCCCCTCGTCGAGGCCCGCGCGCTGGAGCTGGAGCTGCCCGACATGAACGCGCCGCGCGGGTTCGGGCCCCGGCCGAGGGTGCGCATCCTGCACCCGGTCTCCCTCACCCTCCGCCGGGGGGAGATCCTGGGCATCGTGGGCGAGAGCGGTTCGGGCAAGACATCGCTCGGGCGCACGCTTCTGCGCCTGCATGAACCGACCGGCGGGGCGGTTCTGTTCGACGGCAACGACATCACCCACCGGTCCCAGGCGGACCTGCGCATCCTGCGCCCGCGGATGCAGATGATCTTTCAGGATCCGCAATCCTCGCTCAATCCGCGCAGGCGGGTGGCGGCCAGCCTGTCTGCCGCGCTCGACCTCGGCGCGCCGGGGCTGCGCGGCCCCGCCCGCCGCGCGGCGCTGGAGGAGGCGGCGCGGGCCGTCGGCCTTGACCCCGCGCTGATCGACCGGTTCCCGCACGAGCTTTCGGGCGGCCAGCGCCAGCGCGTGGGCATCGCCCGTGCCATCGTCACCCGCCCCGATTTCGTGCTGGCGGACGAGGTGGTCTCGGGCCTCGACGTCTCGACCCAGGCGCAGGTTCTGGCGCTTCTGAAACGGCTGGCGGCGGAGATGGGCCTCGCGCTCGCCTTCATCAGCCACGACCTCTCGGTGATCCGCGCGCTCTGCGACCGGGTCTGTGTCATGCGCGCCGGGCGGATCGTCGAACAGGGACCCTGCGCCGCGCTCTTCGAGGCGCCGCAGACCGATTACACCCGCATCCTGCTGGACGCGATCCCGCTGCCGGTGCCCGACCCGGGCTGGCTGGAGCGGGGCGCGCCCGCACGCTGACCCGCACGCTGAGAGGAGAGGAAAATGAGCGAGACCATCACCATTCCCGCCGCCGGCGGCACGATCGGGGCCTACCTTGCCCGGCCCGCGCAGGGGTCGGCCCCCGGGGTCGTGCTGCTGGGCGGCACCACGCCCGACGCGGCGATGCGGCAGATCGCCGACCTGCTGGCCGAGGAGGGTTATGTCACGCTGCTGCCCACGCTGACCCAGGGCGACCCGGCGCTGGTGCTGACCGAGGTGGCGGTGGCGATCGGGCATCTGCGGGGGCTCGACGGCGTGGCCGGCAAGGTGGGCGTCGTGGGCCATGCCGAGGGCGGACTGCTGGCCTATCTCGCCGCGGCCCGGACCGGGGCGGATGTCGCGGTCGGCTACGCCCCCGCGGGGGTGGAGGACTACCTGGCCGAGGCGGCGGGGCTGAAGGCGCCCGTCCTTCTGCATCTTGCCGGCGATGGCGCGGAGACAGTGCTTGCCGCGGCGAAGACCGCGCCGATGCTGCGCGCCTATGGCTACGAGGGGCAGGCCGCGGGTTTCGCGATCCCGGGGGATGCGGCCTATGACCTGCCGGCCGACACCATGGCCTGGACACGCACGCTGGCCACGCTGAAGGGTGTCATGGGTCCGGTCTTCGACATCGAGGAGCTGTGGGACCTGCACACCTACCACGAGTTCGCCACCCGCGACGTCGGCGCCACGATGGACACGATGGTGCCCGAGCCGCATGTGAACCACGTCCCCACCATGACCGGCGGCACCGGCAATGCCGAGATGCGCCGCTTCTACGGCTACCATTTCGTCAACAGCAACCCGGAGGACACCCGCCTGATCCCGATGTCGCGCACCATCGGCGCCGACCGTGTGGTGGACGAGATGCTGTTCTGCTTCACCCACACCTGCGAGATCGACTGGATGCTGCCCGGCGTCGCCCCCACCGGCCGCTACGTCGAGATCCCGCTGGTCGGCATCGTCGCCTTCCGCGGCAACAAGCTGCTGAGCGAACACATCTACTGGGATCAGGCCTCGGTGCTGGTGCAGGTCGGCCTGCTCGATCCCGCGGGCCTGCCCGTCTCGGGCCACGAACAGGCCGAGAAGTTCATGGATGTCACCCGCCCCTCGAACACGCTGATGGCCGCATGGGCCACCAGCGCAGACAAGCCGATCTGACACCCCCGATCGCCACGCACACCCCGTCTTTCCAAAGGAGACCATCCGACATGAAGACCCTTCCCCTTCTCGCCGCCGCGCTGAGCGGCCTCGTCGCCCTCGGCGGGCCGGCGCTGGCCGCCGAGCAGACGATCAACGCCGTCACCTTCGTCCCTGCGCAGAACTCCTTCGCCGTCAGCTTCATGAAGTTCGTCAAGGAGGTGAACGAGAAGGGCAAGGGGATCGTCCACATCAACGTGCGCGGCGGGCCCGAGGTGATCCCCAGCGGCCAGCAGGGCGATGCGCAGAAAAGCGGCCTGATCGACATGATCGAGACGCCTGCCGGCCTCTACCTCAACCTCGTGCCCGAGGGCGAGGCCTTCGCCGCCTCGACCAAGTCGCCCGAAGCGGTGCGCGCCAACGGCGGCTGGGACCTGATGCAGAAGATCTATGCCAAGAAGGGCAACGCGCATCTTCTGGCGCATATCGACTCGGGTGCCGGGTTCAACATCTTCACCGTCGACAAGCCGGTGATGACCGCCGACGGCGGCATCGACTGGACCAAGCTGAAGATCCGCGCCTCGCCGCTCTACCGCACCTTCTTCACCAACCTCGGCACCACGGTGATCGTGCAGTCGCAGAGCGAGGTCTACACCTCGCTGGAGCGCGGCGTGGTCAATGCCACCGCCTACCCGATCCAGGGCTTTCACAACTACGGCTGGGACAAGTTCGTCAAGTACCGGGTCGACCCGTCGTTCTTCCAGACCGACGTGCTGATCTCGATGAACCTCAAGAAGTGGAACAGCCTGAGCCCCGAGGCGCAGAAGATCCTCACCGACGTGTCGATCGGGTTCGAGAAGGAAAGCCGGGCCGACACCATCGCCGAGACCAAGAAGGAAGGCGACGCGATGATCGCCGCGGGCCAGACGGTCGTGACGCTGACCGGCAAGGGCAAGGCCGAATTCCTCGACAAGGCCGCCGCCGCCAGCTGGGAGCGGATGGAGAAGCGCGACCCGACCTACATCCCGCAGCTCAAGAAGTTCTTCACGCAGTAACACCCCCGGGGCCGGCGCCCACCCGCGCCGGCCCTTCCCCCGCTTGAGAGAAGACCCCAATGGAAAAGTTCTTCGGCGCCGTCGGCTGGGCCAGCTGGTGCCTTGCCGCGATCACCAAGCTGATCCTCGCCGCAATCGTGATCGAGGTGGTCGCCGACGTGGCCCTGCGCAACCTCAACCTGCGCCCGATCGGCTGGGGCATCTCGGCGATCGAATACGGCCTCCTTTACGCCGCCTTCCTGCCCATGCCCTGGCTCGTGCACATCAAGGGCCACGTCTTCGTGGAATTCCTGCGCAAGGCCCTGCCCGAGGGCGGCCGCCGGGTGCTGGAACGCGTCGTCTACCTCGTCTGCGTGGGCCTGTGCGTCTACGTCACCTGGGTCTCGGCCGGGATGACGTGGGAGGCCTGGCAGACCGGATCCTACGAGACCAAGACCTTCGACATGCCGAACTGGGCGATCTACGCGCCGGTGTGCCTGGGGTTCCTGCTGTCGACGCTGGAATGGCTGCGCTTCCTCGTGGGGCAGGCCAGCCTCTACGACCTTGGCGTGCTGGAACGGGAGGGGCTGTGATGGACTGGCTCTATCCCTTCTCGCTGATGGTCGGGCTGATCCTCTTCTTCATGGGGGTCGGCCTGCCGGTGGCCTTCGCCTTCTTCGTCACCAACATCATCGCGCTTTTCCTGTTCTTCGGCGGCTCGGTCGGCGTGTCGCAGATGATTTCCAACTTCAGCGCGGCGGTGGGCACCTTCGCCCTGGCGCCACTGCCGCTGTTCCTGATCATGGGCAGCCTGTTCTTCCGCTCGGGGCTGGGCGACGGGGTGATGCACGCGCTCGACCTCTGCATCGGCAGCCTGCGCGCGCGGCTGTCCTACGTCGTGCTGGCGGCGGGGGCGGTGTTCTCCGCGCTGTCGGGATCGAGCCTTGCCAACACCGGGATGATGGGCTCGCTCATGGTGCCCGAGATGCTGAACCGCGGCTACAAGCCGAAGATGGCCTTCGGGCCGATCCTCGGCGCGGGCAGCCTTGCCGTCATCATCCCGCCCTCGTCGCTGGGGGTGCTTCTGGGCTCCCTCGCGCAGATCGACGTGGGTGCGCTGCTGATCGCGGGGGCGCTGCCGGGCCTTCTGCTGGCGTGCATGTTCGCCGGGCTGATCTTCGTCCAGACGCTGATCGACCCCGAGGCCGCGCCGCAATACGACATGGCGCCGGTGCCGCTTCTGGCCAAGATCAGGGCCGTCTCGGTCAACGTCGTGCCGATGGGGGTGATCATCTTCCTCGTCGTCGGCACCATCATCCTCGGGATCGCGACGCCCACGGAATCGGCGGCGCTGGGGTGCCTCGGGGTGGTGCTTCTGCTGTTTGCCTACCGCCGCTTCAGCTTCCGCCTGGTCTGGGACTCGCTCGACGACGCGATGAAGGTGACTGGAATGACCTTCCTGATCATCTCGGCCTCGACCACCTTCAGCCAGGTCTTCGCCTTCTCGGGCGCGTCGAACGGCTTCATCAATTACCTCTTGTCGATGAACCCCGGGCCGTACCTGTTCCTGTTCCTGATGGTGGTCACGGTGCTGATCCTCGGCGCCTTCATGGACCAGGTGTCGATGATGCTGATCACCCTGCCGCTCTTCATCCCGATCGCGCACACGATGCATTTCGATCCGGTCTGGTTCGGGCTGATCCTGCTCCTGTCCTACGAGGTGGGGTTCACCACGCCACCCTTCGGCCTGCTCCTCTTCGTCATGCTGGGGGTTGCGCCGCAGGGGACGACGCTGAAGACGGTGGCCTTCTCGGCGCTGCCCTTCATCGCCTGCACCCTGCTCTTGATCGTGCTGATCGTGGCCTTCCCCCAGATCGCGCTGTTCCTGCCCAACCTCTTCAACTGACGGCCATTCCGTGACCGGCCCCGACCTTTTCAACCGACCAGGAACCGACACAGTGCAGATCTGCTATCTCGCCTTCTTCGCCAATCCCGCCGATCCCGGCCTGCGCATCGCGGAGGCCGAGCTTGCGGCCCTGCGCGCCTGCCTTGCCGGGCTCAAGGGTCTCGACCGCGGGCATCTCTACACCCCGTCGGTCGCCAGCGACCGCTACAACGACGACGGCGCGCCGCCGGTCTTCGGCTTCCAGCTGTATTTCGACGACATCGCCGATATGGAGGCCGCGCTGCGCGAAGGCGGGGCGTTGCAGTCCTTCGTCACCGGAGGCGGGCTGGCGAGCCTCGACGGCACGGAGGCGTCGCATCAGGCGATGCTGGCGCGACCCTTCGCGGTGCCGGACCCGCAGCCGCCGGTGCCGGGCGCCTGCAGCTACCTCGTGCATTACCCCGGCCCGGCCGAAGACCTCTCGGCCTGGCTCGGCCATTACGTCGCGCATCACCCGCCGCTGATGGTGCGCTTTCCGGGGCTGAGGCAGCTTGAGATCCTGACCCGCCTCGACTGGATCGACGCCATGCCCTGGCCGCGGGTCGCGCACATGCAGCGCAACCGGATCCTCTTCGACAGCCCCGACGCGCTGACCGCTGCGCTGCAATCCCCGGTGCGCGAGGAAATGCGCGGCGATTACAACGTCTTCCCAGCCTACGAGGGCGGCAACAAGCATTTCCCGATGTTGACCGAGGTGGTGCGGCCACGCTGACGCGGCTTAGATCGCCAGCATCATCCGCCCGCCAAGACCCCGGCCCGCGCCGACAAGGCGCTGCGCCTCGGCCGCCCGGGACAGGGGCAAGGTGCCCGCGATCAGCGGGCGCAGCACGCCCCGCGCCGCAAGGTCGAGCATCGCCGCCACCGGCTCCCGCCGGTCAGAGATCATCGCGCGGGTGACCCGCACGCCATGCTCCGCCCCGCGGTCCTCGATCGGCTCTGCCACCAGCCAGACGAGGTGCGCGCCCCTGCGCAGCACCGGATAGGAGCGCGCATGCGTCTCGCCCCCCACGAGGTCGAAGACCACATCCATGTCGCGCAAGGTCCCGAAATCCTCGCGGTCATAGGCGATCACCCGGCTTGCGCCGAGGCCCTCGACCATCGCGGCGTGGGCGGCGCTGCAGGTGGCCGTGACCTCGGCCCCCAGATGGCGGCAAAGCTGGACGATCAGCCCGCCCACCGCGCCGGATCCGCCATGAATCAGCACCCGCATTCCGGCGGCGACATGCGCCACCTCGGCCACGCAGATCCAGGCGCTGAGCCCCGCGTTGACCAAGGCCGCCGCGTCGAGTGGCACCATTCCCGCGGGGATCGGCAGCAACTCCTCGGGCCGCGACAGGCGCAGGGTGGCATAGCTTCCCGGGCGCCCCTGCCCTGCCATCAGGCAGACCGCGTCGCCCGGCGCAAGGCCGGTGACGCCCGCGCCCACCGATTGCACCACGCCCGCACCGTCCCGGCCCGGGACCTTGGGAAAGTCGACCTCGAAGAACTGCCGGAGCGCACCCGCCCGCAGCTTGCAATCGAAGGGCGTGACCGAAGCGGCAGAGAGCGCCACCACCACCTCCCCCGGACCCGCGACCGGATCGGGCAGCGTCACCTCTTCCAACACCTCGGGCCCACCATAGGCGCCGTACTGGACCGCCCTCATTCCGCGCCGTCCGCGGTGGCGGCGATCTCGGCGGCATAGCTGCGCAACGCCGCGCCAAGGAACATCGCGTCCGACCCCACGATCAGGAAACTGACCCCCAGCGCGCGCGCCTCGGCCAGCCGGCTGGCGTCGGGGTAGAACAGGCCCGCCGCGCGCCCGGCGGCGCGGCAGCCCTGAAGGATCCGCGCGATGGCGGCGTCCAGCGTGGCCTTGCCTTCCGGCCCGAACGCGCCGAGCGAGACCGACAGATCCCCCGGCCCGATGAAGACCACGTCGATCCCCTCGACCGCGGCGATGGCGTCGATGTTGGCCAGCCCCTCGGCGGTTTCGACCTGAACGGCCAGCAGGATCTCGTCGTTCGCGCGGGCAAGGTAGGCGGCGATGTCGTAGCCATAGCCCGCCGCCCTGCCCGGCCCGGCACCGCGGGCGCCAAGCGGCGGATAGCGCACCGCCGCAACCGCGGCGCGGGCCTCGGCCTCGGTCGAGACGCGGGGCACCAGAACCCCCGCCGCGCCGGCATCCAGCGCCGCGGCGATCGCCTCCGGCCCGTGACCCGGGACCCGCACGATGGCCGGACAGGCGGCCACCTCGGCGGCGCGCAGAAGGTCCTCGATCCGGCCGCGCGAGATCTGCGCATGCTCCCAGTCGAGGCACAGGAACTCCACCCCCGCCCGTGCCGTCACCTCGACGGCGACGGGATGCGGAATGCCGATGAAGGTGCCGCAAAGTCTTTCACCCGCCCGGGCGCGCGCACGGAAATCACGCATCGAGATCACGCATCGGTGCCTCCTTTCGCTCTGCCGTCAGGATTGCGGGAAATTGTTTCATGCTTCAAGCAATTTTTGCTTGAAGACGGCGGTGAAGTCTTTCTAATCGCAAGGGCATCCCGCCGGCGCGCACAGGCCCCGGAGGGTCCGGTCTGCCCAGAGAGAGGAGCCCACGCCATGACCCTTCCCCACCCGCTGCGCAACGGCAACCGCCTGAAACTGGGCGTCTTCTCGATGAACGCCGACGGCGGCCTCGCGATCACCGCGGTGCCCGAACGCTGGGGGGCAAGCTGGGACGACAACCGTAACGCCGCGCAGATCGCCGACCGCGCGGGTCTGGAATTCCTGCTGCCGATCGCCCGCTGGAAGGGCTTCGGCGGCCAGACCAACGCCCGCGAATGGTCGTATGAGACCTTCACCTGGGCCGCGGGCCTTGCCGCGGTGACGGAGCGGATCGCGCTTTTCTCCACGGTCCACGTGCCGGTGGTGCATCCGCTTTACGCCGCGAAGGCGCTGGCGACGGTGGATCATATCTCGAAGGGGCGCGCCGGCCTCAACATCGTCTGCGGCTGGAACCCGGCCGAATTCGCGATGTTCGGCGTGGCACTGGCCGAGAAGGGCTACGATCAGGCCGCCGAGTGGCTGGAGATCATGGAGCGCTGCTATACCAGTGCCGAGCCCTTCGATTTCGACGGCACCTTCTACCACCTGAAGAACGTGATCAGCCGACCTGCCAGCCTGCAGACCCCCCGCCCGGTGACGATGAACGCGGCCTTCGGGGGGCCCGGCCGGGCCTTTGCCGCCGAGAATTGCGACTACCTGTTCACCACCTTCTCCGAGATCGAGGACGGCGGCCGCCATGTCACCGAGATGAAGGAGAAGGCGCAGGTCCGGGGCCGCGACATCGGCCTTTACACCGTCTGCCACGTGGTCTGCCGCGAGACGCAGGAGGAGGCTGAGGCCTATTACCGGCGCTATGCGCTGGATCAGGCCGACCACGCCGCGGTCGACACACACATGGCGGGGAAGAAGGAGTTCTCCTCCTCGCACGACAGCGCGGCCTACGACCGCTACCGCCAGCGTTTCGCGGGCGGCGCGGGAACATATCCGCTGGTCGGCACGCCCGAACATATCGCCGGGGAGATGGCGAAGATCAGTGCGCAGGGCTACGAGGGGATCGCGCTGTCCTTCGTCAACTACACGCACGAACTGCCGTTCTTCTGCGACCGGGTGCTGCCGCTTCTGCGCGAGGCGGGGCTGCGCGGCTGACCCCGCCCCCGCCCCAGCTCAGAGAACCTTGCCCGGGTTGAGGATGCCCTGCGGATCCATCGCCACCTTCAGCCGCCGCATCAACGCCAGCTCCTCGGGCGTGCGGGAGTAGCCCAGGTAGCCGCGCTTGATCACCCCGATGCCATGCTCGGCCGAGACGGTGCCCCCCGCCGCACGGATCACGCCATACACGTAATCGGCCACCGCCTTGGTCGGCTGGTCCTGCCCGGCCGAGGGGATATTGACGACGAGGTGCAGGTTGCTGTCGCCGATATGGCCGTAGGACAGCGCGATCGCATCGGGCCAGCGTGCCTTCAGCCCCGCCTCGGCCTCGGCCACCACCTTGCCGGCCAGCGCCGTGGGCACGCCGACGTCGAAGGGGGTGAGCGGGCCCATCACGCTGCTGTAATGCGCGGGGCTTTCGCGCACCGCCCAGAGGTCGGCCGCCTCGCGTTCCGATTTCGACAGCACCGCGTTCTCGAGAATGCCGTCTTCCAGCGCGGCGCCCAGTACCTCCTCCAGCGCCTCCGAGGCCTGCCGGTCGCCAAGGCCGCTGGCCTCGATCAGCACGTAGATGCCATGGTCCGACCCCAGCGGACGCGGCAGGTTCAGACTTTTCGACATGAAGTCGTAGAAGCTGGGCCACATCAGCTCGAACGAGGTCAGCTCCGTCCCCAGACCTGCGCGCGCGGCCTTGAGAAGCGTCAGCACCGCGTCGAAATCCCTCAGCCCGCAAAGCGCGGACACGGCGGGCCCCGGCGCCGGTTGCAGCCGCAGAACGGCGCGGGTGATGATCCCCAGCGTGCCCTCGGAGCCTATGAACATCTGCTTGAGGTCGTAGCCCGCGTTGTTCTTCAGCATCTTGTTCAGGCTGGACACCACGGTGCCGTCGGCCAGCACCACCTCCAGGCCCAGCACATGCTCGCGTGCCATGCCGTAGCGGATCACCCGGTTGCCGCCGGCATTGGTGGCAAGGTTGCCGCCGACCGAACACGACCCCCGCGCACCGAGGTCGAGGCCAAGGAACAGCCCCGCATCGCGCGCGGCCTCCTGCGCGACCGACAGCACGCACCCCGCGCCCACGGTCATCGTGCTCATGGCGGTGTCGATCTCCTCGATGGCGGCCATCCGCTCCAGCGACAGCGCCACGCAGCCCGCGACCGGATGCGCCCCGCCCGACAGGCCGGTGAGGCCGCCCTGCGGCACCATCGGTACGCCATGCTCGGCACACAGGCGCACCGCGGCGGCGCAATCCTCGGTGGTGCGGGGCCGGACCAGCGCCAGCGGACGAACCGGTGGAAGGCCGCTCCAGTCCGACCAGGCGCGTTCGGGCACCGCCGCGCCCGTGACCACGAGGTCGGGGCCGAGCGTTCGCTCCAGCAGGGCTGCGAAATCCGTCATGGCGTGCTCCTCATGTGGTGCCGCCCGTGCGGCCCGTCTTTGGCCCGTCGGTGGCCGCAGGCGGTCAGTGGGCGTCCTATCCATCCATTTGCATGTATCTGCCCCGTAGCAGAAGCGAATCCCCCCGGGCCGGGACAACCCGCGCCTGATTCGGCGGCAAAGCGTCCAGGAAGACTACTTGAAGCTTAAAATTTATCCAGTCGCGGGACGGGCTTGGCACCCGATACCCCCCGTCGCGCGCGAAATCCTTGCAAACGCATATTCCCCGGCCCTAGCATTTCGCCATCAGGGACAAACTTCCGGAGGTGGATGATGAGCGGAACAGACACGTTGGCGGATCTCGCCGGGCTTCTTCTCAGCGGCAAGGTCAAGGTCGTCGACCTGGCTGCGGTGCTGGGGCCCAAGACCCCGCTTCTGAAGCTGCCTCCGGAGCTGGCGGTCGATACCCCGCCGATCGAGATCCACACGATCTCGGCCTATGACAAGAACGGGCCGTTCTGGGCCTGGAACTGGCTCAAGGTGGGCGAGCATTCGGGAACTCATTTCGACGCGCCGCACCACTGGATCACCGGCAAGGATCATCCCGACGGGTCGACCGACACGATCCCCGCGCAAAGCTTCGTGGCGCCCGCGAACGTCATCGACTGCTCGGCCGAGGCCGAGGCCGATCACGACTTCCTGCTGACCGCCGACATGGTGAAGGCCTGGGAGGCCAAGCATGGCGAGATCCAGCCCGGCGAATGGGTTCTGATGCGCACCGACTGGTACAAGCGCAACGGCGACGAGGCGGCCTATCTGAACGCCGACGAGAACGGCCCCCACACCCCGGGGCCGACCGCGGATTGCATCGAATACATCCTGTCGAAGGGCGCGATCGGCTGGGGCACGGAATGCGTCGGCACCGACGCGGGCCTTGCCGGCGGGATGGAACCGCCCTTCCCCGCGCATAACCTGATGCACAAGAACAACCGCTACGGCCTTGCCAGCCTCTGCTATCTGGAGAAGCTGCCGCCGAAGGGCGCGATCCTGATCGCGGCGCCGCTGAAGATCGAGCACGGCACCGGCAGCCCCTGCCGCGTGCTGGCGCTGGTCGCCGACTGACGGGAGGTGCCGCGATGACCCGGCCCGCGCCGCGCGACGATATCGAAGACCCCGCCGAGGGCGCCTCTGGCCCCGCCGCGCTGGCGCCTTCGGTCGCGGCCGGGCCGGTGCATGCCATCGGCGAGATCGGGCTGCAGCAATTCGCGCCCTACCTGATGAACCGCATCATGGGCCGCTACAACGCGACCCTGCGCGACACGCTGAAACAGCATGGCGTCACCACCGCGCAGATGCGCGCGCTGGCCGTGCTGGCCGCGCTGAACGGGCCCACACTGAACGAGCTGGCGGTCTACAGCGTGTTCGAGCAATCGACGATGAGCCGCACGCTCGACACCATGGCCGCCGCCGGCTGGGTCCGGCGCGAGGCCAGCGACAGCGACAACCGGGTGCGCCGGATCTACCTGACCGACGCCGGGCGCGCCCTGTTCGAAACCCTCTGGCCGACGATGTGGGAGGCGTTCAGCGCCATGTTCCGCGGCGTCGGCGATAGCGAATACGCGACGTTCCTGTCCGTGCTGCACCGCATGCTGCGCAACGTCCGCCACCACGAATTCTAAGGGCGACCCGGCGGCCCCCGTGCCGCCCCTCGCTGCATCTCAGGGAGACCCGCCATGGCCGAACGGTCCTTCGCCAAGGAAGTGCAGAAACTCCGTCTCGGGGACGGAGAGGAATTCTCGGGCGAGGGGATCCTCGCCATCACCAAGGCGCTTCTGGAATGCGGCGTGGGCTATGTCGGCGGCTACCAGGGCGCGCCGATCAGCCACCTGATGGACGTGCTTGCCGATGCGCAGGACATCCTGGGCGAACTTGGCGTGCATTTTGAGGCCTCGGCGTCCGAGGCGACGGCCACGGCGATGCTGGCCGCCTCGGTCCACTACCCGATCCGCGGCGCCGCGACGTTCAAGTCGACGGTGGGCACCAACGTGGCCTCGGACGCTCTGGCCAACCTCGCCTCGGGCGGGGTCACCGGCGGCGCGCTGATCATCGTCGGCGAGGATTACGGCGAGGGCTCGTCGATCATGCAGGAGCGCAGCCACGCCTTCGCGATGAAAAGCCAGGTCTGGCTGCTCGACCCGCGGCCCGACCTTCCGACCATCGTGAAGACCGTGCGCAACGGGTTCGAGCTGTCGGAGGCGTCGAACACGCCGGTGATGATGCAGGTCAGGATCCGCTGCTGCCATGTCCACGGCAGCTTCGAGACGCGCGACAACGTGCGCCCGTCGATGACCGTGGCCGATGCGCTGGACAAGCCCCTGCGCGACACCAACCGCATCGTGCTGCCGCCCGCGTCGTTCCTGCACGAGCACGAGAAGATCAAGGCCCGCTGGCCCGCCGCGGTCGACTACATCCGCAAGAACAAGGTCAACGAATTCTTCGGCGCCAAGTCCGGCAAGATCGGCATCGTCATGCAGGGCGGCATGTACAACGGCGTGATCCGCGCGCTGCAACGGCTGGGCCTCGCCGACATCTACGGCGAGACCGAGGTGCCGATGTATGTCCTCAACGCCGTCTACCCGCTGGTGGACGAGGAGTTCCTCGACTTCGCCCGCGACAAGGATGCGGTGCTGGTGGTCGAGGAGGGTCAGCCGAACTACATCGAACAGGCCTTCGGTGCGATGCTTTACCGCTCCGGCGCGACGGTGAAGCTGGCGGGCAAGGATTACCTGCCGATGGCCGGGGAATACACCGGACAGGTCATGCTGGACAGTATCGGGAATTTCATCCGCGACTTCGCCGGCGACATGCTGCCCGACACGGTGCGCGCCCCGAATGTCGAGGCGCCGGTGATCGACGTGCCGAACCTTGCCGCCAACGTGCCGGGCCGGCCGCCGGGCTTCTGCGTCGGCTGCCCCGAACGCCCGATCTTTGCCGCGACCAAGCTGGTGGAGGAGGAGCTGGGTCAGCACCACATCGCCTCGGACATCGGCTGTCACCTGTTCTCGATCATGCCGCCCTTTGAACTGGGGGCGACGACCATGGGCTACGGCCTCGGGCCCGCTTCCGCCTCGGCCTTCAACGCGCCGGACGCAAAGCGCCGCTCGATCTCCTTCGTCGGGGATGGCGGGTTCTGGCACAACGGCCTGACCTCGTCGATCGGCAACGCGGTGTTCAACCAGAACGACGGCGTCATCGTCATCGTCGACAACTTCTATTCCTCGGCCACAGGCGGGCAGGACATCCTGTCCTCGCGCGCCGACAACAAGACCAAGTCGACCAAACACCCGATCACTGCCGCGGTAAAGGGCATGGGCGCGACATGGGTCCGGCAGGTCGACCGCACCTACGACGTGGGCAAGATGCAGGCCACGCTGAAGGAGGCGCTGACCACAAAGGAGAAAGGCCCGAAGGTCATCGTGGCCTCGTCCGAATGCATGCTGAACCGCCAGCGGCGCGAGAAGCCGATCGTCGCCAAGGCCATCGCCGACGGCAAGCGCGCCGTCAAACCCCGCTTCGGCGTGGACGAGGACGTCTGCACCGGCGACCACGCCTGCATGCGGCTTTCGGGCTGCCCCTCGCTTTCCGTCAAGACGCTGGACGATCCCCTGCGCGACGATCCGGTCGCGGCGATCGACCAAAATTGCGTGGGCTGCGGCAATTGCGGCGAGGTGGCCGAGGCGGCGGTGCTCTGCCCGTCCTTCTACCGCGCCGACACGATCCACAATCCCACCGGCGCCGAGAAATTCGCCGACCGGATGCGCCGCCGCGCCATCGGCTGGCTGCAATCGCGCCGTGCCGAAAAACGCCTGAACTTCGCGGAGGTCTGAGATGAACGCCCCCCTTTCGCCCCCCGCCCCTTCGCCGAAAGACACCGCCGCAGAGGACCGCATCATCTCCATCGCCACGCTGGCGGTGGGGGGTCAGGGCGGCGGCGTGCTGACCAACTGGATCATCGACGTGGCAGAGCGCAACGGCTTCCGCGCGCAATCGACCTCGGTCGCGGGGGTGGCGCAGCGCACGGGCGCCACGATCTACTATGTCGAGATGTGCCCCGACCGGGGCCGCCAGCCGGTGTTCTCGCTCTCGCCCGCGCAGGGCGACGTCGACGTGCTGATCGCAGCCGAGCTGATGGAGGCGGGCCGTGCCATCCTGCGCGGCTTCGTCACGCCGGACCGCACCACCCTGATCGCGTCGGATCACCGCATCGCCGCGGTATCGGAAAAGATCGTTCCCGGCGACGGGCGCGCCGACGGGGCAGAGGTGAAATCTGCAGCCCTCAAGGCCGCGCGCAACTTCGTCTGCTTCGACATGGAGAAGATGGCGGTGGAGGCGGGCTCGGTCATCTCGTCGTCGCTCTTCGGGGCGCTGGCGGGCTCGGGCGTGCTGCCCTTTCCGCGCGAAAGCTTCGAGGCGACGATCGAGGCCTCTGGCCGCGGCGCCAAGGCAAGCCTGCGCGCCTTCGGCCTGGCTTATGACAAGGCCGCGGCCGACCGCGCGGCACTGGCCGCGGGGGGCGAGCCGCCGATCCTGAAACCCGTGGCCGCGCCGGTGCGTGGGCCGAAACCCGCCCCCACCGGGGACGCCGGGCAGCTGGGGCAGTGGCAGGCCCTCGTCCAGCGCGCCGAGGCCCTGCCCGAACCGGTGTGCGAGATGGCGATGGCCGGGCTGCGCAAAACCGTCGATTATCAGGATGCGGCCTATGGCGGCGAATACCTCGACCGCCTCGATGCCGCACTGAAGATCGACACGGGCGAGCGCCGCGACTTCTCGATCGCGGCGGCGAAATACATCGCGAATGCCATGTGTTACGACGACATCGTGCGCGTGGCCGACCTCAAGACCCGCGCCAGCCGCCTAGCCCGGGTTCGGACCGAAGTAGGCGCGGGCGAGGCGACCGTGCTTCAGGTGACCGAATATTTTCACCCCCGGATCGAGGAGGTCTGCGCCTCGCTTCCCGCGGGTCTGGGCGGCTGGATCGAGGCCCGGCCGGGGCTGGCGCGCTGGCTTGACGGCTTCATCAACAAGGGCCGGCGGATCCGCACTGACAGCCTGAGAGGGTTCCTGATGCTGTGGGTCGTGGCCGGGATGCGCCCACGCCGCCGCGGCATGCTGCGCCACGGCGCCGAGATGGCGCATCTCGACGCGTGGTATGCCCTCGCAGCCGCCCGGGTGGAAAGCGACTATGCGCTGGCGGTGGAGATCCTGCGCTGCCGCCGGCTGATCAAGGGCTACAGCGACACCCACGCCCGGGGCCTGTCGAAATACGACCGGGTGCTGGGAGCCCTACCGATGATCGAGGGGCGCGCGGATGCCGCCGACTGGTTGCGCCGCCTGCGCGAGGCCGCGCTGAAGGACGAGAAGGGGGTGGAGCTGGACGGCGCGCTGAAGACCATCGCCTCCTTCGCCCTGCCCGAGACGGCATCCGCCTGAACGCCGGCACGGCATAGTGGGACAGCGGCACGGGCGCGATTGACAGTGCGCCCGTGCCGCCGCTACCTCATCGGCGATGGACATCGGCTTTTACGCACCGCTCAAGTCGCCCGCGCATCCCGTCCCTTCAGGCGATCGGCTGATGGCGCGCCAACTGGTGGCCGCGCTTGAGGGCAAGGGCCACCGGGTGCGCGAGATGTCCACCCTTCGCGCCTTCTCGCGCGACAATTACGCCGATGCGCTCGACCATCTGCACACCCTTGCAGGGGCCGAGGTCGCCCGCCTGACCGAAGCCTGGCGCCAGACCGCCCCGCCCCGGCTGTGGCTGACCTATCACCCCTATTACAAGGCGCCCGACCTGATCGGTCCGGTCCTCTGCCGCCGCTTTGGCCTGCCTTACGTCACGGTCGAGACCTCGCATTCACCGCGTCGCGACGGCCAGGGCTGGGCCGGCTGGCAGGCCGAGGTTCTGGCCGGGATCGACCTTGCCGCCGTGAACATCTGCCTGACCGGGCGCGACCGGCAGGGGATCCTTGCCGCCCGGCCCGGGGCGCGCGTCGCCGAGCTGCCGCCCTTCCTCGACCCCGGGCCCTTCGCCCTGGTGCAGGCCCGTCCGGGCGACAGCCGCACGCTTGCCGTGGTCGCGATGATGCGGCCGGGCGACAAGCTGGAAAGCTACCGCCGCCTCGCCGCCGCGCTGTCGGGCCTCACCGGCGACTGGCGGCTGGCGATCGTGGGCGACGGGCCAGAGCGTGCCGCGGTCGACGCTCTCTTCGCCGGGATCCCCCTGCCCCGGATCGAATGGTGCGGGCAATTGCCGCCCGAGGCGGTGGCCCGGGTCCTGTCGCGCGCGGCCCTCCTCGTCTGGCCCGGCTGCGGAGAGGCCTATGGCCTGGCCTATCTCGAGGCGCAATGCGCGGGGCTTCCGGTGGTGGCCGAGGCAACCGCCGGGGTGCCCGACGTCGTGGCAGAGGGGCGCACCGGCCTTCTGGTGCCCGAGGGCGACACCGCCGCCCTGACCGCAGCCCTTGCCCGGCTGCTGGACGATCCTGCGCTGCGCGACCGGATGGGCGCGGCCGCGCGCGACTTCGTCCTGGGCGAACGCTCGGCCGCGCGGGCGGGCGAGAGGCTTGACGCGATCCTCGCCGGATGTCTCAAGGGGGCGGCATGAGCGATACACATGACCCCTTCGCGCCGCTGCGCGCGGCCCTCGACCGCCGGGCGGACACCGGTGTTCCCGCGCGCTTCTGGCTGCGCGACGACGACGCCGTGACGCCGGGCGCGGCGCTCGACCAGCTGCTGGCGCTGGGGGCCGAGGCCGCGGTGCCGCTGACCCTTGCCGTCATCCCGCGCGATACCGGCGCACCGCTGGCAGCCCGGCTGGCGGGCGCGCCGCAGCTGCGCGTCGCGGTGCACGGCTGGGCGCATGAGAACCACGCCCCCCCCGGCGAGAAGAAGCAGGAACTGGGCCCGCACCGGCCCGCCGGGGAGACCACCGCAGAACTGACCCAGGGGTTGGAAAAGCTGCGCGACATCTATGGCGCGCGCTGCCTGCCGATGCTGGTGCCGCCGTGGAACCGGATCGACCGCGCCCTGCTGCCGGCGCTGGCAGAGGCCGGGTTCCGCACGCTGTCGGTCTTCGGGCCCGAACGCCCCGGCCCGCTGACCGAGATGAACACCCATGTCGACCTGATCGACTGGCACGGCACCCGCGGCGGCCGTCCCGCCGCGGCGCTGGTGGCCGAAATCGTCGCACGCATGGACCGGATGGGGCCAGAGGGCACGATGGGTTTCCTCACCCACCACCTTGTCCACGACGCCGCGGCCTGGGCGTTCATCGAGGCGTTATTCGCCGCCACTGCAGCCCATCCCGGCTGTGTCTGGATCGACCCGGGGGCGGCAGCTACAGGCTGATCTCCTGCCCGTCGAACGCGCAGAACGCCCCCGGCAGCAGGGCCTGGGCCGCGCGCTCGATCTCGTCGACCTGATCGTCCGTGCGGAAGGGCGCGTGGTGGATCAGCCCGACCCGCGCCACCCCGGCGGCACTGGCCAGCCGCACCGCCTGCTGCCATGTCGAATGGCCGAACTTGCGCTTCTTCGGCAGCTCCGCGTCGGTGTAGCAGGCGTCGTAGAAGAACAGGTCCACCCCGTCGATCAGCGCCAGCACGTTGGCGTCCAGCACGCCTTCCTCATGCTCGGTATCGGTAATGATCGCCGCCGAGCGGCCGCCGTACTCCACGCGATAGCCGGTCGCGCCACCGGGATGGTTCAGCGGGGCGGTCCGTATCATGATGCCGCCGCCCAGATCTATCGTGTCGCCGGGCGTGAAGTCGTGATAGCCCAGATGCGCCTTGCAGGCGTCGCGGGTCACCGGGAACCACGGTGCCGAGAAGATCCCGTCGACGATCGCCTCGCTGCCCATGTGACCCGGGGCCGTGCCCGACCAGATCTGCAGCGCGCGCCGGGCGTCGTAGAGCGGGGCGAAGAACGGCAGGCCGATCACATGGTCGTAGTGCGAATGGGTGAAGAACAGATCCGCCTGCCCACTGCTCCGCGCCTCGAGCCAGGGCCCCGCGCGCAGGATGCCCGTGCCCGCGTCGAACACCAGCGGGCGGTCGCCGCAGACCATCCCGATGCACATGGTTCCGCCGCCGTAGCGCACGTATTCCGGCCCCGAGACGGGCAGGCTGCCGCGCGCGCCGAAGACCGTGATGTCGAAGGTGCCGGCGGTCACGTCAGACGCGCCCCAGCGCCTGCTCGGCCTTCAACCGCGTCAGTTCCGCCGTGGTCTTGCTCAGCCGGTCGGCCAGCACCCGGATGACCTGCTCGGCCATCTCGGGCGAATCGTGCAGCAGCTTGAGAAACGGATCCTTGCCGATCCTGAGAACTTCGCTCGGCGTCACCGCGCGGACCGTCGCGGTCCGGGCCACGCCGCAGAGGATCGAGATCTCGCCCACCAGCGAATTCGGACCAAGCTCCACCAGCCGGACGTCCTTTCCGGTCCGCTCGGCCAGGATCTCCAGGCGTCCGGTCAGGATCACATAGGCGGCCTCGCCCGAGTCGCCATGGTGAAACAGCGCTTCGCCCACGCCGAGGGACAGCCGCTCGGAGGTGAACGCCAGAAGTTTCAGCGCACCGGGCGTCGCCCCCGAAAACAGAGGGATACGCTTGAGCAGCAAGGCCTCGTCATTCAGCGTCATGTTCGTCTCTTTTACGTTCTCGCGCCTTTTTCCCGGCACGTTGTTTCATCCCTGTCATTGCCCCGTTTCGGGGCCCCCCGTGTCAGGCCGTCAGCAGCCCTCCCGAAGTATGATCGGCCGAAGCGACCTCGGCGGTGGAGCCGTCTTCGACGAGCCGCCCGCTCTCGAGCACGACCACGCGATCGAACAGATCAAGCTCTCCATGATCGGACAGCACCCACAATACCCCCGGCGGAGCGTCCCGTTCATTCAGCAGCGCCAGAACATTCTTCATAATCGACGATTGTAAACGGGAATCCATCGCCGTCACCGGGCGATTGAACACAAAGTAGGCGGATTGGCGCACCAGGGCACGTGCGAGGCCAATTTTCTGGCGCTGCACGGGGCTGAGCCGGCGCCCGCCGCTGCCGACGTGATATTCCAGCCCCAGCATCAGAACCCGGGTACCCAGCCCCTCGTCGCGCAGCAACTTGCGCAGCACGCCGCGGGCCTGACGGAACGAGGTCTTGGACAGCCGGCTGTCGAGCCGGCCGAACAGCAGGTTCACCAGCAGGTTGGCCGAGTCCATGTAGCGTTCGGGGTCGTAGAACTCGATCTCGCCCTTGAGGTAGTCCGGCAACCGTTCGCGAAACAGCTTGCGGAACGACACGATGCGGTCGCGCAACTCGTCGTCGAGCAGTCCGAAGCGGTAGCGCGGCTCGACATAGGCGCCGGCCAGCCGGCCGATGAGCGCGGCGCGGTCCTCGTCCGAGGCCTCCTGCACCGACTTGCCCTCGACCCGCTTGAGGATCTGCCGGTAGATCGGGATCTCGGCATGGGTCATGTAGGTCAGGTCGTGGAAGAACGGGTGATCCTCGGGCAGGTCGCCGAACAGGTCGATCGTTGCCTCGGCGATCCTGCGGCCCATCTCGAACAGCGCCTTGTTCAACCCGGTCTCGATCACGAGGCTGCGGAAATAGGTCTCGTGGCTGACGTTCTCGGGGGCGAGGCGCACGCCGGTGGCGTTGCCGAACAGCAGGTTCTCGGCCACCGTCGCCTCGGGGTTGTAGGTCGCCGGATCGTAGGGCAGCACCGCCCCCTTCAGCCCTGCGGCCTCCAGCGTCGGCAACAGCTTCGCGCGGACGCTGACGATGCGCTCGGCCATCTCGCCAAGATGCGCCGCGGGAAACGTCGTGTGCATCGCGAAGTTGATGATGTCGTCGGTCAGCTCGGTCGCCTCGAAGATCGGCCGCAGCAGGGCGCCCAGATCGTCAGCCCCCGAGATCCCCGCCGCGCCGTAATCGACCCAGTCGGCGCCACGGTCGAAATAGGGCGTGTTGGCCGAGCGCGCCTCGCGCTTTTCCCAGGCGCGGCTGTACTTGGCATTCGGATCCTCGCGCGATTCCGTCAGCGGCGCGTGCTTGAGGCCGTAAAGCAGGTTCTCCTCGAGCGTGCCGTAGAAATAGTAGGGATCCGAGGGCACGTAGGTGATCGCCCGCCCGGTCACCGATTCCGGCAGCGCCAGAAGATCCTGTTCTCCCACCGTGATCCGCCCGGTGGTGGGCCAGACCTGCCGCCCCAGCGCCTCGGCCAGAACGTCCGCCCCGCTGGCGCCGAGACCGTAGAGCGCGACCCTCTCGGCCGGCTGGAACCGCAGGCTCACGTGGTTCAGAAGCACCGAACCGCCATCGTCGCTCACCGTCAGGTTCGACAGGGCGAGCTGCGAGAAATCGGCCTCGGGCGCCTCGGGCGCGAGGGCGTGGAGATCCGGCGCGATCAGCGGGTCGACGTCGAACTGGCCGACGACCTGCTGGTACTTCACCTCGACATCCTGGCGCTGCTGGTCCCAGTCGATCAGCTCCTTCAGCGGGCCCGGCAGGTCCTTGTAGGCGCCGATCACCGCGACCAGCTGGCCAAGGTCGAGATGCCCGCGCAGCGTCAGGATCCCGCCCACGAGGTAGAACAGGAACGGCGTCACCGAGGCGAGGAAGTTGTTGATGAACTTGACCAGGTACTTCCACTGGTAGATGTCGTAGCGGATGCGGAAGATCCGGCCCAGCCGGTGGGCCACGTCGGCGCGTTCGTAGTTCGAGGTGTCGTAGGCGTGGATCGTGCCGATCCCCTCGACGATCTCGCCCACCCGTCCGGCGAATTCCCGTGCCGTCAGCTGGCGTTCCCGCCCCAGCACCAGAAGCCGCCGGCGCAGCCGCGGGATCAGCAGGGCCTGCGCGCTCACAAGCCCGGCGGTCAGGAGACCCAGCATCAGGTTCTGCATGAAGATGAAGGCCAGCGCCGTGACCGCCTGCCCGCCCAGGAACAGGGGGGAGACGAAGGCCTCGCCGGTGAAACCGCCAAGCGGCTCCACCTCGTCCTTGACCATGCTGGCGATCTCGGCGCCCTTGACCTTCTTGAAGGTCGCGGGCGGGAAGCGCAGCACCCGGTCGACAAGATCGAAACGGATGCGCCGCAGCAGGCGCTCGCCCAGACGGCCCTTGTAGGTGTTGATGTAGAACTTGAAGAGGCCGTTGACGATCACCAGCCCCAGGAACACGAAACTCAGCGCATAAAGCGTCGACAGACGGTCCAGCTCCACCCCCGGGAACAGGGTGACTTGGCCGAGCCACGGCAGGTTGAACGAGATGTCCATGAACGTCTGCGTGGCGCCCGCGGTCTCGAACCCGTCGCCCTGCAGCGGGCCGTTGACGATCTGCTTCGGCAGGTCGAAGGCCATGAAATAGGGGATCATCGACAGAAGGACGATGCAGAGGATCCATGTCTGCTGCGGCCGCGTCGTCGCCCAGATATAGCGCGCGAGACTTCGTTCAAGCGGTGTGTTCATCCGGTCAGCTTCATCCCTGTCGCCCCGTGGAGCCCATGGAGACGGACGCGCCGCCCCTCCTGCGCCGTCCCTCCCGTCGCAAGGTTACATCAGCTCTTCGGGCGGGGACAATCTTCACCGCGCCCGTGCCGCGTGGCCGCCGATCATCGCGCGCAGGATCCGGGCCGTTCCCGCCGCGCCGTCGAGGTCCAGCGCGATCCGCGCCGGGTCGGGCCCCCGCAGCGCGCGGCGGATCGCCTCGACCATCCGCTCCGGCGTCAGCCCCTCCTCCGGCAGGACCACGGCGCGGCCCTGCGCGGCAAGGCGTTCGGCGCGCACGCCCTGCTCGGTCTCGCCACCCGCCGCGAAGGGCAGAAGGACCGACCGGCACCCCGCGACCAGCACGTCGCAGACCGTGTTGTACCCCGCCTGCGAGACCGACAGCCGGCTGCCCGCCAGCACCCGCACGAAATCCTCGCGGAAGCGATGCAGCGTGACGCCGGACGGGGCGGCCGCGGCGATCGCATCGTATTCGCCCTGCGGCAGGTTCGGGCCGGTGACCACGCACCAGCGGGTCAGGTCCGGCATCAGCCGCGCCGCCCCCACCGCGGCCTCGATCAGCGCGCGACCCACCGCCCCGCCCCCGGCCGAGACGGTGACGTCGTGACGTTCGGCCGGAGCCGCAGGGGCCGCAGGGGCAACGGGGGCAACGAGGCCGGTATACTGCACCCGGTCGGCGATCCGCGCGGCCTCGGGGAAGCTGTCCTCCAGCCGCACGAAGGCCGGATCGCCATGCACCAGCACCGCGTCGAACGCGCGTTCCACCAGTTCCGCCGTCTCGGCATCGCGCCCGGGCTTGCGGTTGGCCTGAAGGATATCGCGGACCGAGCTGACCAGCAGGGGGCGCGGCCGGCTGGCCGCGATCGCCTCGATCAGCGGCAAAAGCTCGAACCGGACCTGGCGGCGGCCGAAGGGAAAGGCCTCGATGATCACCACGTCGGGCCCGGCCTCGCGGAACGTCTCCAGCAGGCGGTCGCGGCGCATCGCCTTGAAGGCATCGTCGACCGGGCGGCCCTCGGCATCGGTCAGCCCGGTGAACCCCGCGTCGCCCGACCGGATCGGCGGCAGCGCGACATGGGCGACACCCGGCCCGGGAAAGCCCGGCACCGGCAGGCCGCCGGTGACCATCGTCACCTCGAACCCGTCGGCCGCCATCGCCGCCGCGATCCGGCTGGCGCGCGCAAGGTGGCCGATGCCCAGAAGGTGCTGGACGTAGAACAGCGCGCGCGGGGGGCGTGCGGCGGGGGCGACAGGCGCGCTCATGCCGCCTGCTCCGCATCGGGCCGGCCGAACAGCCCGGCCAGGGTATCGATGCTCGCGTGGCAGTCGAACTCCGCCCGCACCCGCGCCTCGGCGGCCGCCCCGAGACGGGCGCGCGCCCCGGGATCCCCGATCAGGCGCGTCAGCGCGGCAGCCAGCGCGGCGGGGTCCTCGGGCGGGACAACGACCCCGGTCTCGCCGTCGTCGAGCAGTTCGACCACCCCCGAGACATCGGTGGACAGGCAGGCGAGGTGCTGGCTCGACGCCTCGACCAGCACGTTGGGCAGACCGTCGCGGTCGCCGTCATGGCCGATCCGGCAGGCCAGCACGAAAAGGTCCGAGGCGCGGTAGCGCGCCAGAACCTCGCGCTGGTCCTGCGCCCGGCGCCAGTCGATCCTGTCGGCAAGACCCAGCCGCTCCGCCTGCGCCTGAAGCGCGGGCAGCAGGTCGCCGCCGCCGATATGTTCCAACCGCCAGTGCAACCCCGCGGGCAGGCGCGCCAGCGCCTCGAGCAGCACGTCGTAACCCTTCTTCTCCACCGCCCGGCCGACGCTGAGCAGGCGCACGGGATCGCCCGGATCGCTGCCGTCCCGGCCCGAGGGCTCGGCCGGGTTCGGCGCGAAACGGCACAGGTCGAGCCCGTGATAGCTCAGGTGCACCCGGTCGGCCCGGGGTCCGGCGAGACGGCGCAGCTGCTGCGCCCCGACCGAGGTGCAGGTCACCGTCCAGTCGGCGGGCCCCACGCGTCCCCCCAGCTTTTCCGACAGCTCCCAGTCGGGCGAGGTCCAAATGTCCTTGGCATGGGCCGAACAGCTCCACCCCGTGCCGGTCAGCAGGCTTGCGTAACGCGCGACCGAGGCCGGGGTGTGGATGAAATGGGCATGCAGCCAGTCGCCGCCCCCGGGCCATTCCGCCGCCAGAACCAGCGCCTGCCCGAAGCGCCGAACCCGGTTGCGCGTGAGATCCCGCGCAAGATCGGCGCGGAACGCGCGGAAGGCCGCACCCAGACCGGGCCGGCGCCGGGCGGCGAACACCGCGCGCAGTACGCGCAGCGGCTCCTGGTGAAGGTATTCCGGCAGGTACATCACCGGCGCGCGGATCTCGTCGTGGATCGGGTGGCGCTTCTTGTCCGTCGGATGGCGCAGCGACACCAGCGCCAGGTCGAAACCCGCGCGCTCCAGCCCCAGCAGCTCCTGCGCGATGAAGGTCTCGGAAAGCCGGGGATAGCCCTTGAGCAGGACCACCAGCCTCGACGGCCGTGTTCCGCCCATCCCTAGCCCCTGACCAGCTTCAGATGGCCCCGCTCGGCCGCGTCGAGCCAGCCGCCCACCAGCTCCGAGATATGGGTCAGCCCCTCGAGCCGCAGGCCGCGGCCGTTGGCCGAGGGCGCGGGCTGGTCCGGCAGCGCGGCCAGCGCCGCCCCCATCCGCGCCGGATCGGCCGCCTCTTCGGGCAGCAGCATCTCGACAAGGCCCAGTTCGCGCGCGCGCCAGGCCCGCAGAAGCTGCTCCTCCCGCGGCTGGACGCGTGGCACGATCAGCGCCGGGCGGTCGAAGGACAGGATCTCGCAGAAGGTGTTGTAACCCCCCATCGCGACCACGCCCGCAGCCCCCGCGATGACCTTTTCCATCTGGTTGTCGAACTCGATGATATGCAGCTGCGGCAGATCCGCCGCCCGCGCGATCAGCGCCTCGCGGTCCGAGGCGCGCATGTAGGGCCCGAGCACGACAAGCGCGGGCAGCGGCAAGTCCGGCGTCGCGTGGTAGGCGTCGATCACGTTGCCCACCATCTCGGCCCCGTCGCCGCCCCCGCCCGGGGTGACCAGCAGGTAGCCGCCGCGCGGAAGGCCGTGGATCGTGTCCTCCTTCACCACCCGGTCCGACAGGGAACGTTGCAGGAAGCCCACGAAATTCATCTTGGCGCGCACCGTCTCGGGCACGTCCAGCCCGGTGAGCGGATCGTAGAATTCCTTCGGGCCATAGACCCAGATGTCATCGTAGATGTCGCCGATCCGCGGCAGCACCTCCTTGCGCTTCCACTCCGCGTCGAGGAGATGGGGCGAATCCATGATGTCGCGCAGCCCCAGCACCAGCCGGGTGCCCCGCGCCTTGAGATAGACCAGCGTCTCCTCTACCTCGCCATGCAGGCCGAGGGGTTCCTTGTCGACGATGAAGATATCCGGCGCGAAGCTTTCGGCGGCGTTGAAGATCATCGACTGGCGCACCTTCAGAAGGTCCTTGAGGTCGATATGCTCCTCCAGCGGGGTATATTCGCCATTGCGCAGCTTGATCACGCTGGGGATCTTCACGAAATCCACCCGGGCGCGGTAGTTGAAGGCCCCCGCGATCGTCGCGCCCGAGATGATCAGGATCTGCAATCCGCGGTAATCCTCGGCCAGCGCGTGGGCGATGGCCCGACAGCGCTGCAGATGCCCCAGCCCGAAGGTGTCGTGGCTGTACATCAGGATCTTGGCATCTTTGAATCGACGCAGCATGGGCGGCCCTTCTTCGTATGTCGCGATGTCCGCCGGTGTCACCGCCAGCCACCCATCGGCGATCTGCGCCGCTCCTCCTTCGTGCCGCCGCCCCGGGGGGCAGTCGACGCGCCCAGATCCGCCGTCCTTTACCTGTGCTGGATGAAATTGTCCCTCATCCGAAGTCAATCGCACACCGGTTCTGCCATTCCGGCAATTCCCTCCGCAAGGCGCGCATGGCGACATTACGTCGCGCAACCCGGTTGGCAAGCCCGCGACGGTCAGAACTCCGCGCTGTGGCATTCGCGCCCCGGTTGCGGCGTCACCCCGCGACCCCGGTTGGCCGGGGATCGGACGGCCGGGGATCGGGCAGCGGCAGGTCGGGGCGGGCGAGAACCCAGTGGTCCGCGCCCAGCCCGACCCGCGCAAGCGGTGCGCCGCCACCCGCCTCGGCGTCGCGGAACGCCTCGGGCCAGCCTCGCCCGGACGAAACCCGCCCCTGCGCCAGATGCGGGAAGTCGAGCTTGCGGTCGAGATCGGGGAACGGGACCGCGGCCAGCAGGTCGCGGGTGTAGGGATGCACGGGGCGGTTCATCAGCACCTCGCGCGGGGCCATCTCGACGATCCGCCCGGCGCACATCACGGCAATCCGGTCGGCCATGTAGTTCACCACCGCAAGGTTGTGCGAGATGAACAGATAGGTCAGCCCCAGCTCCTTCTGCATGTCCTTGAGCAGGTTGAGGATCTGCGCCTGAACCGACACGTCGAGCGCCGAGACCGGCTCATCGCAGACGATCAGTTCCGGGCCAAGCGCCAGCGCCCGGGCGATGCCCACCCGCTGACGCTGGCCGCCCGACATGCTGTGCGGGTAGCGGTTGAGGAAAGACCGGTCGAGCCCGACCGCCGACATCAGCCGCTCCACCGCCTCGTCACGCTGGCGCCGCGTGCCGCGGCGGTGAATCTCCAGCGGTTCGGCCAGGATATTGCGCACCGTCATCCGCGGCGACAGCGACGACACCGGATCCTGAAAGATCATCTGCATCCGGCTGCGCAGCGCCGTCAGCTCCGACCGCTGGGCGCGCAGGACGTCGATCGTTCCCGTGGCGTCCCCCTGGCCGGAGCTTTCCAGGATGACGCTGCCCTGCTCGGGCGTGACCGCCCGCATCAGCAGCTTGCTCAGCGTGGTCTTGCCCGATCCGCTCTCGCCCACCAGCCCGAGGCATTCGCCGCGCCGGATATCGAAGCTGACGCCATCGACCGCGCGCACCTTCTCGCGCGCGCCGGCCGGCCCGCGCCGTGCCTTGGACTGGAAACTGACGGATACATCGCGCACCCGCAGCAGCGTCCCGTCATGGCCCGCACCGGCCCCACCCTTACTGGGCCTAGCCGCACTGGCCCTGGCCGCGCCAGCGACGGGGACCGCGACGGCGCCTGAACCAGACCCGGGGCCGAGACCGAGCCGCCCCGCCGCCGCCGGGATCTCGCGCAGCGATTTCAGCCGCTCGCCCGGGGCCATCTCGAAATGCGGCAGCGCCGCCATCAGCCCCTTGAGATAGGCATGCTGCGGATTGCGGAAGATCGGCCCCACCGGGCCCGCCTCCATGATCCGGCCGTGGTAGATCACCACCACCTCGTCGGCGACGTTCGCCACCACCCCCAGGTCGTGGGTGATCAGCAGCATGCCCATGCCCAGCTCGGTCTGCAACTCGCGCAGCAACCCCAGGATCTGGGCCTGGATCGTCACGTCCAGCGCGGTCGTCGGCTCGTCCGCGATCAGAAGCGCCGGCTTGCAGATCAGCGCCATCGCGATCATCGCGCGCTGACGCATCCCGCCCGACATCTCGAACGGATACATGTCGAAGGCGTGGTCCGGGTCGCGGAACCCCACGAGGCGCAGCATCTCGACCGACCGCGCGCGGCGTTCCTCCTTGCCGGTCTTCGGTTCGTGAATCGCCAGCACCTCGGAGATCTGGTTGCCGATCGTGTGGAGCGGCGAGAGCGAGGTCATCGGCTCCTGGAAGATCTTGGCGATGCGGCTGCCGCGTAGCGCCCGGAGCGCGCGGCCGTCCTGCGGCAGGGTCAGGATGTCGACCGGGCTCTGCGGCGTCTTCGGATCGGTGAAGAGGATGCGGCCCGACAGGTTCACACGCTCAGGCAAGAGGCCCATCGCCGCGCTCGCGATCACCGACTTGCCGGATCCGGATTCGCCCACCAGCGCCGTCACCTTGCCCGGCAGCACGCGAAAGCTCGCCTGCCGGACCGCCTCGACCGCGCCGCCGAAGATCGGGAAGGAGATGTCGAGCCCCTCGATCCTGAGAACGTCGACCCCCGCCGGGGCCGCGGTCCCCCTGCCGGGGGCCGCTGGGGCTGTGTCGAGGCTCATGTCTGCCGATCCGATCGCGTGGCGCTCAGCGCACCTTGGCGCAGAGCGCGGCATCCTTCAACACGTCCCGACACTGCGGGCTGCGGCGGAAGTCGTCGTAATACATCGTCCAGATCCCCTGTTCGCCGTCGCGATAGGGGCCGAATTTGAAATACTGGTTCTTGCCAAGCCCCGGCGCGTCGAACCCGATGTCGCCCTTCACCGTGGCGATCCAGCGGTTGTCGGCGAAGATCTCGATATGGCCTTTGCCATGCGCGCCCGGGCGGCTGTAGATCACGTAGTCCACCCATTTGGTGCCGGGCTGCGGCAGGGGCGCGCCGTGCCGGGTCACGCGGATCCGGTCGGTGCAGGCGTTGAAATCGGTCGCGTCGCCCTTCTCGAACCCGCGGTCGGCCACCACGAGGGCCCGCATCTGGTGCGTCTTCGGGCGCAGCCAGACCGGCGTCTGCCCCGCGGGGCAGCGCGCGCGCACCCCCTTCGGCCCGACCGAAACCGCCTTGGCCCAGTCGGTTTCCACCGTGACGAACAGCTTGCCCCGATCCATGCGGATCGCCAGGAACGGGCTCCAGTCGCCCTTGGCACCAGGGTCGATCTCGCGCTTCCACTGGGCGATGACATAGCGGTGGTCATCGCGCGGGATGGGCTTGGCGAAACGCACCGCGAAACCGTCCCAGATGCCGGCGCCGAAGGGCACGCGGTTCCGCGTTCGCTGCCAGATCTCGGCCCGCTCGCTGCAGCCCTCGCGGCCCGGCGGGCAGATGTGACGCACCGACAGCTTCAGATACCCCTTGCCGGAAAAGGCGCCGGGCCCCTTCTCGAAGGTGACCTTCCCCGCCGATTGCTCGAAGTTCTTCTTGAAGAAGAGCCCGCCGCCGGGCGCGAAGGTCGTTCCTTCGAAATCGTCGGCAAGCGGCTTGCGCCAGTCGGCCCGTGCAGGCCCCGCCGCGCCCAGCGTCACCGAAACGGCCAGCCCCAGCGCCACCACCGCCCCACCAAGACAGGCGGCAAGGCCCCGTCCATGCCATTGCCGCCGCCGTCTCTGCCTCGGGGCCATGCGCTCACCTCCTGAAATCCTGCCGCCCGATCATGCACATGCCCTCCGCCCTGCCGCAACCGCCGATCTCCCGCCCCCCCGCCGCCGTCCGCATGTGGGGCGTCGCGAAGGCAGTGTGCCGGTCGCTTTCCCGGGGGATCTGAAAGCGTCGAAAGCTATGTCTGCCAAGACAGCAGACGCAGACAGGCCGGAGCGCCTGAGTTTCGGCCCCCCCGACCCCGCACAGGGCACGGATCGGGGGAGGGTCCGGCGGCGGGGCCGGTTACTTCGACAGTCCGGACTTGAGCTTGGTCACGTCGTCCGCGCTCATCGTGCCGACGGTCGTCACCGCGCCGTCCTTGATCCGCCACAGGCGGAACGGGCCTGTGATGTCGCCGTACTTGTCGAAATCGACCGGGCCGATGACGCCCTCGTAGCGGATAGGCTTGCCTTCCTTGATCAGCTTCAGCGCCTTGGCGAACTCGGCCTTGCCGGCGTAGATCGGCGTGCCGTCCTGGGCCACCACTTCGGGGATCGCCGCCTTGATCGCCGCCGGCGTCGGCTTGTCGGCCTTGGCGATCGCCAGCGCGACGATGGCCCCCGCGTCATATGAACGGTCGGCCGCCGGCGCATCGGGCTTGATACCGCCCGAGAAGGCCGTGAAATTGTCGTAGAAATACTTGGTCGAGGCCGTCTCGGCCGTACCCGACGAGGTGCCGAAGGCATCGTTGAGGTACTTCGCCCCCACCGCCTTGATGAAGTCGGAGGAGTTCATCCCGTCGTTCAGCAGGAACTTCTGCGGCCCCCCGTGCGAGATCCAGGCCCGCGCGATCGTCGCCCCGTCCACCGGATAGCTGATGAGATAGAGCGCCTGCGGATCGCCCTTCATCGCCGCGTCGGCCTCGGAATTGTAGCTCGACTGCTTCTCGTTGTAGGGCGTGACCGAGGTGATGTCGCCGCCCAGCTTCTCGTAGGCGGCCTTGAACTCCTGCATCATGTTGGCGCCGAAGTCGTTGTTGACGTAGATGATCGCCAGCTTCTTCAGCCCCTGGTCCATGGCGTATTTCGCCGCCGCCGTGCCCTGCAGCGCATCCGAGGTGATGGTGCGGAAGAACACCCCGTCCGTCTTGCCGTCGCGGCCAAGCTGGGTCAGCGTGGGCGAGGAGGAGGCGGGCGAGACCTGCACCACCCCTGCCGGCGCGGTGACAGAGGTCAGGATCGGGATCGACACCGACGAGATGATGCCGCCGATGATCACCGGTACCTTCTTGATGTTCACCAGCTGCGAGGCCTGGTCGACGGCGACGGTACCCTGGCTCTGGGCGTCGCGTGTGTTCGACACGATCTTGCAGCCATGCGCGCCGCCGGCCTCGTTGAGGTCGCGGAAGGCCATGTCGACGGCCTTGGCGCCCGCCTGTCCGTAGACGCCGGCGGGGCCGGTCAGCGACATCACCACGCCGACGGTGATGTCGCAATCCGCGGCATGGGACGGCAGGGCGCCGATGCCGGCAGATGCCGCCAGCACGCTCGACAAAAGAAGCTTTCTCATGGTCAGTCTCCCGGTTGGTACGGCGCTTTGCGCCTTCTTTGTGGTTGTCTTCACGGTCGGTCTACGGCCCCGGCGCTTGCCCGGGCGTCAGACGGCCTCGTTGTTGAGGTTGTATTTCATGATCGCCCCGTGCCGGCCGTTGCGGTCGCGCTCCAGCTCGTAGACGTCGCCCTCCAGCGGACGGGCCTCGGCCAGCACGGCATCGATCGCGGCACGGTCCGCGGCGCCGAGGGCCAGGTCGGAAATCGCGAGGTTGCCCGCCAGATGCGTGCGGTTGCGCGCCCCCACGATCACCGCCGCCACCCCCGGCCGGTCCAGCATCGCGGCGCTGGCAACCGTGGCGATATCGGTGCCATGGGCATCGGCGATCCGGCGCAGCTCGGCCAGCAGGGCCTGGAACAGGTCCCATCCGCCGATATCGTCGATGATCAGCTTGTATTTCACCAGCGAGCGGTTCTCGAGCGCGCCGGCGGGTTCCGCCTGCCCCAGCCAGCGGTCCGACAGGAACCCGCCCGCCACCGTGCCGTAGCACAGCAGCGACACGCCATGCTCGGCCGCGGCCGCCGCCATCGCCTTTTCCGGCCGGCGGTCGAGCAGCGAATACTGCACCTGGATCGACACCAGCGGCACCCCCGCCTCGCAGATCGCGCGCATGTGGGCGGTGTCGAAATTGGTCGATCCGATGCGGGCGATCTTGCCCGCCTGCCGCAACTCCTCCAGCCAGCCCGCGGCCTCCAGCCACTTCGGCGCGGCGTAATCCCACCAGTGGAACTGCACGAGGTCGAGCCGCTCCACCCCCAGCCGCGAAAGAGAGGTGTCGATCGTCGCCTCGATGTCGGATTTCCGCAGCGTATGCAGCAGCGTGAGGTCGGGCACGCACTTGGTGTGCACACGGATCCGCGAAAGCGCCTCGGCCCCGCGCAGGTCGCGGTAGCGGTCGCGGAACCGGCCGATCAGCGCCTCGACCCCAGTGTAGATGTCGGCGCAGTCGAAGGTGGTGATGCCCGCGTCGGCAAAGGCCACCATGTCGTCAACGGCGGCGTCGGATACGGCACTGCCATGGCCCTCGGCCATCTGCCAGCCGCCACGGATCACGCGCGATATGGTATGGCCGGGGGCTAGGTTGCGCGTCTGCATGGCGGGTCACTTCTCTGGCAGCGGAACAAGGGTGGTTTCGGAATGGCGGAACCTGCGCTTGCCGGTGCGGGTGATGCGCAGCCGGGTCACGCAGTTCGGATCGGGACAGGCGATCTCGGCGTCCGTGGTCATCCAGTCGTTGGCATCGGTCGGGCGCTGCTTGGCGGCCAGAAGCGGCAGCACCGCGGCCAGCGAGTAGATCGAGAAGCCCTGACCGGGCGGCAGGTGCAGCATCTCGCCCCGCAGCTCGAAATGATCGCCGGGCCGCGCGCCGCACAGGACCGGCCCCTCCTCCGGCACGATCACCTCGACCCGCAGGTCGTAAAGCTCGAAACCGTCGTCCGCGGGATCAGCCATCGCGCACCCCGCCCCCGACGTCTCCGGCCCCGGCCCCGGGACCGTCAGCCACCGCGTCCTCCCGCACCAGCCGGGTGCGGATCAGGTTGAAGGACTGGGTGATGTCCTCGGTCAGCGCGCTCACCGCGCCGGCGTGGTCGCCGCGGTCCATCGCGGCGATCAGGGTGCGGTGATGGCGCACCGCCCGGCCCGCCGGCGTCGCGTCATAAAGCCCGGCCGCCGCCCGCACATAGGGCCCGGATTGCAGCCACAGGCTTTCCACGATCGGCAGCAGCACGGGCGAACGCGCGGCACCGTAGATCGCGAAGTGGAAGGCGTGGTTCAGCTCCGACGTGGTCTGCTGCTTCTCCGGCCCGCCGGCGGCAAAGGCCGCCTCGCATTCCTCGGTCAGGGCATGGAGGTGGGCGCAGCCGCTGCCCTTCAGCCGGTCGGTGGCAAGCCGCACCAGCTCCCCCTCCACCAGCGACCGGGCGCGGGCCAGATCGTCGAGGCGGGCAACCTCGATCAGCGGCACCCGGACGGACCGGCTGGGCAAGGACTCCAGCGCCTGTTCCGACACCAGCCGCGCCAGCGCCTCGCGCACCGGCATGGTACTGGTCTGCAGGGTATCGGCCAGGTCCTGGATGCGCAGCACCTGCCCCGCGTCGAACTCCCCATGAATGAGAGATCGCCGAAGCCGCCGGTAGACGCGTTCCTGAAGAGAGTCGCGCGCGATGGGGCCCAGCACGCCGCCCCCGTCCCGGCTCTCCACCCTGTCAGCCTTTGCGCCGATCACGTCGCACCTCCGCTGAAGTTGCCCGAGAATTATCTTGCCAAATCGAAAACGGTCAAGATATTTGATCAAAAATCACAGATCGAAGATAGCTGATCTGGAAAACAGGGAAGGCTGCGATGACCCCTTCGGCAAGCCTTGCGCCTGCCGCGGCCGGGCAACCGGCGGCGGGGGCGGATCCGGCGCTCAGCGCTGTCGGCGTGACCATGGCCTTCGGCGGCATGCGCGCAGTCGACGAGATGTCGCTGAGCCTCGGGCGCGGCGAGATGGTCGCGCTGATCGGCCCGAACGGTGCCGGCAAGACGACGATGTTCAACCTCGTCGCGGGCAGCCTGCGGCCGACCTCGGGGCGCATCCTGATCGGGTCCGCCGACGTCACCGGCGAAGGACCGACCCGCCGCATCCGGCGCGGCGTCGGGCGCACCTTCCAGATCCCGCGCCCCTTCGCCGAGATGAGCGTGCTCGAGAACGTTCTGGTCGGCGCCCAGTCCCAGACCGGCGAAGGGATCTGGGCCAACTTCCTCGCGCCGCGCCGCGTCGCCGCCGAGGAACGCGCGGCGATCGAGAAGGCGCGCGCCCTGCTCGAATTCGTCACCCTTTCGCATCTGGAACTGGAACCCGCCCGCGTCCTGTCCGGCGGTCAGCGCAAGCTTCTGGAACTCGCCCGGGTGCTGATGGCCGATCCCGACGTCCTGCTTCTGGACGAGCCGGCGGCGGGGGTGAACCCCGCGCTCCTCGACCTGCTGATCGACCGCATCGTCGCGCTCAACGGCGCGGGCAAGACCATCCTGCTGATCGAACACAACATGGACATGGTGGCGCGGCTGTGCAGTCGCGCCGTGGTGATGGCCGCGGGCCGGCTCCTGGCCGAGGGCACGCCCGACGCCGTGGCCGCAGACCCCGCGGTGATCGCCGCCTACCTCGGAGACGCGCCATGAACGCGCCGCTCCTCGCCACCCGGGCGCTGACCTCGGGATACGAGCGCGATCTGCCGATCGTGCGCGAGGTCGGGATGGAGGTGCACGAGGGGGAATTCCTGCTGCTCCTTGGCCCCAACGGCGCGGGCAAGTCGACACTGGTCAAGACGATCGCGGGCCTGGTGCCGGTGCATGCGGGCGCGGTCACGCTGGGCGGCGCGGACCTGACCGCGCTCGCGCCGCACGAAAGGCTGCGCCACGGCCTCGCCTTCGTGCCGCAGACCGAGAACGTCTTCACCACAATGTCGATCCACGAGAACCTTCTGATCGCGGCGCAGGTCCTGCCCCGGCCCGACCGCGCCGGACGCATCGCCGCGCTCTACGACATGTTCCCCGATCTCGCGCGGCTTCGGTCGTTGCGCGCGGGGCAGCTTTCGGGCGGACAGCGCCAGATGCTTGCCGTCGCGCGGGCGCTGATCGTCGGGCCCTCGGTCCTGATCCTAGACGAACCCTCGGCCGGCCTCGCACCCAAGGTGGTGTCCGAGGTCTTTGCCCGCCTGCGCGAGATCAACCGCGGCGGCGTCACCACCGTGCTGGTGGAACAGAACGTCAAGGCCGCGCTCGCCATCGCCGACCGCGCCGTCGTGCTGGTCGAGGGTCGGGTGCGCCTCGACGCCCCCGCGGCCGGCCTTGCCGAGAGCGACACCCTCGGCAAGCTCTTCCTCGGCGGGCACGGCCGGCAGCACGGCACCACCACGGAGGACCGCGGATGACGCCACAGGTTCTGATGGACGGGGTGGTCGCGGGCGCGATGATCGGGCTTGGCGCGATCGGCATCACCTTGACCTATTCGATCCTGCGCTTCGCCAATTTCGCGCATGGAGAGTTCATCTCCTGGGGCGCCTATCTCGCGCTGGCGATCGCCTCGGCCCTCGGGACGCTGACGGGCGGGGACGTCCAGCCGATCGGGCCGTTTTCCTTCGGCTGGACGCTGCCGGTCGCGCTGGTGCTGGCGGTGATCCTGACCGCCGGCCTCGCGCTGGGGGTCGACGCGCTGCTGTTCGGGCCGCTGCGACGCCGCGGCAGCGCGGTGATCATCCTCGTGATGGCCAGCTTCGGCGCCGCGCTGGCGCTGCGCAACATGATCGAATTCATCTTCACCTCCAGCCCGCGCTATTTCAGCACAGAGCTGCAGATCGCGGCGCCCGTCGGCGGGGGCATGCGCGCGACGCCCGACCAGCTTCTGACCGTGGCGGTCGCGCTGATCCTCGTGGCCGCGATCCACCTGCTGCTGACCCGCACCGCCATGGGCCGGTCGATGCGCGCGGTGGCCGAGAACCGGCAGCTGGCCGGGCTTGCGGGGATCGACGCGCGGCGGGTGATCCGCACCGTCTGGGCGCTGGGGGCGGGCCTTGCCTGCGTCGCCGGCGTGATGTCGGGCCTCGTGGTGCAGATCCGGCCCGAGATGGGCCTCGACCTGCTGCTGCCGCTCTTTGCCGCGGCGATCCTCGGCGGGATCGGATCGGTGCCGGGGGCGATGCTGGCAGGCCTGATCGTCGGCGTCGCGGAATCGATGACCGTGGCGGTCGTCGGAGCCGAATGGCGCGCCGCCGTGGCCTTCGTCATCCTCGTCGTGATCCTGCTGGTGCGCCCGCGCGGCCTGTTCGGGAGGGCCGGATGATCGACATCCTCAGCTACGGCTTCTTCTTCCTCACCATGGCGCTGACCTATGGCATCGTCTGCCTCGGGCTGAACGTGCAATGGGGGCAGACCGGCCTCTTCAACGTGGGAATCGCGGGCTTCGTGGCGGTCGGCGCCTATGTCTCGTCCCTGCTGACCACCCCGGAAAGCGCCAGTCACCTGGGCGGCTTCGGGCTGCCGATCGCCGTGGGCTGGGTCGGGGCCGCGCTGGCCACCGCGCTGGTGACCTTCCTGATCGGCGCGCTGACGATCCGGCTGCGCGCCGATTACCTCGCCATCGCGACCTTCGGCGCGGCGGTCTCGATCCAGCTGTGCGTGCTGAACTTCCAGCCGGTCACCGGCGGCCCCTTCGGCGTGGGCTTCATCCCGCGCCCCTTCGCGGCGCTCGCCGGCCGGCCGTTCCTGTTCGGCGCGGCCAACCTCGCGCTGATCGCCGCCGTCGTCGCAGTGCTCTACCTCGCGCTGGAACGTCTTGCGCAAAGCCCCTGGGGCCGCGCCCTCAAGGCGATCCGCGAGGACGAGACCGCCGCCCAGGCCCTGGGAAAGAGCGCGGTCGCCTTCCGCTTGCAGGCCTTCGCCCTCGGCGGCGCGATCATGGGGCTGGCGGGGGCGGCGCAGGCCCATTTCATCGGCTTCATCGCCCCCGACAACTATCAGCCCACGCTGACCTTCCAGGTCTGGGCGATGCTGATCGTCGGCGGCTCGGGCAACAACCGCGGCGCGATCCTGGGGTCGGTCGTGGTCTGGGGGATCTGGGCGCTGTCGGCGGCCCTGATCTCGGCCGTCGTGCCCGCCGACCAGCAGGCCCGCGCGGCCTCGCTCCAGATCGTCACCATCGGCGTCGCGCTCTGCGCCATCCTGCTGTGGCGGCCGCGCGGCCTGATCGGCGAGGCCCGCGTCGGCGCGCGCCATCTTCTGCGCCCTGCCGCCCCGCGCAAGGCGCCCACGCCCAGCGGAGAGAATTGACATGACACGCCATCCCGAACGCATCCGTCTGCCCGGCGGGCCCGAGATCAGTCGCCTGATCTGCGGCCTCTGGCAGGTGGCCGACATCGAGAAGGACGGCGGCACGCTCGACCCCGACGCGGCCGCCGACGCGCTGGCCGCCTATGCCGAGGAAGGGTTCGACACCTTCGACATGGCCGACCATTACGGCAGCGCCGAGCTGATCACCGGGCGCCTCCTGTCACGCACGCCGCCCGGCGCCCGCCGCCCGGTGGCGATGACCAAATGGTGCCCCGAGCCGGGCCCCATGACCCCCGAGGTCGTGCGCCGCGGCGTGCAGGAGCGGCTCGACCGGCTGGGGGTCGAACGGGTCGACCTTCTGCAGTTCCACTGGTGGAGCTTCGAGCACCCGGCCTGGCTCGACGCACTGCACGAGATGAACCGGCTGCGCGAAGAGGGGCTGATCTGCGCCCTCGGCGTGACCAATTTCGACGCCGCGCACCTGGCGCTGGCGCTGGCGGACGGCATCCCGCTGGTCTCCAACCAGGTGTCGTTCTCGCTCGTCGACCGGCGCGCGGGGGGCGCGCTGTCCGAACTTTGCGCGCGGACCGGGGTGAAGCTCTTTGCCTACGGCACCCTCTGCGGCGGCTTCCTGTCCGAGAAATGGCTCGGTCGGCCCGAGCCGGAGACGATCCCCGACTGGAGCCGCGCCAAGTACAAGCGCTTCATCGACGCCGCCGGCGGATGGGCCGCATTCCAGGGGATCCTCTCCGCCGCAGCAGGCATCGCCCGCAAGCACGGGGTGTCGCTGTCGAACGTGGCCTCGGCCTGGGTGCTGGACCACGAGGCCGTCGCGGCCACGATCATCGGCGCGCGGCTGACCGAGAGCGAACACCGCGGCGACAACCTCAGGGTCTTCGACGTGATGCTCGACGCCGAGGATCGCGCCGCGCTCGACGCAGCCTTCGCCGCCACCGATCCGATCCCCGGCGATTGCGGCGACGAATACCGCCGGCCGCCGTTCCTGACCGCCTCGGGCGACCTCAGCCATCACCTCGACACCATCCCGTCGGTGCTGGAAACCAGCGCGGCCCCGACACGCCCCGGCCGCACGCGCGCGTCTTCGGGCAGCGTGTGGGAACCGCTGGCAGGCTACAGCCGGGCGGTCCGGGTGGGCGACCGGGTGCTGGTCTCGGGCACCACCGCGACCCATGGCGCCGACCGCTGCGTCGCCCCCGGCGACCCGGGCGCGCAGACCACCTACATCCTCGACAAGATCGCGGCCTCCCTCGGCGCCCTCGGCGCGGGGATCGAGGACGTGGTGCGCACCCGCGTCTACCTGACCGACGTGACCCAGTGGGAGCCGGTCTCGCGCGCCCACGGGCGGGTCTTCGGCGAGGTGCTTCCGGCCAACACCCTGCTTCAGGCCGGGGCGCTGGTCGGCGACTACCTGGTGGAGATCGAGGCCGAAGCCGTGATCGACCCCGCCCCCGGGTCCTGAGAGCGCCCAGCCGAAAGGACCCGGAATGGCAGTCCCGGATGGCGGCCCCGGATGGCGGCCCCGGGGTGGCAAGACCCGGGTACCACCCGCGGGATGACAGGACCCGGGCAGCGGGAACGCGGCGCCAAGAGCGGCGCGACCGTCCCCTCGGCCCCGCGGCGGCGTCCCCTGCCCCGCCGCGGCGCCCGCTTGACTTGCCCCCGGGTTTTCGACACCACGGCCTCACCTCCCCCCGAGACAGGAGCCCGGACGTGACACCGCCTGCCTTCCAACCGCTCCTGACCGCGATCGAGACCCGGCGCGCCCGGGTCGGCGTGATCGGCCTCGGCTATGTCGGCCTGCCGCTGGCGATGGCCGTCGCCCGCGGCGGCCTCGCCGTGACCGGCTTCGACATCGACCCGGACAAGATCACCCGGATCGAGGCCCGCCGCTCCTATATCGAGGCCGTGCCCGACGAGGTGCTGGCCGCGACCTGCGAGGCCGGCCGGTTCGAGGCGACCACCGATTTCGCCCGTCTGGCTGACTGCGACGTGGTGGTGATCTGCGTCCCCACCCCCCTCGACAAGCACCGCGACCCCGACCTGTCCTTCGTCCGCGCCACCTGCGACGCGATCGCGCGCACCCTGCGCCCCGGTCAGCTTATCGTGCTGGAAAGCACCACATATCCCGGCACCACCGACGACGTCGTGCGCCCGATCCTCGAGGCCGGCGGGCTGACCTCGGGGCGCGACATCTTCCTCGGCTTCTCGCCCGAGCGTGAAGATCCCGGCAACCGCGACTTCCGCACCATCCAGATCCCCAAGGTCGTGGCCGGCGACGGCGCCGAGGCGCAGCAGCTGATGGAGGCCTTCTACGGCGCCGTGGTGGACAGGGTCGTGCCGGTCTCGACCACAGCCACCGCCGAGGCGGTGAAGCTGACAGAGAACATCTTCCGCGCCGTCAACATCGCGCTGGTGAACGAACTCAAGGTCCTCTACGAGGCGATGGGCGTCGACATCTGGGAGGTGATCGAGGCTGCGAAGTCGAAACCCTTCGGCTACATGCCCTTCTATCCCGGCCCGGGGCTGGGCGGGCACTGCATCCCGATCGACCCGTTCTACCTGACCTGGAAGTCGCGCGAATACGAGATGCCCACCCGTTTCATCGAACTGGCCGGAGAGATCAACGCGGCGATGCCCGCCCGCGTCGTCACCCGCACCGCCGAGGCGCTGGACATCCGGTTCGGAAAGGCGCTCAGCCGGTCGCGGGTGCTGGTCATGGGCCTGGCCTACAAGCGCAACGTGCCCGACATCCGCGAAAGCCCCTCGCTCAAGCTGATCGAGCTGATCGAGGCGCGCGGCGGCTCCGCCGCGTTCCACGATCCGCATGTGGACGAGATCCCGAAGACACGCGAATACATGGCCCTCAAGGGCCGCCGGTCGGTTCCCTTCGACGCCGACACGATCGGCGGATTCGACGCGGTGGTGATCGCCACCGATCACGAGGCGGTGGATTACGCCCGGCTGGCCGAGTGGGCGCCGCTGATCGTCGACACCCGCAACGTGATGGCGAAGCTCGGGCTGCCGGCGGAGAAGGTGGTGAAGGCCTGAAGCGCCCGACCTGAGGCGCCCGACCTGAGGCACCTTGATC
The DNA here is from genome assembly GCF_002871005.1 of Acidimangrovimonas sediminis. Taxonomy (GTDB): domain Bacteria; phylum Pseudomonadota; class Alphaproteobacteria; order Rhodobacterales; family Rhodobacteraceae; genus Acidimangrovimonas; species Acidimangrovimonas sediminis. Next base: position 147,312 of record NZ_PHSN01000012.1, read on the forward strand.
CGGGCCGGCCCGCAGGGACCTGCGGGGGGTTGCGTATTTGGGGAACAATGAAAGGGGGAGGGCCTTTCGGGCGGTGGGTCAGATCGGGCCCGGGGGGGTGCCGTCGAGGCTGTAGACACGCGCGGCGCGCCCGCACGGGTGCAGCGCGTAGAGCGTGCCCTGCGGCACCGGCAGGGTCAGCATCGCGGCGGCGTCCAGCCCGGCGTGGCGGCCGATCACGATCCGCCCGGCGTTGCGGTGGGTGACGACCAGCCGCAGACCCGGCGCCGCACCGACCGCGTCCATCGCGGCGCCGAGACGCGCGGAAAAATCCTCCAGCGTCTCGCCCCCCGGCGCATCGAAGAACCACGACCCGCGCGGCCCGCGCTTGCGGTGGCGGGGCCAGCCGGCCTCGATCTCGGCGCGGGTCAGACCCTCCCAGCGGCCCAGCGACAGTTCGGCCAGCCCGTCGAGCACGGTGATCGTGGCGGCCTGGGCCACCCGGTCCGCGACGATCCGCGCGGTCTCGCGCGCGCGACCGAGGGGACTTGCGAAGATCCGGAGCGGCGCGGCGCCGATCCGCTCGGCCAGCGCCGCCGCGACCGCCGCCGCCTGGTCGCGGCCAAGGTCGGTCAGCGGCGTGTCGATCCGGCCCTGGTACCGGCCCTCGGCGTTGAACGCGGTCTCGCCATGCCGCATGAGATAGATCATTTCCGCCTTCCGCCTGTTCGATCCCGCACAGACGGAAACCCGCCGGACATCCGTGCAGCGCCGCCACAAGACCGGGATTTCCCCGCAGAAGCAAGGGCTTCCCCCGCCGGACCCGACACGCGCGGCGGAAGCGCAGATGCGCCATTTTCCGCCCGTCCCGCCGCGCGCGCCCGCCCGGCGGGAACGATCCGGGCGGTGCGGGGTGGCATTCGGGCGAGATACCTCTATATCACCCTTTCCCGGCTTTGGACTTCGCCCGCACAGGCGGAGCCTTTTCGCGATTTCGCTTGCCGGGCAAGACTGCCTTAAGGACAAGAAAAAATGGCGAAGAGTGGGACAGAACTTTCCCTCGTTCTGATCGACAAGGTCGAGGAGTGGCTCGAGCAGGCCGCCCTGGACGGCGAAGACCTCAAGACGATCATCAACGGCACCTGCGAGCGGCTGGCCGCCCTCGGCGTGCCGATCGACCGCGTGTACCTCAGTTTCTCGATGCTGCACCCGCTTTACGACGCGCTCGGCTTCAGCTGGCGGCGTGGCGAGGGCCTGTCGGTCGAGGGGCTGACGCTGCCGCGCAACGAGGAAAAGCCCGAGCGGTTCCTGAAGAGCCCGTTCTACTTTCTGCTGCAGAACAAGCTTGACCACCTGCGCCGGCGGATCGAGCCGGACACCCCGTCGGAATTCCCGATCTTCGACGACCTCAAGGCGATGGGCGCGACCGATTACCTCTGCTTCGTGCAATCCTTCGGCGATGGCCAGGGGCGCGGCATGATGGGGTCGTGGTCCACCACGCGCGACGGCGGCTTCGAGGAACAGGCGATCGAGGCGCTGCTCTACATCCAGCGCAAGCTTGCGGTGACGGCGAAGATGGCACTGCTGACCAAGCTGGCCGGCAACATGATGGAAACCTATGTCGGCGCCAGCGCGGGCGAGCGCGTGCTGTCGGGCCAGACCCGGCGCGGCGACGTCGAGACGATCCGCGCCGTGCTGGTCATGGCCGACATGCGCGGCTCCACCATGATGGCCGAGACGCTGGGGCGCGACGATTACACCGAGACGCTGAACCAGTTCTTCGACGCCATCGCCGAGCCGTTCAACCGCGACGGGGGCGAGATCCTGAGCTTCATCGGCGACGGCTTCCTCGCCGTCTTCCCGACCGAGCGCCACGCCAAGCCCACCGAGATCGCGGCGCGGCGCGCCACCGATGCCGCGCGCGAAGCGCTGCAACGGGTCGCCGCCCTGAACCAGGAACGCGCCGGCCAGGGGCTGGAGCCGATCGGATTCGGCATCGGGCTGCACATCGGCAACGTGATCTTCGGCAATGTCGGGCTGGCCCGGCGGCTGACGTTCTCGGCCTTCGGCGCCTCGGTGAACGAGGCGCAGCGGCTTGAGGCGCTGACCAAGACGCTCGGCTCCCCGATCGTGGCGAGCGAGGCCTTCGTCGATTATGCCGGCGGTGCCTGGAAGGGCCATGGCGAGCGTGAGCTTGCGGGCCTGTCCGAGAAGATCGCCGTCTTCACCCCGGTGTTCGAGGACGCGGCCGAGCGGCAGGGCGCGGGCGAGGCGGCACCGGTGCCGGCGGCCGGCCTCGAATCGCATTCCGAGGCCGAGCAGATCATGATGCTGTTCCGCGACAAGACGCCCCCTTCGGCGATCCGCGGCGGCCGGAGCGAGCGCCGGGCAAGCTGACCGCCCGGCCGCGCGCCTCCCTCCCTCGGCTCCCCCCTACCCCGGCCATCCCCTACCCCGGCCATCCCCAAGCCCGCACCCGCGCCGCACCCGGCCTGTCACGGGCGCCGGGACGGGCCGGTGCGCCGGATCGCCGCGCGTATGGACAGCCACGGGGCGCGCGGCTAGTCTCCTTTCCGATGACGACGTTGGCCGCCCGCGGCCCCTTCGGACCGGCCCCGTTCCGGCGTCGGCAAGGGCGGCCCGGCCCCATGTGGCCCGTGCCCCCTCTGCCGATCCCGTTCCGCCGCTCCCGGACCCGGCGGCCGCCTTTGGAAGGACGACAGCGCGATGATCACCCGGCGCGCGGCCCACGGGATCATACTCGGGCTTCTGGCCGGCCCGCTGCTGCCCCGCCGCGCCGACGCCGCGCCGGCCGAGCCCCCGATCCTGCGCGACGCGGTCGCCGCGGGCACCCTGCCCCCGATGGCCGAGCGCCTGCCCAGGGTGCCGCGGGTCGTCAACCTGCGCGCCCTCAAGCGCGAACCGGGTGCCTATGGCGGCACGATCCGCCGGCTGGTGACCGGGCAGAAGGACATCCGCTACATGACGATCGACGGCTATGCCCGTCTCGTCGGCTATGACCAGACGCTGGCGCTGATCCCCGACATCCTCGCCCGGTGCGAGGTCGAGGGCGACCGCGTCTTCACCTTTCACCTGCGTCCGGGCCATCGCTGGTCCGACGGCGCGCCCTTCACCGCGCGCGACTTCCGGCACTTCTGGGAAGACGTGCTGATGAACCGGCAGCTGCGCCCCGACGGCGTGCCGGTGGAGATGGTGGCCGGCGGCAAGCCCCCCAGCTTCGAGGTGATCGACGCCACGACCGTGCGCTACAGCTGGGAGGTGCCGAACCCCGATTTCCTGCCCTCGCTGGCCTCGGCCCAGCCGCTGGAGCTGGTGCTGCCGTTCCACTACATGAAGCAGTTCCACCCCGCCTTTGCCGACCGGCAGAAGCTGCAGCGCGAAATCCGGCGCGCCAAGGTCCAGACCTGGACCGATCTCTACGTGAAGATGTCGCGCTGCTACCGGCCCGAGAACCCCGACCTGCCGGTGCTGACGCCCTGGCGCAACACCACGAAATCCCCGGCCGAACAATTCGTCTTCGTCCGCAACCCCTATTTCCACCGCATCGACGAGGCCGGGCGACAGCTGCCCTATGTCGACCGCTGGATCCTCAACCTCACCTCCAACGCCACGATGGTCGCCAAGGCCGGCGCGGGCGAGACCGACCTGCAGATGAACGGCCTCGACTTCGCCGATTACCCGTTCCTGAAGGCCGCCGAAAAGCTGCACCCGCTCAAGGTCGAGCTGTGGAAGCGCACGCAGGGCTCCATCCTGTCGCTGATCCCCAACCTGACCTGCACCGACAAGGTCTGGCGCGAGGTGCTGCGCGACGTGGCGGTGCGGCGGGCGCTGTCGCTGGCCATCGACCGGCACGAGATCAACATGGTCTCGTTCTTCGGCCTCGCCCACGAAAGCGCCGACACGGTGCTGCCCGAAAGCGTGCTCTACAAGCCCGGCTACGCCAGCCGCTGGGCGACCCACGACCCCGACCGCGCCAACGCCCTTCTCGACGCGGCGGGGCTGGACAGGCGCAACGGCGCCGGCATCCGCCTTCTGCCCGACGGGCGGCCGATGGACCTGGTGGTGGAGACCGCCAGCCGCGGCGACGTGGAAACCGACGTCCTGCAACTGGTGCGGGACCACTGGGCGCGGATCGGCGTCGCGCTGTTCATCCGCGCCACCGACCGCGACATCTTCCGCAGCCGGATCAAGGGCGGCAGCGTCGTCATGTCGGCCTGGAACGGCTGGGACAACGGCGTGCCGACGCCCGACATGTCGCCCGCCGCCCTCGCCCCCACCGCCGACGATCAGCTGGAATGGTCGCAATGGGGGATGTACTACCTCTCGAACGGCGCGCAGGGCCATGCCCCGGAATGGCCGGTGGCGCGTCAGCTTCTCGATCTCTACGCGCAATGGGGCCGCACCTCGACCTTCGCCGAACGCCGCACGATCTGGCAGCAGATGCTCGACATCCGGTCCGAGCAGGTACTGACGATCGGCACGGTCAACCAGACGCTGCAACCGATCCTGCGCTCCTCCCGGCTGCGCAACATGCCCGACAAGGCGCTTTACGGCTACGCGCCGACCGCCTACCTGGGCGTCTATCTGCCGGATACCTTCTGGTACGACACCGGCTTGTCGCCTGACTCGGGGGCCTGAGAGATGCTGCGATTCATCCTGTGGCGGATCTCGGTCATGGTGCCGACGCTGATCCTGATCTCGATGCTGGTCTTCACCATCATCCAGCTGCCGCCCGGCGATTATTTCGAAAGCTACGTGAACGAGCTTCAGGCGATGGGCGAGAATGCCAACGGCGCCCAGATCCAGGAGCTGCGCCACCGCTACGGCTTCGACCAGCCGCAACCGATCCGCTACCTGCACTGGGTCGGCGGCATGCTGCACGGCGACTTCGGCTATTCCTTCGCCTACCGCATGCCGGTGAGCGACGTGATCGGCGACAGGATCTGGCTCACCGTGCTGGTCAGCTTCGTCACCGTGATCTTCACATGGCTGGTGGCCTTTCCCGTGGGGATATATTCGGCCACGCACCAGTACAGCTGGGGCGATTACGGCCTCACCTTCTTCGGCCTCGTGGGGCTGGCGGTGCCGAACTTCATCCTCGGCCTCGTGATGATGTATTTCGCCAACCTCTGGTTCGGCCTGTCGATCGGCCACCTGATGGATCAGCAATACCTCGGCCAGCCGATGTCATGGGACAAGGCGAAGTCCATCCTCGCCCACCTGTGGATCCCCACCATCATCATCGGCACCTCGGGCACCGCCGCGATGATCCGCCGCGTGCGCGCGAACCTGCTGGACGAGCTGCGCCAGCAATACGTGATCACCGCCCGCGCCAAGGGGCTGCACCCGTTCCGCGCTCTGGTGAAATACCCGCTGCGCATGTCGCTGAACTTCTTCATCTCGGACATCGGGTCGATCCTGCCCGCGATCATCTCGGGGGCGGAGATCACCGCCGTCGTGCTGTCGCTGGAAACCACGGGGCCGATGCTGATCTCGGCCCTGAAAAGCCAGGACATGTACCTCGCCGGGTCGTTCCTGATGTGCCTCGCCTTCCTCACCGTGATCGGCATGCTGGTGTCCGACATCGCGCTGGCGCTGCTTGACCCGCGGATCCGCCTTCAGGGCAGGAGCACGCGATGAAGGACGCCCTGCCGCCCCCCGGCGCGCCGCTGCCGCATTACGTCTCCGACGCGCCGTTCGATCCGACCTCGATCGAGCGCCTGCCCGAGGGGCGCGAATCCCTCTACCGCGCGTCGCAGCTCAGGCTGACCTGGTGGCGGTTCCGGCGTCACCGGCTGGCGCTGGCCTCGGCGATCTTCCTTGCCTTCGTCTACCTCGTCGCGATCTTCGTCGAGGTGGTGGCGCCCTACAACCTGCACAGCCGCAACCCCGATTTCATCTACGCCCCGCCGCAACGCATCCACCTGTTCGACGAGGGCCATTTCGTCGGCCCCTTCGTCTACGGCCGCAAGATGACGCTGGACATGGACAACCTTCAACGGCTCTACACCGACATCCCCGGCGAGGTGCAGAAGATCCGCTTCTTCTGCCATGGCGACGATTACAACTTCTGGGGCCTGATCCCCGCCGACATCCACCTGATCTGCCCCGCCCGAGATGGCCAGATGTTCCTTCTGGGCACCGACCGGATGGGCCGGGACGAGCTGTCGCGCATCCTCTACGGCGCGCGAATATCCCTTTCCATCGGCCTTCTCGGGGTGACGGTCAGCTTCATCCTGGGCATCGTGATCGGCGGCCTCGCGGGGTATCACGGCGGCACCGTCGACCTGCTGGTCCAACGTCTGATCGAGGTGCTGCAATCCATCCCCTCGATCCCGCTCTGGCTGTCGCTCTCGGCAATCATGCCGGTGACGTGGAGCCCGCTGATCGTCTACCTGGGCATCACCGTGATCCTCGGCCTCCTGGACTGGACGGGCCTTGCCCGCGCCGTCCGATCCAAGCTGTTCTCGCTGCGCGAGGAGGATTACGTGCTGGCCGCGCAGCTCAATGGCGCACGCCCGCGTCGGATCATCCTGCGCCACCTGGTGCCCGGCTTCCTGTCGCACCTGATCGCCTCGGCCACCATCTCGATCCCCTCGATGATCCTGGGCGAGACCGCGCTCAGCTTCCTCGGCCTCGGCCTGCGCCCCCCGATCGTCAGCTGGGGCGTGCTGCTGACCGAGGCGCGCGATGTCACCGTCCTCGCCTTCTACCCGTGGATCCTGCTGCCCACGGTGCCCGTCTTCCTTGTAGTGCTGGCGTTCAACTTCCTCGGCGACGGGCTGCGCGACGCGGCCGACCCGTACCGCTGACCCCCAGCCAACTTCGCGGCCAACTTCCCGGGCTCACCCCGCGGCTAACCCTCCACCATCAGCGCCCGCACCTCGCGGTCCGCCGCCTTCAGCCGGGCAAAGACCGCGCGCTTGCGGGCGTGGAAGGCCGCGACCTCCCCGCCCGAGGGCACCAGCACCTCCGACAGCCGCGCCACCCCGGCGGCGGCCTCGGAAAGGCTGGCGCAGCGGCCCGAGGCCACCATCCCCAGCATCGCCGCCCCCAGCAACACCGGCTCCTCCGCCGCGGGCAGGGCCACCTCGCAGCCGGTCGCATCGGCAAGGATCCGGCGCAGGAGCGCGCTGCGCGCGGCCCCCCCCGACACCACCAGCATCTTCGGCCCCATCCCCGCCGCGCGCTGCGCCTCGACGATCAGGCCCAGCCCGTAGCCCAGCCCGCACAGCACGGCAACGAACCACGCCACCAGCGATTCCTCGTCCGCCCCGGTCCCCAGCCCCGCGATCACCGCGCGCGCCGCCGGATCGGCCTCCGGCGCGCGATTGCCCAATACCTCGGGCACCACATGCACCGACCGCGCCAGAAGCGCCGCGCGTCCCGCATCCCCCGCCAGGCGCACCGCCTCGGCCTCCAGCAGCGCGTAAAGGCTCCGTCCCTCCGCCTCGGCCCGCGCGGCGGCAGCCGCGGCCGCCGGGTGCATCGCCACCAACTGGTCGAGCGCCGCGCCAAAGGCCGACTGCCCGCCCTCGTTCAGCCACAGCCCCGGCAGCATCGCCCCGTGATAGGGGCCCCAGACGCCAGGCACGAAGACCGGCGCGTCCCCCACCGTCATGGTGCAGGAGGAGGTGCCGAGGATCGCCGCGATCTGGTCGCGCGGATCCAGTGCCGTCCCCTCGGGCCCGCGCCCGCCCAGCGTGCCCACCCCGCCGGCATGGGCGTCGATCAGCGCGGCGCCCACGCTGATCCCGGGGGGCAGGCCCAGATCCTGCGCCGCCGCCGCGCTCAGGCCCTGCCCCAGCGGCGCGCCGATCTCGGCCACCTCGGCCCCGATCCGGGCAAAGCCCTCCTCGGCCAGCGCGCCCAGCCCGATCGCGCCCAGGAACGCCGCGTCCCAGCCACCGGCATGGGGCAGATAGGTCCACTTGCAGGTGACAGTGCAGGCCGATCGCACCGCGCTTCCCGTCGCCCGCCAGGTCAGGAAATCGGCAAGGTCCATGAAGGCCCCGGCGGCGGCAAAGGTCTCGGGCATCTCCTCCTTCAGCCACAGGATCTTCGGGATCTCCATCTCTGGAGAGATCGCCCCGCCGACATAGCGCAGAACCTCGTGCTCGCCCGCGTTGATCCGCGCCGCCTGCCCCGTCGCCCGGTGATCCATCCAGACCATGACATTGCGCCCCGCCCCGCCCTCGGGGTCGACCGAGAGCGGCGCGCCCGCGGCATCCAGCACCACCAGCGAACAGGTCGCGTCGAAACCGATCCCGGCGATCGTCTCTGCCACGCCCGGCGCCACCCGCGCCGCATCGGCCAGGGCCGCGCGGGTGGCCGCCGCCACCGCGTTCCAGATGTCGTCCGAGCTTTGCTCGACCCGCTCGCCCGGGGCGCGCCAGATCCGGATCGGGTGCTTCGCGCTGGCCAGCATCCGCCCGTCCGCGTCGAAGATCCCCGCGCGCGCGCTGCCCGTGCCCACGTCGATGCCGATGAACCTCATCACGTCTCCTCCCCCGGGCGATCCCCGGTCACGTCCTCTCTCACTCCGTCGCTCACGGGCCCCGCCTCGTTCACCGGCGCCGCCCGCGGGTCGAGGAACAGCTGCGGCGGGATCACCACGCGCTGGCCCGGCTCCCCTCCCCCGGTGTCGAACAGCTCGAACGCCGCCGCCACCATCCGCGGCACATCCTGCCACACCATCGCAAGGTCGACCGGCAGAACCGCACCGAACGGGTCCCAATCCCAGCAGGCCACCGGCACCCCGGCGCAGGCCGCGTGGTGATCGCGCAGAAAGGCGGCGTAGCCCTCCAGCGCGGTCAGCGAATTGATGAAGAGACCGGCGGGAAGGCCCCCGGGCCGCGCGTGCAGCCGCCGGATCTCGGCCTCGACCGCCGCCGCCGGATAGCCCACCGGCGCGCACATCCCCGGGCCATGCGGCAGCCCCGCGGCCTCCAGCGCGGCACGAAAGCCCTGCATCCGCCCCTCGGTCGCGAATTCCCCCGCCACCCCGCCGATGAAGCGCAGCCCCGACGGGTCGCCGCCCCGCGCCGCAACCTCGGCGATCAGCCATTCCGTCAACCGCCGCGAACCGCCCGCGTTGTCGGTCACGACCGACGGCGCCCCCGGCCCCGGCAGATCGAGGTTGACGCAGGGGATCCCCGTCTTCGCGCAAAGCGCATTGAGCGGGGCGGGATCGGCCACGCCGCAGATCACCAGAAGCTCCACCTGCTGCGCCACCAGCGTCTCGGCAACCCAGGTCTCGGTCGCGCTGTCGCGCTGCGCGCTCACCACCACCGGGCACAGGCCGCGCGCCCGGGCGGCGGCCTCGAAGGCCTCGGCGATGCCGGCGAAGAAGCGGTTGCGGTAATGCGGCAGCACCATTCCCGCAAGGCTGGACCGGCCGCGCCGCAGATCGCGCGCCCGGCGGTTCGGCCGGTACCCCATCTCGGCCGCCAGCGCGAGGACCGCCTCGGCGGTCTCGCGCCGGATGCGGTACCGTTCCCACGATCCGTTCAGCACCAGCGACACCGTCGCCCCCGACACCCCGGCCCGCAGCGCGACGTCGTAGATCGTGACCCGGCGGGCGGGCGCGGCGGCCGTCGCCCGGCCCCGGTGAACCTCCCCCGATTCGCCGCGACCTCCTTGGCCGCCACCTGCCTGGCCCTGCGCCTTGCCGCCTGTCATCCCGCTTCCAATCTGCCCTCCGGCCCCCCGCAGCAATCTGCGTAGCACGTTGCGCACCAAGCCGCGATCCCGCGCCGCCGCGGGCGCGCGCCGCGCCCCGACTTCACAAGTTCTTGAGGTCGCGGCGACCCCGGCCCGGCTTGCTTGACGCATTAGCTTAATGGATTTAGCGCAAATACCGGGGTGGTGGTCAAGTCCCGTATCCGGCCCGGTTCCGACACTCGCACGACCGGACCGGCGCGACACGGAAAGGACCCCCGCACACCCCGCCGGGGAGACGCTCGTCCCCCGCCCCGTCACGCCGCCGCGCCACTGGCCGGCCCGTGCCTCGGGGTGCCGGACGAGACGGGTTTTTGAGGAGGAACCCGCAGCCCCGGACGATCTGCCGGCCCGCCGGACGACCCGGCGGGACGGATCATTGAACGGGAGGAAGACATGACCAGGAAGATCACCCTCGCCGGGGCCGTTTCGGTCCCCGCGCTCGCGCTTGCCGTCGCCCTCGCGCCCGGCAGCGCCTCGGCCAAGGATTACACCATCGGCTTCGTGCCCAAGCTGGTGGGCATCCCCTATTTCACCGCGATGAAGCAGGGGCTGGAGAAGGCCGGCAAGAAGTTCGGCGCCAAGATCGTCTATCAGGGGCCGACGACGGCCTCGGTCTCGGGCCAGGTGGAAATCGCCGAAAGCCTGATCAACAAGCATCTCGACGCGGTCGGCGTCTCGGCCAACAGCCCCACCGCCCTCTCGGCCGTCGCCAAGAAGGCCAAGGCGGCCGGCGTACTGTTCTATTCCTCCGACAGCCAGGTCGACGGGCCGGACGTGTCGCTTCGGGTCTCGCAGGCCGACGACAAGGCGCTCGCCTACGCGGTGATCGACCAGCTCGCCCAGCAGGTCGGCGACAAGGGCGACGTGGCCTTCGTCTCGGGCGGCCCGACGGCGACCAACCTCAACGTCTGGATCGGCTTCATGAAAGACCGCATGAAAGCCAAGTACCCCGACATGAAGCTGGTCTCGATCCAGTACGCGGGCGAAGACATCTCCAAGGCGACCGACGTGACCTCGCAACTCCTGTCGGCCTATCCCAACCTCAAGGGCGTGGTCGGCGTGAACTCCACCGCCGTGCCGGGCGCCGCGCAGGCGGTTCTCAGCGCGGGGATGAGCGGCAAGGTCGCCGTCACCGGCATCACCGACCCGAACACCATCCGCCCCTTCGTCAACAACGGCACGGTGAAAAGCGTGGTGCTGTGGAACCCGGTCGACCTGGGCTACCTGACCGCCTGGGCCGTTCTGCAGGAACTCGACCACAAGCAGCTTAAGGCCGAGAACGACGTGCCGGGCCTTGGCAAGATCGCCTATGACGCCAAGACGAAGACACTGCTTCTGGGCAAGCCGCTGGTCATCACCAAGAAGAACATCGGCCTGAACTTCTGAACCGGGAGGGCGGGGGCCGGTCACCGCCGACCCCCGCGATGTGCCATGGCGACATTCGAACTTTCAGGCATCGTCAGGAATTTCGGCGGGGTGCGCGCGCTCAAGGGCGTCGACATCGCCGTCGATGCGGGCGAAAGCCTCGTCCTGCTGGGCGAGAACGGCGCGGGCAAGTCCACGCTGATCAAGATCCTGACCGGCGCGCTGGCCCCCGACGCGGGCGAGATCCGCATCGACGGCGTGGCGCAGGATTTCCGCAGCCCGCTCGACGCGCAGAACGCGGGGATCTCGGCGGTCTACCAGGAACCGATGATCTATCCGCACCTCAGCGTGCTGGAAAACCTCTTCATGGGGCGCGAGATCACCGGCGCCTTCGGCCGGGTCGACCGGGCCGCGATGCGCCGCACCGCCCGCCCGATCCTCGCCGAGCTGGAGCTGGACGAGACAATCCTCGACCGGCCGATGGCGGCGCTGTCGCTGGGCTATCAGCAGCTGGTGCTGATCGCCCAGACGCTGGCCCAGAACGCCCGGCTGATCATCTTCGACGAACCCACCTCGATCCTGTCGCGGGCCGAAACCGAACGCCTGTTCACAATCATCGACCGGCTGCGCGCCGGCGGTCGGGCGATCGTCTACATCACCCACCGCCTCGAAGAGGTCCCCCGCGTCGGCGACCGGGTGACGGTGCTGACCGACGGCGCGGTGACAGGCGGCTACGGCAAGGGCGGGTTCTCGGAAACCACGCTGCTGGAGCTGATGGCCGGCAAGAACAGCCGCGAGATCGAGGCAGAGATCACCGCCCACCGCACCCCTGCCGGCGATCCGGCCACACCCCCCGTCATGGAAATCGCCGGCCTCTCGCACCCCGCGCATTTCGAAGACGTCAACCTCCGCCTTCCCCCCGGGATGATCACCGGGATCTACGGCCTCGTGGGCTCCGGCCGGTCAGAGGTGGCGCTGACGATCTTCGGCGAACTCACCCGCTCCGCCGGCACGATCCGGCTGGAGGGGCAGGAGATCGCCCCCGCCGACCCGGCCGAGGCGATCGCCCTCGGCATCGGCTACCTCCCCGAGGACCGCAAGCTTCAGGGCATCTTCGCCTCCAAGCCGCTCGAGGCGAACATGACATCGAACGGCCTTGCACGGTTTCGCGGCGGCTGGGGCCTTCTCGACTTTCCCGCGCTGGCAGCCGAGGCGCGGCGGATCATGGGGCAGTACAACATCAAGGCGCAAAGCGCCCGCACCCTGATCTCCACCCTCTCGGGCGGCAACCAGCAGAAGGGCCTTTTCGCCCGCTGGGCCGGCCAGCCCTTCAAGGTGCTGATCCTCGACGAACCGACCCGCGGCATCGACGTGCGCACCAAGGACGAGATCCACGATTTCATCCGCGACCTTGCGACCGGCGGTGTCGCGGTCGTCGTCATCTCCTCCGACCTGAAGGAGGTCCTTTCGGTCTCGGACCGCATCGTCGTCATGCGCGCGGGCCGCGTGGTGGATGAGGTCTCGGGCACCGCCATGACGCCCGAACGTGTGCTGAGCGCCGCGATCGGCGCCGGACAAACCGGAGAGAGCGCCGCATGACCGCACCGACCGACACCCCGCCGCACGGTTCCGGGCGCGACCCTGAACATGACGCCGCGCACGGCCCCGCGCAGGGCCCAACGCGAAATCCCGCGCGCGATGCGATCCCCCCTGCCCCCACTCCGCCCGACCCTGCGGCCCCCGACCCTGCGGCGCCCGACACCAAGGCCCTTGCCGCCGGTGCCCGCGGCAACCGCCTCGCCGCCTTTGCCGGCGCGCGCGAAGGGGTGCTTGCGATCACCCTCGTCGTCGTGCTGGTCGGCATCACCCTGGGCTCGCACGGCGATTTCTGGTCCCACGTGAACATCAACAACCTGCTGGTGCGCATCGCGATCACCGCCATTCCGGCGATCGGCATGACGCTGGTGATCCTGACCGGCGGCATCGACGTCTCGATCGGGTCCATGCTGGGCCTCGTGGCGGCGGTCGGCGGCCTCCTGTTCCAGGCGGGGTGGAGCGTCTGGGCCGTGGCGCCGGTCTTCGTGCTGCTCGGCGCGGGCTTCGGGCTGGTGAACGCGGCGATCATCCTCGGCGGGCGGGTGCCGCCGGTGGTGGCGACGCTGGGCACGCTGTCGATCTTTCGCATGGCGGTGTTCCTCGTTCTCGGCTCGAACTGGATCACCATGATCCCGCCCGAGCTGACGACCCTCTTCATCACCTCCCGCCTCTGGGTGCTGCCGGTGGCCACGGTGGTCGCGCTGGTGCTGATGATCCTCTTCGCGCTCTTCCTGCGCGGCTTCCGCACCGGGCGCCACATCTACGCCATCGGCAACAACGCCGAGGCCGCCCGCCTCGCCGGCATCAAGGTCCGGCGGCTGGAGCTTTACACCTATGTCCTGCTCGGCGCCTTCACCGGCATCGCGGCGCTTCTGACGCTGGGGCAGAGCCCGCTGGTGCAGAATTCCACCGGCACCGGGTTCGAACTGGGCGTGATCGCCGCCGTCGTCCTCGGCGGGACCGAGCTCAGCGGCGGCAAGGGCACCATCCTCGGCACCGCGCTGGGAACCATCATCGTCGAGCTGATCAAGGACGGCGTCGTCCTGATGCACATTCAGCCGTTCTGGGGCGGGGTCCTCCTCGGCGGCATCATCCTCGTCTCGATCGGCGCCAACCGGCGCTTTCCGGGCAAGGCGGCAGGCACCAAGGGCGCAGGAGGCTGACCATGGGCGCGACAGGTTTCCAACCCGGACGCATCGGCGTCCTCGTCCTGCTGACGATCCTCGCGCTTGGCGGCTTCGCGCTCGGCGATCCCGGAATCCTGTCCGGGCCGAACCTCTATTCCATGGCCGTCTTCTCGGTCGAGATCGGCATCATCGCCTTCGGCCAGACGCTGGTGATCTGCGGCGGCGACGGCGGCATCGACCTGTCGGTGGGCGCGATCGGCGCGCTGGCGCAGGTCCTCCTCGGGCTTGCGATCACCGCGGGCCTGCCCTGGCCGCTGGCGGTGGCGATCTGCGTCGCGGCGGGGGCGGGGATGGGCATGATCAACGGCGCCTGCGTCACCCGCCTCGACATCCCGCCGATCATCACCACGCTGGCCACGATGTTCGTCTTCTCGGGCCTCGCCCTCGTCCTGACCGGCGGCATCAACATCGACCTGACGACCGCCTCTGCCGCCTTCCTCTTCCTCGGACAGGGCGCCATCGCGGGCCTGCCGTTCCAGCTTGTCGCGCTCTACCTGCCCGCCCTCCTGATCCTGATCGCGGTGCAGCACCGCGCGGGCTTCGGGCGCGCGCTCTACCTCGTCGGCACCTCGACCACCGCGGCCCGGCTGACCGGCCTGCGCCCGAACCGCATCCGCGCCCGCACCTACGCCATCGCCGGGCTGATGGCCGGCATCGCGGGCGCCATCGGCGCGGCGCGCCTCGGCACCGCAAGCCCCGAGGCCCTGGGCCAGGCCAACCTCATCTCCATCGCCATCGTCGTCCTCGGCGGGTCGTCCATCTTCGGCGGCGACGGCTCGGTCGTCGGCACCATGGTCGCCACCGTGCTGATCGGCGTGGTGAACTACGGGCTGAGCTACATGAACTTCAACCCGGTCTACCAGGCCGGCGTGATGGGGCTGATCCTGATCGGCGCCGTGCTGATCGACAACGCCATCAGCGGGCGCGGGCTGTCCGCCCTGCCCTTCCGCATGACCCGCAGCACAGGATAACGGAGACGACACATGACGATCCGCGGTTTCGGCGTCCACACCGCGATGTGGGCGATGGACTGGACCCCCGAGGCCGCGGCCTGGGCGATCCCCGAGGCGGTGGCCCACGGTATCGACTTCCTCGAGATCACGATGCCCGACCCCGCCGCCTTCGACCCGGGCCCCACCCGCGCCGCGCTGGAACGCGCGGGCGTCGCCTGCGTCACCTCTCTCGGCCTGCCGCTCGACCGTTTGCCCACGAACGATCCCGAAGGCGCGCTGGCCTTCCTGCGCATGGCCCTCGACCGGGCCGCCGCCACCGGCGCCGAAGCGATGAGCGGCGTGCTCTACGGCGGGATCGGACAGCGCACCGGCCATCCCCCCACCGAGGCCGAGCGGGACGCCACCGTCCGCGTCGTGGCCGAGGCCGCCGCCTACGCCCGCGCCCTGGGTCTGGGCTTCGGCCTCGAGGCCGTGAACCGCTACGAGAACCACATCGTCAACACCGCCGCCCAGGCGGTCGAGATCCTCGAACGGGCGGGCCAGCCCAACGTCTTCGTCCATCTCGACACCTACCATATGAACATCGAGGAGAAGGGCCTCGCCAACGGCATCCTCGCCGCGCGCGAGCATCTGCGCTACATCCACCTCTCGGCCTCCGACCGCGGCACCCCCGGCCGCGACACGATCCAGTGGGACGAGGTCTTCGCGGCCCTCGCCGCGATCGGCTTCACCGGCGGGATGGCGATGGAAAGCTTCATCACCGTGCCGCCCGCCTTTGCCGCGGGCCTCTCGGTCTGGCGCCCCGTCGCCCCCTCGCGCGAGGAGGTGCTGGCCGAGGGGCTGCCCTTTCTGCGCATGAAGGCCCGGCAATACGGGCTGATCTGACCCCCCTGCCCCGCCGTTCCCTGCTGTCGCGCGACCGCCGGTTCAGGCCTCGACCCGCACGCTGCGGATCGAGGGGTCGAGCCGGCGCACCGCGGCCTCCAGCCGACCGCTCAGGTGCGTCCGGACGTAATTCGCGTGGAACAGGCTCGGCGCCAGCAGCGTCAGGCACCCCTCCTCGGCCGACACCTCCTCGAGCGGGCCGAACCACGCGCCGAACGCCGCCGGGTCCGCCGCATGCAGCGCGGCTTGCGCCTCGCGCCACAGCGTGCCGTCGCGGGCGGGGGCGGCAACCGTGCGCAGCGGCACCACATTGCCCCCCTGCCCTGCCGCCTCGCCCGCCCCGGCGCTGTCCTGCGCCGCGACGCGATCGATGAAATCCTGCCCGATGTTGGGCCAGGACGGGCGGGTGTCTTCCATCACCTTCGAAAGGTCGATGCCGTAGACGCTGACCCTGCCGCGCGCACCCTGGCGCTTGATCACCAGCCAGCCCTGCGCCTTCAGCCGCGCCATCTCGCGCTTCACCGTCCGGGTGTCGACCGACCACAGCCGGGCGATCTCGTCCTGTCCCATCGACAGCTCGTCGCGCTTCCAGTTGTAGCGCGTGGTGATCAGCGCCATCAGCCGCAGCACCTGCCGCTGGACATGCTTGTCGTGGCTCAGCGCATGCGCCATCAATGCGCTGAGCAGGTCGTACTTGCGTGCCGACGCCTCGCGCCCGACGGGCTTGACGAGATGCATCCTGCTCTCCTGTCCCGGCAGTGCCCCTTGGGGAACGCTGCCCTAATGCCTCGGTCTCCGCGGATCTTGCTGACCCGTCGGTGGCGCGGCGTCCGGTCCGGGGAGACGGTTCCAAACGCTTTTGCCTGTTCTTCGGTTATTTGCGTCCAGCATTACGATTCTGTCAAGCCTGCGCTCGGTCCGGCCTTCGCCCCCCTGCCCGATCAAATCAGAAAAGAAAGGTTTTATGGTGAAGGGTGACACCTTGGCTGTCCCCCATTAGGGCGCTTTTGTCCCCCAATAGCCGGTGGGGATGCGCAAGCTGTCCCCCAATATATGGCCGTATTGCCCGGCTTTCCGGCCCGGGGCGGAACAGTGGCCGATTCGGGCCTGTCCCCCTGTTTCCCAAGGCAATCTTCCCCGCGGGGAAGATTTCTCCCATAGTGAACTTCACTTTTGCTTTTTTGGCAAATCCGGCGTATTTCCGTTTCAGGCAGGATTTTACGTCTAAGAGGCAAAGAGCAGATGTATACCCACGAAGACCTGGCCAAGCTTCAGGCCCAGTCGCTGAAGATGCAAAGCTGGATCCGCCAGCAGACCTTCAGCCCCGAAAGCACCAAGAGCCTGCGGCGCTTCTCGTCCTGGGAAGTGTCCGAGCTGATCTTCCGCATCAACCAGTCGACCTTCCGCGGACGGCTCGCCGCCGAGCCCTCGCTCCCCGGCGGCGAGGTCGAGGCCGACGGCCGCCAACGCTGGTTCTCGCTCGACGAGATCAACGAGCTGCGCCGCCGGATGAAGATCAACCGCAAGTCCCTGATGCCCCCCCGGCCCCAGGGCAAGCGCGCCTTCCGCGCCGCGGTCGCCAACTTCAAGGGCGGCGCCGGCAAGTCGACCGTCGCGCTCCACCTCGCCCATGCCGCCGCCCTCGACGGCTACCGCGTCCTCGTCGTCGACTTCGACCCGCAGGCCACGCTTTCGCACTCCATGGGTCTGACCGACGTGGCCGAGGATTACACCGTCTGGGGCATCATGGCCCGCGACCTGATCCGCGAGACGGACCGCATGAACTCGGCCATCACCGGGGCCGCCTCGGGCACCGCCCTGCCGCAGCGCAAGCTGCCCGCGGCGATCCGCGACCTCGGCCTGGGCGAGCTGCGCCACCAGGATTTCATCAAGACGACGGCCTGGTCCACCATCGACATCATCCCCTCCTGCGCCAACGCGGCCTTCGTGGAATTCGCCAGCGCCCAGTACCGCCACCTGAACCCGGAATGGTCGTTCTTCGCAGCCGTCTCGCGCTATCTCGACGGGCTGGCCGACGACGATTACGATCTGATCCTCTTCGACTGCCCGCCGGCGATCGGCTACCAGTCGATGAACGCGGTCTTTGCCGCCGACATGCTCTATATCCCCTCGGGGCCCGGTTACTGGGAATACGACAGCACCACCTCGTTCATCGGTCAGCTGGCCGAGGCGCTGGAGGATCTGGCGCACGGGTTCGACGGCACCTTCCCCGCGGGGAAGATCGGGTTGCCCAAGGCCTTCACCGACATCCGCTTTCTGATGACGCGCTACGAGCCGGGCAACGACCTCCACCGCGCGATGTTTCAGGCATTTCGCAAGGTCTTCGGTGATCATGTGGCAGAGCACCCGATCGAGATGACGCGGGCTGTGGAACAATCCGGGCGCTTCCTCTCGTCGGTCTACGAGATCGACTACCGCGAGATGACGCGCGAGACATGGCGCCGGGCGCGGGCCAGCTTTGACCGCGCCTATGACGAATTCAAGGACCGCGTCATCGCGGCCTGGGATCAGATCTGAAGGAGGCCGGCATGAGCAGGAAACGCCGCATCTTCGACATCGAGATGCCCGACGAAAGCACGGGCCCCTCGAGCGATGCCGAGGATCAGACGCGGGGCGATGACCCCCAGGGAGACGGCAGCAAGGGCGGCAATACGCCGGGGGCCGCGCCCGAGGAAGCCGCCGCCGATCTTTCGCAGACCTTCCCCGCGGGGAAGACGCAGCGCCGCGGCCCGATGGCCACCGCGATCACCGAGGCCGCGCAATCGGCCCGTGAACGGCAGGACATCGAGGCCCGGATCCGCGCCGAGAACGACGCGCTGGCGCATGAGCATGTCCGTCTGAAGAAGCTTGGCCTGGTGATGGAGATGATCCCGCTCGACCAGGTCGAGACGTGGAAGCTGACCCGCGACCGCACCAAGGGCCCGGACCCGGAGCTGCCCGAGCTGACCGAGTCGATCCGGACGCTGGGCCTGTCCAACCCGATCCGGCTGGAGGCGCGATCCGACGGGCGGTACGAGCTGATCCAGGGCTACCGCCGCCTCGGCGCCTATCGCGCGCTGCTGGAGGAAACGGGCGACGACGACCGCTGGGGCACGATCCCCGCCGTGGTGGCCGAGCCGGGCGAACAGCTGGAGCGTCTTTACCGGCTGATGGTCGACGAGAACCTCGTGCGCAAGGACATCTCTTTCTACGAGATGGCGCAGCTTGCGCTCGACTATGCGGGCGATCCGCAGACGGAGGAGAGCGACGCCGACAAGGTGGTGGCGCAGCTCTTCGCCTCGGCCGGCTACCAGAAGCGCAGCTACATCCGCGGCTTCATCAAGCTGGTCGAACGGGTGGGCGATCTGCTGCGCCACGGCCCGGCGATCCCGCGGCGGCTGGGGCTGACGCTGGTGCAGAAGCTGGAGGTGGAGCCGGCGCTGGTGCAGGTCCTGCGCGAGGATCTGAAGGGCTGGGACGACCGGTCGGCCGCGGATGAGCTGGACGTGCTGCGCCGGCTGTGCGGGGCCGGGGACGAGGCCCTCGACCCGCCGGCGCCGAAGCCCGCCAAGGCCCCGGGCCAGGGCCGCGCCAAGACCAGCTTTCAGCTCGACCGCCGCGAGGGCCGGGCGAAATGCACCGCCGCCAACGGCCGGCTGGAGATCCGTCTGCCGCGCGACTTCACCATGATCGACCGGCGCAAGCTGGAAGATGCGGTGAACCGGCTGCTCGACCAGCTCGACTGATCTTCCCCGCGGGGAAGATCCTCCGCCTCCGCCTCTGGCCCAAGGGCCGGGCGGGGGCGTTTTCATTTCAGGACCAGCGGAGGGGAAGCGGGCGCGTGCAATGCGCCGGCGGTGTCCTTTCTTCGTGGCCATGGGAAGTTGCATCTTCCCCGCGGGGAAGGGCGATGATCCTCCCCGCAGGTTTCCCTTGAGATCGTTCGGGGGCAAAGCGGCGAGGGGCATCTGGGGGCGGGGTTCGAACCAAGGCCCGTTTCCAAACACAGGTTGAAGACGGATCAGGCCGGAGGGCCGTGTGATCGCGGTTGAGGGCGCGTGGTCGGCGCGGGGCAGGGGCGGGGCAGAGGGGGCAGGGAGGGGCATCTTGGCGCCCGTTTGCGGCCTTGCAGCGGGCGGCAGGGCAGTAATGTGTCATAACAAGTGAAATTAGGCGGTAATTAATTTCTGTTTTGGCCGGAAACCATTTGAAAGCAGAAAGATAGGCCATAGGGCCCCGATGCGTGGAGATGTTGCGATCTGTGGGGATAGCGGGCCATCTTCCGGGGCGGAAAGGGCGGAAGTCAGATCCAGCCGAGCGCCTGCGCGGCCCGTGTCGCCTCTGTCCGCCGGGTGCAGCCGAGCTTGCGAAACAGGCCCGAGACGTGGAACTTCACCGTCGGCTCCGCGATGCCGAGAAGCTGGCCGATCTTCTGGTTCGACTGTCCCTCGGCGATCAGCTGAAGCATCTGGATCTCGCGCCGGGTGAGGCCGGCCGCACGGGCCTTGGCGTGGGGCGAGCGGATCGCGTCGCCGTAGATCGACAGCGCGGTGCGCACCTCGCTCGAGGTTTCGACGAGGGTGCGGATGCGCCTGTTGCGCAGCATCGGGGCGAGGAAGATCCGTTCCTCGGACAGCACGCCGAAACAGCCCAGCCGGCTTGCCGATTCCAGCGCGCCGCGCAGGTCGCGCCCGGCCTGCGCCGTCGCGCGGGTCTGGTCCAGCACATGGGCGCGCCAGATCCGCAGGGCCACGCGCTCTCGCTGAAGGACGCGGGGGTTGGCCAGCATCGCGGCAAGCTGTGCCGCGACGAAGGGGCGGTCGTACTGGCGGAAGGCAAGCTGGCGCAGGCGGGCCAGCGCGTGGACGATCTCTTCCTCGCGGGCGATCCGCTGAAGCTGGTCGACCGCGGCCTCGTGCCAGGTGCGGCCCTGCGCCATGTCGATCGCGTCGAGGATCGTCTCGGCCTCGTGCCAGCGGCCGAGGTTCTGGAAGGCGATGGCGGTGCGCATCTCCATCCGGGCGTGCAGGGGCAGGCGCTCGGCCAGGTGCAGCCACAGCCCGTCGAGAAAGCCCGAGCGGATCGTGCCGGGGAACTGGTCCATCATCACCTGCGAGGCGTAGCGGATGCCGAAGAGGAAGAGGCTGGGCCAGATCTCGGCGCGCGCGAAGGTCTCGAAATCCTCCTGCATGAAGGTGACGAGGGCCTGCGGCTGACCCTGTTCGTAGGCCATGGCGGCCTCGACCAGTCGCAGCATGCGGCTTTCGGTGTCGGTGGCGTGGCCGACCGCGGCCAGTGCCGCGGCGGCGTCGCGCAGCGCCGGACGGGCCAGCATCACGTCGCCGGCGTTCAGGCGCAGGACGCAGCGGTGCAGGTGGATGAAGAATTCCAGCAGCGGATGCCCGCCCGAGCGTTGCAGGTAGGTCAGGGCGCGGGCGGCGGCGGCCTCGGCGTTGCGGACGTTGCGGCGGCGGGCCTCGAATTCCAGCAGGGCGTTGTAGAAGGCGGCCCATTTCTGGTCGTCGCCGACGGGATAGTCGGCCATGAATTCCTGAAGGCGCATCAGCATGGTGTCGCTTGGGGTCAGGTCCTCGGCGATCATCATGTTGAGGCGAAAGCGTCGGGCGGCAAAGCTGAACCGGGTGCCGCGCGGCAGCACCTTGAGCGGGTCGAGATAGTCGGACCCGAGGTGCTTGCCCACGAGGTTCCGGACCCGCACCAGCTCTCCCATCTTCAGCAGGCTGCGGGCGACGGCGAACAGCACCGTCTCGTTGGTCGCGATCATCTCCTGCGAGAAGCGCTGGATGACCTTGCTGAAATCGTCGGTCCGGCTGTCGTAGATCAGTTCCAGCCCGCGCGCATGTTCCAGGATCTGCGCCGCATGCGCCTCGTGCCCGTGGTCGAGGAGCAGCGCCATCGCCTGGAGCGGATGGCCGCCGGCCTCGAGCGCGGTGGCGCGCTCGGTCGCCGCGCCGCTGCCGGTCATCCCCGAGAGGCGGGCGGTGACTGCCCGGCCGAGCAGGTGGAAGGCGTGCCCCGCGCGGCCCTCGAAGACACCGGCGGGAAGCGACTGGCGCATCCCGTCGGGCAGGGGGCGGCCCTCGCCGGTGGCGAGCCAGAGCGACAGCGCGGTCAACTGGCCGGGGCCGAAGCCCGCGAGGAAGGTCTCGGCGATGTAGTCCGCGGCCAGCGGGTCGTCGGGCGAGAGGGTGAGGGGCAGGAATCCCGGCCAGCTGCCGTAGTCGGTGGCGAGGGCGGCGGCCTGCGCCGGGGGCAGGTCGCGCGTCTCGTCCCGGGTGAACGCCATCTCGGCGGGGCCGAGTTGCAGGCTGCCGCCATGCAGCAGCCGCCGGGCGAGGCCGCTCAGCCGCTGGTGCGGGCGGCAGGCGATGACGAGGTGGCGGGCGGTCTCCTGCACCTCGGGGGCGAGGCGGGGGGCCTGGGTGGTGGCCGGGGTATCCCAGATCAGCCAGCCGTCCTGCACATCCGCGGGCCGGGGATGGGGCAGGCGGCAGACCCGCCGCCCCCGCGCCTGCGCCAGCTGGTCGAGCAGCACCGACTTTCCCGCCCCGGCCGGCGCGCGCAGGACGGCGGTGCCGGTGGTATCGGCCTCGATACGGGCCAGAAGGGCGGGGCGGGGGAGGAACTTTGTCATGAAACCCATACTAACTTTTTCAAAACCCATACCAAACCGGAATTGTTGCGGCCTGACGCCGCGTGGAACCCTGCGACCGGAGCTACCGCACGAGGACATTCGCCGATGCAGCAACATCCGATGGTCGCGATCCTGAGACGGCTTGGGGCCTTCATCCTCGTGCTTGTCGCCCTGTCGGTGATGATCTTCATCCTTGCGCGGGTGGTGCCGGGCGATCCGGCGCGGATGGCGCTTGGCCCCGCGGCGTCGCAGGCGCAGGTGGCGCAGCTGCGCGCCGAGATGGGGATGAACGACCCGCTGCTGTCGCAATACCTGCACTACGCCTGGAACGCGGTGCATGGCGATTTCGGCATGTCGCTGGTGTCGCAGCGCCCGGTGACGCAGGACCTGGCGGAAACCGTGCCCGCGACGGTGGAGCTGGTGCTGGCCTCGGTGATCTTCATGTTCGCGGTGGCGATCCCGCTGGGGGTGCTGACGGCGCAGTACCGCGACCGCTGGGTCGATGTGCTGGGGCGGCTGATCTCGCTGACCGGGGTGACGATCCCCAGCTTCCTTGTCGCGATCTCGCTGCAATTGCTGGCCGCGCGGTTCTGGCCCAGCTGGCCGATCCTCGGGCGGCTGGACCATGGGCTGAACTTTCACGGCGGGCCGACCGGTTTCATGCTGATCGACGGCGTGCTGGCCTGGCGCTGGGACGTGGTGGCAAGTGCCGCGCAACACCTGATCCTGCCGGCCTTTGCCCTGTCGATCGCGGGGATCGGACAGATCACCCGGATCACCCGCGCGGCGATGCTGGAGAACCAGCGCAAGGACCACGTTCTGACGCTGAAAAGCTTTGGCGTGCCCGAGCGGGTGATCGTCTTTCGCTACCTGCTGAAGCTGTCGTCGATCGCGCCGGTCACGATCATGGGGCTCGAGTTCGCCTCGCTCATCGGCAACGCCTTCGTCATCGAGATGATCTTTTCCTGGGGCGGCTTCGCCTCCTACGGGCTGGAGGCGATCCTGCACAAGGATCTCAACGCGGTCAGTGCGGTGGTGCTGGTCTCGGGCCTGTTCTTCATCGTCGCCAACCTGATCGTGGACGTGGTGATCACGCTTCTCGATCCGCGCCAGCGCCAGAAAGGGGGCCGCTGATGTCCGACGCCAAGATGCTTCTTGATGCCAGCGACCGCGAGATGAGCGCGGCCTACATGATGTGGTACCGCTACAGCCGGAAACCGGCGGCGGTGATCGGCACGCTGATCGTGCTGTCGGCGATCGCGATGGCGGTGTTCGCGCCCTGGATCGCGCCGCACCCCAAGGATGTGGGCACGGTGGTGAACTTCCGTGCGCGTCACCACGCACCGGAGCTGGCGCATCTGTTCGGCACCGATCAGGTGGGGCGGGACATCCTGTCGCGCGCGCTGTTCGGGATGCGGGTGTCGCTGCTGCTGGTGCTGGGGGTTCTGGGGATCTCGGTCCCCGTGGGTACGGTGCTGGGGCTGGTCGCGGGCTATTTCGGCGGCTGGGTGGAGCGGGTGATCACCGGGTTGACCAACGTCATGCTGGCGATGCCGCCCCTGGTGCTGGCGCTGGCCGTGTCGAACCTGCTGGAACCCACGCTGACCAACGCGATGCTGGCGATCACCCTGCAATGGTGGACCTGGCACGCGCGGCTGATCTACGCGGTGTCGAAATCCGTGGCGGCCGAGGATTATATCGAGGCGGCGCGCCTGTCGGGCGCCGGGCCGCTTCACATCCTCTTTCGCGAGATCCTGCCCAACTGCGTCTCGGTCATCTCGGTCAAGACCACGCTGGACGCGGCCTTCGTGATCCTGCTGGGCGCGACGCTCAGCTTCCTCGGCTTCGGGGTGAAGCCACCGACGCCGGACCTGGGCTCGATGGTCGCCGCCGGGCGGCAGTTCATGCCCGATTACTGGGGGGAGGTTCTCTGCCCCGGGGCCGCGGTCCTTTACGTCACGCTGGGGTTCAACCTGCTGGGCGACGGCCTGCGCGACATGTTCGATGTGGAGAGTTGAGATGACCGACGCGCTTCTTCAGGTCGAGGGCCTCAACGTCAGCTTCACCACCTATGGCCGCACCCGGCAGGTGCTGCGCGATGTCTCCTTTTCCGTCGCGGCGGGCGAGCGCGTCGCGCTGATCGGCGAGACGGGGTCGGGCAAGTCGGTCACCGCCAAGGCGATCATCGGCACCTTGCCGAACGCCGCCACGATCACCGGCGGCGCGATCCGGCTGGAGGGGCGCGAGGTGCTGCACATGCCGCCGGGCGAGCGTGAGGCGCTGAAGGGCACGGCGTTCTCGCTGATCATGCAGGACCCGCTGTCATCGTTCAATCCGGTCTTCCTGATCGGCACGCATCTGGATGACGTGATGCGCTTTGCCGACCGCAGGCGCGGGGTGCGCGCCAGCCGGGCCGAGCGGCGCGACCGCATCGCCGCGGTGCTGCGCCGGGTGCAGCTGGCCGACCCCGAGCGGGTGATGAATTCCTATCCGTCCGAGCTTTCGGGCGGGATGCGCCAGCGGGTGCTGATCGGGCTGGCGCTCTTGCATCAGCCGAAACTGCTGATCGCGGATGAGCCGGGCACGGCGCTCGACGTGACCACGCAGGACGAGATCATGAACCTGATCAACCAGCTGGTGCGCGAGGAGGGGATGGCCCTGCTGATGATCACCCACAACCTTGGCGTCGTGCGCAAGGTGGCCGACCGGGTGGTGGTGATGCATCACGGCGATATCGTCGAGACCGGCGATTGCCACCGGATCCTGGGGGCGCCCGCGCAAGATTACACCCGCGCGCTGATCGACGCGGTGCCGCCGCTTTATGGCCCCCGCGTCACGACGCAGGCCCTGACCGAGGGCGCGCCGATCGTCGAGGCCGGGGCGCTGACCAAGACCTTCGGCCGCCGCCGGTCCGAGTTCACGGCGGTGCGCGAGGTCAGCCTGACCCTGCGCAAGGGCGAGATCTTTGGTCTGGCCGGGGAATCCGGGTCTGGCAAGACCACGGTCGCGCGGATGATGATGGGGCTTCTGTCGCCCACCACCGGGCAGGTGACCTTTCACGAGACACCCGCGAAGGGCCGCCCTCTGGCGCAGATCGTCTATCAGAACCCGGGCACCTCGCTGAACCCCAAGCGCACGGTGGCGCAATCGCTGTCGGTGCCGCTGAAGGCGCTGGGGAAGAAGGGTGCCGTTCGGCAGGTCCGGATGCAGGAGCTGATGGCGCTGGTGCGGCTGCCGGTCAGCTATCTGGGCAAGTATCCGCATGAGCTTTCGGGCGGGCAGAAGCAGCGCGTGGCGATCGCCCGGGCGCTGGCGGCGGAGCCGAAGATCCTGATCCTCGACGAGCCCACCGCGGCGCTGGACGTGTCGGTGCAGAAGACGGTGATCGACCTGCTGCTGCAGCTGCGCGAGGAGCTGGGCCTGACCTATTTCATGATCTCGCACGACCTGTCGCTGATGCGGAATTTCTGCTCGCGCATCGCCGTGATGCTGCGCGGCGAGATCGTCGAGGAGGGGGCGACACCCGATGTCTTCGCCGCCCCCGAACACCCCTACACCCGCGCCCTGATCGCCGCGATCCCGGTGATCAGCGACGACGAGGAACGCATGAAACCCGCGGTCACCGACGAGGAGCGCGCGCGCACCCTTGTCGCGACGACGGTCTGACACGAAGGAGCCTTGAGTGTATCGCGTAGGAATTGACGTGGGCGGCACGAATACCGATGCCGTCGTGCTGGAGGGCAAGCGCGTCCTCGCCGGGGTGAAGGCCTCGACCACCGAGGATGTCACCTCGGGCGTGCTGGAGGCGCTGGAAAAGGTCATCGCCGCCTCTGGCATCGCGCGCGACGAGATCGCGGCGATCATGATCGGCACGACCCATTTCACCAACGCGGTGATCGAGCGGCGCCACATGGACGAGGTCGCGGCGATCCGTCTGGGCCTGCCGTCGGGCGCGGGGCTGCCGCCGATGGTCGACTGGCCCGAGGATTTGCGCCAGATCGTCGGCAACCACGGTTACCAGGTGAAGGGCGGGTTCGAATTCGATGGCCGCATCCTGTCGCCGCTGGACGAGGACGAGATCCTGCGCATCGCCGGTGAGATCCGGGCGAAGGGCCTGAACGCCGCCGCCGTCACCTGTGTCTTCTCGGGCGTGAACGATGCGATGGAGGTTCGCGTCAAGGAGATGCTGGAGGGCGAATGCCCCGGCCTGCGCGTGGTGATGTCGAAGGATATCGGGCGCCACGGCCTGCTGGCGCGCGAAAGTGCCGCGATCATGAACGCCTCGCTGCTGTCGCTGGCCGACCGCACGGTCGCGGCCTTCGGCGAGGCGCTGAAGCGCGCCAAGATCGCGGCGCCGTTCTACATCACCCAGAACGACGGCACGCTGATGGCGGCGGATGTGGTGCGCGATTACCCGGTGCTGACCTTTGCCTCGGGTCCCACCAACTCCATGCGCGGCGCGGCCTTCCTGACCGGGCTGAAAGAGGCGATCGTGGTCGATGTGGGCGGCACGACCTCGGACGTGGGGGCGCTGTCGATGGGCTTTCCGCGGCAGGCCTCGACCACCGTCGATATCGGCGGGGTGCGCACCAACTTCCGCATGCCCGACGTGTTCTCCATCGGGCTGGGCGGCGGGTCGCTGGTCGTTGAGACGGGCGACGCGGTGACGATCGGGCCGAAATCCGTGGGTTACCGGGTCAGCCGCGAGGCGCTGGTGTTCGGCGGTGATGTGCTGACCGCGACCGACATTGCCGTGGCCAGCGGCCGGGCCGAGATCGGCGACCGCGCGGGCGTGGCAGGGCTGGCGCCCGATCTGGTCGCCCGCGCCGTCGCGCGGATGACCGAGATGTTCGAGGATTGCGTCGAGCGTTCGCGCGTGTCCTCGGCCCCGGTGCCGGTGATCGCGGTGGGCGGCGGGTCCGTCCTGATGCCCGACCGGATCGGCGAGCTGGAGGTGATCCGGCCCGAGAACTTCGGCGTGGCCAATGCCGTGGGCGCCGCCATCGCGCAGATCTCGGGCGAGACGGATCGTGTCTTCAGCCTGATCGACGGCCGCACGCGGGAGAGCGCGCTGGCCGAGGCCGAGGCGGAAGCCCGCGAAAAGGCGATCGCCGCCGGGGCGCTTGCCGACACGCTCGAGGTGATCGAGCGCGAGGACATGCCGCTGGCCTACCTGCCGGGCAATGCCACCCGCATCCATGTGAAAGTCGTCGGAGAAATGGGGACGCCGAATGCCTGAGACCAACGTGCATTTTGACACTGCAAACCTGCGGACCCTGACCCCCGGGGATCTGGACGCGCTGGAAATCGGCGCGGGTATCCTTGGCTGCGGTGGTGGCGGCAACCCCTATCAGGGCAAGCTCTTGACGCTGGAGGCGATGAAGGCGGGATACCAGATGACCCTGCTTGCCACCGACGACATCGCGCCCGAGGCGCGCTGCATGTCCGTGGGCGGGATCGGGGCCCCGGTGGTGGGGACCGAACGGATCCGCGAGGGGCGCGAGGGTCTGCGCTGCCTGCGCGCGATGGAGGAATACACCGGCCAGCCGATCGACGCCGTGGTCTGCGAGGAGATCGGCGGGGCGAATTCGATGAACCCGCTGGTCACCGCGGGTCTGGCCGGTCTGCCGGTGCTGGATTGCGACGGGATGGGCCGGGCCTTTCCCGAGATGCAGATGACGACGTTCTCGATCTACGGCCACAGCTCCACCCCCTCGGTGATGTGCGATCTGCATGGCAATGTCGTGGTCTTTCAGCACGCGGTGTCCGAGGTGTTTCACGAGCGCATGGCGCGGGCCTGCGTCGTGGCGCAGGGGGGCGGGGCGATGCTGGCCACCGCACCGATGGCGGCCTCCTACGTGCAGCGCTACGCGATCCCGAAAAGCTATACCCAGGCGCTGGAACTGGGCGAGGCGGTGATCGCGGCGCGGCGCAACCAGGACGACCCGATCGAGGCGGTCTGCAAAAGCCAGGGCGGGCGGCGCCTGTTCACCGGCAAGATCACCGACCTGAAGCGCCATCTGCGCGGCGGTTTCGCGGTGGGCGAGGTCAGCCTTGGCGGCTTTGGCGCGAACCAGGGGGAGGCGGCCGAGATTGCGATCCAGAACGAGTTCCTGATCTTCCGCCGCGAGGGCAGGGTCGAGGTCACGGTGCCTGACCTGATCGTCGTGCTGGATGTCGACACCGGCTATCCGATCACGACCGAGGTGCTGCGCTACGGCCAGCGGGTCGCGGTGCTGGCGCTGCCGGCGCCCGCGCTCCTGCGCACGCCGCAGGCGCTTGAGGTCGTGGGGCCGCAGGCCTTCGGTTACCCCGAAATCGTCTTTGACCCGCTGCCCGCCGCCACCGTCGGCGCCGCCTGAGTTTCCCCAAGTTTCCGTGCCGGTGGGGGGTCACCCCCGGCGCATCCAACAGGAGAAAATGATGAAATACATGACGTTCAAGAACACCCTGGCGGCGCTGTCGCTGGGCACGGCGATGGCGCTGAGCCTGGGGCAGGGGGCCATGGCGGCCGACAAGGACAAGGTCTCGATCGTGGTCAACGCGATGCAGATCTTTTCCACCCTCGATCCGGCGAAGATCAGCGACTACACCGATTACATGGCCGCGGTGAACATGTACGACGGCCTGACCACGGTGGATGCCAAGGGCCAGATCGTGCCGCATCTGGCGAAGTCGTGGGACGTGTCGGACGACGGGCTGACCTATACCTTCCACCTGCGCGACGACGTGAAATTCCAGAACGGCGATCCGATGACCTCGGCCGACGTGGTCTGGTCGCTCGACCGCCTGATCGCGATCAACAAGGGACCGGCCAGCCTGATCCAGGGGCTTGTGACCGCCGGCGACATCTCGGCCCCCGATGCGCATACCGTGGTGTTCAAGCTCAAGAAGGTCTTCTCCCCCTTCCTCGCGATCACGCCCTCCTTCCTTGTTCTCGACAAGAAAGAGGTGACGGCCAACGCCACGGCCGACGACAAATGGGGCCAGGCCTATGTCGGCGATCATTCCGTGGGCACCGGCCCCTATGCGCTGGTCAGCTACAACCGCGCGGCGGATCTGGTGATCAAGCGCAACCCCGATTACTTCCTCGGCTGGACCAAGGGCACGCCGATCGACGAGATCCGTTTCGTACAGACCTCGGATGACGCGACGGTCAAGGCGCTGGCGCAGAAGGGGGAGCTGGGGCTTTCCTCGACCGGTCTGGCGATCGACACCTATGACCAGCTGGCCAAGATGAAGGGCTACAAGGTGATCTCGACCACCACGGGGTCGAGCTACACCCTGAAGTTCAACACCAAGGTCGCGCCGACCGATGACGTGCATGTCCGCCGCGCCATCGCCGCCGCCATCGACTATGCCACGATCCAGCGCGACATCCGCCCCGGCAAGGGCATGGCCGGGCCGCTGTCATCGACCTTTGCCGCCGCCCATGACGACGACCTGAAGGTCGCCAAGCAGGACATGGATCTTGCCAAGGCCGAGCTGGCCAAGTCGAAATACGCGGGTCAGAGCATCACCCTGCCGGTGGCCTATGTCGCCTCGCTGTCCTATGAGGCCGACACCGCGCTGCTATTGCAGGCGAACCTTGCGCCGCTGGGCATCAAGGTCGACATCCAGCCCGAGCCGTGGAACCGCATCGTCGAGATGGCGACCAAGCCGAAGACGACGCCCGCGGCGACGCTGGTGAACGTCGAGGGCAACTATCCCTCGCCGGATTCGATCTTCTACAACGTCTACGATTCCGGTCACGCGGGGACCTGGTGGTCGATGGAATGGCT
Organism: Acidimangrovimonas sediminis; assembly: GCF_002871005.1. Lineage (GTDB taxonomy): Bacteria > Pseudomonadota > Alphaproteobacteria > Rhodobacterales > Rhodobacteraceae > Acidimangrovimonas > Acidimangrovimonas sediminis. The sequence goes on from NZ_PHSN01000012.1 coordinate 177,457, forward strand.
GCAGAACAAAGAGGTCGACGGCCTGATCGCCAAGGCCCGTTCGGAAACCGACGTGGCGGCCCAGAATGCGACCTACAAGACGTTGCAGCAAAAGCTGGTGGATCTGCAGCCCGATGCCTGGCTGGCCGCCCCGATCCGGCGCTATGCGGCGTCGACCTGTCTGCAGGGCTATGAATACATCCCGATGCAGAGCTGGGACCTGAACTTCTGGAACTTCCACTGGGATTGTTCCGCGAAGTAACGGCGCCCTGCCAACGCTTGCTCCCCTCCGGCGCCTTCGGGCCCGGGGGGCCGACCCGGTCTTCCCACGGGAAGGCCGGGTCCCCCTGACACTGCCCCCTTCTGACCAGAGAGAAACGACATGCTCGAGGATTTCCCCGTTGAGGATATCGATCCCCTCGCCACCGGCGCGTGGATCCTGGGAACGGGGGGCGGCGGCAATCCCTATCTCTCGACCCTCAATCTCAAGCGGCTCTATGCCGAGGGGCATCGGGTGCAGGTGATGGACCCCGCCGCGCTGGACGATGACGACCTTGTCGCCGTGGTGTCCGGCATGGGCGCGCCGCTGGTGGGTCAGGAACGGCTCAAGGACCCGCGCCACATGGCGCGCGCGGTCGAGCTTATGGAAGATTACCTTGGCCGCCCCTTCCGCGCGATCATGGCGCTGGAGATCGGCGGCGCCAACGCGCTGTCGCCCTTCCTTGCCGCGGCCTTGCTGGGCCGCCCGGTGGTCAATGCCGATTGCATGGGCCGGGCGTATCCGGAGGCGCAGATGACCTCCTTCGCGATCGGGGGGCTGTCGATGTTCCCGCTGGCCATGGTCGACGTGCGCGACAACGAAGTGATCGTGGCGCGGGCCGAAAGCTGGAAGTGGATGGAAAAGATCTCGCGTGCGGCCTGCACCGCGATCGGGTCCACCGCCGCCACCTGCAAGGCGCCGCGCACCGGCCGCGAGGTCAAGGATTGGGGCATCCACGACACCATCACCAAGGCGGTCGAACTGGGCCGCGCGGTCGATGCGGCACGCGCACGCCATGCCGATCCGGTGGCCGCGATCCTCGACCATGAGGGCGGCAAGTCGCTGTTCCGCGGCAAGGTGGTGGATGTGGACCGTACCACCACGGGCGGCTTCCTGCGCGGCAGCACGAAGATCGAGGGGCTGGGCGAGGATCGCGGCGCGGTGCTGGAACTGGCGTTCCAGAACGAATGGGCCGTGGCCTTCCGCGACGGCGTGCCGGTCGCGATGACGCCAGACCTGATCTGCCTGCTCGACACCGTGTCGGGCAGCGCGCTGGGGACCGAGGCCGTGCGCTATGGCCAGCGCGTCAGCGTCGTGGCCCTGCCTGCGCCGGAAATCCTGACCAGCCCCGCGGGGCTGGAGGCCGTGGGCCCGCGCGCCTTTGGCTATGACATTGACTTCAAATCGGTATTCGCATGAAACGTATCGGAATTGACGTCGGCGGCACCAACACGGATGCCGTTCTGATCGACGGCGAAACCATCCTCGCCTCGGTCAAGGTGCCGACCACGCAGGACGTGATGTCGGGGGTGAAGGCGGCGCTGTCGCATGTGGCGGCGCATCTGGGCGACACGCCGGGCCCCCTGGGCGCGGTGATGATCGGCACCACGCATTTCACCAACGCGGTGGTGGAACGCGCCCGGCTGGAGCGGGTCGCGGCCCTGCGCGTGGCGCTGCCCACCGGCGCCTCGCTGCCGCCGATGTGCGACTGGCCCGCCGATCTGGTTCAGGCCGTCGATCCGCTGATCTTCATGACCCACGGCGGGCATGAATACGACGGCGCGCCCTTGGTGCCGATGCGCGACGACGAGATCCGCGAAGCGGCGATGCGGATCCGCGATGCGGGCGTCACCTCGGTCGCGATCTCGGCCACCTTCTCGCCGCTGACCACGGAATGCGAGGACCGCGCGGCGGAGATCGTGCGTCAGGTCATCCCCGGGGCGCGGATCACCTTGTCGAACACGCTGGGCCGCATCGGGCTGCTGGAACGCGAGAACGTGGCGCTTCTGAATGCCGCGCTGCAATCGCTGGGGCGGATCACGGTGCAGGCGTTCAAGGACGCGCTGGCCGAGGCCGGGCTGTCGGTGCCGTTCTACCTGACCCAGAACGACGGGACCGTCGCGCTGGCCGAGGCCGCGGCGGCGAACCCGGTGTTCAGCTTTGCCTCCGGTCCCACCAACTCCATGCGCGGGGCGGCCTTCCTGACGGGGCTCGAGGACGCGATGGTGGTGGATGTGGGCGGCACCACCTCGGACATCGGCTGTCTTGTGGGGGGCTTCCCGCGCGAGGCGAACAACATCGTCCATATCGGCGGGGTACGCACCCTCTTCCGCATGCCTGACCTGCTGCCCATCGCGCTTGGCGGCGGCACGATCGTAGACCCGCGGACCGGCGCGATCGGGCCGCGGTCGACCGGCTACCGCATCCTGCAGGAGGCGCGGGTGTTCGGCGGTGAAACCCTGACCGCCTCGGACATCGCGGTGGCGGCAGGCGTGGTCGAGATGGGCGATCCGGGCCGCGTGGCGGATCTGGATCCCGCCTTTGTCGCGGCCACGCGGGCGAAGATGGCCGCGATGATCGCCGAGAGCTTCGACCAGATGAAGACCTCGGCCGAGGATGTGCCGCTGATCGCGGTGGGGGGCGGGGCCTTCCTGATCCCCGATCAGGTGCCCGGCGCATCCGAGGTGCTGCGGGTCGAGAACGCGGGCGTGGCCAACGCGATCGGGGCCGCGATGGCGCAGGTCTCGGGCGAGGTGGACAAGGTGTTCTCGGGCCTCTCGCGCGATGCGGCACTTTCGGCGGCCGAGGAAGAGGCGCGCGCCGCGGCCGTGGCCTCGGGTGCGGCGGAGGACAGCCTGAAGACGCTGGAGGTCGAGGACATCCCGATCGCCTACCTGCCCGGCGCTGCCCGCCGCGTGCGTGTGCGGGTGATCGGTGATATCGACTTCGGCTGACCGTGCAAACCGCGGGACAGCGGGGCGGTCCGCCCTATCTGCAAGAACGAAACCACAGGAGATGGGCACGGAAGATGGGCACGGCGAGACAGGCACTGGCAATTCACGGCGGCTGCGGGGTGCTGCCGCACGACAGCATGACCCTTGCGGAATGGGACGGGGCGCGGAGCGATCTTGGCCGTGCGCTGGCCGCCGGCTGGGCGGTGCTGAGCGGCGGCGGCAGTGCCGTGGCGGCGGTGGAGGCCGCGGTGAACGTGATGGAGGACAGCCCGCATTTCAACGCGGGCCACGGCGCCGCGCTGAACGCCGACGGGGTGCATGAGCTGGATGCCTCGATCATGGACGGGGCGACGCTGGAGGCCGGGGCGATCAGCGCGGCGCGTCACATCCGCAACCCGGTCAGCGCTGCGCGCGCACTGATGAACGATGGCCGCGCGGTGTTCCTGACCGGCCCCGATGCCGACCGGTTCGCCGAGGCGGCAGGGTTCGCCCCGGTCGCGCAGGAGTATTTCACCACGCAGAAGCGGGTCGAGGCGCTGGCCGCGATGAAGGCGCATGCGCTGGCCGGCACCGAGGCCAGCGAGAACGAGAAGCACGGCACGGTGGGGGCGGTCGCGCTCGATCTTGCGGGGCACCTGGCGGCGGCCACCTCGACCGGGGGCTATACCAACAAGCCGCCGGGGCGGGTGGGCGACAGCCCGGTGATCGGCGCGGGAACCTATGCGCGCGACGGGGTCTGTGCCGTTTCGGGCACCGGCAAGGGCGAGTATTTCATCCGTCACGTCGTGGGGCACGAGATCGCCGCGCGCATGGCCTATCTGGGCGAATGCCTGGAAGAGGCCTCCGAACGCGTGGTGATGGAGGATCTGGGCGCGACTCGGCAGCACGGCGAGATCATCGGCGCGGGCCTCGTGGCGATCGACGCCGAGGGCCGGGTGTCGGCGCCCTACAACACCGCCGGCATGTTCCGCGGCTGGGTGACGCCCGACGGGCGCGCCTATGTCGCCACCCATGACGAACTTCACGAGGTGACGCTGTGACCGAGACCCCGACCCCCGTCTTCGACGGCCACAACGACATTCTTTCCAAGCTGCTGCGCCAGGGGGCCGAGGGCGCGGCCGGGCGGTTCGTCTCGGGCGATCCCGCGCTGCAGATCGACCTGCCGCGCGCCGGCACGGGCGGCCTTGCCGGCGGGCTTTGCGCCGTCTGGGTCGCGAGCGAGGAGACGGCGCCCGACGCGAACGGCGACCTGCCGCAGGTGCCGCGGCTTTCGGCGCTGGACCAGACCATCGCGCAGGCGGCCCTGTTGCGGCGGATCGAGCGGGCCTCGGACGGCGGGCTGACGGTCTGCACCAGCGCGGAAGGCATCCGCGCGGCGATGGCGCGGGGCAGTTTCGCCGCCGTCTTCCATGTCGAGGGGATCGAGGCCGCGGGTGCCGATCTGGACCTTGTCCATGTGCTGCACGCGGCGGGGATGCGCACCCTCGGCCCGGTCTGGAGCAGGCCGAACCTGTTTGCCCACGGCGTGCCCTTCGTCATGGATCACGACCCCGAGTTCGGCCCGGGGCTGAGCGATGCGGGGCGCGATCTGGTGCGGCTGTGCAACGAGCTTCGGATCATGGTGGACCTGTCGCACATGAATGCCGAGGGGTTCCGCGACGTGGCGAAGCTGTCGGACGCGCCGCTGGTCGCCTCGCATTCCAACGCCTGGTCGATCTGCCCGCACAGCCGCAATGCGACCGACTGGCAGCTGGACGCGATCCGTGACACCGGCGGGCTGGTCGGCCTGAACTTCGGCGTGCGCTTCCTGCATCCCAAGGGGACCCGCGACCCGGACCTGGGGTTCGACGTGATGGTCCGCCACATCGACGCGCTGATCGAGAAGGTGGGGATCGACCACGTCGCGCTGGGGTCGGATTTCGACGGCACCTTCATGGGGCGGAACCTGCACGACGTGACCTGCCTGCCCGACCTTCTGGCCGCGCTGCGGGGGGCGGGCTACGACGACGAGGCGGTCGCGAAGATCGCACACCGCAACTGGATCGCGCTGCTGGAGCGTACCTGGGGCGCGTGAGCCGCCGCGCCCCGGGCCGCTCACGGAGTGCGCCCGGGGAGGGGGGCGGACCCGCCGGGACCGGCATCCCCGGGCCCGGGAGTGTCCTAGGATTGGCCGCCGGCCGGGGCTACGCGGGTCGACGGGCGGCACTGGAAGGCGAGTTCGGTTCCGGCCTCGGCCTTGATCCCGGCGAAGATCAGGGCGCCATCGGCCGGGGCGCGGATCTCGGCGCCGCTGGCCCGGGTTCCGATCACCTCTCCCTTGCGGACCTCTTCGCCCGCGCGGAACCGGCGCAGCATCCGGTCGCCGTCGTCCTCGGCCAGGATCGCCTCGGAAATCTCGATCACGCGGGGGGCGGGGTTCGGGGGCAGGGGCCGGTCGATCATGTGCAGGTGCGACAGCCCATTCAGGATGACCTGAAGCGCGATGTCGGGCGCGCGGGGGTCGAGGTGCTGGCCGCATTCCACCGTCACCGCGTAGCCGCCGGTGAAGCGCATGTATTCGGTCGTGCCGACGCCATGGGCCGGAACCCCCGCCGGCCCGCCGATGGCGCGTCGCTGTTCCAGCGCGCGGGCATGGGCCGCCATCCAGCCATGCGCCAGAAGCGGCACGCCCAGGGCCCGGGCAAGGGCCAGCTCCGCTTCGGCATGGGCGAAGCCCTCAGGATGGTCCTCGGGCAGACCCTCGGGCACCCCCCCTGTGCCCGCCTGTCCGAAAAGCGCGAAGGCCTCGCCCTCGGCGGCGAAGGAATGCAGGTCGATCAGGATGTCGTGGGCGCGCATGATCGGGCAGATCACGTTGCCCAGCCTGTCCTCGTTGTCCTCGGGGACCGGGCGTTCGCAAAGATCGCGGTTGAGGTTGCGCATCCCCTCGCGGGTGTTCTGCGCCCAGGCGAGCGGGTTCATCACCGGGACGAAGGTGACCTGCCCCCGGGTGAGCCGGAGCGCGCCGGACCGGAAGGCGGAGATCGCCCGGTCGATCGCCGCCGGCCCGCAGGGTTCGTTGCCATGGACCGCGCCGGTGATCAGAAGCTTCGGCCCGGGGTGAAGTGCGCGGAAGGTGACGCTTTCGGGGGCCTCCTCCGCCCGGGCGGGCGGGCGTGGGATCTCGGCGCCCGCGTCGCCGGCGGGGCCGATGTCGATCAGCATGCCCGGCCGCAGCCTCCGGGCAAGTTCCAGCAGGTGGTCGGGGGCGACCGCGACGCAGCCCGCGGTGCCGCTGAAATCGGGGCGTGCGCCGTGAATCAGGATGCCGCTGCCCTTGCCCGTCACGGGGGTCGCGTCGTTCCAGCCCACCGGCACGAACAGATCGAAGAGGCTTTCGTTCGTGCGTGCAGGCCGGCCCGCGGGATCGCAGGCGAGGCGGTTGTAGAGCGGATCGTCGCAATCCTCGACCCAGAACCACCCGGCGGGCTTTTCGACGAAGGGAAAGGCAAAGCCGCGGGGCGCATCGCCGAAGACCGCGGGATCGTAGAAGCCGTAGCGCAGCGGGAAGGTGCCGATCGGCGTGCACATGTCGCCTTCGCGTTTCCGCCCCGGGGTGGCGAGACCGCCCTTGCCGGTGACGCAGGGCACCTCCCACGTGCCGATCCGCAGGGTTCCGAGGTGGGGCGCGGCGGGGTCTGCCCCGCTCCGCACCGTGATCGTCTCGACCAGATGGGTCATCTCGATTCCGTGTCCTTCGTGAGCAGGTGGCAGCGCGCGCGATGATCCTCGGCAAGGCGCGTGAACGCGGGCACCGCGCCCTCGCGGCAGGGCGCGAAGGCCTGGGTGCAGCGCGGGTGGAAGGCGCAGCCCGGCGGCGGGGCAAGCGCCGAGGGGGCCTCTCCCCGCAGGCGCTCGTGCCCGATGTCGGCCCGTTCCGGATCCGGGATCGCGGAGATCAGGGTGCGCGTGTAGGGATGGGCCGGATCGGAGAAGATCGCGTTCCAGGCGCCTTCTTCCACGATGCGTCCAAGATACATCACGGCGATGCGATCGCTCATGTGTTCGACCACGCCCAGATCATGCGAGATCATCAGCAGCGCAACGCCCAGCTCGTCCTTGAGCTGGAGCAGGAGGTTGATGATCTGCGCCCGGATCGAGACGTCGAGCGCCGAGACCGGCTCATCGCAGACCACCAGCTTGGGGTCGACGATGAGGGCGCGGGCGATGCAGATCCGCTGGCGCTGCCCGCCCGAGAATTCGTGCGGATAGCGCCGCGCCGCATCGGGGTTGAGGCCGACCTTGCGCAGCATCTCGGCCACCCGGTCGGCGCGTTCCGAGCGGTTCGTCACCCCGTGCAGCCTGAGCGGGCCGCCAAGGCTCGTCGCGATGCTCTGGCGCGGGTTGAGCGACGAGAACGGATCCTGGAACACCATCTGCACGGTGCGGGCGCGGGCCAGCCGGGTTGCGGCCGAGCGGTCCCAGTCGGTCCTGCCGTCAAGCTCGATCACGCCGGAGGTGGCGGGGACGAGCCCCATCACCGCCTGCGCCAGAGAGGATTTGCCACAGCCCGATTCCCCCACCAGCCCGAGGCATTCGCCGGGCCGGATCTGCAGGTCGACGCCGTCGACCGCCTTGAGTGGAACCTGCCCGAAGCCCTGGCCCGTGCGCACCTCGTAATGGACGTGCAGGTCCTGCAGCCGCAGGACCGGCCCGGGGCCGTCTTGCCGTGTCGCCGTGTCAGTCATGGAGAAAGCACCGTATCCGCCCGCCCTGCGGGAGTTGCGTTGTCCGGGGCACCGCCTCGCGGCAGCGCGCCATGGCGCTGGGGCAGCGCGGGGCGAAGCGGCAGCCGGTGCCGAAATCGCCGATCGCGGGCACGACGCCGGGGATTTCCGTCAGCGGCTGCTGGCCCTCCACCAGGCGCCGCCCCAGCCGTGGCAGTGCGCCGACGAGGCCCCGCGTATAGGGGTGTTGCGGGGTGGCGAAGATCTGACCCGCGGCCTGTTCCTCGATCAGGTGGCCCGCGTACATCACCGCGACCCGGCGGCAGATGCGCGCCACCAGCCCCAGATCGTGCGAGATCATCAGCACCGCGGTGTGACGCTCGCGACAGAGATCGAGGATGAGGTCGAGGATCTCGGCCTGGATCGTCACGTCCAGCGCCGTCGTCGGTTCGTCGGCGATCAGCAGTTCAGGGTCGCAGGCCAGCGCGATCGCGATCATCACCCGCTGCCGCATGCCGCCCGAAAGCTGGTGCGGATATTCCCGGATCCGCCGCGCGGCCGAGGGCACCTGCACCTGGTCGAGCGCGGCGATGGCGGCCTTGCGCGCCGCGCCCGCGCTCATGCCCCGGTGCAGCACGAACATCTCGCCGATCTGGTCGCCGATCGTCATCAGCGGGTTGAGCGCGGTCATCGGCTCCTGGAAGATCATCGCGATGCGGTTGCCGCGCAGCGATCGCATCGAGCGATTGGGCAGATGCGCGATATCCTCGCCCCCCAGCAGGATACGCCCGCCGGTGACATGCATCGGGTCGCGCAGCAGCCCTGCGACGGCAAGGGCGGTGAGGCTTTTGCCGCAGCCGGATTCGCCGACAAGCCCGACCACCTCGCCCCGGCCGATCGACAGGTTCAGCGCCTCGATCGCCGGATCGTCGCCGTGCTCGCTCCGCAGCGCGATCTGAAGGTTCTCGATCCGCAGGACGTCTTCGGTCCTTTCCGTCATCTTTTCCGTGCCGCTCATCGCCGTGACCTCCCCTGGGGATCGAGAAGATCGCGCAGGCCGTCGCCCAGCAGATTGAACCCGAGGACGGTGACGAAGATCGCGAGACCGGGAAAGACCGCGATCCACGGCGCGACGATCAGCTGCTCGCGCGCGCCGGCCAGCATCGAGCCCCAGCTTGGTGCCGGCGGTACCACGCCGAGCCCGAGGAAGGACAGCGAGGCCTCGGCCATGATCGCCGACCCGACCCCCATGGTCGCCACCACGATCAGCGGGCCCGCGATGTTGGGCAGAAGCTCCCGCAGCATGATGTGGCCGGGGCCGTACCCCATGGTCCGCGCGGCCTGGATGAAGGGGCTCGACTTCATCGACAGCACCTGTGCGCGCGAGATCCGGCAGCTGTAGGCCCAGTCGGTCAGCCCGAGTGCCACGAGGAGGCTGGGGATCCCCGGCCCCATCACCGCCATCAGCGCCAGGGCGAAGACGATGGTGGGCACCGCCAGCATGACGTTGGTCAGGCCCTGGACGAATTCGTCCCACCAGCCGCCGAAATAGCCCGCCGACAGCCCCAGCGCGATGCCGATCGCGGCGTTCATCATCTCGACCAGCAGGCCCACGGTCAGCGCGATGCGCGCGCCGTAGACGATGCGCGAGAAGATGTCGCGCCCCTGGTCGTCGGTGCCCAGCCAGAAGGCGGTGCTGGGGGGCTCGCCGGCATACATCAGGTTCGCGTCGTGGATCGGATCGTGCGGTGCGATCAGCGGCGCGAAGACGGCGATGATGATCAGCAGGACGACGATCCCGCCCCCGACCGCCAGGTTGGGGCGGCGCAGTTGTCGAAGCATTGCCTGCCCCTTCATTTGTAACGGATGCGCGGGTCGATGATCAGGTAGGCGATATCGACCAGCGTGTTGACGGCGAGGAAGAACAGCACGATCACCAGGATGCAGCCCTGCACCACCGGGATGTCGCGCAATCCGACCGACTGGATCAGGAGGGAGCCGACCCCGGGCCAGGCAAAGAGGCTTTCGATCACGACCGATCCGCCCAGCATGGCCCCGAACTGCAGCCCGATCATCGTCAGGATCAGGACAAAGGCGTTCCGGGCCAGGTGCTTGCGCACCAGCCGCCCCTCGGACATCCCCTTGGAGCGCGCGGTGCGGATGAAATCGGCGTTGCGGGTTTCCAGCACCGCCGCCCGCGTCGTCCGCGCCAGCAGCGCCATCGGCGCGATGCCCAGCGTCAGCGCGGGCATCACCAGGTGGGCAAGGTCGCCGCCGCCGTAGCCGAAGGTGGGCAGCAGCCCGAGCTGAAGCGAGAAGACGTACATCGCCAGCAGGCCGAACCAGAACGCCGGCACCGAAAGCCCCGAGACGGCAAACACCATCGCCACGCCATCGACCCATCGCCCCTGACGCGACGCCGCGAGATAGCCGAGCGGCAGCCCGGTGACGATCGCGAAGCTGATCGCGGCGAGGGCGAGCCTGACCGAGGCGAAGATCCGCCCCGAGAGCATCTCGGTCACCGGCTGTTGTGTCGAGAAGGAGACGCCGAGATTGCCGTGCAGCAGGTCGACGAAATAATGCCACAGCCTGAGCGGCGTCGGATCATTGAGATGCAGCGAGGCCGCGATCCGCGCCGCGACGGCGGGATCGACGCCGCGTTTCTCGGCCATGAGCGACGAGACGTAATTGCCGGGGATCACGCTGAACAGCAGGAAGACCAGCGTCAACACCACCGCAACCGTAATCAACGCCTGCGCCAGACGCCTGAGGATCACCAACGCCATCCGGAATTCCTTTCTGTGGCGGCGGCGATGGAGGGGCCCATCGCCGCCGCCCTTTCACCTAGCTGCGGCCCGGGGCGTCCTTGCCCAGCCACATGTCGTCGACCTCGAGGATCGCGGCCTCGGTGACGTTGCCGCCGACGTTGTGGATCCAGGGTTGGGTCGCGACCACCGCCTTGTTGGTGTTGAAGAACCACACCGGCGCCTTGTCGAAGATGTAGCCGTCGGCCTGCATCGTCAGCTTGCGCCGCTTGTCGGGATCGACCTCGCCGGCCGCGTCGTCAAGCATCTTGTCATAGGCCGGATCCGAGAAGCCGGTGGTGTTGCCGCCCGCGCGGGTGACGCGGCTGTCGAAGTCGCGCAGCGCGGCGATCGGGTCGGGGCCGGTGCCCGAGGAATAGAGCCAGGCCTGCGCGGTGCCCGAATGCAGGGCGTCGCTCAGCACGCTCGATTCCACGACCTTGAGCGTGACCTTGAGGCCGATCGCGGCAAGATAGGGCGTGATCGCCTGCGCCACCCCGGTGCCGTTGGTGCCGTTGGTCGCCCAGATCGTGACCTCGGCCCCGTCGGGATAGGCCGATGCCTTCATCAGCTCCTTCGCCTTGTCGACGTCGAACGGGTAGGGCTTGCGCGTCTCGTCGAAGGCGATGGAGGAGGAGGGTAGCCAGCTGACCGCCTTGAAGGCCTTGCCCTTGATCAGCTTGTCGATGATCAGGTCGCGGTCGATCGCGTAGTTGATCGCCTGGCGCACCTTCTCGTCGTCGAAGGGCTTCATCTTGAGGTTCATGCCCATGTGCCGGGTGAAGAGCTCATGCACCTCGACCAGGCCCTTCGAGAGCTTGGCGTCGTTCTTGTAGAGCGCATAGGCCGAGGCCGAGAGCACCGTCGCGTCCAGCTCGCCGGAGCGGAAGGCCATGTCGAGGGCGCTGTAATCGCCGGTGATGACGAAATGCACGCCGTCGGCATAGGGCTTACCCGGCTTGTAGTACTTGTCGAACTTCTTGCCCGAGATGCTCGACCCCGCGACATGCTGCGAGAACGAGAACGGCCCGCAGCCGACCGGGTGGGTCAGGAAATCGGGCTTCGCCACTTCTTCCTTCGGCAGGATCGAGGTCACGCCGTCGAAGAACAGCAGGCCCGGATCGGTGTAGTTCTTCATCTTGATCTGGAACGACAGGTCGTCGATCTTCTTCAGCCCCGAGATCGTCTTGGCCTTGCCCTTGGCGTAGTCGTCGGCCCCCTCGATGTTCGCGACCAGGGCGGCGCCGGGGAAGCCCTTGTCCGGGTCCATCACGCGGGTGAAGGACCAGATCACGTCATCCGCCACGACCTGCCGGCCGTTGTGGAAATAGGCGTTGTCATGAAGCTTGTAGGTATGGGTCATGCCGTCGGCCTCGGCCGTGACCGATGCGGCGAGATCCGGGGCGGGGGCGTTCTTCGACGTGTCCCAGCTGTAGAGCGAGCGGTGGAACGCCTTCGACACCACCATGTCCTGCGACCGCCAGGTGGCGTGCGGGTCGAGCGATTTCAGCGCCGAGCCGTAGGGTGCCGCGAGGTGCATGGTACCGCCGGGCATCGGCGCCGCCTCGGCGGCCCGCGCCGGGGTGGGCAGGAGGGCCGAGAGCGCGGTGCCGTTGGTCAGCGCCGCGGCGGCGCCAAGCGCGCCCGCCCCCGAGAAGAAGCTCCGCCGGGTGATCCCGTGCCGGCGATGGTGATCCTGGGTCCGTTTCATGATGTCTATCCCTGTTGCCTGTGTCCTTGTTTCCGGTCGTCTTCCGCCTCCCGGCGGTCGGCTTGCAGTTCCGTCATGCCATCAGCGCGTCATGGCAGAGGCGCCCCACCTCGGGCAGGAAGGTGGTGTCCTCGGCGCTCCATCCGCTGTCGGTCATCACCGACAGCAGCATCGCCCGCCCCTCCGCCTCGGCGTAAAGAAGATCGTGGCGGGTCCAGCTGGTGTGCCCGGCCTTCGACCAGATCCGCACGCCCTCGGGCATCCCCTCGCCGAGAAAGCCGCGCACCTGATCGCCCTCGGCGGGGCGGCCGGTTTCGGCGAAGGTCGCGCGCTGCGCCGTGCGGTCGAGGAGGGTCATCATGTATGGCGCCCCGGTCGCCGCCCCGCGCACGATGTCATGCAGAAGGGCGGCCCCGGCGCGCGCGGTCAGGCGGTTCGGGCCCTGCGTCGCGCGGATCTGCCGGGCGCGGCCGTAGGGGCTGTCTTCATAGGTGGCGTGCAGGACCGCGATCCCGGCCAAGTCGGGGTCGTTGCGGCGGTCGAACCAGCCCTGCACGGCCGCGCGCGCTTCACCGAAGGCCGCCAGCGCCTCGGGGTCGTCGAGCCAGGGCCCGTCGAAGGCGCCGCTCAGCCGCCCGACCAGATAGGCCGTCGCCTCGTTCGAGGAGAGTTCGATCATCGCGCGGGCGGCGCGGCGGTCCTCGTCGTTCAGCGTGATCGAGCCGTCGCCGTCGCGCGCGGCAAGCTGGTAGAGGTGAAACAGCTTCACGACGCTGGCGGGATAGATCGGCGCATCCGGTCGGTGGCTGATGCAGCGGTCCAGGGCGAAGCGGCCCGGGTCGTGCAGGCGCGGGGCCGCCGCATAGGCGCGCAGGACGAAACCGATGTCGCCGGGCCCCAGGCGCCCGCCGCTCCGCGCCTGCGCGAGGTCGAGGATTGCGGCGGCGATGTCTGTCGGCTGCCTGGCGGTCACGCGTCTGCCTTCCTGGGATGTCGCGGGCGAATATCGTGGCGGAATATCAGGCGGGCTGTCCCGGCCCGCGCGGATTTTCCCCAGTAAATCGCCGCGCCGCAGCACCAGATATAGAAAAAGCGCTGCAACTTCATGCGCTGCGGATATAAGCATCGCAGCCGGGGGCCGGGTTTTCGGGGCAGCGGGGTGAAGGATGGCCTATCAGCACATTACCGAGCTCAACCTGCGGCAGGTCGAGATCTTTCGCGCGGTGATGAAGTTCGGCACGGTGACCGCGGCGGCGGCGGCCCTGGGGTCGTCGCAGCCGACCATCTCGCGCGAGCTGCACCGGCTGGAGGATGTCGTGGGCTTCGCCCTGTTCGAGCGGCGGCGCCAGCGGTTGCAGCCCACGGCGCGGGCGCAGAAGCTCTATCACGAGGTGCAGAGCGCGTTCATCGGGCTCGAGCGCATCAATACCTGCGTCAACTCGCTGCGCGAGATCCAGGACGAGGTGCTCTATGTCTCGACCCTGCCGGCCTTTGCCCACAGCATCCTGCCCGAGGCGATCGCGCGGCTGAGCCGGACCAACCCGGGGGTTTCGGTGCATGTGGACACCACCGACCCGCGCGACCAGTCGCCGATCTCGGGTTTCAATTTCGATATCGGGCTGACCGAGGCGGGGATCTTCGTGCCGGGCACCGAGACGATCGCTCTCGGGGTGTTCGAACAGGTGGCGGTGCTGGCCGAGGACGACGCCCTTGCCGCGCCCGAGGTCCTGACGCCCGAGGATCTGGCGGGGGTGCGGTTCATCTCGCTCGGGAAATACGATCCCTACCGTCTGCTGATCGACCGCGCCTTCGACGCGGCCAAGGTGCAGCGGCGGATGCTGATCAGCTCGCAATCCTCGCATGCCGCGTGCGAGATGGTGCGGCGCGGTCTGGGCGTGACCATCGTGAACCCGCTGACGGCCCTGAGCTTTCGCGGGCGGGGTGTCGTGCTGCGCCGCTTTCGCCCGGCGCTGCCCTTTCCCGTCTCGGCGCTGTGCCCGGTCAACCGGCCGTTCGTGGCGGCGGGAGAAAGCCTTGTCCGCCATCTGCGCACCGTCTGCCTGGAGGCCCGGCAGCAGATCGACGAACTGCTGGGCTGACCGGCACGTCGCCCGGTCCTGATTCGTGGGCCAGACTTTGCCAATCGCGATAAGGGCCGGAAATGCCGGGCAAAGAAATGTGCGGTCATCCGGGCCCGGGGCGGTAGGATAGGGGTCGCATCTGCTCCTTCCCGTCCAGGAGGCCTCATGCCGAACTTCATCGCTGCCGTCATCGACATCACGAGTGCAACGCTGAATCTCGACGCGTCCAAGGTGACGCCGTCCTCGCGCTTTGCCGAGGATCTAGGCGCCGACAGCCTCGACTGCGTCGAACTCATGGTCGCGTTCGAGGAAGCCTACGCCCTCGAGATCCCGGAGGAGACCCTCGCCTCGCTGACCACGGTCGCAGCCGTTGCCGATCATCTGCGCAATCGGGATACGTCACGGATGGACGCGCTGGCAGACGCGTGACCTGTCCGCACGTGCCCGGAATGCGGGGAAACCGTCGCCGGAGGTTCTGCGGCGCAGGGTACGTCCGGCCCTGACGATCCTGCGCCGCGGCAAGGGGTGCAGGGCCGCCCCTTACGCCATCGCGCCGCGCGCGGCGATCGGCCAGACGCTTTCCACCCGGCCCTTGCGCAGGCCGACGTACCAGTCGTAGCGGTCCACCGTGGGGTCGCAATGCCCCGGTACGAGGCGCAGTTTCTCGCCGAGGAGCGGAGGGCTTTCCGCCTCCCGGCAGTCCAGCATGCCGTGTTCGTCCGACGGCCCGTGATAGACCAGCCCCGGGCGATCCGCGACCATCGGCAGGCCGCTGTCGACGGCAATCCCCTTGTGGCCGCAATCGACCACGGCCAGCCCGTCGCGGGCGCTCATGACCCCGGTCAGGACGTAGAGCGACTGGCGGAAGTCGGGGGCCGGGGTGTTGCGGCCGTAATCCGCGTCCATGAAGATGTAGGATCCGGCCTGGATCTCGGTATAGACGCCGCTCGCGCCCTCCAGCTCGAACGTGCCGGTGCCTGCGCCGCCGACGATCCCCGCCTCGAGGCCGGCCGCGCGCAGGCCGTCGAGCGTTTCGACCACCGCGGCGACGGCGCCGTCGACCGAGGCCCGGCGTTCGGCGGGCGTGCGCTGATGCTGGGCCGCGCCGTGGTAGGCCTGAAGCCCGCCGAAGCGCAGATGCCGGCTGGCGGCGATCCGGCGCGCCAGATCGACCGAGGGGCCGCCGGCGGGCAGGCCGCAGCGCCCCGCGCCCACGTCGACCTCGACCAGCACCGAAAGCCGGGTGCCCGCCGCCTCGGCCGCCTGTTCCAGCAGCGGCAGCGCGGCGGGCGTGTCGGCGCAGACGGCGACCCTGCTCATCCGTGCCAGCGCCGCGAGACGGGCAAGCTTGGCCGGTGAGACCACCTCGTTCGACACGAGGATATCGCCGACACCGCCCCAGGCCAGCACCTCGGCCTCGGCCACCTTCTGCACGCATTGGCCGACGGCGCCCCGGGCGATCTGCCAATGGGCGATGACCGGCGACTTGTGGGTCTTGGCATGGGCCCGAAGCCGCACCCCGGCCTTGGCGCAATAGGCCGCCATCCGGTCGAGGTTGTGTTCCAGCGCGTCGAGGTCGACGATCAGCGCCGGGGTGTCGACCTCGTCCTCGGACATGCCGGGCGTTGCGGGGGGGCGTTGCAGCATCGTCTTGCCTTTCCTCGGGTGCGGCCCGGGATCGGGGCGCCCAACCCGGCCAGTGTCATCCTTGCGGTGCGCCGATCCCGCCGCGTGCCGGATCCGGCGAAGCATCGGCGGGCGTGGCGGACGCGTCCGCAGGATCCGCATCGCACGTGGCGTGGCGGGGGAAAAGACCCCGGCGCCCGTGCCCCGTCGCAGGCGGCACGTGGCGGGGCGGGAGTTTCCCCGCGGGGAAGCCCGTCATCCCGGCGCGCGGCCGTGGATACGCTCGGTCAGCGCGGCGGCGGCCTCGACCACCTTCGTCGCGGTGCGTGCGATGCGGTCCTGGGTCAGGCGCATCGCCATGGCCGAGACCGAGATCGCGCAGACCGCCTCGCCCTCCGGTCCCCAGACCGGGGCCGCGATGCAGCGCAGGCCGCGCTCGTGCTCCTCGTTGTCGATCGCGAAACGGCGGGTCCGGATCTCGGCGATCTGGTCCATCAGCGCGGGCAGGCCGCAAAGCGAGCGGGGCGTCATCGTGGGAAAGCCGTGGCGGGTGCAGAATTCGGCGATCTGATCGTCGGGCCAGGTGGCGAGAAGCGCCTTGCCCATGGCCGAGCAGGTCGCCGGAACCCGCCCGCCGGGGGGCGAGATCGCGCGGATGATCTCGCGGCTTTCGACCTGGCTCAGCGTCACCAGCTGGCCGTCCTCGAGATGGCCGAGGTTCGCCGTCTCGCGGGTCTCGTCGCGCAGCCTGCGCAGGTAGGTCAGCGCCGGGCCGAGATAGCCGCGCTTCTGGAAGTAGCTCGCGCCCACCGCGAAGGCCTCGCGTCCGACGTGCCATTCCGCGCTAGCCCGTTCGAAATGGGCAAAGCCGGATTGCTCGAGGGTGGTCAGCAGGCGGTGGGTCGTCGACACCGCGAGGCCCGCGCGCGCGGCAAGGTCCGACACCCGCTGCCCCTCGGCGCCGGCGCCCAGCAGTTTCAGAAGCTCCAGCGCGCGCGACACCGCCTGGACGCCCTCTGCCTTGGGTCTCGTCATCGCGCGGCCCTTCCCTGCTTTCCGCATCGTGGAAAAGTCATTCTAATTCCTGTGCCGTCCGGAGGGAAGCGGCTAAACCCGGCCCGTATCGCCACCAGCAGGGAGACCGGGAATGACGCAGTATGTGCAACGACATGGGCTGGAGGTCGCCGCGCCGCTGGCCGCTTTCGTGGAAACCGAGGTGCTGGCCGGCCCCGGGGCGCCGCAGCTGGGTGCCGACGCGTTCTGGTCGGGCTATGCCGCGCTGCTGCGGGATCTGGCGCCGGTGAACCGCGCGCTTCTCGACACCCGCGACCGGCTCCAGGCCCGGATCGACGCCTGGCATCAGGCCCACCCGCTGGGCGACGGCAGCGCCTACCGCGAATTCCTGTCCGAGATCGGCTACCTCGTGCCCGAGCCCGCGCCGTTCACGGTGGAGGTGAGCGGGGTCGATGCCGAGATCGCCACGGTCGCCGGGCCGCAGCTGGTTGTGCCGGTGATGAACGCGCGCTTCGCGCTGAACGCGGCGAATGCGCGGTGGGGGTCGCTTTACGATGCGCTCTACGGCAGCGACGCGATTCCCGGCGCGGCCGAGGGGCGCGGCTACGATGCGAAGCGCGGCGCGCAGGTCATCGCCTGGGCGCGGGCGCATCTCGACAAGGTCGTGCCACTGGCGGGCAAGGGCTGGGCCGATGTCACGGCGCTGGAGGTCGTGGATGGTGTGCTTCTGGTCACCGCAGGCGGGCTTGAGACCGGGCTGGCCGACCCCGCGCAATTCGCGGGCTACCGCGAGGGGGGCGACATCCTTCTGCGGGCGAACGGCCTGCTGATCGAGATCGTCGTTGACCGCGACAGCGCGATCGGTGCCGAAGATCCGGCGGGCATCGCGGATGTCCGGCTTGAGGCCGCGCTGACCGCGATCCAGGATTGCGAGGATTCGGTTGCCGCCGTGGATGCCGAGGACAAGTGCCTTGTCTACCGCAACTGGCTGGGGCTGATGACCGGCGATCTTGCCGAAACCTTCGACAAGGGCGGCAAGGCGATGACCCGCCGCCTGGCCCCGGACGTGAGCTTCCTTGCCCCCGATGGCAGCGCGGCGACCCACCCGGGCCGGGCGCTGATGCTGGTGCGCAACGTGGGCCACCTGATGATGACCGACGCGGTGCGCCTTGACGGGCAGGACACGCCCGAGGGGATCATGGATGCCGTGGTCACGGTGGCCTGCGCGATGCACGACCTCGCCCGGACCGAGGGCCCGCGCAATTCCCGCGCGGGGTCTGTCTACGTGGTGAAGCCCAAGATGCACGGCCCCGAGGAGGTTGCCTTCGCAGACACCCTTTTCGCCCGGGTGGAGGCCCTTCTGGGCCTGCCCGAGAACACCGTGAAGCTGGGCGTGATGGACGAGGAGCGCCGCACCTCGGCCAACCTTGCGGCCTGCATCGCGGCGGTGCGCCGGCGCTGTGTCTTCATCAACACCGGGTTCCTCGACCGGACGGGGGACGAGATCCACACCTCGATGAAGGCGGGGCCGGTGATCCCGCGGGGCGAGATGGCAGGGTCGGCTTGGCTGAAGGCCTATGAGGATGGCAATGTCGACACCGGCCTTGCCTGCGGGCTGCGCGGTCAGGCGCAGATCGGCAAGGGGATGTGGGCCAAGCCCGACGCCATGGCCGAGATGCTGGCCGCCAAGATCGCCCATCCGAAGGCGGGCGCGAACACCGCCTGGGTGCCGTCGCCGACCGCGGCGGTCCTGCATGCCACACATTACCACGAGGTTGACGTTGCCGCCGTGCAGTCGGAGATCGCGGGCCGCGCCCCGGCCTCGCGCGAGGCGCTGCTGACGCCGCCGATCATGGCCGGGCGCAACCTGTCGGACGACGCGGTGCGCCACGAGCTGGACAACGCCTGCCAGTCGATCCTGGGCTATGTCGTGCGCTGGGTCGACCAGGGGATCGGCTGTTCCAAGGTGCCCGACATCAACGACATCGCGTTGATGGAGGACCGCGCGACGCTGCGGATCTCGTCGCAGCATATCGCCAACTGGCTGGAGCACGGGATCTGCACGGCCGAGGATGTCGAGGCGGCGTTCCGGCGGATGGCGCCCAAGGTCGATGCCCAGAACGCGGGCGATCCGGCCTATCGCCCCATGGCGCCGGGTTTCGATGGCGAGGCGTTCAACGCCGCGCGCGCGCTGGTGTTCGAAGGGGCGGCGCAGCCCTCGGGGTACACCGAACCGCTGCTGCATGCCGCGCGGCGCCGGGTGAAGGCGGCGGCCGCGTGACGGGGCGGCACATGGAAGGGAAACCGGGATGCTGACGATCAGAAGACTGGACATAGGCGACGCGCGGCGGCTGATCGCCGGGGCGCGCGACAAGGCGGGTGAGATCGGCGTGCCGATGTGCATCGCGATCACCGACGAGGGCGGCAACCTGATCGCCTTCGAGCGGATGGACGGCGGCAAGGTGACCTCGACCACCATCGCCATCGACAAGAGCTTTACCGCCGCGGCGGCGAAGAAGGCGACGCATGAATACGGCGCCTCCAGCCAGCCGGGGGCCCCGGCCTACGGCATCGGTTCGGCCCTCGGCGGGCGGCTGATGGTGGTGGGCGGCGGCCTGCCGGTGATCGTGGAGGGAGAGGTCGTGGGCGGGATCGGCGTATCCTCGGGCACCCCCGCGCAGGACATGGAGGTCGCGCAGGCCGGCATCGACGCCTTCCTCGCCGATCTCTGAAGGCAGTCGCGGGCCTAGCCCGCGTTCCTTTCGCGCGCCTCTTGCCGGATCATGTCGGCGGCCTTTTCGGCGATCATGATCACCGGCGCGTTGGTGTTGCCCGAGGTGATCCGCGGCATCACCGAGGCGTCGGCCACACGCAACCCCTCGACCCCCCGGACCCGCAGCGATCCGTCGACCACCGCCTCGGGATCGGCACCCATGCGGGCCGTGCCGACCGGATGGAAGATGGTCGATGCGATCTGCCCCGCCGCCTCGGCAAGTTCCGCGTCGGTCTGGAAGGTCGGCCCCGGCTTGAACTCCTCGGGTGCGTAGCGCGTCAGCGGGGTCTGCTCCATGATCCGGCGGGTCAGCCGGATCGCCCGCGCCGCGACCAGGCGGTCGTGCTCCGTCGACAGGTAGTTCGGCTGGATCTCGGGGTGGGCGAGCGGGTCGGGCGCGGTGATCCGCACATGGCCCCGGCTTTCCGGCCGCAGGTGGCACACGCTTGCCGTGATCGCGGGGAAGGTGTGGGGCGGCTGGCCGAAGGCGTCGAGGCTGACCGGCTGGACGTGGTATTCAAGATCCGGCGTCGCGACGTCGGGCGAGGAATAGGCGAAGGCGCCAAGCTGGCTGGGCGCCATCGACATCGGGCCCGAACGCGTCATGAGGTATTCCATCCCGATGCGGGCCTTTCCGAACATCGTGGCGGCCATCGTGTTCAGCGTCAGCACGTCGCGCACCCGGTAGGCACAGCGGATCTGCAGGTGGTCCTGCAGGTTGGCGCCGACGCCCGGCTGGTTGTGGACCACCTCGATCCCGTGGTCTTGCAGCAGCTTGCCGGGGCCGATGCCGGACAGTTGCAGCAGCTGGGGCGTGCCGATCGCACCGGTCGCAAGGATCACCTCGCCCCGGGTCCGCACCGTCGCCGGCCGCCCGTCGCGCCGGAACCTGAGCCCGACCGCGCGCCGCCCCTCGAAGATCAGCCGTTCCGCGTGGGATTTCGTCATGACGTCGAGGTTCTTGCGCGACCGCGCGGGCCGCAGGAACCCTTTCGCGACGCTCCAGCGCCAGCCGTTGCGCTGGGTCACCTTGAAATAGCTGACGCCGAAATTGTCGCCGCGGTTGAAATCGGCCGTCTCGGGAATGCCCGCCTGCACCGCGGCCTGTTTCCAGGCGTCGAGGATCTCCCAGTTCAGGCGCTGTTCCTCGACACGCAATTCGCCGCCCGCGCCGTGGGCCTCGTCGGCCCCGGCGTAGTAATCCTCGGACTTGCGGAAATAGGGCAGGACGTCGTCCCAGGCCCAGCCGGCAAGGCCCATCTGCCGCCAGCCGTCGTAATCCGCGGCCTGGCCGCGCAGGTAGAGCATGCCGTTGATCGAGGAACATCCCCCGATGAGCCGTCCGCGCGGGTAAAGCAGCGAACGGCCGCCAAGTCCGTCGCAGGCCGCCGTGCTGAAGCACCAGTCGGTGCGCGGGTTGCCGATGCAGTAGAGATATCCCACCGGGATGTGCACCCAGTGGTAGGCGTCGCTGCCCCCGGCCTCGAGCAGCAGGACCCGCTTTTCGGGATCCTCGCTCAGCCGGTTGGCCAGGACACAGCCCGCGCTGCCCGCGCCGACGATGACGTAATCGTAAGTGCCGAAATCCTGCATGTCTCCTCCCCCATCCCCGCCGGCGTGGCGCCGTCCTCCGCGGTGGGGGCAAGCATGGGCCGGGGGCGCATGGGTTGGAAACTCTCATTTTTGCACAGCGGCTGTCTATTGTCGTGCAGTTCGCCCGAGGCTAGGCTACCGGCAGGGGGGCCGCGCGATGGCACAGGATTTCGACTGGAACGACATCCGCTACTTCCTGGAAACGGCGCGGGCGGGCAGGATCAGCCATGCCGCGCGGCGCCTGGGGGTCAGCCACACCACCGTGGCGCGGCACATCTCGCGGCTGGAAGCGCGATTCCAGACCCGGCTTTTCGATCCCGATGGCGATGGCTACGTGCCGACCGATGCCGGCGCGACACTGGTCCGGCTTGCCGAGAAGATGACCAATTGCGCCGAGACGATCCTCGACCGCCTGCAACCGAGCGGGATGTATTTCGGCCGGGTCCGGATCGGCGCGCCCGACGGCTTCGGCAATGCCATCCTCTCGCGCCTGTTGCCGGAGCTTGCGCGGGAAGAGCCGTCCCTGGATCTGGAGCTGGTCCCGATCCCGTCGAACCACCGCTTGTGGAACCGCGACGTCGATATCGCGATCAGCCTCGACCGGCCGCAATCGGGCAGGCTGGTGATGCAGAAGCTGGTGGATTACGACCTGAGGCTTTATGCGGCGCCGTCGCTGCTGGCCGGGATCGGGGCGCCGGTCACGCTTGCCGACCTGCCCGGGCTGCCCTTCGTGGGGTATATCGACGAGCTGCTCTACACCGCCGCGCTGGATTTCAACTCGCGGATCCACCCGGGGATCCGGACCACATACAAGGCGGCGACGGTGCAGGCCCAGCTTGACGCGGTGATCGGCGGCGCGGGGCTGGGGGTGCTGCCCTGCTTCATGGCACGCGAGGCGCCCGTCGTACCGGTGTTGCCCGAGGCGGTGGCGTTCACGCGCGACTACTGGCTGCTCTACTCGGAGGACGACCGCGAGATCGCGCGCATCCGCCGCGTCGCGGGCTTCATCCGCGAGGCGACGCAGGCGCGGCAGGCGATCTTTCGCTTCGATGCGCGGGCGGGGCAGGCGGGGTAGGGGCCTCGCACGGGCGATGACGGGGCCTCAGTCGGTGACGACGAGGGCCGGGATCGCCAGGCTTTGCACCAGCCCGGCGGAGCGGGGCCCAAGGAACTTGCCGCCGTCCTGCCGCAGGTCGGCGCCGAACACGATCAGATCGTAGGTGCCGCGGGCCGCCAGCCGGCGGATCAGGCGATGGGGCTGGCGATCGACCACCTCGCGCAGCTCCGGCACGACCGTGTGGCGCCGGGCAAGCACATCCGCCTGTTGCAGGATCGACCCCGCCCCGGCGGAGTGGATGCCCCGGCGCAGCGTGCTCTCGTTCTCCTGTTCCACCACATGCAGGAAGGTCAGGCGCGCGCCCATTGCATGGGCGAGGGCCACCGCGATCTCGGAGGCGAGCTGCGACACCTGCGTGCCGTCGATCGGCACCAGGATATGACCGGGGGGCGCGCCGCCCGGGGTCTCCGGCCTGCCCTGCGCAAGGGCGATGACCGCGGGCATGTCGGTGGCGTCGAGGATGTCCTTGAGCGGTGGCACGAGGTGATGCCCATCGGCATCGAACGGCGCCGGAAGGCCGCAGAACAGGATGCCGTAGCCCTTGGCCGCAACCTCTTGCGGCGGCGTGCCGACCGAGATTCCGGTACGTTTGATCAGGGCGTCGGGGCCGATCCGGGGCGGCGCGTCCTTGTCGCGCGGCGCCTTTGCCGGGGTGCCCTTGGCCTCGGGCTCCGCAGCCTTTGGACCCGCAGCCTTTGGACCCGCAGCCTTTGGACCCGCCGTCGAGGGGCCCGCAGTCTCGGGGTCCGTCGTCTTGGGGGCTGCCTCGGCTGTTTTCTCGCCCTGCCTGGTGCGGGGCGTGCCGTTTCGCGCCGCCTCGATCCGCGCCGCCGCATCCTTGGCCGCTGCGCGGGCAAGCCCCGTGCCATCGAGGGCGACGGTATCGCCCTTGCCTTCGGTTTCCGCGCCGGTTTCGGCGGTGTCCGCCTCTGCCTCGTTTCCCTTGGTGCCGCTCCCCTTCGCCCCGCTCCCTTTCGTTCCCGCCGCGGGTTCGAGGGAGGTGGTCAGCATCTGGCGTTCCGCCGCGAATGCCCCGGCAAGGCGCGCGGCCATCTCGCCGTTGGCGCCAGCCTCGGCGATCAGCAGCGCGCGCTCCATCGCGGGCAGGATGTCGCCCGCCTCGGCCTCCTCCTCCTCCATCCGTTCCTGTTCGTCGGGCCGGGTCTCCACCCGTGAGAGTGTCCAGCGCAGGGTCGGCGGCATCGCCATGGTGGTCAGGATCGCCATGGCGACGATCAGCGTGTAGAGCGGTTCGCTCAGCACGCCGAGAGACATGCCGATGGTGGCGATGATCACCTCGGTCGATCCGCGGGCGTTGAGGCCGGTGGCAAGCGCCGTCGACTCGCGCCAGGACAGCCCGGCAAGGTGGCCGCCCGCCAGCGCGCCGGCGGTCTTGCCGACCGAGGCGATCAGTACGAAAAGCAGGGCAAGGCCAAGCATCGACGGGGTGGCGATCGTCGTCAGGTCCATCTCCAGCCCCGCGACGGCAAAGAAGACCGGGCTGAAGAAGGCGAGGATGAGGCCGCGCAATTCCTGCTCGATATGGCCCTTGAGGATCGGCGACTGGCCGATGATCACCCCCGCGACGAAGGCCCCGAGGGCCGAGTGCACGCCGATCAGATCGGTGGTCAGCGCCATCGCGAAGGTCACGGCGAGGACGGCGGTGATCACCGGGAAGTCGATAGCCAGCGTGTCGTTGGTCCAGCGGATCAGTTCCGCCACCAGGCGGCGGCCGAGGGTCAGCGCGACGGCGAGGAAAAGCACCGCGGCGCCGACGCTGAACCCGATCCGCGTGAGGTCGAGCGCCTCGCGCGAGGCCATGCCGGCGATCACCGAGACGATGATCCAGGCGATGGAATCGTCGAGGATCGCGGTGGCGAGGATCAACTGGCCAAGGTCGCGGCGGATGAACCCCACCTCCATCAGTACGACGGCGACGATCTTGACGGACGAGATCGACAGCGCGGTGCCGATGAACAGCGCGGTGACGAGGCGCCGGCCCTCGTCGGGGATCAGGCTGTCGGGCAGGAAATACCCCAGCGCGAGGCCGCAGACGAAGGGCACCGCGATGCCGCTGACCGAGGTGGTCGCGACGACACGGAAGCGGCGCCGGACAAGCTGGATGTTGGTTTCCATCCCGGTCAGCAGAAGCAGCAACAGGATGCCCACCTGCGACACCGCGTCGATCATCGTCTTGAGCTTGTTGGACTGCGGGAAGATCAGGTCGTGCAGCCCCGGCAGTACGAGACCGAAGAGCGAGGGGCCAAGCGCCACCCCCGCCAGCAGCTGACCGAAGATCGCCGGCTGGCCGAAGCGCGCCATCACCTCGCCGAGGGCGCGGCCCAGCACCATCAGCACGACCAGCTCGGCGAGGAAGGTTGCGAGGATATGGGCGTCAGACACGGGCGGAGGCCCCCTTCGGACGGGTCGGCAGCGGTCGGGTGAGGTTCGTCATGTCTCTGCTGTCCCGGTTTCCTGGCGTCCCCGATCTTCGCCGCGTCGGCGGGGGATCGGTGCGCTCAGGCTGATGCGGCTGGTCCGGCCCGGCCGGCGACCGCGACGCGGCCCCTGCCTGCTGCGCCGGGGGCGGTCCGCGGGCGCCCCTTTTTGTTCGCCCTCTGGTGATAGCTGCGCGGGCGAGGCGCGTCGAGGCTCATCCTTGGCTACGGGGGCGGGCGGTTCCGGTCGGCCAGGGGCAGACAGGGGCAGACAGGGGCAGACAGGGGCGGTGCCGGTCAGACGGGCAGCGCGGTCGTCGCCTTGATCTGTTCCATTGACAGGAGCGCGGTCACGTTGTGAATCTTCACCTCGGCGATCAGGGCCTGGTAGAAGGTGTCGTAGGCCCGGGCGTTGGGCACGCAGACCTTGAGGATATAGTCGATATCGCCCGCCAGACGGTGCGCCTCGAGCACCTCGGGCCGTTCGCGCAGCGCCTTGAGGAAGGCCTGCTGCCAGTCCTTCTCATGCTCCGACGTGCGGATCAGGACGAAGAAGCAGGCGTCGATCCCCAAGGCCTCCGGGTCGAGGATCACGGTCTGGCGGCGGATCACCCCGGCCTCGCGCAATTTGCGAATCCGGTTCCAGACGGGCGTCTTGGAAGAGCCCACCTTGCCCGCGATATCATCGAGCGACTGGCTGGCATCTTCCTGAAGCTCCGCAAGGATCTTCCGATCCAGCGCGTCCAGACGAACCGACATTCCTGACCTCCGGCGTTTCCGCGAACCTTGTCCTGCTGCACCGCAGTATCGGGACGATGTTCCTTATTGGCAAGGGCGACTGGCGAAATACAGGGACGATATCCTAGATTGAAAGGCAAGAAAGCACCGGAGGCCGCCATGTTCCGCACCCCTGAAGATACCGCCGCGACGGACCTGCCGCAGCGCGGCACCCTGCCCGGAACCGTGGCGCTGGTGGGGGCCGGTCCCGGCGATGCCGAACTGCTGACGCTGAAGGCCGCCCGCGCGCTGGCCGCGGCCGAAGTGGTGATCCACGACCGGCTCGTGTCCGACGAGGTGCTGGCGCTGGCGGGCCCCGCAGCCCGGCTGATCGCCGTCGGCAAGGAGGGGTTCGGCCCATCGGTCCCGCAGGAAACGACCAACGCGTTGATGGTGACAGAGGCGCTCAAGGGCCTGCGCGTCGTGCGCCTCAAGGGTGGCGACCCGGCGGTCTTTGCCCGGCTCGACGAAGAGATCGCGGCGCTCGACGCGGCCGGGATCGCCTGGCAGGTGGTGCCCGGCATCACCGCCGCATCGGCCGCCGCCGCAAGCCTTGGCCAGGGCCTCACGGCGCGGGGGCGCAACAAGGGCGTTCGGCTGATCACCGGCCACGACGTCAAGGGCTTCGCCGACCAGGACTGGCGCGCACTGGCCGCGCCCGGTGCGGTTGCCGCGATCTACATGGGCAAGCGCGCCGCGCGCTTCATCCAGGGCCGGCTGATGATGCACGGCGCGGCCGCTGCCACCCCTGTCACCCTGGTCGAAAACGCCTCGCGCCGCGATGAGCGCGTGATCGCCGCGACCCTTGCCACCCTGCCGGACGAGGCCTCGGGCCTTGCCGGTCCTGCCATCCTTCTTCTCGGCCTCGCCCCGCGCGCGGCCCTTGCCACCGCACGGGAGGCCTCCGCATGAGCCGCATCTTCACCCCCAAGGTCGTCACCGCGAACGCGCTTCTGGAAGGCGACGTCGTCTATCTCGCCGAGGATGGCGCCTGGGTGCGCCGCCTCGACGAGGCCGAGCTGATCGAGGACGAGGCGATCGCGCAGCTGCGCCTGATCGACGCCCAGTCGCAGCCCGACCGCGTCGTCGGCCCGTACCTGGCCGAGGCACGCGCAAGCCAGCAGGGCCCGGTGCCCGGCCACTTCCGCGAGGGGTTCCGCGCCGCCGGGCCCTCGAACCGCAACCACGGCAAGCAGGCGGACCTGACCGATGTATGACCAGACCGAATTCGACCGCGATTTCCTCAAGACCCGGGCCGCGCAGTTCCGTCAGCAGGTTGCGCGCCGCATCGACGGCAGCCTGACCGAAGAGGAATTTCGCCCGCTGCGCCTGATGAACGGCCTCTACCTGCAGCTGCATGCCTACATGCTGCGGGTGGCGATCCCCTACGGCACGCTGAATTCCGACCAGCTGCGCACGCTCGCGATGATCGCCGAGCGGTGGGACAAGGGCTATGGCCACATGACCACGCGTCAGAACATCCAGTACAACTGGCCCAAGCTGGCCGATGTGCCCGATATCCTCGATGCGCTGGCCGAGGTGGGGATGCATGCGGTGCAGACCTCGGGCAACACGATCCGAAACGTCACCGCCGACCCCTATGCCGGCGCCGCGGCGGACGAGATCGCCGATCCCCGCCCGGTGGCGGAACTGGTGCGGCAATGGTCGACCGACCATCCGGAATTCCAGTTTCTGCCGCGCAAGTTCAAGATCGCGGTGACCGGCGCCGAGGCCGACCGCGCCATCCTCAAGGTGCACGACATCGGCCTGCAACTGGTGGAACGCGACGGTGTGATCGGTGCCCGCGTGCTGGTGGGGGGTGGCCTGGGCCGCACGCCCCTGCTGGGCGAGGAGCTGCGCGATTACGTGTCGATGGACGAGCTGCTGCCCTATATCGAGGCGGTTCTAGCGGCCTATAACATCGCCGGGCGCCGGGACAACAAGTACAAGGCCCGCATCAAGATCACGCTGCGCGAAGAGGGCATGGAGGCTCTCAAGGAGCAGGTCGAGGCCCGGTTCGCCGAGCGTCGCGGCATCTACCCGAACGCCGTGGCAGAGCTGGAGCGGATCGAGAAGGGCTTTGCCAAGCCTGTCTACAAGGACGCGCCCACCGTCGCGCATTTCAATGCGCTGACCGACCGTGGCTATGCCGAGTGGGCCGAGACCAACCTCGTCTCCCACGCCAACCCGGATTACGCGATCGTGCGTGTCTCGCTCAAGGGGCGGGGCGCCACGCCGGGCGACATCACAGCCGACCAGATGCGCGCGCTCGCCGATCTGGCCGACGAGATCGGGCACGGCGAGATCCGCGTGGGCCAGGATCAGAACCTGATCCTTCCGCATGTCCATCGCGGTGACCTGCCGGCGCTGCGCGCGGCCCTGGAAGGCATCGCGCTGGCCGAGGCCAACACGGGCCTCGTGACCGACATCACCGCCTGCCCGGGCATGGATTACTGCACGCTGGCGACCGCCCGGTCGATCCCGGTGGCGCAGGGTCTGGCCGACCGGCTGCGCCCGATCGAGCGTGAGCTGGGGCAGGTGACGATCAAGATCTCGGGTTGCATCAACGCCTGCGGCCACCACCACCTGGGCCATATCGGCATTCTCGGGCTGGATCGCGCGGGGGTCGAGACCTACCAGATCACCCTTGGCGGCGATCCGAGCGCGGATACCGCGCTGGGGGAACGTACCGGCCCGGGCTTTGCCTATGACGAGGTCGTCCCGGCGATCGAGCGGATCCTGCGCGCCTATCTCGCGCTGCGCAAGGCGCCGTCCGAGACCTTCCTGCAGGCGGTTCGTCGCCTCGGGACGGGGCCGTTCAAGGAAGCCCTCTACGAGGAGCAGAAAGATGCCGCGTGACCTGACCGAAGACGACCTCGAGACCCGTGCCGCCCGACTGAACGCCTGGGCCGAGGGGCGCAGCGCGCAGGAGATCCTGGCGAAGGCGCTGGAACAGGAAGACATCGGCCCGGTCGCGATGGTGTCCAGCTTCGGCGCGGATTCGGTCGTGCTGCTGCACCTTGCCGCGCAGATCGACCCGTCGCTTCCGGTGCTGTTCCTCGACACCCAGATGCTGTTCCCCGAAACGCTGACCTACCAGCGCGAGGTGGCGCAGACGCTGGGCCTGACCGGCGTGCAGGTGATCCGGCCCGATCCGAAGGCGGTGCTGGAGCGCGACCCCGACAACATCCTGCATCTGGCCGAGCCCGACGCCTGCTGCCAGCTGCGCAAGACCGAGCCGCTGGACCGTGCGCTTGCCCCCTATGGCGCCTGGATCACCGGGCGCAAGCGGTTCCAGACCGGTGCCCGCGCCGCGTTGCAACCGTTCGAGGTGGAGGAAGGCCGGCTGAAGGTGAACCCGCTGGCGAACTGGTCGGCGGAAGACCTGCGCGACCACATGGACGCCCATGACCTGCCGCGCCATCCGCTGGTCGCCAAGGGCTATGCCTCGATCGGCTGCGCGCCGTGCACCACGCCCGTCAAGGCGGGCGAAGACCCGCGCGCCGGGCGCTGGCGCGGCCGCGACAAGGACGAATGCGGCATCCACTTCGTCAATGGCCGCGTCGTGCGCGGCAACGCCGCCTGAAGGAGACCTGCGATGACCATCCTCGTCACCGACCGGGGCTTTGGCCCGGTTCCCGCCCCCGCGGGCGAAACGCTCGACCTCGCCTCTGACGCCGATCTTTCGGCGCTGGAGGCGGATCTCTCGGCGCTCTCGCTGATCCGGGTCGACTTTCCCTCGGCCGCCGATGGGCGCGGCTTCACCCTTGGCCGCCGGCTGCGCGACATGGGCTATGCCGGTACGCTGCACGCCAAGGGCGCTATGATCTCGGACCAATACGCCATGGCGCGCCGGTCGGGCTTCGACGCGGTCGAGATCCCCGAGGAAACCGCGGCCCGCCAGCCCGAGGATCAGTGGCAGTTCCGCGCCGACTGGCAGCAGAACGATTACCGCAGCCGCTTCGCCGGTTGATCCATATCATTTGCGTGCAAACGAGATTTGCGCCATAGCTTGACCTTGAAAAGATCGGGACGAGATGACTATTCAAAGCCCCATGACCAATACCGCCCAAAGCCCCGACCAGACGCCTGCCGCCAAGGTGTTGCCCGACGCCCAGACCGTGACCGAGGTCCGTCACTGGACCGACCGGCTGTTCTCGTTCCGGGTGACGCGCCCGCAGAGCCTGCGCTTCCGCTCGGGCGAGTTCGTGATGATCGGCCTGCTGGGCGACAACGGCAAGCCGCTCCTGCGTGCCTACTCGATCGCCTCGCCCTC
The DNA here is from genome assembly GCF_002871005.1 of Acidimangrovimonas sediminis. Lineage (GTDB taxonomy): Bacteria > Pseudomonadota > Alphaproteobacteria > Rhodobacterales > Rhodobacteraceae > Acidimangrovimonas > Acidimangrovimonas sediminis. The sequence goes on from NZ_PHSN01000012.1 coordinate 207,346, forward strand.
GTGGGACGAGGCGCTGGAGTTCTACTCGATCAAGGTGCCGGACGGGCCGCTGACCTCGAAGCTGCAGCACATCAAGGAGGGCGACCAGATCATCCTGCGGCCCAAGCCCGTGGGCACGCTGGTGGTCGACGCGCTACTGCCCGGCAAGCGGCTGTGGTTCCTTGCCACCGGTACCGGCATCGCGCCCTTCGCCTCGCTGATGCGCGACCCGGAGGTCTACGAGAAGTACGAGCAGGTGATCATGATGCACACCTGCCGCACCGCGGATGAGCTGGCCTATGGGCAACAGCTGGTCGAGGCGCTGCGCGAGGACCCGCTGATCGGCGAGCTGGTGGAGGGCAAGCTGCTCTACTACCCCACGACCACGCGGGAAGAGAGCCCGCGCATGGGCCGGATCACCGACAACCTCGCCTCCGGCAAGGTGTTCGAGGATCTGGGCCTGCCGAAGATGAACGCCGAGGAAGACCGCGCCATGGTCTGCGGCTCGCTCGATTTCAACGTCGACGTGAAGGCGGTGCTGGAAAGCTATGGCCTGAACGAAGGCGCGAATTCCGATCCGAAGGAATACGTGGTCGAGAAGGCCTTCGTCGGCGACGGGATCTGACCGCCCCGGCCCGTGAGGCCCGCATGAGACCGGTGGTGGCCCGTTTGAGGGCGCCTGCTCGGGGCCGGGTCTTTCGGACATTCTGACAAGGTAGAACGGCAGGGGACGCAGCCCCCTGCCGTTTGCTTTGTAAGCCCTGGGGTCAGGCCCGCGCGATCCATCGCGCGGGGTGGGCCTTGGGGTCTTTTCGACGGGTCTTATCCGGCGACGGGCAGGCCGGGGCGGCGGCCCATTGTCAGCCCGCCGACCTTCTCGACGATCGCCTCGGCGTCGATGCCGTGGTGGCGGTAAAGGTCGCCGATGGTGCCCGTCTGGCCGAAATGCTCCACCCCCAGCGGCAGGGTGACGTGGCCGGCGACCGCCCCGAGCCAGCTGAGCGTCGCGGGGTGGCCGTCGATCACCGTGACGATGCGGCAATGCGGGGGCAGGTCGGACATCAGCCGTTCGACATGCGAGACGGCGCGCGGATTGCCCCGGGCGCGGGCACGCTGCGCCGCCATCCATCCCGCGTTCAGACGGTCGGCCGAGGTCACGGCCAGCACACCGATATCGCGCCGCGCCCCGGCAAGCTGACCGGCCGCGCAGATCGCCTCGGGCGCGACAACGCCCTGGTAGGCAATCACCACCTCGGCGTTCGGCCCCGGCTTGCGCAGCCAGTAGGCGCCGTCGACCGCGCCCTGCCGGAAGGCATCGTCATGGCGCTTGCCCGGCTGCTCGATCGGATTGGTGGAGAGCCGCAGATAGACCGACCCGCCCGTCTCGTCGCGCAGCCAGGTGCGTTCGTCCGGATCGCCCTCGGCATCCCGCTGGAGGTAGTCGAAGGCCCATTCCATGATCACCGCCAGCTCGTCGGCGAAGGCCGGTTCGAACGCCGCCAGACCGTCCTGGCTCATCCCGATCAGGGGCGAGCCGATCGACTGGTGTGCCCCGCCCTCGGGGGCCAGCGTGACGCCCGAGGGGGTGCCGACCAGCAGGAAGCGGGCATCTTGGTAGCAAGCGTAGTTCAGCGCATCGAGGCCGCGGGCGACGAAGGGATCGTAAAGCGTGCCGACCGGGATCAGCCGCTTGCCGAAAAGGCTGTGCGACAGCCCCGCCGCGCCGAGCGCCAGCATCAGGTTCATCTCGGCGATGCCGAGTTCGAGGTGCTGGCCCTCGGGGTCGAAGGTCCATTTCGCGGTCGAGGGGATGCGGTGTTCGATGAAGGCGTCGGCCTGCGCCTTGCGCGCGAACAGACGGCGGCGGTTGACCCAGGGCCCGAGGCTGGTGGTGCCGGTCACGTCGGGCGACATCGTCAGGATCCGCGCCGCAAGGTCGCTGTCGCCCTTGGCCAGATCGTCGAGGATCTTGCCGAAGGCCGCCTGGGTCGAGGTTTCGCGGTCGCTGCCCCGGTCCGCGCCAGCGGTGATCGCCGGAACGGGCAGCCGCGCGTCGCCATGGCGTCGCCGCCCCTTTGCGAAGAAGGGCACGCGCGTCAGCCAGTCCTTCAGCGCGGCGGGGTTCTCCACCGTCGCGAAGGCCTCCCATTCCGCGCCGTCCGGCACGCCCATGTGGGCCTGCCAATCGGCCATCTGGGCCTTTGTCATCAACCCGCCGTGGTTGTCCTTGTGGCCCGCGATCGGCGTGCCCCACCCCTTGATCGTGTAGGCGAGGAAGCAGGTCGGGCGGTCGTGGTCGATGCCCGCGAAGACCTCGGCCAGGGTTTCCACGCAATTGCCGCCGAGGTTCTCCATCAGCGCGGCAAGCGCCGCGTCCGACCGCCGGTCGATCAGCGCCGAAACCTCGCCCTGGTCGCCCAGATCCTCCATCAGCCGGCGGCGCCAGACCGCACCGCCCTGGTAGGTCAGCGCGGAATATTCCTGGTTCGGGCAGGCGTCGATCCAGTCGCGCAGGCGGTCGCCGCCCGGCTCGGCGAAGGCCGCGCGCTGGAGGGCGCCGTACTTGACCTTCACCACCTCCCAGCCGAAGGCGTCGAAGATCTTCTCGATCCGCGCGAACAGCCCCTCGCGCACGATCCCGTCCAGCGACTGGCGGTTGTAGTCGATCACCCACCAGCAATTGCGCAGGTCGTTCTTCCAGCCTTCCTGGAGGCATTCGTAGACATTGCCCTCGTCAAGCTCGGCATCGCCCACCAGCGCGACCATCCGGCCCGTGGGCAGGCCCGCGCCCCAGCTCTTGGCTGCGACGTAATCCTGCACGATCGAGGCGAAGGCGGTGATCGCGACGCCAAGGCCGACCGAGCCGGTGGAGAAATCGACGTCGTCCACGTCCTTGGTGCGGCTGGGGTAGGATTGTACGCCGCCGTAGCCGCGGAAATTCTCCATCCGCTCGCGGTCGAGATTGCCCATCAGGTAGTGCATCGCGTGGAACACCGGCGAGGCATGCGGCTTCACCGCCACCCGGTCCTCGGGGCGCAGCGCCGAGAAGTAGAGCGCGGTCATGATCGACACCATCGAGGCCGACGAGGCCTGGTGCCCGCCCACCTTGATCCCGTCCGCCTTGGGCCGGATGTGGTTGGCATGGTGGATCATCCAGTGCGACAGCCACAGCAGGCGCTGTTCGACAATCTTCAGGGGGTCGCGTTCCGGTGTCTGCGCCATGATGGATCCTCTCGCCTTGCGTCCTGCCGCCCCGTGCGGATTTCGTGCGGGCCGCCGCGGGCTGACGCGGGCCGCCGGGGGCATGCGGACGGGGCGCCGGAGGGGCGCCGCCACCCGCCGGGGCAAGTTAGACCTTTAGGCGCGGAAAATCTGACCTGACGGTTGCCGACGATGCGGAGTTATGGGCAAATTCTTTCCGAAAGACGAGAAAGGCAGGTGAAACATGCCGCAACAGGAGCGGGGATTCGATGCTGCGACCCTGCGCATCCTGGATGCGCTGCAGGAGAACGCGGCGCTGAGCAATGCCGAGCTGGCGGAGCGGGTGAACCTTTCCGCTTCCCCCTGCTGGCGCCGCGTGGCGGAACTGCGCGAGAGCGGGGTGATCCGCGGCTCGGTCGCGCTGGCCGACCCGATCAGCCTGGGCCTGTCGGTCAACGTCTTCGTGCAGGTGACGCTGGTGCAGCAGGACAAGGCCTCGCTCAAGGTCTTCACCGACGCGATCGAGGCGCGCGAGGAGGTGATGGAGTGTTACCTGATGACCGGCGAGGCGGATTTCATGCTGCGGATCGTGGTCGAGGATCTCCAGCGTTACCAGGAACTGGTGCTGGAGTTCCTGACGCAGATCCCGGGGGTCGCCAACATCCGGTCCAGCTTTGCGCTGGACCAGGTGAAGTACACGACGGCGCTTCCGACCTCGCACCTCGGCAAGGCCGGTCGGCGCCGCTGATGCCGGCTGCGGCGGGAAGCATTGCCCCGGAGCGTCGGGGTCGGCGGAAAGCGCGGCGTCATCCGAGGACGAGATCCGCGGCCACGCTGCGGTCAAGGACGGTCCGGGCGTTGACCATGTCGTTGCCATCGACGCGCGCGGCGATCTCCGCGGCGTCCAGCCCCAGCCCCTGCCACCGCGCGACAAGGCGGCTACGGATCTCGGGGAGGGGGGGCGCCAGGATCACCGTCGCGTCGAAGAAGGGCGCGAGCGCGGACCACGGCGCCTCGGCCAGCAGCAGGTAATTGCCCTCGACCACGACGGTCGCGGTCTCGGCGGGCAGATGTCCCGCGCCCGGCACCACGCGGTCGGCGGCACGGTCGAATTCCGGAAAGCGCGTCTCGGTTCCCGGCCTGCGCAGCCGTGCCAGGAGGTCGGCAAGACCGCTCGCGTCGAAGGTCTGCGGTGCGCCCTTCACGGCCCGCAGTCCGCGCGCGTCGAGAACCTCGTTGTCGAGGTGGAACCCGTCCATCGGCACAAGCGCGGCCTGCGGGGCGCCCCCGGCGGGGTTCAGCGCCCCGACCACCCTTGCAGCCAGCGTCGACTTGCCCGACCCGGGCGGTCCCGCGACGGCGATCACCACCCGGCCCGTCTTCGGCACGGTGCGCCCGATCAGGGCGAGCACCGCCTGCACATGCGTCTCGATCTGTGCCATCTCAGGCCGGCTCCGCGACCTCGGCGGGGGCTTCGTCGGGAACCTTGGCGCCGGTCATGTAGGCCACCGCGTCCGACATGGAATGCTGCCGCGGGTCGATCACGCAGAGCCGCCGCCCGAGGCGGTGCACATGGACGCGGTCGGCGACCTCGAACACGTGGGGCATGTTGTGCGAGATCAGGATGATCGGGATGCCGCGGTCGCGCACCTCCTGGATCAGTTCCAGCACCTTGCGGCTTTCCTTGACCCCCAGCGCGGCGGTCGGTTCGTCCATGATCACCACCTTCGACCCGAAGGCCGCCGCGCGGGCCACGGCGACGCCCTGCCGCTGGCCGCCAGAGAGCGTTTCGACCGGCTGGTTGATGTTCTGGATCGTCATGATCCCCAGCTCGGTCAGCTTCTCGCGCGCGATCTGCGCCATCCGCGCGTGGTCGAGCTTGCGCAGCCAGGTGCCCGCGAAGCCGGGTTTGCGCAGCTCCCGCCCCATGAACATGTTGTCCGCGATCGACAGCGCGGGCGACATCGCCAGCGTCTGGTAGACCGTCTCGATCCCGTGCTTGCGCGCATCGAGGGGCGAGGAGAACTGCACCTTCCGGCCATCGAGGTGGATCTCGCCCTCGTCGGGGCTGACGGCCCCCGACAGCGCCTTGATCAGCGTCGACTTGCCCGCGCCGTTGTCGCCGATCACCGCGAGGATCTCGCCGGGGTAGAGCTCGAAGTCGCAGTGGTCGATGGCGGTGACGCGCCCGAAGCGTTTCACCAGGTTGCGGGCCCAGAGGATGGGCGCGTCGCGGTTGGGGTCGGGTTTCTGTTGGGTGCTCATGCTGCCACCTTCCGGATCCATTGGTCGACCGCCACGGCAAGGATGATCAGCATGCCGATCAGCAGGTAGGTCCATTGCGGGTCGGTCCCGTACATGTTCAGCCCCAGGGTGAAGACGCCGACGATCAGCGCGCCGAACATCATCCCCAGGATAGAACCGCGCCCGCCGAAGAGCGAGATCCCCCCGATCACCGTCGCGGTGATCGAGTTGATGTTCTCGAACTGGCCCGAGTTGGGCGAGATCGCCCCTATCCGGCCGATCAGCACCCATCCGCCGATCGCGCAGATCAGCCCGGACAGGGTGTAGACCGAAACCAGCACGCGCTTGACCTTGACGCCGGCCAGCTCTGCCGCCGCCGGGTCGTCGCCCACGGCATAGACGTGGCGACCCCAGGCGGTGTGGCGCAGCACGTAGGCGAGCACCAGCACCAGCACCACCATCATGATCGCGCCGTAGCTGAGCACGGCGCCGCCGATCTGCATGGTCCCGCCGAAGACCTGAAGCGTCGGGGCCGAGGTCGTGATCTGGTCCGATCCGATCGTTTCGTTCCCGGAATAGAGGTAGTTCGCGGCCAGCACGATCTGCCACATCCCCAGCGTCACGATGAAGGGCGGCAGCTTGACCCGCGCCACGAGGTTGCCGTTGATGAAGCCGATCAGCGCGCCGAACCCCAGGCCCGCCAGCACCGAAAGCGGCGCCGGAATGCCGTAGGTGAAGGTGAACTGGCCCATGATCACGGTCGAGATCACCATGATCGCGCCGACCGAAAGCTCGATCCCCGCGGTGAGGATGACCAGCGACTGGGCCGCGCCCACGATGCCGGTGACGGCGACCTGCTTGAGGATCAGCGTCAGCGCGAAGGCCGAGAAGAAATTGGCGCCGACAAGCAGGCCGAAGCCCGCGACCGATACCAGAAGCACGAACAGCGGCACCAGCGACGGGGTCGTGTGCAAGAGGTGCTGCACGCGCTGGATCGGGCTGCGCCGTTCCTCGAATTCGGCCTGCGAGGACGGCGCGCCGGTCAGGTCGCGCTCGTATTCCTCGGCGGTGGTGTGCCGCGTGGTCATGGTCTCTCCTTCCTGGCCGGACCGCGATGGAATGGGCGGGGCAGGGGCCCCGCCCGGTCGTCATGTGCGGCGCCCGCCGGGCGCCGCCGCGGAACCTAGCCCCAGCACATCGCCTCGCCCTTCTTGACGGGGATCGAGTCGACGCCCTTCTGCGGATCCGCGGTGACCAGGTTCACCCCGGTGTCGAAGAAGTCCTTCCCCTCGGTGGCCTTGGGCTTCTCGCCGGTCTTGGCGTATTCGACGATCGCCTTGATCCCGAGCGCGGCCATGCGCAGCGGATATTGCTGCGCGGTCGCGCTGATCACGCCCTTGCCCACGTTCTTCACCCCCTGGCAGGAGCCGTCGATCGCGACGATGGTCACGCCCTTGGTCTTGCCGAAGGATTTCAGCGTCTGGTAGGCACCGGCCGCCGCCGGTTCGTTGATCGCGTAGACGAGGTTGATGTTGGGATTCTTGGCCAGCAGGTTCTCCATCGCCTTCTGGCCGCCCTGGATCGAGCCGCCGGTGACGTCGTGCCCGACGATGCGCGGGTCGTCCTCATCCCCCCATTTGTCGGGGTTCTTGATGTCGATGCCGAAGCCCTTCATGAAGCCCTGGTCGCGCTTGACCCCCACGGTCGGCTGCGACACGGCAAGGTCGAGGAAGGCGATCTTGGCATCCTTGGCCTTGTCGCCCAGCTTGGCCTTCGCCCATTGGCCGTCAAGCTCTCCCGCGTGGAAATTGTCGGTCGCAAAGGTCATGTCGGCGGCGCTTGCGGGGTCTAGCTGGGTGTCCAGCGCGATCACCAGAAGGCCTGCCTTGCGCGCCTTCTCGACCGTCGGCACGATCGCCTTGGTCGACGAGGCGGTGATCAGGATGCCCTTGGCGCCATCGGCCATGCAGGCCTCGATCGCCGACACCTGGCTTTCGTTGTCGCCGTCGTACTTGCCCGCATAGGTCTTGAGCGAGACGCCCAGCTTCTTGGCCTCGGCCTTGGCGCCTTCCTTCATCTTCACGAAGTAGGGGTTGGAATCGGTCTTGGTGATCAGGCAGGCCTTCACGCCCTCTGCCATGGCCGGCCCCGACGCCGCCATCGCCAGCAGTCCCACCGCCACGAACCCGGCGCCGCCGGTCTTGAATTTCCTCATGTTCTCCTCCCGTTAACACTCGTCCCGGAGCGCGCGGCGGATAAGTCCCTGCAAAGTGGTTTCAGGTCCGCCGCATCTTCTTTCGCCCGCCGGAACCGGCTGACACGCTGCGGAGACCTCTCCTCAGATCCCGCACAGCATGGTTGATTCAGTAGATCCGCAACTCGCAGCCTGTCAATATAAACTCGCAAATGAATTATTAAGTTGACGTGCGCAGGTGCCGTCCGACACGTTTCGGCTTGTTCGGCCGCGCCGGCGCGGCCTAGGATGCGCCCAGGATACCCCCGGGGCAGAAAAGGCATCGGACCCGACAGGATGAACGTCGACGACAAGGAGAAACTTCTGTTGGCGACCCCGCTCAAGGGGTCGAACCAGATCGCGGTGCGCAGCTACAACGAACGGCTGGTGCTGCATCTCCTGCGTCAGTACGGCACGATGACCAAGGCCGAGGCGACGCGCGCGACGGGGCTGTCGGCCAATGCCGTCTCGGTCATCTTCAACGCGCTGGAGGCCGACAACCTGCTACTGCGCGACGCGCCGCGGCGGGGTCGGGTGGGCCAGCCCTCGGTGCCGATGCGGCTCAACCCCGATGCCAACCGCTACCTCGGGCTGAAGATCGGGCGGCGCAGCTTCGACCTGGTCGCGGTCGATTTCTGCGGCGGGGTGCTGGCCCGGCGCATCCAGCGCCACGACTACCCCACACCCGCCCGCGCGATCGACTTTCTCAACGCGAATCTGCGGCCCCTGCTGCGCTCGGCCAAGCTGCGCCGGGACGAGGTTTCGGGCTTCGGCGTCGCGATGCCCTCGGAGCTCTGGCACTGGACCGAAGATTTCGGTGCTCCGCGCGAGGAGATGGACGCCTGGCGCGAGTTCGACCCGGTGACGGGCTTCGCCGATCTCGTGCCGGGGCCGATCTCGGTCGAGAACGACGGCGCCGCGGCCTGTCGGGCCGAGCTGGTATTCGGTCCGCCGACGCACAAGGAAGACGTGATCTACTTCTTCCTCGGCGCCTTCATCGGGGGCGGGATCGTGCTGAACGGCAGCGTCTTCACCGGACGGCGGGGCACGGCGGGGGGCTTCGGGCCGCTGCGGATCCCGGACGAGCCGGGCGGCGACCGCCTGATCGACCATGCCTCGCTCGTGGTGCTCGAGCATCTTCTTGCGGATGCGGGGGCCGACCCCGAGACGCTCTATTCCGACGAAAGCGGCTGGCGGTCGCATCCGCAGCTGATCACCGCCTGGATGACCCGCGCGGCGCGGAGCCTCGCGCATGCCATCGTCTCGACCCAGGCGGTGATCGAGTTCGAGGCCGTGGTGATCGACGGGGCCATCCCGGCCGACATGCGTGCGCGCCTGATCGAGGAGGTCCGCGCGCATCTCTACCGGCTCGACCTGCGCGGGATCCAGCCGCCCGAGATTTCCGCCGGCCGTTTCGGCAGCATCGCCCGCGCGCTCGGCGCCGCCGCGTTCCACATCTCGGTGGATTACATGGTCGACCAGAACACCGTCCTGCGGAAATAGCGCGCGGCGGGCGGGGGCTAGTCGGTCAGAAGCCCCTCCGGCACCTCGTAGCCCCAGCTGGCGTACATCCGGCAGATCACCTCCATCATGGCCCTGATCGGCCGCGAGACATCGCCTTCGCGAAAGCTCATGAAGATCGGCGAGGTCGGGCGTTCCTCGATCGGGCGGAACCGCAGGTCCTCGGCCCAGGAGCGTTTCACCGAAGCGGGCACGATCGCCACGCCTTCCTCTGCCGCCACCAGCCCCAGCGCGATGTGCAGCTCGCGCACCTCCTGCACGATGGCAGGGGCGAGGCCGTAGTCGTGAAAGGCCGCCAGCACCTGGTCGGCATAGGATGGCCGCGGATGGCTGGGGTAGAGGATCTGCGGTTCCTGCACGATCCGCGCAAGCGGCAGCGGCGCGTCGCCACCGGCAAGGGGATGGGTCGCGGGCATCGCCACGACCATCTCCTCGTTGCGCAGAAGGACGCGGCGGACCGCGGGATCCTCGAACCGCTGCGTGCCGAACCCCGCGTCGATCCTCCCCTCCTTGAGCGCGGCGATCTGTTCGAGGCTGCTCATCTCAACCAGATTGATCTCGAAGTCGCGCGCCACCTTGCGGAACTCGCGGATCAGGGCGGGAAACCGGCCGTACATGGTCGAGGCGACGAAGCCGAAGATCACGCTCAGTTTCTCCGTCGCCCGTGAACGCTCGATCATCTGACGCGTGGCCTCGGCATGGGCGAGGATCTGCTCGGCCTGCTTGAGGAACAGCCGGCCCGGCGCCGTCAGCCGCAGGGGGCGCACCGACCGGTCGATCAGCGCGCAGCCCATCTCGGCCTCGAGCAGCTGGATCTGCCGGCTGAGCGGGGGCTGTGCCATGTGCAGCCGCTCCGCCGCGCGCGAGAAATTGCGGTCGTGCGCGACGGCCACGAAGTACCGTAGCTGACGCATCTCCATACTATACCCTCCCGGTATGGATGCAGATTCCGATAGTCTTGGCAATTTACGGCCCTGACCGGCAGCATATCCAGCGCTGAGTGATGCGCGCGGCGGGAGGAGCCGCCTTCAGGGAGGTATCGCCCGATACTTTTGAGGTCTCATGAGCCGGCATTCCGGCTCATCGCCCCGCGGTCGCGGGCCGACCTTCTGCACCCTGTTGCCGCACGCATCGCCAAGGACCCGGCCGATCCGGCCCGCAATCGAGGAGGAAACGCAATGACCACAGACCTCAAGGACCGCATCGCCCGCGCGGTCGAACAGGACCCGCAGACCGGGATCCACCGCTGCCGCCGCGACATCTTCACCGACCCCGAGATCTTCGAGGCCGAGATGACGCATATCTTCGAAGGCGGCTGGGTCTATCTCGCCCATGAAAGCCAGATCCCCGAGGCGAACGACTATTTCACCACCTGGATCGGCCGCCAGCCGGTCGTGATCACCCGCGACCGCGAAGGCGCCCTGCATGCCGTCATCAACGCCTGCGCCCATCGCGGCGCGATGCTGTGCCGGCGCAAGCACGGCAACAAGTCGAGCTTCACCTGCCAGTTCCACGGCTGGACCTTCTCGAACACCGGCAAGCTTCTGAAGGTGAAGGACGGCAAGACCGGCGGCTATCCCGAGGCGTTCAACACCGAAGGGTCGCACAATCTCCGGCGGGTGCCGCGGTTCGAAAGCTATCGCGGCTTTCTCTTCGGCTCGATGAACGCCGACGTGCCCGCGCTTGAGGACCACCTGGGCGAGACACGGGTGATCATCGACCAGATCGTCGATCAGGCGCCCGAGGGGCTCGAGGTGCTGCGCGGCAATTCCAGCTACACGTTCGACGGCAACTGGAAGCTGCAGATGGAGAACGGGGCTGACGGCTATCACGTCAGCTCCGTCCATTGGAACTATTCGGCCACGATGGGCCACCGCAACTACGAGGCCGAGGGCACCCGCGCGGTTGACGCGAACGGCTGGTCGAAATCCGTGGGCGGCGTCTACGGGTTCGCGCGCGGGCACATCCTGCTTTGGACCCGAACCCTGAACCCCGAGGTGCGCCCGGTCTGGAACCACCGCGAGGAGCTGGAGGCGCGCGTCGGCAAGGAACGCGCGGGCTTCATCACCGGCCAGACCCGCAATCTGGGGCTTTATCCGAACGTCTACCTGATGGACCAGTTCTCCACCCAGATCCGGGTGGTGCGCCCGATCAGCGTGGATAAGACCGAGATCACGATCTACTGCTTCGCCCCCAAGGGCGAACCCGCGGCCGAACGCGCCCTGCGCCTGCGGCAATATGAGGATTTCTTCAACGTCTCGGGCATGGGTACGCCCGACGACCTTGAGGAATTCCGCGCCTGCCAGACCGCCTATGCGGCGGCCGACGGCGTGTGGAACGACCTCAGCCGCGGCGCCACGCGCTGGATCGAGGGCGCGGACGAGAACGCCAGGGCCATGGGGCTTGCGCCGATCATCTCGGGCGAGCGGTCCGAGGACGAAGGGCTTTTCGTGCGGCAGCACGAATACTGGGCCAAGGCGTTGGGGGAGGCCCTCGCGCCGGTTTCCGCGAAAGAGGAGGAACCGGCATGAACGCGCCCTTCCGCCCCGACCAGGACCAGATCGCCGCGTTCCTCTATGCCGAGGCGCGCCTGCTGGACGACCGCGAGTGGGACGCGTGGCTGGAGTGCTATGCCCCCGAGGCGACCTTCTGGATGCCCGCCTGGGACGACGACGATGGCCTGACGGAGGATCCGCAGGCGCAGGTGTCGCTGATCTACTACCCCAACCGCGACGGGCTGGAAGACCGCGTTTTCCGGATCAAGACGGAACGTTCCGGCGCCACCATGCCCGAGCCCCGCACCTGCCACATGATCTCCAACATCGAGATTCTGGCGCGGCGCGACGATGCCGTCGACCTGCGGTTCAACTGGCACACGCTGAGCCACCGTTACCAGAAGACGACGGGCTTTTTCGGCACGTCGTTCTACACGATCGACCTTTCGGGGCCGGCGCCGAAGATCACGGCCAAGAAGGTGATCCTGAAGGATGACTACATCCATCAGGTGATCGACATCTATCACGTCTGAGGGGGGAAAAAGATGAGCTATCGCATTGCTTTGACCTTCGAGGACGGGGTGACGAAGGTGATTTCGTGCAACCCGTCCGAAACCGTCATGAACGCGGCCTACCGGCAGAAGGTGAATCTGCCCGTCGATTGTTCCGACGGGGTGTGCGGCACCTGCAAATGCCGTTGCGAACAGGGGGTCTACGACCTCGGCGACGAGTATCTCGACGAGGCGCTGACGGAGGACGAGGCCGCCGGCGGCCTCGTCCTCACCTGCCAGATGGTGCCGGAGGGCGACTGCATCGTCGCGGTTCCGGTGCCGTCTTCGGCCTGCAAGCTGGGCCCGGCGGAGTTCGAGGGCCGGATCACCACGCTGCGGCAGGTGTCCGACAGCACGATCCTGCTGGGGCTGACGCTGCCCGATCCCGCCGCGCTCGACTTCCTGCCGGGGCAGTACGTGAACCTCGGGCTGCCCGGCGGGGTGGTGACGCGATCCTATTCCTTCAGCTCCGCGCCGGGCGCGGCGGAGGCGACCTTCCTGATCCGCAACGTGCCGGGCGGTGCGATGAGCCGCTACCTGCGCGAGACCGCGAAACCGGGAGAGACGCTGCGCTTCACCGGTCCCTTCGGCTCGTTCTTCCTGCGCGAACGGGCACGGCCGATCGTCATGCTGGCGGGCGGCACCGGCCTCGCACCCATCCTGTCGATGCTGGAGACGATGGCGGAGGACGGAGCGGCGCAGGACGGGGCCAGGAAGGACGGGACGGACCATGTTCCGATCCACCTCCTCTACGGCGTCACTACCGATGCGGACCTTGTCGAGACCGCGCGGATCGAGGCGCTGGCCGACCGGCTGCCGGGGTTCAGCTGGGCCACCTGCGTGGCGGACGAGGCATCTTCCCACCCGCTGAAGGGGTACGTCACCAACCACCTGGACGACGCGATGCTCCATGGTGGCGCGGTCGACATCTACCTGTGCGGCCCGCCCGCCATGGTCGAGGCGGTGCGGAGTTTCCTGCGCGACAAGGGGGTGGATCCCGCGAATTTCCACTACGAGAAATTCACCCCGAGCGCAGTGGAGGAGGCCGCATGATCTTTCCCGAAAGGTTCAGGGGCAAGGTGATGGTGGTCACCGGGGCGGCGCAGGGCATCGGTTTCGGCGTCGCGGCGCGGGCCTGCGCGGAGGGGGCCGACGTGCTTCTGGCCGACCGGGCCGAGTTCACCCCCGACGTCGCCGCCGAGATCGCGGCCAACGGGCCCGGGCGGGCAGTGGCGGCGGTCGCCGACCTTGAGACCCACGCAGGGGCGGCGACGGCCCTGCGCGCGGCGCAGGAGGCCTTCGGCGGTGTCGACATCCTGGTCACCTGCGTCGGCGGCGCGATCCGGATGCGGCCCTATGCCGAGTTCACGCCCCCCCAGATCGAGGCCGAGATCCGCCGGTCGCTGATGCCCACGCTCTGGGCCTGCCACGCCGCCCTTCCGCATCTGCGCAGCCGTGGCGGGGGCACCATCGTCAATGTCTCGTCCAACGCCACGCGCGGGATCCACCGGGTGCCCTATTCCGCCGCGAAAGGGGGCGTGAACGCCCTGACCGCCGCATTGGCGATGGAGGTGGCGGGCGAGAACATCCGCGTCGTCGCGGCCGCCCCCGGCGGGACCGAGGCGCCGCCCCGGCGCGTGCCTCGCAATCCCGACGGCGACAGCGCGCAGGAACGGGCGTGGATGGCGGAGGCGGTGGCGCAGGTGACGGGCTCGACCATGATGGGGCGCTATGGCAGCCTTCGGGAACAGGTCGGACCGATCCTGTTCCTCGCCTCGGAGGATGCGTCCTACATCACGGCAAGCACGCTCGTGGTGGCCGGGGGCGATACCGGCTGATCCGGCGCCCCGCCTCGCCCGGCCCGCCTCGCCCGGCCCGCCTCGCCTGGCCCGGCGTGACGGCGCGCAACCGGCCCGGATCGGGTGCTGGGGCGTGCCGGGTGGCTAGGGTACCTTGCCGCCCGCGGCCCCCGGTACTAAGCCTGCGCCATGCGCATTCTCGAGAACGTCATCAGCGACCGCGGATCGAAATATGCCGTCTCGGGCGGCCCCTGCGGTTCCGACGCCGAGGCGCGGGCCTTCATCAAGACGCTCTGCCGCAAGAAGAAGTTCGCCAAGGCGACGCACAACAGCTGGGCGCTTCTGACGGAAGACGCCCCGCTGAAGAACGACGACGGAGAGGGTGGCGCGGGCCTCGTGATCCTGCGGATGCTGGAGCGTGAGGGGCTTCACGGCCACATCGTCGTGGTCACGCGCTGGTTCGGCGGCAAGCACCTTGGCGGCGACCGGTTCCGGCATGTGCAGGACGCGGTGCGGATCTACCTCGAGGATCTGCGCGCCTCCTGACCGGACGGGCGCCGGGGCGATCAGAGCCACCGCACCGGCACCACAAGGTCCCGCCCGCCGTCGATCGAGGCGACGCGCCCGTCGCGCACCACGAGGTAGGGCTCATACAGCATCACCCCTGCCGCGCGCCCGCCGCGCAGGACCGGCGGGTTGTGCCCCAGCCCGAGGCTCCATTCGCCAGTGGCGAACTTGGGGTCCTGCACGAGGATCTCGGACACCGTCCCGGCTGCGTCGCAGAGCAGCGCGTTCTGCGGGCCGACGCGGACCGAAACGCCTGCCGCAAGCGCCAGCACACCGTCCGCCCGGTCCGGCGGCCACATCGTGTCGAGGCAGATCCCGGCGACAAGCTGGGCCAGCGGTCGGTCGGGCAGGATGGAGTTGTGAAGCACGCAGGCGCCCCCTGCGCCCGGCCCGGCGCGCAGCAGCGCCTGCCCGCAATCCCCCCGCCGCCCGACCAGCGCTGTATCGGCAAGGAACATCTCGCCGCTGGCCGACAGCGCGATCAGCCCGGCGTCGACCTCGGGGTTGGCCGCGACCACCCGGGTCACCGCCGCCTCGGGCGAAAGGCCGGTCTCCATCAGCGCAAGTACGTCGTCGTTCAGCGCCCGCCCGCCCGTGCCGGGGGTGTTCGGCATCCGGTGCCCCGTCACCAGCCCGACGCCCTGCTTCGCGGGGGTGAAGCGGCTCAGCGGCTCGGGCCGATTCGGACCGCTCGACATCAGGCCGGCGATCCGTGCGCCGGCCATCTCGGGCGGCAGGTCTGCGAGGTCGGCACCGAACAGCGCGCCAATCCCGCCGGCCTGGATCTCGGCGCGCAGGGGGGCGCCGCTGCCGGTCAGGGCGACGAAGCTCACGAAGCCGCCGATCGCGCCGCGTCCGATACATTCGACCGCGGCGAGGGCGCGGCAGACGGCGCGCCCGGCACCGGGTCCCGCGGCGGCGATGCCGATCGTCATGCCGCCACCCAATGATCCTGGCCCACCTGGCGGAGCGGCCCGTCGGGGTATTCCCCCGGCGGTGCGGCGCGGGTCAGGCGGTCGCGCTGTGCGGGGTCGGGGATCGGGGCGGCTGCGATCAGCGCGCGGGTGTAGGCATGGCGCGGATCGCCGAGAACCTCGGCCGTCGGGCCGATTTCCAGCAGCCGCCCCGCACGCATCACCGCGACCCGACGCGCCATCTTCCGAACCACCGACAGGTCGTGCGAGATGAACAGGAAGGCCAGCTCCCGCTCCACGCTGAGGCGACCGAGCAGGTCGAGGACCTGCGCCTGAACCGAGACGTCGAGTGCCGATGTCGGCTCGTCCGCGATGATCAGGCGGGGCTTTGCCGCCAGCGCCCGGGCGATCGCGATGCGCTGCCGCTGCCCGCCCGAGAATTCATGCGGGAAACGGTCGGCCATCTCGGGGTCGAGCCCGACCTGCGCCAGCAATTCCCCCGTCCGCGCCCGCGCCAGCCGGCCGCGCAACCCTGCGTGGATCGCCAGCGGTTCGGCGATGGTGCGGCCGATGCGCAGCCGCGGATCGAGCGAGGAATAGGGATCCTGAAAGATCATCTGCACACCGGCGCGAACCTCGCGCAGGCGGCTTCCCCGGAGGCGGGTGATGTCGCGCCCCTCCAGCGTCACCGTCCCGCCATCCACCTCGGTCAGCCTTGCCGCCGCGCGCCCGAGGGTCGACTTGCCAGAGCCGCTCTCGCCCACGAGGCCGAGGATCTCGCCCGGCGCGATCTGCAACGACACCGCGGCCAGCGCAGGCCGGGCGCCGCCGAAGCTCTTGGTGATGGTGTCGAGCCGAAGCACCGGCGGCGCGGTCTTGCGCGCGGGGCCGGGCGCCGGGGTGTCGCCGTCTATCCGGGGCACGGCGGCCAGCAGGTCGCGAGTGTAAGGCTGGGTCGGCCGGGCGAAGAGGCTGGCGGTATCCGCCGCCTCGACGATCCGGCCGTGGCGCATCACCATCACCCTGTCGGCCATCTCGGCGACGACGCCCATGTCGTGGGTGATCAGGATCATGCTGGTCCCGGTCTCGCGCACGAGATCGCGCATCAGCCCGAGGATCTGCGCCTGCACCGTCACGTCGAGCGCGGTCGTCGGCTCGTCCGCGATCAGCAAGGACGGGCGCATCATCATGGCCATCGCGATCATGACCCGCTGCCGCATCCCGCCCGAGAATTCGTGCGGAAACTGGCGCGGCCTGCGGGCGGGTTCGGGGATGCCCACGCGTTCCAGCATCTCGACGGCAAGGCGGGCGGCGTCGCGGCGGGACGCGCGGCCATGCGCCACCGGCGCCTCGGTCATCTGCCTGCCGATCGACAGCACCGGGTTGAGCGAGGTCATCGGCTCCTGGAAGATCATGCCGATCCGGCTGCCGCGGATGGCGCGCAGCCGCTCGGGCGGCAGGTGCAGAAGGTCCTCGCCCTCGAACAGGGCGCGGCCGGCGTCGATGCGGGCGCTGGCACGCGGCAGAAGGCCCATCAGCGACATCGCCGTCACCGACTTGCCGGAGCCGGATTCACCCACGATCGCGAAGATCTCGCCGGGGTTCACCGCGAAATCCAGCCCGTGCAGGATCGGGGTCTCTGCGCCCCCTGTGCGAAAGCCCACGCGCAGGTCGCGCACCTCGAGCAACGGTTTGGCGGTCATCCCTGCCTCCGCGGATCCATGGCCGAGCGGATCGCGTCGCCCAGCAGGTTGAAGCCAAGCACGGTCACCGCGATCGAAAGGCCGGGAACGACCATCAGCCAGGGCGCGCGATTGAGGTAATGCGCCGCCCCCGAGAGCATCAGCCCCCATTCGGGATCGGGTGGCTGCGCGCCGAGGCCAAGGAACGACAGCCCCGCCGCGGCAAGGATGGCCGAGGACACGCCCAGCGTCGCAACCACCACCATGGTGGGGAACACGTTCGGCAGAAGGTGCACGAACACCAGCCGCGCATGCCCCGCCCCGGCGGCCACCGAGGCCTCGAAATAGGGTTTGGAGACCTCGACCAGCGCGGCGGAATGGCAGGTCCGGGCGTAGAAGGGGATGCCGGCTATGCCGACCGCGATCATCGCGTTCTGCAGGCTCGGGCCCAGCACGGCCACGCAGGCCAGCGCGATCAGCGTCTCGGTGAAGGAGAACAGCACGTCGCTCGATCGCATCAGCACCGTCTCGACCCAGCCGCGGCGATAGGCGGCGGTCAGCCCGACGGCGAGGCCCGCGATGAGCGAGATCCCCACCGCGATCGCCCCGATCGTCAGGGTCAGCCGGCTGCCGAAGACGATGCGCGAGAACAGGTCGCGGCCGAACTCGTCCGTGCCGAGGGGATGCGCCGCCTGCGGCAGCCCGAAGCGGCCCCCGACCGCCATCTTGGCGGGGGGATAGGGCGCGATCCAGCCGGCCAGCGCCGCGCTCAGGATCAGCACGAAGACGATGGCGCCGCCGATCGCGCCGTTGACGGTGCCCAGGACGCGCAGCCAGAACGGGCGGCGCGCGATCCGACGGACCGGGGCGGAGGTATTGGCGGCGGAGTTTGCGGCAGTGTCCGGGGTGGGTGAGGCGTTGGACGGCATCGTTCAGCTTCTCCGGATTCTGGGGTCGATCAGGGCATAGACCGTGTCGAGCAGGATCGAGACGAAGACCACGACCACGGTGAAGGAAAGGATGAAGCCCTGGATCAGCGGGTAGTCGCGCTGGAAGATCGCGTCGACGGCCATCCGCCCGACGCCGTTCCAGGCGAAGATGTTCTCAACCACCACGGCGCCGCCCATCATGAAGGCGAATTGCAGCCCCAGCATGGTCACCACCGGCACGAGGCCCGCGCGCAGGACGTGGTGCACCAGGATCGTGCTGCGGGGCAGGCCCTTGGCCTCGGCGGTGCGGACGAAATCCTGGCTCATGACGTCGATCATGGACGAGCGCGTCATCCGCGCCACGATCGCGGCGTTCGACAACCCGAGGGTGAAGGCCGGCAGCAGGATGTTGAGCGGCCCGGTGCCCGAGACCGGCAGCCAGCCAAGGTCGACCGCAAAGAACAGCATCAGCATCAGGCCAAGCCAGAAGCTGGGGATCGCGATACCGCCGATCGACAGGATCATCAGACCGGCGTCCAGCAGGCTGCCCTGCCAGTAGGCGGCGGCAAAGCCCATCGGCAGGCCGATGGCGACCGCGATGGCCAGCGCCGTGACCGCCAGCGCGATGGTGTTGGGAAGGCGTTGCAGCACCACGTCGAGCACCGCCTGATGGCCGCGGATGGTATAGCCCAGGTCGCCGTGCAGCAGCCGCCCGAGGAAATGCAGGTACTGGAACACGATCGGCTGATCGAGGCCCAGCGAATGGCGGATCGCCTCGAGCTGTTCGGGCGTTGTGCCCTGGCTCTGCGCATACATGATCTGCACCGGATCGCCCGGCACCAGATGGATCAGCAGGGTCACCGCGACCGTCGTCGCGAAGATGGTCAGCAGGCCCATGGCAAGCCTGCCTCCGACAAAGCGCCACATCGTCTCGGTCCTTTCGTCGGTCGGGTGGGGCGGCTGACGCCGGGGGCAGCGGGCCGCCCCCGGCGTCATTTCCGGCATCGTCGCCGGCGGGTCAGTCTCCGGCGGGTCAGTCGGCGGCCGGTCAGTCGGCTGCGTTTAGTCGGCGGCGGCAATCTTCACGTCGTTGAAGATCGGGTAGACGAAGGGCGCGACGTGAAAGCCGGTGACGTCGGGCCGCACGGCGAACACCCATTCCCAGCCCGGGGAGTAGAGCGGGATCTGCACGCCGTTCTCGAGCAGGTACTTGAACACCTCGTGCACCTTCTCGGCCCGGGCCTTCGGATCGGTCAGAACCCGGGTCTGTTCCAGCATCTTGTCAAGCTCGGGCGAGGTGAAGCCGTCATAGGCGCCCGGCGAATGCCACAGCGCGTAGAGGATGTCGGGATCGTACCAGGACCAGGTCATCATATCCATGCTGCCGATGCCGGTCTTGGTGTTGTTCTCCTGCTTCACGCGGGCGTTCATGGTGCCGATATCCATCATCTGGATATGCGCCTTGATGCCCACCTCGGCCAGCTGCGCCTGGAACACCTCGGCCAGCTTGTCGCGGTTGCCGCCGGTCCAGACCAGCATGTTCGTTTCCAGCGGATGTCCGGGGCCGTAGCCCATCTCCTTGAGCAGCGCCTTCGCCTTCGCGGGGTCGTAGCCGGGGCGGTATTTCTTGCAGAAGGCCGGGTCGTTGCCGAACGTGCCCTTGGAGACGGGGCATTCCTCCTGATGGGTCAGGTCGCCGTAGATCAGGCTGACCGCGCTGGCCGCGTCGGTGGCATATCCCACGGCAAGGCGCGCGCGCTTGTCATTGAACGGCGGCCGGTGCACGGCGAATTCCCAGAACACGTTCTGCCCGGTATTCTGCGCCACCACGAGCTTGAGCTTGCCCGACTTCTTGATCGCGGGCACGTCGTCCGGCGGCGGCTCGGCGATGTCGACCTCTCCCGTCTTCAGCGCGGCGAGGCGCGCCTGCGGATCGGGGATTACCTTGATCGTGAGGCCGTCCATGTAGGGCGCGCCCTTGTTCTGTGCCAGTTTGCCGTAATTCACGTAGTTGGGGTTCTTCTTCAGCACGATCTCGTCGCCCTTGGTCCAGGACTTGAAGATCCACGGGCCCGATCCGATGGCCGCAGTGGTCCCGAACCCCGGCTTGTCCTTGTTCGACTTGCAGATGATCGAGGAAAAGCTGTCGGCCAGGAACGGGATCAGCGCGACGAAGGGCTTGGACAGGTCGAACCGCACGGTCAGCGGGTCCAGCACCTCGACCTTCTCGATCGGTCCCCAGCTGGCCTTGGTGACGCTGGGGGCCTTGGG
Source organism: Acidimangrovimonas sediminis (assembly GCF_002871005.1). Classification (GTDB taxonomy): domain Bacteria; phylum Pseudomonadota; class Alphaproteobacteria; order Rhodobacterales; family Rhodobacteraceae; genus Acidimangrovimonas; species Acidimangrovimonas sediminis. The sequence goes on from NZ_PHSN01000012.1 coordinate 227,732, forward strand.
GTCGAGCGCGCGGTCGACGGTGTATTTCACGTCGCTGGCGTCCAGCGTGCTGCCGTCCGAGCAGGTCATGCCCTTGTGCAGCTTGAAGGTGTATTGCGTGCCGTCGGCGTTCGACGTCCAGGATTTCGCCATGTTGGGCACGGGCTTGCCGTCCTTGTCCGTGGCGAGCAGGGTGTTGTAGATCAGGCTCCAGACCTGAAGCGACAGAGTGCTGGTCGCGCGCTGCGGGTCGAGGCTGTCGATATCGCCGTAACGCGCCCAGATGATGTCGCGCGCCGAGGCCACCGAGGCGGTCGCCCCGAGCAGGCCCGCAAGCGCGATCCGTTGCGCCCAGAGTCCGATCCGTCTGTCCATCCGTTGTCTCCTTGTTGGCCGCTTCGTGCGGGCGGGGCGCACAGGATCCCGGTCGCCCGGCTCGCACCGGACGGGCCCCTGCCGTCAAAGCGTGGTGTTGGTTGCGTGATTTGTTCTGGTCCGGCCCTTTCGGGCGTTGTCACGACGGGCCGCGACCCCGCCGTGAGACGAAGGTGTGGAAAGGCGGGGGGCAAGTCAATTTGGTTTCAGATCCGCAAGAATTAATTTCATTCATGAAACGGATGCCCCGCCTGAGCCCGGTCAATCGACAGAAACGGACGGCTCAGAGGTCTCCCGGGACGATATCGCCCCATTCGGAGTGGATGTTCTCGATGAACTCGATCCGTTCGATCGCGGATTGCCCGATTCGGACCGCCACCGCCGAGCAGAGATAGGTGATCAGCGAGACCGGCGCGGCCACCGATTCATAGACCGAGACACCCTTGGTCCGACAGCGCAGCGTCACCTGCGCGGTGTCGAGGCCGCTGCGGCTGGCCTGGTCGGTGACGTAGACGACCTGCGCCCCCGCGGCCACCGCGGAGCGCATGATCGAACGCAGGCTGCGGGTCTTGCGGCCGATCCCCAGCGCGATCATCGCGTCGCTCGACCGGATCGAGGCGAATTCCTCGGGCACCGAGAAGCCGCCGATCGGGATCATCCTTATGTCGGCCTTGATGCGGATCAGCAGGGCCCGGGCGAAATGCGCCAGCGGGTAATTGTCACCGAACCCCACGACCCAGAGCTTGTCGGCCCGGGCCAGCGACTGGATCGCCTGCTCTATCTCGTCCGACCGCAGCGCCTCGATCGAGCGGACGAGGTTCTGCACGTCATTGGCAAGGTGATCGGCCAGCTTGCCGCGCCCAAGCTTGCGTTCCCGGAGCGCCGCGGGCAGCACCACCCCGCCGGGCACCACCTTGCCGGTCTTGGCGACCTTCTGGGCGGCCTTGAAGCTGGCGTAGCCCAACCGCTGGAAGAACCGCGCCGTGGTCGCCTTGGAGATACCCGCCATTTCGGAAAGCTCGGTCGCGGACTTGAGCACGACGATATCCGGGTCGGCCAGCAGCAGGTCGGCGATGCGGCGCTCGCCCCGGGTGAGGTCGTCGTAGATCTCCAGCATGCGCTGCGACAGGGTCAGATCGCTCATCGCCGCCTCCCAAATTTTCGTCCGTGAAACAGTTTGCTGCAAAACCGACGACGGTCCAGCCCCTATTTCCCGGCCTTCCCCGCGGGGATGTGCGCGTGGAGGGCCGGGTCCTCCACGTTGCCGATCCGGATCCTGCTCATCTCAGCAGGTGGTCGAACAGCGGCAGGCTGCCGATGCCGGCCCCGGCGATCAGCGCGTAGGACACCCAGCGAAAGCCCGCATCGCCGGCCAGCCGGAACAGCCGCGCGCCAAGCTGCAGCCCCAGCGCATAAGCCAGCCCGACCGGCAGGCAGAGCGCCAGCACATGCCAGGTGAACAGCCCGCCCAGGCTGTAGCTGATGATCGAGAGCACGGTGGAGACGGCAAAGTAGGCGACGATGTTCGCCCGGATCGCGGCGCGCGGTTCGGGGCTGCCCAGCCAGTAGGCGATGACCGGCGGGCCGCCCGCCCCCGCCGCGCCCGAGAACAGACCCGACGCCGTGCCCACCAGCACCGTCGCCCAGGGGCGTGGCCGTCCGTGGTAGCGCCAGCCCGAGATCAGCAGCGCAAGCAGCGCGCAGGTCACCCCCGAGATCAGCCACCGCATGGTCGTGCGGTCCAGCCAGATCAGCGCGGCGGTGCCGAGGGGAACGCCGATCGCCGCGCCGCCCGCCATGACGAAGACCCGCGCCTTGTCGGCCCTGCGCCAGGCATCCGGCAACAGCGACAGCGCGGCCACCGCGTCGACGATCAGCAGGAGCGGTGCCGCGACCTTCGGTCCGACGATTGCGCTTGCCAGCGGCATGAAGATCAGCGCGGCCCCGAAGCCGGAAAACCCGCGCGACAGCCCCGCGATGGCCGCGACCGCCAGGACGAAGCCAAGCTGCGCGGGGCCAAGGCCGCCCGACAGCGCGCTCAGCATCCTCGGGCGCCCGGGGGTGTCGGGCCAGCAGGGTGGTGCATGGGACCCGGCGGGCCGGTATCGTGCATTTTCGCCTCCTCTCGGGTGGTCCGGGCTTTCTATAGGCGGGCATTCATGCTTGGATAGCGGTGTTTTGGCCCATTGGACATGCACAAATGCACGGTCTCGACTGGAATGATCTGCGGTTTGTCATCGCGGTGGCACGGGGTGGTTCTCATGCCGCGGCGGCGCGCGCGCTGCGGGTCGACCCGACCACGGTAGGCCGCCGGATCACGCAGCTGGAGGCGGCCCTGTCCGTTCCCCTGTTCTCGCGCGATGCCCGGGGCAACCTTGTCCCGACCGAGGCGGGCGCCCTGGTCTGCGCGCGGTCGGAGCAGGTAGAGACCACGATCGGCGATCTGAAGGCCCGGATCGGCGAGACGGCGGCCGAGGCGGCGGGGACGGTGCGCCTGACGGCAGTGCCGATCGTCGTCAACCATCTGCTCGTGCCGGGGGCGGCGCCGTTCCTGGCGCAGCATCCGCGGCTGAGGCTTGAAATCGTTGCTGACACCCGCGATCTCAACCTGACGCGGCGCGATGCCGACATGGCGATCCGGCTGGCGCGGCCCGATGCCGCCACGGGAAGCCGCCTGCTGGCCCGGCGCCTTGGTGCGTTGCGCTACGGTGTCTACGCGGCACGCGAAGTGGCCGCGCCGGAGACGCTGCCCTGGATCACCTACGAGCCGCAGATGGCCGACCTGCCGCAGGCCGCCTGGCTGGCCGGGCCGGCACGCCCAGGGGGCGCGGCGGCCAACATCGCGCTGAACGATGCCGACGGCTTGCTTGCGGCGGTCCGGGCCGGGCTTGGGCGCAGCCTGCTGCCCGTCGCGGTCGGGGACGGGCTGGCGGATCTTGTCCGGCTGCCCGAGGGCACGGCTCCGACGCCGGGCCGCGAGGTTTGGCTGCTGACGCATCAGGACCTTGCCCATCTCGGCCGGATCAAGGCGGTGGCCGCCTGGTGCGAGGGGCTTCTCGCTGGGGGATGAGGGCGCGGGGGGCGGGGCGCGCCCGCGTCCCCTTCCGCCGGATCAGAAAGCGCTCGGCAAGCGCGGCGCCTCCGACTAGACTCGGCCTCACGATGGATGATGCCATGACCCTTTCCCCCGGCCTGCCCCGCGCGCCCAGATCCCGCCCACCCGGACGATGAGCACCACCGCGTCCCCCTCCTCGTCGGTGCTGATCGCGGCGGTGCTTCGTGCCGAGGTGGCCGCCGCCCGGCTCGAGGCCGCCTGTGCGGCGGAGCCGGGCCTCGGCAATCTCTGGCGCAACGAGGCCGCGGCGGTCGAGGCGGTGCGCTCGGTCGGGATGGAGGATGTCCGGGTCTCGGAATCCGACCTGCTGCGCCGCATCGCCGACGATTTCACCAATGACGTCGATGCCCGGGGGGCCGAGGTCGCCGCCGGCATCCTGCGGGTGCTGCGGGTGCCGCGGGACTTCTTCGACGACCCCTTCGTCGCGATCCGCCGGATCGAGGGGGCGACCGGGATCGCGGAGTGGCGCGAGACGGCCGGTGATTTCGTGTTCGAGAGCGCCTCGGTCACCGAGGAAGAGGCGCAGGAGATCGCGGCGGCCGGGCAGGGGCCCACGCCGATCCTGGGGGCGCTGCGGGGGGCCGCGCGCTACGGCGTGCTGACCGATCGCCTGAACCCGGTGGCGGAACGACTGATCTTCATGGCGATCGAGGGGGCGCTGCGCCGCACCCGGTTGCGGTCTGGCAGAACCGCGCGCGACGACGATCTCGCGCTTCTCTCCGGCAAGATCGAGGCAAGTTGGGTCAGCCTGCCGGCCACCGCGCTGACCCGGTCGGGTTTCGGTCTCTGGTCGCCGGCCTCGTTCGCGGGGCTGGCGCAGGTGCTGGAACGGCTGGCGGAGCATCTGGAGGCGGAGATCGGCGCCTTCGCCCGGCTGCGCCACTGGGAGCGGCGCGCGCGCGACCATGCCGACAGCCGCCCCGGCCAGTCGCACTTTCCCCAACTGGTGGAGCTGATCCACCGCCGCCCGGTCCTGACCTCGGCGATCATCGCCGAGGACCTGTCGGTAACGCGCCGCACCGCGCTCAACCTGATTGCCGAGGCCGAGGCGCTGGACCTGTTGCGCAACATCACCGGGCGGCGTTCGGCCCGGATCTGGGCGACACCGATGATGGCGGAGCGGATGTCGATCGGGGGGCGGCGCGGCGCGTCGGGTCCGGTTCGTGCGGGCCCGTCCCCGGCCACCCCGTCCGAGGCCGGCCGCCGGCCCGGCGCCTTGCCCCGCACCCCTGACGAGCGGCGCGTCGCCCGCGAAGAGGCGCAGGCGGCGATGGACCGTGCGATGGAGGATTTCGACGCCGTGCTGGGCGAGGCCGACGCCATCCTTTCGCGCATGCAGCTCGGCGCGAAGCCGGGGGGCAGGGGGGGCCTCTCCTGACCTGCGGCGCGGCGGCCGCCCGACCATGGAGGGACCGATGCGTTTCACCTTCCCTCACAGTCACGCCTTCCCGCGCGGCCAGGTCGGCGTCGAGGAGGACGGTGCCGCTCCGCCCGGGGCGCTGGTCGAATTCGGCGACGGCATCACGCTGATCGGCGACTGGCGGACGGAGGGCGACGATATCGTGCTGTCCGTGCCCCGCTACCAGACCGCGAAAGGCACCACGGTCGAGGCCCGCCGCTGGCGCCTGACGCGAAACGCGCAGGGCGTCTGGCGGTGCACCCGCCTGCGCTGAGGGGCGTTGACGGGCCCGCGTCCCGTGCGCGTTCGCCCGGGCCGACCGGCCGCGGGGCGGGGCATGACGTGGGCCCGCCCACGCCGGTGCCGGGGATCGGCAGGCGGTCACCCGTGGCGGCAACGCGGTCGGGTAGGCTCGGCCGTTCGCCGGGCGCATGTGCCGTCGGATCCGTTAGCCGGTCGCCGTGTCGAGACACACGGCCCTGCGGGTATAGCGCGCGTCGGGGCCCTCCACCGCGCGCATCTATTCGGTGGTGCGGCGGACGATGCGGCTGCCGTCGGACAACGCGGCGCCGGGGAAGGCGACGACGCTGTCGCCCTCGGCGAGCCCGGCCAGCACCTGGGCCGCGGTCTCGGTCTGATGCCCGAGGGTGACGGGTGTCAGGACCGCGCGTCCGCGCTGTGCGCGGAACACCGCCCAGCCTTCGCCTGATCGGAACAGCGCCCCGATCGGCACCTGCAGCACATTCGTGCCCGCCCACAGCACCACCCGGACGTAAACGCGGTAGGCATCGCCAAGGCCGGCGCGGTCCTTCCGCGGGGTGACGAGGTCGAGGCGGAGGTGCACGCGCTGTTCCTCGATCCCCAGCGCCGAGACCTTGGTGAAGGCGGTCGGGTCGATCCGCCGGACCCGCGCGGTCAGCGCGTCGGTCCCGCCCCAGCGGGTGACATGGGCCAGCGCCCCCACGGCGACCTGCACCGCGTCCGAGGACAGAAGGTCGACCTCGATCTCCAGATCCGCGGGGTCGCCGATCGTCATCAGCGTCTCGCCAGGCTGCACCGGCCGGGCGCTGGAATTCGCAAGCGTCAGCACCGTGCCGCTGGCGGGGGCACGAATCTCGACACAGCAGCCGCTGGCCGCGCCGGTTCCGCCGGGGGAAAGCAGCAGGGCCTCGGCGCGCGACAGGCTGGCCTGTTGCTGATCCACCGCCGAGCTGGCCGCATCGCCCGCAGCCCGGGCCGACATCAGCGCTGCCTCGGCATCCTCGAGCATCTGGCGCGGGATCGTGCCGCGCGCGGCCAGCGCCTGGGCGCGGGCGAATTCCGTCTCGGCATGGGCGCGGTTGGTCCCGGCTTCGGCCAGCCGAGCCCGCGCCAGCGCCAGCCCGGCCCGCGCCTCGTCGACCGCGGCCAGCGCCTGCGCCCGTGCCCGCGCGTCAAGAAAGGCGGGTTCCGACGGGTGGATCACGGCGACCAGCGTCTCGTCCTTCGTCACCCGGTCGCCCACGTCGACCGGGGCGCGCGCCAGCGTCCCCGCGACCGGGGCGGAGACGTCGTAGTGCTGGCGGATCTGGGTCGTGCCCTCGGCCGCGACGGTCACCTCCATCGGGCCCCTCGTGACGGCGGCAAGGTCGACCTGCACGGGGGTCGGCCAGAACGCCCAGCCAAGGGCGGCGGCAAGCAGCGCGAGCGCGGCGAGTACGGAGAGGAGGCGGCGGGATTTCATCTCAGTCCCTCTTCTTCAGAGCGGTGGCAAGGCTGACCCGGTCGAGCCGGCGGCGAACCATGAGGGCGGCGGCCAGCGCGGCCGCCACGGCGATAAGGGCGGCCAGGGCATAGGTGCGGCGGCTGATCACCAGCGGAATGCGGACGATGTCGGTGGTGAACCCCTGCGCCACCAACGCCGAGAAGGCATAGCCCCCCAGAAGGCCCGGCGGGATCGCCAGCAGGGTAAGCAGCATCAGTTCCCCGACCAGCACGTATCCGACCTCGGCCCGGGTGAACCCGAGGACGCGCAGGCTGGCCAGTTCGTAGGATCGTTCCGAAAGCTGGATCCTTGCGGCGTTGTAGATCACCCCCACGGTGATCAGGATGCCGAGGATCGCGTAGACGGTGACCGAGGTGGTCAGGTTGCGGTTCAGCGTCTCGTCGAACTTCTGCCGGATGTCGGCCCAGAACTGCGCCCCTTCGATCGCCGGCGCGTCCTTGACCGCGGCATAGAGGGCGGGAAGGGCGGGGGTGTCGACCAGGAGGTTCAGCCGGTTCACCTGCGGCGCCACACGCATCAGCCGAAACAGCGCCGGGGCCGACAGGTGGGCCGTCTCGCCCAGGCTCTGGCGCATCAGCGCGCTGACCCGGATCTCCAGCGTCTCGCGCGGGGGCACGAGCAGGGCCATGCGCAGGCTGTCCCCGGCCCGGACGTCCAGCTTGGCCGCCAGGCTCTCGGGCAGGACGATCCCCTCGGGCGGAAGCGGTGCCGCGCCGCCCGAGGCATCCAGAACCCGCGTCAGCATGTCGTCCGCGCCCCGCGCCTCGACCGAGGTCAGCTCGCTCTGCGGACCGTGGATCAGGCGCACGGGAAGGCTGTAGGCCCCCTCGACCCGCATCACGCCGGGCAGGTGCGCGGCGGCCTCGATCACCGAGGTGGGTGCGTCATGGGTCAGCTGCAGGGTGACGTTCTGGCGGTTCGTGCGGGTAAAGGCCTCGTCGATCACGGCGGCGATGGAATCGAAGGTGAAGAAGCACGCGACCAGCACCGAAATCGCCGCCGCCACCCCCAGCGACGTCACCGCCGCGCGGCGAGGCCAGCGGGTGATCGAGCGCAGGATCATCATCGTCGTCTGGCGCAGCCGCAGCATCTGCGCCACCCGGTCCAGCAGCCCGCGGCGAAAGAGCGGCGGCGCCGGGGGCGACATCGCCACCGCCGGGTGCAGCCGGGCGCTGGCCCGGACGGCGCGCAGCGCGCCCAGCACCACGGTGGCCATCCCCATCAGCCCCGAGATGGCGAAACTGGTACTGCCGGGGGCGTAGATCAGGTAGGGAAAGCGGTAGAATTCGGTGTAAAGCCGGGTCAGCCCGGCCCCCAGCCACCACCCCGCGATCCAGCCGATCAGCACCCCCAGCACGCCGATCCCGATCGACAGCTTGAGGTAATGCCACGCGATCTCCCGCCCGGAATATCCCATCGCCTTGAGCAGGCCGACGATCGGGCGTTCCAGCCCGATCAGCCGGCTCAGCACCATGTTCACGAGGAAGGCCGAGACGATCAGAAAGATCGGCGGCAGGATCAGCGCCATCGCGTTGAGCCCGTCCATTTCCGACCGCAGGAACATGTCGGACACCTGCCGGTCGCGGCCATGGGCCCCGGTGCCGCCATAGGGCGCCAGCAGCCGGTCGAGCGCGGCGATGACGGCGGGTTCGGAGGCGCCGCGTGTCAGCCGCAGCGATACGTCGTCGAACGCGCCGGTCAGGCCGGCGGCGGCGGCGGCCGGGGCCTCGTTCATCCAGATGATGCCGTAGTGCCGGTCGTCGGGCATCAGCATCCCCGGCCCGATCAGGTAGATGAACTCGGGCGAGAGCATGAGGCCGGTGACCCGAAGCTGCCGCTTCTGGCCGTTCAGGATGGCGGAAAAGCTGTCGCCCGGGTGCAGTCCGTTCGCCAGGCCGAAGTTCTCGGAGATCGCGACGTCGTCGGTGCTGCCGGGCGTGGGCATCCGGCCCTGCCGCAGGGTCGGGCGGTTCAGCACCGGCGCGCCATCCTCGGGCAGCGACAGCACGCGCGCCTGTGCCGGGCGGGCGAGGCCGGGCATGTCCAGCACCACGTCCATCGCCACCCGCGCCTCGACCTGCGCCACGCCGGGGATGCGCGCGATCTCGGGCAGCAGGCTGCGCGGGGCGCGGGTCGCGGTGGCGAAGACCTCGGCAAAGCGGGCGCGGTCGTAATAGGTATCGCGGGTGAGGGTCAGCGACCGCTCGGTCGCGGTGGCGAGGACAAGCACCATCACGCCGCACCCCAGCACCAGCGCGATTGCGAGGCTCTGCGCCCAGAGCCTGCGAAGATCGCGCAGGAGCTTGCGGTCGAGCGCGCGCATCACCAGACAATTCCGGTGGGCGGCAGGGGCGCGGGATTTTCCTCGATCGCGACGATCCGGCCGTCGGCGACCCGTATCACCCGGTGCGCCATCTGCCGGATCGCCGCGTTGTGGGTGATCAGCGCGGTCACCGTGCCCAGATCGCGGTTCACCTCGTAGAGCGCCTCGAGCACCGTCACCCCGGTCTGGCTGTCGAGCGCGCCGGTCGGTTCGTCGCACAGCAGGACCTCGGGCCGCTTGGCAATCGCCCGGGCGATCGCCACGCGCTGCTGTTCGCCCCCCGACAGCTCGGCCGGGAAGTGGTCGAGGCGGGCGCCGAGGCCGACCCGATCCAGCGCTTCTTCGGGGCGCATGGGGTTGCGCGCGATCTCGGTCACCAGCGCCACGTTCTCGCGCGCGGTAAGGCTGGGGACGAGGTTGTAGAACTGGAAGACGAACCCCACGTGATCGCGCCGGAACGCGGTCAGCGCGTCATCGTCCATGCCGGTCAGCTCATGCTCGCGGAATGTCACCCGCCCCGAGGTCGGGCTGTCGAGCGCGCCGAGGATGTTGAGCAGCGTCGACTTGCCCGAGCCGGAGGCGCCGAGCAGCACCACCAGTTCGCCCTCGTAAAGCTCGAGGCTGACCCCGCGCAGCGCCCGCACCGGGGCCGCGCCGGTCTGATAGGTCTTCGTCACCTCTTCCGCACGGAAGACGACCTTTCCCGTCATGGCGATCCCTCCACGGACCGCAGTCTAGACGGGGGAAGGGCCGGGCACCTTGATCGGGAACAAGGTAACGCCCCGGTTGTGACTTGACGTCCGAGGGGCCGACCGAAGGGCCGCAGACGAGGTGCCGCAGACGAGGGGCGGGGATGGGCAGGCGGGGTCCGCCCGCGTTTCCGGGCGGCCCCCTCCGGGATGGGCCGGGGCGTCAGCCGCCCGAGGCCGCGCCCTTGGGCAGGGCGTAGACGGCAAGCTGGTCGCCCACGGTCTTCTTCAGGATGGAGTTCCCGCCCGCCGCGAAGGCCACGTATTCGCGCCCCTTGTATTCGTAGATCGCGGGGACCGAGACATCGGGCGCCATCACCTTCGACGACCACAGCACCTTGCCCGACTTCATGTCGATGGCACGCACCTTCTGATCCATCGTCGCGCCGATGAAGACGACGCCACTTGCCGTCACCGCCGGCGACCCGATGGTCGGCGACCCCCAGGATTTCGGCATGTAGAAGCCCCATTTCTGGACGTCGCCGAAGGGCCGCTGCCAGAGCTCCTTGCCGGTCTTCATGTCGATCGCGGTCAGCTTGCCGAAGGGCGGTTTCCAGCAGGGCATGCCAAGATCGTTCAGCGCGGTCTTGATCAGGATCCCGTAGGGCGCGCCCTTCTGGGGATAGAAGTCGGGATTGTTCTTGTACTTGGCGAAATCGGCCTTGGGGATGAGCTTGTAGGTCATCACCACGCGTGACGAGTTCACGACGAAGGTTTCCGATTTCGGATCGTAGGCGCCGCCGCCCCATTCCACGCCGCCGACCGACCCGGGATAGGCGATCGCCCCGGTGCCCTTGGTCGTGGGCGGGGTGAACATGCCGTCATAGGTGGCGTTCTTGAACATCTTGCTGCATTGCCCGAACGAGGCGGCATCGGCCAGGCCCCAGACACCGGGGTGCTTGTGGGTGTTCAGAAGCGGCTTCGGCAGCGTCGGTTCGGGCTGGGTGGGCGAGGGTTGCTCGCCCTTCGCGTCGGTCGAGGTGGGAACCTTGACCTCCCTGATCGGCCAGACCGGTTTCCCGGTCAGGCGGTTCAGCACGAAGATGAAGCCCATCTTGGTGGTCTGCGCCAGCGCGGGGATGGTCTTTCCGTCGACGTCGATGTCCATCAGCGTGGGCGCCGCGTTGGTGTCGTAGTCCCAGATGTCGTGATGGACAAGCTGGCGCGACCAGATCACCTTGCCGGTTTTCATGTCGATCGCGGTGACCGAGGTGCCCTGGGGGATCTTCTGCGTGCGGTTGCCGCCCCAGAAGTTCGGCGAGGGCGAGGACACGGGCACGTAGAGGATCCCGCGCTGGCGGTCGATCGACATGGAGGCCCAGACGTTCGCCGTGCCGGTCTGCTTGCGGATGTCGGTGGGAATGAAGTTCAGCTGCCAGTCAAGCTTGCCGGTCCGGGCATTGACCGCGAAGATCGACCCGGGGGGCGCCTCCTCGTCGGCCCAGTCCTTGCCGGCCCAGCCGAAGACCAGTTCATCGTGCCACACGGTCGGCGGCTGCAGCAGCGACAGCGGCCACTTGCCATTCACGGTGTTCCAGCGGTTGACGTCGAGCGTTCCCTTGTCGGCGAACCCCTCGCAGGGCTTGCCGGTGTCGGCGTCGACCGCGTGCAGCTTGGCCGCCATGGTGCCGATGTAGACGATCTTCTGGCAGCTCTCCCCCGGTTTCGGGTCCTGCGCCTGCCAGTAGGCCACGCCGCGGTTCTTCATGTCGGGCTGCGTCAGGGCCTTCAGCTCGGCATGGGGGTCATAGGTCCACTTCACCTTGCCGGTGCCGGGGTTGAGCGCGATGATCCGGTAGAACGGCGTGCCGAGGTAGAGCGTGTCGTTGGCAAGGACCGGCGTCGCCGACCAGACCGAGGCAGGCACCTTGCCGCTGCCGGTGGACATGTCGCCGGTGTGATATTGCCACGCCAGCTTCAGCTTGCCGACGTTCTGCGGCGTGATCTGGGTCAGCGGCGAATATTTCTGCGCGTCGAGCTGGCCGTTGAACGTGTTCCACTCCGCCCCCTTGGGGACCAGCGGCACGCCGTCGGCCGCGGGCGGGACGAGGGCGCCGCCGGCCTGGTTGTCGGCGATCTGATTGTCGACGGTCTGATTGTCGGGGCTCTGGTTGTCAGGGGCTTGGCTTTGCGTGGCCTGGGTGCCCGAGGGTGCGGTGGCCGAGGTGTCGGCCGGTGCGGTCGATGGTGCGCCAGCTGGTGCGGCAGACGGCGCCGTCTGGCCGATCGCCGGCTGGAGGCTGAGCGCACCGATCAGCAGCGGAACGGCACGGGCGGCGAGGCGGGGCAGGGGGCGGGCGCTCATGGGTGGGTTCCTTTCGCGGGGCCCTTCACGAAGGTCGCGATCAGCAGGGCGAGAAGCAGGACGACGAGGGCGGCGGCACTGGACCAGCCATGCAGCAGGACGGTCGCGAGAAGGGTCAGAAGCCCGCCGATCCAGGCCAGCACGAGGAACAGCACCCGCCAGCCGCCACCCGGCAGCAGGGCGAGGACGATCCCCCCGATCAGTAGCGCCACGTCACCCACCATGGTCAAAAGCGCGCCGGCGGTGCCGGTGACGCCCGACAGCGGCGTGAAGTAGCGCCAGGCGGTGATTACCAGTGCCACCAGCGCCGCGACGGCGATCAGCGTCGCCGCCCCCGGTGCCGCCCCGGTTCCGGCCCGTGCCGAGGTCCTGGGCCCTGTCATGCTTTCGGTCATCCGGTCTCTCCTCCAATCGGGTCGCGTCGGCGGGAATCCGCAAGGGGGAAACCCGCGGGCAGGGCGCACCGGTTCCGGCACCTTCTCTCACGTCGTCGAGAGGTGGCTGAGGGATGGGCCTGCGCATGGCCCGCGCAGTAGCTGGCAGAGAGGGCGGGGCCTTCCTCCAGCGGCGGGCGGACCGCGTGAAGTGGGCGCTTCACGTCTGACGGCGCGGCGGGAACCTGCGCGCCGTGCAGAGTGCCCGGGCCGACGGTTACAGCGCCTGCCGCCAGCGGCGTGCGTAGCTGCGCAGCGCGGGGTCGTCGGTGTCGCCGACCGGCCGAAGGTCGGGGCGGGCCGTCGCGTCGCCCGGGCGTGCGGCCAGCAGCGCCGCCCCCGCCGAGGTGCCGGTGCGCGAGGCGGAGCGCAGGATCGGCCGCCCGGTCGCGGCGCCCAGCATTCTCAGGTAGGGCAGGTTCGCGGCAAAGGGCCCCTCGACGATCACCGGCCCCGCGGCCCCGGCAAGCCCCAGGCATTCGGCTGTCATCAGCGCAAGGTAGAAGGCGACCGCCGCCGCCCGGGTCGCCGGGTCCAGCCCCGCCTCGGGCACCGACCATCGCATCCGCCGGCCGGGAAACGGGCCGCTTTCGGGCACCACTGCGGGAAGAAGCATCGCCTCACGGGCCAGCGCCCCGGCGATGCCCGCGGGCGTGGCCCCGTCCGGGGCGCCCAGCATCTCGTATTCCCGCCCGCCCATGAAGCGCGCCGAGGGCACGGGGGCGCCAAGGCCGTTGACGTTGATCAGCGTATCGCGCCCCTCGTCCAGCGTCACCGGCGCGCCGCCCACGGCCATGGCAACGACCCACGTGCCGGTCGAGACCACGGCGAAGGGGGCGGCATGGTCCTGCAGGTAGGGCAGGAGCGACGCGTTGGAATCGTGGATGCCGCAATGTACGGGGGTGCCGGGGGCAAGGCCCGTGCGCGCGGCCACGTCGGACCGCAACGGCCCCAGCACCTCGGAGGGGCGGCGCGGCGGCGCAAGCTTGTCCGCGATCCCCAGCCGCGCGGGCAGTTCCGACACCCGTCCTTCGCGCGGCAGCCAAAGGTCGGTGTGACAGCCGAGCGAGGTGACGTCGCTCGCCGCCACCCCGGTCAGCCGGAAGCCCCAGTATTGCGGGTAGGTCACGATCCGTGCGGTGCGCGCCGCAAGCCCCGGATCCCGCGCCATCAGCCAGTGGATCTGCGCCCCGAGGTTCAGGCCCCGCGGCAGCCGGGGCGAGCCCGTCGCGCCAAATCCCGGGCGCAGGGCGTCATAGGTGCCCGTCATCGCGTCGGGCCCGTCGTGTTCGTAATCCAGCACCGGGGCGGCAAGCCCGCCCTCCGCGTCGATCAGTGCCGCAGAGGCGCCGTGCGTGGTGACGGAGATCGCGTCGATCCCGTGGTCGCGCTGCATCGACGCCAGCGCGCCGAGGAGGAAGGCCCAGTGCCCCTCGACGTCGTAATGCGGGTAGGGCGGGCCCGGCAGCACCGGGTTCGGGCGGGTCATCACCGCAATCTCGGTCAGTGTCGACAGGTCGACCAGCGCAAGCTTGGCATTGGTCTTGCCGATGTCGATCACCGCCACATGGCGATTTGCGGCGGGGCGACTTGCGGCGAGGCGACCTGTGTTCGGGCGTTTCGGGGTGGCGCTCATGCGAGGTGGAACATCGTCTCGAGCGGGGCCGAGACCGGCGCGCCGTCGGGGCCTGTTTCCATGATGTCGGCCATGTGCGCCCACCACCGGCGCATCACCGGCTGGTCGGGCAGGCTGTCCATTCCGTGGCCATCCTCGCGCCAGAGCACGGCGAAGAGGATCCGCGTTTCCGCATCGAGGTGGATCGAGTAGTCACGGATCCCGGCGCCACGCAGAAGGGTGACCAGCTCCGGCCAGATCTCGTCGTGGCGGCGGCGATATTCTGCCTCCATCCCGGGGTTGAGGCGCATCCTGAAGGCGATCTTTTCCATCACCCCCTCCGCGCGGCAACCCGCGGCTTCAACCGGGCATAGAGGCGGGGCAGGGCGATCACCCCGATCAGCAGCAGGCCTATGAAGATCGACATCACGATGCCGGGCACGTTCAGCAGGCCGAAGCCGAAGGTGACGAGGCCGATCACCAGCGCCGCCAGCACGACGCCGAGAATGGAGCCGGACCCGCCGAGGATGCTGACGCCGCCCAGCACCGTCATGGTGACGACCTGCAACTCCCACCCGAAGGCGATCGAGGGGCGGGTGGAGCCCAGCCGCGAGGTCAGGCAGATCGCGGCCACCCCGGACAGGAGCCCGGTCAGCAGGAAGAGGATCGCCTTGATCCGCCCGGTCCGGATGCCCGAGAACCGCGCGCCCACGGGGTTGTTGCCGATGGCATAGACCGCGCGGCCGAAGCGGGTGGCGTGCAGGAGGATCGCGAAGGCGATGGCGAGGGCCACGAACAGCACCAGCTCGAACGAGAACACCCAGAAGACGTAGCCCTGCCCGAAATAGGCCAGCCCCGCCGGATAGTCGGTATAGGCGTTCGAGCCGAGGATGATGTAGCTGAAGCCGCGGTAGAGGCTCATCGTGCCGATGGTCACCACGATGGAGGGCAGGCCGAAGCCCGTCACCATCAGCGCGTTGAAGGCGCCGCAGATCAGCCCGGTGCCCAGCCCGATCGCCACCAGCAGGCCCACGCCGGCGCCTGCCGCCGCCGCCGCCCCCATCAGCGTCGAGGTGATGGCGATGATCGAGGCGACCGAAAGGTCGATCTCTCCGGCGATGATCAGCATTGCCATGGGGAAGGCGATGAAGCCGAGTTCGGTGAAGTTGAAGGTGGCGTCCGACAGGTTCCAGGGGTCGAGGAAATAGGGCGAGGCGAAGCAGTTGATGACGAAGATCGCCACCGCCACGAGGGCCAGCAGGAATTCCCAGCTCTTCAGCGCCCGCGCGCCGCGACGGTGCAGGCGGTCGGGAATGTTGCGGGGCGTGGCGGTCGTGGAGGGAGAAGAGAGGGTGGCATCGCTCATGTCCGGGCCTCCAGCGCGGTCTGTTCGACGGATTTCAGGATGATGCGGCCGGGCCGGCGGCTTTCGCGCGCGTTGATCGCCACAGCGGCAAGGATCGCGGCGCCCGAGATCGCCATCTGCCAGAAGGGCGAGACCCCGATCACCGGCAGCGCGTTCTTGGTGATCCCGAGGAACAGCGCGCCGAGAAACGCGCCCGCGACCGACCCCGCCCCGCCCGCGATGGAGATGCCGCCGATCACGCAGGCCGCCACGACATCAAGCTCGAACCCGTTGGCGATGTCGACATAGGCGACAGCATAGCGCGAGATCCAGAGGTAGCCCGCCAACCCCGCCAGCGCGCCCGACAGTGTGAAGGCCCAGAACTGGGTGCGGCCCACGTCGATGCCGGTATAGACTGCGGCATTGGGGTTGCCGCCGACGGCAAAGAAGGCCCGGCCCAGCGGCGTGGCCCGGATCAGCACCACGAAGACCAGAACCACCGCGATGGCGATCCAGGCCAGCACCGGCAGGCCGAGGACAACGGCGCGCGGAAAGCCCTTGAAGGCCCCGCTCAGCGCCTGGTCGTTGATCCACTTGCCTCCCGAGAGGACGAAGATCATGCCGCGGGCGATGGTCATGGTGCCCAGCGTCACGACGATGGGAGGAATATCCAGCTTCCACACCAGCACGCCGTTGATCGCGCCGACCAGCGCGCCCGCGGCGACGGCGGCCAGGATGATCAGCGGCAGGGGCACGCCCGCCACGTCGAGCATCGCCGCGATCATCCCGGCCAGCGCGAGGTTCGCCGCGACCGACAGGTCGATGCAGCGGCACAGGATCACCACCATCTCGCCAAGCGCGAGGATGATCAGCGGCGAGGTGTCGGTGAAGGTGCCGATCAGGTTCAACGGCGCGATGAAGGCGGGAAAGCGCAGCGCGATGGCGCCGGTCATCACCACGATGGCCAGAAGCAGAAGCGCCTCGCGCGATTTCAGGTGGCGGCTCATGCCGGTTCCTCCGTGGCAAGGGGGGCTGCCTTGGCGTCCGCCGCGATCCCGGCGGCGGCCCGCACCAGCACCTCGGGGCTCATCTCCGCCCGGTCGAGGCGGGCGGCGATGCGCCCCTCGCGCATCACGATGGCGCGGTCGGACATGCCCATGATCTCGGGGATCTCGGAACTGACCATGATCACGGCGAGGCCCTCGGCCGCCAGTTCCGCCATGAAGGCATGCACCGCCGCCTTCGATCCGATGTCGATGCCCTTGGTGGGTTCGTCGAGGATGATCACCCGCGGTTTCGTCGCCAGCCACTTGGCGATCACCACCTTCTGCTGGTTGCCGCCCGACAGGTTCGCGATGTCCTGGTCGAGGCTGGCCGCGCGCAGATCGAGGCGTTCGCAATAGGTGCGGGCCAGCGCGAATTCCTCGGCCAGCCGCAGGAACCCGCTGCGCGAGGTGCGGCCCAGCGAGGGCAGGGTGACGTTCTGGAAGATCGGCAACCCCTTGATCGCGCCCTGCTTGCCGCGGTCCTCGGGGACGTAGACGATGCCCTGCCCGATGGCCTGGCCGATTGCGCCCGCGGCGCCGCGGGCCGCCAGGTCCACCTCGCCGATCCGGCAGGCCCCGGCCGAGGGGCGCGAGATGCCGAAGAGGCATTGCATCAGCTCCGACCGGCCGGCGCCCACGAGGCCGTAGAAGCCGAGGATCTCGCCCTCGTGCAGATCGAAGGTGACATCGTCGAATTCGGTCGGATGGCTCAGCCCTTCGACCTGCATCACCCGGGGGCCGGGGGCGGGGGTGCGTTCGGGAAAGATCTGGTCGACGGCGCGGCCCACCATCATCTGCACCAGCTGCGCCTCGGTCACGTCGCGCATGCGGCCGCTGCCGACATGGCGGCCGTCTCGGAACACCGTCCAGCGGTCGGCAATCCGGAAGATCTCGTCGAACTTGTGGCTGATGAACAAGATCGCCTTGCCCTCGGCCTTCAGTCGATCGACGAGGGCGTAAAGCTCGTGGATCTCCTTGTGGCTGAGCGCGGCGGTGGGTTCGTCCATGATCACCACGCGGGCGTCGATGGAAAGCGCACGGGCGATGGCCACGAGGTGCTTCGACGCGATCCCGAGGTCGGACAGTTTCGCGCCCGGGTCGAGGCTGGCGCCGATCCGGGTGAGGATGGCGCCGGCCTCCTGCCGCATCTTCCGCCAGTCAATCAGCCCGAGGGGCCCGCGCGGCGCATGGCCCAGAAAGATGTTCTCGGCTACCGTAAGCTCATCGAACAGCACGGTTTCCTGATGGATCGCGGTCACGCCCGCGCGGGCGGCATCGGCGGCCGAGGGAAAGCGCACCTCCTGCCCGTCAAGGCGGATCGTGCCGCCGTCGGGCTGGTAGATGCCGGTCAGGATCTTGACGATGGTCGACTTGCCCGCACCGTTCTCGCCCACCAGCGCGGTGACCTCGCCGGGGTAAAGCTCCAGCGCGACACCGTCGAGGGCGCGCACGCCCGGAAAGCTCTTGCCGATGCCGTCGAGCGCGAGGACCGGCGGGGCATTGGCCGCGTCGGTCTCGGCATGGGAAAGGGATGTGGCCGGGGGCAGGGCGGTCATGTCGGGAAACCTCCGGTAAAGGGAGAGGTGCCGGCGCGCGCAGGGCCCGGCGAGGGCCGGGGAGCGGGGCGCGTGCCGGCGGGCCGTTCAGAACATCTTGGCGTATTTGTCGACGTTCGAGGCGTCGAAGACGAAGGGCTTGCCCATCACGCCGACGTTGTCCTTGTTGAGCGTCGTGTCGCCCATCTTGCCCATGCCGATCTTGGCGCCGGGCGCGGCCTTCGCCTTCTTGGCGGCAAGGTTGTAGGCCACCATCGTCGCCGCATAGCCAAGGTCGATCGGGTTCCAGAGCGCGAAGCTCTTCGAGGCGCCGGTCTTCACGTGGGCGGCCATCTGCGACGGCAGGCCAAGGCCGGTGACGTTGATCTTGCCGGTCATCTTGGCGTCCTCGACCGCCTGCGACGCGGCCGAGATGGCGACGGTCGACGGGGCGATGATGGTCTTGAGATCCGGGTATTTCTTGATCAGGCCCTGTGCCTGCCGGTACGACTTGTCCGAAAGGTCGTCGCCATAGACCACCGAGACCAGCTTGATCTTGGGATAGTCGGCCTTCATCGCGATCTTCATCGCATCGATCCAGGCGTTCTGGTTCGTCGCGGTGGCCGAAGCCGACAGCACCGCCACCTCGCCGCCGTCGGGCATGTTGTCTGCCGCCATCTTGATCAGCGTCTTGCCGATCAGCGGGGTCGAGCTGTCGTCAAGCTGCATCTCGCGGCCCGCCTTGGCCACGCCGCTGTCGAAGGAGATGACCGTGATCCCGCGCTTCATCGCCTTCTTCAGCACCGGCACCAGCGCGTCCTGATCGTTGGCCGAGATCGCGATGGCATCCACGTGCTGCGCGATCAGCGAATTGATCACCTGGATCTGGCCCTCGGCGGTGGTGTTGGTGGGGCCGGTGTAGATGATCTTGACGTCGCCCAGTTCCGACGCGGCCTTCTCGGCGCCCTTGTCGACCGCGTCGAAGAAGCCGATGCCAAGCGCCTTCACCACGACGGCGATGCGCATCTCCTTGGCCTGGGCCATGGCGCTGGTGGTCATCATCAGGCCGGCTGCCAGCGTGGCGGTGGTCAGGCCCCTCAGGAATGTCTTTCTGGTGATGTTCATGGTCTCTCCTCCCTTGACCGTTCTTGACGTCTTTTGACTACTCCCCGCCGCCTGCCTCCCGCAGGGACGCCCGGGACGCGTCGACCGTGATCAGCCGAATGTCGGCGGCGTCCAGCATCTGCGCCTCGCGGTCGGAAATGCCATCATCGGTGATCACCGTGTGGATCCGCGCCAGCGGGCAGAGCACCAGGCTGGAGCGTGCGCGGAACTTCGACGAATCCACCAGAACCACCAACTCGTCGGCCTGGTCGATCAGCTTCTGTTCGGCCTGGATCAGCAGCGGGTCGCCCTCCATCAGCCCCAGCGGCGCAAGGCCCTGGGCGCCCATGAACATCCTCCGGGCGTAGAAATGCGACGAGCCGTCGTCGTCGAAGGGCGACAGGATGATGTTCTGTTCGCGGTAGATCGCGCCCGCGGGCAGAAGCACGGTATTGCGCGAATTTCGCAGCAAATGCTCGGCGATCGGAAAGCTGTTGGTGAAGACCTGGCAGCGGCGGGTCGACAGCGGATGCACCATCTGGAACGTCGTCGTGCCGCCGTTGATGATGATCGGGTCGCCCTCTTCGCACATTTCGACTGCTGCGCGGGCGATGGCGCGCTTGGCGGCGATGTGGCGGGTCTCGTTCACCATGAAGGGGCGGCCCGACAGCGTGCCGAACTGCGGCGGCGCGATCGCCTCGGCCCCGCCGCGCACCCGGCGCAGCTTCTTCTGGATGTGCAGTGTGGCGATGTCGCGGCGGATCGTCGATTCCGACGCCTCGGTCAGCGCGCAGAGGTCCGGCACGGTGGCGACCGGGCGCTCCTGCACCGCGGACAGAATGATCCTGTGACGTTCGCTCTCGTGCATCTGGTCCTCCCTTGGCCGGCACGCTCTCATCGAAAATCGTCACTGTCAATCAAAAACGGTCATGAATATTTCACAGCAGTCATAGAGTGACAGTTTATGAGTGAATATGATTGACAATCCGCCGCAGGATGACAGGATGCGGCACGTCAGGCGGCGGGCGCAGATTGCCCGCGGCCAGCGCAAGGGAGGATGCCATGCTGGAAAGTGTCGCCGAGTCGCGGCTCGCGGATCTTTGGGATGACGCGGTCGCGGGCAAGATGACCGAGCCCGAGAAGCTGCTGTACCGGTCGAACCTGCTCGGGTCCGACAAGCGGATCACGAATTACGGGGGTGGCAACACCTCGGCCAAGGTGATGCAGCCCGACCCGCTGACCGGCGAGGAGGTCGAGGTGCTTTGGGTCAAGGGCTCGGGCGGCGATGTCGGCTCGATCCGGATGGACGGGTTCGCGACGCTCTACATGGACAAGCTGCGCGCGCTGAAGGGTGTCTACCGCGGCCTTGCCTTCGAGGATGAGATGGTGGGCTACCTGCCGCATTGCACCTTCAACCTGAACCCGCGGGCGGCCTCGATCGACACGCCGCTGCATGCCTATGTGCCGAAACGCCACGTCGACCACATGCACCCCGACGCGATCATCGCCATCGCCGCCTCGGCAAATTCGAAGGAACTGACGCAGGAGATCTTCGGCGACGAGATCGGCTGGCTGCCGTGGAAGCGGCCGGGGTACGAGCTGGGCCTCTGGCTGGAAAAGTTCTGCCTGGAAAACCCCGAGGCGAAGGGCGTGGTGCTGGAATCGCATGGCCTTTTCACCTGGGCCGACGATGCGCGCGACTGCTACCGCCTGACGCTGGACATCATCAACCGCGCGATGGACTGGTTCGCGACCGAGACGGAGGGCAAGCAGATCTTCGGCGGCCCCCGGCACGAAAGCCTGCCCGAGGCAGAGCGCCGGGCCGTGGCCGCGCGCCTGATGCCCGCGATCCGCGGGATGGTGTCGGGCGGGCAGCACATGGTCGGGCATTTCGACGATCAGCCCGCGGTGCTGGAGTTCGTCAATGCGGCGCGGATGCCGGAACTGGCCGCGCTGGGAACCTCGTGCCCCGATCATTTCCTGCGCACCAAGATCCGTCCGCTGGTGGTGGATTTCGATCCCGCCCAGCCTGATGTCGCGGGCACGCTGGATCGCCTCGGCCCGCAGGTCGAGGCCTATCGCGCCGACTACGCGGCCTATTACGACCGCTGCAAGCACCCGGACAGCCCGGCGCTGCGCGACCCGAACGCGGTGGTCTACCTCGTGCCCGGCGTCGGCATGGTCACCTTCGCCAAGGACAAGGCGACGGCGCGGATCTCGGCCGAGTTCTACGTCAATGCGATCAACGTGATGCGTGGCGCCTCGACCGTCAGCACCTATTGCGGCCTGCCCGAGCAGGAGGCCTTCGACATCGAGTACTGGCTGCTCGAGGAGGCCAAGCTGCAGCGCATGCCTAAACCCAAAAGTCTTGCCGGACGCATCGCGCTGGTCACCGGCGGCGCGGGCGGGATCGGCATGGCCACGGCAGAGCGCCTGCTGCGCGAAGGTGCCTGTGTCGTGCTGGCCGATATCGACGAGGCGGGGCTGGCCCGCGCCTCGGATGCGCTGACCGGTCGCTTCGGCAAGGACGTGGTGCGATCGGCACGGATGAACGTGACCAGCGAAGACGCGGTGGATGCGGCCTATGCCGCCATGGCGGTCGAATACGGCGGGGTCGATATCCTCGTCTCCAACGCCGGCATCGCCTCTTCCGCGCCGGTGGAGGAAACTTCCCTCGACCTCTGGAACCGCAACATGGAGATCCTGTCGACCGGCTATTTCCTCGTCAGCCGGGCGGCGTTTCGCCTGCTGCGGCAGCAGGGGCTGGGGGGATCCGTGATCTTCGTGGCCTCCAAGAACGGGCTTGCGGCCTCGCCCAATGCCTCGGCCTATTGCACGGCCAAGGCGTCAGAGATCCACCTGGCCCGCTGCCTTGCGCTGGAAGGGGCCGAGGCCGGGATCCGCGTCAACGTGGTGAACCCCGACGCCGTCCTGCGCGGGTCGAAGATCTGGGAGGGCGAGTGGCTGGATCAGCGCGCCTCGACCTACAAGACCGACAAGGAGGGACTGGAGGAGATGTATCGCAACCGCTCCCTCCTCAAGCGGTCGGTCCTGCCCGAGGACATCGCCGAGGGGGTCTATTTCTTCGCGGCCGAGACCTCGGCCAAGTCGACGGGGAACATCCTCAACGTCGATGCGGGCAACGCCCAGAGCTTCACGAGGTAAGGCCATGATCGACAAGGACCTGATCGCCGCCGGTAACGCGGCGCAGCTTGACGCCCTCACTGCGGATTACGAGGCGCTCGGCGCGCATCTGGCCCGGCGCGGCATCGACATCGACGCCATCAAGACCAAGGTCGCGGCCTATGGCGTGGCGGTGCCGTCGTGGGGTGTGGGCACCGGCGGCACGCGGTTCGCGCGCTTTCCCGGGGGCGGGGAGCCGCGGGATATCTTCGACAAGTTCGACGATTGCGGGGTGATCCACCAGCTGACGGCGGCCACGCCGCGGGTCAGCCTGCACATCCCGTGGGACAAGGCCCCCGTGTCCGATTTGCGCGCCAAGGCGGAAGAGGTCGGGCTGGGCTTCGACGCGATGAATTCCAACACCTTCCAGGACCAGCCGGGGCAGGCGCTCAGCTACAAGTACGGATCGCTCAGCCACACCGACCCGGCGACCCGGGCGCAGGCGGTGGAACACAACCTCGAATGCGTCGAGATCGGCGCGGCGCTGGGGTCGAAGGCGCTGACGATCTGGATCGGCGACGGCTCGAACTTTCCCGGCCAGACCGACCTGACCGGCCAGTTTGAGCGGTACCTGGAGGCGACCGCCCAGATCTATGCGGGCCTGCCCGCCGACTGGCGCCTTTTCACCGAGCACAAGATGTTCGAGCCCGCCTTTTATTCGACCGTGGTGCAGGACTGGGGCAGCAACCTGATGATCGCCCAGCATCTGGGGGAAAAGGCCTTCTGCCTCGTCGATCTGGGCCACCACGCGCCGAACGTGAATATCGAGATGATCGTCGCGCGGCTGATCCATGCGGGCAAGCTTGGCGGCTTCCACTTCAACGATTCGAAGTATGGCGACGACGATCTCGACACCGCGGCGATCGCGCCCTACCGGCTGTTTCTGGTGTTCAACGAACTTGTCGCGGCCGAGGGAAAGCCGGGGTTCACGCCGGCCCACATGCTGGACCAGAGCCATAACGTCACCGACCCGATCGAAAGCCTGATGCTCTCGGCCGTCGAGGTGCAGCGCGCCTATGCGCAGGCGCTTCTGGTCGACCGCGCCGCACTTGCGGGGTTCCAGCAGGAGAATGACGCGCTGATGGCCACGGGCGAACTGAAGGCCGCCTTCCGCACCGACGTGGGGCCGATCCTGGCCATGGCGCGGTTCGAGGCCGGCGCGGCGATCGACCCGGTTGCCACCTTCCGCGCCGCGGGCTACCGCGCCAGGGTGGCGGCGGAGCGTCCGGCGGTCAGCGGGGCAGGGGGCGGGATCGTCTAGGCGCCGCCCGCGCCGGCTGTCTGGTCCGCAATCAGGGCGACGGCGCGCAACGGCGCGCCGGTGCCGTCGCGGATCGGCAGCGGCAGCCCGACCAGCGTGCTGGCGGGCGGCAACAGGCCAAGGTTGTTGAAGTTCTCGCCGATCAGCACGCCATTGCCCAGAAGCGCCCGATGGGCCGCGAAATCCGCGCTGTCGGAGGGGTCGATCGACAGGCAGTCGCACCCCGCCAGCACCACGCCGCGCGCGACCAGAAGCGCCGCCGCCGCGCCCGAGAGGCCGGGCCAGGAGGCGAGGAAGCGTTCCGGGTCGTCGCGAAAGAAACGGTCCCAGCCGAAGTGGAACATCACCGCGTCGCGCTCTTGCAACCGGCCGTGGCGGGTTTCCCACGCCTCGATCTCTTCGGCGGTGACGGGGTGGTCCGGCGCCCGCCCGGGCATCTGAAGGCAGGCCAGCCGCAGGGCGAGCTGGTCCACCGGCACTTCGGCGATGGTGGCGCCGCCGGCCACGAAATGCACCGGCGCATCCAGATGGGTGCCGGTGTGTTCGCCCAGCGACAGCGCGTGGTACTTGCTGACGCCCCCGGTCTCGTAGCTGTCGCACAGGTCGTGGCACATGGGCGGATGACCCGGCCAGACCGGCATGCCGGGATGAAGTTCATGCGTCAGGTCGACGGCGCGGTGGCGCGCGATCAACGCCTCCGGCGTCAACCTTGTGCCGGAGGAGTGCGGGGCGGGCGTGTCAGCCATTGTCGCGCTCGAAGATCTCCGGGCGTTCCCGGCTCAGCAACTCGATGGAGCCGAAGACCTCCTCGAGATGCGCCTGCATCGACTGCCGCGCGGCGGCGGCATCGCCCCCCGCGATCGCCTCGGTGATCTTGCGGTGCTGGGCCAGAAGGGTGGCAAGGTGCTGGCTGTCGGGCAGGCTGAGATAGCGCACGCGGTCCAGCTGGCCCTTGACCGTCTGGAGGATCTTCCAGGCGCGCGGCAGGTCGCAGTGATCGCAAAGCGCCTGGTGGAACGCCTCGTCCAGCGCGAGAAAGCCGGTGCGGTCCCCCGCCGCGATCGCCCGTTTCTGGCGGTCGAGCAGCTCCTCGAGGTAGCGCGCGAGACCCGGCGACATGGTGGCCGCCGCGCGCTCGGCGATGCTGCATTCGAGGGCGGCGCGGATGAACTGCGCCTCGCGCACCTCGGTCAGCCGGATCGGGGCGACGAAGCTGCCGCGCTGGGGCAGGATGTCGACCAGCCCCTCCTCGGCAAGGCGAATCAGCGCCTCGCGCACGGGGGTGCGGCTGACGCCCATCTGCTGCGACAGGTCCGCCTCGCTCAGCCGCTGCTTGGGCGCCAGATCGAGGGTCAGGATCTCGCCGCGCAGGAATCGGTGGATCTGCGACACGATAGGCTGGCGCGCGTCGTAGCGGCGCGTCCAGCGCCGCGCCAGCTGCTCCTCCCCGATCTGCTGCATCCCTCCGGCCCCTCTCGTCACTCGTTCCCGTGATCCCGCGCCGCGCGGGCCGGTCTTCGTGCCGAACCATGCCACGCGCAGACCGTCGCGGCAAGCGTTGACACACTACCATACTAGTCATACTATCCGCTTCAGCAAGACATCGGCAGGAGGCCGGGATGCTTGCCCAGAGGGAGGAAGGATCAATGACCAAGACGTCTTTCAATTCCGGCCGCGTGCTGTCTGCCGGCGTTCTTTCGGCGGTGCTGACCGTGGGCCTCGGCGCGGGGCTTTTCACCGCGGGTGCGGCCTCGGCCGAGATGGCCAAGGGCGATACCAGCGGCATGAAGATCGGCTTCTCCAGCTCCTATTCCGGGTCGTCGTTCCGTCAGGTGATGAACCGCAACTTCGAGGAGACGGCGAAGCAGGCGCAGAAGGACGGGCTGATCGGCGGATACGGCCTTGTCAGCGCGAACAACAACGTGACCGAGCAAGCCGGCCAGATCCAGAACATGGTGCTGCAGGGCTACAAGGCGATCGTCATCCTTGCGGCGTCGGACACGGCGTTGAACGGCGCGGTGCGCGATGCGTGCAGCGCGGGCGTCAAGGTCGTGGTCTTCGCCGGTTCGGTGACCGAGAAATGCGCCTACACGGTGAATTACGACTGGGCCCAGATGGGGAAGGCCGAGGTCGACTATCTGAACGGCCGCCTGAAGGGCAAGGGCAACCTGCTGGAGATCCGCGGCATCGCCGGCGATTCGACCGACAAGGACATCTCGGACGGCATCCACGCCGCCGCCTCCAAGGAGCCGGGGCTGAAATTCGTGGGCACGGTCTACGGCCAGTGGACCCAGACCGTGGCGCAGAAGGAGGTTTCGACCATCCTGCCGACGCTGCCGCAGGTCGATGGCGTGGTGACCCAGGGCGGCGACGGCTACGGCGCGGCGCAGGCCTTCTCGGCCGCCGGGCGCAAGCTGCCGATCATCATCATGGGCAACCGCTACGACGAACTTGCCTGGTGGCAGAAGCAGCACGCCAAGGACGGGTACGAGACGATGTCGCTGGGTGCCACGCCCTCGGTGGTCGAGGCGGCGTTCTGGGTGGCGCAGCAGCTGCTGGCCGGGCGTGACGTGCCGAAGAAGATCGAGGTGCCGCTGCTCACCGTGCAGCAGAAGGACCTTGACGCCTGGGTCAAGGCCACGCCCAAGGGCGGGGTGGCGAACGCGCCCTTCACCCGGGATCTCACCTCGCAGATCATCGACGCCAACGAGAAGGGGGCGGCGCTGCCCGCGATCCCGACGCCGAAGTCCTGAGCCGCGATCCTGACCCAGGGATTTCGGAGCATCTGAGAGGAGGCACGGCGATGGACAAGGTCATCGCGTTGACAGCCGTCACCAAGGCGTTCGGGCCGGTGCGGGCACTCGGCGGGGTCGATTTCGCGATCGCCCCGGGCGAGGTGGTGGGTCTTGTCGGCCACAACGGGGCCGGCAAGTCGACCATGGTCAACATCATGATGGGCACCTTCCCCCCGACCGAGGGTCGGGTGGAGCGGGGCGCGGCGGGCGAGATCCGCTGCGTCTTCCAGGAGCTGTCGCTGTGCCTCAACCTCGACGCGGCCGAGAATACGCGTCTGATCCACCGCAGCCTGCGCGGGCTTGGCTGGCGCAGGCGGGCACGGGCGATGATCGCGGGCCGTCTGGACGCGATCTTCCCCGGCCACGGCATCCCGCCCGAGGCCAAGCTGAGCGACCTGCCCATCGGTCAGCGCCAGATGGTCGAGATCGCCCGCGCCTTCACCGCCGCCGAGGGCGAGGGGCCGCTTGCGATGGTGATCCTGGACGAGCCCACCTCGGCGCTTGGCGAGGAGGCGACGCAACAGTTCCTCGCCTATGTCCGCAAGGCGGCGGGGGAGGGGGTGGCGATCGTGCTGATCACCCACCGCCTGAACGAGATCTACGCCGTCTCGCACCGCATCGTGGTGATGAAGGACGGCCGCAGCGTGGCCGAGGGCCCCTCGGCCGAGCTGCCCAAGGAACGGCTGGTCGAGCTGATGGGCGGTCATGCGGTGCCGGTCGAGGGCGAGGACATCCCCGCGGTCGCCACGCGCAAGACCGATCCGAACGCCCCGGTGATGGTGACGCTTCCCGGCGCGGTGCCGGTTGAGGCACGCAAGGGCGACATCATCGGGTTTACCGGGCTCGACGGTCATGGCCAGCGCGAGGCGCTGGTGGCGATCCAGACCGAAGGGCGGGGGGCGAAGGCCGCCACCGCCTTTGTCGCGGGCGACCGGCAGGCCGACGGCGTGCTGCCGGTCTGGTCGATCGCGCAGAACCTGACGATCTCCTGCCTCGCCACGATCCGCCGGGGCGCGTTCCTGTCGCCCGCGGCGGAGCGCGCCTTTGCCGAGGAATGGCGCGAGCGCATCGGCATCCGGATGCGCGACATCGACCAGCCGCTGACCGAACTGTCGGGCGGCAACCAGCAGAAGGTGCTGTTCGCCCGCGCGCTGGCCGCCCCCGCTCCGATCGTCCTGCTGGACGACCCGATGCGTGGCGTCGACGTCGGCACCAAGGCCGAGGTCTACCAGACGATCCGCAACGAGGCCGACGCGGGCCGCACCTTCGTCTGGTTCTCGACCGAGCTTGAAGAGCTTGAGAACTGTGACCGGGTCTACGTGTTCCGCGAAGGCGCGCCGGTCGCCTGCATCCCGCGCGAGGCGCTGTCGCAGGACGCGATCATCGCGGCCTCGTTCCAGTCCTGAGCCAGTCTTGAGGAGGCCGCAATGACCGCCGTGACAGACGTTCCGACCGCCGCCACGCCCGCCCGCAAGCCTGCGCTGGCCCGGCTGGCCCCGATCCTGCTGCCGATCGCGATCCTCGTGGTGATCCTCGGGATCGTGTTCTGGATGCGCCCGATCGCGATGAGCTACTTCGGCCTGACGCTGATGCTCAAGCTCTCGGTGCCGCTGATCTTTGCCGCGCTCAGCCAGATGCTGATCATCTCGCAGGGCGACCTCGACCTGTCGACCGGGGCTTATGTCGGCTTCGTCACCTGCGTCTCGGCGGTCTATCTGGGCAGCGACCCGGCGCTTGGCTGGGCGATCATCGCGGGTTCGGTGGTGCTGCAGGGCCTCGTGGGGCTGTTCACCTGGCTGCGCCGTCTGCCATCGATCGTGGTGACGCTGGGGATGTCCTTCGTGTGGCTGGGCCTTGCGCTCTTCGTGCTGCCGACGCCGGGGGGGCAGGCGCCGAACTGGCTGACCGCGATCCCGCAGTGGCGGCCGCCCTACGTGCCGCTGCCGATCGTCGTGGCCATCCTCGCCATCCTCGTGTTCGAGGTGACGCTGATGCGCTCGGCCGCGGGCGCGGTGCTCAGGGGCGCGGGCGGGAACCCGGCGGCGGTGACGCGCGCCGGCTGGTCGGTCGCAGGGCTACGCACGGCCGCCTATGTCCTGGCCGCGATCTGCGCGGTGTTCTCGGGGCTGGCGCTGTCGGCGCTGACCACCTCGGGCGCGCCCAACATCGCGCCGGCCTATACCCTGCTGTCGATCGCCAGCGTGATCCTGGGCGGCGGGGCATTCATCGGCGGTATCGTCTCGCCCTTCGGCACGGTGATCGGCGCGGTGACACTGACGCTCGTGTCGTCGGTGCTGACCTTCGTCAACGTGCCCTCGGTCTGGCAGATCGGGGCGCAGGGGGCGCTTCTGGTCGTCGTGCTGCTGGCGCGGGGCCTCGTATCGGGAGATCGGACATGAGTGTTGCACCCGCGCGCGCCGCGCGCCGGCTGAGCCTGCCTCCCTCGGCCTATGGCTTCATCGCCGCCGCCCTGCTGTGGGGCGGAACCATGCTCCTGTCCGACGGACGGGGCGGGATCGAGATGCTGAGCGTCGCGCTCTCGTTCTCGATCTTCTCGGTCGCGGTCGGGACGGGGCAGATGTTCGTCATCGCCTCGGGGCCCGGCAACATCGACCTGTCGTGCCCGGCGGTGATCACGCTCTGCGCCTATGTCTCGATGAACCTGATGGGGGGCGCCGACGGCATGCTGCCCGTGGGCCTGATCGCGGCGCTGGTGCTGGGCGGGGTGATCGGCCTGGTGAACTACGGCCTTGTCCGGGCGCTGAAGATCCCGCCGATCATCGCCACGCTCGCGGCCTCCTTCGTCGTCACCTCGCTGGCGATGTGGTACGGCGGCGAGAGCACGGTGCGGCCGCCGCAGGCGCTGTCGGATTTCATGATCTGGCGGGTTGGCGGGGTGCAGGTCGCCCTCATCCTCGCGCTGATCGGGTCAGGCGTGGTCCACCTCGTCCTGCACCGTACGGTCTATGGCCGCAGCCTGCTGGCGCTGGGGCAGAACGCCCGCGCGGCGCAGCTGGCGGGGATCCGCGTTGGTTTCGTTCGCATGACGGCCTATGCCGTGTCGGGCATGATGGCGGGGCTCTGCGGCTTTCTGCTCGCGGGGTTCACCGGCGGGGCCGCGCTAAACATGGGCGAGGCCTACCTGATGGAATCCGTGGCCGTGGCCGTGCTTGGCGGCACCTCGGTCGCGGGCGGCCGGGCCAGCGCCTTCGGCATCTGGGGTGCCGCGCTGTTCCTCAGCCTGCTGGTCACGCTTCTCAACTCCACCGGGCTGGGCGCGGGGGCGCGGTACCTCTTCACCGGCCTGACCATCCTTGTCGTCATCTTCTTTGCCACGGAGCGCCGCAAATGACCGCCCACACCGCCACCGTGCTGCGCCTTCACGGCGCCCATGACCTGCGGGTCGAGATCGCCGAGGCCCCGGCCCCCGGCCCGGGCGAGGTGCGCCTGCGCATGGCCCGCGGCGGGATCTGCGGGTCGGATCTGCATTACTACGCCCACGGCGGCGTCGGCGCGATCCGCGTGCGCGAGCCGATCATCCTGGGCCACGAGGCGGCGGGATATGTCCTTGACGTCGGGCCCGGGGTCGAGGGGCTGACCCCCGGCACGCTGGTCTCGGTGAACCCGAGCCAGCCTTGCGGTACCTGCGCGCAATGCGCGGCGGGGCGGCCGCGCCACTGCACCGACATGCGCTTCATGGGCAGCGCGATGTTCCTGCCGCATGCGCAGGGCCTCTACCGCTCCGAGATCACGCTGGGCGCGGCCCAGTGCCACCCGCTGCCCGAGGGCACCGACCCGGGGGCGGCGGCCTGTGCCGAGCCGCTGGCCGTCTGCCTGCACGCCGTGGCCCGCGCGGGCGGGGACCTGAGCGGGCAGAGCGTGCTGGTGACCGGCGCGGGGCCAATCGGCTGCCTGACCGTTGCCGCGGCGCGGGCCGCGGGCGCCGCGCGGATCGTCGCGACCGACCTCAACGACGCGCCCCTGAGGATCGCCGAGGCGATGGGCGCCGCATGTGGCCTGAACCTGTCCGCCAGCCCAGATGCGCTGACTGCGGACGTCGCCGAAAACGGTCATTTCGACACGGTGTTCGAATGCTCCGCCGCGGCCCCCGCCATCGCCGGCGCGGTCGAGGCGCTGCGCCCCTGCGGCACGCTGGTACAGGTGGGCGTGGCCGGCAGCGCCGAACTGCCCCTCGGCCGCATCGTCGCGCGTGAGATCGCGTTCCTGGGCACCCACCGCTTCGACGTGGAATTCGCCGAGGCTGTGGCGGCGATCGGCAGCGGCCGGATCGACGTGGCGCCGATCATCACCGCAACCTTTCCGGCGGCGGACGGCGCTGCCGCGCTCGATACCGCGCTGGACCGCAGCCGCAGCTGCAAGGTGCTGATCGCGCTGAACCCGGCAGAGGAGATCCCGGCATGAGACAGACCTGGCGTTGGTTCGGCCCGGCGGATCGCATCGGCGTGGCCCAGATGCTGCAGGCCGGGGTCGAGGGCGTGGTGACCGCGCTGCACCACGTGCCCACCGGCGCGGTCTGGACCCGCGAAGAGATCGCCCGGCGCCAGCATGAGGTCGCCACGCTGCCCGACGGCACGCCCTCGGGCCTGGCGTGGGAAGTGGTCGAAAGCCTGCCTGTCTCGGAGGAGATCAAGCAGCAGACCGGCGCCTGGCGGACCCACCTGGAGACCTGGAAGCAGTCGATGCGCCACCTCTCCGAGGCGGGGATCAAGGTGATCTGCTACAATTTCATGCCGGTGCTGGACTGGACCCGGACCGATCTTGCCTGGCCCCGCCCCAGCGGCGCGCGCTGCATGCGCTTCGACCTGACCGACTTCGCGGCCTTCGACCTGCACATCCTTGGACGCAAGGGCGCAGCCGAGGATTTCCCGCCCGACGTGATCGAGGCCGCGGCACGGCGCTTTGCCGACATGCCCGAGGCCCGGCGCGCGGAGCTGGCGAAGAACGTGGTCTTCGGCCTGCCCGGCGCGGCCGAGAGCTTCGGCCTCGACGAGGTGCGCGCGCACCTGGCGCAATACGACGGGATCGACGCGGCCCGTTTGCGCACCCATCTTGTGGATTTCCTCGCCGAGGTCACGCCGCTGGCCGAGGAACTGGGGATGCGCCTGTGCTGCCATCCCGATGATCCGCCCTTCCCGCTGCTGGGCCTGCCGCGGGTGATGTCGACGCCCGCGGATTATGCCTCGGTGATGCAGGCGGTGGACCTGACGGCCAACGGGATCACGCTTTGCACCGGGTCGCTGGGCGCGCGCGCCAGCAACGATTGCGTGCAGATGATGCGCGATCTCGGCGACCGGGTGCATTTCCTCCACCTGCGCAACGTCACGATCGAGGGGGAGGCGCCGCTGCGCAACTCCTTCTACGAGGACGAACACCTTTCGGGCGGGCTCGACATGGCCGCCATGGTCTCTGCCATCGTGGACGAGGAGGCCCGGCGCCGTGCCGCCGGACGCGCCGATCATTCGATCCCGATGCGCCCCGACCATGGTCAGGACATCCTGGACGATCTCGGGCGCGGCGCGCAGCCGGGCTATCCGCTGATCGGGCGGATGAAGGGGTTGGCCGAACTGCGCGGCCTTTTCCGTGCCTTCGAACATGCCCGGCAGGTTGCGCGGCCCGGGGCGGCGGCGGTGGATCCCGCGGCATGAGGCTTTCGTCGGCAACCGACCTGCCCGCGGAACTGCGCCCGGGCTACGACCCGCAGGCCCATGGCACCGGCATCGTGCACCTGGGTCTCGGGGCTTTCGCGCGGGCCCATCTCGCGGCGGCGACCGACGCCGCTCTGGCGCAGGCGGGGGGCGACTGGCGCATCCTGGGGGTGTCTCTCCGTTCTTCCGCCCCGGCGGAGGAGCTGACCCCGCAGGACGGGCTTTACACCCTGATCGAGCGTGACGGCACCGGGGCGAAGGCGCGGGTGATCGGGGCGCTGTCGGGGGCGATATGCTCGGCCGGCGATCCGGGTCCGGCACTGGCGGCGATGGCCGACGCCGGCTGCCGCATCGTCACCCTTACCGTCACGGAAAAGGCCTATGGCCTGAACCGCGCGACCCGGGGCTGCGACCCGGATCACCCGGCGGTGGCGGCCGACCTTGCGGCGCCGGACCGGCCGCAGGGCGTGCTGGGCCTGATCGTGCGGGCGCTGGAGATGCGGCGCGCCGGGGGGCTTGCTCCCTTCACCGTGCTGTGCTGCGACAACCTGCCCGAGAACGGCCCCCTCCTGCGCGGGGCGGTGATCGACTTTGCCCGCCGCATCTACCCGGGGCTGGCGGATTGGATCGCGGCGGAGACCAGCTTTCCCGCCACCATGGTCGACCGCATCACCCCCGCCCCCACCGACGCGACCCGGGCCGAGGCCGCGCGACTGACCGGGGCCGAGGATCTGGCCGCGGTCGAGACGGAGCCCTTCCTGCAATGGGTGATCGAGGATAGTTTCCCCCTCGGCCGGCCGGCATGGGAGGCGGGCGGCGCCCTCTTCGTGCCCGAGGTGACGCCCTACGAGGAAATGAAGCTGCGGATGCTGAACGGCAGCCATTCGCTGCTGGCCTATGCCGGGTTCCACGCGGGCCACCGCTACGTCCGCGACGTGATGGCGGATCCGGCGCTGGCCGCGCTGGTCCGCCGCCACCTCTCCGCCGCCGCCGCGACGCTGGCGGAGCTGCCCGGTATCGACCTTGGCGCCTATTCCGATGCGCTGGCTGCGCGGTTCGGGAACCCGGCGATCGCGCACGAGACCTTCCAGATCGCGATGGACGGGTCCGAGAAGATGCCGCAGCGGATCTTTGCCGCGCTGCCCGAGGCGCGCAGCAGGGGTGTCGCGACGCGCAGCTTTGCCTTTGCCACGGCGGCCTGGCTGCGCCATGCGAGCGGCGCGACCCACGACTGCCCGCCCTACGAGCTTCGCGATCCCCGGGCGGCCGAGCTCACCGCCGCGTTCCGGGGGCGCGATGCGGCCGAGATCGTCGCCGCGGTCGCGTCGATGGGCATTGCCCCGCCCGGCGTCTTCGCCGATGAAGGCTTTCGTGAGGAGACGCAGGCCCTGCTGGCCGACATGCTGGCCCGGTCGATGACGGATGTGATCGCCGACGAGGCCCGGGTGGCGGCGGCTTGCGCCTAGGCAAGGGGGACATGCCGTGAAGACATTCGTCGCGCTCGGGGAATGCATGGTCGAGCTTGCTGCGGCCGAGGGCGGGCTGTGGCAGATGGGCATCGCGGGCGACACGCTCAACACGGCGTGGTACGCCCGGGCGCTTCTGCCCGAGGGCTGGGGAGTGGCCTACGCCACAGTGATCGGCCGCGACGCGTTTTCCGAAAGGGTGCCGCCGTTCCTTGCCGGCGCCGGGATCGCGACCGACCGGGTGGCCCGGCATGGCAGCCGCGCCATCGGCCTTTACGCGATCAGCGTGACCGGAGGCGAGCGGAGCTTTTCCTACTGGCGCGACAGCTCGGCCGCGCGGACGCTGGCCGACGACCCGGCGCGGCTGGCCCGGCTGATCGACGGGGCGGATCTGCTGCACGTCTCGGGGATCACCCTCGCGATCCTGCCAGCCGAGGGGCGCCGGACCCTGTTCGCGGCGATTTCCACGGCCCGGGAGGCGGGGACGCGGGTGTCCTTCGATCCCAATATCCGCCCGAAGCTCTGGGAAAGCGCCGGGGCCGCGCGCGCGGCGATCGCCGAGATGGCGGGCCTTGCCGACATCGCCCTGCCCAGCTTCGACGACGAGGCCGCGCTGTTCGGCGACGCGGACACGGCGGCGACCCTGGCGCGCTATGCCGAAGCTGGGGCGGAGACGGTGGTGGTGAAGGATGGCGGCGCCGCGATCGAGGCGCTGCACGCGGGCGAGAGGCTGCGCCTCGACGGGCTGGCCCGCGCCGTCCCGGTCGACACCACCGGCGCGGGCGACAGCTTCAACGGCGCGCTCCTGGCAGAGGTGGTGGCGGGGCGGGCGATCGGCCCGGCGGTGCGTCGCGCGCACGAGGTGGCATCGCGGGTGGTCGGCCACCGCGGGGCGCTGATGCCCTTCGGCACGTTCTGAGGGCGCGGGCCCTCAGCCGGCCGCCATCTCTTCGGGAGCAAGTTCCATCCACCCGGCGCGGCGACGGGTCCAGGCGCTGGCGCGGTCGACCAGCAGGACCAGCACCCAGGTGATCAGCAGGTAGGCCATCATCTTCTGGTAGAAGAACAATTGCTGCGCCTGGAACAGCGCCTGCCCGATCCCGCCGGCGCCGATCATGCCCACCACCGTCGCCTGCCTGAGGTTCCATTCCAGCCGGAAGAGCGTGTGCACGGCCAGCGGCCCCAGCGCCAGCGGCGCCGTGGCATAGGCCGCGACCGTCAGCGGCCGCGCGCCGGTCGCCGCGACCGCCTGCACCGGGCCTGGGCGAACGTTCTCGAAGCTTTCGGCGAACAGCCGGCCGAGGCATCCGCCCGAATGCAGGCCGAGCGCCAGGATCCCCGCCGTCGGCCCGACCCCCGCAGTTGCCACGAGGATCAGGCCGAAGACGACCTCGGGCACCGCGCGCAGCGCCTCGAGCAGGCGCCGTACCGGCACGGCGAGTATGGCGGGCGACAGGCCGCGGGTCGAGGCAAGCCCCATCGGCAGCGCCAGCGCGGCGCCGAGCGCGGTGCCCAGAACGGCGATCCGCACGGTTTCCCAGATCAGCGCGGGCAGGGCGGCCCAATCGCCCGCGTCAAGCTGGGGCGGGAACATCCCGCCGACGGTCTGCAACGCGAAACCGAGGCCCGGCGCCGCGGGCAGGTAAAGCCAGAGCGCCAGCGCCGAGGGCGGCACCAGCGCAAGCAGCCAGACGGGCCGCGCGCGCAGGCGCAGGGTGATCTGGTCGATCGCCGCGACCAGCACGATCAGCACGAGGATCAGCGTGGTCGAGCGCTGGAAGTCGAAGGCGTTCAGCGTGCCCACCAGTTCCGCCCCGAGCCCGCCGCCGCCGACCGCGCCGATGATGACCGAGGCGCGCAACGCGCATTCGACCTCGTAGGAGGCATAGGTCAGCAGGTCGCGCGACTTCAGCGGTACGAGGGCGTAAAGCGCGACCGCCACGGGCCGGGCGCCGGTCGCGCGCAATGCGGCCACGGGGCCGGGCGGCGCGGTGGCGAAGAGGTCGCCGAAATTCTTCGACATCGCGGCGGTGTAGAACACCGCGATCGCGGTCAGCCCGGCACCGGGACCGATGCCGAAGAAGATCACGCACAGGATCGCAAGCGTCAGGTCGGGGATTGCGCGAACCCCCGACAGGACGGCCCGCACCACCCCCGCGCCCGGCCCCCCGAGCCCGAGGTAGAGCCCCACCGGCAGGCTGAGGACCGAGGCCAGCAGCATCGCGCCGAAGGTCATTCCCAGCGTCTCCAGCACCGGGCCTGCCAGCGCGAGAAGATAGGCGGGCGACAGGTCCGGCGGGAAGAACCCGGCGATGAAGCCGAGGGTCGAGGCGAGGCCGTCCATCAGGGCTAGGCCCCGTCCGAGGGTGCGCCGGCTGCCGCAGAACCGGGCACCGCAGAATTGGTCGCCCCGGAATTGGCCTGCGTGGAAACCGTCCGGTCGTCGATCAGCCGTCCGTCACGCATCTCCAGCGTGCGGGGAAAGTATTCCGCCGCGAGGTCGGGCTGATGCAGCGAGCAGATCAGCGCGACGCCCGCCTCCTCGGCCAGCCGCCGCAACAGGCGCAGCACCCCATGCGCGGCCTCGGGGTCGAGCGAGGCGACGGGTTCGTCGGCAAGGATCAGCCGGGGCCGCTGGACCAGCGCGCGCGCGATCGCGACGCGCTGCTGCTGCCCGCCCGAAAGCGTGCCCGCCCGCGCCCGCAGAAGATGGCCGAGGTCGACACGATCAAGGGCCGCGCGGGCCTCGTCCAGCTCGTCGTGCCGGGGCCAGACCAGGAAGCGCAGCGCGCGGGCGCCGGACCAGCGCCCCAGAGCGCCGGCCATCACGTTGTGCGACACGCGCAGCCCCTCGACCAGATCGTGACGCTGGGGGATCACGGCGATCTCGCGGCGCAGCGCGCGCAGGCCGCCGGGATCGCGCGGGTCGACCGCCCGCCCGGCAAGGGCGATCCGGCCCGAAAGCGCCGGCAGGCTTCCGTTCAGCGCGCGCAGGAGCGTGGTCTTGCCCGCCCCGCTCGGTCCGACCAGCGCCACCCTCTCGCCCGGGGCGAGAGAGAAGCTAACCCCCGCGCAGGTAGGGGCGGCCGCGCCGGGCGGCTGGACGCCGAGGTCCCGCACCTCGAGGAGCGGCGCCCCGCCGGGGTGCTGGACGCCCGGCGCCGTCATCAGAACAGCTTGGCCTGTTTCGCGGTGTCGCGCAGCAGGTCGTATTCCTTGTCGTCGGCCTTGACGAATTCCGTGCCGCGCAGGATGTCGAGCACCTTGGAATCCGTCTCCGGCGTCAGCGCGGTGAAGGCCTTCACGATGGCCGTGCGGGTCGCATCGTCGAGGCCCTTGCGCGCGACCCAGACGTAGTCGACGAAGGGCTCCGTGGTGTAGAAGACCGTCACCTTCGCCGGGTCGACCTTGCCGTCCTTGACCATCTGGTGGAACACCGTCTCGTCGCAGGCGCCGGCGGCGACCACCCCCGCCTCGACCGCCTTGATCGTCGCCGGATGGCTGCCGGTGAAGCGGGCCTTGATGTCGGTCTCGGGGTCGATCCCGGCGGCCTTCATCGCGTGGAACGGCATCAGGTGGCCGCTGGTGGAATTGACGTCGCCGAAGGCGAAGCTCTTGCCCTTGAGGTCGGCGAGCTTGGTGATCCCCGACCCGGCCCTGGTGATGAAGAGCGAGTGGAATTCGCGGTCGGTCTTGCGCTGCACCAGCGGGACGGCGCCATAGCGCTTGTGCGCCTTCACGTAGGTCAGCCCGCCGAGGTAGGCGACGTCGAGAGAGCCGTTCCCCAGCCCCTCGACCGTGGCGTTGTAATTGGTCGGCACGATCAGCTTGACCGGACGGCCGAGCGCCTTTTCGAGGTAGGCCTGCAGCGGCGCCTTGGCCTCGACCGAGACCTGGGTGGCGCCGGCATCGGGCACCATGCCGATGCGCAGCGGCGTATCCGCGGCCATCAGCGGCCCGGCGGCCGCCACGGAGCCCGCGGCGATCGCTGTGCCGAGGAAGCCGCGGCGGGTGAATTGGTATCTGTCGTGGCGTGTCATGCTGGAATCCCTCTGCTCGCTGCGGGCGCCGCGCTGCGACGTGCTTTCGCGCGGTGGTATGGGTGCAGCGCGCCGCAAATGCAATTCCCGACGACGCGATTCGACCGGGCAAAGGGGGCAGATGCGGCCGCTACCTACCCCCGAACCGCGCGATCGCCGCCTCCGTCACCGGCATATAGAGGCTGACCAGCGTCCCCTCGGGATCGCGCAGCTGGAACGTGCGGTTGCCCCAGGGCAGGAGCTTGGGCGGATGCACCACCTCGCACAGATCTGCGAGGCGGGCATATTCGGCGTCGAGATCGTCGACCTGGAGCTCTATCACCGCGGTGCGGTTGGCGCCGGGTTCGGCGCTGCCGGCCTGGAACAGCGCGACCGTCTCGGCGCTGCCGAAGGCGAGCGTGCCGGCGGGGGTGACGATCTCGGCGAAGACCGGGGCCAGCCAGTCGGCGGTGCGGCCGGTGACCATCTCGTAGAACGCGACGAGGGCCGGGAGATCCCCGGCGATGAGGCGAAGCGAGGTGAATTTCATGACAGTTCTCCTTGTGCGGCCCTGAACGGCCGGCTGATGGGATCCGGCCCGTTCAGGGCCGCGGTGACCGGCTTGTAACGGGGGGCTGCTGACAGCATGGTGGCAGCAGGAGTTCGCCATGCGCCGTGCAGATCGTCTTTTCCAGATCATCCAGATCCTTCGACGCAGCCCCCGCCCGGTGACGGCGGCCGAGATCGGGGCGGAGCTCGAGGTGTCGCGCAGGACCGTGTACCGCGACATCGCCGACCTGATCGGTCAGCGGGTGCCGATTCAGGGTGAGGCTGGGCTGGGCTACGTGCTGGCCGAGGATTACGAGATGCCGCCGCTTGCCCTTTCCCTGGAGGAGGCCGAGGCGATCTCGTTGGGCGCGCAATGGGTCGCGACCCACCCCGATCGGGCGCTGGCGCGCGCCGCGCAGGATGCGCTGGCGAAGATCCGGTTCTCGCTGCCCGAGGTGGCCCGCCTGATGCTCGACCTGCCCGCCGTCGGAACAAAGGCGCCGGACGTCACCGCCTGCACGCCGCTGGACACCGCCGTGTTGCGCCGTGCGATCCGGCAGGAGCGTGTCCTGACGTTCAGCTATCTCTCGCTCGATGGCACGCCGAGCGCGCGCAGCGTCTGGCCGGTGGTGCTGGGCTACGAGCAGGGGCGGTGCCTGCTGATCGCCTGGTGCGAGACGCGACGCGACTTCAGGCACTTCCGGGCGGAACGGATGCGCAACCCGGTGATGCTGGACCGGCGACCGGAACGCCGGCGTGCGCTGCTGGTCCGCGACTGGCAGGCCGCGCGTGCCCGGACGTTCGCCGGCGGCATCCCGCGCTGATCGCAACCACCTGACCGCAACCACCTGACCGCAACGGCCGGGCGAAGCGGTTGCCGGGCGCGGCCCCGGGCGCTCGGGGAGGCGCACTCAGTACGGCGTGCGAAGTGGGGCTTGCGAGGTCTGATTTGAACCTTCCGACAGCTGCGCGCCGGCGCTTCCGGGGCCGGAGCGCGCACCATATGGCCGGATCCGCAACTCCCCGAAGGCCGGGAAAGCCTTTCGCCCGCGCTATCAACCCTCCGTATCTTTCTGTTGCCGCTTCGCGGCGCAAGGGGCGGTCGGCAATGATCGGAGGTGGGGCCATCATTGGGCTTGCAACCCGTGGGCCGAGCCTCAAACATTGTGCGATGACCGAACCTTCGACTTCACCGCCTGCCGACCGTGATCCTGACGCCGATCCCGACATCGGCACGGATGCCACCTCCGGCGCCCGCCTGCGGCTGCGCCTTCTGTTTCCCGGCTCGATGATCGGCCCGGGCAAGATCGAGCTGCTGGAGCGGATCCGCAGCGAGGGGTCGATCTCGGCCGCGGGGCGCGGGATGAAGATGAGCTACAAGCGCGCCTGGATGCTGGTCGAGGAGATGAACGCCGCCTTCCGCGCCCCGCTGGTCGAAAGCGCGCGGGGTGGTCCTGGCGGCGGCGGCGCGCAGCTGACCGAGACCGGCGAGGCGGTGGTGCGCCACTACCGGGCGCTGATCGCCGCCACCCTGTCCGCGGGTGCGGGCGAAATCGCGGCGATCGAGGGCCTGCTGCGGGGCGAGAGCGGAGGGCCGGAAGATCCGGATATGTCTGACGGGAAATAGCGCTTGCCGCCGGAACCTTGCCGTGTTTGATATGTTTCACCAAACATATCGACCGGGAGTTCCCATGTTTTTGAACAAGATCCTGCGCTCCGGTGCTGTCTCGGCCGCGGTTGCGGTCGCTCTTTCTTTCCCGCTTGCGGCGCAGGCGGACACCGTCACCGTCTTTGCCGCCGCCTCGCTGAAGAACGCGCTCGACGCGGTCGCGAAGCAGTGGGAGGCCAAGACCGGCAACGAGGCCGATATCTCCTACGCCGGGTCGAGCAAGCTGGCGCAGCAGATCATGGCCGGCGCGCCGGCTGACGTGTACCTGTCCGCCAATGTCGGCTGGATGGACAAGGTCGAGAAGCAGGGGCTGATCGCCAAGGGCGAGCGCAGCGACCTGCTGGGCAACTCGCTGGTGCTGATCGCCCATGGCAAGGACGCCAAGAAGATCACCATCGACAAGTCGCTGGATCTGCCGAAGCTGCTGGGGGACGGCAAGCTGGCGATGGCGCTGGTGAATTCGGTCCCCGCCGGCATCTACGGCAAGACGGCGCTGACCTCGCTGGGAATGTGGAAAACGGTTGAGCCGCACGTCGCCCAGGCCGACAACGTGCGCGCGGCGCTGGCGCTGGTCGATACCGGCGAGGCGCCCTATGGCATCGTCTATTCGACCGATGCCATGATCGACAAGGGCGTGAGCATCGCCGGAACCTTCCCTGCCGACAGCCACCCGCCGATCATCTATCCAGCGGCGGTGCTGAAGGATGCCAAGGGCCCGACAGCGAAGGCGTTCTATGAGGCGCTCTCGACCCCCGAGGCGGCGAAGACCTTTGAATCCTACGGCTTCAAGGTGCTCAAGAAGTGACGCACTGGCTGACGGCGGAGGAATGGCAGGCGGTCGAGCTTTCGCTCCGCGTCTCGTCCTGGGCCACCGTCGTCAGCCTTCCCTTCGGGATCTTCGTGGCCTATGCGCTGGCCCGCTGGCGCTTTCCGGGGCGGCAGCTTCTGAACGGCGTCGTGCACCTGCCGCTGATCCTGCCGCCGGTGGTGACGGGTTACCTGCTGCTTCTGACCTTCGGGCGGCGCGGTCCGATCGGGCATTTCCTGTACGAGACCTTCGGCATCGTCTTCGCCTTCCGCTGGACCGGGGCGGCGCTGGCGACGGGGATCATGGCCTTTCCGCTGATGGTGCGGGCGATCCGGCTGGCGGTCGAGGCGGTCGACCCCAAGCTTGAACAGGCGGCGGGCACGCTGGGCGCGAACCGCGCCATGGTGTTCGTGACCGTGACGCTGCCGCTGATCCTGCCCGGCATCCTTGCCGGGTCGGTGCTGGCCTTTGCCCGCGCGATGGGGGAATTCGGCGCCACCATCACCTTCGTGTCGAACATTCCCGGCCAGACCCAGACCCTGCCTTCCGCGATCTACACTGTGCTGCAGGTGCCCGACGGGGAAGCCCAGGCGATGCGCCTCGTGCTGATCTCGGTGGTCATCGCGATGGCCGCGCTCTTCGCGTCCGAGGCGCTGGCCCGGGCCGTGGCGCGGAGGATCGGGGCATGAGCCTGAGCGTTTCCTTCCGCCACCGTTTCGAGGGCACCTCCCTCGACATAGCCTTCGAGGCGCCGGGGGGCCTGACCGCGCTGTTCGGTCATTCCGGGGCGGGCAAGACCACGGTGGTCAACGCGGTCGCGGGCCTGCTCCGCCCCGACGAGGGGCATATCGCGGCAGGCGGCGCCGTGCTGTTCGACAGCGCCAGCCGCACCTTCCTGCCCACCCATCGCCGCAGGCTGGGCTATGTCTTCCAGGACGCGCGGCTGTTTCCGCATCTCAGCGTGCGGTCGAACCTGCTGTACGGCCGCCGCTTCGCCCCGAAGGAGGAGCGGAAGGCCCCGACCGGCGCCGCGCCGGATGCCGAGATCGCCCGGGTCATCGACATGCTGGGCCTTGGCAACCTTCTCGACCGTCGTCCCCGCATGTTGTCGGGGGGGGAGCGGCAGCGGGTCGCGCTGGGGCGGGCGATCCTGTCGAAGCCGCGGCTTCTGCTGATGGATGAACCCCTCGCCGCGCTGGACGATGCGCGGAAGGAGGAGATCCTGCCCTATCTGGAGCGGCTGCGCGACGAGACCGCGCTGCCGATCCTCTACGTCAGCCACTCGGCCTCCGAAATCGCGCGGCTTGCGACGACCGTCGTGCTGGTGTCGGGCGGGCGGGTCACGGCGGCGG
The DNA here is from genome assembly GCF_002871005.1 of Acidimangrovimonas sediminis. GTDB lineage: Bacteria > Pseudomonadota > Alphaproteobacteria > Rhodobacterales > Rhodobacteraceae > Acidimangrovimonas > Acidimangrovimonas sediminis. Next base: position 269,589 of record NZ_PHSN01000012.1, read on the forward strand.
GCCCGACGGCGCGGATCCTGGCAGATCCGGCGCTGGCGGGTGCGCTCGGGGTGCGCGAGGCGGGGGCGATCCTGCGGGTTACCGTGGCGGCGCAGGAAGAGGACGGGCTGACCCGTCTGGACGGGCCGGCGGGGCCGCTCTGGCTGCCGCGGATCGAGGCCATGCCGGGTACCGCGCTGCGCGTGCGGGTGCTGGCGCAGGACGTGATGCTGGCCCTCGACCGGCCCGAGCGGGTTTCGGCGTTGAACGCGATGCCGGCGACCGTGAGCGCGCTGCACGAAGGGGCAGGGCCGGGGGTCATGGTACAGCTCGACGTGCGCGGAACGCCGCTGCTGGCCCGCGTCACCCGCCGCTCGGCCACCGCGCTGGGGCTGCGCGAGGGGCTGGAACTGCACGCCGTGCTGAAGGCCGTTTCCGTCGCCTCGGGCAACATCGGCGCGGGCGACGGGGAGCTTTCGGCAGCGTCCTGACGTGGCCCGCGCGCCCCGCGGCTGACCGCCGGGGTCTGCGACGGGGACCGAGCGGGGGGGCTGGCCAGCTAATCCACCAGAAATCCCCGCAGGATGCTCAGCACGTCGTCGCGGCTTTCCAGGATCCTGACGGCGGCGGCGGAACGCACGCTCAGCCCGTGCCGCCGCAGAAGCTCGAACTGGTCCGAGCCGGGATCGCGTTCCAGCCAGCAGCACTTGAACAGCGACAGCCGCCAGCAATGCGTGGCAAGGTCGAGCTTGGCCCGCGCCACCACCCGGCCCTCGTCGAGCAGCACCAGCCCGAGCGCTCCGTGTTCCTGAATTTCGACGGTCATATCAATCCCCCGGGCCGGCGTCGCGACGTCCGGAAGACCGGGGTCCGCGCCAGCGCCCTTGCTGAGCGGTGAACCTCGCACAGGCGTTCCTCGGTGAAGGCCATGACCGGAAGGTCGGGGGCGATCTGGGCCGAAGCGTTGGGGCCGATCAGCTTCAGCTGCCAGGCCGGGAACCGGCGCTCCGCGATGTCGCTGATGCCAAAGGGCACGACATCGTCGTGCCGGGAGTCGGTCATGATGCAGGACAGAAGCTCGCGCACATGCCGCGCGGGCCCTTCGATCGTCTGAAGGAAGAACCTGCCGTCGAACAGCAGGAGGCTGGTGATGCCGAAGAACCTGTTCCGCTCCTGACTGCGGGTCAGGATCGCCGCGATATCGTCGACGGGATGTTCCAATCGAGCGAGACTGCGGTAGGACGCAGTGAACAAATGCTCCACGGGGCGCCAATCTCCTAGCGATGACGGCGACACGTGCAATCCGCACCGTGCCGTTCAACGCCCCCACGTCTCTTGGTACTCCCATGTCACGAGCAGAGGCCACCCCCATTCGCGTGAAAAGTGTTCCCCGACATCAATTAAGGTCGGATTTCCGCCGATTGCGACGGGCCGGGCAGGGGGCCTTGCGCGGGAGGTAGAGGAGAGGAAAAGTTTCTTCTCAGAGAGATGTTATTACATATTGCATATCCTGCCGCGCCGTGATCCCTTGCGCACGAACGGAGAGACCGGCGAGGGAGCGGAGACTTTGCTATTGAACCTGCCAGGGGAACGGGCGAAGGTCTCGCAGGATGGTCTTCGCGGCGACACCGTCGCGGGGATAATAGGGAATACGGTGTGGCCCCCGGGCCGAAGCCGTAGCTGCCCCCGCAACTGTAAGCGGTGAGCGCCTCCGAAGCGATGCCACTGGTCCGGTACGGGCCGGGAAGGCACGGAGCGCGTCACGACCCGCGAGCCAGGAGACCTGCCATCCACGAAGAACTTTGATCGGCCGGGGTGTGCCGAGACGGGTCGGATTCCGCGCCGCCGCGTGGCCGGGATCTCGGACGTCGCCTCACGCCCCCGCACAGCGGCGGACTGCGAGAGGCGATGAGGGACAATCAGCTATCCGATTTCCACGGGGCGGCGCATCTCGACGTGCGTGACCTGTGCTGGGCCCCGCGCAGGGGGCCGTCCGTCGTCTCGGGCATCTCCTTCACGGCCGAACCGGGCGAGGTGCTGGCCATCGTCGGCCCGAACGGCGCGGGCAAGTCCAGCCTGCTGCGCTGTCTCTACCGCTACTACCGGCCGGCGGGCGGACAGGTCCTGCTCGACGGCACCGACATCTGGCGGATCACGCCTGCGGCCTGCGCCCGGCGCGTCGCGACCGTGACGCAGGAGACCACCTCCGACTTCAGCCTGTCCGTGCGCGACATCGTCGAGCTGGGCACGCTGCCGCATGTCGGGTGGTCCCGCGCCCGGCGGTCCGGTGCCGTTGCCCACGCGATCGCGACGATGCGCCTCGAACCCTTGCTCGGGCGTGAGCTGGGGGCGTTGTCGGGTGGCGAGAAGCAGCGGGTGATGATCGCCCGCGCGCTGGCGCAGGATCCCGCGCTGCTGATCCTCGACGAGCCGACAAACCACCTCGACATCCGCCATCAGCTGGAGGTTCTGCAGCTGATGCGCGATCTGCCCTGCACGGTGATCGTCTCGTTGCACGATCTCGCGCTCGCCAGCGCCTATGCCGACCGCGTCATCGTCCTGCGCGAGGGCCGTGCGGCCTCCGTCGGGCTGCCGCTCGAGGTGCTGACGCCGGCCGAGGTGCGCGCCACCTTCGCCGTCGAGACGGCGGTCGACCTTCACCCGGTGACCGGGCGTCCCCGGTTCTCGTTTCACCTCGAAAAACAAAGCTGAGGATCCCCGAATGCTCAAATCCCTCGTGCTGACCGCGGCGCTGCTTGGCGCCGCCCCGGCCTTCGCCAGCGGGTTTCCCGTGACCGTCAGGAGCTGCGACCGCGAAGTCACCTTCGATGCCGCACCGAAGCGGGCGGTCTCGAACGACGTCAACCTGACCGAGATGATGCTGGTGCTGGGTCTGCGCGATCACATGGTCGGCTACACGGGGATCAGCGGCTGGAAGACGCTGGATCCGGCCTATCGCGACGGGATCACCGAACTGCCGGAGCTGTCCGCCAAGTATCCCACGAAGGAGGTGCTTCTGGGTGCCGATGCCGATTTCTACTTTGCCGGGTGGAACTATGGCATGCGGGTCGGCGGTGCGGTCACCCCCGCGACCCTCAAGCCCTACGGGATCAAGGTCTACGAGCTGACGGAAAGCTGCGTGCACATCATGAAGATGCCCAAGGCCTCCATGGCCGACCTCTACGACGACCTGCTCAACCTCGGGCGGATCTTCGGGGTCGAGGAGCGGGCGGAGAAGCTGGTCGCCGGCTACCGCAAGGAGCTTGCACAGTTCCGGGCGGGGCTGAGCCCGCTGAAACATCCGCCCCGGGTCTTCGTCTACGATTCCGGCGAGCAGAAGCCCTTCACCGCCGGCGCCTACGCCATGCCCACCGCGCTGATCGAGGCGGCCGGCGGGCATAACGTGATGGACGACGTGCAGACCAGCTGGACCAAGGTCGGGTGGGAATCGGTGATCGCCGCGAACCCCGACGTGATCGTCATCATCAACTACGGCAAGGTCACGGCGAAGCAGAAGGAGGCCTTCCTCGAGGACAACCCGGCGCTGGCCAACATCCCGGCGGTGAAGAACCGCCGCTTCGCCGTGCTGCAATACGCCGAGGCGACCCCGGGGCCGCGCAACATCGACGCGATCAAGCGCCTTGCCGCCGCCTTCCGTGACTGAGGCCGGCCAACGCCCGGCCCCGCGCCGCAGCCACGGCCGGCGTGTGGCGGCGGAACGCGGCCGGGCCGGCTTTGCCCTGCTGATGGGGGCGATGGTGCTGCTGCTGCTCGCGGCGATGACGCTGGCCATCGCGGTCGGCGGTGTGTCGATCGCCCCGGCGACGGTCTGGGCGATCCTGCTGCACCGGCTGGGGCTGGGCGAGGCGGGGCACTGGACCACCGGTCAGGATGCGATCGTCTGGCTGGTCCGGGCACCCCGCGCGGTGCTTGGGGCCGCGGTCGGCGCGTCGCTGGCGCTTGTCGGCGCCGCGCTGCAATCGGTCACGCGCAACACGCTGGCCGATCCGCACCTGCTGGGCGTGTCCTCGGGGGCTGCCCTCGGGGCGATCGTCGCGCTGTTGCAGACGGGGCTGATCTTCGGTCTGCTGACGGTGCCGCTTTTCGCCTTCGCCGGGGCGCTCGGGGCGATGGCGCTGGTGCTTGCCGTCACCCATCTGACCGGGGCGCAATCGGCCGGACGGCTGATCCTGTCGGGCGTCGCCATCGGCTTCGTTCTGGGTGCCTTCGGCAACCTCGTCATCTTTCTCAGCGATCCGCGCGCCGCCAGCACGGCGATCTTCTGGATGCTCGGCGGGCTTGGCCTTGCGCAATGGTCGCAGCTTCCCTATCCGCTGGCCGCGCTGGCGGGCTGCGGCGGCTACCTGCTGCTGCGGGCGAAGGGCCTCAACGCCGCGACGCTGGGCGACGAGACTGCCACCACGCTGGGTCTTCAGATCCGGCGTTTCCGGTTCACGATCTTCATCGTCTGCGCCCTGCTGACGGGCACGGCGGTCGCCTTCTCCGGAATCATCGCCTTCGTCGGGCTGATGAGCCCGCATATCGTGCGGCTCTGCATCGGTGGTGACTATCGTCGGGTGCTGCCCGCCTCGGCGCTGTTCGGGGCGATCTTCCTCGTGCTCTCGGACGTGGCGGCGCGCTGCATCATGCCGCCGCAGGACATCCCGCTGGGCGTGCTGACCAGTTTCGTGGGCGGTATCGTCTTCATCCTGCTGATGGCGCGCAACCGCCGGCTCGCCGGAGATTGACGCGGCGCGGGCCGGTCACCCTGGCCGGTCCTCAGCGACGCTCAGCACGCGCGCCGGAGAAGGTAGATATCCATGATCCAGCCGTGGCGCGCCCGGGCTTCGGCGCGGGCGGCGGCGATCTGGCCGGCCACCTCGGCCAGGGGGCCGGCAATGCGGATCTCGTCGTCCATGCCGGCATAGGCCGACCACCAGATGAACACCCCCTCGGGGTCGACCGCCTCGAACGCCTGCCCGGCGTCGAGCATGACGACGACCGAATCGTGCCCCGCGGGCCAGCCGTCCTCACGCAGGCGCCGGCCGGTGGTGATCGCGACCGGGCCGCCCACGGCGTTGAGCGGGATCGCATGCCCGGCGGTCAGCGCGGCGATCGCGGTGATACCGGGGATCACCCGCACCTCGATCGGCATCCGTCCGCGAAGGCGCTCCGCGATCCGAAGGGTGCTGTCGTAAAGTGCGGGGTCGCCCCAGACGAGGAAGGCCGCATGACCGCCCTCTGGCAGGGCGTCGGCCAGTTCCGCGGCCCAGACCTCGGCGATCGCGTCGTGCCAGGCCTCAACCCCTGCGCGATACCCGCCCGAGGCATCGCGCACCGGCAGGTCGAACTCCCTGACCACCGGGCCGGGCGCGCGCAGGACCCGGGCGCAGATCGCGCGGCGCAGCTCGGCCAGGTCATCCTTGGCCGCGCCCTTGCGGGGGATCAGGATCACCTCGGCGGTATTCATCGCCGCCTCGGCCTGCCGGGTGACGTGATCGGGGTTGCCGCTGCCGATCCCGATCAGCGAAAGTGTGATCATCGCCCGACCTCCGGCGCCGGGTCGGCGAGGGCGCCGTAAAGGATCAGCGCGGGTGCCGACCCCGCCGGTGCCGCGCCAAGCGTCTCGGCCAGCGCGCGCATCGTGCTCAGCCGCAGGGCTTCGCCGGGGGTCGAGACCGCCTCGGCCAGAAGCGCCGGGGTCTCGGCGGGCAGACCTGCCGCGAACAGCCGTTCGGCCAGCCGGGCAAAGGTGCGCCGGCCCATGTAGACCGCCGTCGTGGCCTCGGGATCCGCCAGCGCGGCCATATTCAGGCCCTCGGGCAGCGCACCTGCGACGTCGTGCCCGGTGACGAACTGCAGCCGCCGCGCGGTCAGCCGCCGGGTCAGCGGAATGCCCGCCGCCGCCGCCGCCGCCGAGGCCGTGGTGACCCCGGGGATCACCTCGTAGGCGATCCCGGCCGCGCGCAGGGCACAGATCTCTTCCTCCAGCCGGCCGAAGATCCCCGCGTCGCCGGATTTCAGCCGCACCACCCGCACCCCCGTGGCGGCATAATCGACCAGCAGGCGGCTGACATGATCCTGCCGGGGCGAGGGCCGGCCCGCGCGCTTTCCCACGCCGACGAGATCGGCCCCCGGGCGCGCCAGGTCGAGGATCGGCCCGGCGGAGAGATCGTCGTAAAGCACCGCGTCCGCGGCCTTCAGCCGGTCCACCGCCTTGACGGTCAGAAGCTCGGGGTCGCCCGGGCCGGACGAGACGAAGCTGACGAAGCCGCTCATGCGTCCTCCGCGATCAGGTGAAAGAAGGTGCCGGTGGCATTCCCCCGGCGCGAGCCGGTCTCGGGCACCGCGTTGCCCCCGGCGTCGACGACTTTGGCCAGCGGGGCGTCCGGCTGGTCGAGAATGGTGGAATAGTGAAATTCATGCCCCCTCAACCTGGCGTTGAGCGGGTGGCTGGGGATCGATTCGTGCAAGTGCGCGAGGCGATAGCCAAGGTGCATCCGGCGGGTTTCGTAGGAGGTGACGAGGCCCAGAAGCCCCGCCATCGCATGCCGTGTGCCCTGCTTGTCGATCAGCGCGGCGCCCATCGCCATGTAGCCGCCGCACTCGCCGTGAACGGGTTTTGTTTCGGCGAAGGCGCGCAGCCCGGCGTGGAAATTGCCGGCGGCGGCAAGCGGGCCCGCATGCAGTTCCGGGTACCCCCCGGGCAGCCAGCAGACATCGGCTGCCGGATCGGGCCCCTCGTCGGCCAGGGGCGAGAAGGGCACGATCTCGGCTCCGGCCGCGCGCCAGCCCTGCACCAGATGGGGGTAGGTGAAGGAGAAGGCCGCGTCGCGGGCCAGCGCGATGCGCTGCCCGGGGGGCGGCACCGGGCGGGGGGTGCCGCCCCCCGCCGCCGGGTCGGGCGTCGGCCGGGCCGCGGCACACAGGCGGTCAAGCTCCACATGGGCGGCGATGAAGCGACCGGCCTCGGCGATCAGCGCGTCCAGCGTCGCGTGTTCCCCGGCCTGCACCAGCCCGAGGTGGCGCTCCGGCATTTCCAGATCGGGCCGCCGGGGCAGAACCCCCAGCACGGCGATTCCGGCCTCGTCCATCCCGGCGCGCAGCAGCGCCTCGTGCCGGGGGGAGGCCACACGGTTCAGCACGACGCCCGCAAGCGCGACCTCAGGGCGGAAGCGCGCGAACCCCAGCGCCGTCGCGGCGGCGGATTGCGCCTGCCCCGAGGCGTCGAGGATCAGCACCACCGGCCAGCCCATCATCGCCGCGATCTCGGCGCTGGCGCCGGTGCCGGTCGCGCCGGGGCTCGCCACCCCGTCGAACAGCCCCATCGACCCCTCGGCCAGCACGAGGTCGGCCCCGCGCGCGGCTTCCACAAGTCCGGCGATCCGGTCCTGCGACATCGCCCAGCCGTCGAGGTTGAACGACTCCCGCCCAGAGGCCGCGCGGTGAAAGCCGGGATCGATGTAATCCGGCCCGGACTTGAACGGCTGCACCACCATCCCGCGCCGGGCCAGCGCCGCAAGGAGGCCCAGCATCAGCGTCGTCTTGCCGGTGCCCGAGGCGGGGGCCGAGATCATCAGCCCCGGGGGAAGCGGCGGCCGCGCGGTCATGCGCTGCCCTCGGGAAAGCGCGGGTTGGCGCCGGTGGGGCGGAACCGGCGGTCGTAATCGCGGGCGTAGAGCCGGCTGTCGGCGAAGCCCTCGGCCGCCAGCGCGGGCCCCACGAGGATCAGCGCGGTGCGGGCGATTTCGCCGTCCATCGCGCCCTCGATCGTGGCAAGGGTGCCGTGCAGGACCCTTTCGTCCGGCCACGAGGCGCGCCAGACCACGGCCACGGGGCAGTCGGGGCCGTAATGCGGGGTCAATTCCGCGACCACGCGGTCAAGCACATGGATCGACAGGTGGATTGCAAGCGTCGCCCCGGTCGCGGCGAAATTCGCCAGCGTCTCGCCCTCGGGCATCTGCGATGCCCGGCCCGACGTCCGGGTCAGCACGACCGACTGCGCAAGCCCCGGCAGGGTAAGTTCCGCCTCGAGCGTTGCCGCGGCGGCGGCGAAGGCGGGCACTCCGGGGGTGACGTCGAACGGGATCCCCAGCGCGCGCAGGCGGCGAAGCTGCTCGCCCATCGCGGACCAGACCGACAGATCGCCCGAGTGCAGCCTTGCGACATCGTGGCCGGAGGCATGGGCGGTCGCGATCTCGTCGATGATCTCGTCGAGCGACAGCGGTGCGGTGTTGATGATCCGCGCCCCGGGCGGGCAATGCGCCAGCACCCCCGGCGGCACCAGCGATCCGGCATAGAGGCAGACTGGCGCTGCGGCGATCAGGTCGCGCCCGCGCAGGGTGAGGAGGTCGGGCGCGCCGGGGCCTGCGCCGATGAAGTGGACGGTCATGACGGGATCCTTTCGGCGATCGCGGCGGTGGCGGTTCTGTCTGCGGAAACGGTGCGCGGCGCGATCAGCCGCGCGCCGGGCCCGGCGCCGGCCAGCGCGGCGGCTTCGGCCAGGCTGCCGGTGCCGAAGCGCGCGACGACGCGGGGCGAGTGCGTGGCGGTGGGCACCCCGGCCAGCGCCTCGGGGGGCAGGGCGAGGATGGGCAGGTTCATCGCTTCGGCCAGGTGCCGGAGGGCGGGGGCCGTGGCCTTTTCGGCAGCGGTGGCCAGCGCGTCCAGCCTGCCGCCGCCCGCCCGGGCCAGCGCGTCGCCAAGCGCGGCGGCGGAGGTGCCCCGGCGAAACCCCAGCCCGGCCACTCTCATCGCGTCACGCTCCATTGCACCAGCGGACGGGCGGGTTGCCAGCCGCGGCGGGAGCCAAGCGGCCGCGCCTCGGCCAGTTCGATCCTGAGAAGCGTGCCGCCCGCGCGGCCGGACCAGTCGGCGACAAGCGCCTCTGTCTCCAGCGTCACGGCATTGGCGACGAGGCGGGTGCCCGCCGGCAGGATGTCCCACAACCTTGCAAGCAGCGCGTCGGTCGCGCCACCGCCGATGAAGACGGCATCGGGCCGGGGCAGCCCCTCCAGCCCTTCGGGCGCGCGGGCCTCGGCCACGGTGAAGCGGTCGGCCAGTCCGAAGGCCTGGGCATTGGCCCGTGCCCGCGCGGCGCGGGTCGGGTTGGCCTCGATCCCCGCGGCGCGGCTTCGCGGTGCGGCCCGAAGCCATTCGATGGCGATGGAGCCGGATCCGGTGCCGATGTCCCACAACATCTCGCCCGCCCGCGGGGCCAGCGCGGCCAGCGTCAGGGCGCGCGACGGGCGCTTGGTGATCTGGCCGTCGTGATCGAACAGGTCGTCGGGCAGCCCCGGGGTACAGGGCAGGCCGGGGTTCGGACGGCCGGGTGAGGCGGCGCACTCCACGGCCACGGCGACCGGGGCGATCCCCGCGGTTGGGGGGCCGGCCAGCGCCTCGGCCGTGGTTTCGGTCACCGCCTCGCGCGGGCCGCCGAGCGCCTCCATCCGCCACAGGCGGGAGGGGCCGAAACCCTGCGCTGTCAGCCACGCGGCGAACTCGGGCACGGCGGTGGCGTCGCGCATCAGGCAGATCATCCGGCCCCCGGGCGCCAGTGCCGCGCGTGCCCGGGCGAAGGGGGCCGCGTGCAGCCCGAGGCAGGTGACTTTCTCCAGCCGCCAGCCAAGCCGTGCCGCCGCCAGCGAAAAGGTCGAGGGCCCGGGAAAGGCGCGCCACGCGCCGGCGGACAGCCGGGCGGCAAGGCTGCCGCCTGCGCCGTGCCAGAACGGATCGCCCGAGGCCAGCACCGCCACCGGGCGACCGCTGAGCGCGAGCACCGGCGCGGGATCGAACGGCACCGGCCAGGCCCGACCCCTGTCGCCCACCCCGGCAAGCGCAAGGTGCCGTGGGCCGCCAAAAACCACCTCGGCCCCCGCCAGCGCCGCCCGGGCCGGGGCGCCCAGGCCCTCCAGCCCGTCTTCGCCGATCCCGATGATGGTGAGCCAGGGGTCAGACATCGGGCGCCTCCCGGGTTGCGGTTGCGGCACGGTCGCGGCATTGCTCGGGTCGGGCAGGGGGCGAAAGGGCGTCGGCATGACACGGGTACTGGTTCTGGGGGGCACCAGCGAGGCCAGCGCACTGGCCCGGGCGATGGCCGCCGCCGGGGTGGAGGCGGTCCTGTCCTACGCCGGGCGCACCCGCGCCCCGGTGGCGCAGCCGCTGCCCGTGCGGGTAGGCGGCTTCGGCGGGGCCGGGGGACTGGCGGCATGGCTGCGGGCCGAGGGTGTGACGCATCTGGTCGACGCGACCCATCCCTTTGCCGCGCAGATGAGCCGGAACGCGGTGGCGGCGTCCCGCGCCACGGGCCTGCCCCTCGTCGCGCTGGAACGTCCCGTCTGGACCGCCGGGCCAGGCGACCGCTGGACCCATGTCGCGGACACCGACGCGGCCGTCGTGGCGCTGCCGGAGACGGCGGCCCGGGTCTTTCTGGCCATCGGGCGCCAGACGCTGGCTCCTTTCGCCGCGCGGCCCGACAACATGTACCTCCTGCGCCTCGTCGATCCGCCCGAGGCGCCGCTTCCGTTGCCGAATACCGAGGTGGTGATCGCGCGCGGCCCCTTCGACATGGCGGGCGACACGGCGCTGCTCCGCGACCACCGTATCGACGTGATCGTGGCCAAGAACGCGGGCGGCGCGGGCGCACGTGCCAAGCTTGACGCCGCCCGCACGCTCGGGCTGCCCGTGGTGATGATCGCCCGGCCTGCGCCGCCCGAGCGGGCGGTGGTGGCCTCGGTCGCGGAGGTGATGCGCTGGCTTGGTCATCCGGTGACCCCGGCGTCCGCCCGCCGTGGCGTATAGACGAAGGGCCCGACCCGCCGGGTCGCGGAATTGCCGACCAGCACCACCGTGCGCATGTCGGCCATCTCGGGCGTGGCCTCGGCCAGCGTCACAGTGGTGAGCCTTTCCTCGGGCGTCGAAACCGCCCGGGCGAAGGTGATCAGCCGCCCGGGCGCGCAGGTTTCGCGCAGGATCTGGAGGACGCGGGCAAAGCCCTCTGGCCGGGATTTCGATCGCGGGTTGTAGAAGGCCATGGCGAAATCGGCCTCGGCGGCTAGTCGCACCCGTCGCTCGATCACCGCGCGGGGCTTGAGGTTGTCCGAAAGATTGATGGCGCAGAAATCGTGCCCCAGCGGCGCCCCGGCCCGCGCCGCAGCGGCCAGCATCGCGGTGATGCCGGGAAGGACGCGGATGTCGAGATCGTACCACTGCGGCGCATCCTCCAGCGCCTCGAACACTGCGGCGGCCATGGCGAAGACACCCGGATCGCCCGAGGAGACGACGACCACCTGCGCGCCCTTTGCGGCCAGTTCCAGCGCGTGGCGGGCGCGGTCGACCTCGACCCGGTTGTCGGACGGGTGGAGCGTCAGCCCGGGGCGCGGGGCCACGCGCGCGACATAGGGGATGTAGCCGATCACGTCGGTCGCGGCGTCAAGCGCTGCCTGCACCTCGGGCGTCACCAGGGCCGGGTCGCCCGGACCGAGGCCCGCGATGGAGAGGGATCCGCTCATTCCGCCGCCGCCCCGGACGCCGCAGCCGAGGCCGTTCCCGCGACCTCTGCCACCGGCCTGCGGCCCGTGCCGTGAACAAGGACCAGCGCGAAATAGGGGCAATCGGCCTCGGGCATCTCGGCCAGCCGGGCGATGCGTTCGTTCGGCATTGTCCCGCGCTCCACCAGCCAGGCGGCCTCGTACCGGCCGGCGGCGGCCAGCGCGCGGCGGATCTTGGGCAAGTTGCGCCCTGTCTTCATCACCACCAGCGCATCGGCGGTCTGCATGTGGCGCACAAGCTCCGCCTCGGGCAGGGTGCCGGCCAGCACCGTCATCACGTCGTCGCCCCAGGTGATCGGCTGGCCGGTGGCAGTCCAGCAGCCCGACATGCCGGTGATACCCGGTACGATCTCCACCTCCGCGCGGCCCCGCAGGCGGATGTGCAGGTGCATGAACGAGCCGTAGAAGAACGGGTCGCCCTCGCACAGCACCAGCACGTCCTCGGTCTGGGCAAGCGTCGCCATGCGGTCGGCCCAGCTGTCGTAGAAGGCGGCAAGGCAGGCGTTGTATTCGGGGCTGTCGAAGGCGAGTTCCGTCGTGACCGGGTATTCCATCGGGTATTCGGTGCAATCGGGGCGCAGCATCCCCTCGACGATGCGGCGCGCCTGTCCGGCGCGGCCCGCCTTGCGGAAATAGGCGACATGGCGGGCGCCGCGCACCAGACGATCGGCGCGCAGGCTCATCAGGTCGGGGTCTCCGGGGCCGAGGCCCGTGCAGATGATACGGCCCATGGTCATTCCTTCCGGCTGGCAAGGGCGTTGACCGCAGCCACGGTGACGGCCGATCCGCCAAGGCGCCCGCGCACCACCAGCGACGGGGCGGGCGGCGCCTCCATCAGCGCCTCTTTCGATTCCGCCGCGCCCACGAAACCCACCGGGCAGCCGATGATCGCGGCAGGACGCGGGCAGGCGGGATCTTCCAGCATGTTCAGCAGATGGAAAAGCGCGGTCGGCGCATTGCCGATCGCCACCACCGCGCCGCCCAGATGCGGGCGCCACAACTCCAGCGCGGCGGCGCTGCGGGTGGTCTTCATATCGGCCGCAAGCGTGGGCACCTGCGGATCATGCAGGGTGCAGATCACGGCGTTGTCGGCTGGCAGCCGGGGGCGGGTGATCCCCTCGCTCACCATCCGCGCGTCGCACAGGATCGGCGCGCCCCCCTCCAGCGCCGCGCGGGCGGCAATGGCCATGCCGGGAGTGAAGGCCAGATGTTCCTCAAGGCCCACGAAGCCGAGGGCATGGATCATCCGCACCGCGACCACCTCCTCCTCGGGGGTGAAGCGGTCAAGGGCGGCCTCGGCCCGGATGGTGGCAAAGGACTGGCGGTAGATCGCCGCGCCGTCGGTTTCATAGAGGTGTGGCATCGTCGGTCCCGTGCAGGAGAGAGGTGAGCGCGCGGGCGTCGAGGCCGTTGCGATGTGGCGGGTCACCGGCGCGGGCGTTCCGGGCCAGCGCATAGCCCTCCGGGCCGGCGGTGATCGTAAGGTCGGCAGGCGCGGGATGGGCACAGCCCTTGGCGCAACCTGACACATGCAGCTGCTGGCCGGGCCGCAGGTGGGCGGCCAGCGCGCGGGCAAGCGGGCGGGTTTCGGCATGGGCCTGCGGACAGCCCGGCGCGCCGGTGCAGGCGTGGGTGCGCAAAAGCGGATCATCGGGGTCGGTGATCAGGCCCGGCTTCCCTTGCGCTTCGGGCAGGGCCGAGGCGCAGGTCACCCCCGGCAGAAAAAGCGCGCGCCACGGCGTCAGGCGCAGCTCATCCGCCGCATCGGCCAGCGCCGCCAGCGTCTCGGCGGGCATCTGGCCGAAGGGCACGGCGACGAGCATCCCGCCATGGGCAGGGCCCGCGCCGGGGGGAACCTCTGCCGGGGCGGGCAGGGTGTCGTAACCGCAAAGCCCGGCAGCGGCGTCGCGCATCCGGCCGCGGCCATCTTCGCCGACCCCGTGGTGCGCGAACCAGTCGAGTAGCGCGCGCAGCGCGTCCGGGGCTTCCTCGGGCAGGACCGCCCGGCCATGGTTCAGGCCGTCAGGCCGGAGCAACAGCGCCCCTGTCCCGTCGCGTTCGATACGGATATCGGCGGGCGTTGCGCCCAGTACCGGCGCCGTGCCGCAATCCAGCGCCACGCCGAATTTCGCGGGCAGCGGCGGGGCGGACAGCATCACTTCGGTCAGCGCCCGGCCAAGGTTGGCGGTGCCGTCGCCGTCGCGGTGAAAGGGCGTGACGACCAGATTGCGCGCGCGTTCGGTGGCAGGATCGGGGTCGATGAGGCCAAGATCGGACAGCGCGGCGATCAGGGCCGGGTGCGCGGCCTCGGGCACGCCGCGGATCTGCAGGTTGGCGCGCGAGGTCAGCTCCAGCACGGCGGAGCCGAAACGCTGCGCGGCCGGGGCCAGCCCCCGTGCCTGTGCGGGCGTCAGCACGCCCAGCGGCGGCCGGATCCGCACCACCAGCCCGTCGGCCGAGGCCATGGGACGCAGCGCCCCGGGGCAATGCCCCCGGATCTCGAACCCGGTCATTCGCCGGCCTCCAGCGTCCGGGCGACCGAGTTGCGGCGGCTGACCCACAGCCCGGCGTCGATCAGCGCGCGGAAGGTGGCGTGCAGGCGGGCCAGCGCCGCGGGGTTCTCGCGTTCCAGAAAGGCCACCACCTCGTCCCGGTCCAGGGTCGCTGCGTGGTAAAGGTCGAACAGATGCCCGGGCACCACCCCCGCCAGATGCGCGAAGGCTGCCATGTGGTCGAGGGTCGCCGCGATCTCGGCCGCGCCGCGATAGCCATGCGCCATCATGCCGTCGGCCCAGGCGGGGTTGGCGGCGCGGGCGCGCACGGTGCGGGCGATTTCTTCGCCCAGTGCACGGGCGCGGGGCCGGTCGGGATCGGTCGCGTCGAGATGATAGAGCGCGGCGGGCCGGTGGCCGAGATGCGCCAGCGCGGCGGCAAAGCCCGCCTCGTGTGCCGCGTAATCCTCGGCCATCAGCAGGTCGCTTTCCGGCAGGTCCTGCGGGTGGACGAAGGCATCCGTCGCGGCCAGCCGGGATTCGAGCGCGGCGCGCGCCTCGTGCGACGTGCCGTCCGCCCCGATCGCCCAGCTTGATCCCGAAAGCCACGCCTCGCCCGCCCGGTCGCGCGCCTCGGGCGAAAGCTCGGCGATGTCGCTGCCAAGGCCCAGACCATAGGCGCCGGGCTTGGGCCCGAAGACCCTGGGCGCGCGGGTGGCGTATGGGTTTTCCTCCGCCGCCTCGTCGCGCTCGGCCAGCGCCGCGCAGCCGGCCTCGAATAGCTGGGCAAGGCCGGGAAAGATGTCGCGGAACAGGCCCGAGACCCGCAGCGTCACGTCGATCCGGGGCCGGTCGAGCAGGGCGGGGGGGATAACCTCGAACCCGGCCACCCGGCCCGTGCCCGCGTCCCAGCGGGGGGCAAGGCCCGCAAGGTGCAGCGCCATCGCGAATTCTTCGCCCGCGGTGCGCATCGTGGCCGACCCCCAGAGGTCGATCACCAGCCCGCGCGGCCAGTCGCCATGATCCTGCAGGTGGCGGCGGATAAGCTCTTCCGCCAGCTTCACGCCCTGCGCATGGGCCGCGCGGGTGGGCACCGCGCGGGGATCGACGGCAAAGAGGTTCCGCCCCGTGGGCCGCACGTCCGACCGCCCCCGGCCCGGGGAGCCGGAGGGACCCGGCGCGACCCTGCGGCCCGCGAGCGCCGACAGGATCCCCGCGCGTTCGTCATCCCCGCAATCGCCACGGCCAAAGATGTGCAGCCCCTCGCCGAAACGGCTTTCCTTGAGGTCGCAGACGAAGCGGTCGATGCGGGTGATCGCCTCGGCCGGGGTGGCGCCGGGTGGCAGGCCCAGATCGCTCTCGACGCCGCGGGCCTGCGCCTCGTCCCGGATCGCGCCGATCAGGCGGGTGCGGCGGCCCGGGTCCAGCCCGTCGGCGGTGGAATATTCGTCAAGCAGGCGCTCCAGCGGCGCCAGATCCTCGGGCAGGGCGGCGGTGGTCAGGGGCGGCGGAAGATGGCCGAGCGTCAGCGCGCCGATCCGCCGCTTGGCCTGCGCGGCCTCGCCCGGGTCGTTGACGATGAAGGGATAGATCACCGGCACCGCGCCCGCCAGCCGCGCGGGCCAGCAGGCGGGCGACAGCGCGACCGACTTGCCCGGCAGCCATTCCAGCGTGCCATGCGCCCCCATGTGCACCAGCGCATGCGGCGCGCGCGATTGCAGCCAGAGGTAGAAGGCGACATAGCCATGCGACGGGGTCGCCGCGAGGTCGTGATAGGCGTCGTCGCGGGTCTTTCTGCGCCCGCGCTCGGGTTGCAGGGCGATCAGGGCACGGCCCGTCTGAAGCGCCGCAAAGTGAAAGGCGCCGTCGCGCACCGCGGGGTCGTCCTCGGGCGCGCCCCAGGCCGCGTGCAGCGTCTTGCGCATCTCCTCAGGAAGGGTGGCGAGGGCGGCGCGATAGGCCATGAGCGGCCAGCTTGCCGTCTCGGACCCAAGGCGGTGGGCCAGATCGGGCACGGCTTCGGTGGCGTAGCCCGCGTCGCGCAGGTCGGACAAGAGCGCCCCGGCCGAGGCCAGCGTGTCGAGGCCCACGGCATGGGCCATCTGGTCGGCCCGGCCCGGGTAGGTGGACAGGATCAGCGCGATCTCGCGCGCCGATGCCGGGGCCGTGGCCAGCCGGTGCCAGCCCGCGATGCGCGCGACGGCGGCCTCGACCAGATCGGGATCGGCCCGGTGGGCAAAGCGCGAGAATTGCAGATCCGGGTCCCGGCGGCCCGGCGACTTGAAGCTGACGATACCGGCGAAGAGGCGGCCATCCACCTCAGGCAGCACCACGTGCATGGCAAGGTCCGCGGGCGAAAGGCCGCGTTCCGACGCCGCCCAGTCGCGCCGCCGCGCGGTGGACAGCGCGACCTGGAACACCGGCACGCCGGGCGCGTCGAGTGGCGAGACCCCGTCGGCCCCCTGTGCGGAAAAGGCGGTGGCGTTGACGATCAGCGCGGGGGGATGTTCGGCGAAATGCCCGGTCAGCCAGCGGGCCGTCTCCGCCCCCTTCAGCGAGGGCGCGAACAGGCCGTAGGCGGTGAAGCCCGCGCGGCTCAGGGCCGCGATCAGCGCATCCACCGGATCGGTGTCGGCGGCGGCAAGGTAGGAGCGGTAGAAGGTGACGGCGACCTTCGGCCCCGTGCCCTCGGGCGGCGCGGCAACGACGCCCTTGCCCGGCAGGTAGATCCCGGTCTGGGGCAGGCTTTTCGCGCCGGGAACCGGCCCGGCATAAAGACCCGCGGCCAGCGACAGTTGCGCCAGCGCCGCCTGCGCGGCCACGGCGCCCCCGGCCTCGCACAGCGCCGAAAGCCGCCTGAGCGTCGAGACCGGGACGGTGGACAGTGTGTCGAGCGCCGGATCCTCGCGCCCGTCGCCGGGCAGAACCGCCAGCGCGATGCCCCGCCGCTGCGCCATGTCGCGCAGGGTGGCAAGGCCATAGCTCCAATAGGCCTCGCCGCCGATCAGGCGCACGAGGATCGCCTTCGCGCCCGACAGGGTGCGCTCGGCATAGGCATCGACCGACAGGGGGTGGCGCAGCGCCACGATGTTGCACAGCCTCAGCGAGGGCAGGGCATTGCCCGCCTTCGCCCGGTGCCAGCCCGCCGCGAAGGCGCCAAGGTCGCTGTCCGAGAACGACAGGACCACCAGATCCGCGGGGTCCTGCCCGGGATCGTAGGGGGCCTCGGTCTCGTCGAGGCCATGGCTTTCGCGGAAGACGACGTGCATCGCGCCTCAGGCCCCCTGCGTCGCCGCGTCCAAGGCGTGGGCGTCGAAACCCTGGGCACCGAGGGCCGCACGGATCGCCGGGGCGTCGATATCGCCCTTCTCGGCGATCACCACCAGCTGAGAGCGGCGCGGCCCGGCACCCCAGGGGCGGTCGAACTGGCACCGCACGCGGGCCCCCACGGCCTGCACCAGAAGGCGCATCGGCTTGCCGGTCAGCGCGACATGGCCCTTGACCCGCAGGATGTTGCGTTCCCGCGCCAGCTGTTCCAGCGCGGCGACGAGGGCGTCGCGATCTCCCTGCTCCGGCAGATCCACCACGATCGTGTCGAAATCGTCATGCTCGTGGTCCTCGAACCCGTCGTGATGCGAGGGTCGGGCGGCAAGGTCATCCTCGGCGGCGGCGTTCAGCCCAAGGATCACGGCGGGGTCCACCGCCCCGTCGGTCACGGCCACCATCGGCAGCGGGCGCGGCGCCTCGGCGGCGATGGCGGCGCGGGCGGCGGCAAGGCCCGCCTCGCCTGCCAGATCGGCCTTGGTCAGCAGGATGATGTCGGCGCAGGCGACCTGATCCTCGAACACCTCGGACAGCGGGGTCTCGTGGTCGAGGCTGTCGTCGGCGGCCCGCTGCGCGTCCACCGCCGCCGGATCCGGGGCGAACCGGCCCGCGGCCACCGCCTCGGTATCGGCCAGCGCGATCACCCCGTCCACCGTGATGCGCGAGCGGATCGCCGGCCAGTCGAAGGCCTTCAACAGGGGCTTCGGCAGCGCAAGGCCCGAGGTCTCGATCAGGATGTGATCGGGGCGTTCGGACAGGGCGAGAAGCCCCTCCATCGTGGGAATGAACTCATCCGCCACGGTGCAGCAGATGCAGCCGTTCGCCAGTTCGACGATGTTCTCGTCGGGACAGTTCTCGTCGGCGCAGCCGCGCAGGATCTCGCCATCCACGCCCATGGTGCCGAATTCGTTGACCAGAACGGCAAGGCGGCGCCCGCCCGCGTTCTGCATCAGGTGGCGGATCAGCGTGGTCTTGCCCGAGCCGAGAAAGCCGGTGACGATGGTGACGGGGATCTTGGCGAGGTCGGTCATGGCGTGGTCTCCAGCGGTGTTTCCAGCGGGGGGATGCGGGCGAGGGATTGCTTGCGGAACACCACAGGGCGTTCGCGCCAGGGTACGAGGCCGTCGGTCGTGCGGGCATAGGCGGCGGCGCCGTCGAGGATGTCCTGCGCCTGTTCCGGTTCCAGCCGCCCGTAGACGTAGGACCACGACCCGGGCCGCGAGAGAGCGACGGCGGCGCCGGTCTTGCAGGCCGACAGGCATTCGACCGGCACGATCCGCAGGCCCTCAGGGCAGGGGACGGCGGTCAGCGCGGCATGCAGACGCGCGCCGGGGCAGGCCTCCCCCTCGGTGACGGGCTGGCCCGCCTTGCAGGTGATGCAGACATGGAGCGTGGCGACCATTCGACCTTCAGCCTTCCTTGGGGCAAAGGGATGTCGCCAGAATGCGAGGTCGATCCGGAAGACCGAGTCACAGCCTGCCGCGGAACACCCCGTCCGCCGGTACGTATCGTTCGCTGGCAGGTTTCCCGGCTTCCGGATACGCGCGTTGCGGCGCTGCGATCCCCGGCCTTCCCAGCCCATTCGGGCCAGTGGCGGTTGGGGACCTCTCCGGTCACGGTCGCGGGGGCGGCTGCATTCGGGGGCGTCAAAGAAGCCCCGTCGCATTCCCTCTTAGCCTGTCGTAGGACAGGCACCAACGTGCGCCCATCTGGGGCAGGCAGGCGACGGATGTCAAGCGAAGGAGACGGCCGGATGAGCGGGAAAGATGCGCAGCGGGAACGCACCGACGAACAGCACAGCGCGAAGATGGCGAAGAAAAAGGCCGCGCGCGACAAGATCATGGCGGGCAAGACCGGCGAGAAGGGGCTTGTGATCGTCCACACCGGGCCAGGAAAGGGCAAGTCGTCTTCGGGTTTCGGCATGATCCTGCGCTGCGTGGCCCATGGCATGCCCTGCGCTGTGGTGCAGTTCATCAAGGGCGCCTGGGACACCGGGGAACGCCGCCTTCTGACCGGGAATTTCGGCGACCTGTGCCAGTTTCACGCCATGGGCGAGGGCTTTACCTGGGAAACCCAGGACCGGGCGCGCGACATCGCGGCGGCGCAGGCGGGTTGGAAGAAGGCGAAGGAGCTGATCCGCGATCCGGAGATTCGCATGGTCCTTCTGGACGAGATCAACATCGCGTTGCGCTACGAGTATCTGGATATCGACGAAGTGGTGGCCTTCCTGACCACGGAAAAGCCCGAGATGACGCATGTGGTGCTGACCGGGCGCAACGCCCATGAGAAGCTGATGGAGGCGGCGGATCTGGTGACCGAGATGACCCTGGTCAAGCATCCGTTCCGGTCGGGCATCAAGGCGCAGCCGGGGGTGGAGTTCTGATGCCCGCCCTGATGATCCAGGGCTGCGGGTCGAACGTCGGCAAGTCGATGCTGGTGGCGGGGCTGTGCCGGGCCGCCCGGGCGCGGGGGCTGCGCGTGGCGCCGTTCAAGCCGCAGAACATGTCGAACAACGCGGCCGTCACCG
>NZ_PHSN01000013.1 GCF_002871005.1 Acidimangrovimonas sediminis
CCAAACCCTGAACAGAGCTAACCTATAAACGCGGACTCCAAGGGGAGCAGGTCACCATCGCTTCTTCATCGTTCTGCAGTCCCTCAGCTTCAAGAACGCGCTGCATGAAGAATGTATCGGACAGCCTCGGAACGATGTCGAATAGCGCCTCCATCACGACCGGAGTGAGTGGCTCACGGCCCCACTCGTCCCGCGACATGGTAAGCAAGATCGCTTGCAGCAGTTCGCAATGGTGCTGGAGGATACCAGGCAGGAACTTGTGCTGCTCTCCGCTCTCCATCAATGCGCCCTGAGCGCCGTAGCTCCCAAATGCCGCAAGGGCGTAAAGCGGATATACACGCCGAAGGATATTCTTAACCGACTCAAATTGCTTAGGAAATTCCCTAACAGAAGAACGCGCCGTCTTGAGCATCGCTTCCTTGAACTCGGCGTGCTTTTCTGGATCGACCCCGACACGCTGGAACCGTAGCGGCGAGTCTTTCGCCCGAGGTCGAACTGGTTCTAGCCTGTTCTTTCTCATACCGCTTGCCACCGATACAGTGTTTCCACACTACCTTGGCTTGACCAACGCTGGCACTCAATCCTCTTGTCGTACCAACAACTGCCTATAGCGAGTCTCTGGGTGGACAAATGGGTAGATTCAACCGACATGAGGCACCATAAGTCCCTCTTTTTATTACATATATGTCTGAAAAATGGTGCCCGGGGGCGGAATCGAACCACCGACACGAGGATTTTCAATCCACTGCTCTACCCCTGAGCTACCCGGGCACGGTTGAACGGGCGGGCCGTTCGGGTCGGGTCGTCTTAGAAGAGGCCAGCGGCACTGTCCAGAGGATTCGCGCGAAAAAATCGACGCGCGCCGGGCGCCTAGTGCGGCCGCCCTCTCCCCCGTCCCGGAGACATCGGGAAATCGTCGGCGCCGCCGGTCGCTCCGTCCCCGTCGGGGGCTTCGTTCGGGGCCTCTTCGGGGATCTCGTCCACCACCGGAATCGCGTAATCGCCGCGCAGCCAGTGCGCCAGATCGACGTCGGCACAGCGGCGCGAGCAGAAGGGGCGGTATTTCGGATCCGCCGCCTTGCCGCAGACCGGGCAGCTCATGCCCCGCCCCGTCCCGCCAGGGCCCGCGACAGCGGCATCCTCTCGCGCTTGCGCTGCAGTTCGTAATTGCCAAGCGGGGTCCAGCCGGCGAGGCTTGTCTCGGTCCCGGCTGCGCGGAAGGACGCGCGCAGGACCTGCTCCAGCGCGGCACGATCCTTCTTGGACATCGGCGCGAAATCCACCACCACCTGCCCGCCGAGACCGCGCAGGCGCAGCTGGCGCGGCAGATCGCGGGCCGCGGCGATATTGGCCTTGAGGCCCGCCGCAGGCGAGGTATCGGGCCCGGTGTTGACGTCGACCGCGATCAGCGCGCGGGTCGGCTCGATCATCAGGTGGCCGCCGCCGGGCAGCGCCACGCGCGGCGACATCAGCGCATCGATCATCTCGTCCACGCCCAGCTCGGCGAAGGCGCCGGGGCGGGCGCGGATCTCGTCGGGGGCCGGGTCGGCCCAGTCGCGCCAGGCTGTCTCGGCGGCGGTCGCGCCGTCGACCAGAAGCTCCGGCTCCCCCGTCAAGTCCGCCAGCACCTGTTCCGCGAGGCCGCGCATCTGGGCGATATCCTCGGCCAGCTCTTCCTCCTGCGCCAGCGCGGCGGCCGAGCGCAGGACAAGACCAAGCCCCTCGGCCGCGCCCGCCATGCCGGCCTCTGCCGAGGCAGAGAGCCGGTCGCGCAGTTCTTCGTCCCGGATCCGGCGCGAGATGTTCAGGCCCGGCGCATCCGGGGTCACGATGGCATAGCGCGACTTGAACAGAAGGCGCTGGCTGACCGGCACGGCCTTACCGGGTTCGGCATGGCCCGCGACCTGTACCAGCACCCGTTCCCCCGGGGACAGCCCCGAGACCTGACGCAGGAACCCGGTCATGCCGTCGGGCAGCGTGACAAAGACGCCCCCCTGCCCCTTCATCGGCCGGTTCACCACTCCACGGAAGATCGCGCCGGGCGGCGGCTGGTCGTCGTCGGCATCGACCAGAAGGTCGATCAGCTGGCCGTCCTCGATCAGCGCGGCGGCGGCGCGTCCTTCGTGACTGTCGATCGCGATGACCCGGCCCTTCATGGCGCCTCTCCCTGTTGCGGGGTGTGGACAGGGTAGCCCGCGGCGGCCAGCAGGGCCACCGTCTCGGCCACCGGAAGGCCCACGACCCCGGTGAAACTGCCCGAGATCCACGGCACCAGCGCGCCGCCCAGCCCCTGAATCGCGTAGCCCCCCGCCTTGCCCTGCCACTCGCCCGAGGCGAGATAGCCGTTCAGCTCGGCATCCGAGAGGCGTTTCATCTTCACTGCCGTCACCACCTCGCGGGTCCAGACCCGGTCACCCCGGCGCACCGCGACCGCGGTGATCACCTGATGCCGGCGTCCGCCGAGCGCCACGAGGAATTCGGCGGCCTCTGCCGCATCCGCCGGCTTGCCGAGGATGCGGCGCCCGAGCGCCACGGTGGTATCGGCGCACAGCACGATGTCATCGGGCTCGGCCGTCACCGCCTGCGCCTTCTCGCGTGCGAGACGGGCGCAATAGGGGCGCGGCAGCTCTCCGCGGCCCGGATCCTCGTCGATATCGGGCGGGCGCACCGCATCGGGCACGATACCCACCTGCCGCAACAGGTCGAGGCGGCGCGGGCTGCCCGAGCCGAGGATGAGTCGCATCGTGAAGGATCGCTTACTTGAAGCGATAGTTGATGCGGCCCTTGGAAAGGTCGTAGGGCGTCATCTCGACCTGAACGCGGTCGCCTGCAAGCACGCGGATCCGGTTCTTGCGCATCTTTCCTGCCGTATGGGCGATGATCTCATGGCCGTTTTCAAGCTCGACCCGGAACGTCGCGTTTGGCAGGAGTTCCTTCACGACACCGGGAAATTCGAGCATTTCTTCCTTGGCCATGTTCACTCCGTCCTAGGGGAATCCCGCCTGAGTGCGGGCGCCGCATTAAATGCGCCCGGATCACCAATATTTCAAGGGCTTTATGTCGGCTTTATGCGGGGGAACGCACAAGTGTCACGGTTTCGACCCCGGATTCGAGGCGTCCGGCCTGCCGCGGCCAGTCGCGCAGGTTCAGCACCCCCCCATCCGCGCGGGTTCTGCGGATCAGCGAAAGGTCGACCTCTGCGACCGCCCAGCCGGGCGTGTCGTGCGCCGTCTCGGCCAGAATGCCCTCGGCCGGCCAGCCCCGGTCGGGCGGGCCGTAAAGTGCTGCACGGCCAGTGTTCGTCTCGACCGGGGGGCACCAGTCGCAGGGGCCGATCAGCGGCGCATGCACGGCGACGCACTGGTTTTCCAGGGCCCGCGCCATCGCGCCGACCCGCACCCGGGTGAAGCCCGCCATCGCCTCGGTGCAGGAGGGCACAAGGATGATCTCGGCCCCCGCCTCGGCCAGCGCACGCGACAGCAGCGGGAATTCGCTGTCGTAGCAGATGGTGATCCCGATCCGACCGATCGGGGTGTCGAACAGCCTGAGCGGGTCGCCGCCCTGCATGTCGATCTCCTCGGCCTCGTAGCGGGTCATCATCTGCTTGTCCTGGTGGCCCAGGATCCCCTCGGGTCCGTAGAAGGTCGCGCGATTGACTAGGCGGTCACCGGCGTAGCACGGCCCCGAGCCGCCCAGGATATGAACGCCGTGACGCCGGGCCGCGTCGCTCAGCACGCGGTCGGCGACGGGCCGCATGTCCGAGGCCGCGCGCAGGCTGCCCATCTCGTCGCCCTTCACGGCCGGGCCGGCAAGGCTCGCCAGTTCCATCGCGCCGTATTCGGGAAACACCAGAATCTCCGCCCCCTGCCCCACGGCGCCCGCGACCCAGCTCTCGATCTTGGCGGCATAGGCGCCCTCGTCCTCGAACCAGTCGAGCGGATAGGCGGCGGCGGCGATCTTCATTGCATGTCCTTCCATGTTGCGGCCCGCAGCCCCGCAGGCTGGGGCAGCGGCGGCTCTGACCCGCCGGGCCTCCGACAAGGCACCGGCAGGTCAGAGCCGCCGCATCCAGAATTGCAGCGCTTTCTCGGTCTCGTCCACCCGGTCGACATCCTTCCAGCGAAACCGCGCGACCACGCCCTCCAGCGGCGCATAACCGCGCCCGCGCCAGAACGCGTCGTTCGTCCGCGCGGCCGCGGGGCGAAGCGGGTGATCGGCGGGCCGCTGCACCGAGCAGAAGGCGACGTAGCGCCGCCCCAGCGCCCGCGCATGCGCCTCGCGCAGATCGAAGAAGCGGTGCCCTACCCCCTGCCCGCGATAGGCCGGCAGAAGCACCGATTCGGCGCAATAGAAGATCTGGTCGAGCGCGATCCCCGTCGCCGCGAAGGGCGCCGCGAAATCGGTCGCGTGGTCTTCCATCGGCGTGCCCGTCGCCACGCCCACCGCACGCGCTCCGTCGAAGGCGCCGACGACGATCGCATCGCGGCTGTCGCGGTAGCTCGCCAGATAGCCCCGCTCGTAGTCGAGATCGCCATCGTAGAGGTAGGGCCAGTCGCGGAATACCGCGATCCTCAGCCGCGCGACATCATCCAGCACGTCCCCCAGCGTCGCGCCGGTCAGGGCCCGGGTCTCGGCCCGGCCCGGGGTTTGCGCCCCTGCGCTCACGCCGCCGACACCTGCGCCACCCAGTCGGCAAGGTTGTAATAGGTCGTCACCCGCGCGACCTTGCCATCCCGGATCGTGAAGAAGGAGCCGGCGGGCAGCACGTAGCGCTGGCCCTTTGCCTCGGGCAGGCCCGGATCGGTCTTAAGGTATTCGCCGTGCACGGTGAATTCCGCCGCAGCCCGGGTGCCGTCCCCGGACACGAAGATCACCATGTCGCGCAGCACCTCGCGATAGCTTACCCCCATGTGGCCGCAGAACGCCTCGAAGGCCGCGCGGCCGCGGCGCACCTCGCCCTGGTTGACGTGATGTTCCACGTCATCGCTGACACAGGCCAGCATGCCGGCGGCGTCGCCCGCGTTGAAGGCGTCGAAGTAGCGCGCGATAAGGTCCCGGGTCATGCTCTGCTCCGTGGTTGGGTGGGCGGTTCTGCGGCCGGTTCAGACGGCGGGCCGAAGCGTTCCACCATCCGCGCGCGGATCTGGTCGCGGGCCTGGCGATAGGCGGCAAGCTTGGCCTCGCGCGTCTCGCCAAGACCGGTCGGATCGAGGATCGGCCAGTATTCCACGTCGAGGTGATAGTAGCGCGTCAGTTCCAGCGCCATGCGCTGGCTGGCGGGCGACAGCGCAACCACCAGGTCAAAGCCCGACAGGTCGTCGCCCCATTCCTGCATCTCGTCGAAACTGCGCGAGCGGTGGCGCTCCAACTCGACCCCGATCTCCTTGCAGACCGCGATCGAGAAGCCGTCGATCTCCATGTCGTTCTTGACGCCGACCGACTGCACATAGCAGCGCTGGCCGTAGAGGCGCTTCATCAGCCCCTCTGCCATGGGCGAGCGCACGGCGTTGTGGTCGCAGCAGAACAGCACGGACGAGGGAAAGCTGTCAGCCACCCGATCAACCCCAGTGCAGCACGCAAATCAGGGTGAAGAGGCGGCGCGCGGTGTCGATGTCCACCTCCGCCTTGCCGTCGAGGCGCTCCTGCAGGATCCGCGCGCCCTCGTTGTGGATGCCGCGGCGCGCCATGTCGATCGCCTCGATCTGGCTGGGTGGCAGGCGCTTCACCGCGTCGAAATAGCTTTCGCAGATCTGGAAGTAATCCTTCACTGCCTGCCGGAACGGGCCCATCGACAGATGCACCTCTCCCACCTTCTCGCCGCTCTCGGTCGAGACATCGAGCACGAGGCGCTTGTCGCGGATCGCCAGCATGAGGTGATAGGGCCCCTCGGGGATCGCCTTGCCGTCGCGCGCCGGGAGGGCAAAGCTGTTATCCTCCAAAAGGTCGAAGACGGCGACCCGGCGCTCCTGCTCGATCTCGGGCGTGGGGACGGCAAGACCGGTGTCGTCGATGTCGATCCTGCTGATGCGGTTGGTCATGGCCTCACCCCCCGTGCATCTTGTCGTTCAACCCGTCGAGCCGGGCGCGGACACTGAGGCCATGCGCCTCGAGGCTCTCGGACCGGGCCAACGTCTCGGCCGAGGGGCCGATCGCGCGCAATGCTTCGGGCGTCATCCGCGCCAGCGTGGTGCGCTTGAGAAAATCCAGCACCGACAGCCCCGAGGAGAACCGCGCCGAGCGCGCGGTGGGCAGCACGTGGTTCGGCCCGCCGACGTAATCACCGATCGCCTCGGGCGTCCACGGTCCGAGGAAGATCGCGCCTGCATGGGCGATCTCGGGCAGAAGCGCCTCCGGGTCCTCGGTGCAGATCTCCAGGTGCTCCGGCGCCACCCGGTTCGACAGCGCCGCCGCCTCGGTCAGATCGCGCACCACGATCACTGCGCCATAGTCGCGCCAGCTGGCGCCCGCGATCGCGCGGCGCTCCAGCGTCTCGAGCCGCGCCTCGACCGCCGCCGCGACCGCCTGCCCGAAGGCGACATCGTCTGTGATCAGGATCGACTGCGCGCTTTCGTCATGCTCGGCCTGGCTCATCAGATCCAGCGCAATCCAATCCGGGTCGTTGTGCCGATCGGCGATAACGAGGATCTCGGAGGGGCCGGCGATCATGTCGATCCCCACCTTGCCGAATACCCGCCGCTTGGCCGCCGCCACGAAGGCATTGCCGGGGCCGGTGATCTTGTCGACCGCGGCGATCGTCTCGGTACCGTAGGCCAGCGCCGCGATCGCCTGCGCCCCGCCGATGCGATAGACCGTGTCGACCCCCGACAGCCGCGCGGCCAGCAGCACCAGCGGATTGGCCTGCCCCCCGGGCGTCGGCGCGCAGATCGCCAGCCGCCCGACCCCCGCCACCTGCGCCGGGATCGCGTTCATCAGCACCGACGACGGATAGGACGCAAGCCCCCCCGGCACATAGAGCCCCGCCGCCGCGACCGGTGTCCAGCGCCAGCCGAGGCTTGCGCCCTCGGGGTCGGTCCAGCGCGCATCCGCGGGCATCTGGCGCACGTGGTAGGCCCGGATCCGCTCGGCCGCCTGCTCCAGCGCCGCGCGCTCGGCCTCGGGCACCCGCGCGCATTCGGCGTCGATCTCCTTGGCCGAGAAGGCCAGCGTTTCGGGCGTCAGCTCCAGCCGGTCGAATTTCGCGGTCAGCTCGATCACCGCCGCGTCGCCCCGCGCGCGCACGTCCGCGATGATGCCGGCCACGACATCGTCGACCTCGGGCGCATCCTCGCGCTTGGCACCGAGAAGCGCGCGGAAGGCGTCCTCGAACCCCGGGTCTTGCGTGTTCAGGAAAACGGGCATCGCACGGCACTCCTTGGTCCCGGACTCCCTTAGCCTGCCGGGCGCATCGCCTCAAGCCGTGCCAAATTCCTTCGAAGGAATTTGCAAAACTTTTGCAAGAGTTTTGGCCCCGCTCAGAGCGGCCAGATCAACGGCACCGCCACGCTGACCACGATCGCCATGATCAGGCTCAGCGGCAGGCCGAAGCGGACGTAATCGGTGAAGCGGTAGCCCCCGGGGCCGTAGACCAGCGTGTTGGTCTGATAGCCGATCGGGGTGGCAAAGCTTGCCGAGGCCGCGAACATCACCGTCACCACCAGGGGCCGCGGGTCGACATGCAGGGAATGCGCCAGCCCGATCGCGATCGGCGTCACCACCAGCGCCACCGCGTTGTTCGTCACCAGCTCGGTCAGGGCCCAGGTCAGCACGAAGAGCGCAAGGATCAGCCCCTCGGGCGGCAACCGCGACAGCGCCGGCGACGCCCAGTCCACCACCAGCTTCGCCGCGCCCGAGCGTTCCAGCCCCGCCCCGATCGCCAGCATCGCGAAGATCATCGCAAGCAGGCGCCCCTCGACCATGCCGAAGGCCTCGTCGCTGTCGATGCAGCGGGTCAGCAGCACCAGCGCCACGGCCACCATGGCCAGCGACACGATCGGCGCCACACCCAGCGCCGACAGGATGACGATCCCGGCCAGGGCGACGATCGCCACCCAGGCCCGGCCCCGGCGGTAGGCACGTTCGGACGGGGCCGCGACCTCTACCATGTCCATCTCGGTCGCAAGGCGGCGTATGTCGCCCGCCTCGCCCTCGAGCAGCAGCGTGTCGCCCACCCGCACCACGAGATCGTCGAGCTGCCGGCCGATGTTCTGGTTACGCCGGTGCGCGGCCAGCACGTAGACGCCATAGCGCCGGCGCAGGCGCAGCTCGCCCAGCGACCGCCCGACCATGCGGCAGCCCGGCGTGATCAGCACCTCCACCGTCGAGGTCTGGACGGAGCCCAGCTTGTCGACCAGCCGCAGGTCGCGGTGCTGCTGCAGCCCCAGCAGTTCGGCCATCGGCGTGCGCAGCACCACACGGTCGCCCGCCTCCAGCTCCACCCCCGCCAGGTCACGCCGGAGCGAGGCGTCGCCGCGCAGCACGTCGACCACGCGCACCCCCTCGCGTCGGAACAGCTCGACCGAGGACAGCTTGTCGCCCACGAGCGACGAGTCCTCGGGCACGGCCACCTCGGTGAAGAACTTCATCGGCCCGCGGTCCGCCAGCATCGACGCCAGCGACTCGCGCACCGGCAGCAGCCGCGAGAACAGCGCGAGATAGGCCATTCCCACCAGCGCGACGATCAGCCCGAGGCCCGAGATCTCGAACACCCCGAACGGTTTCATTCCCGCCGAGCGCGCCACCCCGTCGACCAGCAGGTTGGTCGAGGTGCCCAGCAGAGTCAGCGTCCCGCCGAAGATGGTCAGATAGCTCAGCGGAATCATCACCTTCGACGGCGCAATCCGCATCTTGCGCGCGATCTGCATGAAGACCGGGATCATCACCACCACGACCGGCGTGTTGTTCACCACCCCCGACAGCCCGACCACGACCACCGCCAGCACGGCGAGGGTCGGGCCCGGGCGGGCCTCGACGTTGCGCGCGGCGGCCCGTGTGATCCAGTCGAGCGCGCCTGTCCGCACCATGGCACCGACGATGATGAACAGCGCGGCAATCGTCCAGGGCGCCGGGTTCGCCAGCACCTTCAGCGCATCGCCCTGCGGCAGGATCCCGAACAGCAACATGAGCACCGCGCCACCGATCGCCACCACCTCCACCGGGTAGGTCTCGCGCACGAAGAGCACGAACATCGCAAAGACGATGCCAAGCGCCGCAAAGGCCTGTACGGTCTGGGGCAGGTCGAGCCCGAACATGATCGCTCCTCAGAGGGTCCCGGCCGGAGTGTGGCCGATTTCTGCATTCGCGCAAGGCTCCGCCTCGGGGAGGCCCCCCGCCGCGCCATCTGCCAATCCGCCTGCTGCGGGGCCTGCCGCCGGGCCCGGAAGCGCCTCCTCGGCACGTGGCCGCACGAGGGCAAGGCCCAGCAGCATCACCACGAAGGCGGTCCAGACCCAGCCGGAATAGCGTTCGCCCAGCATGAGCATCGCCCAGACCACCCCGAAGGCCGTGACAAGGTACGAGGTCTGCGCCGCGAAGACCGGCCCGGTACGCCCGATCAGCCAGACGTAAGTTGCATAGACGAGGGCCGAGATCGCCGACAGCAGCACCAGCGCGGCCTCGGCCCGGCCCGGCCGCGGCGCGATGAACTCGCCCGACAGCAGGGCGGCCGGCAGCGCGAAGACGAGCCCCACCAGCGAGGCGCCGAACAGCAGCTGCACCGGGTCCAGCCCGGCGGTGCCCCAGCGCGCGACGATGTTGCCTTCGAAGGCGTAGAAGGTGGGCGCGACCAGCGCCACGAGGATCCAGAGCGCCTGCCCCGAGCCCGGCAGGCTCGACCGCGGCAGGGCGATCAGCGCGACCCCAAGAAGCCCGAGCGCAAGCCCCGCCAGCCGCGCCGCGCTGAACCTGTCGTTGCCGAGGAACAGCGCCACGGGAAAGGCCAGCATCGGCACCATCGACAGCACGATAGAGGTCACCCCCGCCGGCAGATGGCGGATCGAGAGGTAGGAAAACGTGTTCGGCAGCACCGATCCGATCAGCGCGATCAGCAGGCACATCGCCCATTGCCGCCGCCCCCGCGGCAGCCGCCGCCCGGTCACCGCCACCAGCGCCCCCAGCACCAGCGACGCCACCACCAGCTGCCAGAACAGAAGGCCCAGCGGGTGGTAGCCGGTCGAGACCGCGATCTTCGAAAGCGGCTGCGTCATGCCCCACCCCGCGCCCAGCAGCACGAGCAGCGCATAGGGCGCGAAGGGCCGTGTCACGGGGTGGCCTCTTCCAGCCGCCCGCCCACCCGGATCATCCGGACGCGGGTGGCAAGGCCGGTGCGGTCGTCGGTCTCGACATAGACGCCCGAAAGCGTGGCCTCGCCCGCCGCGGGTTCGAACCGGCCCTTGGGCATGCCGGTGACGAAGCGGCGCATCGGTTCGGCCTTGTCCATGCCGATGACGCTGTCGTAATCGCCGCACATGCCGGCGTCGGTCAGATAGGCCG
The DNA here is from genome assembly GCF_002871005.1 of Acidimangrovimonas sediminis. Lineage (GTDB taxonomy): Bacteria > Pseudomonadota > Alphaproteobacteria > Rhodobacterales > Rhodobacteraceae > Acidimangrovimonas > Acidimangrovimonas sediminis. The sequence goes on from NZ_PHSN01000013.1 coordinate 10,489, forward strand.
TACCGCCCCGCAGAATCTGCGCGTCGCCCGTGGGCACGTGGGTGTGGGTCCCGACGACAAGGCTGGCGCGGCCGTCGCACCAATGGCCGGCGGCCATCTTCTCCGACGTCGCCTCGCAGTGGAAATCCACCACCGCGGCCTGCACCGCGCCGCCCAGCGGCTGCGCCTTGAGCACGGCGTCGAGCGCCGAGAACGGGTCGTCGAAGGGGCGCTTCATGAAGACCTGCCCCAGCGCCTGCGCCACCAGCACCTTGCGCCCGCCCGGCGCGGTGAAGACCCGCGCCCCCTTGCCCGGTGCGCCCTTGGCATAGTTCAGCGGCCGCACGATCCGCGGTTCCTGCTCGATGAAGGCCATCATGTCCTTCTGATCGAAGGCATGGTCGCCCAGCGTCAGGCAATCGGCGCCCGCCTCCAGCAGGGCCTTGGCATGGGCGGCCGACAGGCCCGCCCCCGAGGTAGCGTTCTCACCGTTGACCACGACGAAATCGAGGCCCCAGTCGCTGCGCAGGCCCGGCAGGCGGCGGGTCACGGCGGCGCGCCCGGCGCGGCCCATGACGTCTCCGAGGAACAGAAGTTTCATGAGATCCCGATTAGGCGCTCACCCGGCCAAGAGCAAGCGTGATCAGGGCATTGCGGCGCTCCGGGGCCCGGGACGGCCCCCGTTCGCCCACCCGGTGGGCGCCACCGCGATCTGGTGCAGACGTGGCGGCAGAGACCCGCCGGGGCCCGCGGGCGCACACGCCACGGGCGCGCGCCCCAGGCCCGGCTGTGCCCTGCGATCCGTCGCGCGCCGGGCCCGTTCGGCCTCAGATCTGCTTTTCCGGCATCTGCACGATCAGCCCGTCCAGCGCGTCGGTCACCTTGAGCTGACAGGTCAGCCGCGAGCGGACCGGGTCGGGCTGATACGCGAAGTCGAGCATGTCCTCTTCCATCGCGTCCTTGGGCGGCAGCTTGTCGACCCAGGCGGGATCGACATAGACATGGCAGGTGGAACAGGCGCAGGCACCGCCGCAATCGGCCTCGATCCCCGGCACGCCATTGTCGCGCGCGCCTTCCATGACCGTCAGGCCGTTGGCCACGTCGAGCGTGTGTTCCTTGCCGCCGAATTCGATATAGGTGATCTTCGCCATCTCGTGCCCCGTGGCCTGCGTGTCGGTTGGTGTTCCAGCGGACATAGGCGAAACCGGCGGCGGATGCCAGAGGCCGGCGCTTCAGCAAAGGGCGACGGGACCCCACCCCGCTCCGCAGCACCACCCTCCCTTCTTTCTGCTCGAAAATATCCCACGGGGGTGCGGGGGTGTGAAACCCCCGCGGATGCGGTGGGTGCCGGGGGTGTGCCCCCCCCCGCTGACTCCGCCGGTGCGGTGGCGCCCTCCGGACAGCCGTGCGAGGCGGTGGGAGGCGAGGGAGCCTGAGGAGGCGCTTTCCCGGGGCCGCCTGGCAGGTTATCGTGCCGCGAAAAGGTGCGAAGACCGGCGAGCAGATGATCCGACCCTTCCTTATCGGCCTGATGGCCCTTGGCCTGGCCGCCTGTACCGGCGCGCCGGGCGAGCGCGATGTCGAACGCGGCCCCGGGGATATCGACGGCTATTCCCTGGCCTCCGAAATCGTCACCCGCACGGAGCCGGGCCCGCCCTCCACCGTGCCCGGGGAATGCTGGACCCACACCACCCTGCCCGCCGTGATCCAGACCACGACGGAGCATGTCGAGACCGCGCCGGGGGTCTTCAGCACGGTCAGCCATCAGCAGATCGTGCGCCAGCGCCGCAAGGTCTGGTTCCGGTCCCCCTGCCCGGCGCAGATGACGCCGGAGTTCATCGCCTCTCTGCAACGCGCGCTGAAGGCCCGGGGGCTCTATACTCTGCCGCTTACCGGGCGGATGGATGCCCCGACCCGCAAGGCCGTCGGGCGCTACCAATCCTCGCTCGGGCTCGACAGCGACATCCTGTCGACCGGCGCGGCGCGGCAGCTTGGGTTGGAAGCCTACAGCCTCTGGGACCTCAAGCAGAACCTCGACTGAGCCGCTGCCCTGCCGGGGCATTCCCGGCAGGGCAGCAGCCCCCAGTCAGGTCGTCCGGCGATCAGCCCGTCATTCCGCGGCCAGCGCGCGGGCCTCGGCTTCGCTGGCGACGGTCGGGCCGGAGCCCTTCAACGGCTCTCCCGCCGGTTCGGGCGTGAACCAGACCGCGACCAGGCCGATAACCCCCGCCACCGCCAGCACATAGGCCGGCATCATCAGGTCGCCGGTGCCATCGACCAGTGCCGCGGTGATCAGCGGCGTCGTGCCACCAAAGAGTGAGACCGAGATATTGTACCCGATGGAAGTGGCGCCGTAGCGCACATGGGTCGGGAACAGCGTGGGCAGGACCGACGGTTCGGTGCTCATGAAACACACCAGCATGGCGCCGACGATGACGCTGCCGAAGAACACCGCTGCCGCGCCGCCCTGCAGGATCAGCCAGAAGGCCGGCAGCGCCGCGACGACCAGCAGGATCGAGCCGGTATACATCAGCGGCTTGCGCCCGATCCGGTCCGACAACCGGCCGAGGAAGGTGACCGAGATCCCGAGCAGCACCATGATCACCGTGATGATCACGAGACCGGTATTCTCGCCCAGCTTCAGCTTTTCCGAAAAGTAGGTCGGCATGTAGCCGGTCAGCATGTAGTTCGTGACATTGAACGACAGCACGAGGCCGGCGCAGATCAGGAGCGGCCGCCACTGCTTGTACACCGTCTCTTCCAGCAGCGCCCGGCCACCCAGCTCGCGCTCTTCCTCGTCCTGAGCCTCGTAGGCCGGCGTCTCCTCAAGCCGCATCCTGAGGTAGAGGCCGGCAATCCCGAGGGGGGCGGCCAGCAGGAACGGGATACGCCAGCCCCAGGCAACCATCTGGTCGTGCGTCAGCCCCCATTGCAGACCGATCACCAGAAGCGACCCGAGAACATAGCCCGACAGCGTGCCGACCGGCAGGAACGACGTCAGGTGCCCCCGCCTGCGGTCGGGCGAATGTTCGACGAGGAAGGTCATCGCGCCGACATATTCGCCGCCGGTGGAAAAGCCCTGCACCGCGCGCGCCGCGAACAGGAGGATCGGGGCGGCCACCCCGATCGCCGCATACCCCGGCAGCACGCCAAGCGCGAAGGTGCCCACGGCCATCATCAGAACGGTGAAGGCCAGCACCCCCTTGCGCCCGATCCGGTCGCCCAGGATGCCCCAGAAGATGCCCCCGATCGGCCGCACGAGGAACGAGATCGCGAGACCGGCGAAGGTGGCGATGTCGGCGATCCCGGAATCCGGGAAGAAGACGGTCGAAAGGATCGGCACGATGTAGCTGTAGACGCCGAAATCGTACCATTCGGTAAAGTTCCCGATGGCGGTGCCGGCGATGGTTCGGCTGAGGGCGGAGGAATCGGCGACGGTGATCTCGTCGCGCTCGTAGCTCCGGGTGTCTTGGGACAGCGCGGTCATTCGGAGAAGTCCTCCGTTCAGGTAAGATCGGCATGCGCGGACGCACAACTAGCGGGATAGCTGGACAACGCAGAATCGTGATCACGGTTCCCTCGGCGCCGGCACGGGGGAACGCTCGCCCCCTGAGCGCAGAGCGTTCTCGCGGCACTTCGGGCCGCCTGCCCCGTCAGCGCCGGGGCCGGAATACGCTGCCGGGCGGGAAGTCCGCACATCCCCGGGGGTGCGGGGCCGGCGCACGGGGCCCCTCCGCCCGGTGCCGGGGCGGTCAGCGAGCCGAAGGAAGGGTGCGGACCAAATGCAAAGGGGCGCCCCGGCAGGGCGCCCCCGACAGTCCCGCCTTGGGCTGCGGCTATTTCACCGAGAGCGCCACGAAGCGCGGATCGCCGTTGCGCCGGATCAGGATCAGCAGCGACTTGCGCCCCGCGTCCTTGGCCTCCGAGATGCGATCCTGCAGATCCTGGATCGACCCGACCGGGGCCTGCCCGGCCTCGGTGATCAGGTCGCCCTCGCGCAGGCCCTTGGAATAGGCCTCGCTGCTGTCCTCGAGCCCGATGATCACGATGCCCTTCGCCTCGGGCGTCAGGCCCAGCTTGTCGCGCATCTCGGCGGTCAGCGGGCTCAGCGTCATGCCCAACAGCTTCTGCTCCTTCGGCTCGGGCTTGGTGGCGGGCTTCGGCGTCTTGTCGCCGCCGTCATCCTCCGAGGTCTCGCGCCGGCCCAGCGTGACATCCAGCGTCAGCGTCTTGCCGTCGCGGAACACCACCACCGGCACCTTCTGGCCCTCGGCCGCGTCGGCCACGACCTTGACCAGCTCGCGCGTGTCGGAGATCGGCTTGCCATTGAACGTCTGGATCACGTCGCCGGCCTTCAGCCCGCCGTCCTTGGCCGGGCCGTCAGGCACATCGGTGATCAGCGCGCCGGCGGCCTTGGGCAGGCCCATCGCCTCGGCCATGTCGGGGGTGACGTTCTGGATCCTGACGCCCAGCCAGCCGCGCCGCGTCTCGCCGTACTTGCGCAGCTGGTCCACGACCTTGGACACCACGTTCGACGCCATCGAGAACCCGATCCCGATCGACCCGCCATTGGGCGACAGGATCGCGGTGTTCACCCCGATCACCTGCCCGTCCATGTTGAACAGCGGCCCGCCCGAGTTGCCGCGGTTGATCGCCGCGTCGGTCTGGAAGTAATCGTCATAGGTCCCGGTCAGCGCCCGGTCGCGGGCCGAGATGATCCCCGCCGAGACCGAGAACCCCTGCCCCAGCGGGTTGCCCACCGCCAGCACCCAGTCGCCGACCCGCGAATTGTCGCTGTTGGCGAAGCTGACGAAGGGCAAGGGCTTGCCCGCGTCGATCTTCAGCAGCGCGATGTCGGTCTTGGGGTCGGTGCCCACCAGTTTCGCATCGTAATGATCGCCGTCCTTGAACTCCACCCGGATATCATCGGCACCTTCGATGACATGGTTGTTGGTGACGATGTAGCCATCTTCCGAGATCACGAAGCCCGACCCGAGCGCCTGGCTGCGGCGCGGCCGGGGTTTTCCGTTCTGATCCATGAAATCCTTGAAGAAATCCTCGAACGGGGACCCCTTCGGCACCATCGGCGTGTTGTCGTCGGCCGAAGCGGCGACCGTCGTCGTCGTGGTGATGTCGACGACCGAGGGGCTGACCTTGGCGGCGAGATCGGCAAAGCTGTCGGGCGTGCCGCGGGCCTGAGCCGCCAGCGTCTGCGCGATCGCGAAGGCGAGCCCGAGAAGCAGGATCGTCATCCAGTGGAACGCGGCGGCACCAGGGCGCCGGGCGGGGACCGGAAGGGATAGGGCCTTTGACTGCACGAATTGCTCCTCTTCGCTGTTCTGAGCCGGGCTCAACGACGAGCATACACATCTTGGTGTCCCGGCGCATCGCCCCGCACGGGGACCGATGCCGTTTTTCCTGCCCTGCCGGGGCGCGGACGGCGCAATCTTGCTGATCGCGCGCCCGTCGGGGCCCGTCCTGGCCCCATAATTACCGCGGCGGGGTCACCCCCGTGCGCCGACCAGGGCGATCAGCGCGACGCCCAGGGCCAGGGCGCCCAGCCCCAGAAGGCGCCGGGTCTCGACCGGCAGGGCGGCGATCAGCGCCAGCGCCTGCTCGATCCGCCGGGGGGCCAGCGCGAACACCAGCCCCTCGACAGCAAGAACGATGCCCAGAGCGCGGATCAGCTCGGTCATCATGCGGCGCGGGTCAGTTGCCCGTGGCCGCGGCTCCGGCATCCGACCCCGCCGCTGGGGCGGGCGACGAGGGCGCCGTCGACGAGGGGGTCGCCGACGGGGTGGCCGCCGCGCCCGAGGAGCCATCCTGTCCGGACGCGCTCCCCGCCTTCTGCTTCGTCGGCCCCGGTACCGCCGCCGCGTCCGGGGTCTTGCCCGGCATCGGCAGCTTAGCCGTCCCGTTCGCCGCCGCACCCTTCGCCACAGCGCCCTTCGTCCCCATGTCGTTGTTGAGGTAGTCGAAGAACTCGGTCTTCGGGCTCAGCACGATCGTGGTGTTGGAACCCTTGAGCGCCTCGGCATAGGCATTCAGGGACCGGGTGAAGGCGAAGAACTCGGGATCCTTGCCGAAGGCTGCCGCGTAGATCTCGTTGCGCTTGGCATCGGCCTCGCCGCGGATCACGTCGGCCTTCTTCTGCGCCTCCGAGGTCAGCTCCAGCGCGGTGCGGTCGGCGGTCGCGCGGATACGTTGCGCCGCCTCGTTACCACGCGCGATCTCGTCCGCCGCCTCACGCTCGCGCTCGGCCTGCATGCGGGCGTAGGTGGCCTTGAGGTTCTCGGTCGGCAGGTCGGTACGGGTGAGCCGCACGTCGATCACATCGACGCCCAGTGCCGCGGCTTCCTTGCGGGCCTGGTCGCGGATCTTGACCATCAGCGGCGTGCGGTCCTCCGACAGCACGGCCGAGGACGGCACCTCGCCCAGCACCTCGCGGATCGCGGCGTTCAGGATATTCTCCAGCCGCTGCTGCGCGAACTGGATGCCCTGGTTGCCTGTCGCCTCGCGGAACTTGATCAGGTCGGTGATGCGCCAGCGCGCGAAGGCGTCGACGACGATCCGACGGTCGTCCGCCGGGGTCACCTCCAGCGGCTGCGTCGGCAGGCCGAGGATCCGCCCGTCATAATAGACGACGGTCTGGATCAGCGGGATCTTGAAGTAGAGACCCGGCTTCTCGATCTGCTGCTTCACCTGCCCGAACTGCAGCACCAGCGCCTTGTAGCGCGGATCGACGATGAAGATCGACGCCAGCACCAGTGCCAGCACGATCACCACGACGGGGATGAGATAGACTGTCTTGCGCATCTCAGTTGCTCCCCCCGGTCTTGGTGGTTCCCGAGGTGGTCCCGGCCCCCTGCTTGAGCAGTTCGTTCAGAGGCAGGTAGGGAACCATGCCCGGGTTGGCGGTGCCGCCACCGCCGACGCCGTCGAGGATGACCTTGTTCATGTCGCCCAGCACCCGCGTCATCGTGTCGAGATACATCCGCTTGCGGGTGACATCCGGCGCCTTCAGGTACGACGCATAGATCGAATCGAACCGGCTCGCCTCACCCTGGGCGAGGTTGACGACCTTGGCGCGGTAGCCCTCTGCCTCTTCCACCGTCTGGGCGGCGCGGCCGCGCGCGGCGGCGGTGGCCTTGTTGGCGTAGGCGTCGGCCTCCTTCTCCAGCTTGTCGCGGGTCTGCTGCGCGGCCTGCACGGCGCGGAACGACCCAATCACCTCCTTCGGAGGATCGGCGCTGTCGAAGTTCACCCGGATCACGTTGATCCCGGCCTGGTAGCTGTCGAGCGTCTTCTGCACCGCAGTCATCAGGTCCTGCGCGATCACGCCGCGGTTGCGGTTGAGGATCGGCGACAGGTCGGTGCGGGCGATGATGTCGCGCATCGCCGATTCGCTGACCGCGCGGATCGTGTCCGACGGATCGGCGAGGTTGAACAGGTATTTCGACGGGTCCGAGATATTCCAGACCACCTGGAAATGCACGTCGACGATGTTCTGGTCGTGGGTCAGCATCAGGCCGCTGTCGTTGGTGCCCGCGCTGCCGCCGCCGATATCGGTGGTACGCTCCGACGTCACCGGGATCACCTCGGCGGTCATCACCGGCCAGGGGGCAAAGTTCAGACCCGGCTGGCCGATGCCCGCGAAGGTGCCGAGGAACAGTTTGACCGAGCGCTGCTCGGGCTTGACCGTGTAGAACGAGGCGTAAAGCCACAGCACCGCCACCACGGCGATCCCCAGCAGCACGTAGGCCACCGAGAACGGCGTCGTGCCGCCGGGACCGCGGCCACCGCCGCCGGAACCATTGCCGCGCCCGCCCATCAGCACGCGCAGCTGCTCCTGGCCCTTTTTCATGATCCGGTCGATTTCCGGGATCTGCGGGCCTTCGCCCGGGCGGCGTCCGCCACGATCGCGATCCCGATCCCTGTCACGCTCCCTGTCCCTGTCGCGGTCGCGGTCGTCGCCGCCTCCGCCGCCCCAGGGCCCCCCAGAATTGCCTGCCATCTGGCTCCTTCCTGCCGTCGTCGACTTGTCACGCGCCGCGGCACCCGCCGCGCTCACGCCTGCGTGAGACTTGGGGATGCAGGCGCCGAATTCAACCTTTCCTGACCGGTGTCTTCATGGTCACCAGTTCCTCGCCCATCGTGGGGTGCACCGCGACGGTCCGGTCGAAGTCTTCCTTCGTCGCGCCCATCTTGATCGCGATCGCCGCAAGCTGGATCATCTCACCCGCGCCCGGCGCGACGATATGGCACCCCAGCACCTTGCCTGTCTTCGCACTCACGACCAGCTTCATCAACACCCGGTCGGGACGTCCGGCGAAAAGCGACTGCATCGGACGGAAAGCGGTCTGGTAGACCTCGATCTCCTCCTGCGCCCGCGCGTCCTCCTCGCTCAGCCCGACGGAGCCAAGCTCCGGCTGGGTGAAGACTGCGCTCGCCACCAGCTCGTGGTCCGCCTTGGAGGGCTTGCCCGCGAACACCGTCTGCGAGAAAGCCTGCCCCTCACGGATCGCGACCGGGGTAAGCGCGATCCGGTCGGTCACGTCGCCCACGGCATAGATCGAGGGCACCGAGGTCTGGCTGTAATCGTCGACCACCACCTTGCCGTACCGGCCAAGCTCCACCCCCGCCTGTTCCAGCCCGAGGCCCGCCGTGTTGGGGCGCCGGCCAGTCGCGTACATCACCGCCTCGAAGGTGCGTTCGTGGCCGTCGGTGGAGCTTACCCGGATCCCGCCCCCGGTCTTTTCCATGCGCAGGACGTCGGTGCCGCAATGGATCTCGATCCCGTTTGCCTTCATGCCTTCGGCGACATGGCCGCGGGCCTCGTCATCGAAGCCGCGCAACACCTGCGCGCCGCGGTAATACTGCGTCACGTCCACGCCGAGCCCGTTCAGGATGCAGGCGAATTCGCAGGCGATGTAGCCGCCGCCGACGACCAGGATCGACGAGGGGAGATCATCGAGCAGGAAGATGTCGTTCGAGGTGATCGCGAGGTCGGAGCCCTCGAACTCCGGCACGAAGGGCTGTCCGCCGGTGGCGATCAGGATGTGCTTGGTGGTGATCTCCGTGCCGTCGGCCAGCCGTACCCTGTGCGGATCGACCACCACGGCGCGCTGGTCGTGGATCGTGACGCCGGCGTTCTCCTGCCCCTTGCGGTAGGCGTTCTCCAGCCGGGTAAGTTCTGCGTCGAGCGACTTGCGGAAGGCCTTCCAGTCGAACGCCCCCACCTTGGCATCCCAGCCATAGGCACGGGCATCCTCGACCATGCCGGGGTATTCCGAGGCGTAGACCATCAGCTTCTTGGGCACGCAGCCACGGATCACGCAGGTGCCGCCCATCCGGTATTCCTCGGCCAGCGCCACCCTGGCACCGCCCTCGGTCGCGGCGATCCGCGCCGCCCGCACGCCACCCGAGCCACCGCCGATGACGAAAAGATCATAGTCGAAAGTCATGTCATTCCTGTCTGCGCCCTGCCCCGTCCGTGCCCCTCCGCCGGCCAGCTCGAAAGCGGGCTCATTCGCCGAAGTCGGCAAAGACGTTGTCAGTGGGCGCGAATTCGATCCGGTCTTCCTCGACCGTGCCCTGGTTGATGTCGCGGGTCTCGACCCTGCCGTCGCCGTGGCCGATCACCACGATGTCGCAGATGTCGACGAACAGCCCGTTCTCGACCACGCCCGGGATCTGGTTGATCACCAGCGCAAGCTGGCGCGCATTGCCGATCCGGCCGAGGTGTAGATCGACGATGTAGTTCCCTTCGTCGGTGATGAAAGGCGCATCCCCGTTCATGCGCAGCGTGGCCTGCCGCCCCAGCACGTCGAGGCTGACCAGCGTCTCCTCGACCAGCGCCTTGGTGGTCTGCCAGCCGAAGGGCACCACCTCGATCGGCAGCGGAAAGTTCCCCAGCTGGGTGACCTCCTTCGCGGCATCCGCGATCACGATCATCTGGTCGCTGGCGGTGGCCACGATCTTTTCCTGCAACAGCGCCCCGCCGCCGCCCTTGATCAGGTTCAACTGGTGGTCGAACTCGTCGGCGCCGTCGATCGTCAGGTCCAGCCACTTCGCCTCGTCGAGGCTCACTACCCGGATCCCGCATTGCCGCGCCAGCTCCGCGGTACGGCTGGAGGTCGGCACACCGGTCACCCGAAGCCCCTCCTCGCGCACCAGCTCGCCCAGGCAGCGGACCATCCACGCGGCGGTGGATCCGGTCCCGAGCCCAAGCCGCATGCCGTCCTCGACATATTCGACGGCGCGCTTGGCGGCGACGAACTTGGCCTTGTCGATGGGGGAAAGCTCGGCGGCCATCGCGGGCTCCTTCGCAGAAACGGTCTGGCCGGTTATAGGCAATCATGCGGCAAGGGGCGAGGGGGAAATCACGCATACAGCAGGGGGTTGAGCCCCGTCGCCCACCCGCTCCACCGCCGGCACGCAACACCGCACCCCGCGACCGAAACCGCCCGGGCGAAAAGTCCCGCAGGGACCCGCGCCCGCCGCCCGCGCCGCGACGTTCGGAGCCAAGACCGGCCTGCACGCGCCCCGGCAGCAGGACAGGCCCACTGGCCCGGCTGTCAGCCCTCCGGCGCGTCCTCCCCGATGACCTTCCGCCCCGGGCGGCTGCGCGCGGCGGCACAGTCCCGCGCCGTCAGGTCGGCACGCGGGCACAACCGGGCATAGACCCGGGTCGCCGGCAGATCCCTCTGCGTCTCTGCCAGGACCAGATAACCGAAACAAACCATTCCCAGGGCCACGATGCCCCAGCCGAACCAGGCCTCAACCCGCATGCTCACCGTCCAGGTTCCGCCCCCGCCCGTCGGTCTTGTGTCCGGCCCCAACGCGCGGCCCCCGGGCCACGTTCCTTCCCGGCGGCACGGCGCACCGGGATGACGGCCAGGGGGCCCCACCGCGGTGCCGGGGCCCCATCGCGCAGGTTGCCTGCCACCCCGATCCGCGCCAGAACTGGGCTCGGAAAAGGAGGCCCGATGTACACGCTGCACTACGCCCCGGACAACGCCTCGCTGATCGTGCGCCTCGCGCTCGAGGAGATGGGGGTGCCCTACCGGACAAAGCTGGTCGACCGCGCGACCCGCGCGCAGGACAGCCCCGCCTACCGCGCGATCAACGAGATCGGCCTCATCCCCGCGCTGGAGACCGACCAGGGCGCGCTCTCCGAAACAGGGGCGATCCTGCTGTGGCTGTCGGAGGTGCACGGCAAGATGGCCCCGCAGCCCGGCACGCCCGACCGCGGCGTCTTCCTGAAATGGCTGTTCTACTGTGCCAACACGCTCCATGCCGACCTGCGCATGCTGTTCGCGCCATTGAAGTTCTCGGCCCCCGACCCGGCCTCGCAGGAAACCCTGATCGCGGGCACCGAGGCGCGGCTTCTGCGCGCCTACGGCCATTTCGAAAGGCTCGGCCAATCCGGCGTCTCCTGGCTGGATCCGCACGACCCCTCGATCCTGTGCTGCTACCTCGCGCTTCTCCTGCGCTGGCCGCAGATCTATCCCTACGACGCCGATCACGACTGGCTCGACTTCGAGGACTTCCCGTTCCTGCAGGACTTCATGGCGGTGCTGGAGACCCGCCCCGCCTTCCGCCGGGCCGCCGAAGCCGAGGGCCTCGGCGACCATCCGCTGACGGCGCCCGCCTATCCCCTCCCGCCCGAAGGGTCCGCGACCTGATCCCGGCGCGGCGCCGCGGCACGAAGGCGGCGCCTGACCGAATCCGCGCCCAAAGCGTCGCTTTCCCGCTGGCATCCCCGGCGCGGGCGCCGCACTCTCAGCCCCGCGCGCAACAGGAGACCCCGCTTGTTCCTCTCCGTCTTCGACATCTTCAAGGTGGGCATCGGCCCATCGTCCAGCCACACCATGGGCCCGATGGTCGCCGCCGGGCGATTCCTCGAGATGCTCCGCGCCTCGCCCTTCAATCCGAAGGGTCTCAAGGCCTCGCTGCACGGCTCCCTCGCCTTCACCGGGGTCGGCCACGCCACCGACCGCGCCACGATCCTCGGCCTCGCCGGATTTCTCCCCGACACCTATGACAACGACAAGGCCGAGGCCGCGCTGACCGAGATCCGCGCGACAAAGCGCGTGACACCCCCCAACCTGCCGGAAATGACCTTCGACCCGGCCAGCGATCTCGTCTTCGACTACGACCGCCCGCTACCCGGCCATGCCAACGCGATGATCCTGATGGCCACCGACGCCCAGGGCGACGTGCTGATGCAGGAGGTCTTCTATTCCATCGGCGGCGGCTTCGTCGTGACCGAGGACGAGATGAACGCGATCTCGCCCGACAAGGCCAACGCCCCCTCCCCCGTGCCCTACCCGTTCCGCTCGGCCGCCGAGATGCTGGAGATGGCTGCGAAATCGGGCCGCACGGTCGCGCAGATGAAACGCCTCAACGAGCGCGTCTTCCGGTCCGAGGCCGAAATCGACGCGGGCCTCTCGCGACTATGGGAGGTGATGTCCTCCTGCATCGACCGCGGCCTCGACGGCACCGGGATCCTGCCCGGCGGCCTGAACGTGCGCCGCCGCGCCCATGGCATCCACGAGGCGCTCAAGGCCGAGCGCGGCATGAACCTGACGGCGCCGCACGTGGTGAACGACTGGATGAGCGTCTACGCCATGGCGGTGAACGAGGAGAACGCGGCCGGCGGCCAGGTCGTCACGGCCCCCACCAACGGCGCGGCCGGCGTGGTGCCCGCGGTGATCCGCTACTGGCTAGACCACGTGCCGGGCGCGACACCCTCGCGCATCCCCGATTTCCTGCTGACCGCGGCGGCGGTCGGCGGGCTGTGCAAGACCAACGCCTCGATCTCGGGCGCCGAATGCGGCTGCCAGGCCGAGGTCGGCTCCGCCGCCGCGATGGCCGCGGCGGGCCTCGCCGCAGTGCTGGGGGGCACGCCGGAACAGGTCGAGAACGCCGCCGAGATCGCACTGGAACACCATCTCGGCATGACCTGCGACCCGGTGAAGGGCCTCGTCCAGGTTCCCTGCATCGAACGAAACGGCCTCGGCGCGATCAAGGCGGTCTCCGCCGCCTCGCTCGCACTCCGCGGCGACGGCAAGCACCTCGTGAGCCTCGACGCCTGCATCGAGACGATGCGCCAGACCGGCCGCGACATGCACGAGAAATACAAGGAAACATCGCTCGGCGGGCTGGCGGTGAACGTGCCCAACTGCTGAGGGCGCGAAAGCGGCAAGGTCAGGCCAGCGGGGGTTTCACACCCCCGCACCCACCGCATCCGCGGGGGTTTCACACCCCCGCCCCCCCGTGGATTATTTCCACAAGAAAGAATAAGACTCCCTGGCTTCTTTCTTGACCAAATACTCCGGGGGTCTGGGGGCAGCGCCCCCAGCGCAGAAAAGGCTGGCGCGCAAGCGCTCCTATGACCTGGCAGTCGCGGAAACCGACCCGGGCGGTCGCAAACGGACAGGCGGCGCCTCCTCCATGGGCATAGGCGGGGGGAATGCACCAGGACCGTATCCCCCTTGGCACCGCATTCATGCTGGGCTTTTGCATGACCGCGCCGTTGATCGACGTGGCCTCGAAGCTTGCCGCCGCGACGATCCCGGTGGGCGAAATCACCTTCGCCCGCTTCTTTGTGCAGGCCTGCCTGATGATTCCGGTGATGATCGCGGCGCGGGGCAGCTTTCGCCTGCGCGGCCGGGCGCTGAGGCTGACGCTGCTGCGCGCGGGCGTGTCGATTCTGGCCACCTATTCCTTCGTTGCGGCGGTACGCGAAATGCCGATCGCCGATGCGCTGGCGATCGCCTTCGTCGAGCCGTTCATCATCCTGCTTCTCGGCTGGGCGCTTTACGGCGAACAGGTCGGCCCCCGCCGGATCACCGCCTCGGCGGTCGGCTTCGCCGGCGCGCTCCTGGTCATCCAGCCCAGCTTTGCCGCCTTCGGTGCAGTCGCGCTGTTCCCGCTGGGAACGGCCTTCGGCTTTGCCTTCTACATCCTGATCACGCGCCAGCTGAGCCCGTTGCAGACCCCGGTCGAGATGCAGTTCCATACCGCCCTCGTCGCGGTGGCCCTATGGGTGCCGTTCCTCGCCGGAGGCAGTGCGCTCGGCCTCGCCGACCTTACCGCCGTGCTGCCGCAGGGCGATGCCTGGTTCTGGCTTGTGGGCGTCGGCGCGGCCGCCACCGCATCGCATCTTCTGATGAGCTTCGGGCTGCGGCTTGCTCCCGCCGCCACGCTGGCGCCGCTGCATTACCTGGAAATGGTCAGCGCCGCGACCTTCGGCTACCTCGTCTTCGGCAATTTCCCTGACGCGCTGACCTGGCTGGGCATCGGGATCATTGTCGCTTCGGGCCTCTACCTCATTCACCGCGAGCGGCAGCTGGCGCGGCGTCCGGCGCCAGTGCCCGCACCGCTTCCCTGAGCGCTCCCGACGGCAGCAGCACCAGCATCCGCGGCGCCGACATCCTGAGGCGCACGCGAGGCGCCGAGACCCGGTTCGACGTGCCCACCCGCCCGTCTGGCGCGAAGTCGAGCCCGTCGATCGGCCATTCCAGCCCCTCGCTCTCGCCCGTGACCGGCCCGAGCGGGAACAGCGAGAACCGGCTGCCGGGCCGAAGATGCAGCTCCAGCTCGGGCGGGCAGAGGAAACAGACCTCGCGCCCGCCGAGCAGCAGGCAGCGCCGGTCGGGGTGGCGCGCCAGCGCATTGATCGCGGCCAGCCCGTGATCCATCCGCGCGCCCCAGAATCCCACACCGATGCAGAAAGGGGCGGAAACGTGGCGCAACGCCTTGTCGAAATCGGTGCTGTCCTGTTCGGCCACGTGGTGGATCCGCTCCGGCGGCAGCGCGGCCCGGGTGCGGGCGTCGAGACTGTCTAGATCGCCGATCACCGCCTCCGGTTCCGCCCCCAGCGCGAGCGCCCGGCGCGCCCCGCCATCCGCCGCGACGACCCGCGGGGCAAGGGAAAGCGCCTCTTTCAGGGCAGGACGGCCGACAGGGCCGCCGCCGATCAGGGTCAGGCCGCTCTTTGATTGGACAATCGCTCGCATCATGGGTTTATTGGTTCCGAATTAAGGCAGCGGACAGGGTTGGCGGCCATAATCAATCCCTGAAAACACCCCGATCTGTCCATGGAATTGAACATCGCGTTGATATTCTGATGCGCAATTGGAAACGACGAAAGCGAGTGTCCAGATGGTCGGTGCCAGCAAGATCCTTACGGTCTCCTACGGAACCTTCTCCTGCACGCTGGAGGGATTCGACGACCCGTTCTCGACGATGAAGGCCATCGCCGAGTACTTTCGCGACCTCGCGGCAGATGACAGGTATTTCGGCGCCGAGCCGCCGACCCCCGATGCGCAGATGCTGCACCAGATCGCAGAGCGCGAGATCCACCGCCGGGTCGAGGCGAAGATTCAGGAAAACGGCGTCGTGCTGAAGGCCGGCGAAACGGTCGCGGCCGCCGCGTCGGTTGACGAAGCCCCCGCGCCCGAGGTGCCGGCGCCCCCCGCCCTCGCCGTGCCCGAGGCGAAGGCGCCCGACGCCGTGCCCGATGCCACACCCGCACCGGCTGGTGCCTCTGTGGAGCCTCCCGAGGCGGAGGAGGAGGAGAAAGCGCCCGCAGCCGCGGCCAGCCCCGTGGCCGCCACCGTGCCGGCCCCCACGCAGGCCGAAGCCGCGCCGGAGCCCGACAGCGTTGCCGCCAAGCTTCTCAGGATCCGCGCCGCCGTCGCTCAGGCCCGCGAAGGCGCGGCCCGGCCCGCGGCCGCAGCCGCCGCGACCTCGGCCCTCGCCGAGACCGGCCTGCAGCAACCGGCCGCCGCGCCGACCGCCGCGCCGACCGCCGTGCCGGCGTTCGACGATGCCGACGACCTGCCCGAGGACAGCGACTATACCGACGACGCCCCCGCGGTGGAAATCTCGCCCGCGCTGTTCGAGGCGGCGCCCGAACCGGCCGTTGAGGACATCCCTGCGGCCGATGTCGCGGCCAGCGCCGAAGAGGCACCCGTCGCCGCGAGCGAAACCACAGAAGCCCCTGCTGAGATGGAGATCCCGGCGGAAGCTGCCACCGACGAGGGCGCCCCTGCCGAAGCCGCCGCCGCCACCTTCGCCGCGACCGAGGCCGAAGCGCCGGCCGCCCACGAGGCGGAAGACCTGGCCGAAGAGCCGGTGACCGAATCACCTGACGCCGCCCTTCCCGAGGTCGTGGCCGAAGCGGCGCCTGAACCCGAAGCGCCGGCGGAAGAAACGATGGCCGAGGCCGCGCCGGTTCAAACGACTGGATCGCTCGAAGACACCGTGAGCAGCTTCCTTGGCGGTCTAGATGCCGGCGAAGCGCCGGAAATGGCACCTGCGGCCGAAGCGGAGACCGAAGACAAAGCAGACAACGACGTCGCCGCGGAAGATGCGGCAGCCGAAGCCGAGGCGCTTGCCGGCGCCGGCATGATGGCCGAGCCCCTGGCCCGCGCCCGTGCCCGCGTCATCAAGGTGCGCCGGATCGATCCCGCCGCCGCGACCGAGGGCATGGCGGAGGACGAGGACGACGCGCCGGATCAGGCCGCGATGCCCAACGACGAGCATGCAGGCGCCGACGACACGATCGAAGAACCCGCGGCCGCGGAAACGGACGAGGATACGGCAGAGGCTCTGCCGTCCATTGCCACCCGGGAAGATGCCCCTGTGGATGCCCCCGTGCAGGACGTCGCCGCCGAGACGACGGACCGCGCCGAATCGGAAGCCGAAGACGCGGGTGCCCTTTCCAAGATCGCGGCCCTGCAGGCCGAGGTCGCCCCGGAGGCCGACAAGGAAGAACATCTCGCCGAGCCCGAGGCCGAGGCGCAGGACAGCTCTGCCGAGATCCGCGCCGAGGGCCTGGGCCACGCGATGTACGACGACATCGACAGTGTCGAGGATGAGATCGAGGACGAAGGCGACGACGCCTCCTCGCTCTCGCCCGAGGACGAGGCCGAACTGCAGGCCGAACTTGCCGCCGTGGAGCGCGAGGTCGAGGCGCATCGCCGCGTCGACCGTCCTGACCGCGGCGGGCGCCTGATCCTCGAGGCAGACACCCACGCGACCGACGATGCCATGGGCCGCCTGATGCGCCGGACCGAGGACCAGCTGGAAGGCGCCGAAAGCCGCCGCCGCCTTGCCACCATCGCCCATCTCAAGGCTGCCGTCGCCGCCAAGGAGGCAGATCGCGAGCTGGGCTCCGACGGCGACGCGAACCACGACGACGCGCTGCGGTCCTACCGCGACGACCTGGCCCGCGTGGTCCGCCCGCGCCGCCCGGTTTCGGACGGCGCGGTGGCCGAGCGGACCGCGCGCCCCGCGGACCGGCCCGCGCCGCTGGTCCTGGTGTCCGCGCAGCGCATCGACCGCCCGGCCGAGACCGCGCCGGCGGCCCCCGCGATCCGGCCGCGCCGGGTGACCGCCGGGTCGAACCTGGCGATCGACGACCGGCACGACGAGGACGAGGACGAATTCGACGACGCCGACGTGCTGGCCTCGTCGAACTCTTTCACAGAGTTCGCCGAGCGGATCGGCGCCACCGACCTGCCCGATCTCCTCGAGGCCGCCGCGGCCTACACCAACTGTGTCGAGGGGCGCGAGCACTTCACCCGGCCGCAGATCATGCGTTTCGCGGCCATCGCAGGCCGCACCGTCGGCGCGGAAGAAGGCGATTCGTTCAGCCGCGAGGCGGGGCTGCGCAGTTTCGGGATGCTGCTGCGCGAGGGCAAGATCAAGAAGATCAAGCGGGGCCAGTTCGCAATTTCTCAATCTTCCCGGTTTATTCCCGAGGCGCGAAAGATCGCACGGTGACCGGACCGGCGCAGATGGCTGAGTAACGAGTAACGGTCTGTGTAGTCAGTGTGGGCGGGGGTGCGTGGCATCCCCGCCTTTCGGTTTTTGGCGCATGTGAACAGCGTGCGCCCCACCCGACGGGGCCGCGTCTCTGGTGCGGGATCGTGGTTTTAACGGGGATCGCGGCGGTCGCGATCCGTGGCGGACTTGGTCGCGGACCTGATGGCGGGCCCGGCCTCGGGGTCCGGCTGCGCCACCCCGAGAAATAGGAAGCGCAGCGGCACGGCCCAGATCACCCCGAGCACGACATAGACCGCGAATTCGATCCAGGCGGGCATCTCGGCAGGCAGGAGCGAGGTGATCCACCACGCCAGCGCGATCCAGGCAGGAAGGCCCACGACCAGCACCAGAAGCGCCAGCCGCTTGCGCGCCCTGTAGCCGAGCGCCAACGCCGTCAATCCGCGAAGGGGTCGGTGACCAGGATCGTGTCGTCGCGTTCCGGGCTGGTGGACAGAAGCGCCACCGGGCACTGGATCAGCTCTTCGATCCGGCGGACGTACTTCACCGCGGCACCCGGCAGGTCGGCCCAGCTGCGCGCGCCCGCGGTGCTTTCGGACCAGCCTTCCATCGTCTCGTAGACCGGAGTCACCCGGCCCTGCAGATCGGCCGCCGTGGGCAGGTAGTCGTAGACTTCGCCGTCAAGCTCGTAGCCCGTGCAGATCTTCAGCTCCTCGAAGCCGTCGAGCACGTCGAGCTTGGTCAGCGCGATGCCTGACACGCCCGAGGTGGCGCAGGTCTGGCGCACGAGAACCGCGTCGAACCAGCCGCAGCGGCGCTTGCGGCCCGTCACTGTGCCGAATTCATGCCCGCGCTCGCCCAGCCGCTGGCCATCGGCGTCGTTCAGCTCGGTTGGGAACGGGCCTTCGCCCACACGGGTGGTGTAAGCCTTGACGATACCGAGAACAAAGTCGATCGCGGTGGGGCCCAGGCCAGTGCCCGAGGCCGCCATCCCGGCGGTGGTGTTCGACGAGGTGACATAGGGGTAGGTGCCGAAATCGACGTCGAGCAGGCTGCCCTGCGCACCCTCGAACAGGATCCGCTTGCCGGCGCGGCGCGCCTCGGTCAGCACCTTCCAGACCGGCGCCGCGAAGGGCAGGATCTTCGGCGCGATCTCCAGCAGTTGGGCCTTGAGCGCCTCGGCGTCGATCGGTTCCAGCCCCAGGCCCGCGCGCAGCGCGTTGTGGTGGGTCAGCAGGCGGCCGATGCGCAGATCAAGCGTGGCCTCGTCGCCCAGGTCCGCCACACGGATCACCCGGCGGCCGACCTTGTCCTCGTAGGCCGGGCCGATACCGCGGCCTGTAGTGCCGATCTTGGCGACCGAGTTCTGGCCCTCGCGCGCGCGGTCAAGCTCGCCATGGACGGGCAGGATCAGCGGCGTGTTCTCGGCGATCATCAGGGTCTCGGGCGTGATGCGCACGCCCTGCCCCGCCAGCTTGTCGATCTCGGCCAGCAGCGCCCAGGGGTCCATGACGACGCCGTTGCCGATGACCGAGAGCTTGCCCTGGCGCACGATGCCCGAGGGCAGGAGCGAGAGCTTGTAGACCACCCCGTCGATGACCAGAGTGTGGCCCGCGTTGTGACCGCCCTGGAACCGGGCGATCACGTCGGCGCGGCTCGACAGCCAGTCGACGATCTTGCCCTTGCCCTCATCGCCCCACTGGGCCCCCACGACGACAACGTTGGCCATGCTTTCCTCGCAGCTTTCCGGATTGATGCCAGGGGGCGGTATAGCGGGGCGGCGGCGGACAAGAAACCGGAAATTCGCGCATCCGCCCGGCGGTGCTCCCGGTGATGGCGGGATTTGCGTATTTGGAGAACAATGAAAGGCACGGGGTTGCGGCGGGTGCGGGCCTCGGCGGGGGTGGCGACGGGGAGAGCCGCGGGGAGGGCCTTCGCGGGGGGAAGCGACCGGCGAGGTGACTGGCGGGCGACTGGCGGAGCGCGGCCCCGCGCAGAACGGCCCTGCAAGCCCCAGCGGGCCATACGGGGGGAGCGGCACGGGGGGTTGCGGCACGGGGCCGTTCAGCCTAAATAGCCGCGTCACCCAAGAAGCGGATCATCGCCCACATGGAAAACGTCGTCCTCATCATTCACCTGATCCTGGCGGTCTGCCTGATCGGTGTCGTGCTGCTGCAACGCTCCGAGGGCGGCGGGCTCGGCATGGGCGGCGGCGGCGGTGACGGCGTGATGAGCGGGCGGCAAGCCGCGACCGCGCTGGCCAAGGTGACCTGGGGCCTCGCCGCGGCGTTCCTGATCACCTCGATGACGCTGACGATCCTGGCGGCGCGCAACGCGTCCGAATCGTCGGTGGTCGACCAGATCGGCGGGTCGTCCTCGTCCAGCCAGCCGGCGCAATCGCCTGCGACCGTGCCGACCAAGTCGCTGCCCTCGGCCAACGACCTGCTGCCGCCGGGCGCGAGCGACAGCGGAAGCTCGGGCACCCAGTCCACGCCCGATACGCCGGCGGTTCCGAAAAGCGCCGACTGATCCGCGCGCGACCTGCTTCACGCCCCCGCTTTGCCGGGGGTTGCGACCTTCTCACCACAATCTCTGGGTTTTCACCCGGTATCGTCAACATCATCTTGCGGTCCCATTGCGGCGACCCCGGGAATCGGCTATAGCTTGACTCCCGTGGTGCTGCGATTCATTCGGGCCGGACCGCACCTAGCAACGAACGCAATCACGGGGGATTTCACCGCATGGCACGCTATGTCTTCATCACCGGCGGGGTGGTGTCGAGCCTTGGCAAGGGGCTGGCTTCGGCGGCGCTCGGGGCGCTCCTGCAGGCGCGCGGCTTCTCGGTGCGGTTGAGAAAGCTCGACCCCTACCTCAACGTCGACCCGGGCACGATGTCGCCCTTCGAACACGGCGAGGTCTTTGTCACCGACGACGGCGCCGAGACCGACCTCGACCTCGGTCACTACGAACGCTTCACCGGGGTCGCGGCGCGCAAGACGGATTCGGTCAGCTCCGGCCGGATCTATTCCAACGTGCTGGAGAAGGAGCGCCGCGGCGACTACCTCGGCAAGACGATCCAAGTGATCCCGCACGTCACCAACGAGATCAAGGATTTCATCGACATCGGAGACGACGAGGTCGATTTCATGCTGTGCGAGATCGGCGGCACGGTGGGCGACATCGAGGGCCTGCCGTTCTTCGAGGCGATCCGCCAGTTTGCCCAGGACAAGCCGCGCGGCCAGTGCATCTTCATGCACCTGACGCTTTTGCCCTACGTCACCGCCTCGGGCGAGCTGAAGACCAAGCCGACCCAGCACTCGGTAAAGGAGCTGCGCTCCATCGGGATCGCGCCGGACGTGCTGGTGTGTCGGTCCGAACATCCGATCCCCGAGAAGGAACGCGAGAAGATCGCGCTCTTCTGCAACGTGCGGAAGGAGGCGGTGATCGCCGCGCCGGATCTCTCGACCATCTACGAGGCGCCGCTGGCCTATCACCGCGAGGGGCTGGACCAGGCGGTTCTGGATGCGTTCGGGATCTCCCCCGCGCCGCGCCCGAACCTGGCGCGCTGGGACGACGTGATGGACCGGCTGACCCATGCCGAGGGCGAGGTGCGCGTGGCCATCGTCGGCAAGTACACCCAGCTGGAAGACGCCTACAAATCCATCGCCGAGGCGCTGACCCATGGCGGCATGGCGAACCGCACCCGGGTGAAGGCCGAGTGGATCGACGCCGAGATCTTCGAGCGCGAGGATCCGGGGCCTTACCTCTCGGGCTATCACGCAATCCTCGTGCCCGGCGGGTTCGGCGAGCGCGGAACCGAGGGCAAGATCAAGGCCGCCCAGTTCGCGCGCGAACGCAAGATCCCCTATCTCGGGATCTGCCTCGGCATGCAGATGGCGGTGATCGAGGCGGCCCGCGACCTCGCCGGGCTCAAGGATGCCGGGTCGGAGGAATTCGACCACGAGGCGGGCAAGAAGCGGTTCACGCCGGTGGTCTACCACCTCAAGGAATGGGTGCAGGGCAATTACAAGGTCCAGCGCAAGGTGGGTGACGACAAGGGCGGCACGATGCGGCTGGGCGCCTATACGGCGCAGCTGACGCCGGGATCGAAGGTGGCCGAGGTCTACGGCACCACGACGATCGAGGAACGCCACCGCCACCGTTACGAGGTCGACATCAAGTACCGCGAGAAGCTGGAGGCCTGCGGCCTGGTGTTCTCGGGCATGAGCCCCGACGGGCGCCTGCCGGAGATCGTCGAGGTGAAGGACCATCCGTGGTTCATCGGCGTGCAGTTCCATCCGGAGCTGAAGTCGAAACCCTTCGCGCCGCATCCGCTGTTCGCCGATTTCATCCGCGCGGCGAAGGAGGTCGAGCGGCTGGTCTGACCGGCCGTTCCACCGGGCGTTCCCCTGGGCGTTCCCCTGGGCGTTCCCCTGGGCGTTCCCCTGGGCGTTCCCCTGGGGCCGCGCCTCGCGGGCCTGACGGCCGCTCGTCGTGGCCCCGAGGCGAAGCGGAGCGCACGACGAGGGCGCGGGAGAGAGACACGGAAAGAGGCCGGATACCGGAGCACGCGCCCAATGACTGTGCCCCCGCCTGCGCCCTGACGCACCGATCCCGTGCCCCAGCCAACAGGCCCGCGCCTTGTGGCCGCTCCCCTCCCCTGCCACATGAAAGGCGACCCCCAAGCGGGGAAGATCCTTCTGGAGGACCTCAGACATGAAGAAGCTCGGCTTTCTTTCCTTCGGCCACTGGTCCGACGAGCGCGGCAGCCTGGTGCGCTCAGCAGCCGACGTGCTGACCCAGTCGATCGAGCTTGCCGAAGCCGCCGAGGACCTGGGCCTCGACGGCGCCTATTACCGCGTCCACCACTACGCACGGCAGCTCGCCTCGCCCTTCCCGCTGCTTGCCGCGGTTGGTGCGCGCACCAAGACGATCGAGATCGGCACCGGCGTCATCGACATGCGCTACGAGAACCCGCTCTACATGGTCGAGGACGCGGGGTCGGCCGACCTGATCTCGGGCGGGCGTCTGCAACTGGGTATCAGCCGCGGCAGCCCCGAGCAGGTGATCGACGGCTGGAAGCATTTCGGCTACGCCCCCGCCGAGGGCGAGGATGCCTCGGACATGGCCCGCCGCCACGCAGAGATCTTCCTTACCCAGCTCGAGGGCAAGGGCTTCGCCCAGCCCAACCCCCGGCCGATGTTCCCCAACCCGCCGGGCCTGCTGCGGCTGGAGCCACATAGCGCGGGCCTGCGCGACCGGATCTGGTGGGGTGCGGGATCGAACGCCACCGCTGAATGGGCGGCGAAGATGGGGATGAACCTGCAAAGCTCCACCCTCAAGGACGACGAGACGGGCGAGGCTTTCCACATCCAGCAGGCCAAGCAGATCCGCGCCTACCGCGAGGCGTGGAAGGCGGCCGGGCACAAGCGCGAGCCCCGCGTCTCGGTCAGCCGCTCGATCTTTGCGCTGATGAACGACACCGACCGGATGTATTTCGGCCGCGGCAAGGAAAGCGATCAGATCGGCATGCTCGACGCCAAGACCCGGGCGATCTTCGGCCGCGGCTATGCCGCCGAGCCCGACCAGCTGATCGAGGAACTGAAGAAGGACGAGGCGATCGCCGAATCCGACACCCTGCTGCTGACCGTGCCGAACATGCTGGGCGTAGAGTACAACGCCCACGTGATCGAAAGCATCCTGACTCACGTGGCACCGGCCCTCGGCTGGCGCTGAGCGGTCCGGAACGCGGGACCGGCGCGCGCCGGGGCTGCACCGCGGCCCCGGCGCGTTCCCGCGCATTCCGGCCGAAGCGGCTTTCAAGGGCGGCGCGTCACGGCTATCACCGGGGCGTGTTCCCGGAGGCCAGATGCCCGTCCGCCGCCTGTTGATCGTTCTGTTCCTCGGCCTTGCCGCCATCGGCCTTGCCGCCTGCGGCGCGCCTGAGCCCCGCGGCTATGCGCGCGACGTCTCTGGCCTGCACCCGAACGAGACGCCGGTGCTGCGCCGCAAGATCAACCACTACGCCCGGGTCTACGACGTTCCCCCCAGCCTGATCCACAAGGTGATCTGGCGCGAGAGCCGCTACGACCCGAACGCGCGCAACGGCCAGTACTGGGGCCTGATGCAGATCAGCGCGCGCACCGCCCGCGGCATGGGGTATCGCGGCCCCGACCGCGGCCTTCTCGATCCCGACACCAACCTGCGCTACGCCGTGAAATACCTGCGCGGCGCCTGGGTCGTGTCGCGCGGAAACGAGGACCGCGCGGTGATCTGGTACGCCCGCGGCTATTACTACGCGGCCAAGCGCCGGGGGCTGCTGCGCGAAGCGGGGCTGCGCTAGGACACCGGGCCCGGCCCATTCGAACGGGCTTAACGGCTTGGTAAGGGCCGCCGGGCACTCTGCCGCGCAACTGCGCAACGGAGAGTGCCATGCAAATCGAAGACAAGATCCGCCCGTGGAGCGCGGCGGAAAAGGCGGTCGGGCAAAGGGTCCACCGGGCCGTTGCGCCTGCACTCCGGCAGGTTCTGACCAAGGCCTACAAGGTGGTCGACAGCGCGCTCACCGATATCCCCGATGAGTTGATGCAGACCGAAAGCCGCAAGTTCGAACATATCGCGACCGGGGATTTCTCTGCCGATTACTTCGCGTTGCAGATGGGCCTTGCGCGCGACATCGCGGCGAAGATCGACTTTGCCAGCTATCTTGAGGGCTACGGTTATTACGCCAGTGAGCTGATGGTCGCCCTGAGCGAGGCCGAGGGCGGCGGTGCCCTCCCGCCCGAGATGATCCGCCAACTGACCCTTGCGATCTTTGCCGACGTGGCGGTGGCGATGTCGCATTTCTTCATTGCCGAGGCCGAGGAGGACGGGCGTGCGATGGAGGTGCTGGGCACCGCGATGCGCGCCTTGGCGGGGGGCGATCTGACCCACCGCATCGGCGCGGATGCGCCCGCCAAGATCGCCCGCGCCCGGGCCGATTTCAACCAGGCGACCGAGGCGTTGCGCACGGTGATGGCGCAGATCTCCACCGCATCGGCCGATGTCGGCATGGCGGTGCGGCAGATTTCGGGCCAGGTCGACAGCCTGTCGCAGCGGACGGAGCAGCAGGCCGGCACGCTGAACCAGTCCTCGGACGCCCTGGCCCGGATCAGCGAGAATGTCGACCAGACCCGGGAAAGCGGCGGCACCGCGGCGGCGGCGGCGCGCGACGCCCGCGAGATGGTCACCGAATCGGCCGCCAGAATGGGTGACACGCGCGACGCGATGGCCGGGATCGCGCAATCCAGCCGCGAGACGCGCAAGATCGTCGCCACCATCGACTCGATCGCCATGCAGACCAACCTTCTTGCGCTGAACGCGGGGGTCGAGGCGGCGCGCGCCGGCGCCGCGGGGCGCGGCTTCGCCGTCGTCGCGACCGAGGTGCGCAGCCTCGCCCAACGCGCCGGAGAGGCCGCCAACTCGATCCGCACGTTGATGGACGAAAGCGCGCGCCAGGTCGACCGGGGCGAAAAGCTGGTGGCCGAGACTGGTACGACGCTGGCCGCCTCGCAGGAGAAGGTGCTGGAGATCGACCGGCTTCTGGAGGAGATCGCGGGCATGACGACGGCCCAGGCCGAAAGCGTCCGCGCGGTCAACAAGGCGGTCGGGGACAGCAGTTCCCTGACCCAGCAGAACGCTGCCATGGCCGAGGAGACGGCGGCCGAGACGACGATCCTGCGCGACAACATCGGGCGCCTGAACGCGCTGATCGACCAGTTCCAGCTCGACACTCCGGCAAGCGGCAGCGGCGCCCGCGATCCGGCGGCATGGCAGATGCCGCCCCGGATGGCCCGCACGGGGTAAGGCCCGGCAACGGGATCGGGATCGGCCCTCCGTGCCCCCGGTCGCGCACACCGCTTGCATCCTCGGCCGCCCCCGGGCCACTCTGCCCTGAAGGCGCGCCATACTCGGCGCAGCGGGGCAAAGGAGGAATGCCATGCCAAAGGGATACTGGGTCGCACATGTCGACGTCGACGACCCCGAGGTCTACGCGCTTTACCGCGACGCGAACGCCGCACCCTTTGCCGAATACGGCGCACGTTTCCTCGTGCGCGGCCCGGCGCAGGAACAGAGGGAGGGGCATTGCCGCGCACGCACCGTGGTGATCGAATTCCCCTCGATCGAGGCCGCCCGCGCCTGTTACGAGAGCGCGGGCTATCAGGCTGCCAAAGCGATCCGCGACCCGGTTTCCACGGGGGATCTGGTGATCCTTGAGGGCTACGGCGACTGATCCGCAACAAAACACCGTGATCCGACGCCCGTTGCCTTCCCTCGGGCAAGGCGGCGACCCGGGGTTCTGCGGCGACGGACGGGCCCGCGCCATCCACCGCCCTCACCGCCCCCTCGACGGGCGCCGGAACCGGCGGAAATTCCGCCGCACCACCCGCAGGCGGGCACTCCCGGTACGCACCCTCGCCTGCGGCAGACCGCACCCGCCCGCCCCGCCGCGCGGCACCGAAAACCGGGCCCCACCGACGGCGCCGCGCCGTGGCTTTGTCACAGTGGCGCGCGCAGCGCCGCGCTGGCCCCTCTTCCACGACCCTTCCGGGCGGTCTATATGTCGGAAATGTTCAACGATCTGCTCCGTGGCCTCCTCGCGCCCCAGCCCGCACGACTGCCTGAACCCGATGCCCGCCTCGCCCTTGCGGCGCTCCTGGTGCGGGTCGCCCGTTCGGACGGCGACTACGCCGAGACCGAAATCGCCCGGATCGACCGAGTCCTTGCCACCCGCCACGGCATGACCGCCTTCGAAGCCGCCGCCTTGCGCCGCGACGCGGAGGAGTTCGAGAAGCAGGCGCCCGACACCGTCCGCTTCACCCGCGCGCTGAAGGATGCGGTGCCCTACGAGCATCGCGTCGAGGTGCTCGAGGCGCTGTGGTCCGTCGTCCTGGCCGATGGCGTGCGCGACGAGGAGGAAGACAGCCTGCTGCGACTGGTCGCCAACCTCCTGGGCGTCAACGATGTCGACAGCAACATGGCCCGCAAGCGCGTCGAAGAGGGCAAGGCATGATCGCGGCCCTGCCGATGTACGACCGCCCCGAGAATGCCGCCTCCCACGATGCGCTATGGGCCGCGACGCGCGATGCGCTGCGCGCGGCCGGGGTCGGGGCGCCCGAGACGCTCGACCGCGACATCGGGCTGATGGAGGGCTGGACCCACCCCGACCTCGTGCTGGGCCAGACCTGCGGCCTGCCGTTCCGCACCCGCCTGCACGATCGGGTGACCCTGGTGGCGACGCTGGATTACGCCCTGCCGGACACCCCGCCGGGATACTACCGCAGCCTTTTCGTGACCCGCGCGGATGACCCGGGCGAGATCGCCGATTTCGCCGCCCGCCGCTTTGCCTACAACCAGCCCGACAGCCATTCCGGCTGGGCCGCGCCGCAGATCGCGGCCGCCGCGCTTGGGTTCCGCTTTCAGCCCACGCTGGAGACCGGCAGCCACCGCGCCTCGGCCCGCGCGGTGGCCGAGGGCCGCGCCGACATCGCCGCGATCGACTGGATCACCTGGCGCGGCATCGAGAGGTGGGAGCCCGAGATCGCCCGCGCCCTGCGCATCCTCGGGGCTACCCCCGCGGCCCCCGGCCAGGCGCTGATCGCCAGCCCGGGCGCCGATGCCCCGGCCACCTTCGCGGCGTTGACCGCGGCGATGGCCGCCCTCTCGCCCGGCGATCGCGAAACGCTGGGGATCGCGGGCATCACCCGCATCCCCGTCGCCGACTATCTCGCGCAACCCACCCCTCCCGGACCCTGAGAAGAGACCATGCCCTCCGACACCTCGACCAAGGATTGGCTTCGCAAGAACCCGCAGGTCCGCACCATCCGCGTCGCCGCCGCCGACCTGAACGGCCAGCCCCGCGGCAAGCGTATCCCCGCCCGATTTGCAGACAAGGTGGTGGCCGAGGGGACGCGCTTTCCGATGTCGGTGCTGAACCTCGACATCTGGGGCGAGGATATCGACGACAGCCCGCTGGTGTTCGAGGACGGCGATGCCGACGGCGTGCTGAAGCCGACCGACCGGGGCTTTGTCCCGATGCCTTGGCTGGATGCGCCCACGGCCCTGCTGCCGATCTGGATGTACCGTGAGGACGGCAAGCCCTACGAGGGCGACCCGCGCCACGCGCTGGCCCGCGTCCTGCGCCGCTTTCGCAGCCATGGCCTTACCCCGGTGGTGGCGATGGAGTTCGAATTCTTCCTGATCGACGACAGCGGCCGCAAGTTGCAGGTGCCGCTTTCGCCCCGCTCAGGCAAGCGGCGCAAGGCGGCCGAGACGTTGTCGATCCGCGCGCTCGATGCCTTCGACAGCTTCTTCACCGATCTCTACGATGCCTGCGAGGCGATGGACATCCCGGGCGACACGGCGATCTCCGAAACCGGGCTCGGCCAGTTCGAGATCAACCTCGTGCATCAGCCCGACGCGCTGAAGGCTGCCGACGACGCCTGGCTCTTCAAGATGCTGGTGAAGGGGCTGGCGCGGCGCCATGGCTTTGCCGCCTCGTTCATGGCGAAACCCTATGCGGAATATTCCGGCAACGGGCTGCACACCCATTTCTCCATGCTCGACAGCGAGGGCGAGAACGTCTTCGACGACGGCGGGCCGGAAGGGTCGGAGATCATGCGCCACGCGGTCGGCGGGCTGCTGGACGCGATGCATGAATCGACGCTGATCTTCGCGCCGCACCTCAACAGCTACGAACGCCTCGTGCCCGAGATGCACGCCCCCACCTCGATCGCCTGGGCCTACGAGAACCGTACCGCGGCCGTGCGCATACCCGCCGGCAGCCACAAGGCGCGCCGGATCGAACACCGAGTCTCGGGCGGCGACGTGAACCCCTACCTGATGCTGGCCGCGATCCTCGGCGCCGCGCTGATCGGAATCGAGGACCGGATCGAACCGCCCAAACCGATCACCGGCAACGCCTATGCCCAGGGCCTGCCGCAGATTCCCGCCGACTGGGAAGAGGCGATCGGCGATTTCGAAACCTCGGACATCGTCGCGCGGATCTTCCCCGGGGAACTGATCCGCAACTTCGTGCTCACCAAGCGGCAGGAACTGCACTACATGGCCGACCTCAGCCCCGAGGAGCAGGTCGAGGTCTACCTCGACACGGTGTGAGCGCCGGCGGTGCCGGCGCCGGGGGTTTCACACCCCCGGACCCCCGTGGGATATTTTCGCTCAGAAGAAGGCAGAAGGGAGGTCTGCCCGTCTTCCGAGTGGAGATATCCTTGGGGTCGGCGTCGCGTGCCATTGGCCCGGGCGGCCATTGCGTGGGGGATCGGGACGCTGCCGGTCCGGCCTTTGCCTCCCGGCCCTTCCCCCCGGTCGTTGCCCCCCTTGTGCCCGTCCGAAAGGCCGGGGTAGGCTCGGGCCAGCCCAACAAGAGAGTGTTCCCATGCTGATCGGCATTTTGCAGACCGGAGAGGCGCCGGACGGTCTTCGGGACCGGACGGGCGATTACCCCGCCCTGTTCGAGCGTCTGCTCGCAGGTCACGGCTTCACCTTCCGCACCTGGCGGGTGATGGACATGGAATTCCCCGAGGGCCCCGAGGCGGCGGATGGCTGGCTGATCACCGGCTCGCGGTTCGGCGCCTACGAGGATCATCCCTTCATCCATCCGCTCGAGGCGTTCATCCGCGCCGTGCATGACGCCGGGCGCCCGATGGTCGGCATCTGCTTCGGCCACCAGATCATCGCGCAGGCGCTTGGCGGCACGGTCGAGAAGTTCGGCGGCGGCTGGTCCATCGGCCCGCAGGATTACGATTTCGAGGGCCGCAAGGTCACGCTGAACGCCTGGCACCAGGACCAGGTGACCAGCCTGCCCGAGGGCGCGCGGCGGGTCGGTTCCTCGCCGTTCTGCCAGAACGCGGCGCTGGCCTACGGCGACACGATCTGGACGGTGCAGGCGCATCCCGAATTCAAGGACGAGTTCGTCCAGGGCCTGATCGACACCCGCGGCAAGGGCTCTGTCCCCGAGGCGCAGCTTGCCGCGGCGCAGGAGCGCCTTGGCACGCCGCTGTCGGACCTGACCGTCGCGGCCGAGATCGCCGCCTTCTTCACCCAGGCCCGCGCCGCCGCCTGAGCGGCCGCCGCGCCCAGAGACAACCGGAGCCGTCCCATGCCGCCCAAGCAGGACTGGAAAGACAAGCTGCCCGAAGCCGCGCAGGACTACCTGGCCGAGCGTCGCCTCGACGAGGTGGAGTGCATCGTGTCCGACATCGCGGGCGTCGCCCGCGGCAAGGCCATGCCCGCCTCGAAATTCGCGCGTCAGGAAAGCTTTTTCCTGCCGAATTCGATCTTCCTGCAGACGATCACCGGCGAATGGGCCGACAACCCGGTGGGCGATTTCACCGAGCCCGACATGGTGCTGGTCCCCGACATGTCCACCGCCGTGGCCGCGCCCTGGACCGCGGACTGGACGCTTCAGGTGATCCACGACGCGCAGGACCAGGCCGGCAACCCGGTGCCCTATGCGCCGCGCAACGTGCTCAAGCGCGTGCTCGCGCTTTACGAGGCCGAGGGCTGGCGGCCGATCATCTCGCCCGAGATGGAATTCTTCCTGGTCGCGCGCAACACCGATCCGAACCAGCCGATCATTCCGCCGATGGGCCGCACCGGGCGGCGCGCCGCGGCCAAGCAGGCCTATTCGATGTCGGCGGTCGACGAATACGGCAAGGTGATCGACGACATCTACGACTTCGCCGAGGCGCAGGGATTCGAGATCGACGGCATCCTGCAGGAAGGCGGCGCCGGGCAGATCGAGATCAACCTCAACCATGGCGATCCGGTACGGCTCGCCGACGAGGTGTTCTACTTCAAGCGGCTGATCCGCGAGGCCGCGCTCCGGCAGGATTGCTTTGCCACCTTCATGGCCAAGCCGATCGAGGGCGAGCCGGGAAGTGCGATGCACATCCACCATTCGGTGGTCGACACCAAGACCGGCAAGAACATCTTCTCCGACAAGAACGGCGACGAGACGCCTGCCTTCCTGCATTTCATCGGCGGGATGCAGCGGCATCTGCCTGCGGTGATCGCGCTGCTTGCGCCGTATGTGAATTCCTACCGCCGCTACGTCAAGGATTTCGCCGCGCCCATCAACCTGGAATGGGGCCGCGACAACCGCACCACGGGCATTCGCGTGCCAATCTCGGGGCCGGAATCGCGCCGGGTGGAAAACCGGCTGGCGGGCATGGATTGCAACCCCTACCTCGGGATCGCTGCGTCGCTGGCCTGCGGCTATCTCGGCCTCAAGGAAAAGCTGGATCCGCGCCCCGAATGCACCGGCGACGCCTATCTTGGCATCGACGAGCTGCCCACGAACCTGGGCGACGCGCTTGACACCATGATGGCGAGCGAGCCGATGCGCGAGACGCTCGGCCCCGATTTCTGCGCCGTCTACGAATCCGTGAAGCGCAACGAATACAAGGAGTTCCTTCAGGTCATCAGCCCGTGGGAACGCGAGCATCTGCTGCTGAACGTATGAACCTTCTGCATTCCAACGACCGGCCCGGGGAATACCCCGACAGCTGGTATGTCGCCACCGCCACGCCGCATGCGCCCTATGACACGCTGGACGGCAGTGCCGAAGCGGACGTCTGCATCGTCGGTGGCGGCTTCACCGGCCTGTCGGCGGCACTGCACTGCGCCAGGGCGGGGCTGAGCGTCGTGCTGCTCGAGGCGCACCGCGTGGGCTTCGGCGCGTCCGGGCGGAACGGCGGGCAGGTGGGCTCGGGCCAGCGCGTGGGGCAGGACGAGATCGAGGCGATGGTGGGCCGCGACGATGCCCGCCGGCTCTGGGATCTGGCCGAGGATGCGAAACAGCTGATCCGCGACCTGATCGCCGAACACCAGATGCCCGTGACCTTTCACCCCGCGGTCGGGGTGGCGTGCTGGAAGGACAGCGAGGTTGCCGAGACCGAGGCCTACACGGAAAAGCTGCGCCGCGACTACGGTTACGACAAGATCGAGATGCTCGACCGCGATGGCATCGCGCGCCTCACCGGCACCGATGTCTACAAGGGCGGCGAGGTCGACCACGGCGCGGGCCATATCCACCCGCTGAACTTCGCCATCGGCCTGGCCGAGGCGGCGCGCGCCGCGGGCGCCCGGATCTGCGAGAGGGCCGAGGTGACCGGGCTGACCCATGGCGCGCCCAACATCGTCACCACCGCAACTGGCCAGGTAAAGGCCCGCCACGTGATCCTGGCCTGCAACGGCTATCTCGGCGACCTTGCGCCGCAGGTCGCGCGCCGGGTCATGCCGATCAACAACTTCGTCGTCGCGACAGAGCCGCTGGGCGAGAAATGGGCCGATGTCCTGCCCACCAATGCCGCCTTCTACGACAGCAAGTTCGTGGTGAACTACTGGCGCCGTTCGGATGACGGACGGCTTCTGTTCGGCGGCGGCGAAAGCTATGGCTACCGTTTCCCCGCCGACATCGCCGCCAAGGTCCGCACACCGATGGAAGAGGTCTACCCCAACCTCAAGGGGATCCACATCGACCACGCCTGGGGCGGTACGCTGGCGATCACCATGAACCGGCTGCCCTGCTTCGCCCGGGTCGCGCCCACGGTCCTGTCCGCCTCGGGCTATTCCGGCCACGGGGTCGCACTGGCCACGATCGCCGGCAAGGTGCTGGCCGAGGCGGCCGCCGGGCAAGCCGCTGGGTTCGACCTGATGGCGCGGATCCCGATGCCCGCCTTCCCCGGCGGCACGGCGTTGCGCTATCCCCTCCTCGTGCTGGCGATGAGCTGGTTCGGCCTGCGCGACCGGCTGGGGCTCTGACGCCCCCTTCCCCGCCCCACTCGCCCTCGACGCCGTGAACTTGCCGCCCATGGACCGCCTCGGCTTGTGATCGCCGACGGCTGCGAATTCGCTCGCCACAATACTGCCATGAGGGTACGCTATTTCTGAAACTGACTTTCAGGAAAGGTGAAACATGGCCCTGGCACCCAACGTCTACGACGCCGAACCGATCCCCGACGCCGCCCGGGCCGAGATTGATCGCCTCCTCACATCGGGCGACCTGTTCCGCTACACCTCTGAAAACGCGCCGGTCTCCCTGCTGGAGGCCGATTTCGCCGAGATGATGGGCGTGCGCTACGCCCTCGCCGTCTCCTCCTGCTCGGCCGCGCTGTTCCTGACGCTGAAGGCGCTGGATCTGCCCGCCGGCGCGCGTGTCCTGATCCCGGCCTTCACTTTCGCCGCCGTGCCCTCGGCCATCGTTCATGCCGATTGCGTGCCGGTCCTGGCCGAGGTGGGCGCCGACTACCGCCTCGACCTCGCGGATTTCGAGGCCAAGCTTGACGATACGATCGACGCCGTGCTGATCAGCCACATGCGCGGCCACACCTCGGACATGGATGCGATCCTGCGGCTGGCCGAGGCGAAGGGCGTCCCGGTGATCGAAGATGCGGCACATTCGCTGGGCACGCTGTGGCATGGCAGGAAGATCGGCACGCTGGGCCGCGTCGGCTGTTTCTCGTTCCAGTCCTACAAGCTGGTGAATTCGGGCGAGGGCGGGATCATGGTCACCGACGACCCGGAGATCGCGGCCCGCGCGATCATCATGTCGGGCGCCTACGAGCATAACTGGAAGAAGCATCCGGGCATGCAGAACTCCTTCCATCACTGGCAGAACAAGCTGCCGCTCTACAACATGCGGATGAATAACCTCTCGGCCGTGCTGGTCCGCGCGCAGCTGCCCGAGGTGGCGCGCCGCGTGACCGACGGCAGGGCGAACCACGATTACGTGGCGGGCCTTCTGAATGCCTCGCCCTGGCTGTCGGTGCCCCCGGCGCTGGCCCCCGAGGAACGCGCGCCGGATTCGATCCAGTTCAACCTCGACGGCTTCGCGACCGACGCCGAAGCCCACGCCTTCCAGGCCGCGGCCAAGGCGCAGGGCGTGTCGGTGCAGGTCTTCGGCCTGAGCGAGGACAATGCCCGCGCCTACTGGAACTGGCAGTTCCTGGGCGAGACGGCAGACCTGCCGAAGACCCGCGCCATGCTGATGCGCGCCTGCGACGTGCGCCTGCCCGCGCGGCTGACGCGGGAAGACCTCGACTTCATCGCCACCGCGCTGGTGCGTGCGGCGACCGAGGTGAAGGGACAGGCCACGGGCGTCGCGGCCGAATAGGCACGGCAAAGGGCCAACCCCGGGTGCCGACGCGGTGTGCCCGGCGGCGAGGACTGATGCGTATTTGCGGAACAATGAAAGGAAGGCCGGGCGCAGGAGTGTCCGGCCGTTCGTGTCATTTTGGGGGGCGGACGGGTCAGACGAGAATGCCGCCGCGGTGATGCACCGTCGACGGCATTCGCTGCGTCAGGGGGTGTTCGAAGGCTTCAGGCGAGGAAGTCGTGCAGCTCCCGCGACTTGCCTTCCAGCGCCTTGCGCATCTTGCCGAAGGCCGCGGCCTCGATCTGGCGCACGCGCTCTTTCGACAGTTCGAGCTCCAGCCCCAGCTCCTCGAGCGTGCGGGGCTGATCGCGCAGCTTGCGCTCGCGCACGATGAACCGCTCACGCTCGGTCAGCGAGGACATCGCCTCGACCAGCCAGTTGCGCAGGGCGTCGCGGTCGTGGCTGTCCTCGACCAAGTCGGCGGCCTGGGTGCTTTCATCCTCGATCGTGTCGATCCATTCGCGCCCGTCCTCGTCCGCCGCCTGCGTGGCGTTGAGCGAGAAGTCGGAGCCCGACAGCCGGCCCTCCATCATCTCGACATCGGAGAGCGGCACGCCCACCTCGGACGCGATCTTGGCGCGCAGCTGGTGCCCGTCGAGCTTTTCGCCCCGGGCCTCGGCCTCGCGTTCAAGCTTGGCCTGAACGCGGCGCAGGTTGAAGAACAACGTTTTCTGGTTCGACGTGGAGCCGGTGCGCACCATCGACCAGTTGCGCATCACATAATCCTGGATGCCGGCCTTGATCCACCACACGGCGTACGTGGAAAAGCGCACCCCGCGATCCGGGTCGAACTTGTCCGCGGCCTTCATCAGGCCGAGGCCCGCCTCCTGGATCAGGTCGTTCATCGGCGCGCCGTAGCGCCGGTATTTCGCCGCCATCGAGACGGCCAGCCGCATGTAGGCGTTGATCAGGCGGTGAAGCGCCGCCTCGTCACGCCGGTCGCGCCAGGCATAGGCTAGTCGCAGCTCGGTCTCGGCATCGAGAAGCTCGGCCTTCATCGCCTGACGTGAAACGGATTGGTCAATAGGTCCATCGAGTGCCATCGCAAACCCCCTTTCCGGCGTCCTGTACCGGGTTACGTAGAGTATATGCCGTTTTGAACTGTTTGGTTCAAAAGATTTATCGTGAACACAGCATTTTTGCGGTGCAGAAGCCGTGTGCAATGGCGCACCTTCGCCCATTCCGCGCCGGGTAACCCGCCCATCCGGACAGTCTGATCAGCAGGGCACACCAAGGATGAAACGCACAAGCATGACGCCGAGTTCCCGGGTTAAATGATTATTTATCAGTGTGTTGCGGATTTCGCCCCGATGGCCGCGCGTTGACCTGCATCGCCCGGGAATCCGAGTGCACGGGGTCTGCCCTGCGGTCTCGAACCGGGCGGATCGCCTCTTGTTTCCGGGATCGCGCGGCGCCGACCTCCCGCTGCCGAGGACTGCGACATGTCGCCGAAAACTTGTGCGACTCAGGCGATCACAGCCGGGATCCCCCGCAGCCCCGACAGCCGCGCGCAACGATTTCCGCGGGCGCATCGGGCGCGCACGGCCCCCCGAAAGCCGCGTGCCACCCGCGTCTTTCGGGCCGCGTTTACCAATCGTAAAGGTCTTCGCCGGTAGCGTTAACCAAACTGGCGGTGCGAGGGAAAGATGGCGGCGTGCGCCCATACGGTGGCCTTCGAGGGGATCGAGGCCCGGCCGGTCGAGGTTCAATGCGCCGTCACCCCGGGCCTGCCGGGCTTTGCGGTGGTGGGATTGCCCGACAAGGCCGTCAGCGAAGCGCGTGAGCGGGTCCGCGCCGCGCTGAACGGCCTGTCGATCGCGCTGCCGTCGAAACGGATCACGATCAATCTCTCCCCGGCCGATCTGCCGAAGGAGGGATCGCATTTCGACCTGCCGGTGGCGCTCGCCCTGCTCGCCGCGCTCGAGATCCTGCCCCACGATGCGGTCGACGGCGTGATGGCCATCGGGGAACTCTCGCTCGACGGCACGCTGGTGCCCGTCGTCGGCGCCTTGCCCGCGGCGATGGCCGCGGCGGAGGCCGATCGCGCCCTTGTCTGCCCGCTGGCCTGCGGCGCCGAGGCCGCGTGGGTCGGCGCCGCGCAGGTACTGGCGGCGCGCAACCTGTCGGAGGTGGTGCGCCACTTCACCGGCCAGCACCCGCTGACCCCGTCCGAGGCCGGAGAGGTGCACCCCGCAGGCGCCGGACGCGACCTGTCCGAGGTGAAGGGCCAGGAACGCGCCAAGCGCGCGCTCGAGATCGCCGCGGCGGGCCGTCACCACCTGCTGATGACCGGTCCGCCCGGCGCCGGCAAATCGATGCTGACCGCCCGCCTGCCCGGCATCCTTCCGCCGCTGTCACCGGCCGAGGCGCTGGAGACCTCGATGATCCATTCCCTCGCCGGGCTGCTCGACGCCGGCGGCATCTCGCTCCAGCGGCCGTTTCGCGAACCGCATCACACGGCGTCGATGGCGGCGATCGTGGGCGGGGGACGTGGCGCCAAGCCGGGAGAGATCAGCCTTGCGCACAACGGCGTGCTGTTTCTCGACGAGTTCCCCGAATTTTCCCGGACCGTTCTCGAAACCCTGCGCCAACCGATCGAGACGGGCGAGGTGGTCGTCGCCCGCGCCAATGCCCATGTACGGTATCCGGCGCGGTTCCTTCTCGTCGCGGCGGCTAATCCATGCCGCTGCGGCTTTCTCACCGATCCGGCCCGGGCCTGTTCGCGGGCGCCGCAATGCGGGGCGGATTACCTAGGCCGGATCTCCGGCCCGCTGATGGACCGTTTCGACCTCCGCATCGAGGTGCCGCCCGTCGCCTGGTCAGATCTGGACCTACCTGCCACCGGCGAGGGATCGGCCGCCGTCGCGGCACGGGTCGCCTCTGCCCGCGCGCTTCAGGCGCGGCGATACGGCGGCGGTCCCGCCCGGGTCAACGCCGATGCCGAGGGCCGGTTGCTGGAGGAGGTCGCCGCCCCCGACGAAGAGGGGCGCGACCTGCTGGCCCGTGCCGCCGAACGCTTCGGCCTGACCGCGCGCGGCTATCACCGGGTGCTGCGCGTCGCCCGGACGATCGCCGATCTCGACGGATCCGCAGCGCTGCACCGTCCGCATGTGGCCGAGGCGCTCAGCTTTCGCCTGACGGGCGTTCCCGGCTGACCTCGCCCCCGGCGGCCGGGGCCAGCGCGGGCCGACGCGGGATGAAACGCGCAGGGGCATGGGGCGGCGGCGCGAACCGCGCCCGGATCGCCTCGCCGGCCAGCGACAGGGCCTCGCGCGCCTCGGGCACCCAGCCGTCGAAGACCTGGAACACGTGCGGGGCCCCGGGCCAGGTCTGCACAGTGACCTCCGCCCCGAAGCGTTTCAGCTTGCGCTCCAGCCGCAAGGTATCATCGCGCAGGATCTCGTCCTCGGAGACCTGAAGCAGCACCGGCGGCGCCCCGGGGAAATCGGCGAACAGCGGCGATACGCGCGGATCGTCGCGCGGCGTCCTGCCGGCATAGAGGCCCGCCAGCTCTCCGAACCGGCGCGCCGGCAGCAGCGCGTCGCGCTCGGCATTCTGGGTGATCGAGGCGCCCCGCCCGGTCATGTCGACCCAGGGCGCGAAGCCGACCACCATGGCCGGCTGCCGATCGGTCGCGCAAAGCTCGGCCAGCAGGGCAAAAGCAAGCCCGCCGCCGGCACTGTCCCCGGCAATGACGATGTCGCGCGGCTCGTAGCCCAGTGCATAAAGCCCCTGCCACGCAGCGCGCGCGTCCTCCAGTGCGGCGGGAAACGGATGCTCCGGCGCGCGACGGTAGTCGGGCACGAAGGCGCGCAGCCCCGAGACCTTGGACAGGCGCGCGACCATCGGCGCATGGGTCGCGGCAGAGCCGGTGACATAACCGCCTCCATGGAAGTAAAGGATCACGCGGCGCGGATGCACCCGGCCGCAAGACACCCAAAGCCCGGGAACCTCGGGGATGCCCTCGGTCCCGCCGACCCGGCCGGGCAGGATCGTGGCGAAGGGCGGCGCGCGGAACATCCAGCGCGCGGTCCGGTCGAAATCGGCCCGCGCCGCCACGGGGTCGGCGACGCGGCTCAGCCTCGGGCGCGCGACGAGGCGCAGGAACAGGGACAGAAGGGCGAGCCTGCGGCTCACCCCGCCGCCCTCCGCCGTTCCACCGCCTCCCAGATCCGGGCGGCGACATTGGTTCCGTCGAAACGCTCAAGCTCCTGGATGCCGGTGGGCGAGGTCACATTGATCTCGGTCAGCCAGTCGCCGATGACGTCGATGCCGACGAAGACCTGCCCCTTCTCGCGCAGGACCGGGCCGATGCGGGCGCAGATCTCGCGGTCGCGATCGGTCAGCGCGACCTTCTCGGGCCGGCCACCCACATGCATGTTCGACCGGGTCTCGCCCGCCGCCGGGACGCGGTTGATCGCGCCCACTGCCTCGCCATCGACGAGGATCACCCGCTTGTCGCCCTTGGACACGGCCGGCAGGAACTTCTGCACGATCAGCGGCTCTCGGTTGATGCTCGCGAACAGCTCGTGCAGCGACGCAAGGTTGCGATCCTCCGGCCCGAGGCGAAACACCCCGGCCCCGCCATTGCCGTAAAGCGGCTTGAGGATGATGTCGCCGTGCTTCTCCCGGAAGGCGCGCAACGTGGCGAGGTCCCGCGCGATCGTGGTGGGCGGGGTCAGATCGGGGAACCGCAGCACCAGAAGCTTCTCGGGCGAGTTGCGCACCCAGAAGGGATCGTTCACCACCAGCGTCTTTGGATGGATCATCTCCAAAAGGTGCGTGGTGGTGATGTAGCCCATGTCGAAGGGCGGATCCTGGCGCAGCCAGACCACGTCGAAATCCGCAAGATCGACCTCGGTCTCGGGGCCGTAATGCACATGGTCGCCCTTCACCCGCTGAACGGTGATCGGAAAACCCCGCGCCGTGACCCGCCCTTCCTGCAGGGCCAGCTTGTCGGGCGTGTAGTAGAATAGCTCATGCCCCCGCGCCTGTGCCTCCTCGGCCAGTCGAAAGGTGCTGTCGGCATCGATATCGACCCCGCCAATCGGGTCCATCTGCAGGGCAACCTTCAATCCCATCCGCGTCTCCTAGGGTTTTCGACCCTAGATGGCGCAAAGGCCGGGTGGTTTCAACGCCTGCGCCGCACGCACGCCCGTCAGGCCGCGTAGGCATTCTCCAGGATGTCGATACGGCCATGTCCATCGACCAGCGCGACATCGAAGCGCGAGGGCGTCAATTCGCCCTGGGGCTCCCCCGCGAGAAATTCCGAGGCGGCGGTGTAGATGCGGCGCATCTGTCGCTCCGTCACGCGCCAGGCGGCCTGTTCGAAGCTCCGACTTTGCTTAACCTCGACGAAGATCAGCTCGCCACCCTTGCGCACCACCAGATCGATCTCGCCGCCCAGCCCGCGCCAGCGCCGGGCCGCAATGGCATGGCCCGTCTTGTCGTAGTGGCGGGCAACGCTTTCCTCGGCCGCCTTGCCCGCAAGGTAGGAAACCTTGCCACGCATCCTGCGATCCATCGTCACCTCCTCGGGGCAAAGCCCCGTTCACATCCCCGGGGCAAAGCCCTCACATCCTCAGGGCAAAGCCCCGTTCACATCCTCGGGACACGGCCCCGTCAGCCCGGGGTCACGACCCCTTCTCCATCCTCAGCGCGGTCTGATAGACCTCACGCCGCGGCAGGTTCAGCGCCGCCGACACCTCGGCCACCGCATCCTTCACGCTGCCCCGGGCCAGCGCGTCCCGGAGCGCGCTCTCGATGTCCGCCGCCTCGGGCACAACCTCGCCCGGACGGTCGATCACCACAACGATCTCGCCCTTCACGTTGCGCTGCGCGAAGTCGGCGGCGAGGTCGGCAAGGCTTCCGCGCGTGACCTCCTCGAAGCGTTTCGTCAGTTCCCGGCACACCGCCGCCTTCCGCGCGCCTCCCAGAGTTTCGCTCGAATCGCTTAACAGTTTCTGAATCCGTTTCGGGGATTCATAGAGCACGAGCGTCGCGGGCACCGTAGCCAGCTCGCTCAGCCAGCGAATGCGCGCGGCTCCGGTGGCCGGCGGGAACCCTGCGAACAGGAAACGGTCGGTCGGCAGACCCGAGACGCTGAGCGCGGCCAGCACGGCCGAGGGGCCGGGTGCGGCCAGCACCGGGTGCCCGGCCTCGATCGCCGCGCGGGCCAGCTGGTAGCCCGGATCGGCCACCAGCGGCGTCCCGGCCTCCGAGGCGTAGGCGACGGATTTGCCCTCGGCCAGCGCGCGCAACAACCGCGGGCGGGCCTCGCGGCCGTTGTGGTCATGATAGGCGATCAGCGGCCGGTCCCCCAGCGCGACGCCATGGATCTCCATCAGATGGCGCAGAGTGCGGGTGTCCTCGGCGGCAAGGACATCGGCCCCGGCCAGCAGGTCGAGGCCGCGCAGGGTGATGTCGCGCGCGCTGCCGATCGGGGTCGCGACAAAGTGAAGACCGGGAGGAATCGCCCGTGCGGGGCGCCAGCCTCCGCCGGTCGTGCCGGTCGTCGTTCCGCCCGTTGCCGAGGGCTCCCCGGGCTCGGGCAGGGGCCCGGCCGCGGCCTCCTTGGCTTCGGGCGTCTGTTCGCCGTTCATGCTGTGACCCTCTCTCGTGCACGTTTACTTCGCGACCGCGACGCCTTAGGCTCGCGGCCGACCCGACGCCCCGTGGATATCGCAGGAACCCGAATGTTTGCCTTTTTGACGCGCGCCCGCAAGGCGCTGACCCGCGGCGGAATCGTCCTGGCCGCCCTCTCGCTCGCCGCGTGCGAGCCGATGACGGTTGGCGGCGGCGGCCCGCGGATCGATACCAACGCCCCGGTTCCCGTCGCCCTTCTGGTGCCGTCGGGCTCGACGCAATCGGGCGACAACCGTCTTGCGCAAAGCCTGGTCAACGCGGCCAAGCTGGCGATCTCGGATCTCGACGGGGTCAAGATCGACCTGCGCGTCTATCCCACCGCCGGCAATGCCCAGCAGGCTGCGAATGCCGCGACCAAGGCAGTCGACGACGGCGCCAAGATCATCCTCGGGCCGGTCTACGCCGCCGCCGCCAATGCCGCCGGGGTCGCGGCGGCCAAGCGCGGGGTGAACGTGCTGGCCTTCTCGAACAACCCGGCGATCGCGGGCGGCAACGTCTTCATCCTCGGGCCGACCTTCTCGAATACCGCCGACCGGCTGATGAAATACGCCGTCTCGCAGGGCAAGAGCCGGATCGCCGTGGTGCATGACACCACTACCGCCGGCAAGGCGGGCGAGGCCGCGATCACGGCGGCGATCTCGGCCGCGGGGGCCACCAAGGTGGCCGACGAGACCTATGAATTCTCGCAGAACGGCGTGACCCAGGCGGCGCCCGGCATCGCCAACGACATCAAGAACGGCAACGCTCAGGCGGTGTTCTTCACCGCCAACACCGCGGGCGCGCTGCCGCTGCTGACCCAGCTGCTGAGCGAGAACGGCGTAACGTCGTCGATGCAGCAGTTCATCGGCCTGACCCGCTGGGACATCCCGAACTCGTCGTTGAGCATGCCGGGCATCCAGGGCGCCTGGTTCGCGCTGCCCGATCCGGGCATGAGCCAGCAGTTCGCCAGCCGCTACAGCGCCGCCTACGGCCAGCCGCCGCTGCCGGTCACCGGGCTTGCCTATGACGGCATCGCGGCGATCGGTGCCCTGGTGAAATCGGGCAATGCCAATGCGCTGACGGCGCAGGCGCTGACCCAGCCGTCGGGCTTCGTCGGTGTCGGCGGCATCTTCCGTCTGCTGCGGGACGGCACCAACCAGCGCGGCCTCGCCGTCGCCCAGATCGTCAACAACCAGGTGCAAGTGATTGACTCTGCCCCGAGAAGCTTTGGCGGCGCCGGGCTCTGACGCCGGCCTGCACCCGATCCACAGACCGACGCCGGGCGCCCTGATCTGCCCGGCGTCGAGCATTTTCGATACGCCGGCGGTGATCGCCGCGCTCGACACTGCCGTCAGCGCGGTGCCGACCGACGATCCGATGGGGCGCCGCGCCACCGCCGTCAGGACGCTGGCCGAGGCGCGCCGCACCGGGAACGCGGCGCTGGAGGAGGCCTACCGCGCCCACCCGCTGGCCGCGCGTGAGCTGATCGCGGGGCAGGCCTACCTGACCGATGGCCTTGTCACCGCGGCACTGCATGTCGCGATAACCCACCTGCATCCGCTGGCCAATCCGACCAAGGGCCAGCGCATCGCGGTGATCGCAGTCGGCGGCTACGGCCGGGCCGAGATGGCGCCGCATTCCGACATCGACCTTCTGTTCCTGATCCCCTCCAAGGTCACCGCCTGGGCCGAGAGCCTGGTGGAGTCGATGCTCTACATGCTGTGGGACCTGCGGCTGAAGGTGGGGCATTCGACCCGCACCGTCGCCGAATGCCTGCGCCAGGGCCGCGACGACATCACGATCCGCACTGCCCTGCTGGAACACCGCTTTCTCGATGGCGATGCGGCCCTGGCCGCGAAGCTCAAGGAAACGCTCTGGACCGATCTCTTTGCCGCCACCGGCCCCGAGTTCATCGAGGCCAAGCTGGCGGAGCGGGCCGAGCGGCACAAGCGCCAGGGCGGCCAGCGCTACATGCTGGAACCCAACGTGAAGGAGGGCAAGGGCGGCCTGCGCGACCTGCAGACGCTCTACTGGATCGGCAAGTACCTGCACCGGGTCGACCGCGCCGCCGAATTGGTGCAGATCGGCGTGCTGCGCCCCGAGGAATACGCGGCCTTCGCCCAGGCCGAGGCCTTCCTGTGGTGCGTGCGCTGCCACCTGCACTACCTCACCGGCCGCGCGATGGATCAGCTGACCTTCGACCTGCAGGTCGAGGTGGCAGAGCGCATGGGATACCAGGATGCCGCCGGGCGCCGGGCGGTCGAGATCTTCATGCAGGATTACTTCCGCGAGGCGACCCGGGTGGGAGAGGTCACGCGCATCTTCCTCACCCAGCTCGAGGCCCAGCACGTCAAGACAGAACCGATGCTGGCGGGCCTTCTGCGCCGCAGGAAGAAGGTCCGCGCGGGGCTGGCGCTGCACCAGAACCGCCTCGACATCGCGGACGAGAAGGCATTCTTCGCGGATCCCCTGAACATCCTGCGGATCTTCGAGGAGGCGCTGCGCACCGGGCACCTGCTGCACCCTGACGCGATGCGGATGATCTCGGCCAATCTCGACCTGATCGACGAGACGATGCGCGAGGACAAGGAGGCCAACCGGATCTTCCTCGACCTCATGCTCAAGCACGGCAACCCCGAACGGTCGCTCAGGCGGATGAACGAGCTTGGGGTGCTGGGCGCCTTCATCCCCGAATTCGAACGCATCATCGCGATGATGCAGTTCAACGTCTATCATCACTACACGGTGGACGAGCATACGATCCAGTGCATCTCGCACCTCGCCAAGATCGAGCGCGACGAGCTGATCGAGGAACTTCCGCTGTCGAGCCGGATCCTAAAGGACGGGGTGAACCGCAAGGTCCTTTACGTCGCACTGCTGCTGCATGACATCGGCAAGGGACGGCCCGAGGATCATTCGATCCTTGGCGCGCAGATCGCGCGGCGGGTGGCGCCGCGGCTGGGGC
Organism: Acidimangrovimonas sediminis; assembly: GCF_002871005.1. Classification (GTDB taxonomy): domain Bacteria; phylum Pseudomonadota; class Alphaproteobacteria; order Rhodobacterales; family Rhodobacteraceae; genus Acidimangrovimonas; species Acidimangrovimonas sediminis. Next base: position 54,072 of record NZ_PHSN01000013.1, read on the forward strand.
TGAATGCCGAGGATGCCGAGACGGTGGAATGGCTGGTGCGAAACCACCTGCTGATGTCCGACATGGCGCAGAAGCGCGACATCTCGGACCCGCGCACCGTGCGTCAGTTCGCCAAGTTCGTGAAATCCAAGCGGCGGCTTGACCTGCTGACCGTGCTGACCGTCTGCGACATACGCGGCGTCGGGCCCAACACCTGGAACAACTGGAAGGCCATGCTGCTGCGCAAGCTCTACCGCGCGACGGCCGAGGTTCTGGAAACGGGCATGGAGGCGCTGAACCGCGAGAAGCGCGAGGCCGAGGCCAAGCGTCTGCTGCGCGAGGTGCTGACCGACTGGGACCGCAAGGCGCTGCGCACCGAGACCGGGCGCCACTACGGCCCCTACTGGCAGGGCCTCTCGACCGACACCCACGCGGTCTTTGCCGAGCTCCTGAAGGAGCTGCCGCCCGACGAGATCCGCATCGACCTGCATCTCGACGCCGATCACGACGCGACCCGGGCCTGCTTTGCCCTTGCCGACCATCCGGGCATCTTCTCGCGGCTGGCCGGCGCGCTTGCGCTGGTCGGGGCCAACGTCGTGGACGCGCGCACCTACACCTCGAAGGACGGCTATGCCACCGCCGTGTTCTGGGTGCAGGACGCCGAGGGCCACCCCTACGAGGAGGCCCGCCTGCCCCGCCTCAAGCAGATGATCGGCAAGACGCTGAAGGGCGAGGTCCGCGCACGCGACGCGCTCAAGGACCGCGACAAGCTCAAGAAGCGCGAGCGTCAGTTCCGCTTCCCGACCTCGATCACCTTCGACAACGAGGGATCCGAGATCTACACGATCATCGAGGTCGATACCCGCGACCGGCCGGGGCTGCTCTACGATCTGACCCGGACGCTTGCCAACAACAACATCTATATCGCGAGCGCGGTGATCGCGACCTATGGCGCGCAGGTGGTCGACGCCTTCTACGTCAAGGACATGTTCGGCCTGAAGCTGCATGCGCGGACCAGACAGGACGCGCTGGAGCGCAAGCTGCGCATGGCGGTCATCGACGGTGCCGAAAGGGCGATCAGCTAAGATGCAACCAATACGTCTGGTCCGTGGCTTCGTCACCGTGGGGGGCTGGACGCTCGCCAGCCGGTTCCTGGGTTTCGCCCGCGATGTCATGATCGCGGCCTTCCTTGGCGCGGGCCCGGTGGCGCAGGCCTTCATCGTGGCCTTCGCCCTGCCCAACATGTTCCGCCGCTTCTTTGCCGAGGGCGCGTTCAACATGGCCTTCATCCCGATGTTCTCCAAGCGGCTCGAGGATGGCGACGGCGCGCGCGGCTTCGCCCGCGACGCGATGTCCGGGCTGACCGCGGTGCTGATCGTCTTCACGCTGCTGGGGATGGCGCTGATGCCGTGGCTCGTGCTTGCCATGGCCTCGGGCTTTGCCGAGGATCAGCGCTTCGACCTGGCGGTGCTGTTCGGGCGCATCGCCTTTCCCTACATCCTTCTGGTGTCGCTGACCGCGCTGCTGTCGGGCGTGCTGAACGCCGTCGGGCGCTTCACCGCCGCCGCCGCCGCACCGGTCGTGCTCAACGTCGTGCTGATCGTGTTCATCATCGCCGCCGACCGTCTGCATTGGGACATGGGCCTGACCCTGACGTGGAGCGTGCCGGTCGCCGGGATCGGCCAGCTCGCCCTCGTCTGGATAGCCGCGGCGCGCGCGGGCTATGGCCTCGTGCCCCGCCGCCCGCGGCTGACGCCGGAAATGAAGCGCCTGGTGCGGATCGCGGGGCCTGCCCTGCTTGCCGGGGGGGTGGTGCAGATCAACCTCCTGGTGGGCCGCCAGGTCGCCAGCTACTTCGACCGGGCGGTTGCCTGGCTCTACAATGCCGACCGGCTTTACCAGTTGCCGCTGGGCGTGGTGGCGATCGCGATCGGGGTGGTGCTGCTGCCCGACCTGTCGCGCCGGCTGAAGGCCGGGGACGTGGCCGGCGGACGGGCCTCGTTCTCGCGCGCGACGGAATTCGCGCTGGCGATGACGGTGCCCGCCGCGGTGGCGCTGATCGTGATCCCGATGCCGCTGATCCAGGTGCTGTTCCAGCGCGGCGCCTTCACGCCGGCGGACGTCTCGCCCACCGCGCTGGCGGTGGCGGTCTATGGCGCGGGACTGCCGGCCTTCGTGATGCAGAAGGTGCTTCAGCCCCTGTTCTTCGCGCGTGAGGACACGCGGCGGCCGTTCTACTACGCCGTCGTGGCGATGGTGGTGAATGCCGCGGTCGCGGTGGGCCTTGCCCCCTTCGCGGGCTTCATAGCCGCCGCGATGGGCACCACGCTGGCAGGCTGGGCGATGGTGTGGCTGCTGATGGCGGGCGCCCGCGGCATGGGCCCCGCCGCCAGCTTCGACGAGAGGTTCCGCGCCCGCGCACCGCGCATCGTGCTGGCCTCGGGGGCGATGGGCCTGTGCCTGTTCCTGGCCGAGATGGTGATGCGCGATCTCTTCGTGATGGCGGGGATCAAGTACCTCGCCCTGATCGCCCTGATCTGCGTGGGGGCGGTCAGCTACTTCGCCGCCGGCGCGGTGATCGGCGCCTTCAAGCTGGCCGACTTCCGCTCCGCCCTGCGGCGGGGCTGAGGCCCCGCCCGCCGCCCTCAGCGGCGGCGCAGCCGGTTCAGCGCCCGTTGCCAGCCTCCGGGCACCAGGACGAACGAGATCAGGAAGCCGGTGGCAAAGCCAGCAAGGTCGGCGATCCAGTCCTGCCCGGCGCCGAAGAACACGCCGAAGATCAGCTGGATCCCCATCAGCATCCCGATCAGCGAGAACGCCCCCCATTGCGACTGGCCCTGCGCGCCGAGGCGGGTCCAGAGCAGGAAGGTGAAGGCCCCGATCAGCCCGTAATCGGCCGGGTATCCCCCGATCAGCGGCATCGGCGACGCGGCGAAAAGCGGCGCGGCGAAACCATAGACGACGGCGGCCACGATGGCCGAGGCGAAGAACACCACGAGGACAGCCCAGGGGCGGAACACCTCGCCGACGAACTTGCCGAGCGCCAGCAGGAACACGGCGACAAAGATCGTGTGGGTGGGGCTTGCATGGACGAAGGGATAGGTCACGTAGCGCGCCATCGCCTCGAACGGGAACTGCCCGGCCGAGAGCATTGCGTGCTGCAGCTGCGCGAAGAACGAGAAATCCTGGATCGCCTGAAGCCGCCAGCCCACGCCGTCGGGCCCGCCCGCCATGCCGCTGGCACCGAGGTCGACGACGACCTCCATCGCGGCGATCGGCAGCAGAAGCAGCCAGACCGACCAGGGGACCGGGTTGAACGGCGCGGCGTTATGATCGTGATGCATGGGCTTCCCTGCTCTGTTGGCCGGGGTTCGTTCCCCCCTGCGCTTCTTTGGTGCGTGTGTTGACGCCTGTCGGCCCCGGAGATATGCGAAACGGGCGCAAAATTCCAGACGGAGATACACGAATGACGGATGCGGTCCAGGCGCCCGGCGCCGAAAGCCGGTTCACGCCGCGGGTGTTCTCGGGGATCCAGCCCTCGGGCGGGCTGACCCTTGGCAACTACCTCGGCGCGCTGAAGCGCTTCGTGGAGATGCAGGACGAGGGGACCGAGACGGTCTATTGCCTCGTCGATCTGCATGCGATCACCGTCTGGCAAGACCCTGACAAGCTGCGCCATCAGACGCGCGAGGCCGCGGCGGCCTTCATCGCGGCGGGGATCGACCCCACCCGCTCGATCCTCTTCAACCAGTCCCAGGTCTCGGCCCATGCCGAACTTGCCTGGATCTTCAACTGCATCACGCGGCTGGGCTGGATGAACCGGATGACCCAGTTCAAGGACAAGACCGCGGGGAAGAACGCCGAGAACTCGTCGCTGGGGCTTTATGCCTACCCGTCGCTGATGGCGGCGGACATCCTGCTTTACCACGCGACGCATGTCCCGGTGGGCGAGGACCAGAAGCAGCACGTGGAGCTGACCCGCGACATCGCGGCCAAGTTCAACCACGACTACAAGGTCGATTTCTTCCCGATCACCGAGCCGGTGATCGAAGGCGCCGCCACCCGGGTGATGAGCCTGCGCGACGGCACCAAGAAGATGTCCAAGTCCGATCCGTCGGACATGAGCCGGATCAACCTGACCGACGATGCCGACACCATCGCGCAAAAGCTGCGCAAGGCCCGGACCGACGCCGAACCCCTGCCGTCGGAGGCCGCGGGGCTGAAGGACCGGCCCGAGGCGCGCAACCTGGTCAACATCTTCTCGGCACTGTCGGGGCAGAGCGTGGACGCGGTGCTGCAGGAATTCGGCGGCCAGGGCTTCGGCGCGTTCAAGCCGGCGCTGGCCGAGCTGGCGGTGGCGAAACTCGCACCGATCTCGACCGAGATGACGCGGCTGATGGCCGACCCGGCCGAAATCGACCGCATCCTCGGCCAGGGCGCTGACCGTGCCGACGCCATCGCCCAGCCGATCCTGGCGAAGACGCTGGACATCGTGGGGATGATCCGGTCCCGCTGATCCCCCCGGGCGGTGCGTTCGTAGGGTGCGTTTGAACGCACCCTACCCCGGGCCCGGCGGTCAGAGCACCTTCACCGGCATGCCGATCCGCGCCAGCGGAAACAGCTCGGCTATATGGGCATTGCTGAGCGAGATCCCCGTGCCGACCTGCGGCAGCTGCGCGCTTTCGCCCCGGCCGTGGATCCTGACGCCCTGCCAGTCGAGATAGAGCGCGTGACTGCCCAGCGGGTTGTCCGGCCCGGGTGGCACGATCCCCGCGCGGCCCGCGACGCTCCCGCCCGGGCCGCCGGCCGTGGCACCACCAGCACCCGCCGAGGGGCGCCAGGTCGGCCCCTCGACCTTGCGCACCACCTGCGCCACGCCCCGGCGCAGCGCACCGCCCCCGTCCGCCGCGATCGGGTAGAGCCGGTGCACCGCCCCCTCGGCCGTCCAGAAATGCAGCGCGCCGCCGCGGGTATCGGCCAGGATCGCCCCGTTGGCGAGCGAATCGAAATGGTCCTGCCAGTGCACCGGGCCCGTCACGGCCCCCGCCTTGTAAGGCGTCGCCAGTGCGGCGAAACCCGTCGCCACCATGCCGAGAAGCCCCCGGCGGCCGAACTTGCGTCTGCCTGTCATCACCCGCTCCTTTCGCTTCGGGTCAAGTTGCCGCACCAAGAAGTGGGGGTGCGCCCGATCCGTGCAAGTCACGCCCTCGCGCCGCATCGCGGCATGGGCGGGAGAGCGCCGGCCCTGCCCCCTGCATGCGCGGCGCACCGCCCGGATCGGCCCGGATCGGCCCGTCGCATGCCCCCCACATCCCTTTGCGCCGCCGCGATAAGGAATTGTCACGAAACGGAATCCATTCTGTCATCCCGGGGATTCCCGGCCACGCAAAGCTGGGGCCGGTCCGCCGCCAGACCTGCCGGCGAACCGCCTGTCCCCTCCGGCGGCGCCCGTTCCCCGCGTCCGCCGATTGCCCCCGGCCCGCTGCCAGTCAAGCCGCCGGGGGCGCTTTTTCCGCCTTGGCGCCACGGCGTCCGCGCGCTCTGGACCCCCGGCGCCTGCAGTGATTAACTCCGCCCGTTCGCGAGAGAGGGAGACACGCCATGGCCACCGGAGCCAATATCCGCACCTATTTCCAGGGCACCTGGCACGAGGGCGACGTCGCCGTGATGCGCGCGGGCGACCACGGCGCCTGGCTCGGCACCACCGTATTCGACGGCGCACGCATGTTCGAGGGCGTGACCCCCGACCTCGACCTCCACCTCGCCCGCATCAACCGCTCGGCCAGCGCGCTGAAGATCAAGCCGACCGTCGAGACCGGGAAGATGATCGAGATCGTCAAGGAAGGGCTCGCCCTCTACGCACCCGGCACGCCGGTCTATATCCGCCCGATGTACTGGGCGATCAACGGCGACGAAAGCGGCATCGTGCCGACCCAGGACGCAACCGGCTTCTGCATCTGCCTCGAGGAGATCCCGCTGGCCCCGGCCGACGCCTCGACGACGCTGACCACGACGAGCTTTCGCCGCCCCGTGATGGCCGACAACGTCACCAACGCCAAGGCAGGCTGCCTTTACCCGAACAACGCCCGGATGCTGGCCGAGGCCCGCTCCAAGGGCTTCGGCAACGCGCTGGTGGCCGACGCGATGGGCAACGTCGCGGAAACCGCCTCGGCCAATGTCTTCATGGTGAAGGACGGGGAACTCTTCACCCCGATCGCCAACGGCACCTTCCTCGCCGGCATCACGCGGGCACGGCACATGGCGAACTTCCGCGCCGACGGCTACAAGGTGCACGAGGCGGTGCTGACCTTCGCCGACTTCCACGATGCGGATGAGGTCTTCCTGTCGGGCAACATGTCCAAGGTGACCCCGGTCACCCGCTTCGACGACACGGAATACGGGATCGGGCCGGTCACGCGCCATGCGCGCGCGCTCTACTGGGACTGGGCGCTGAGCGCGAAGGCCGCCGAACCGGCCTGATCCGCCGCGGGAACGCCCCCTCCTCGTGCGCCCCCGGCGCCTCGTCGTCCGACGAGCAGCAAAGCGCCCGAGGAGGCATCCGCCCACCACCGGTCCGCCACGGGCCCACCAGGGGATCGACACTTGTCACGCGACCGGGCCTGCGCGATGATCGCGCGGTCCAAGGAGAGAGACCAGAATGCGCAAGTTCCTCGTCGTGCTCGACGACAGCCGCGAGTGCCTCAACGCGATGCGTTTCGCGGCGCTCCGGGCCAACCACACCGGCGCAGGTGTCCAGATCCTGTCAATCATCCCGCCCGAGGAATTCCAGCACTGGCTCGGCGTGGGCGAAGTCATGCGCGCCGAGGCCCGCGAGCGGATAGAAGCGCATTTCGAAGTCTTCGCCAAGTGGATGCGCACCAAGCAGGGCATAGAGCCCGAACTCGCGATCCGCGAGGGTGAGCCGGTGGGCGAGATCCTCGCCCAGATCAAGGACGATCCCGAGATCGGCGTCCTGGTGCTCGGCGCCGGCACCGACAAGAGCGGCCCGGGCAAGCTTGTCACCTCGCTCAGCCGGCAGGCCGGGTCCCTGCCGATCCCGATCACCATCGTGCCCGGCGAGATGTCCAAGGAACGGCTCGAGGCGATCACCTGACGCCCGCTGCCACCCGCCCTTGCGGCGCGCGGGCCCCGCGCCCGCCATGCCTCGTCTCCCCTCTCCGTCGCCCGACCTCTCCGTCGCACGGGCCCTTGACCTCGGCTTGCCGCGGGCCATCCTTCGTCCGGGCGACAGAAGGAACAGAGATGAAAAAGCGGAAACTGGGCGCGCAGGGCCCCGAGGTCTCGGCGATCGGGCTGGGCTGCATGAGCTTCGCGGGATTCTTCGGCGCGACGGATGAGGCCGCCAGCCTGCGCTGCCTCGACGCGGCGCACGAGGCCGGGATCGACGTCCTCGACACCTCGAACATCTACGGCATGGGCCTGTCGGAAAGCGTGATCGGCACCTGGCGCAAGCGCACCAGCAAGGATGCGGTGATCGCCACCAAAGGCGGTATCGTCCCCGGCCCGCCGCGCCATTTCGACAATTCCGAGGCCCACCTGAGGGCCGAGCTGGAGGGTTCGCTCAAGCGCCTGGGCCGCGATCACGTGGAGCTTTACTATATCCACCGCCGCGACCAGAGCATCCCGATCGAGGACGTCGTGGGCACGCTCAGCCGGCTGATCGAGGACGGCAAGATCGGCGGCTATGGCCTGTCCGAGGTGGCGCCCTCGACCCTGCGCCGGGCGCATGCCGTGCATCCCTGCACCGCCGTGCAGAACGAATACTCGCTCTGGAGCCGCCTGCCCGAGCTGGGTCTGATCGACGCCTGCGCCGCGCTGGGGGTGGCCTTCGTGCCGTTCTCGCCGCTGGCACGCGGAATGTTCGGCGACGTGGCGCCCGACCCCTCGACCTTCGCCGACAAGGACTTTCGCAAGTCGAACCCCCGGTTCACCGAGCCGAATTTCGGCTACAATGCCGCCGCCATCGCACCCTTCCGCGATTTCGCGCGCGAAAGGGGATGGAGCGTCAGCACCGCCGCACTCGCCTGGGTGCTGTCGCGCGGCGATCACCTGATACCGATCCCCGGCACCCGGACCGCCGAGCATCTGGCCGAATGGGCCCGGGCCGACGAGATCGTGCTGAGCGACGACGACATGGCGGAGATCGCCCGGCTCCTGCCTGCAGGCTTTGCCCACGGCGATCGCTACAGCGATGCGCAGGCCGTGGGGCCCGAACGCTACAGCTGACGCGCGCAACCGACGGCCGGCGCGCGACCGACGGCCCCGGCTCCCCCTCGCCGGCGCGACAGGGCATCCCGGGGCATGGCGCACGAGACGCAAGCAGTACGGGGGTCGTTTTCAGTTCCCCGTCTTCATGCCGACCGCCTCCATCTGCCCGCCCATCGGCCCGGCCCCGGCCATCGGCCCCTTGCGCTCAAGATCGACGGGCACGTCCACGGCCACCTTGCCCGCATGCTCGAATTCAAGCGTCACATGCACCACATCGCCCTGCTTCAGCGGATGCTTCAGCCCCATCAGCATGAGGTGATCGCCCCCGCGGGCAAGCATCGCGACGCCGTCGGCCGGCACCGCGATCGCGTCGACCCTGAGCATCGACATCACCCCGTTCGCGCCTTCCTTGTGGGTATGCAGTTCGGTCACGGCGGCGGCGTCGGCGGTCGCGCCGACAAGTCGGTCGGGGGTGGTCGCGGCGTTGCGGATCTCCATGAAGGCGGCGCCGGATTTCGACATAGGGGTCGAGACCCGGGCATAGGCATCGGTCACGATGATCTCGCCCGCAAAGGCGGGCAGAACACCCGAGGCCGTCGCGATGACGGCCGCAAGAACGGCCGCAGGCGCGGCCAGGATCGGCTTGGGGAAGGTCATTCTCTCTCTCCTCCGGAAGGGGTCGTCCTTGGGCTGTCAGGCAGGGACGGGTGCCGGAGGGCCGCGCGCCTGGGGGCCGGGCCGGGGCCGGGAGCCGCCGGCAACGGCGCCGGCCGGTGCAATCCGGCGGCCGCGCAGGATGGGGCGGAGAAGCTGCGGCGGATCGGCCCAGACCGCGGCGACCAGCGCCGGTACGCAATCGGGACAGATATGAACGTGCGGCACCTTGCGGCCATGCTCGTCCATGTAGACGGTGCTCAACCCGGTGCCGGAGCAGATGACGAGGCGGTCCCCGGGGCCGCGCACCTGCCCCCGCGCCCCGCCAATCGTCATGGCGGCAAGGGCGAGGACGAGCGCAAGGCTCAGCGACATCAGGATCGCGGGAAGGGGGCGGAGGCGCCGGGTCATGGCGCCCAATCTAGGCGCCCGGCCCCGCGCCGCAAAGCGGCATTTTCACGCGGACGTGAAGACCACACCGCCCGGGCCGCCCGTCTTGGCCGGCAACGCCGGCATCCCGTCCGGCCGCAGGTTCTGCCGCGGCCTCGAGGCGCCGCCGCGCACCACGCTTTGCCAGTGAAGGGCGCAAACGCAAAACGGCCCCGCCGAAGGCAGGGCCGGTCATGCGCTTACGCGAAAGGATCAGGCCGCGACCGAAGCCTTGGCGATCTCTTTCTTGATCTTCAGCGCCTTCGCCGACAGATCCGCATCCTTCGCCTTGGCGAGGAAAGCATCGAGGCCACCACGGTGGTCGACCGTACGCAGCGCCGCCGCCGACACGCGCAGCGAGAAGCTGCGGCCAAGCGTGTCCGAGATCAGCGTCACCTCGTTGAGGTTCGGCAGAAACCGGCGCCGGGTCTTGTTGTTGGCATGGCTGACGTTGTTGCCCGTCATCGGGCCCTTACCGCTCAGTTCGCAGACGCGCGACATCGTCCTGATCCTTGTCCTGTCCCGGCGCCTGGACGCCGAATCGTCGATACCAAAAGGCGCCGCCCCCGGGCAGCGCGCCGAATTCATCCGCGCGTCCTAGAGGGAATCCCCGCGGGCGTCAAGCGATTCACCCTGTGTGAGCGGTGTTTTTGCAGTGCCCGGCGGCGTGGCGGCCTTGCTGCAAGAGGCGTATTTGCAGAACAATGAAAGGGCAAGGGGGGAAAGGGAAAAGGGGACGGTGCCGAACGCCGTACGGATGAGGCCGTACGGATGAGGCCCATGCCAAGCGATGGCGCGCTCAGCGGCGACCCAGCAGCGCGAGCATCTCCTGCGCGGCTGCGGTGGCGCTGGTCTCGCCGGCCTGGACCCTGGCACCGAGGCGCGCCAGCGCGTCGCGCGCGGGACCGGGGCGGCGCAGTTCGGCCAGAAGGCCCTCGCGGACCTCTTCCTCGAACCAGCCGCGGGCCTGCTCGGCGCGATTGCGGTCGAAATACCCCTCGGCGCGGCGCCAGTCGGCCAGCACGGTCATCGCGTCCCACGCGGCCTGAAGGCCGGTCTCCTCGACCGCCGAGACGGTCATCGCCCGGGGGTAGCCCTCGGGGTCCTGCGCGCGCTTGCGCAGCAGCCGCAGCGCCCCCGCGTAATCGGCGCAGGTGCGGGTGGCGGTGGATTTCAGCTCTCCGTCCGCCTTGTTGATCAGGATCAGGTCGGCCATCTCCATGATGCCGCGCTTGACGCCTTGCAATTCGTCCCCGCCGGCCGGCGCCAGCAGCAGCACGAAGAGGTCGGCCATCCCCGCGACCATGGTCTCGGACTGGCCCACCCCCACCGTCTCGATCAGGATCACGTCGTAGCCGGCGGCCTCGCACAGCAGGATCGCCTCGCGCGAGCGGCGGGCGACACCCCCCATCTGGGCCTGGCTGGGCGAGGGGCGAATGAAGGCGTTGGGATCGCGCGAGAGGCGTTCCATCCGCGTCTTGTCGCCCAGGATCGAGCCCCCCGAGCGGGCCGAGGACGGGTCCACCGCCAGCACCGCGACCTTCAGGCCCTGTGCCGTGAGCATCATTCCGAAGGCCTCGATGAAGGTCGACTTGCCGACGCCGGGGGTGCCGGAAAGGCCGATCCGCAAGGCCTGCCGCCCTTCGCGGACCAGCCGGTCGGTCAGCGTGGTCGCCTGCGCGCGGTGATCCGCGCGGCCGCTTTCGATCAGCGTGATCGCCCGCGCGAGCGCCCTGCGGTCGCCTGCAAGGATCCGGTCGGCCATCTCGTCGGTCTGCATCGGGGGCTCCGTCCAGGGGTCGGGCCGTTGTCCCAAGTGTGACCGCGGGTGTCCAGCCCCCGGCGCAGGGCCGGGGCGAAGAACCCGGGCGCGGATCAGTTGGCAGCCGTCAGTGGCAGGGTACCCGCGCGCAGGCAAAGCCGCACCGGCCGGCCGGCCGTGCGCAGCGCCAGCGCGCCCTGCAACCCCGCCCCCGGCGCGAGGTCGGTCAACGTCCAGGCCGCCGCATCGTCATGGTCGAGTCGCAGAAGCCGCGCCGCCGCGTCGACCGTGACCGCGAAACTGTCGAGCGGCAGCGACAGCCCCTGCCCCACCGCCTTTACCAGCGCCTCCTTGCGGGTCCAGAGCCGGAAGAAGGCGGTCTCGCGCGCAGGCCCCCGAAGGCCGCGTAGCGCCGCCGCCTCGGCGGGGGCGAAGAAGCGCTCTGCAACCTCGGGTTCCACCGCACGGTGCGCCTCGATGTCGAGGCCGAGGGGCAGATCCGCGTCGCAGACGGCCAGCGCGGCCCAGCCGCCCGCATGCGACAGGTTGAACGCCGGACCGCCGGGAAGCGACGGCTTCCCCTGCGGACCATAATGGAACGTCAGCGCGGCGGGATCCGACCCGAGATAGCCCGCCAGCACCCGGCGCAACCCGGCGCGGGCGGCGCGAAAGGCCATGGCATCGGGGGCACGAACGAAGCGCGCGGCGCGGGCTTCCTCGTCGGCCGAAAGGGGGCCGGCGGGCGCCGCGGGGTCCAGCCGCCAGAACCAGAGGTCCACCCCAACCGCCGCGCCCTGCGCCGCCGCACGCGCGCGATCGCCGGGCAGCGCGCGGATCACTCGCCCGCCATCCGCAGCGCGGCGCTGCCGGTGTCGTCGAAGCCGATGCCGGCCAGCGCAGCGCCGATGCCGCGGCGGAACGCGCCCTCGTCGAAGCGCCGCGCCCGCGCCACCAGCAGCGCGGGGTCGGGATCGGCGACCGGGGCGCGTTCGAACCGCGACACCGCGTCGATCAGCGCCTCGACCGATTGTTCGTGGAAGAAGAGGCCGGTCGCACCCTCCTCCACTGTGTCGAGTACGCCACCGCGGCCATAGGCGATCACCGGGCGGCCCGAGGCGATGGCCTCGACCGGGACGATGCCGAAATCCTCCTCTCCCGGGAACACCAGTGCCTTGCAGCGCGCGAGGTGGCGGCGGAGTTCATCGAACGGCACCTTGCCGAGAAAGGTGACATTGTCGCCCGCCCGGGCCCGCAGCTGCCGCACCGTCTTGTCGGGGCCGCCGATGACCAGCAGCTTGCGGCCCATGCGGGTGAAGGCCTCGACCGCCAGGTCGGGGCGCTTGTAGGGGGCCAGTTCTCCCGCCCAGAGGTAGTAATCGCCCAGCTCGGCCCGCGGCGCGGGGGCGAAATCGCCGACCGCCACCGGCGGGGCCACCACCTCGGCCTCGCGGCGCCAGTATTTCGCGATCCGCTGGGCGACATGGCCGGAATTGGCGACGAAGCCGTCGACCCGCGCGGCCGAAGTCACATCCCATTGCCGCAGGCGGTGCGCCATCATCGGCATCAGCGCCCGCGTCACCACGCCCGCCCCGCCGCGGTAGGTGTGGTACTGGTCCCAGAGGTAGCGCATGGGCGAGTGGCAATAGCACAGATGGGGCGCGTCGGGCGGCGCGATCACCCCCTTCGCCGGCCCCGCCTCGGACGAGATGATCAGGTCGTAGCCGCCGAGGTCGAGCTCCTCCAGCGCGCGGGGCATCAGCGGCAGGTACCTCTGGTACATCCGCGCGGCCATCGGCAGGCGGCCGATCCGGGTCTCGACGATCCGGTGCGCGCCGATGACCGGGCCGACGGCACCCGGCACGTGGACATGGGTGTAGATATCGGCCTGCGGGAACATCCGGCAGAGCGATTCCAGCACTTTCTCGCCGCCGCGCATCCCCACCAGCCAGTAATGGATCAGCGCGACGCGCGGGGCAGAGGCGGAGGCAGCGTCGAACATCCGCTCAAGCCGAATATTCGTAGCCATGGGCGTAGACGTCCGGGCTCATCCGCGGATCGACCCGGGTGAAAACGGTGCCCGCCATGTGAAGCCCCGCCTCCTCGCAATCGCCAAGGCCCTTGGCCACCGCCTGCCGCGCCGTCGCATTCCAGCGCACGAGGTAGAGGCTGGCATCCACCGCCTGCCCGATCACCAGCGCATCCGACACCGCGAGCATCGCCGGCGCGTCGACCAGCACCAGATCGTACTTGCGCTTGAGCGTCTCGAACATCGGTTCAAGCCACTCGGCCGCCAGCTCGTCCGCCACGTCGGGGCGTCCTCGGGCCGCCGCGAGCACGTCGAAGCCGAGATCCTCGTCATGGTGGATCGCCTCGCCCAGCCCGCAATCGTTGGCGATGAACGAGGCGAAGTCCCGCTCGTCCTGCCAACCGAACAGCTTGTAGAGCATCGAGCGCCGCAGGTCGCAATCGACGACGATCACCTTCTTGCCGGCGAGCGAGGCCATCCGCGCCAGCGCCAGCACCGTCGTCGTCTTGCCCTCGCCCGGGGTCGAGGAGGCCAGCATCACCGACCGCGACCCATCGCGCCCGCCCTGTGTCAGAAGCGCAGTACGCAGGTGGCGGATCCGCTCGGCATAAAGGCCATAGGGGTTCTGGGCCAGCTCGCGCCAGGCCCCCAGCGGCGATTTCCACCCGCCTTCGGGGATCGCGGCCATCACCGGCAGCCCGGTTTCCTGCTCGAGATCGGGCAGACTGCGGAAGGCGGACCCGGTAAGCTCGAGAAAGAAGATCAGGCCGGTGCCGAACAGCAGGCCCAGGAACCCGCCCATGATCACCAGAAGCTTGGTGCGCGGCGAGGACGGCGAGGTGGTGAATTCCGCCTGCTGGATGATCCGCGCGTCGGGGCGCTGCATCTGCTCCTGCGTCTGCGTGTCGGTCAGTCGCGAGAGAAGCTGCTGATAGGCCGACTGCGCCGCACTCGCCTGACGCTCCAGCGCACGCAGCCCGATCGTCGATTTGGACAGCGACACCACCCGCGCCTCCATCGTCTTGATCGACTTCTCCAGCGACGTCTCGCGGATCGAGGCGATGTCGGCATCGTTCTTGCGCTGCGCGATGAGCTTCTGCACCTCCTCGTTGAGGTCGTGCTGCACGCCCTTGATCTCCGCCGCAAGGCGAACTCGCTCAGGGTGCTCGGGGCCGTAGTGCTGGGCCCAGATCGCATCCTGGCGTTGCAGGTCCATCAGCTTGGAGGTCAGCGAATCCAGCGTGGTCGAGGTGACGATCGAGGTCACCGCCTGCAACCCCTGCGACTTCACCACCTGCTGGATACGGTCGTAGCGGGCCTGCGCCGCGATCTGGTCGGCCCGGGCCGTGACCAGCTGGTTGTTCAGCTGCCCCAGCTGCTGGCGTGCGGCATCCAGCGTGCCGCCGTCGACCAGCAGGTTCTCGGCCCGGAACTTCTCGACCTTCGCCTCGGCCTGCGCCACCTGGTTCTGGAGCTCCTTCACACGGTCGGACAGGAACCTGGTCGCATTCTGGGCCGAAGCGGTGCGGCCGGCGACCTGCAGCTTGATGTACTGGTCGGCCAGCGTGTTCGCCAGAAGCTGCGCCAGCACCGGGTCGGGGTTAGAGATCGCGATGTCGAGGACATAGGATTGGCCCTCGCGGCTGACGCTCAGCTGCTTGTCGATGGCCCAGACAAGGCGCTGCATCTTCATCTGCTCGGGCGTCAGCACCGGCGCGCCGGGGATCGGCTTGTCGCTGCCGCCCTTGCCCAGAAGCCCCTTTACCGCGCTGATCGCGCGCGAGATCGGCGACGGCGCATGATTGGCGGGGTCCATCGACGAGAGCCGGTCCATGCCGATCGCCCGGATCGCGTTCTGGACCAGCACGTTCGACTGCAGTACCGCGACCTCGCTCAGCACCACCTGGTCGTTGAGCTGAAGATCCTGCTGCGGCTGCGAGGATTGCGCCTGGCCGGTGACCTGGGCCTGACGGGTCTCCAGCATGACCTTGGCCAGACCGGTGTAGGTGGGGGTCATCAGCCGGGTCGCGCCGAAGGCCAGCACGGCGCCGATCAGCAGCCCGGCGATCGCCACCCGCCGCCGGCGCCACAGCATCCGCAGAAGCTCGCGAACGTCGACGCGGTCGGGTTCGTGCGGTGTCGGGCCGTTGCCCCTGCGCCGCGGGCCGCCGCCGCTGCCGCGACCTCCACCGTAGCCGCCCCCATCGCGGCCACCGTCGTCACGCAGCGTATCATAGCCACGATTGCGCCCGCGCCCCGGTCCACCCGGCGCCCCGTCCAGCACCCGCCCCAACGGCCCCGTCTCGAAGGGCAGCACCCTGCTGTTCATTCCGTCACTCTCCCACGAGGCAACAAGCCTCGGCACCGCCCGGGACATGGCGGAACGCCCGGGCTGACGGCGTACGGAGCGGAGGGCCCCCGCCCCCGCGCCCGCGCGCACCCCGCCCGTCGGCACCCACTGCCGCACCCCGGTCCGCCCATAGTCGCAGGATCGGCGGCTTCGTCAAATTTTTGCTTTATTTCCCTCGATCTAGTCGACTCTCAGACCACAATACCGCAACCCTTGCGGGATTGGCCCGTATGCGGGGTCAATCGGCGACGCGGCGCCACATTTCCGCCTTGGATGATTCTCTTGCCGCACCGCGGCTGAGGCCGGTGGCAAGCCCGGCCATCGCAAAGAACAACATGCCCAGATCCGGCGTCGGCGCCGTCAGCATCGCCGAGACGAAAAGCGCGAGGCAGCCGGACTTCAGCGCCCCGATCACCGCCGCGCGCCCGGCATCCGTCTCGGCCCGCGCCGGCAGCCAGGCCATCGCCGCCACCAACGCAAGAAAGATCGAGGTACCGATGAAACCGATGCTGCCCAGGCTCGCCAGCACCCAGTTCGAGGCCCGCATCGACCCCAGCCCCGCGCCGACCCCCCAGGTGTCGATGAAATTGGCCCAGGCCTGTGTGTTCCAGCTCATCCGCTCCACGCCCGAGGAGGTGCCCATCTTGTCGAAGAGCGCCCGGTCGAGGAAGGCCGTGACAGGCGGCAGGACGGCGTAGCAGACCGCTAGCGCGACCCCGGCCATCAGCACCGCCCCCACCGCCGCGACCGACACGCCCACGGCGCGGCGGCTGACCGTGCGCCCACCGCCGCTGGCGATCCGCACCGCGGCATAGCCCACGAGGAACACCACCGCCGAGACATAGGCCGAGGACGAGGTCGACCTGAGCAGCGCGACCGTGGTCAGGAACAGCGCCCACCCGGTCCGCCGCGACCGCCCCTGCACAAGCCACATGTGCAGCCAGAACCCGAACAGCCCCAGCGTGTAATAGCCGAAGGCCGAGGCCTCGGGGAAACCGCCCACCATGCGCTTGATGCCGACCATCTTGTCGCCGGCGAGGATCGCGTAATTCGCGGTCCGGATGACGTCGAGCGCCTTCGGCTGCCCCGCCGCCGCGGTCAGCACGTCGAGCCAGCCGAGCCCCACGTTGACGAAGGTCGCCACCGCGATCGCCGTCAGCACCCGGTCGCCATCGGGCCGCAGCCGGAACACCGTCGCCAGCGCGAAGAACGCCGCCGCGTCGAGCATGATGCGGAACAATTGCGTGAGGTTGCCGTTGGTCGCGTGCAGCGGCACCTCGACGATGCCGGTGGCGTTGTTCACCCGGCTCAGGCCGAAGACGCTGGTCGCGCCCTGGAACAGCCGCGGGTAGAACAGCGCCGAGACGACGCAGACCACCACCAGAAGCAGCATCCAGAACCCCGGCTGATAGGCGCGCATCGTGCCCACAAGGCGGTTGGGCGCGTCCGGCTGCACCCAGAGCAGCGCGAACAGCATCAGCGCGCCGAGGTCGCTTACCAGGATCGAGGCCCCGCCCGCCGCCGGCAGGTTGAACGCCGCCGCCGCGCCGAAGGGGGTTGCCGCGAGGAACACCCACAGCCCCCGGTAGGGTCCCTTGATCGCCAGCATCAGCAGCATCAGGAAGGCAAGCGCGGTGGAGGGGACGATCTGCATCTGGATCCGGGCTGGTCTGACGGTCGGCGCCAGCATAGCGGCGCCGCCACGAAAGGCGAGAGCGCGACCGGAGAACAGTCTTTCCCCGGCCCAGGACCGAACGGTCCGCCCCACAGCCCCCGGACAGGTGGACCGGGAATGGCATTCGGCGCGGCGGGCCAGCTCCGCGGCGCGTCCGGTTCCCCGCCCTGCACGCGCGGGGCATCAGATGGTAGGCCCGACCCACTCGCACGATAGCGCGTTGCCTCCGGCGGCGCGGCATGTCTAACTTCCGGTTCGACGTTCGATGACGAGACCGATGCCGCGCACCCCCTTTCAGCCCCGCGTCCGCGGGACCGCCCCGGCCTTCGGGAACCTGACCTTTGGGGCCCGGACCTTTGGAGCACTGGCTTTCGGGGCACTGACCCTCGGGTTCGCGCTGACCGCCACCGCGGCGCAGGCCGATATCGCGGGCCGTGGCCCGACGCTGGGCGCCGCGTCGAATTTCGGTCAGCACTGGCAGCCGAAGATGATGGACGCGGCCAAGGCGCTTGGCGTGCGCAACTTCCGCGACGCGGTCTACTGGTCCGAGGTCGAGAAGGGCGGCAAGTTCGCCTTCGACACCCCCGATACAGGCTGGCCCGGCCACCTGGGCCCCGACGCCGCGACCAGCCTGACCTTCAACAACGGCCACCCCGGCTACGACGACGGCAAGACGCCCTACACTCCCGGCGCGCTGGCCGCCTTCGGCCATGACGCGGCAGAGACGGTGCTACATTTCCCGCGCGTCACCGCGGTCGAGGTGGGCAACGAGATGAATGCGGCCAATTTCGTCTCGGGCAAGGTCAAGGACGACGGGCTGGAAAAGCGGCCCGAACATTACCTCGCGCTCCTCAAGGCGACCTACACCGCGGTCAAGGCCGCCCGCCCCGAGGTCGCGGTGCTGGGGGGTGCCCTGCACTCGATCCCGGTGGGCTATGTCCGGAAGCTGTTTGCGCTGGGGGCGGCCAAGTACATGGACGCGCTCGCCTTTCACCCCTACACAACCGCGCCCGAACAGCTGGCGCGCCAGATCGCCGTGCTGCGCGGCGTGCCGGGGCTCGAAACGATGCCGCTGGAAGCGACCGAGTTCGGCGACCCCAACCCCGACACCGCCGCCGGCACACTGCTGCGCTATTACTGCCAGATGTCGCTTTCGGGGGTCAGCCGCGCGGTTTGGTATCCGCTCAACCCGCGTGGCGATGGCCTGACCCCGCTGATCGGCCCCGACCTGAAGCCCACGGCGGTGGGCGAGACCTACGCCACGATCGCCCGGCTGATGGAACACCGCGCCGCCACCGATGCCTCGCCCGACCCCTTCACCTACGCCTGCCACTTCGACCCCGACACGCTGGTGATCTGGGGTGCACCCCGCAGCCTGACCCCCGCCGCCGGGCAGACCGCGCTCGGCCCCGGGGGGCGCAAGCTGCTGGGTCCGATCCGCCTGTCGCGCGACACGCCGGTGATCCTCACCGGTCCCGGCACGCCCGATCTCGGGCCGCAGATGGTGCTCGCCGACAGTTTCGACCAGTTCTCCTATTCGCGCGGCAGGGTGCACGACGGGTTCGACCGCTACGTCCTCGACCGAGGACGCAGGGTGCCGCTGGTGCTGATGCCGGGTCAGGACAAATCCGGCCGGCCCTGGACGCCCTACCTTGCCGAGAAGGACAACCCCGACGTCCGGCTCCAGCCCGACACCCTGCTGCCCGGCGGCACCGCGGCCCGGCCGATCGAGATCGTGCAGGACTGGCGCGCGCCGTCGAAGATGAAGGTGGTGGCCGAGGTGTCGCTGATGCCCGCCGCACGCTCGGCCGACGGGGTGACGCTGCGCGTCGCACTGAACGGCAAGACCCTGACCAGATCGGACGTCAACACCCCCGAAAAGTGGCAAAGCGCGCCACTCTCGGTCGCGCCCGGCGCGGTGCTGTCGATCGTGGTGGGCCCCGGCAAGACCGCGAAGGGGGACGTGACCCACTACCGCATCACCATCCGCCGGGCGGAGTAGGCGCGCTCAACCCTCCCCCGCACCCGCGACCTCGCCCCCGACCCCGCAGGCTGCAAGCGCCGCCTGCACGGCGGCGCGCGCCTCGTCCAGCGCGCGGCCGTGGACGGTCGCGTCCACCCCCGAGGCCAGCGCCCCGGCAACGGTGGCCGCCACCGCCTCGGGCCGCGCAGCGGGATCGGTGACGCAGAAACGCTCCGCCTCGACCGAGGCGAAGAAGCTTTCCACCTTGCGATCCCAGCCGAGGCCCACCACCGGCCGCCCGTAGGCATAGCCCAGGATGCAGGCATGCAGCCGGTGCGCCACCAGCCCGTCCAGCCCGCCCACCAGATGCGCGAGTTCTGCCGGGCGCGTGGACACCGGTGCGATCCGCACCTGCCCCGCCGCGATCAGGTCGCCCAGCGGATCGGCCAGCGCCTCGAGCGCGGCGCGGTCCTCCTCGGCCCCGTTGCAGAACAGCAGCACCCGCTGTCCCCCGGCCACAAGCGCCCGGGCCAGCGCCTCGGTAAAACCCGCACCGCGCCCAGCGACCTCGGCATCGGCGTGGTAGCCAAGAAGCGCGGGATCCGTGACGCCGAGGCCGACCCAGCCCTCCTGCCGTGGGGCGGGGCCATAACAGGCGGCCGCCAGCAGCCCCGGGTCTCGGGCGGATACCGGCACAGGAGAGGCGCCTGCCACCTGCGCCTTCCACGCCGCGATCGAGGGCGCGTCCCGGATCGCGACACGGCGCAGATCGGCGGCGAAGACCCGCGAGAACAGCCGCGCACCAGCAGCGCTCCAGTTACGGCTGACCCCCACGGCATGGATCGCCACCGGCACCCCCGCCGTCCCGGCGATCCCCGCCGCCCGCGCGATCTTCAGCGGAAAGTTCAGATCGGCATCGGAAAAGAGCTGGCCACCGCCGATCAATACCGCCCCCGCCCCTTCGACCGCGGCGCGCCAGCGCGGCTCTGCCGCGTCGAGCATGCGCCCCAGCTTCCATGTCACCAGCGCGTGGCGTGCGGGCCGGGGCAAGGCGCCCAGAAGCTTCAGCACGGCAGAGCGGTTGCGCACCGTCACCTGGCCGAAACCCTCGCGCCCCGACAGGTCGACCGTCACCACCTCGGCTCCGGGAACGAGGTCGCGCAGCGCATGGGCAAGACACTCCGCGATCACCCCGTCGCCCAGATTGGGGCTGTAGGGCAGCCCGAAGAGAACCAGTTTCATGCGCATCCCCTGCCCGGGCACCCGGCGTGCCCCGGGTGCACTCTGCCGGGAAAAACTTCGTGGGGCCATAGGCTTCGGGTCAAAGCCGCGCTAGCCTGCCGCGAAGCTTCGCCAGGATCCGCGCATGACCGACGCCTCCCCCGCCACGGCCGCCCGCGTGGTCATCGTGAACGATGCGAGCCTTGCGCGGGGCGGGGCCACCGCGCTCGCCCTGCTCTCCGCACGCCTGATCGCCGCACGCGGCATCGCGGTGACCTATGTCACCGGCGACGCGGGCGACAGCCCGGCGGCCAGGGCGCTCCGCGCCGGCGGGGTCGAGGTGGTGGCGCTTGGGGGGGCTCGCCTGCTCGAGCAATCAGCGCTGAAATCGGCGACGGCCGGGGTCTGGAACGGCGCCACCCGCGCGATGATCTCCCGGGTCCTCGCGCAGGACACGCCCGACACGGTGTATCATGTCCACGGCTGGGCGCAGATCCTTTCGCCCGCGCTGTTCGCGGCGCTTGCGCCGGTGGCGCGGCGCACGGTGATCCATGCCCACGACCTGTTCCTTGCCTGCCCGAACGGCGTCTACCACGATTACCGCGCCGACAGGCCCTGCACCCGCACGCCACTGGGCGCGGCCTGCCTGACGACGAATTGTGACAAGCAGAGCTATCCGCGCAAGCTCTGGCGCGTGGCCCGGCAGGCGGCACTGCGCCGCGCCCTCGATCCGCGCGCGCCCTGGGGGCGGATCGCGATGATCCATCCGAAGATGGCGCCGGTGCTGGAACGGGTGGGCCACCCGGCGGCCCGCCTCGTCACCCTGCGCAACCCGGCCGAGGCCTGGGCCGACACCCGGATCCCGGCCGAGGCGAACCGCGAGATCCTGTTCGTCGGACGGGTCGCGCGGGAAAAGAGCGTGGACGACCTCTGCGCCGCCGCCCGTCAGGCCGGGGTCTCCTTGACCGTGGTCGGCGACGGGCCGCTGCGTGAAAGCCTGAGCGCGGCCTATCCGGAGGTCACCTTTGCCGGCTGGCAGGACCGCGCGGGGATCGCCGCCCATGCGGCCCGCGCGCGCGGGCTGATCATGCCGACCCGGGCGCCGGAACCGTTCGGGTTGGTGGCCGCCGAGGCCTCGCTCAGCGGGTTGCCGGTGCTGGTCGCCGACCGCGCGCTGATCGCCGAGGAGGTCTCCTCCGGCGGCCTCGGCCTTGCCTTCGGCAGCGGCGGAACACCGGCGCTGGCCGCCGCGATGACGCAGCTGATCGGGATGCCCGACGAGAAGGTCCACCAGATCAGCGACCGCGGATTTTCCCGCACGGCGCCGCTCGCGCAGACGCCGGAGGCCTGGACCGACGCGCTCATCGACCTCTACGGCAACCTCCTCTGATCTTCTTCTGAGCGAAAATATCCTCGGGGGGGTGCAGGGGGGCAGACAGCCCCCCGCTCCACCATCGCCGCCTTCACCCGCCCTTCATGTAGGGCATCAGCACGACTTCCCGCGCCTCGCCGATCGGTGTCAGCCAGGCCTCGCGGTAGATCCTGCCATCGACCGCGAGGGACACCCCGCGGTCGATCTGGGGCTTCAGCCCGGGATACTCGGCCGAGAGCTTGTCGATCAGCTCCTTGAAGGTCGAGGCCTCCACCTCGACCTCCGCCTTGCCGTCGATGGCGTGGCGCAGGGCGCCCATGATCGTCACCTTGACCATGTCAGCCCCCGTCCCGCTCAGCCCTTGGCCATCAGCGCCGAGAGCACCCGCGGCGGCGACATCGGCAGCTGCGTCAGCCGCACCCCCGCCCCGCGCGACATGGCGTTGGCGATCGCGGCCAGCGGCGGCACGATCGAGGTCTCGCCCACGCCGCGCACGCCGTAGGGATGGCCCGGGTTCGGCACCTCGAGGATCACCGTGTCGATCGGCGGCAGGTCGGACGCCACCGGAACGCGGTAGTCGAGGAAGCCCGGGTTCTGCAGGATCCCGTCCTCGCCGTAGATGTATTCCTCGTTCAGCGCCCAACCGATGCCCTGCACGGCACCGCCCTGCAGCTGGCCCTCGACGTAATCGGGGTGGATCGCCTTGCCCGCGTCCTGGAACACGGTGTAGCGCACCACCTTCGACGCGCCGGTCTCCGGGTCGACCTCGATGTCGCAGAGGTGGACGCCGAAGCTGACCCCCGCGCCGTCGGCGTTCGACTCGTGGTGACCGGCGATCGGCCCCCCGGTCTGGAAGCTGACGGCGGCGATCTCGGCCAGGCTCATCGGCGGGAATTTCCCGGCGTTCGGGCCCGAGGGCTGCGCCGCCCCGTCGACCCATTCCACCGCTTCCGGGTCGATCCCCCAGAGCGCGGCGGCCCGGGCGCACATCTTCGTCTTGGCATCCCGCGCAGCCTTGATCGTGGCCAGACCGACGGTGAAGGTCACCCGGCTGCCGTCGGTCGTGTCGGAATGGCCGATGCTGGTGGTGTCGGCGACGATGGTGCGGACGCGGTCATATCCGATCCCCAGCTCCTCGGCCGCGATCATCGAGATCGAGGCGCGCGAGCCGCCGATATCGGGGTTGCCCTCGGTCACGTTCACCGTGCCGTCGGTGTTGACCGACAGCGTGACCGACGCGTTGCCGCCGAAGTTGAACCAGAACCCGCACGACAACCCCCGCCCCTGGTTCGGACCCAGCGGCGCGGTGTAATGCGGGTGGGCCTTGGCGGCCTCCAGCGTGGCCTTCAGGCCGATATCCTCGAAGGTCACGCCGTAGGAGGACTTCGTGCCCTTGTCGGCGGCGTTCTTCAGACGCACGTCGACCGGGTCGAGGCCCAGCTTCTGGCACATCTCGTCGACCACGCTTTCCACCGCGTAGATCGCCGTCGGCGCGCCGGGCGCGCGATAGCTGATCTCCTTCGGGCGGTTGGTCAGCGCGTTCCAGCCATAGGTGCGCACTGCCTTCAGGTCATAGGGCGCAAAGGCCGCCTGGGCGCCCATCTCGCAGGTCCCGTTGGGGTAGCAGCCGCCGGAATAGCGCAGGTCGGCCCGTGCGGCGGTGATGGTGCCGTCCTTGGTCATACCGATCTTCACGTCGGTCGAGGAATGGATCGTCGGCCCCGAGGCGCGAAACACCTCTTCGCGCGTCATCACCAGCTTGACCGGACGCCCCGCCTTGCGGCTGAGCGCCAGCGCGACCGGCTCGATGAACACCGTGGTCTTGCCGCCGAAGCCGCCGCCGATCTCCGACGGGGTGACCTTCAGCTGGCTCGCCTCGATCTCCATGATCCCGGCGCAGACCTCGCGGACCATGTACTGACCCTGGGTGCAGCACCACAGCTCGCCCCGCCCGTCCGGGCCCATCGAGGCAAGGCAGGCGTGGGGCTCGATATAGCCCTGGTGCGTCGCCCCGGTCTTGAAGCTGCGCTCGACGATCAGGTCGGCACGCGCAAAGCCGTCGTCCAGATCGCCGTGGCCGAACTCGCAATAGTTCGTCACGTTCTGCGACCAGCCCTCGGGCACGGTCTCCAGCGCGCGGCCTTCCAGCACCAGCGGCGCGTCGCCCTTCATCGCGTCGTCGACGTCGATGACGTGGGGAAGCTTTTCGTACTCCACCTCGATCGCCTTCAGCGCGGCCTTGGCCACCTGCGCATTGATCGCGGCGACGGCGGCGACGGCGTGGCCGTCATAGAGAACCTTGTCGCGCGCCATGCAGTTGTCCTGCGTGTCGCGCAGGTCCTGATCCTCGGGCAGGCCGAAATCCCTGGAGGTCACGACCGCCTTCACGCCGGCCATAGCCTCGGCCTTCGAGGTGTCGATCTTCACGATCTTCGCATGCGCATGGGGGCTGCGCAGGATCGCGGCGGTCAGCATGCCCGGCGCGCTCAGGTCGGCGCCGTAAAGCGCACGGCCCGTCACCTTGTCGATCCCGTCCGGGCGGACGGGCCGCGTGCCGATCACCTTGTAGTCGTGCTTGGTCTCGTCGAAAGCCATGTTACGCACTCCTCATCTTGGCGGCAGCGTCCTGCACCGCGCGCACGATCTTGTCGTAGCCCGTGCACCGGCACAGGTTGCCGGCGAGCCAGTAGCGCACTTCCTCGTCCGTGGGCTCTGGGTTCTCCTCCAGCAGCGCCTTGGACGCCACGAGGATGCCCGGCGTGCAGATCCCGCATTGCAGGGCCGCATGGTCGAGAAAGCTTTGCTGCAGCACGTGCAGCTTGTCATGATCGGCCATGCCCTCGACAGTGCCGACCTCGGCGCCCTCGGCCTCGGCCGCGAGCACGAGACAGGAACAGACCAGGCGACCGTTCAGCGTGACCGAGCAGGCCCCGCAATCGCCGGTGCCGCAGCCTTCCTTGGCGCCGGTCAGCGACAGGCGGTTGCGCAGCGCATCGAGAAGGGTTTCGCCCGGCGCGCAGACGAAATCGACCGCGTCGCCGTTGACGGTGGTGGAAACGGGAATGGATTTCATGCCTGGCCTCCTGCGCGGGCGAACGCGATGCGGGCCGCGCGCTTGGCCAGCACGCCCGCCACATGGGTGCGGAACTCGACCGTTCCGCGCTTGTCGTCGATGGGTTTGCAGGCGGCGCGCACGGCGTCCACCATCGCCTCGATCGCCGGATCCTCCAGCTTGGAGCCCGTCAGCGCCGCACCGGCCTCGGGCACCTCCATCGCGGTCGGCGCAACGGCCCCCAGCGCCACGCGCGCCTCGGCCACGGTGCCGTCGGCCCCGAGGACGAGGTTCACCGCGGCGCCCGCGACGGCGATGTCCATCTCGGTCCGCGGGATGAAACGCAGGTAGGCATCACCCGACCGCTCGGGACGCGCGGGAAGGAAGATAGAGGTCACGAACTCGCCCCGCTTGAGCGAGGTCTTGCCGGGGCCGGTCGGGATCTCGGCGACTGGCACGTCGCGCGTGCCCTCGGGGCCTTCCAGCCGCGCCACGGCGCCGGCGGCGATCTGCGCCGGCACGCCATCGGCCGCGGGCGAGCCGTTGCACAGGTTGCCCGCCATGGTCGCACGGCCCTGCACTTGGGTCGAGCCGATCAGGTTCACCCCCTCCACGACGCCCGGCCATGCGGCCACGAGGTCGGTGTGTTCGCCCATCTCGGCGCCCGAGACGGCGGCGCCGATACGGAACCCGCCGTCTTCGCGGGTGATGTCCCTGAGGCCGGGCAGATGTTTGATGTCGACGATCGTCTCAGGCGCCAGGCGGCCCGATTTCATCTGCACCAGCAGGTCGGTTCCGCCCGCGAGAACGCGCGCCGCGTCCTCCATGAGCAACGACGCGGCTTCGGCCGCGGTCTTGGGTGTGGCGTATCGCATGGGTCTCTTCCTTCTTGCCCCCGCCTTGGATCGCGGGGCCGGGATGGCCGGAGCCTAGCAGCGCCCCGGCAGAGAGTGCAACCGCACTCGGCGACAGAAGATGTGGCCGAGGCGACATGCGGCACAGAGCCGGCAGCGACGCCCCCGGA
The DNA here is from genome assembly GCF_002871005.1 of Acidimangrovimonas sediminis. Lineage (GTDB taxonomy): Bacteria > Pseudomonadota > Alphaproteobacteria > Rhodobacterales > Rhodobacteraceae > Acidimangrovimonas > Acidimangrovimonas sediminis. The sequence continues at coordinate 79,808 of NZ_PHSN01000013.1, forward strand.
GGAGCCAGGGCGCATCTTCGGCCCGGTGCGCGCCCGCCTTGGCGGGCGCAGGGCCAGCGCCGGCCCGTCCCAGCGGGCTGGCGCTCTGTCACCCGCGCGCGCCGCTCATTCGGTGGAGGGGCGTGGCGGGCATGAAGCACCGCCGTTCGCAGGTCGGGCTGCGCCACCCCCCGGTCCGGCGCTGGCCCTGCCTCGCGGTCACCCCGGACGCCCTCAGCCCTCCAAGAGCGCCCGGATCTCGGCCACTTTGGCGGTCACCAGCGCCCGGTCGCCGCGCGACTCGACGTTGAGGCGCACCACCGGCTCGGTGTTCGACGACCGCAGGTTGAACCGCCAGTCGGCAAAGCTGAGGCCCACCCCGTCCATGTCGTCGCGCGCCACGGCGTCGCCCTCGTAGGCCGCCACCACCCGCGCGATCGCGGCCTTGGGGTCCTCGAGGCGAAAATTGATCTCACCCGAGGACGGATAGGCCGCCATCCGCTCCTCGACCAGCGCGGCGAGCGGCTGGCCGCGGCGCCCCATAAGTTCGGCCACCAGCAGCCAGGGGATCATGCCGCTATCGCAATAGACGAAGTCGCGGAAGTAATGGTGCGCCGACATCTCGCCGCCGTAGATCGCGCCCTCGTCGCGCATCGCCTGCTTGATGAAGGCATGCCCGGTGCGCGACTGCACCGCGCGCCCGCCGGCATCGGCCACCATGGCCTGAGTGTTCCAGATGATGCGCGGATCGTGGATCACGGTTTCGCCCGGGCTCTTCTCCAGGAAGGCCGCGGCCAGAAGGCCCACGATGTATTCCCCGTCGATGAACCGCCCCGAGGCGTCGAAGAAGAAGCAGCGGTCGAAATCGCCGTCCCACGCCACGCCCATGTCGGCCCCCGCCGCGCGCACGGCTTCGGCCGTCACCGGCTGGTTCTCGGGCAAAAGCGGGTTCGGGATGCCGTTCGGGAACGACCCGTCGGGCTCATGGTGCAGGCGGACGAATTCCAGCGGCGCGCCCTTGGCGGCCAGCGCCTCGGCGATCGCGTCGAAGGTGGGGCCGGCGGCGCCGTTGCCCGCGTTCACCACGATCTTCAGCGGACGCAGCGCCGAGATGTCGACGAAGCTCAGGCAGCGTTCGACATAGGCCGCGCGCGCGCCCTCGGCGGGGCGGCGGGTGCCCTGCTTCGCCGGCCCGAAATCGGCGGCCTCGGCGGCTGTCTTGATCGCGGCCAGCCCGCTTTCCGCCCCCAGCGGGGCCGAGCCTTCGCGCACCATCTTCATCCCGTTGTAATCCATCGGGTTGTGCGAGGCGGTCACCTCGATCCCGCCATCCGCCCCGAAATGGGTGGTCGCGAAATACATCTCCTCGGTGCCGCAGAGGCCGAGATCGAGCACCTCGGTCCCGGCGGCCAGCAAGCCCTTCACCGCGGCTTCGGTCAGCGCCTCGGACGAGGCCCGGCAATCGCGCCCGATCACCACGCGCCGCGCCCCCAGAACCTCGGCGAACGCCCTGCCGATGCGTTCGGCGATCGCCTCATCGAGGTCGACGCCGAGGCGCCCGCGGATGTCGTAAGCCTTGAAACAGGTGAGGTCTGTCATCGTCCATGATCCCTTGCCGGAGGTCTGCCCCGGTTTTCGCACGACGCGCAGGGAGGTGCCAGCCTCTTGTCCCGCAATGGGCAGAGCCGGGCTGTCCCGCCGGTCAACCTCGCCAGCCTCCCCCCACCTGCCTCCCCCGGGCATGCCCCCCGACACGCCCTCATCCGACCCGGGGCCGCGCCCGACACCGCCACCGGCGCCCGCTGCCCCTTGCAGCCCGGGCGCGTGGCGCCCATCATGCCGCCGAAAGGACCCCCCGGATGCCCGACTACACCCGCCTCATCGACGAAGAGACCCGCGCCTTCATCCACGACACCGAGGCGTGGTATCCACCCGACGCCATCGACCTGACGATCGCCGAGCAGCGCGAGATCTATGACCGGATGTGCCGCAACTTCCACCGCGGCTACCCCGAAGGGGTCCGGACCGAGGACCGTGCCCTGGGCGGCGTCCCCTGCCGGATCTACGAGGTGGCGGCGCCGATCGCGACGGTCGTCTACTTCCATGGCGGGGGTTTCGTCGTCGGCGGGCTGGAAAGCCATGACGACGTCTGCGCCGAGATCGCCGTGACGGTCCGGGCGCGCGTCGTATCCGTCGATTACCGGCTGGCCCCCGAACACCGCCACCCCGCCGCCTATGACGATGCCTGCGCTGCCACCCGCGCCGCGGCCGGGGCCTTCACAGGCCCCCTCCTCCTTGCCGGCGACAGCGCGGGCGGCAACCTCGCCGCCGCGGTCGCCGCGACCTTTTCCGGGGACCCGGGCGCGCCGCCGATCGCGGGGCAGGTGCTGATCTATCCGGGCCTTGGTGGCGACACCGGGAAGGGCAGCTATATCAAGCATGCCGATGCGCCGATGCTGACCCGCGACGACGTGATCTTCTACCAGGACATTCGCCGGCCCGAGGGTGCCGCCGACGGCGGGGCGGAAGCCGACCCGACCGCGGCCCCCCTTGGCGCCGCGAGCTTCGCGGGCCTCCCGCCCACCGTCACCTTTGCGGCGGAATGCGACCCGCTGGCCGACGACGCCCGCAGCTATGCCGCCCGGATCGCCGCAGACGGCGGACAGGCCACCTGCATCGACGAACCCGGCCTCGTCCACGGATACCTTCGCGCGCGCACCACCGTGCCGCGCGCACGGGCAAGCTTTGCCCGGATCACTGCGGCCCTTGCCGCTCTCGCCAAAGGAGAAATGCCATGAACGCGCCTTCCCGGCCGCCCGAGACCCCCAACATCAGCCATTGGGAGGAGCGCTGCGACCTGGCCGCCGCCTTCCGCTGGACCGCCCGGATGAACATGCACGAGGCGGTGGCGAACCACTTCAGCCTTGCCGTCAATGACAGCGGCACGAAGTTCCTGATGAACCCCAACCTGCGGCACTTCTCGCTGATCCGCGCCTCGGACCTGCTGGAGATCGACGCCGAGGATCCCGAGACCCTGTCGCGCCCGGACGCGCCCGATCCGACCGCCTGGGGCCTGCACGGCGGCGTCCACCGCGCCTGCCCGCACGCGCGTTGCGTCATGCATGTGCATTCGATCCATGCGACCGTGCTGGCCAGCCTCGCCGACAGCCGGCTGCCCCCGATCGACCAGAACAGCGCGACCTTCTTCAACCGCACCGTGGTCGACGACGGCTACGGCGGGCTGGCCTTCGAGGACGAGGGCGCGCGCTGCGCCCGCCTGCTGACTGACCCGAAGGTGCAGGTGATGATCATGGGCAATCACGGCGTGCTGGTGATCGGCCAGACCGTGGCGGAAACCTTCAACCGGCTCTATTATTTCGAGCGCGCGGCCGAGACCTACATCCGCGCCTTGCAGACCGGTCAGCCGCTTCGGGTGCTTTCGGACGAGATCGCCGAAAAGACCGCGCGCGAGATGGAGGAATACCCGGTCGACAGCGCCGGCGCCTACCTGCGCGACCTGCGCCAGATCCTCGACACCGAGGGCAGCAACTACGCGAGCTGACCGCATTTCCCGGCGATAAGGGAAGCGCCCCACCCTCGGCTGGGCGCGTTTCCGGCCCGGTGCGCGGTCGCTTGCGACCGCAGGGCCAGCGCCGGCCCGTTACGCCGCAGGCGTGCCTCTGGCACGACCCGGCTGGCGCTTTGTCACTCGCGCGCGCCACTCATTCAACGGAAGTTCGGGGCGGGCATACGGAAGTTCGGGGCGGGCATAAAGCGCCCGCTTCACAGGTCGGACAGCGCCATCCCACGGGCCGGCGCTGTCCCTGCCCGGGTTCGCCCTTCAGTTGCCGGCGCTTTCCATCCGGCGATGCTCGATCACCTCTTCCAGCCAGCCCAGCTTCATCTCTGGCACCGACGACAGCAAGAGGTCGGTGTAATCGTCGAAGGGGGGCGAGAGCACCTCGGATTTCGATCCGTAGCGCACCACCTTGCCCTGATACATCACGGCGATCGAATCCGCGATGGCGCGCACCGTGGCAAGGTCGTGGGTGATGAACAGATACGCCACGTGCTCGATCTTCTGGAGATTGAGCAGGAGCTTCAGGATCCCGTCCGCCACCAGCGGGTCGAGGGCCGATGTCACCTCGTCACAGATGATCATCTTGGGCTTGGCCGCCAGCGCCCGCGCGATGCAGACCCGCTGTTTCTGACCGCCCGAAAGCTCGGCCGGGTAGCGGTCGATGAAGCCCTGCCCCATCTCGATCTCGTCCAGAAGCTCCTGGATCCGCTTGCGCTTCGCCTCGCCCTTCAGGCCGAAGTAGAACTCCAGCGGCCGGCCGATGATCGTGCCCACCGTGTGGCGCGGGTTCATCGCCACGTCGGCCATCTGGTAGATCATCTGCAATTCGCGCAGATCGTCGCGCTTGCGCGAGGCCATGTCGGGCGACAGTTCCCGCCCGGCAAAGGTGATCGTGCCCTCCTTGGGCGGCAGAAGCCCGGTGATCACCCGCGCCAGCGTCGACTTGCCCGACCCGGATTCCCCCACCACCGCCAGCGTCTGGCCCGGCGAGAGATCGACCGAGATGTTCTTGAGCACGTCGAAATTGGTGCCCCTGTAGCGCGCAGTGACATTGTCGACGCGCAGCACCGGTTCGGCCGCGGGCTTCTTCTCCTCGTGCTCGATCTCGCGGACCGACACCAGAGCCCGGGTATACTCCTCGCGCGGGGCCTCGATGATCTGGCGCACGTCGCCGTATTCCACCGTCTTGCCGCCGCGCAGCACCATGATGTCGTCCGACACCTGCGCCACCACCGCCAGGTCGTGGGTGATGTAGAGCGCGGCCACGCCGGTATCGGCGATCGCCTCCTTGATCGCGGCCAGCACGTCTATCTGCGTGGTCACATCGAGCGCGGTCGTGGGTTCGTCGAAGATCACCAGATCCGGCTTGGGGCAAAGCGCCATCGCCGTCATCGCCCGCTGCAACTGCCCGCCCGACACCTGGTGCGGAAAGCGCCGCCCGAAGGTTTCGGGGTTGGGCAGGCCCAGCTTGCCGAACAGCATCACGGCGCGCTGCTCGGCCTCGGATTTCGACATCTCGCCGCGCTGAAGGGTGGTCTCGATGACCTGGTCCATCAGCTTCTTGGCCGGGTTGAAGGCCGCCGCCGCCGATTGCGCGACATAGGTGACCTCACCGCCCCGGACACGGCGCAGCGCGCCCGGCTTCAACTGGCGGATGTCGCGTCCGTTGAGGACGATCTCGCCCCCGGTGATGCGCACACCGCCGCGGCCGTAACACATCGCGGACAGGCCGATGGTGGATTTGCCAGCGCCGGATTCGCCGATCAGCCCCAGCACCTTGCCCTTTTCCAGCTGGAACGAGACGTCGTCGACGATGGTGATGTCGCGCGGCTTCTCGCCCGGCGGATAGGCGGTGGCCTCGATCTTCAGGTTGCGGACTTCGAGCAGTTTGTCAGCCACCGCGTCCCCCTTTCAGGCTTGTCGTGCGGTTCAGGATCCAGTCCGCCACGAGGTTGACCGAGATCGCCAGCGAGGCAATCGCGATGGCCGGGTAAAGCGCCGCGGCGATGCCATAGACGAGGCCCTCCTTGTTCTCCTTCACGATGCCGCCCCAGTCCGCCATCGGCGGCTGAACGCCAAGGCCCAGGAACGACAGCGTCGACAGCAGGAGCACCTGGAAGATGAAGCGAAGCCCCATCTCGGCGACCAGCGGCGAGAGGGCGTTGGGCAGAACCTCGCGGAAGATCACCCAGGTCCGGCCCTCGCCGCGCAGCTGCGCCGCCTCGACGAAGTCCATCACCACGATGTCCGAGGCGACGGAGCGCGACACCCGGTAGGGCCGCGTCGCGTCCAGAAGGCCCATGACGAGGATCAGCACCCACAGGTTGACCGGGACGACCGACAGCACCACGAGGGCGAAGATCAGCGTCGGGATCGACATGATCAGATCGACGAAGCGCGACAGCACCTGGTCGACCCATCCGCCGATCGTCGCCGCCGTCATCCCCAGCGAGGCGCCGAGGCCGAAGCTGAGGATCGTCGCCGCGGTGGCGATGAAGATGGTGGTGCGCCCGCCCCAGATCATCCGGCTGAGCAGGTCGCGCCCGATGGAATCGGTGCCCAGCCAATGGGCCGCCGACGGCGCGGCCCAGCTGTCGCCGACCACTTCGGCCATGCCGTAGGGGGCGATCCAGGGGGCAAGGATGGCGGCCAGGAAATAGGCGCCGGTGATCACGAAGCCGATGATGGCTGCAATGGGAAGTCTGGTCATTTCGGATGCCTCAGCCGCGGGTTGGCGAGGATCGAGATCACGTCCGCCAGCATGTTGAGCCCGATGTACACCGCGGCGAAGATCAGGCCGCAGGCCTGCACCACCGGGACGTCACGCTTGGATACGTGGTCGACGAGGTACTGCCCCATGCCGGGGTAGACAAAGACCACCTCGGTCACGACGATGCCGACGACGAGATAGGCGAGGTTGATCATCACCACGTTGATGACGGGCGAGATCGCGTTCGGAAAGGCGTGCCGCGCGATGATCAGGAAGGGGCGCAGGCCCTTCAGCTCGGCTGTCTCGATATAGGCCGATTGCATCAGGTTCAGCACCGCCGCGCGGGTCATCCGCATCATCTGGCCCTGCACGACCAGCACCAGCACGATGACCGGCAGGGTGATCGCGTGCAGCTTGGCCCAGAAGCTCATCCCCGGGTAGATGGTGGAGACGGAGGGCGCGATGTGGAACTGCACCGCAAGGAAATACATCAGGATGTAGCCCAGCAGGAATTCCGGCACCGAGACCGAGGCCAGCGTGACCGCCGAGATCACCTTGTCGGGCCAGCGGTCGCGGTAGCGCACCGCGATCAGGCCCAGCGTGATCGCCAGCGGCACCGCGATGATCGCCGAGACGGCAGCAAGGAACAGCGTGTTCGACAGCCGCTGTCCGATGGCTGCCGCGATGTCCTGGCCGTTGGTCAGGGATTTGCCCAGATCGCCGTGCAGAACGCCGGCGAGCCATTCGAAATACCGGATATAGGCGGGCTGATCCAATCCCAGCTCGGCCCGAAGGTTGGCCAGAGCCTGGGGCGTGGCCGACTGGCCCAGCACCGCCTGCGCGACGTCGCCGGGCAGGATGTTGGTGCCGACGAAGATCAGGATCGACGCCGCGAACAACAGGAGGATGCCCAGCGCGACGCGCTGGACAACCAGTTTCAGCAAGGTGTTCATCCGGTCACGCCTGCCAGCAGAGCACGCCGGCAAGGCCGTTCATCAGGTCCTGGTTCGGGTATTCGAACCACCCCGCGACCTTGGACTTGTCGTGAGCGTTGACGAACTGGTTGAACATCGGGTTGATGAGGCCGCCCTGGTCGCGCATCATCATCCCCGCCTCGTGGTACAGCTGTTCACGCTTGGACTTGTCCAGCTCGCCCCGCGCCTCGACGATGATCTTGTCGAACTTCGGATCCTTGAACCGCGTGTCGTTCCAGTCCGCCGACGAGATGTAGGCGGTGGAATACATCTGGTCCTGGGTCGGGCGCCCGCCCCAGTACGAGGCCGAGAACGGCTTCTTGTTCCAGACGTCCGTCCAGTAGCCGTCGTTCGGCTGGCGCTTCACGTCGATGGTGATGCCGGCCTTGGCCGCGCTCTGCTGGAACAGCTGCGCCGCATCCACCGCCCCGGCGAAGGCGCCGTCGGCCGTCAGCAGGGTGATCGGCCCGTCGTGGCCCGACTTCTTGAAGTGGTGCTTGGCCTTGTCCGGATCGTAGCTGCGCTGCGGGATGTCGGTCGGGAACAGCGGATAGGCCTTGTTCACCGGCATGTCGTTGCCGACCGAGCCATAGCCTGCAAGGATCTTCTTCACCAGCTCCTCGCGGTCGATGGCAAGCTTGAGCGCCATCCGCAGGTCGTTGTTCTCGAACGGCTTGGTGTCGCAGAACATGTTGAAGCAGTAGAAGCCCCGGCCCGAGGCCGCCGTCACGTCGACGTTCTTGGCCACGCGCTTGAGCAGGTTCGCGGTCTTCGGGTCGACCGAGTTGACCATCTGCACCTGGCCCGACTGCAGCGCCGCGTTGCGTGCGGTCGCGTCGTTGATCACCAGCATGACGATGTTGTCGTAGTGCCCGACCTTCTCGTTCCAGTAATCCTTGTTCTTCGAGAAGGTGATGCGCACGCCCGGCTCGAAGTTGTCGATCTTGTAGGGGCCGGTGAAGATGCCCGCATCCGGCTTGTCCATGCCGCCGTTCGGCTGGATGATCAGGTGGTAATCCGCCATCAGGAACGGCAGGTCGGCGTTGGGCGAATGCAGCGTCACGACGAAGTTGTCGCCGTCGACCTTCATCGACTCGATGCCCTTCATGATACCCAGCGCGCCCGACTTCGAATCCTTGTCGGAATGGCGCAGCATCGTCTTGTGCACGTCGTCCGGCGTCAGATCCTTGCCGTTGTGGAACTTGACGCCCTTGCGGATCTTGAAGGTCCAGGTCTTGGCCTCCTTGTCCGAACTGACCTCTTCGGCGAGGTTCATGACGATCTCGTTCTTCGGCCCGACGTCGGTCAGGCGGTCGCCCGCGGTCATCAGGTAGACGAAGGGCACCTGGCTGGCCGCCAGCGCCGGGTCGAGCGTGTCGGTGGAGTTGCCGCCACCGAGGCCCATGGTCAGCGAGCCGCCCTTCTTGGGCTCTGCCGCGCGGGCGGCATCGGAAAGCATGGTGCCGGCGGCGATCGTGGTCACGCCCAGCGCGGCGGCACGGCCGAGAAAGGCCCGGCGGCTGAGACCGCCCGTGGCGGCGCGCGCGGCGAGGTAACGCAGTTCGTCGTTCATCTGGAAATGGCTCCCTGTTGGTCCGTCAGTTTTTGTTGATTGCCGAATCAATAACCCGCAAACGGGCCTCGCGGCAACGGTTTCGTCGGTTTCCTTCCCGTTTTCGGACGCGATTGCCGCGCCGTTGGGCACAGTTTCACGCGATCCGGCGATCAACAACTCCGGGCCGCAGTATCGGTGCCGCGCCCCGCTATGTCCACAGCTGTACAGGAAAATCCCGCCGGGCGCGCTCCGGTCGCGCCCCCGAAGGGCACCCCCACCCCGGGCGCGCCCCTCGCCCAGGCGCGCCCGGATACGGCCCGTTCAGGTTCCGTCGCGGGGGATCTCCTCGGAATGCTCGCGAAGCCAGACAAGGTCATCCCCCTCCCAGGCCTCGATCCGCGCCGTCAGGTAGAAGTTCTGCGCATCCGACCACATCTCGGCATGGGTTTCGGTGCGCACCTTCCAGTCGCCGCGCCCCAGCTCCTCGGTCCAGTGGGTGCGGCCGCGGGCGGAAAGCGGGTCATCGGGGCGGATCTGCCACCATTCCCGCGCCACCCCGCCCGAGATCAGCCCGTGGTCCAGGTTCTCGGCCAGCCCGAAATCGTCCTCGATCACCAGCGTGGTGCAGCCGGTCCACTGGTCGGTTTCGGACCGGCGGACATGGGCCTCGGGGCGGATCACCCGGGTCTCCTGCGCCGGGGCCCCCTGAGGCGGGGCAAACACCCACTCGTCCCCATTCGCCCCCGGCCGAAGCGGCAGCCCGAGCGTGCCCTCGTGCAGGATGAGCGTGGCGGCTTCGGGCACCGGCCAGATCAGCGGCCAGTAGGCCGAGGAGACCGCGACCCGCAGCTTGTGCCCGGCGGGCAGCCGGTAGGCGATCTGGTCGAGGGTCACCTCGACCTCGATCTCCTCGCCCGGGGCGAGCGGCACCACCGCCTCCTGATCTCCGGGCCGCGCGAGGTTCAGCACGCCATAGGTAATCCGGGTCGAGGCGCCATCGGGATGGACGTGGTTGAGCCTGACCGCCAGCTGCGCAAGAGGCTTGTCCGGCGTCAGCCGCAGGGTGACCTTCGGCGCACCGACGATGTCCATGTCGGCCTCCGCCGGCGCGCTGTCGAAACAGACCGACAGCGCGTCGTCCCGGCGCTGGTCGCCGGGCATCTCGGGCCCCAGCCAGATCGCGCAATATTCGCCGCCGTCGGCCCCGCAGGTCTGCGGCGACGCCACGGGCCGCGCGAACCGCGCGCCCTTGTCGGGGTCCAGCCCTCCTGCCCCGGTCAGGTGCAGCACCTCGTCCCGGATTCCCGGCGCGGGCCATTCCTGATCGGCGATCCAGCGGCCGGGGCGATGTTCGTACCACGCGGCGGGACGCACCCCGTCCATCAGGTAGCACCGCATCGCCGGATCGTCCTCGACCCCGGTGTCCGCGTCCTTGAGCCAGTGATCCCACCAGCGCAGCGCCTCCTGCAGGAACCCGATGCGCGGCTCGGGCACCGCGAAATGCGGATACTTGTGCACCCAGGGCCCGATGATCGCCTTGGCCGGCGCGCTCAGGTTCGACACCAGCGCATCGGGCGTGTTCTTGTAGCTGTCGCCCCAGCCGCCGACCGCCAGCACCGCGGCCTCGATCGCCCCGAAATCCTCGCAGACAGATCCGTGGCGCCAGTAATCGTCGCGCCCCTGGTGGCGCAGCCATGTCGCGGGCAGGAAGGGCTCCGCCTCCAGTCGCTTGATCCACAGTTCGCGCCAGTCGTCGGGGCGCAGTGCCGGATCCGGCGGCCGCGACGAATAGGCCCACATCGTCGCCCCCCACCCGAGGTTCTCGTTCAACAGGCAGCCGCCTTTGTAGTGGATGTCGTCGTTGTAGCGATCGGCGGTCGAGCACAGCGTGATGATCGCCTTCAGCGCCTCGGGCTTCAGCGCCGCCACCTGGAGCGAGTTGAACCCGCCCCACGAGATCCCCATCATCCCCACGCGCCCCGTGCACCAGGGCTGCGCCGCGATCCAGGCGATCACCTCGCAGGCATCCGACAGCTCCTGCGCGGTGTACTCGTCCTCCATCAGCCCTTCGCTGTCGCCATTGCCGCGCATGTCGACGCGCAGGCAGGCGTAGCCATGGCCCGCGAAATAGGGATGGGTCAGCGCATCGCGCGCCACCGTCCCGTCGCGCTTGCGATACGGCAGGAATTCCAGCACCGCCGGCACCGGGTCCCCGCCCGCATCCTCCGGCATCCAGACCCGCGCCGACAGCCGCGTGCCATCGGCCAGCACGATCCCCATGTCGGGCGTCTCGACAACCTCGCGGGGAAACTCCGTCATCGTGTCCATTCCGGTCACCCTCCTGTTCAAATCGCGGCAAAGCCATCCGCGCGGCCGGCAAGAGTCAACCCTTGCCCTTTCATTGTTCCCCAAATACGCATCCCCCGGCACTGGCCCGCGCCAAGCCTCCGAATGCCGCGCCCGATGGCGTTCCATGGCGGAAGTGGTCGCCACTGGAACAGCGCGCACCCCGGCGCCGGGCCAGCCTGCGCCCGAATCCGCCCACAAGAAACGCGGCGCCCGCACCCGGCGCCGGACACCGACAGGAGCCCCCGATGACCGACCGCCCCAACATCCTGATCCTCATGGTGGACCAGCTGAACGGGACGCTCTTTCCCGACGGCCCGGCCGACTGGCTCCATGCCCCGAACCTCAAGGCGCTGGCCGAACGCTCGGTGCGCTTCGCCAACACCTATACCGGCTCGCCGCTCTGCGCGCCGGGGCGGGCCTCGTTCATGTCGGGTCAGCTTCCGCGCCGCACCCGGGTCTACGACAACGCGGCCGAGTTCACCTCCGACATCCCGACCTTCGCCCACCACCTGCGCCGCGCAGGATACCAGACCACGCTCTCGGGCAAGATGCATTTCGTGGGCCCCGACCAGCTCCACGGCTTCGAGGAACGCCTGACCACCGACATCTACCCCGCCGATTTCGGCTGGACCCCGGATTACCGCAAGCCCGGCGAGCGGATCGACTGGTGGTACCACAACCTCGGCTCGGTCACCGGCGCGGGCGTGGCCGAGATCACCAACCAGATGGAATACGACGACGAGGTCGCCTTCAACGCGGTGCAGAAGATCTATGACCTGTCGCGCGGCCAGGACGCCCGGCCCTGGTGCCTGACCGTCAGCTTCACCCACCCGCACGACCCCTATGTCGCGCGCCGCAAGTACTGGGATCTCTACGAGGATTGCGACCACCTCGCCCCCGCCGACCCGGCCCTGCCCTATGAAGAGCTCGACCCGCATTCGCGCCGCCTGATGGATGCGAACGACTACACAAAGTTCGACATCACCGAAGACAACGTCCGCCGCTCGCGCCAGGCCTATTTCGCCAACATCTCCTATCTCGACGACAAGGTGGGCGAGATCCTCGACACGCTGGAACGCACCCGGCAGGAGGCGGTGATCGTCTTCGTCTCGGATCACGGCGACATGCTGGGCGCCAAGGGCCTGTGGTTCAAGATGAGCTTCTACGAAGGATCTGCCCGCGTGCCCCTGATGATCGCGGCCCCGGGGCTCACGCCGCAGCGCATCGACACACCCGTCTCCACCATCGACACCACGCCCACGCTCTGCGACCTCGCCGGGATCTCGATGCAGGAGGTGATGCCCTGGACCGACGGCGAAAGCCTCCTGCCGCTGGCCAGGGGCACCCCGCGCACCGCGCCCGTCGCGATCGAATACGCGGCCGAGGGCAGTCAGGCGCCGCTCGTCTGCCTGCGCGCGGGGCGCTGGAAATACACCGCCTGCGCGCTCGACCCCGAACAGCTCTTCGACCTCGAGGCCGATCCGCTGGAAACCGTGAACCGCGCCGCAGATCCCGATTGCGCGGAAACCCTCGCGGGCTTCCGCGCCGAGGCCCGTGACCGCTGGGACCTTGCCGCCTATGATGCCGAGGTGCGCGAAAGCCAGGCCCGCCGCTGGGTGGTCTACGAGGCGCTCCGCAACGGCGATTATTTCCCGTGGGACTTCCAGCCGCTCAAGCTCGCCTCGGAGCGCTACATGCGCAACCACATGGACCTCAACGTTCTCGAGGAGAACAAGCGCTTCCCCCGCGGCGAATAGGCGGACCGGAGACGGAAGCGCAGGGCCGCCTGTTCGGCCGCCCTCTTCTTCTGAGCGGAAATATCCCGGGGGGTGCAGGGGGGCAGCGCCCCCCGCCCTGTTGCGTCAGCCGGGATTGCGCAGCGTATGCAGCGGCCCGGCCCACTTGTGCAGCTCGTCGAGCATGCCGGCCAGCCCCTGGGTCATCGGCTCGTTCGGGGCGAAGGTTCCATCCTCGCCCATGAACTGCGCCACCATCGGCACCGGCACCGTCTGCGGGATCGCGTGCATGTTGACGACACCCAGAAGCGACCGCAGCGCCTCGCTCGACCGCAGACCGCCCGAGATGCCGCCGTAGCTGACCACGCCCGCGGGCTTGTAGCCCCACTCGACCGACAGCACCTGCACCGCGTTCACCAGCGAAGCCGGCGGAAAGTAATCGTATTCCGGCGTGACGAAGACGAAGGCGTCGGCGGCCGCGATGGTCGCGCTCCAGCGCTTGGTGTGATCGTGCTCGTATTTCTGCATCCGCGGATGCGCGGCCTCGTCCAGAAGCGGCAGAGCGAAATCGTGCAGGTCGACGGTCACGACCTCGAACAGGCCATGGTCGGCCGCGGCGTCGGCCACCCATTTCGCGACCTTGGGGCCGACACGCCCAGGCCGCGTCGATCCGGTGATGACGTTCAGTTTCAGCGCCATGAGACAGTCCCTTTCCTTCGTCGATGACAGGCTGGCCCGAGAGGGGCCGGCCGGCCCGGATCTGTCCCCACCGCCCGGGGATTGGCAAGCGCCCCGGGCGCGCAGGCCCTGTGTGCACTACGACACAGCCGGCTCCGGGCACCTTGCGCGCGAGCGGCGCGCCCCGTACCGCCCGAAATCCCCGCAGGACTGCCCGCTTTCAGGGCAGATGCCCAATGCCAAGTCGAAATGGATTGCCTTCGGGTGGCGTCGCTGCTTACGACTCGGGACACAAGAACGGAAAACCGTTCGCATACCAACAAGGGAGATTTCGATGGAACGTTTCTGGAAGGGTCTCGCCCTCAAAGGCCTGGCCCGGACCGCCGCCGCGGCGGTCTTCGTGGCTGCGGCGGGCGCCGCGCATGCCGAGGACAAGATCTCGATCGGGCTGAGCACCTGGGTCGGCTATGGCCCGCTCTACATCGCGCAGGACCAGGGCTTCTTCAAGGACGAGGGGCTGAGCGTCGACCTCGTGAAGATGGAAGACCCCAAGACCCGCATGCCCGCGATGATCGCCGGTCGGATCGACATGGCGGTGACCACAATCGACACCGTGCTGAACTTCTATTCGCCCAAGCACCCGCTGACCTATCTCTTCGCGCTGGATGAAAGCACCGGCGGCGACGGCATCGTGGCCGACAAGGACATCAAGACGATCAAGGATCTGAAGGGCAAGAAGGTGGCCTTTGCCGAAGGGTCGGTATCGCAGTTCTTCCTCGGCGCGCTGCTGCACAAGGAAGGGATGAAGCTGTCCGACGTCGACGCCGTGAACATGACCGCGGGCGACGCGGGCGCGGCCTTCGTCGCCGGCCGCGTGCAGGCCGCCGTGACGTGGGAGCCCTGGCTGACCCGCGGCAAGGAGACCGACCACGGCCACCTGCTGATCGACAGCTCCAAGGCGCCCGGGCTGATCGTCGACATCGCGACGACGACCGACGCCTATGCCAAGGCGCACCAGGCCGACATCAAGAAACTCTACAAGGCCTGGGCCAAGGCCGTCGCCTGGCAGAAGGCGAACCCGGAAAAGGCCAATGCGATCATGGCCAAGGGCGTGGGCGGCTGGCTGTCGAAGCCCGACGTCTTTGCCGAGACCCTGTCGGGCGTGACCTATTTCGGGGCTGACAAGAACGCCTCGTTCATCGGCACGGCGGACAAGCCCGGCGCGATGATCGGCACGATCGAGCAGGCCGTGACCATCGGCAAGGAGACCGGCCAGTTCGACCAGAAGGTCGATCCGGCCAAGATGGTCGACTATTCGGTCGTCAACTGAGCGCTTGGAAGGCACCATGGCGACACGTTCCCTCCTCGCCCCCAAGGTCGATATCCCGAAGCCGGTCTATTCCGGCCTCGGCATCGCCTCGGTCGCGGTGATCCTGGCGCTCTGGTGCCTTCTGTCCTACGGCGGCCTCGTGCGGTCGGATTTCCTTGCCACGCCGGGCGAAGTTCTCGCCGCGGGGTGGGAGCGGATCCTCGACGGCTCGCTGTGGGAAAACACGCGGGCAAGCCTCACGGTGATCCTGCTCGGCTTTCTCTTCGCCTCGATCCTTGCCGTGCCGCTGGGCATCCTGATGGGCAGCTTCAAGGCGATCGAGGCGGTGGTGGAGCCGATCACCGGCTTCATGCGATACATCCCCGTCTCGGCACTGATCCCGCTTCTGATCCTGTGGATCGGGATCGGCATCGAGCAGAAGATCATGGTGATCTTCCTCGGCACCTTCTTCCAGCAGCTGATCCTGATCTCGGACGTCTCGTCGCGGGTATCGAAGGATCTGATCGACTGCTCGTACACCCTTGGCGCGACTCGCCGGCAGGTGGTGTGGCGCGTACTTCTGCCCGCCTGCATGCCCGGCGTGATGGACAACCTGCGCGTCACCATGGGCTGGGCCTGGACCTACCTCGTGGTGGCAGAGCTGGTCGCCGCGAACTCAGGCCTCGGCTACATGATCCTGAACGCCATGCGCGGGCTTTTCACCGACGTGATCCTGCTCGGCGTCTTCACCATCGGCATCCTCGGGCTGCTGACCGACACGATCTTCAAGCTCCTGCGCCGCTGGCTTCTGCCGTGGTCGGCCGATTTCTGAAAGGCGCGAGATGCTGGAACTGACAGACCTCACCGTCCGCTTCACCCCGAAACGCAAGCCCGCCGTGCTGGCGCTCGACAATGTCTCGCTCACCGTCGAGGACAACCAGTTCTCGGTGATCGTCGGCCCCTCGGGCTGCGGCAAGTCCACCCTCCTGCGCCTCGTCGCGGGTCTGCAGGAACAGACCTCGGGCACCATGCTGCTTGACGGCCAGCCGATCGAGGGGCCATCGGCCGAGCGCGGCATGGTGTTCCAGAGCTATACCCTGTTCCCCTGGCTCACCGTGCGCGACAACGTGATGTTCGGGCCGAAGCTCAAGGGGCTGGGCGCGAAGGAGGCCGGGCGGATTGCCGACGACCTGCTCGACTCGGTGGGGCTTGCGCAATTCGCGGCCTCCTACCCGAAGGAACTGTCGGGCGGGATGCGCCAACGGGTGGCACTGGCGCGCGCGCTGGCGAACGATCCGAAGATCCTTCTGATGGACGAGCCCTTCGGCGCGCTCGACAGCCAAACCCGGCAACTGATGCAGGAACTGCTGCTGGACATCTGGCAGAAGCACCGCAAGACCGTGCTCTTCATCACCCACGACATCGACGAGGCAATCTTTCTCGGCGACGTGGTCCACGTGATGAGCGCACGCCCCGGGCGGTTCAAGGAATCCCTCCCCGTCGATATCCCCCGCCCCCGCACCATGGAGGCCCTGACGTCGGAGGCCTTCATGGGGCTGAAACGCCGGATCCTCGGCCTGATGCACGAAGAGGCGGTGAAGGCCGCGGGGTAAGCGCCTATCGCGCTAGGGAGAGCGGAGAGGACAGCGCCCGACCTTTGGTGGGCGCGGTTACCCCGCTCGCGGTTTTCACTTTATCGCGCCACACACCCTCGACGATTGAACTCGTGACGATGTTGTCATGCGCCCTGCCATGGGGAGGGCCTGGCGCGGCCCGGGCTGGTCGCCCGGGCGGCGGGAAAGTGGCGAAACGGACGCCCCCTCACCCCTTCGACTGCAACGTCTGGATATAGTCGGCCAGATCCACCAGCCGCGCGGGCGTCGGCGTCTCGACCCCGTCTCCGGTGTCGATCAGGACCGTCGGCCCCTGCAGCAGCGGGTCGAACACGGGCATCATCCCGCCATGCCCCTTGGCCCGGTTGTAGCCGTCGATCATCGACATCACGTAGACGCGCGGGAAAGTGCCCCCGTGGCGCGCGCTCAATGTCGTCAGGTTGGCCGGCTTCACCTTCAGTTGGGCCGCCATCGGCCCGTCGCCGCGGCCGTCCACGCCGTGGCAACTGGCGCAGAGATCGGAGTAAAGCGCCCGTCCCGCCTCGGGCTGTGGCCCCTGCATCGCGCAGGCGGCGGCGGCAAGAACCGGCAGGATGGCAAGCAGCGTCTTCATGGCATTCTCCCCTGTCACGCGGGTTCAACCTTTCACACCCGGGCGCCCCGTTCCTTGACCTGGATCATCCCTGCCGGCCGCGGAAGCCCCGGTTTTCCCGCGTCTTGCCCATTGTCATCCGCTGCGACGCGGCATATCCCGGAGGCGCACAATCAGGGAGGCACCTGTCATGAAAGCCCGCGTCACATGGGTTCAGGACCGCACCTTCATCGGGACCGCCGAAAGCGGCCATTCCATCGCCTTCGGCGGCGCCCACGGCGACAGCGCCAAGCCCGGCCCCTCTCCGATGGAGCTTCTGCTTCTGGGCACCGGCGGCTGCTCCGCCTTTGACGTCGTGATGATCCTGGAAAAGGGCCGCGAGCAGGTCGAGGACGTGATCGTCGAGCTCGACGCCGACCGTGCCGAGACCGAACCCAAGGTCTACACCCGCATCCACATGCATTTCATCGTCAAGGGACATGCGTTGAAGCCCGAGAAGGTGGAACGCGCGATCCAGCTGTCGATCGAGAAATACTGTTCGGCCTCGGCGATGATGGCCGCGACCGCCACCCTGACCCACGATTTCGAGATCGTCGAGACCACGCCCGCCTGACCCGAAGCCTTTCCAATCGGCAGACCCCCCGGAGGAGAACGCCATGAGCACCATCATCGACATCACCGCCCGAGAGATCCTCGACAGCCGCGGCAACCCGACCGTCGAGGTCGACGTCTACCTCGAGGACGGCGAGATGGGTCGCGCCGCGGTGCCCTCGGGCGCCTCGACCGGCGCGCACGAGGCGCATGAACGTCGCGACGGCGACAAGTCGCGCTATCTCGGCAAGGGCGTGCTGGACGCCGTCGCCGCCGTGAACGGCGAGATCGCCGAGGAAATCGTGGGCTACGACGCCGACGAGCAGATCACCATCGACAAGCTGATGTGCGAACTGGACGGCACGCCGAACAAGGGCCGCCTCGGCGCCAACGCCATCCTCGGCGTGTCGCTGGCCGTCGCCAAGGCCGGCGCGCAGCTCTACGACCAGCAGCTTTACCGCTACATCGGCGGCGTGGGCGCGCGGGTCCTGCCGGTGCCGATGATGAATATCATCAACGGCGGTGAGCATGCCGACAACCCGATCGACATCCAGGAATTCATGATCATGCCGGTCGGCGCGGGCAACATCCGCGAGGCCGTGCGCTGGGGTTCCGAGGTGTTCCACACGCTGAAAAAGGAACTCTCGGCCGCCGGCATGTCCACGGGCATCGGCGACGAGGGCGGCTTTGCCCCCATGCTGAACTCCACCCGCGACGCGCTGGATTTCATCCTCAAGTCGATCGAGAAGGCGGGCTACAAGCCGGGTGAGGACATATACCTCGCGCTCGACTGCGCCTCGACCGAATACTTCAAGGACGGCAAGTACGTCATGGCGGGCGAAGGCAAGACCTTCACCACCGAGGAACACACCGACTACCTGGCCAAGCTCTGCGCCGATTACCCGATCATCTCGATCGAGGACGGCTGCGCCGAGGATGACTGGGACGGCTGGAAGCACCAGACCGAGGTTCTGGGCTCCAAGGTGCAGCTGGTGGGCGACGACCTGTTCGTGACCAACCCGACCCGCCTGAAGCGCGGGATCGAGGCGGGCTGCGCCAACTCGCTGCTGGTCAAGGTCAACCAGATCGGCACCCTGACCGAGACGTTGGACGCCGTGCGCATGGCCGACCGCGCGACCTATACCAGCGTGATGAGCCACCGCTCGGGCGAGACCGAGGACAGCACCATCGCCGATCTCGCGGTGGCCACCAACTGCGGCCAGATCAAGACCGGCTCGCTGGCGCGCTCGGACCGGCTGGCGAAGTACAACCAGCTGATCCGCATCGAAGAGGCGCTGGGGCCGACCGCCGAATTCGCCGGGCGTTCGATCCTGAAATAAGCCGTCCCGCAAGGTGACATGACCGGCCCGCTGCCTTCGCGCAGCGGGCCGTTTTCTTCGGGGCCCTCCCACAAGAGTGACATGCACACGGGCCCAGGCCTTCCCCCTCTCACTCCTGCATCCAGAAAATGCGCGGTCGCCTGACGACCGCCGGGCGAGGGCCTGCCCGTTCATCGTGGCCGGCGCTTCGGGCCCCGCGCGCACCGCTGGCAGCACGCCACCCGGCCCCACATGAAGCGCCAGGCCTAGACGTCGGGCCGCCCCACCCCACAGACAGGCATACCCCGGCTCGCCTCGCGCGCCCCCTTGCCCTTCGCGCCACCCCGCCCCATCCTCTCCCCCATGGTCCAGGCCCTGATCTTCGATGTCTTCGGCACCTGCGTCGACTGGCGCGGCTCCGTCGCGCGCGAAGTGGCCCGCCACCTGCCCGACGTTGACGCCACCGCCTTCGCCACCGCCTGGCGCGCGGAATACGATCCGGCCATGGCACGGATCCGCGAGGGCGGGCGCGGTTATGTCCCGCTCGATGACCTGCACCTCGAGAACCTCGCCCGCACCGCCGCGGCCTTTGGCGTCACCCCGTCCGATCCGCAACTCCTCAACCGTGCCTGGGAGAAACTGGATCCCTGGCCCGACACCGTGCCCGGCCTGAACGCGATGAAACCCCATGCCCTTCTCGCACCCTGCTCGAACGGCTCCATCGCCCTGATGGCCCGCCTCGCCCGCCATGCCGGCCTGCCGTGGGATTGCATCCTTGGCGCCGATCTCGCGCGCGATTACAAGCCCCGGCCCGGCGTCTACCGCGCCGCCTGTGCCGCGCTTCGCCTGCCACCGTCCGACGTGATGATGGTCGCGGCCCACAACGGCGACCTCGCCGCCGCCCGCGCCGAGGGGCTGAAGACCGCCTTCGTCGCCCGCCCCACGGAACACGGGCCCGGCCAGACGACCGACCTCGCCCCCACTGCCGACTGGGACGCCGTGGCCGGCGATTTCCCGTCACTCGCCCGGGCGCTCTTCGGCTAGGGGCCCTTAGCCCTTGCCCGCCAACATCCTGCCCGCCACCTCGTCATAAGCCTTGCGCCAGGCCGCGTCGGCCTCCGCGGTCCAGCCCTCGCCCACGTACTTCCGCAAGGTCTCGATCAGCGCCTCGCCCATCGGCACGAAATGCTCGGCCTTCACCCCCAGCGCCGCATGGGAATGACCCAGCTCCTCCATCCGGTCGGCGATCGCCTCGGGGCTTTCCAGGCTGTCGACCACCGCCTCAAGCGTCGACATGAACTTCATCCCCTGCCCGGTCAGATCCTCCCGGAACATCGGGCGCAGATCCGGACGGCGGCGGAACAGCGCCTCGTAGAATTCCAGCGAGGCAGGAACGATCCGGTCCTGCACCGCACGGAAATTGTCTCGGATCACTTGGACTTCGCGAGCGGAGAGTTTCATGGCGATTCCTTTGCACGTATCGGGTCCGTTCACCTTGCGAAGCCCGGCACGGCTCACCATGATCTGCCTCAAACCGGCAGGTCGCACGGCGGAAGGCGGCCCCGGATGCCCGCAAAACCGGCAATCGCCCGAACCGAGCATGAAAGGCCAGCACATGACCGCAGAGGAGATCGTCGCCCGGCTGAACCTCGCCCCCCACCCCGAAGGCGGCTGGTACCGCGAAACCTGGCGCGCCGACCTGGCCGAAAGCGGCGGAGATGCCGGCCCGCTGGATGCGCCCCGCCCCACAGGGACCGCGATCCTGTTCCTGCTGGCCGGCGGCCGCCCCAGCCACTGGCATCGGGTCGACGCAACCGAGATCTGGCACTTCCACGCCGGCGCGCCGCTGATCCTGTCGACCGCCGCCACCGCCGAGGGCCCCGCGACCGACCTCACCCTCGGCACCGATCTCGCCGCGGGACAGATGCCTCAGGGCATCGTCCCCACCCAGCACTGGCAGGCCGCCCGCACCACCGGCGACTGGACACTGGTCGGCTGCACCGTCAGTCCCGGCTTCCGCTTCGAAGGGTTCGAACTGGCCCCGCCCGGCTTCGACATCCCGCGGTGACCCTTGCCTTCTTCTGAGCGGAAATATCCCGGGGGAGCCGCCTCCGCCCGATCTTCGGGCGGAGGCGGCGGGGGCAGCGCCCCCCGAAGCATCGGCTTGCGTGCCCCCGGCACGCTCCGCCGGATCCCCCGTCCGCCAGGGCCCGCCTGCACCCGCCCCCTGCCGCAATCCCTTGAAGCCCCGCCCCGAGACCCCAGATCGATCCCGCACACCCGCGAAAGGACAGACATGCCGACCCCGAACCAGGCCGCCCTCGACTTCCTGCTCAGCCGCCGCTCGCGCCCGTTCCAGACGCTCCACGCCCCTGCCCCCACGCATGAGGAGCTGACGCCGATCCTCACCGCCGCGCTGCGCAGCCCCGACCACGGCAAGATCGAGCCGTGGCGAATCGAAGTGCTGGAGGGCAAGGCCCTGACCCGTCTCGCAGCACTCGCGGAAGCCCGCGGCACCGCGCTCGGCCTTGATGCCGACAAGATCGCCAAGGGCGTCGACATGTTCGCCCACACTCCGCTTTGCGTCGCCGTGATCGCCTCGCCCGCCCCGTCCGAGAAAGTGCCCGAGATCGAGCAGGTCCTGTCGGCCGGTGCGGTCTGCACCGCGCTCCTGAACGCCGCGCTGGCCGCCGGGTGGGGGGCGCAATGGCTCACCCGCTGGGTCTCGCACGACCGGGATTTCGTCGAGGAGGGGTTCGGCCTCGCCCCGCATGAATTCGTCGCGGGCCTCGTCCATATCGGCACCGAAAGCGCCACGCCCCCCGACCGGCCGCGCCCCGACCTCGCCCGCGCCGTGCGCTGGATCAGCGAATGATCCTGGGCGATTTCCTGCTGGCTGTCGGCCAGATGGGCGATCCGCGGTTCCAGCGCGTGCTCTGGCTCGGGCTGGGGCTGACGGTCCTTCTTCTCATCGCGGTCTATGGCGGGTTCGTCTGGCTGATCGCGCTGTTCGTGCCCGGCTCGATCACCCTGCCCTGGGTCGGCTGGACGCTGCACCCCGATTTCGCGCTGTCGCTGGCAGCGGGCGTCCTGATGATGGTCGCCTCGGTCTTCCTGATGGTCCCCGTGGCCTCCGCCTTCTCCGGCCTCTTCCTCGACCAGGTCGCCGAGGCGGTCGAGGACGTGCATTACCCCGCACTGCCCCCGGCCCCGGCGCTGCCCTGGTCCGAGATGCTGGGCGATGCGCTGCGCTTCTTTGTCGTGCTGGTGCTGGTGAACGCAGTCGCGCTGACGCTGGGGCTTCTGCTCGGGCCGCTGGCACCGGTGCTGTTCTGGGCGGTGAACGGATACCTGCTCGGGCGGGAATATTTCCAGATGGCGGCGATGCGCCGGGTGGGCCGCAAGGGCGCCACGGCGCTGCGCCGCCGCCACGGGGTGGAGATCTGGGCCGCGGGCGTGCTGATGGCGCTGCCGCTGACAGTGCCGGTGCTGAACCTGCTGGTGCCGATCCTGGGGGCCGCCACCTTCACCCACCTCTTCCACCGTCTCAGCGGCCTGCGCCCGGCCCGAAACGTCTGACGATATCGAGATCCTCGAACGTGATCGCGCCCGAGGTGACGACCCACATCACCCCTGCCCAGAGGATCAGCGCGACCAGCGTCGTGATCCGCAACCTGCGCCCGAACCGCACCCGGGTCGGGGCCGAGGCCGGCGTGCCCGGCACCACCTCGCCCGCCTCCTCCTGCGTGACCTCGCCCGAGGCCTGCGGACGGATCTGGATGGCGACGAGGAAGACCAGAACCCAGATCAACACCAGGATCAGCAGGGCCGAGGCGATGTCCATTCCCTGTCCTCCCTCTCAGCCCTGCCCCTCGGTCCTCGTGCAAACCCTGTGGACCGGAACGGGCGGCCGGCGCGCGGGCCCGGGTCAGACCTGCTCAAGCTCGATCAGGCAACCGTTGAAATCCTTCGGGTGCAGGAAAAGCACCGGCTTTCCATGCGCACCGATCTTCGGGTCACCCGTGCCCAGCACCCGCGCCCCCTCGGCCTTCAGCCGGTCACGCGCGGCAAGTATGTCGTCGACCTCGAAACACATGTGGTGGATCCCGCCAGAGGGGTTCTTTTCCAGAAAGCCCGCGATCGGCGACCCCTCCCCCAGCGGGTAGAGCAGCTCGATCTTGGTGTTCGGCAGTTCGATGAAGACGACGGTGACGCCGTGGTCGGGCTCATCCTGCGGCGCGCCGACCTTGGCGCCCAGCGTGTCGCGGTACTGCGCCGCGGCGGCGTCAAGGTCGGGGACGGCGATCGCGACATGGTTCAGGCGGCCGATCATGCAAGGCTCCTCCGGATCAGACGGGTCTGGCGACAGGTTATCCCGCGCCCGGGCCCCACACGCAAGCATCGCGACGCCTTCCCGCGGCGCAGCGGGGCGTCGGGCAGGAAATCGCGTCAAAGTGGTGCCGCTTAACGAGTCGTTAGGTCTGATGGAGTTTCCTGCGACTCGGCCGGACCGTGAACGACCGGCCAGCCCCGGGCCGGAAACGCGGCACGGGGGTTGCGGCGCCACCCGACGTGCCAGGAACAGGAGGCCGAAATGCCCGACACACCGCCGACAGGTCCGAAGGACCTGATGCCGCCGCGCCCTGCAGCGACGCCTGAACGGCCGCTGCAGGGACTGACCATCCTTCTGGTCGAGGATAGTCGCTTCGCCTCCGAGGCGTTGCGCCTGATGTGCCTGCGCTCGGGCGCCCGGCTCAGGCGGGCCGATTGCCTGGCCGCCGCCTGGCGCCACCTGCGCACCTACCGCCCCGATGTACTCATCGTCGACCTCGGCCTGCCCGACGGCCCCGGAACCGGGCTGATCGCCAGTCTCTCACACGGGCCGATGCGCCCGCATGCCGTCCTCGCCATCAGCGGCGAGGCGACGCGCGGCCCCGCGGCGCTTTCCGCCGGCGCCGACGGCTTCATCGAGAAACCCCTGTCCTCCCTCGCCGCCTTCCAGTCGGTGATCCTGCGCCACCTGCCCGAGGGGGTGACCGGCGCCCCGCTCGTGCCGGTCGACGACGCCGTGATCGAACCCGATCCGATCGCGCTCCGCGACGACCTGCAACTTGCCGCCGAAATGCTGGCGCAGGAACCCGATGGACCAACCCGCGCCTACCTTGCCAACTTCCTGGGCGGTATCGCGCGTACGGCCCACGACCCGGCGCTCGCCCGCGCAGTCGAAGGGATCGAGGAACAGGTGCGCGGCTACGACACTGGCCTTGGGGCCGAGCCTCTGGAACGGCTGTCGCGCCTCGTGCGGCGGCGGTTGAGTGCCACGGCCAAGGCCCCCCTCGGCACGCGCAAGGCCAGCCGGGTCGCCTGAGGTTGCGCGCGGGACGCCGCAGCCTGCCCCCCGCGCACGGAAGGCCGACCGCTCAGCCCCGAACCTCCAGCGGCGTTCCGGGCGCGATGCTGCGGGCGAGCCAGAGCAGATCCTGCGGCGCGAAGGCGACGCAGCCCGCCGTGGGATGCCGGGGCTTGCGCCAGCGATGCGCGAAGATCGCGGAGCCCCGGCCGGCCCGGGCAAAAGGATAGTTCCAGTCAGTCACGAGGATCAGGTCATAAAGCGGATCCGGCCTTCGCAGCGCCTCGTGGCTGGGCCGATAGGGCGCCCGGACAAGGGTGTTGTAGGCCAGGTCGTCCGGATCGTCCGACCACAGATCCCCGGGCCCGATCGGCTCCGCCCAGGCCGGCAGCGCCGCCGCGGCGATCCGGTCGGGGCGGTACAGCATGCCGACGATGTGGTGCCGGCCCCGCGGCGTGGCCCCATCGCCCTCGCGCTTGTCGCCGGTCAGCCCGCCGCGGCCGATCGCGCAGGGCAGCCGCCGCCCGAGATAGCGCGCGCCCCAGGGCGTCACCTCGATCGGCGGGAGCACCGGCCAACTCACAGGATGTGGCCCGACTTCGCCGCCTTGGTCGCAAGGTAGGCCGCGTTCTCCGGCGTGTGCCCCACCTGGAGCGGCACCCGCTCGGCCACCGCGATCCCGGTCTGCTCCATCATCCGCACCTTGCGCGGATTGTTGGTCATCAGCCGGATCCGGCCCACGCCCATCTCCTTCAGGATGGCGGCCCCGATGCGGAAATCGCGCTCGTCATCCTCGAACCCCAGTCGGTGATTGGCCTCCACCGTGTCGAACCCCTGATCCTGCAGCGAATAGGCCCGCATCTTGTTGGCCAGCCCGATTCCCCGCCCCTCCTGGTTCAGGTAAAGCAGAACCCCCGCGCCCTCGGTCCCCATCTGGGCCAGCGCCGCCCGCAGCTGCGGACCGCAATCGCATTTCAGCGACCCCAGGACATCGCCGGTGAAACAGGCCGAATGCAACCGCACGAGTACCGGCGCCTCGCGGTCCGGGCGCCCGATCTCGATCGCGTAATGCTCCTCGCCGCCATCCTCGGGGCGGAAGATGTGCACCCGCCCCGCCTGCGCCGCCTGCATTGGCAGCCGCGCCGAGACGACGGGATGCAGCGGTGAGGCGCGGAACAACTCCGCCGCCGCGGCCTCGATCGGGATCAGCGTCAGCTCGTCGCGCGCCGCCAGTGCCGGGCCGTCGGCCACCGGCAGCACCACCGCCGCCGGCAACAGCTGCGCCGATTTCGCCAGCGTGACGGCCGCGCGATGCAGGTCCGCCTCGCCCTCGCGCCGGGTCATGAGCGGGCCCTTCATCGGCCGGCTCAGGTCGTCGGCCGGGTCGGCCACCGCGCGGATCCACGAAAGCCCGGTGTCAGGCGGCACGAGGATGCGCGCCAGGTCGCCGTCATAGGCACGCGCCTTCAGCGTCTCGGCCCGCCGCGCCGTGACCGCAAGGACAAGGTCGCCCCCCATCACCCGAAGCTGCGCCAGCCGCCCCGCATCCAGCGTCTCGGCCGCCACGGCGACCACCGCCGCGCCCTCCCGGGTCAGCACCACCGGCACGCCAAGGCGCAGATCGGCCCGGGCGCGGGCAAGTTGTTCGACGATGGTGGGGCGCAGGCTCATGCTGGCAGGCTCATGCTGGGGTCGGTTCGATAGGCTGTAACCTTATCTAGGTCGCGACGCCGGAAATTGAAACATTTGCCGCGCAGGCGACACGTCCGCGTGAGACGGCGGAGCCAAATCTTGTCGGGCGGCGTTCCCTCACGCATCTGTTCTGCGACCCAAGCGGACAGAACGAGGACAAGACGATGGGAAACCTCAAGAAAATCCTGCTCGTCGATGACGACGACGACCTGCGCGAAGCGCTGAGCGAGCAGCTTGTGATGACCGAGGACTTCGACGTGTTCGAAGCGGCCAACGGCCACGACGCCACCGACCAGGTGAAGGCCGGGCATTACGACCTCGTCATCCTCGACGTCGGCCTGCCCGACACCGACGGGCGCGAGCTGTGCCGCCGGATGCGCAAGCAGGGCGTGAAATGCCCGATCCTGATGCTGACCGGACATGATACCGACGCCGACACCATCCTCGGCCTCGACGCGGGCGCCAACGATTACGTGTCGAAACCGTTCAAGTTCCCGGTCCTGCTCGCCCGGATCCGCGCCCAGCTGCGCCAGCACGAACAATCCGAAGACGCGGTGTTCCAGCTCGGGCCGTATACCTTCCGCCCGGCGCAGAAGATGCTGGTCGACGAGAAGGACAAGAAGATCCGTCTCACCGAGAAAGAGACGAACATCCTCAAGTTCCTCTATCGCGCGACCGAGGGTGTGGTGCCGCGCGACGTGCTGCTGCACGAGGTCTGGGGCTACAACGCTGGCGTCACCACCCACACGCTGGAAACCCACATTTATCGCCTGCGCCAGAAGATCGAGCCCGATCCCTCGAACGCGCGCCTGCTGGTCACCGAGAGCGGCGGATATCGGCTGGTCGCCTGACACGCCCTATTCTTGCCCGAATTGGCGACTATATATAATCGGGAGGGCGATTGTTTCGCCGCCCGAAAGGTTCCCCTGCCGTGTGGGGTTATACACGGCATCCTCCCTGTTGGACTTGGCCCGGGCTTCGGCCCGGGTCTTCTTTTTTCCGCCACTCTCGGCGCCCCCCAACCGGCGCGCCCCAATCCGCGCCCCCGATGGCGACGTCGCCTTTCAAGAACTTCGCCGGGACGGAAGGCGAAGCTCCCCCAAGCTCGGGCCCTCCCCGCCCACCTGCCGAACCGATCCCCCCCGGCCTGCCTTTCTTCTGAGCGGAAATATCCCACGGGGGTGCGGGGGTGTGAAATCCCCGCGGATGCGGTGGGTGCGGGGGTGTGCCCCCCGCGGCAGGCCGTCCCCACCTGCGCGCCGTTGACATTCCGTCCCCCATGCCGGACCTCAGGGGATGGCAAGGAGAGATGCGATGACGGCAAAGTGGGATTTCTGGATCGACCGGGGCGGCACCTTCACCGATGTGGTGGCGCGCCGTCCGGACGGTACGCTGCTGACCCACAAGCTCCTCTCCGAGAACCCCGAGCGCTACCGCGACGCCGCGGTGCAGGGCGTGCGTGAGTTGATGCAGCTCGGCCCCGACGACGCGCTTGCCGAGGGGGCGATCGGTGCGGTCAAGATGGGCACCACCGTCGCCACCAACGCGCTTCTGGAACGCAAGGGCGAGCGGGTGCTCCTGCTGATCACCGAAGGCTTCGGCGATCTCCTGCGCATCGGCTATCAGGCGCGGCCCCGGCTCTTCGATCTCGACATCCGGCGGCCGGACCTGCTCTACGAGGATGTGGCCGAGATTGCCGGCCGGCTGGACGCCGAGGGCGCCGAGATCGCCCCGCTTGACGAGGCGGCCGCGCGCCGCGCGCTCCGGGCGGCGCATGGCAGGGGGCTCCGCGCCGTCGCGATCGCCTTCCTGCACGCCTATCTCTCGCCCGGCCACGAGGCCCGGGTGGCCGAAATCGCGCGCGAGGAAGGCTTCACCCAGGTCTCGGCCAGCCACGAGGTTTCGCGCCTGGTCAAGCTGGTGGGGCGCGGCGACACGACTGTGGTCGATGCCTATCTCTCGCCGATCCTCGGGCGCTACGTCGCGCAGGTGGCCGAGGCGCTGGAGGTCGGGCAGGCCACCGGGCGGCTTCTGTTCATGCAATCGAACGGCGGGCTGACCGATGCGCGCCGGTTCCAGGGCAAGGATGCGATCCTGTCGGGGCCGGCGGGCGGCATCGTCGGCATGGTCAAGACCGCCAAGGCCGCGGGGTTCGACCGGTTGATCGGCTTCGACATGGGTGGCACTTCGACCGACGTGAGCCATTACGCCGGCGCCTACGAGCGCAGCTTCGAGACCGAGGTCGCGGGCGTGCGGATGCGCGCGCCGATGATGGACATCCACACGGTCGCGGCGGGCGGCGGCTCGGTCTGCGCCTTTCGCGACGGGCGCACCCAGGTCGGGCCCGACAGCGCCGGCGCCAACCCGGGCCCGGCCGCCTATCGCCGCGGCGGGCCGCTGACGGTGACCGATTGCAACGTCATGCTGGGCAAACTGTCGCCCGCGCATTTCCCCGCGGTCTTCGGCCCCGGGGGCGACCAGCCGCTCGACGCCGGGACGGTGCGCGAGGGCTTCGCCGCCCTCTCGCGCGAGATTGCCGAGGCGACCGGCGAAGACGCCCAGGCGCCCGAGGCGCTGGCCGAGGGCTTCCTGCGCGTGGCGGTCGACAACATGGCCAACGCGATCAAGAAGATCAGCGTGCAGCGCGGCCATGACGTCACCGGCTACACGCTGCAATGTTTCGGCGGCGCGGGCGGTCAGCATGCCTGCCTCGTGGCCGATGCGTTGGGGATGCGGCGGGTCTTCGTCCATCCCTTCGCCGGCGTCCTGTCGGCCTATGGCATGGGCCTGGCCGAGATCCGCGCCCTGCGCGAAACCCAGCTCGACGCACCGCTCGCCTCCGACGACGAGGCGGCGGCCGCGATCGCGGCCCTGGCCGAGGAGGCCCGCGCCGAGGTCGCGGCCCAGGGCGTCCCGGAGGAGGAGATCCGCACCGAGGCCATGGCGCATCTGCGCTACGAGGGCTCGCACCAGACGCTCGAGGTGCCCCACGGCTCCCCCGACCGCATGCAGGCCGATTTCGAGGAGATCCACCGCGCGCGCTTCGGCTTCACCTCGCCCGAGCGCGCACTCTATTACGACCTTGTCGCGGTCGAGGCGATTGGCCGCGCGGGCGAGGTGCCCGACGTCACCGCCCCCGAGGCCCCCGCGCCCTCTCCCGTCGACACGCTCCGCGTCTACATGGGCGGCGACTGGCGCGAGGTGCCGCTCTACGACCGCGCGGGCCTCGGCGCCGGCGCCACCCTCACCGGCCCCGCGATCATCACCGAACCGACCGGGACCAACGTCGTCGAACCCGGCTGGACGGTGCATCTCGACACCCGCGGCAACCTGATCCTCGAACGGACCGAGGCCGCCCGGCACGCCGAAGCGGCCGGAACAAGGGCGGATCCGGTGCTGCTCGAGGTCATGGGCAACCTCTTCATGTCGGTGGCCGACCAGATGGGCGCCACGCTCGCCAATACCTCGTGGTCGGTGAACATCAAGGAGCGGCTCGATTTCTCCTGCGCGATCTTCGACACGCGGGGCGATCTGGTCGCCAACGCACCGCATGTGCCGGTGCACCTGGGGTCGATGTCCGATTCCATCCGTACCGTGATGCGCGAGAATGCCGGGCGGATCGCGCCGGGCGATGCCTTCATGCTCAACGCGCCCTACAACGGCGGCACCCACCTGCCCGACGTGACAGTCGTCACCCCGGTCTTCATCGGCGCCGACATCGCCTTCTGGCTCGGCTCGCGCGGGCACCATGCCGATATCGGCGGGCGGACGCCCGGCTCCTCCCCGCCCGACTCGACGCGGATCGAGGAAGAGGGCGTGGTGATCGACAACTTCCGCCTGGTGTCCGAGGGCCGGTTCCGCGAAGAGGCCGCGCGGGAGCTTCTGCTGTCCGGCCCCTACCCTTGCCGCAACCCGACCCAGAACCTTGCCGACCTCAAGGCCCAGGTGGCCGCGAACGAGACCGGCCGGCGCGAGCTTCTGAAGGTGGTCGAGACCTACGGCGCCGAGGTGGTCACCGCCTACATGGGCCACGTGCAGGACAATGCCGAGGCCTCGGTCCGCGCCGTCATCGGCCGGCTGAAGGACGGCGAATTCACCTATCCGATGGACATCGGCACGGTGATCAAGGTGGCGGTCCGGGTGGACCGGGCGGCGGGGCGCGCGGTGATCGACTTCACCGGCACTTCCGATCAGCACCCGGGCAATTACAATGCCCCGGCGGCGGTGACGCGGGCGGTCGTGCTCTATGTCTTCCGCACCCTGGTGGGCAAGGAGATCCCGCTGAACGAGGGTTGCCTGAAACCGCTCGACATCGTGGTGCCCGAGGGGACGATGCTGAACCCCCGCCCCGGCGCGGCCGTGATCGCCGGCAATACCGAGGTCAGCCAGGCTGCCTGCAACGCGCTCTACGGCGCGCTGGGGGTGATCGCGGGCAGCCAGGCCACGATGAACAATTTCGTCTGGGGCAACGACAGTTTCCAGAACTACGAGACGATCGCCGGCGGCACCGGCGCGGGCCCCGATTTCGATGGCTGCGACGCGGTGCAAAGTCACATGACCAACACCCGCATGACCGACCCCGAGATCCTTGAAAAGCGCTTCCCGGTGCGGCTCGACCGCTTCGCGATCCGCAAGGGATCGGGTGGTGCGGGGGCGCATCGTGGCGGCGACGGGGTCGAGCGGGTGCTGACCTTCCTGGAACCAGTCACGGTGACGACGCTGTGTTCACACCGCATCGTGCCGCCCTTCGGCGTGGCCGGCGGCGCGCCGGGCAAGGTGGGCGAGAACCGGGTGATCTGGCCCGACGGCACGCGCGAGACGTTGCAGGGCAACGACGAACGCGCGCTTCCCGCCGGCGCGTCCTTCGAGATGCTGACCCCCGGGGGCGGTGGCTGGGGCAAGGGCTGAGCCGCCCGACCCTTCAGCCCCCCGGCGACCGACACGATGACGGGTGCGCGGCACGGGGACGGGCACGCGGCAGGGTGCGTTGAAACGCACCCTACGGGAGAGGCATCAAGGGGTGTGGCGTCAACGGGGGCGCGGCCTCAGTCGAGGATCCGCCCCTCCTCCAACCGCACAACGCGGTCCATCCGCGCGGCCAGCTCCATGTTGTGCGTCGCGATCAGGGCGGCAAGGCCGGTGCCGCGCACCAGCGTCATCAGCGCTTCGAACACCTGGTCCGAGGTCGCGGGGTCGAGGTTGCCCGTGGGTTCGTCCGCCAGCAGAAGCCCCGGCGCGTTCGCCAGCGCCCGGCAGAAGGCCACCCGCTGCTGCTCGCCCCCCGACAGTTCCGCCGGACGGTGCGACGCGCGATGCGCCACCCCCACGGTGCCCAGAAGCTCGATCGCACGCGCATCGGCCTCGGCCCGCTTCGCACCGTTGGCAAGCTGCGGCAGGACGATGTTCTCCTGCGCGGTAAACTCCGGCAGCAGGTGGTGGAACTGATAGATGAACCCCACCTCGCCGCGCCGGACCGCGGTGCGCCCGCGGTCGCCCAGCTTCGTCATATCCTCGCCCAGAATCCGAAGGCCGCCCGTGTCGGGCGTGTCCAGAAGCCCCGCGATGTGCAGAAGCGTCGATTTGCCCGCGCCCGAAGGCGCGACCATCGCCACCACCTCGCCGCGCCGCAGGGTCAAGGAAGCGCCGCGCAGCACGGCCACCTCGCCCGGCTTGCCCTTGTTGTAGGTTTTCTCGATCCCGTCGAGCTCCAGCACCGGGGCGGCCCCGTTCGATTCACTCATAGCGCAGGGCCTCCACCGGGTTCATCCGGGCCGCGCGCCGGGCCGGGAAGATGGTGATCACGAAGGACAGGATCAGCGATAGCGACGCCGCCTTGACCACGTCCTGCCATTCCAGTTTCGCGGGCAGCTGGTAGAGGCCGTAGATCTCGGGGTTCCAGACGCCGCCCCCGGCAATATAGTTCACCAGCGAGAAGATCGGGTCGATGTAGATCGCGAACAGGCAGCCGAGGACCACGCCAAGCAGCGTTCCCGCGATCCCCGTCGAGGCCCCGCAGATGAAGAACACCCGCAGCACCGATCCCTCGGACAGCCCCATGGTGCGCAGGATGCCGATGTCGCGCCCCTTGTTCTTGACCAGCATGATCAGCCCCGAAACGATGTTCATCGAGGCGATCAGCACGAGGATCGACAGGATCACGAACATCACGTTGTCCTCGACCGTCAGCGCCTTGAGAAAGGCGCCCGAGCTGTCCTTCCAGGTCCACAGCATCACGTTGCCGCCCGCCGCCTTCAGGATCGGCGCCTTCATCGCGTCGACCTGCTCGGGCTTCTTGAGCATCACCTCCACCTGGTCGGCCACGCCGTCACGGTTGAAGAAATCCTGCGCCGCCTTGAACGGCATGTAGATCCGGGCCTTGTCGATGTCGTAGCGCCCGGCGGTGAAGACGTAGACCACCTTGTAGGCGTTCACCCGGGGCGTCACGCCAAAGGGCGTCTTGGCCCCCTCGGGCGAGATGATCTTGACCGTGTCGCCCGGCACGACGCCCAGCTGCTCGGCCACGCCGGACCCCAGCGCGATGCCTTGCCCGAAATCGGCAAGGCTGCCCATCTCCTTCTTCGGGTGGGCGATCAGGGGGACCTTCTTCAGATCCTGGAGGGTGATCCCGTAGACCTGAACCCCCGCGTTGCGCCCGTTGGCCGAGGCCATCACCTCGCCATAGATCAGCGGCGAGGCCGAGGTCACGCCGGGCACCTTGGCGATACGGTCGGCCATGGCGTCGTAATCCTTGATCTCGCGCACCAGCTGGCCGTTCTGGCCCTCTTCCGTCACCGGGTAGACGGCGACATGGGCATTGGCGCCAAGGATCGTGTCAACGAATTGCGCGCGGTAGCCCGAGCGCACGGCCAGCGTGGCGACCAGGGCAAAGACGGCCAGCGTGATGCCGATCAGGCTGATCCAGGTCATCGTGCTGACGCCACCCTCGGCGCGGCGCGCGCGCAGGTAGCGCCAGGCGATCATCCATTCGAAGGCGGCGAAGGGGCGGGTTCGGTTGGCCAAGGGGGCTCCTAATGATGCGCCGGTGCGGCAGGCCGGGTCAGACAGGCCGGGTCGGGCGGACCATGGGGCGCGCACCCCGGGACGTCAAGCCACGCCCGGGCGACGCCGCCGTGACTTCGCCGCCTCCACCCTGCCCCGCGCGCCCGATCCTTCGAAGACGCACCGCCCACCCGTACCGGCGGCTTCACGCTCTCGTGGGTTGAGCGAAATCCCAGTTCGACGCAACGCTCACGAAAAGTGGAGTGACGAGTGTGCGACAGATCATCGGAACGACCCTGCGCTTCATGGCGTGCAACTGGTACTGGTACCTCGGCGCCGCGGCCATGGTCACCGTGATGCTCCTGCTGATACCGGGGCACCAGAGCGCGAGCGGCGGCCTTCTGATCGCCTACGGCTACCTGTGCCTGCCGGTCTACGAATCCTTTCTCGACCTGCTCGACGCGGGGGGGCCGGGCCGGGCCGCCCGGCGGTTCAAGAAGCCGCGGGGCTATGTGCGGGTGTCGCTTCTGCTGTTCTTCGTGCTGCCAATTGTCATGTCTATCGCCTTCGACGTCGTGTTCTCCGTCGCCGACAAGCCGCTGTTCAACTGGCTGATGGACCCCGGCCGCGTCGTCTGGATGACCCTGTTCGAGTTGGCGCTGAGCCTGCTGCTCCTGCTGCCGGTTTTCGGGACGGCACTGCCGGCCTCGGTGGCGGGTGACCTGATCGGCGTAAGGCCTACGCTGGCCCGCGCGCGGCGCAGCTTCCGGTCGGCATTCTGGCGGCTCGCCGTCCTGCCGCTCGGCTTCGCGCTGGTTGCCGCCTTGATCCTCATCGCGGCGAACGTCGGGGTACTGTTCCTGCGCGGCCCCGTCGAACGACTGCTGCCGGCACACGGGCCGGCAGTGGCTGTGCTGCAGCGCACCATGGCCGACGCAGAAATGTTCGGTGCGGTCCTCGTCTTCATGATCATGTCGACCGTCACCATCGCCGTGCTCTGCCGCGCCTATCTCGACGCGGCCGGGCAGCGTCCCGCGCCGGCCCCAGCCACACCGACCGCGCCGGGGGCGGCGGCTACTCCCTGACCAGCCGGATCAACTGCCCGTCCTCCTGATCGGTGAGGATCAGGATCGCCCCGTCGCGATCCACCGCCACGTCGCGCACCCGGTCGCGCCCGTAGAGGAACCGTTCCTCCCCCACCACGCGGTCGCCCTTCAGCTTCAGCCGCACCAGCCCTCCGGGAGAGAGCGACGCGGCCAGGATATCCCCCTTCCACCCGGGGAACATCGCACCCTCGTAGAAGGTGAAGCCCGAGGGCGCGATCACCGGGTCCCAGTAGTAGCGCGGCTCGATCATCCCCTTGGCATGTGCCTTGCCCGAACCGACCGGGCTGCCCGAGTAATTCTCGCCGTAGCTGACCACCGGCCAGCCGTAATTGCCGCCCTTGCGGATCAGGTTCAGCTCGTCCCCGCCGCGGGGGCCGTGCTCCATCTCCCACAGTTCCTCGGTGCCGGGGCGCAGGGCGAGACCCTGAGGATTGCGGTGGCCATAGCTCCAGACCTTGGGCCCGCGCCTGGGAAAGGGGTTGTCGGCGGGGGCGGCACCGTCGGCGCGGATCCGGATCACCTTGCCGTAGGTCTTGCCCGGATCCTGCGCGAACTGGCGCTGGCGCTCGGTGAAATGCTCACCCGTGGTGAGGTAGAGATAGGCGCCATCGGCCACGATACGGCTGCCGAAATGCGCCGTGGTCGGCGATGCCGGGCTTTGCACGAACAGGTCGCGCACCCCCACCAGCCGGGTCGCATCCGCCGACAGCACGGCGCGCGCGGCAGCGGTGGCGACGCCCCCCTTCACCCGCTTGGCATAGGTGAGATAGATCACCCGCGTCTGGTCGAAATCCGGGGCCAGCGCGACGTCGAGAAGCCCGCCCTGACCCTGGGCCACGACCGCGGGCACGCCCTTCACCGGCGCCCCCACCCGCCCCGAGGCCGAGACCGGCCGCAGCGCGCCGCTCCGCTCGGTCACGAGATAGCCGCCCTCCGGCAGCACCGCGATACCCCAGGGATGGGTCAGCCCGCGCGCCACGACCCGGCGCGCCACCCGAACCCCGCTGTCGAGCTTCGGCGCCCGGGTCTGGCCCGCGAAGGCCGGCTTGAAATCGGGAACGTTTCTCTGGCCGTAGGACCAGTCCTCGGCGACGGCAGGTGAAACGCCAAGCGACAGGGCAAGGCCCAGCGCCGCACCGGCGCCAAGGCGAAGACGGGCTGAGATCATGTGCGGATCCTCCTGCCCCCGATATAGGGGGCCGCCCTGCCCGCGCTGAGGGGCGTGCCCGGCAACCGGACGCAGCCCCCCGATTTTCGGCGAAAATCGGCCAAC
Organism: Acidimangrovimonas sediminis; assembly: GCF_002871005.1. GTDB lineage: Bacteria > Pseudomonadota > Alphaproteobacteria > Rhodobacterales > Rhodobacteraceae > Acidimangrovimonas > Acidimangrovimonas sediminis. Next base: position 115,213 of record NZ_PHSN01000013.1, read on the forward strand.
GCCGGACCATCGGGGCGCCGCCGGGCGGCTGGCACGATCCTTCACCGAAGGATCGCACCTCAGCTTTGCCCCGGCCCCGGAGGTCCGTCAGAGACCGGCGTAGATCCCTGCCACCCGTTCGACCGCCGCCTCGGGGCTCATGGTCTCGCTCTCGCCGGTGCGGCGCGACGTGAGTTCCACCTCGCCGTTGGCAAGGCCGCGCGGCCCCACCGTGATGCGCCACGGCAGGCCGATCAGGTCCATCGTCGCGAACTTGGCACCCGCGCGGTCTTCGGTGTCGTCGTAGAGCGGCTCCAGCCCCTTGGCGACCAGACCCGAATAGATCGCCTCGCAGGCCGCGTCGGTCGCGCCATCGCCCTGCTTGAGGTTGACGATGCCGCAGTGGAACGGCGTCACGCCCTCGGGCCAGATGATCCCCTTGTCGTCATGGCTTGCCTCGATGATCGCGCCGACCAGGCGCGAGACGCCGATGCCGTGGCTGCCCATGTGCACCGGCACGCGGGCGCCGTCCGGCGTGGTCACGGTGGCGCCCATCGGCTCGGAATACTTGGTGCCGAAGTAGAAGATCTGGCCCACCTCGATCCCGCGCGAGGATTTCTGCCGTTCCGCCGGGATCTCGTGGAAAAGCGACACGTCATGTGTCTCGTCGGTCCGCGCGTAGGGCGTGGTCCATTCCTTCACGATCGCCTCGAGGCCCGCGCGGTCGTCGAAATCCACCGCGCGGTCGCCGAATTTCAGGTCGGTGATGGCGCTGTCGTAGAACACCTCCGACTCGCCGGTCGAGGCGAGGACGAGGAATTCATGCGTATCGTCGCCGCCGATCGGGCCAGAATCGGCGCGCATCGGGATCGCCTGCAGACCCATCCGCTCGTAGGTGCGCAGGTAGCTCACCATGTGGCGGTTGTAGGCGTGCATCGCGTCCTCGTAGCTGAGGTCGAAGTTGTAGCCGTCCTTCATCAGGAACTCGCGCCCGCGCATCACGCCGAAGCGGGGCCGCACCTCGTCGCGGAATTTCCACTGGATCTGGTAGAGCGTCATCGGCAGCTGCTTGTAGCTTTCCACATGGGCCCGGAAGATGTCAGTGATCATCTCCTCGTTCGTGGGGCCGAACAGCATGTCACGCTCGTGCCGGTCGCGGATGCGCAGCATCTCGGGGCCGTAGGCGTCGTAACGGCCGCTTTCGCGCCACAGGTCCGCGGGCTGCATCGTCGGCATCAGCACCGGGATGTGCCCGGCGCGGCCCTGCTCCTCATGCACGATCCGCTCGATGTTGCGCAGGACCTTCAGCCCCAGCGGCAGCCACGAATAGATCCCCGCCTGCTGCTGCTTGATCATGCCGGCCCGCAGCATGTAGCGGTGGCTGACGATCTGGGCCTCGGCGGGGTTCTCCTTGAGAACGGGCAGGAAATAGCGGGACAGGCGCATGGCGGGGTCTCCGGTTTGGGTCGCCCGCGTTCCTAGCCGCAGAGCCGCGGTGAGGCAAGCGGGCCGCGCGACGGTATCGGCGATCGCATTGGCGCCCTGCGGGTCTCCGGCCCGCGTCTATCGGGGAAAGGCCGGCCCGCCCCGCCAAGGTTCGGCCGGGTCACGACCGGGGGGCGTCATTCGGCGGCGGCGCCGGGGTCGGCAGGGCCCGCGGCACCTTCGGCCGCCATGCCGTTCACGCCCCCCGCAAGAAGATCCTCGACGAAGAAGGCGGCAAACTGGGCCCGGCCCGAGGTGCCGGACTTGGCATAGATCGACGCCATCTGCGCCCGCACGGTGCCCGGCGCCGCGCCGCGCAGCCGGGCAATCTCGTTCAGATCGAACCCCTTGAGGGCGAACATGCCCACCTCGCGCTCCGCCGGGGTGAGGCGCCAGTCGGCGAACTGCGCCTCGATCACCTCGGCAAGTGCCCCCGACGCGGTCGCAAGCGCCTCTTCGTGGTGCATGAGAAGGACGTGGGCGCGGCGCATCTCGCGCACGCCGAAGGCCGCACCGATGCCGAGCCCCAGCGCGATCAGCGCCTCGGCCCAGGTCGCCGCGACCGCCTGGCCGGCCATCAGGTCGCCCATCGCGTCCGCGATGAAATAGACCGCGGCGGCGGCCTGGATCAGGGCGAAGAAGGCGAGGGCGGACTTGCGCCGCCGTCGCTCGTTCTCTGTGTCTGGTGACGAGACCATCACTCTCCCGGGGTGTCGGCGCCTTTCCGTTGCCCCAGGATCATAGGCCGCACCAGGTTGCGCCGCAACGCGACGCTTTCGACCAGAACCCCGCCGAGGTGCAGAACGGCGAGGATCAGGAGGAGGTTGGCCCCGGCTTCGTGAACGTCGCGAAGAAGCGTTGGCGCATGGTCACCGCCGCCCTCGCCCTGGTCCTCGCCGCCGCTACCCTGATCTCCGCTGCCCTGGTCGCCGCTACCTTGGTCGGGGGAAAGCTGCGACCAGTCGCCCTGGGCGATCACCTGCGCGCGGTTCTGGGCGTCGAACGGGGTTTCGCCACCGGTCATCAAGAGACCGGTCGCGATCACCACCGCCAGCATCGCCCAGAGCGCGTAGACCATCAGCGCCCCCGCCGGGTTGTGCGACCGGTATTCAGGCGGGCGGCCCTTCACGACCGTGCGCAGATGCGCGATCCCGTGGCGCGGGTTCGGCGGGAACGAGACGAAGCGCGCCTCGTGCGGGCCGACGAGGCCCCACAGCAACCGCAGCACGAGAAAGCCGAGGCCGATCCAGCCGAGCCAGACGTGAAGGACGCTGCCGCCCTGGGTGAGCAGACCGTTGCCCACCACCACGGCGGCAATCCCCCAGTGGCTGAGCCGCACGACCGGGTCCCAGACCCGCGGCGGCGCGCCCTGAAGATGCGCGGCCATGTCAGTCCCCCTTGGTGATGCGGACAACCTTGCCGGTCTTCGGGCTGATCCTGACCTCGTGCAGCGCCTTAGAACCGGCCTCGATGCAGCGGGCCTCGACCATGCCGCCCTCGGCCTCGAAACTCTTGACCTGACAGCCGGCCTTGGCGAGAGCCGCCTTCACGGTCTTGGCGCTGGTGCCGACCTTGTCGCCCACCTTGGGCATGGCCATGGTCGCGGCGGGCAGCATCGCCAGGGCGGCGGCGAGCAGCACGGGAGCGGCGTGGATGCGTTTCATGGAGAGTGCCTTTCTGTCTTGGGTAAGGAGGAGCATTCGCCGACGGCGGGGGCGTCTTGCCCCGGGGCCGGCGGGTCCGATCTGGCCACGCCCGCGCGGCACGTCGATCTGCGCGGCGCTTAGACCCCCGGGCATAAGCACATGCTGACGGCGGCCTTCCGCTGAGCCGTGCCTGAACCACGGCGCTTGAAAGCCCTTGCCGGACCTGCCATCTCGGTAACTGGCGAAATGCGGGACGAGGCGCGCGGCGATATGGCCCTGACGGTGCGGGATCAGCTGAAATACTGGGGGGCCGCGGCAGCGGTCTTCCTGCTGGCGCTTTGGTTCCTCGGCTCGGTGATGCTGCCATTCCTCGTGGGCGGCGCCATTGCCTATTTCCTCGATCCGGTCGCCGACCGGCTGGAGGCGCTGGGGCTGAGCCGGACGCTGGCGACCGTGGTGATCTCGGTCGTGGCCCTCATGATCTTCATCGTCGCGGGCCTCTTGATCGTGCCGCTGCTGGTGCAGCAGCTGGTCGCGCTGATCAACGAGGCGCCGCAGCTCTTCGACCAGTTGCAGAAGTTCCTCACCCACCGGTTCCCGCAACTCCTCGACCAGAATTCCGTCGTGCACCAGACGCTGATCTCGGTCGGAGAGACGATCAAGTCGCAGGGCGGGAAGCTGGCCAACTCCCTCCTGACCTCGGCGATGACAGTGATCAGCGCGGTGGTCTTCATCGTCGTCGTGCCAGTGGTGGCCTTCTACCTTCTGCTCGACTGGGATCGGATGGTCGCCCATATCGACTCGTGGCTCCCGCGGGAGCACCGCTCGGTCATCCGCCGGCTGGCCGGCGAGATCGACGACGTGCTGGCGGGGTTCGTGCGCGGGCAGCTGACCGTCTGCCTCATCCTCGGCACATATTACGCGCTGGGGCTGATGCTCGTGGGGCTGCAATTCGGCCTGATCGTCGGCGCGATCGCGGGCTTCATCACCTTCATCCCCTATCTCGGGGCGATCACCGGCGGTTCGATCGCCATCGGCCTGGCGCTGTTCCAGTACTGGGATCACCCGTGGTGGATCGCGGCCGTGGCCGGGATCTTCGCCGTCGGCCAGACGGTGGAGGGCAACTTCCTGACGCCCAAGCTGGTGGGCCATTCGGTCGGGCTGCATCCGGTGTGGCTGCTCTTCGCGCTGTCGGCCTTCGGCACGATCTTCGGCTTCGTCGGCATGCTCGTCGCCGTGCCGGTCGCCGCGACGCTGGGGGTCCTGGCCCGGTTCGGCGTGCGGCAATACATGAACTCGCTGCTCTACCGCGGCATCGACGCGGCCGAGGAGCCCGTCGCCTCGCCCGGCGAGGAACTGCCGCGGCCCGGCGGCGCCCCGCACGCAGCCCCGTCGCACTCCCCGGCCCCATCCCCGGCCGCGCAAGGGCCACAGGACGCCTGAGCATGATCCGGCAACTGACATTCGACCTGCCCGTGCGCGAGGCACTGGGGCGCGAGGATTTCTTCGTCTCGCGGGCGAATGCCGTGGCGCTGGCCGCCCTCGATACCTGGCCGCACTGGCCGCAGGGCAAGATGGCGCTGACCGGGCCGGCCGGCGCGGGCAAGACCCACCTCGCCCATGTCTGGGCGCGCGAGGCCGAGGCCCGTATCATCCGCGCCCAGGAGCTTGCGGCGACCGACCTGCCCGGCCTGGGGCTGCGCGTGGTGGTCGAGGACGCCGATGCGATGGCGGGCAATCGCCCGGCCGAGGAGGCGCTGTTTCACCTGCACAACCTCGTGCTCGCCTCGGGCGGGCGGCTTCTGGTCACCGCGCAGAGCGCGCCGAACCGCTGGCCGCTCACCCTGCCCGATCTCGCCAGCCGGCTGCAGGCGGCGGCGGTGGCGCGGCTCGACCCGCCCGACGACGCCCTGCTCGCCGCTGTGGTGATGAAGCTGTTCGCCGACCGCCAGATGGCGGTGGCGCCGCCCGTGATCTCCTATCTCGCGGCGCGGATCGACCGGTCCTTCGCCGCCGCCCGCGATGCCGTGGCACGGATCGACCGGCTCGCCCTCACCGCCGGGCGCACCGTCACCCGCCCGCTGGTGGCCGAGGCGATGGGCTGGGACGGCGCCTGACCCTCTTCGGTCGCCTGCCCCGCCACGGCACAGCCGACCACCACCGCCGCCCGCCCGGGTTCCAGCACCGCCGATGAGGGCTGGCCACACCGCTCCCCGCGCTGCATTATCACGTCACCCAACCGTCACGAAGAGTGCCCATAAGGCCCACATGACAAACGCCGATTACCTCTCTGCCCCGTTCCCCGACGCCGCCGAACTGCCCGAGTCCGAGGTCGGCGGCCCGAAGCGCTATTTCAACCGCGAACTGTCGTGGCTGGCCTTCAACTGGCGCGTGGTCGAAGAGGCGCGCAACCCGCGCGTCCCGCTGCTGGAACGGGTGCGGTTCCTGTCGATCTCGGCCACCAATCTTGACGAATTCTATACCGTCCGCGTCGCCGGCCTGCGCGAGCTGGCCCGCGCCGGCAACACCATGCCCGCCGCCGACGGCCGCAGCCCGACCGAACAGCTGGTGCTGATCAACGAGGACGCCCGCCGCCTTCTGCAATCGCAGCAGGGCATCTGGACCAAGCTGAAGAAGGAGCTGGAGGCCGAGGGCATCACCCTGCTGACACGGGCAAAGCTGACCCGGCGCGACCACCGCTTCCTCGAGGATTACTTCCTGAGCCAGGTCTTCCCGGTGCTGTCGCCGCTGGCGATCGACCCGGCGCACCCCTTTCCGTTCATCCCCAACACCGGCTTCTGCCTCGCGCTGCAACTCGAACGCGCCTCGGACCAGCGCGCGCTGCAGGCGCTTCTGCCGATCCCCGCGCAGGTCGCGCGCTTCGTGCCGCTGCCGGCCGAAGACGGAGAATTCCGCTTCCTGCCGCTGGAGGAGCTGCTGCTCCTGCACCTCGGCCTCATCTTCCCAGGCTACCGCGACGCCGGCCATTGCGCCTTCCGCGTGCTGCGCGACAGCGACCTGGAGGTCGAGGACGAGGCCGAGGACCTAGTACGCGAGTTCGAGGTCGCGCTGAAGCGCCGTCGCCGGGGCGAGGTCATCCGCATGACCATCACCTCGCATGCGCCCGACGACCTGCGCGAGACGGTAATGAAGGAGCTGGGCGTCTCGCCCGACGAGGTGATCGAGATGCGCGGCCTTCTGGGCGTGGCCGACCTCAAGGAACTGGTCCTCGACCAGCGGCGCGACCTGTTGTGGCCCAGCTTCACCCCGCGGGTGCCCGAGCGGGTTCAGGACCACGAGGGCGACATGTTCGCGGCGATCCGGCAGAAGGACATGCTGCTGCATCACCCCTACGAGACCTTCGACATGGTGATCCGCTTCCTCGACCAGGCGGCGCGCGATCCCAACGTCCTTGCGATCAAGCAGACGCTCTACCGCACCTCGCGCGACAGCCCGATCGTCTCGGCGCTGTGCGAGGCGGCCGAGGCCGGCAAGTCGGTGACCGCGCTGGTGGAGCTGAAGGCGCGGTTCGACGAGGCCGCGAACATCCGCCAGTCGCGCCGGCTGGAACGGGCGGGCGCGCATGTCGTCTATGGTTTCCTGCACCTCAAGACCCATGCCAAGATCAGTACCGTCGTGCGGCGCGAGGGCGACCAGCTGGTGACCTATACCCATTACGGCACCGGCAACTACCACCCGATCACGGCGCGGATCTACACCGACCTGAGCTTCTTCACCTGCGATGCCTCGCTCGGGCGCGACGCGACCAAGGTGTTCAACTACCTGTCGGGCTATGCACAGCCCGAGGGGCTGGAAAACCTCGCGATCTCGCCCATCAACCTGAAATCGCGGCTGATCTCGTCGATCGCGGCCGAGGCGGAACACGCCCGCGCGGGCCGGCCGGCCGAGATCTGGGCGAAGATGAACGCGCTGACAGAACCCGAGGTGATCGACGCGCTTTATGCCGCCTCGGGCGCGGGGGTGAAGATCAACCTGGTGATCCGAGGGATCTGCAACCTGCGGCCCGGGATCAAGGGGCTGTCGGACAACATCCGGGTCAAGTCGATCGTCGGGCGGTTCCTCGAACACAGCCGGATCGTATGCTTCGGCAACGGCCACGGCCTGCCGTCCGACCTCGCCCGGGTCTACATCTCGTCGGCAGACTGGATGGAACGCAATCTCAACCGGCGGGTCGAGACGCTGGTCGAGATCAAGAACCGCACCGTGAAGGAACAGATCGTCGGCCAGATCATGGCCGCCAACCTCGCCGACGAGGCGCAGAGCTTCCTGTTGCAGCCCGACGGGCACTACATCCGGCAGCTCAACCCCGCTGACGGCGCGCTGTTCAACTGCCACCGGTTCTTCATGGAGAATCCCTCGCTCTCGGGCCGCGGCAGCGCCGGGGCGGCGGACGTGCCGCAGCTGGCCCGCCTGAAGACCTGACCCCCGCCGCCTCCTCGCCCGCCTGACGGCGTCTCCTCGTCCCCGCGACGAAGCGCCGGCAGGCAGGCGAGGAGCGCCCCCATTGACGCCCCCCTTCGCACCCGGCACTCTCTGGGCGAACGAGCTGGGACCGCCCGATGAACGACACGACACCCCCGGGCGAAGATTGGGGCCCCTTCGGGCGCCCTATCTTCGAAGACCCCTCCGCCCGCGCCCTGTCGCGAATCGGCGTGGTGGACGTCGGCTCGAACTCGGTCCGCCTCGTCGTCTTCGACGGCGCCGCGCGCTCGCCTGCCTATTTCTACAACGAGAAAATCCTCTGCGGCCTCGGCCAGGGCCTCGCCGCCACCGGCCGGCTGAACCCGGAGGGGCGGATCCGTGCCCTCGCCGCGCTCAAGCGCTTTGTCGCGCTGGCGCGTTCGATGGGCATCCCCGTGCTGACCGCCGTCGCCACCGCCGCGATGCGCGAGGCCGAAGATGGCGACGATTTCCGCGCCGAGGTGCTGCGCGAGACCGGGTTGCGCCTTTGGGTCATCGACGGCCCGGAGGAGGCACGGCTGTCAGCGCAGGGTGTCCTTCTGGGCTGGCCCGAGGCCGAGGGCATCGTCTGCGACATCGGCGGTTCCTCGATGGAGCTGGCGGTCGTGGGCGAGGGCCGCATCGGCAAGCGCGTGACCTCGCCGCTGGGGCCCTTCCGCCTGCAGCAGATCGAGGGCGGGCCGAAGGACCGGCGCAAGCATATCGAGAAGATCATCGAGGAGTTGGCCGAGACGCTGAACACCGGCCACAAGCGGATCTACCTCGTCGGCGGCTCGTGGCGGGCGATCGCCAAGATCGACATGGTGCGCCGCGACTATCCCCTGTCGGTGCTGCACGAATACCGCATGACGCCGAAGCAGCTGACCCAGACGCTCGACCTGATCGCGGAAAACGACATGGCCGAGATGCGGTCGCGCACCGGCACCTCCTCGGCCCGGATGGACCTGGTGCCGCTGGCCGCCGAGGTGCTGCGCCAGCTGATCAGGACCTTCCGCCCGAAGGAGATCGACATCTCGGCCTACGGCATTCGCGAGGGGCTGCTTTACGAACAGATGCCGCAGCGCCTGCGCGCCCGCGACCCGCTGATCGAAAGCTGCCGCTTCGCCGAGGCGACGAGCGCGCGCCAGCCCGGGTTCGGCAAGAAGCTCTACACCTTCCTGCAACCGCTCTTTCGCAATGCAACGCCCCAGCACCACCGGCTGATCAAGGCGGCGTGCCTGCTGCACGACACGACCTGGCGCGCCCATCCCGACTATCGCGCCGAGGTCTGTTTCGACAACGCGACCCGGGCGAACCTCGGCGGGCTGAACCACCCGGAGCGGGTCTTCCTCGGCCTGTCTCTCCTGCACCGCTACAAGAACAGCCGGTCCGGCACGCCGTTCGAACCGCTCTTCAAGCTGCTGAGCGAGGATCAGCTGCTGGAGGCCGAGGTGCTGGGAAAGGCCATTCGCTTCGGCGCGATGATCGCGATGGACGACCCGACCCGGGTGGCCGAACTGCGCTACTTCCCTCGCAAGGAGGTGCTGGAGCTGCGCCTCAAGGAAGACGGAGAGGAGCTTTACGGCGAGGTCGCACAGGCGCGCTTTGCCTCGCTCTGCGCGGCACTGAAAGTCACCCCGCAGGTGCACGTCATGCGCGCCCACGCCCATCCCGAACGGCGGCGCTAAGGCGCTAGAGCTCCGTCTCGTTGCCCGAGTCGCCGGGTGGCACGGGCACCAGCGGCACCTTGCGGCGGATCAGGATGTCGCCGTTGGGCAGGACCTGCGGCGCCTCGTAGGCCGACAGATCCCCCATCAGCTGGACCAGCGTCGCCATCATCGCGCGCATCTTCGGCTCCATCTGCGCGGTCAGGCCACGCAGCATCAGCTTCGTCCCCTCCTGCATCAGATCGAAGCCCTTCGAGACATCGCCGGTGGACCCCTCACCCTTGCCGCTGTTACCCGTGCCACCACTGGCCGTGGCACCACCCTCGCCCATCGCACCCTCGCCCTTCGGCGGCGCGCCAGCCCCCGGCCCCGCCACGGGCGGAGCCTCCGCCAGCGCGGGGCAGGCGGCGAGCAGAAGGCACAGAAGCGGCACGATCGGTTTCATCCCCGGATCATAGCCCAGCCGCCCCGAGTCGCCCAAGCGTGCCCGCTCAGATCTGCAGATCCACGCTCACCGGGAAATGGTCCGACGCGGCCAGCAGCGCGTCGCGCAGCTCGGGCACCCGCCAACAGCCCGGATCGTCCAGCGGATGCCAGATCCGCCAGCGCGCGCCCTTCGCCGCAAGATCGGGGCTGAGCATGACGTAATCGAGCAGCGCCGAAAGATAGCGATGCTGGTCGGCCAGCCAGAACCTGGCCGAGGTGGGCTGGGCCGCAAGTTTCGACGACAGCGCAAGCCCCGCATGCGGTTCGATCAGTGCCCGCGCCGGATCGCTGCCCGCGCCGAGGCCCAGCACGATCTCAAGCCCCGAACGGCCGAACAGCTTTTCGTATTCGTCCAACCCCGGGCCGTCGTTGAAATCGCCCAGCACCACCAGCGGCGCGCCAAGGTCGAGGATCTCGTCCACCCGGGCACGCAGCCAGACGCATTGCGCCAGCTGCTTGCGGCGGTTCTCGATCGCGATACGCCGTGCCTCATGGGCGTTTCTGGCGCCATGGGGGGCCTTCGACTTGGCATGTACCCCGATCATGCGGAAGGCAAAGCCCTCGCGCGTGGTCACCGCCAGTTCCAGCGGCGGCTTGGAAAAGGTGATGATCTCGGGCGCCGCGTCGATATCCAGATCGTAGCGGAACGCCCCGTCGAAGCGTGGCGCCCCCGCCGGCCCCGCCGGCGCGCCCTTCTTGCCGGTCGGCGCCCCCATCGGGTCATGCACCGCCTCGATCACGTCGGGATCGTAAAGCAGCGCAATCTCCTGCTCGGTTTCCGACGGGAACCCCAACACCGCCCGCCGCGCCCGCAGGCCGAAATGCGCGGCGAAGGTTTCCAGCTGGCCCACGGTGGTGCGGCGGCGGTTCTGGTCGGGCGCTTCGATCACCATCACCGCGTCGGCGTCGAGCGCGGTGAAGACGATCCCCAGCGCGCCCAGCTGATCCGCCCGCGTCACTTCGTAGCGCGCCGACCATTCGCCATCGGCAAGCATCCTGCCCGTCGGGCCGAAGAGGTTGCCGAACCATTCGACGTTGTAGCTGGCAATCCGCATCCCCGCTCCCTCCCTGCCCCCAGATCGCATCCCGGGTCGCATGGCCGAGACGACGCCGCCCCATCACCGGATGCCGCGACGGACCCGCCCCCGGGCAGGCTCAGGCCGCGCGCTGGCCCGAGATCTCCTCCCAGGCCGCGTTGACCGCGATCAGCCGGTCGCCCGCCAGCGCCAGCGCCTCGTCCGGCACGCCGCGGGCACGCATTCGGTCGGGGTGGCATTCCATCACCGCCCGCCGCCAGGCCGCACGCACCTCGTCGATCGGGGTATCCTCGGTCACACCCAGCACGCTGTAGGGGTCGGGCTCGGCATCCTTGACGTTCCGTGCCCTCAGTCCGCGAAAGCACCGCTCCCCCAGTTCGAAGATCTCGGCCACCCGGCGCAGGAAGGCATCCTCGGCAGGATGGTATTCGCCATCCGCCAGCGCGATGTGAAAGAGCCCCTCCATCAGGTCGATCAGCACCTGGTCGTCGTCGCGGAACATCCGCTTGATTCGCCGCGCATATTCCTCGAACCCCGCGACGTCCTGACGGGCCAGGTTGAACACCCTCGCGGCGTTGGTCTCCTCCTCCGGCGGGATCTCGAACACCCGGCGGAAGGCCGACACCTCGTCGCGCGTCACCCGCCCGTCGGCCTTTGCCATCTTGGCCCCCAGCGCGATCACTGCGATGGTGAAGGCGACCGAACGTTCCGGCGGCGTGCGCAGCTGTTCGAACACGGCGCCGAGACCCTCGCCCTTGGCGAGTGCGGCGATGGCGGCGGAGATGCGGGCCCAGAGCGACATGCCCCCATTCTAGCGGCCCCGGCCGGCGCTGTCAGGAGAGCATTTTCTGCATCAGCACAAGATCCATCCAGCGCCCGAACTTGAACCCGACCTCGGGCACCACGGCAACCTCGCGATAGCCGATCGCCGCGTGGAAGGCCCGGCCCGCCGGGTTCTCGGCACTCACCCCCGCGATCATCGAATGCGCCCCGCCCGCGCGGGCATGGTCCTCGATCGCCGCCATCAGCGCCCGGCCCACACCCCGCCCCCGCGCCTCGGGTGCCAGAATGACGGTGTGCTCCATCGACCGTGCATAGCCCGCGCCGGCCCGGAACTGGCCATAGCTCGCAAAGCCCAGCACCGCCTCGCCCTCCACAGCCACGAGGAAGGCAAGCCCCGCCGCCGCCTTCTCGGCGAAGGTCCGGACAAGCTCCTCCACGGTCTTCTCGACCGGGTTGAAGGTGACCGCCGTGTCGCGGATCACCGGGTTCCAGAAGGCCGCGACGGCCGCGGCATCGCCCGCGACGGCGGGCCGGATCAGCGTCATAGCACGCACACTCCCCGAGGTGTCTCGATCTCCGCCCGCATCCCGGGCGCGGCACCGGGTACCACCGCGACCCGGGCATCCAGGATCAGAGGCGCCAGCGCGGCCTCCAGCTCCGCCGCCCGCGGATGCGCGATCTCCAGCCGTCGCAGACGACAGCCGGTCTCCTCCAGCCGCCGCGCGGGATGGCGCGCGCCCGCGGCCTCTCCCTCCCAGCGAATCATCGCCGGAAAGCAATTGTCGAAGGGCAGCACCCCGTCTTCCGGCACCGCCATCTGCCAGTGCAGCCCGTCGCGCTCGAACGCCACCGGCGCGCCGGCCCCCTCCGGCGCCAGCGTCAGCGCCGCACCCAGATCATCGCACCGCGCGATCCAGTTCGTCACCCGCGGCACGCCCGCGAACCGGTCCAGGTCGAACCAGCGCGCCCGCCCCGGCGCCGGCGCCGCCGGATCCACCGCGATCACCTCGAGATAGAGATCCCCAAGCCCCAGCAACCGGTTGTGCGTCCCCATCCGCGCGTGCCGCCCGCCCGGCCCCGGCGCCACGCCAAGCGCCGCCTCGACCGCCGCCACGCCCGCGTCCAGCCCCGCGGCCGAGACCGCCAGATGATCGAATGTCAGCATCCCGCCCTGCCCTTCATCTTGGCCCAAATACTCCGGGGTTCTGGGCAGCGCCCCGGGGCGCGCCGCCTCGTGCCGCCGCCTCTTCTTTCTTGCCCAAATACTCCCGCCGGAGGCGCCTTCACACCCCCAGCCGCCGCAACAGGCGCCCCGGATCGGCACGCAGCGCCTCGGCCGGCACCGTTTCCACCACCCGCCCGGTCTCGAGAAACACCACGTCGTCGGCGACCGACAGCACCGCCTCCACGCGCTGCTCGACCAGCAGCACCGCCACGCCCTCGGCGCGCATCCGCACCACCACCTGCCGGATCGCCTCGATCATCGAGGGCTGCAGCCCCTCGGTGGGTTCATCCAGCAGCAGGACCTTGGGACGGATGCACAGCGCCCGCGCCGTGGCCAGCATCTGCTGCTCGCCCCCCGAAAGCGTCTGGGCGGGCTGGTCCAGCCGTTCGCGCAGGCGGGGAAAGATCTCCAGCACCTCCTCGCGGACCGCGGCGCCCGAGGCCCGGGTCCGCAATCCCACCGCCAGGTTCTCGGCCACCGTCAGGTCGGCGAACAGCCGCCGCCCCTGCGGCACGTAGCCGATGCCCTGCTGCGCCACCCTGTGCTTCGGCAGCCGGCTCACCTCCACCCCGTCCAGCATGATCCGCCCGGCCTGCAAAGGCAGGATCCCCATGATCGCCTTCATGGTCGTGGTCTTGCCCGCCCCGTTGCGCCCCAGAAGGCAGGTGATCCGCCCCGGCTGCACCGCGAAGGACACGCCGCGCAGCACCGGCACCGGGCCATAGGCCACGTCGATCCCCTCGACCTGCAACATCAGCCCGCGGCCTCCGTCCCCAGATAGGCGGCCTGCACCGCCGGGCTGGCCTGCACCTCGGCCGGCGTGCCCTCGGCCAGCACCTCGCCGAAGTTCAGCACGGTCACCCGGTCCGCCAGCTCCATCACCACCGACATGTTGTGCTCGATCAGCAGGATCGCCGTCGTGGCCGAGATCTCGCGGATCAGCGCCTTGAACGCGGCGATCTCGCTGTCGGCCAGCCCCTGCGTCGGCTCGTCGAGGATCAGCAGGCGCGGCGCCTGCGCCAGCCCCATCGCGATCTCCAGAAGCCGCTGGTGACCGTAGGACAGATCGCCCGCCACCTCCCCCGCCCTCTCGGCCAGGCCCACGCGCGCCAGCGCCTCCTCCACCGCCGCATCGACCCCGCGCCGCAGCCGCCGCCGCGCCGCCAGCGCCACGTTCTCGCGCAGCGAGAGCCGCCCGAAGACCGAGGTGATCTGGAACGTGTAGGCCATCCCCAGCCGCACCCGCCGGTGCGCGGGCAGCGCCGTCACCTCGGCCCCATCGAAGAAGATCCGCCCCTCCGACGGCGCGATCCGGCCGATCAGCATCGACACGAAGGTGGTCTTGCCCGCCCCGTTCGGCCCGATCAGCGCCCGGATCTCACCGGGCGAAAGGTCGAAATCCACGGCGTTGACCGCGCGCAGCCCGGCAAAACTGCGCCCCAGCCCGCGGGTCGAGAGGATCGCGGTCATCGCGTCCCCCTCACGGCATCGCCCGCCACAGGCGGCGGCGCAGTTCTCCGCCGATGCCACCGGGCGCAAAGAGGGTGAGGAGGATCAGCACCACCCCCACGACCAGAAGGTAGGCGCTTGTCAGGTCCGAGGCCGTGTCGACGAGGTAATACATGAACAAAGTGCCGAGGAATGGCCCGAGGATCGTTCCCGCGCCGCCCAACAGGACCCACAGGAGCGGGTAGATCGAATATTGCACGGTGGCAAAACTTGCCCCCACGTAGCCGAAGAGGATGCCGTAGCCCGCCCCCGCGACACCCGCGAAGGTGCCCGACAGGGTCACCGCCATGAGCTTCATCGCGAAGGTGTCGTAGCCCAGAAGGCGGGCGCGTTCCTCGTTCTCTCGGATCGCGATCAGCACCCGGCCCCGGCGGCTGCGCATCAGCGCGAGCGAGGCAATCAGGCAGACCCCGAACAGCACCAGCGCGGCCAGGTAGCGCGGCCCCTCCGCGCTCAGGTCGATGCTCCAGAGCTGCCGCTGCGCCTGCGCGATCACGATCCCCTGGTCGCCCCCGGTCCAGCGCGAGGCCAGCAGCAGCGCCAGGTATCCCGCCTGCGCGAACATCAGCGTGACGATCATGAAGGCCACGCCCGCAGTGCGCAGCGCCAGCGCCCCCACCACCAGCGCGACCAGCGTCGCGGCCAGCACGCCCATCGCGAAGGCCGCGCCCGGGCCGGTGCCCCACAGGTGCATCGGCATCCCCGCGCCGTACATGCCCGCGGCGAAGAACAGCGCGTGGCCCAGCGACAGAAGGCCGGTGTAGCCGAACAGGACGTTGTAGCCGATGGCAAAGCACGCCAGCACCATGACCCGCGCCATGACCCCGTGATGATAGGCCGGCAACAGGAAATGCGCGACGAGGAGCGCAGCGAGGAGCGCCCCGTGCACGAGGTAATCCCGCCTCATCGCGCGGCCTTCCCGAACAGGCCCTGCGGCCGGAAGATCAGGACGAAGGCCACCAGAAGCGTCGCCAGGATCTTCGCCAGCGTCGGCGAGAAGAAGACCGAGATCACCCCCTCGCTCAGCCCGATCAGCACAGCGGCGACCAGCGTGCCGCCGAGGCTGCCCAGCCCGCCGATGATCACCACGATGAACGACATCAGCAGCGCATCGCCCCCCATCAGGTAATGCGCCTGGGTGATCGGCACGATCAGCACACCCGCCAGCGCGGCCAGCCCCGCGCCAAGGCCGAAGACCATGGCATAGACCCGTTCCACCGGAATGCCGAAGGCCGCGGCGATCTCGCCATCCGCCTGCGTCGCCCGCATCATCAGGCCCAGCCGCGTGTGCTTCATCACCAGCCCCAGGCCCACCAGCACCGCCACCGCCGCCGCGATCACGAACAGCCGGTAGCCGGTGGTATAAAGGCCCCAGGGCCAGAACAGCTGCAGCCCGTCCTTCCATTCCACCCATGGCAGGGCAATCCGTGCGGAGAACGGCTCGGCCACCGGACGGGCATCGGCGCCGTATGTCATGAGGGTCGCCTGCTGCAGAACATATAGTAGCCCGATGGTGGCGACGATCGTCCGCTCCGGGTCATAGGAAAGCCGCTTCAGCACGGTCACGTCCACCGCCGCCGCCAAAAGCCCCACAAGCACCGGCGCCACCACCAGCGCCGCGGCAAAGCCGAGTATCGGCGAGATGCCGAGGAAGCTGGTCACCCCCCAGGCCCCGACGGCGCCCAGCATATAGAACTCGCCATGCGCCACGTTGACCACGCGCATCACCCCGAAGACGAGGCTCAGCCCCGAGGCCATCAGCGCCAGCACGGCCGCCTGCAACGCACCTTCCAGCACGGCAAGCATCAGGTGGGGACCGAACTCCATCTTGCGGCGCGTCAGAAGCTCTGCGTCGTGTAATCCACCTCGTCGGGGTACATGCCGTCCTCGATCGTGCTGGTGTGCACGACGTCGAGCCGGCCCTTCGCCACCTTCGAGACGTACTGGTGACCGAAGACCTGGTGGGTCTTGCCGTTGAACACCTTGTCGCCCTGCGGATGCTGGTCCGACGCCGGGATCTTGCCGATCTCTTCCACCGCCTCGATCAGCTTCTGGCGGTCGCCCGCATCCTTGTAGCCCGCGGCCTCCATCCCCTGCTTGATGATATAGAGCGTCTCCCAGCAGCCGAACATGTGGGCATAGGTCGACACGTCCTTGGGGTCGGCGACCGAGGCGCCGTTGTCATCCACGCCCACGGCCTTGCGGTAGGCCTTGTCGAACGCGGTCTGGTCCTTCTGGGCGTAGCGCGGATTGCCCTCCCAGAAATAGGTGCCTTCGAGGAATTCGAGGCCCGGCGAGTTCAGGTCGACCGCCTCGATGGAATCGATGAAGCCGAAGATCTCGGGGCGCGACGGCCCGAAGAATTCGCCCATCTCCTTGACGAAGGTCAGCACGGCCGGACCCACGAGGACGTGGTAGATCACCTCGGTCTCGCGCGGGATCTTGGCAAAGTACTTGGTGAAGGACGTCTCGGTCGGCGGGATCGCGATCTGCGCGATCACCTCGCCGCCGTGGGCCTTCATCGCGGGCGGGAAGTTGTCGCGGTGATCGTAGCCGAAGGCGTAATCGGGGTAGATCATCGTCACCTTCTTGCCGAGATTGCCGGCCACGAAGGGCGCCATCGCCAGAACCTGGCTCTTCACGTCGGTGATGCCGGGCTGCACGGTCCAGCGGTTGAGCTTGCCGGACGCCACGTGATGGCCCTCGGACACCACGAAATAGGGCATCTTCAGCTCTCCCGCCCGGGGGGCAGCGGCCATCACCACGTTGGAAAAGAGCGTGCCGAACGCCAGGTCGACCTTGTGCTGCGTCGCGAATTTCTCGACCACCTCGGCGGCGCGCTTGGGATCGGTGCCGTCATCTTCGGTCACCATCACGACCTCGCGGCCGTTGATGCCGCCGGCCGCGTTGATCGCCTTGACCGCGGCGATCGAGGTCCGCTCGTACCAGCGGCCGTAGGCGGCGCCGATCCCCGTGGCGTGCATCTCGAACCCCAGCCGGATCGGCGCGGCGGATTGCGCCCCGGCATAGCGCGCCCAGAGCGGCAGCGTGGCGGCCGCGGCACCGCCCGCCCCCAGCGTCCTCAGCGCGGCACGGCGCGACGGCGAATGGATCGTGTCCTCGGGTCTCAGGATGGGGGTCTTCGGCATGGCACGTCTTCCCTGTTGATCTGGACCGGCGGTCTCGACACGCCGCCGTGATGGGTCAAGCTTGTATGCACACAAATGACTTGTCGAGTCTTTCCGCCCGGACTCACGCCCCCCTGGGCGAGGCGAGCAGCCAGAGCCCGAACAGCGTATAGGCGACCATGAAAGTTGCCAATGGAATCTGACTGATCGCCGCTTTCCTGTGCGACCGGTGAAGACCGACGGCCAGCGCATGCGACATCGCGATCGCCACTACGTGGCCGATCACGACGGCGCCAGCCTCCGCGAGGAAGATCACCCGCACCGTGTCGACCGTGTTGAAGAAGCCGGTGGTGACGTAGAGCCCTGCCGTGCCGAAAAGGTTCCAGCCAAGGCCCAGCGGATCGCTGGCGGTGCGGATCGTGTACTGAATGTCGACGAGAAAGCTCGGCATGTAGTGGGCGAAGTGATACCCCAGCGCGATCGGCAGGATCGCCGGGGCGAGGCGTCGGAAGGACGTGGCGAAGGTTCCAGGCGCCCCCGCCAGCTGCGCCCCCAGCCAGACCGTCGCGGCAAAGACGGCGGTCAGTGCCGCGCAGGCCCCCACCAACCCCCAGAGGTTCTGTGCCACCACGGCCGATCGTCCGCCGAATTCCAGCGGGTTCTGCCCGATCCAGCCAAGCCACAGGAAGGTCTCGTTCAGGCCGTCGAAGCTGCCGACCGCCAGCGCGACCAGCATGGTCACCGCCAGCGCCACGGGCGGCGGCGCGAACCGCAGGTAGCGCCAGCCGGGCAGGCCCAGCCGCCAGCGCCCCCGCGCCTTGGACACGGCGGCAAGGCGCGCGTAGTTCGTCATCAGCACCGTGAGCCCCTCGGCCCGGCGCCGCCATTTGGGCCCGAATACCACCATGCCGGCGAAGTGCACCGCCCAGTAGATCGCCACCATCGGGGCGAGCTGATCGGGATCGGCGGGCGCCGGATGGGCCAGCAGCACCGCCGCGAAGGCCAGGAAGCTGGCAAGCCCCGGCCAATGCCCCAGCCAGCGGGGATAGCGCAGCAACGGCCGGGCGCCCAGCCGCCGGACAAGTGCGTAGGGGCCGCTCCATGGGTTCACCCAGCGCCAGATATCGCCGACGATCCCCTGCCAAAGCACGATGGCGACCCAGAACACCGTCCAGACCGCCTGCGGCAGCGGGTTCCGGACCGGCGTCTCGGGGCCGATCTCGCCGATCACGCACAGAAGGCCCAGGGCAAGGAAGACGGCGGCCGAGGTCCACAGCGGCCCCGCGCCGCCGCGGCCACCACTGCGACCAAGGGCAAGCGGTCTGAACAGCGAAAGCGCCCAGCGGTCGGGCAGGACCGAAACCAAGAGCACGGTCAGCACGACGCTTGCCACGCCCCCCGCCACGTAGAACCCGGTCGGCAGCAACAGCACCACCGCCTGTTCCGAGGCATGCGCCGCCGCCCGCCCCGGCAGGGCGATCAGCGGCAGGAGGAGGCAGAGCACACGCGGCATGCCGCCGATGTTCGGCACGGTCCGCCCGATTGCAAGGATTTTAGCTGTTCCGCGCCTCGGGGAGATGCGTCCACGGCCGCTGGTCGGGGATGAACAGCCGCAAGGTGTCACCCGCCCGCAGCGTACCCGGGCGTTCGACCCAGGCTGTCACGCCCCGGCGCCCCGCCGCGGCGGTCTTGAACGTCTTGCCCACGCCCGGCATCAGTTTCTCGATCACCCGGGCCGGCAGGTTGCAGGGCCGGTTCTCCATGTCGACGATCAGCGTGCAGCCATCCGGCCCCTGCAAGCGCGACGAGGGCGGGAGACGGCTGAAATCCGGCAGCCCCTCCAGCACCATGCTCGCGCCCAGCCATTCCGGGTTCAGCGCGTCGATGCCCATGCGCTCCGCCGTCTCGGCCATCTCCTCGGCCGAGAGGACGGAAAGCTGCCGGACGTTGGCGATCTCGGTATCGCGGGGATGCAGGTCGAGCACGCGCGAATCCGAAGGCCGCGTGCGGCCGCCATGGGCCTCGCCCTCCGGTCCCGCGAAGCTTAGCGTCAACCTGTCGGCCGGGGCCGAATTCAGCGCCGCATCGCGGTCGGCGACCCGGCCGAGCCAGGTAATCCGGGCGGTGAACCCGGTGGCTTTCAGTGCAGGCATTGGTTCTCCCCTGTTGAGGGGTCAGACCGTAAGCGTGAAGAACACCCGCCGGAAGGGGAAAAGCACCCCGCCGTCGTCAAGCGGCGGATAGGCCACTGACAGCGCCTCTTCATAGGCCGCGACGAATTCGTCCTGCGCGTCGGGGTCGAGCCTTTCAAGGAACGGGCGCATCGCCGTGGATTCGGTGAAGTGCCGCACGGGATGCCCCGCACCCGCGGGCGCGAGGCGCTGGACATAGTCGCTTTCCCAGGCGGTCACGGCACCCAGCGGTGCCAGCATGCGCCAGTATTCCTCGGCCGGGGCGACCGGGGCGACCCAGTCGGTGAAATCGAAGATCTCGGGGAAGAGATGCACCGCGATGTCGCGCAGGAACCGGTGCGAAGGCGCCGCGTACTGGCGCGGCATCTGCACCGCCAGCACCCCGCCGGGGGCCAGCATACCCGCCAGCCGAGGCATCAGCGCCCCGTGATCCGGCAGCCAGTGCAGCGCGGCGTTGGAAAAGATCAACGCCGGCGCCTCGTCCGGCTGCCATGCCGCGATGTCGGCCTGCGTCAACTGGGCATAGACCCCACTTCCTTCCGCCTTCTCCAGCATCGCGGGAGAGGCGTCGACACCGATCAGCGGACGGTCGGAATAGCGGGCCGCCAGCACCGGCCCGACCACGCCCGCGCCGCAGCCCAGGTCGACCACCGGCCCCGGCGGCAGGCTGCCTACCTGCGCCACGAGATCCAGCGCGGGGCGCAGGCGCAACCCCTCGAACCGTGCATAGAGACCCGGATTCCAATCGCTGCCGGCCATCAGGCGCTCCCCTTGCGACAAATCTGTATACAGATGTATACCAAATGCAATTACGTCAATCCCCGTTCGGGGGCACGGATCCTACCAGAGATGGCACCACGGCTCTGGCCATGGCGGTTCGCCCCCGGACATGAAAAAGGGCCGGAACGGATCCGGCCCCCCTCTTGTGGATTTTCGAACGCGTCAGGTGGTCTTGGGTTCCATAGGCGCCGGCGCCTTCTTCGGCTTGGTCTTGGGGATCGAGGCCACCGACACCGAGGCGCCGCTGTCGCTCTCGTCCTCGTCCGGGCCTGATTGCGGCGGCTCGCCCCGCATCACGCGCTTGATCTCCTCGCCGGTCAGCGTCTCGTATTCCAGCAGGCCCTGGGCCAGGCGCTCCCATTCCTCCTGCTTGTCTGTCAGGATCGCATGGGCGCGGTCATAGGCCTCCTGGATGAAGCGCTTCACCTCTTCCTCGATCAGCTCCTTGGTATGGGCCGAGACCGAGAACCCGCCGGTGTTGCCCTGATAACCCTCGTGCGCCTCGGCATAGTCGATGTTGCCGACCTTGTCGGACATCCCCCAGCGCAGCGTCATCGCGCGCGCCAGTGCCGAGGCCTGCTGAATGTCGCCCGCAGGCCCGTTCGACACCTCGTCCGAGCCGTATTTCAGGATCTCGGCGGCCTTGCCGGCCATGGTCATCGCCAGCTTCTGCTCGCACTCGGACTTGTGCCAGTTCAGCCGGTCGATCTCGGGCAGCGACACGACCATCCCCAGCGCACCGCCGCGCGGGATGATCGTGGCCTTGTAGACCGGGTCGCATTTCGGCAGCGCAAGGCCCACGACGGCGTGCCCCGCCTCATGGTACGCGGTCTTTTCCTTCTGGTCGGCGGTAAGGACCATGGAGCGGCGCTCCGCCCCCATCATCACCTTGTCCTTGGCGTTCTCGAAATCTTCCATCGTGACGAAACGCCGGCCAACACGCGCGGCCATCAGCGCCGCCTCGTTCACGAGGTTCGCCAGATCCGCGCCCGAGAAGCCGGGGGTGCCGCGCGCGATGATGCGCATGTCGGCATCAGGGCCCAGCGGCACCTTGCGGGCATGGACCGAAAGGATCTTTTCACGGCCCTTGATGTCGGGGTTCGGGACCGTGACCTGACGGTCGAAGCGGCCGGGGCGCAGCAGCGCCGGGTCGAGCACGTCGCGGCGGTTGGTGGCGGCAAGGATGATGACACCCTCGTTCGCCTCGAAACCGTCCATCTCGACCAGCAGCTGGTTCAAGGTCTGTTCGCGCTCGTCGTTGCCCCCGCCGTAGCCCGCGCCACGATGGCGGCCAACGGCGTCGATCTCGTCGATGAAGACGATGCAGGGCGCGTTCTTCTTAGCCTGCTCGAACATGTCGCGCACGCGGCTGGCACCGACGCCCACGAACATCTCGACGAAGTCGGAGCCGGAGATGGTGAAGAACGGCACGCCCGCCTCGCCCGCGATGGCGCGTGCAAGCAGCGTCTTACCCGTGCCGGGCGGGCCCACCAGAAGCGCGCCCTTGGGGATCTTGCCCCCGAGGCGCGAGAACTTCTGCGGGTTGCGCAGGAACTCGACGATTTCCTCAAGCTCTTCCTTGGCCTCGTCGATGCCGGCCACGTCGTCGAAGGTCACGCGGCCCTGCTTCTCGGTCAGAAGCTTTGCGCGCGACTTGCCGAAACCCATGGCACCACCACGTCCCCCGCCCTGCATCCGGTTCATGAAGAAGATCCAGATGCCGATCAGGATGATGAACGGCAGATAAAGCGACAGCATCGACAGAAAGCCCGATTGCTGCTGCGGCGTCACGTCCACCGACACGTTCTTGGCCAGAAGCTTGTCAGCCACGTCCGCGCCCTGCGGCTGGATCGTGTAATAGCGGTGGTTGTCCTTGCCGGTGATATAGACCTTCTCGCCGTCGATCGTGGCGGACTGGACAGAACCGTTGTCGACCCGGCTGATGAAGTCGGAATAGCTGATCTGGCGCGACGCAGATGCAGTCTGGCCGTTGCTGAACAGGTTGAAGAGCGCAAGGATCAGCACGAACAGGACGACCCAGAATGCGATATTTCGCGCGTTGTTGCCCACGGAGGACCTCCTCTAGGGCAGGGGCGCGCGCGCCGCGCGGGGCCCCCGCCGGAAACTTTCCCATAAGATAGAGATTAGTCGGTGGGGTTCAATGCGATAAAAGCGTCGCAAGGAAATCTTCCCGTCCCTTTTCCGGCACCAGACGCCAGTCGCCGTGATCTCCCGGCGCGCCCGGCCCGGCCAGCGGCGCCGCGATCAGCGTCGTGCCGCGCCACAGTGCAGGCGCAGCGATCAGGCTGTCGCGCGGCAGCCCGGTCTCGCGCCAGCGCGGGCAGAGCGCCAGCCCGCCTTCCCCCAGCGCGGCAAGGTGCATGTCCTTGTCGGCGCTTCCTTCCAGCCGCCAGCGCCCATCCCAGGCGGCCCCGGGCGGGGCCGTCAGCCCGGCCACCGCGTGGGCTTCGCGGGTCAGGCGCAGGGTTTCGCCGCGGGGCAGCATCAGGCAACCCGAAAGGGTGGCCTTGCGCCCCTGCAGCGCGGCGCCGAGGGCCTCGGTCAACGCGGTCAGCCTGGGGCGGTAATCCGCCGAGGAAATCCAGCCCAGGGCATGCGCCACAAGCCGCAGCCGGGTCTCTTCCGGCGCCTGCACAAGCGCCGCGCGGTCGATCACGACGTCTCCCGCCTCGATCTGCACGGCATCTTCGGCCAGCCGCAGCGCCGCCGCCTCCAGCGCCGCCCGCGCCATCGCCATCCGCCCGGCAGTCGCGGCGAGGCCCCGGGCATCGACCCCCAGCGGCGCCAGGAGCGCCAGCGCCTGGCGCGCCCGCACCCGGTCATAGGCCGGGTCGTCGTTGGTCGGATCCTCGGCCCATTTCAGCCCCCGTGCCTCCAGCACCGCGCGCAGCCGCGCCCGGGTCACCCTGAGCAGCGGACGGAGCCAGAGCATGCGGCCGGAGCGCCGCACCGGCGCCATCGCCGACAGCCCGTCGACACCCGACCCGCGCGCCAGCCGCATCAGCACGGTCTCGGCCTGATCGTCGAGGGTATGCCCCAGCGCGACCGCCGCCGCCCCCTGACCCAGCGCCCAGCCGGCAAGCAGGGCATAGCGGCCCCGCCGGGCGGCGTCGGACAGGTTGCCCCGACCATCCCAGTCCCGCCACCGCAGCGTCTGGTGCGGGATGCCCAGCCCGGCGCAGACGCGGGCCACCATCGCCGCCTCCTCCGCCGCCTCTGGGCGCAATCCGTGGTCGACCGTGGCCACCGTCAGGGCGGTGCCGTGCGACGCGGCCCAGTCGTGCAGAAGATGAAGAAGGGCGAGGGAATCCCCCCCGCCCGAAACCGCGACGCCAAGGCACGCGGGCGCCCGATCAAAGGCCTCGGCCATGGCCGAGGCCAGCGCGACCCCGGGCGCGGCCGCGCCGTCGGTCACTGGCAGCCGAGGGTCTGGCGCGCCGCCGCCGCGTCGTTCACCGCCGACGAGGCCGGGTAGCGCACCTTGACCTGCCCCAGCGTGACGCAGGCGTCCTGGGTCTGGCCCAGCTTGCCCAGCGAGATCCCAAGCTTGGTCAGCGCATCGGGCGCGCGCACGCCGTCGGGCGAGCCCGAGAAACTGTTGAGATAGGCGCGCGCGGCATCGGCCGTCTTACCCATCGCGGTCAGCGCCTGGCCACGGTAGAAATGCGCCTGCCCGGTCAGCGGACCGGCGGTATAGGTCTGCGTGAAGGTGCCAAACAGGTTCGCGGCCTGCTGGTAGTCACCCTTGTCCAGCGCCGCCTTGGCCTTGTCGAAATCGGCCTGCTCGCCGACCGCGAGATCAGGGGCATTGCCGCTGTCGGCGGTCTCGTTCGGGCTGGTCCCGCTCGCACCGCCGGCCGCGGCACCGCCGCCGCCCTGGCTGTCGTCGCTGGCGGTCAGGCCCAGCTTCGGCTGTTTCTTGAGCTTGGCGATATCGCAGCCCTTCTCAAGCTCGCACAGACGAAAGTTCAGATCGTCGATGCGCCGGCTGCCGTCGGAGACCACGACCTGAAGCCGGTGCTGGATCTCTTCGGTCTGGTTCGTCAGCTGCTGAAGCTGCGCGGTGATCGCGTCCAGACGCTCCTGCGCGCTGCCCGAGGCGGGGGCCGGCTGGCCACCGGCGCCGCCGGAGTTCAGCTCGCGCTTCAGCCCCTCGATCTGGCCGTTGAGGCCGCTCAGCTCCTTGCGGATCGAGGCCAGCGTCTGGGCGCGGTCCGAGGCGGAGGGCGCCCCGCCCTGGCTCTGGGCCAGCACGGGACCAGCCACGACACCCGCCCCCGCCACGCCAAGAAGCGTGACGAGCGCGAGACCCGCAAGCCGGCCCGCACGGGTGCGGACAGGCGGCCGGGCCGACGGTTTCGGGGGCATCTGCCGGGTCCCGCTCATGGCCCTGCGCCTCAGCTGTTGCCGCCGTTCGACAGCACCGTCACGGCGCGACGGTTCTGGGCGTAGCAGCGCTCTTCCGCGCAAAGCGCGATCGGGCGTTCCTTGCCGTAGCTGATGGTCTTCATCCGGGCGGCCGGGATGCCGTGGGCGTTGAGGAATTCCTGCACCGCGCTGGCCCGGCGGGCGCCAAGCGCGAGGTTGTATTCCCGCGTGCCGCGTTCGTCGGCGTGACCTTCGACGATGATCCCGAAGTCCGAGTTCTCCTTCAGCCACTGCGCCTGGGCCGCGAGGATCTGCTGCGCCTCGGGGGTCAGGGTCGACTGGTCCTCGTTGAAGTGCACGGTGTCACCGACACGCTGATTGAAGAAGGCGACCGAATGCGGGTTGTTGACGTCGCCAAGCGCGGCGGACGAGATGCCGTTCGCGCCGTTCATCCCGTTCATGCCGTTGGCACCGCCGGGACCCATGCCGTTCTTGTAGCGGTCGGGGTTGTTACAGGCGGCAAGACCGAGCGCTGCGACAAGCAGCAGGGCGGTGGTGATCTGGCGTTTCATCTGGGAAAGTCCCTCTGACTGTTCGTGCCTCTTTGGCACCTTGATAGCAAATCCGCCGGGTCTTGGGAACGCGCCCCCGGCGGGCGCGTCGGTAAGGTGTCAGCGATCGGCCCTAGGGCAGCAGCGGCCCCCAAGATGGGTCGGAGGCATCGCCCGGCGTCGGCACCTTCTTGAGGTTCCGGCCCGAGATGTCGACGGAATAGACCGAGGGCGCGCCGTTTTCGCCCGCCGTCTCGCGGGTGAACATCAGGACGCGCCCGTTCGGCGCCCAGGTCGGCCCCTCGTCAAGGTAGGACGCGGTCAGCAGGCGTTCGTCGGAACCGTCGGTGCGCATTACGCCGATGTGGAACCGGCCCTCGTTCTGCTTTGTGAAGGCGATCAGGTCGCCGCGCGGCGACCACACCGGCGTGGAATAGCGCCCGGCGCCAAAGCTGATGCGCGTCGCCGGCCCGCCGGTCGCCGGCATGATATAGACCTGCTGGGTGCCCGAGCGGTCGCTCTCGAACACGATCTGGCGGCCGTCGGGGGAATAGGACGGGCCGGTGTCGATCGAGGGCGTATTGGTCAGCTGCGTGCGCTGCCCGGAATTGAGGTTGAGCGCGTAGAGATCGGTGTTGCCGCCCCGTTCGAGCGAGAACACGACCGTGTTTCCATCGGGTGAAAAACGCGGCGCGAAGGTCATCGTGCCCTGCTGGTCGTCCAGCACCTGGCTCTGCCCGGTGGCAAGGTTCATCACGTAGATCCTGGGCTCGCCGCTGGCGTAGGAGGTGTAGAGCACGCGCCGCCCGTCGGGCGAGAAGCGCGGCGCCAGAACGATCGTGTTGGCGGGCGTCAGGTACTGCAGGTTGGCGCCATCGTAATCCATGATCGCGAGGCGCTTCTTGCGGTCGGACCGCGGCCCGCTTTCCGAGACGAACACGACGCGGCTGTCGAAGTAGCCGCCTTCGCCAGTCACCCGGGAATAGACCGCGTCGGCCACCTTGTGCGCCATCCGCCGCCAGGTGCCTGTGGAGCCCGCGAATTGCAGGCCCTGCCCCAGCGGCTGGCCCGAGAAGACGTCGTAGAGGCGGAACTTGACGACGATCTGGTTGCCCTGGACCGTGACCGCCCCGGTCACCAGCGCCTGCGCGTTGATCGCCTTCCAGTCGGAATATTGCACCGGCGCGTCGAAGCTGGTGACGCGGCTGATGTAGGCGCTCGCCGGGATCTCGCGGAACAGGCCCGTGCCGGTCAGGTCGGCGCTGATCACCCGGGTGATCTGGCCCGCGTAATCCTGCGCCGCGCCGTTTTCGGCGATGAACGAGGGCATCGCGAAGGGGATGGGTTCGATCACACCCTGGGTGATCTCGATCTTGAGCGGGCCCTGCCCCGGCTTTTCCTGCGCCGATGCGGCGGCGCCGGTCAGCCCCAGGAAGGCGGCCGCCAGCGTGGCGGCAAGTCCGAGCGTTCTGAAAAGTCTCATCCTGACCTCATTGTCCCGGGGTTGAAGGATGCCCGAAGGCGGCGGCGACAGCGGGCGGCGTCCTGCGGGACCGGCGGGCGATCATCAGCGCGACCTCATCTGTGCGGGGTTGAAGGTGATCTCGACGTTCTTCCACTGGTCGTATTTCGCGGCCGGCAGGTCGAACCCGTCCGCCCCGCAGAGGAACACCGCGCGCCGGGCCGCGTCGTAGGCCGCGCGCTGCGCGTCCGGCGACCCCTGCGTGGCCGAGACCTTGTGGACCGAGCCGGACTGAACCGTGCCGTCGGCGTTGAGCGAGAAGCCCACCACGACGGTCACATCCGCCGCGGCCGACCCCACGTCGACATACCAGCATTTCTGAACCGCAAGCGTCAGCCCCTCTTTCTCTGCCGAGGTCAACGGAGGCCCTTCGGCAGCGGTTCCATTGCCCTGCTCGCCCTTGGTCTCTCCCTCGGCGCCCTTGGCGCCGCTGGCCAGCGCCGCCGCGACCGCGGCATCGACCGAATCCTCGACCTTCTTCTGAGGCTTCTTCTCGGCTTTCTTCGCGGGCTTTTTCTCGGGGGTCTTCTCCGGGGTCTTCTCCGCCGCCTTGGGTTTCTCCGGCGTCTTCTCAGGCGTCTTTTCCGGCGCCGGCTTGGCGGCCGGGCGCGGCCGGTTCTCGGGGCGCGGGCTCGCGGCAGGCGCGTGGTTGGCGGGGGCCGCGTTTTCCTTGGCGGTGTTCTCCTCGGTCGCGATGCGGCTCGCGGCCTCCTTCGGCGCCGCCTCTTCCTTGGGCTTCTGGGGCTTTTGCGGCGGGGCGTCGGCCTTCTTCTCGACCGCCTGCTGCTTCTTCGGCGCCTCCTTGGCGTCGGTCTTGGGCGCGGGCGTCGGCGCGACCCGGTCGACCTTGCGGGTCTCGGGCTTCTCGCTGACCTTGGGGGCGGGCGGCGTGGGCGGCGGCGCGGGCGCCTTGTCGGGCACCGGCGGCGCATCCGGCGCGGCGGGCGTCGCCTCGGGCTTGGGCTCGGGCTTCGGCGTGGGGACAGGCTTGGGCGCCGGCGCCGGCTTGGGCTCTGGTTTGGGTTCCGGCTTGGGCGCCGCCTTCGGTTTGGGTGAAGCGGTCGGCGCCAGCGCCTTCGGCGTCGCGACATCCGTCTTCGGCGTCGCCGGCGGCGCCGAGGAAGACGCGGTCAGCGCCTGGAACTGGTCCGGGCTGAGGAGCGACACGTTGGCCACGCTGACCGCCGGGTTTTCGTGCGACTGCCAGAACCAGCCGCCGAACAGCACCCAGAGGATCAGGACCACATGCCCGACACCCGAAATGATGTAGCCCTTGTTTTCCATTCTCCGCCGGCCTAGCCGCCGTTACTTCCGCTGCCCGCGGCGCCGGACGCGCCACCACCGTTCGCGCCGCCACCGTTCGGACCACCGCCGAAGCTGGGCCCGTTCGAGTCGGTCACGAGGCCGATGTCGTGGAAGCCCGCGGCGTTGAGCGCGCCCATCACCTGGGCGACCCGGTCATAGGTGATCTTGCCGTCGGCCCGCAGGTAAAGCTTGTCGTCCTTGCGCTCCGACGCGATCGACCTGAGCCGCGGGATCAGCTGGTCCTGCTGCACCTCGGTCTTCTGCACCATGATCTTGCCGTCCTCGGTGAGGGTCACCGTCAGCGGCTCTTCCTTCTCCGTCGGCAGCGCGGTGGCCGCCGTCTTGGGCAGCTGCACCGGCACGCCCACGGTCAGAAGCGGCGCCGAGACCATGAAGATGATCAGCAGCACCAGCATCACGTCGACCATCGGCGTGACGTTGATCTCGGCCATGGCGTGCGAACGGCCGGTGCGGCGCCTGCGTCCGCGCCGACCCGAGCCTCCGCCCCGGTTGACGACACCCCCGGCCATCTTATGCCGCGTCCAGCTGGCGCGACAGGATGGTGGCGAATTCGTCCGCGAAGGCCTCGTAATTGCCGATGATCGCGTCGCTGTCGGCCGAAAGCTTGTTGTAGAAGATCACGGCAGGCACGGCGGCCACGAGGCCGAGCGCCGTCGCCACCAGCGCCTCGGCGATGCCGGGCGCCACGACGGCGAGGTTCGTGTTCTGGCTCATCGCGATCTGTTCGAACGAATGCTTGATGCCCCAGACCGTGCCGAACAGGCCCACGAAGGGCGCGGTCGACCCGACGGTCGCCAGGAACGACAGCCCTTGGTTCAGCCCCGAGGCCTCCTTGGCGATCGCCACGTCCATCGACCGGTCGATCCGCGCCTGAGCGCCGGCGATCAGCTTGCCGTCCTTACGGTGGCTGCGCCGCCATTCCAGCATGCCGGCGGCGAAGATGCGCTCCGACGCGCCCTCCGGCTCATCGCCGATCTGGTCGTAAAGCTCATCCAGCGGCTCTCCCGACCAGAACGCCTCGTCGAACCCCGAGGAATGGGCACGGGCCCGACGGTAGGTCAGGTGTTTCTGGATGATGATCGCCCACGACCAGAACGAGGCGATGATCAGCAGGATCATCACCAGCTTGACGGTGATCGTGGCGCGCATGAACAGCGCCAGCATCGAAAAATCGACCGCATGCGCCGCAGCGAGTGTTTGGGTATCCATTTGCCTGCTCGTTATCCTTGAGCGACCGTTCTTGCGACGGCCCGATTACCACTGATTCTACCCTGTTTTGAGGCGGATTGCCAACACATGGCCGTTATGGGCGGGAAGTTTCCCGCGATTCGCCCAGAAGCTGGCGGATATCCGCCGGGATCCGCGCAGGCGCTCCGCCCGCGCCGAGGCAGACCAGCGTGACGTCCGCCCGGAAAAGCACTGCCCCCCCACGCGAAACAATCTGGCGCAACGAGATCCGCGCGCCGGTCAGCCCGGTCAGCACCGTCTCTACCGAAAGCAGATCATCGAAGAGCGCGGGCGACAGATAGTCCGCCTCGACCCGCCGGACGGCGAAGACGATCCCCTGCCCGGCTTTCAGCGCGCTTTGGTCGATACCCAGCGCGCGCACCCATTCACTGCGCGCGCGCTCGATGAATTTCAGGTAGTTCGCGTAATAGACGATTCCGGCAAGGTCGGTGTCCTCGTAATAGACCCTGACCTCGAAGCGATGGCTCACGATCCGGCACCTTCCAGCCCCGCATCCTCGGGCAGGCCGAACATCACGTTGAGGTTCTGCACCGCCGCCCCCGACGCCCCCTTCCCAAGGTTGTCGAGCACCGCGACCGCCGCCACCGCGCCGGTCCTGGCATTGCCGTGAACCGACAGCTCCAGCCGGTTGGTCCCGTTCAGGCGCTGCGGCATGACGCGGGGCTGATCGGTCTCGGCCGGCACGACGCGAACGAAGATCTCGCCCTCGTAGGCCTCGGCCAGCGCCTCTTCGGCCCGGGCGATGCCCTCGGGCCCCAATTGCAGGTGCACCGCCACCGCCATGCCCTGCGCATACTGCCCGACCGAGGGCACGAAGACCGGCGCGACCTCAAGCCCGCCGTGCAGCGTGATCTCGGGCAGGTGCTTGTGGCCCTGCGCCGTGGCGTAAAGGAACGATCCCTGCACCCCGCCGCCCTCATACTCGGCGATCATAGACTTGCCGCCCCCGGTATATCCCGACACGCCCGAGATCGCGGGCGGCGCCTTCGGATCGATCAGCCCGGCCACGACCAGCGGCCGGATCAGCGCGATCGCGCAGGTCGACCAGCAGCCCGGATTGGAGACGTAGCGCGCCGCGGCGATCCGTTCGCGCTGGCCCTTCGCCATCTCGGGAAAGCCAAAGGCCCAGTCCGGGTGCACCCGGTGCGCGGTCGAGGCGTCGATGATCCGGGTCTTCAGGTCCTTCGCCTCGGCCACGATCTCCCGCGCGGCGTCGTCGGGCAGGCACAGGATCGCGGCGTCGGCCTCGGCGTAGGCGTCGAGCCGTGCGGCCGGGTCCTTGCGCCGGGCCGGATCGACCGAGACCAGCGTGATGTCGTCGCGGCGCGCCAGACGCTCGCGGATCTGCAAACCCGTCGTCCCGGCTTCGCCATCGATGAACACCCTGACCGGCATCGTCGCACTCCCTTCATGCCTTTCCACCCCGAGCGGCGCGCCCGGGGCCCGCGTCCGGTCTTACCCGATTGCCAGCCGCGCCGCCAGACGGAGGGCATGCGATGGATCCCGCCCAACCGATGGCATCCGCGGATCGTAGGCGGCGCGCAGGATCCCCGCGATCTCGGGGTGCAGGATCACGCCCCCCGCACCGCCCCCCGCACCGCCCACCCCGGTCCGCGCCAGCGGAGAGCGCGCAGCAAAGGCCGGCTCGGACCACGAGAGCATCGCCTGTGCCGCCTGCGCCAGCGCGATTTCCTCAGCGGGGATCTCGGCCATCGGCCCCTTCATCGCGACGAAGGTGAAGACCGCCCGGATCGCCCCCTGCCCGTCGAACCGGAAGGTGCGGTACTGACTGGCCCCCTCGTCCGCCAGCCGCTGCACCAGCAGGTCGAGCCCTGGAATCATGTGGCCCAGGCCGGGCACCTCGGCCAGCTCGGCCCAGTCGCGCAGGAAGAAGACCATCAGGTTCGCGCCCAGCTCCGGGTCGGTCTCGGCCAGCGGGTGGCGCACCATCGCCGACACCGCCTCGAGCGCGCCCTTCACCGTGGCAAGCGTCGCATCCTGAACCCCGAAGACCACCGGCGCGATCGGCCGCCCCCACCGCGCGCAGAGGTAGCTGCCGTCGGTGCGAGTAAACAGCGGGGCGATATCCTCGGGGGTCATGGGATCCTCGGGAGGCATGGGGCGAAAGGTCCGGAGGTGGTGTGGAAGCGGTGGATGCGCCGTGAGTATTTGCACGGGAAAGACAGCACAAGCCTGTCGCGCCGAAACGGCGGAAAGAAGCCCGATCCAAACCGGCAGGTCCCGACCTACCAAGTCCCGCCCGGCCAAGTCCCGCCCGGCCAAGTCCCGCCGGGGCAGCCGTTCAACCGTCGAACAGCTCGCCCTGCCCCGGGGCGCGCGGCGGCGTCAGCCCCAGGTGGCGCCAGGCGCGCTGGGTCAGCATGCGCCCGCGCGGGGTGCGCGCGATCAGCCCCTGCTGCAGCAGATAGGGCTCGATCACCTCCTCGATCGCGTCGCGCGATTCCGACAGCGCGGCCGAGAGCGTCTCCACCCCCACCGGTCCGCCTCCGTAATGCTCGGCCATCAGCCCGAGGTAGCGCCGATCAGCCCCGTCGAGGCCCAGGTGATCGACCCCCAGCCGCGTCAATGCCCCGTCGGCCAGCTCGCGCGTCAACCGCCCGTCACCCTCGACCAGCGCGAAATCGACCACCCGGCGCAACAGCCGCCCGGCGATCCGCGGCGTGCCGCGCGCGCGCCGGGCGATCTCGGTGCAGCCCTCCGGATCCGAGGGCACGCCCAACAGCCGCGCGCCCCGCGTGACGATCTCGTTCAACTCCGCCTCGGTATAGAATTGCAGGCGGGTGGGAATGCCGAAGCGGTCTCGCAGCGGGGTGGTCAGAAGGCCAAGGCGGGTGGTGGCGCCGACAAGGGTGAAGGGCTGCAGGTCGATCCGCACGGTGCGCGCGGCGGGCCCCTCGCCGATCACGAGGTCCAGCGCGAAATCCTCCATCGCGGGGTATAGCACCTCCTCCACCGCCGGGTTGAGCCGGTGGATCTCGTCGATGAAAAGCACATCGCGGGGTTCGAGGTTGGTCAGGATCGCCGCCAGATCCCCCGCCTTGGCCAGCACCGGGCCGGAGGTCATGCGGAACCCCACCCCCAGCTCGCGCGCCATGATCTGCGCCAGCGTCGTCTTGCCCAGGCCGGGGGGGCCATGGAACAGGGTGTGGTCCATGGCCTCGCCGCGCATCTTGGCGCTTTCGATGAAGACCTTGAGGTTCGCCCGCGCCTCGGCCTGGCCGATGAACTCGTCAAGCTGCTGGGGCCGCAGCGCCCGATCGGCATCCTCGGGCAGGCGGTCGGGGCGAAGGGTCGGATCGGAGGTCATGGGCAGCCTGCTGATTGGTGCCAGACCATCGCCGTTCTGGCCGCCCGGTTCAAGGCCGCCCGGTTCAAGGCGACCGGCCGACGCCCTTGCCCCTCACTTCTTCTGAGCGGAAATATCCTCGGGGGGGGGTGCAGGGGGGCAGACGGCCCCCCGCTCCGACCTCACCCCCAGGGGCCACGCCGGGTGTCGGGCGCCTCGCCTCCCCACGGCCCTTCCGACACGGGCCCTTCCGACACGCCCCCACGCGATACAGGCCCCCGCGACACCGGCGGCGCCCGCCGGCCCGCCGCGCGCGGCGCCGCGGTCGTGCCCATGCGGCCGGCCTGCTCCCGCAACGCCTCGATCCGGTTCGCAGTCGCCGGATGGGTCGAGAACAGCTTGTCGCGCCCTAAGGCATGCAGCGGGTTGATGATGAACATGTGCGCGGTCGCGGGGTGCCGCTCGGCCGCCTCGTTCACGCTGTCCTGCGCATGCGCCTCGATCTTGCGCAGCGCCGAGGCAAGCCACAGCGGGTTGCGGCAGATCTCGCCCCCCTCGCGGTCGGCCTCGTATTCCCGCGCGCGAGAGATCGCCATCTGCACCAGGCCCGCGGCCATCGGCGCAAGGATCATCATGGCGAGCGAGCCGATCAGGCCCATGTTGTTGCGGTCCGTCCGGAACCAGAAGGCAAAGTTCGCCAGCATCGAGATCGCGCCCGCAAAGGTCGCCGTGACCGTCATCGTCAGGGTGTCGCGATGCTTGATATGGGCCAGCTCGTGCGCCATCACGCCGGCCAGTTCCTCGCGGCTGAGCCTGCGCATGAGGCCGGTCGAGGCCGCAACGGCGGCATGGTCGGGCGAGCGGCCTGTGGCGAAGGCGTTCGGCTGGTCGGTGTTCAAAAGGTAGACCCGCGGCATCGGCAGATCCGCGTTGCGCGCCATCTCCTCGACCACGGAATAAAGCTGTGGGGCGGTGGCGGAATTCACCTCCTGCGCATTGTGCATGCGCAGCACCATCTGGTCCGAATTCCAGAAGGTGAAGGCGTTCATCGCCGCCGCGACCACGAGGGCGATCAGCGCGCCGGCAGTCCCGCCGATCAGCGCACCAAGCCCCATGAACAGCGCGGTAAGAACCGCCATCAGGATGCCGGTCTTCAGGGTCGCCATCTTGTCCTCTCCGATGTTGTCGGCGCATCGGATATGGCGATCGCTGCCGCGCGGCTCAAGTCCCTCCACGACTCCAACGGCCGACCTTCCCGCGCGCCCGACCTGCTGCCGACTCGCCCCTGTCACGTCTCCCTGATTTGATCCGCGGCGAAACGCCTTGCCGGGGGGTGATTTGCAAGTTGTGCTTGAAACTCCTGCCAAGGCCGCTCAAATTGCACGCCGGACAGGATGGTTTAATATTAAACCAGATTCCAGGGAGGCTCTCACGATGGACGAGGCACGGAGCGACAACGCGCGTCAGGCGGCGCTCGACTACCACGAATTCCCGAAACCCGGGAAGCTCGAGATCCGGGCGACCAAGCCGCTCGCCAACGGCCGCGACCTGAGCCGCGCCTATTCACCCGGCGTGGCCGAGGCCTGCCTTGAGATCAAGGAAGACCCTTCGACCGCCAGCCGCTTCACCGCGCGCGGAAACCTCGTCGGCGTGGTGACCAACGGTTCGGCCGTGCTCGGCCTTGGCAACATCGGCGCGCTGGCGGCAAAGCCGGTGATGGAGGGCAAGGCCGTGCTCTTCAAGAAATTCGCCAATATCGACTGCTTCGACATCGAACTCGCCGAGAAGGACCCCGAGAAGCTGGCGGAGCTCGTCTGCGCCCTCGAACCCACCTTCGGCGCGATCAACCTCGAGGACATCAAGGCGCCCGACTGCTTCATCGTGGAAAAGATCTGCCGCGAGCGGATGAACATACCCGTCTTCCACGACGACCAGCACGGCACCGCGATCGTCGTGGGCGCCGCGGCGACCAACGCGCTGCGGGTCGCCGGCAAGAAGTTCGAGGACATCAAGGTGGTGTCGACCGGCGGCGGCGCCGCGGGGATCGCCTGCCTCAACATGCTGCTGAAGCTTGGCCTGAAACGCGAGAACGTCTGGCTCTGCGACGTGGCCGGCCTCGTCTACGAGGGCCGCGAGGAGGAGATGACCCCGCAGAAGGCCGCCTATGCGCAGAAATCCGACAAGCGCACGCTGGATGACGTGATCGACGACGCCGACCTGTTCCTCGGTCTTTCCGGCCCCAACGTCCTGACCCCCGAGATGGTGAAGAAGATGGCCCGGCGGCCGATCATCTTCGCCCTTGCCAACCCGCGCCCCGAGATCATGCCGGATGCCGCGCGCGAGGTGGCCCCCGACGCGATCATCGCGACCGGGCGGTCGGACTATCCCAACCAGGTCAACAACGTCCTGTGCTTCCCCTTCATCTTCCGCGGCGCGCTGGACGTCGGCGCGACGACGATCAACGACGAGATGCAGATCGCCTGCATCGAGGGGATCGCCGCGCTGGCCCGCGCGACCACCTCTGCCGAAGCCGCCGCCGCCTACCAGGGCGAGCAGATGAATTTCGGCGCCGACTACCTGATCCCGAAACCCTTCGACCCGCGGCTGATGGGCGTTGTCGCCTCGGCGGTGGCCAAGGCCGCGATGGATTCGGGCGTCGCCGCCCGTCCGTTCGACGATCTCGATGCCTATCGTGAAAAGCTGGACGGGTCGGTCTTCCGTTCGGCGCTGATCATGCGCCCGGTGTTCGAGGCCGCAAGCTCGGCCGCGCGCAAGATCGTCTTCGCAGAGGGTGAGGATGAGCGCGTGCTGCGCGCAGCCCAGGCGATGCTCGAGGAGACCACGGAACTGCCGATCCTGATCGGCCGCCCCGAGGTGATCGAGACCCGGCTGGAACGCGCCGGCCTGACGATCCGGCCCGGGAAGGATTTCGAGATCGTCAACCCCGAGGACGACCCGCGCTATCGCGATTACTGGGGCACCTACCATGAGCTGATGGCCCGACGCGGCGTGTCGCCCGACCTCGCCCGCGCGGTGCTGCGCACCAATACCACGGCGATCGGCGCGGTCATGGTGCACCGGGGCGAGGCCGACAGCCTGATCTGCGGCACCTTCGGGCAATACCTCTGGCACCTGCGTTATGTCCGCCAGGTGCTGGCCCGCGACGGGCTGCACCCGGTGGGCGCGCTCAGCCTGATGATCCTCGAGGACGGCCCGCTTTTCATCGCCGACACCCACGTGAACCAGGAGCCCACGCCGGCCCAGATCGCCCAGACGGTGATCGGCGCGGCGCGGCACGTCCGCCGCTTCGGCATCACGCCGAAGATCGCGCTCTGCTCGCATTCGCAATTCGGCAACCTCGAAAGCCTGTCGGGCACCAAGATGCGCGAAGCGCTGGAGCTTCTGGACGCACGCGAACCTGATTTCGATTACGAGGGCGAGATGAACATCGACGCCGCGCTGGATGCCACCGTGCGCGAGCGGATCTTCCCGGGCGGGCGCTTCACGGGGGCGGCGAACGTGCTCGTCTTCGCCAATGCCGATGCGGCCTCGGGGGTGCGCAACATCCTCAAGGCCAAGGCAGGCGGGCTTGAGGTCGGGCCGATCCTGATGGGCATGGGCAACCGCGCCCATATCGTGACCCCCTCGATCACGACCCGGGGCCTGCTGAACATGTCCGCGCTGGCGGGCACCCCGGTCGCGCATTACGGCTAAGACAGACACGCAGGGCGCCCGGCAAGGCGCCCTGCCCTGCACACGGAACTTTGCAAAGGTCGCCAGGTGTTGGCGATCGCCGGCATAATCTTCGCCGCTTTGCAAATTCCACCGCCCCCTCCCGGAAACTTTCTGCAAATTTCCCGCGACGTGAGCGGTAACGCCCCCGCAGCAAACTTGCGCGGGCGGCAAGGCCTTCCTAACAAGTATGCGCAGGCCCGGGCGAAGAGGAGTCGCCCGGCCGGCACGCAAGGAGGAGGCAGCATGAGTTACAAAGACGTCTACGCGCGCTGGAAGGCCGATCCGGAAGCCTTCTGGATGGAGCAGGCCGAGGCGATCGACTGGGTCGAGAAGCCCTCGAAAGCGCTCTGGGACGAGAACGCGCCCCTCTACGAATGGTTCAGGGACGGCAAGGTGAATGCCTGCTGGAACGCGGTCGACCGCCATGTCGAGGCGGGCCGTGGCCCGCAATACGCGCTGATCTACGACAGCCCGATCACCGGCCGCACCCACAAGATAACCTTCTCCGAGCTGCGCAATCGCGTGGCCACCCTTGCCGGCGCGTTGCGCGCCAAGGGCGTGGAAAAGGGTGATCGGGTGATCATCTACATGCCCATGGTGCCCGAGGCGATCGAGGCGATGCTGGCCTGCGCCCGGCTGGGCGCGATCCACTCGGTCGTGTTCGGCGGATTCGCCGCGCACGAGCTGGCCGTGCGGATCGACGACGCGAAACCAAAGGCCATCCTCGCCGCCTCCTGCGGGATCGAGCCGGGGCGCATCGTGCATTACAAGCCGCTCCTCGATGCCGCGATCGAGCAATCGCAACACAAGCCCGAGTTCTGCGTCATCCTGCAGCGCGAGCAGGAAGTGGCGAAGATGATCGAGGGCCGCGATTACGGCTGGCACACCTTCCAGTACGGCGCCACCCCGGCGGAATGCGTGCCGGTGGAGGGCGACCACCCGGCCTATATCCTCTACACCTCGGGCACGACAGGCCAGCCGAAGGGCGTGGTACGCCCCACCGCGGGCCACATCGTCGCACTGAACTGGACCATGAAGAACGTCTACGGCGTCGACCCGGGAGAGGTGTTCTGGGCCGCCTCGGACGTGGGCTGGGTCGTGGGACACAGCTACATCGCCTACGGGCCCCTGATTCACGGCAACACCACCATCGTGTTCGAGGGGAAACCCGTGGGCACGCCCGATGCCGGCACCTTCTGGCGCGTGATCCAGGACCACAAGGTCGCCAGCTTCTTCACCGCCCCCACCGCCTTTCGCGCCATCAAGCGCGAGGATCCCAAGGGCGAGCTGGTCGCGAAATACGATCTGTCCAGCCTCCGGGCGCTCTATCTCGCGGGCGAACGGGCCGATCCGGACACCGTCGTCTGGGCGCAGAACGTCCTCAAGGTCCCGGTGATCGACCATTGGTGGCAGACCGAGACCGGCTGGCCCATCGTCGCGAACCCGCTGGGGATCGAGGAACTTCCGGTCAAGCTCGGCTCGCCGTCGGTGCCGCTGCCGGGGTGGGACGTGCAGATCCTCGACGAGGGCGGCCAGCAGATGAAGACCGGAGAGCTGGGCGCGATCGCGATCAAGCTGCCGCTGCCGCCCGGCACCCTGCCCACGCTGTGGAACGCCGAGGCGCGGTTCCGCAAGGCGTATCTGGAGCACTTCCCGGGCTATTACGAGACTGGCGACGCGGGCTATATCGACGAGGACGGCTATCTCTACATCATGGCGCGCACCGACGACGTCATCAACGTGGCCGGCCACCGCCTGTCCACCGGCGCGATGGAGGAGGTTCTGGCCTCGCACCAGGACGTTGCCGAATGCGCGGTGATCGGCGTGGCCGACGATCTGAAGGGTCAGCTGCCGCTGGGGTTCCTGTGCCTCAACAAGGGGACCAACCGCCCCGAGGACGAGATCATCCGCGAATGCGTGGGCCTCGTGCGTCAGCAAATCGGCCCGGTGGCGGCGTTCAAGCTTGCCTGCGTGGTGGATCGGCTGCCCAAGACCCGCTCGGGCAAGATCCTGCGCGCGACCATGGTCAAGATCGCCGATTCGCAGCCGTTCAAGACCCCGGCGACGATCGACGATCCCGCCATCCTCGACGAGATCCGCAGCGCCTTGCAGGGGCTCGGCTACGCAAAGGCTTGACGTCCAAAGGTTTTCCCCACGGCACAAGTCCCCCGGTGACGACGGGGGCCAGGGTCAACCCTGACGCGATCACCATCTCCCCCGCGGTGCGAGTTGGCGCGCCCCGCGGTTTCGCGTATCCTCGCGGGAAACCAAGCAAAACCCGCCTGCCGGCCCTCCGGCACCGGCGGCCCAGCAGCCAGAGCCATGCCTCACGCGACGAACCGACAGGACAAGACCCCGAAACGCTCCAACCGGGGCGGCACGACGAAATCCCGGCTTGACCTTGCCGTGTCATACTGCGGATCCCTGTTCGCCGCGACAGAGGACAGAGCATGACCGCCCCCGCCCCCATCCTGCTGATCGAGGATACCCCGCCGCTGCAGCTTCTCTACGAGACGCTGCTGACGCTCGAGGGGCACAAGGTCACGGGGGCGGTGACGGCGGCGGACGGCTGGCAGGCTTTTCGCGCCACCCGGCCCCGCGTCGTCATCCTCGACCTCATGCTGCCCGACCGCGACGGGCTGGACCTGTTGCAGGACATGCTGCGCGAAGATCCGGCGGTTCGGGTGATCGTGATCACCGCCAAC
Source organism: Acidimangrovimonas sediminis (assembly GCF_002871005.1). GTDB lineage: Bacteria > Pseudomonadota > Alphaproteobacteria > Rhodobacterales > Rhodobacteraceae > Acidimangrovimonas > Acidimangrovimonas sediminis. The sequence goes on from NZ_PHSN01000013.1 coordinate 154,374, forward strand.
GGCTCGATCAGCAAGGCGGTGGCGGCGATGCGCGCCGGGGCGCAGGAATTCCTGGTCAAGCCGTTCGATGGAAAGCGCCTCGTGGCCGCGGTGTCGACCGCGCTGAGCCAGTTCCCCGCCCCCGTGACGGGGGCCGCCACGACGGCCGAGGTTCCCGGCCCGCCCGGCGACCTGATCGGCACCTCCCCGGCGATGGAACGGGTCTATGCCACCATCCGCTCGGTCGCGCCGTCGATGGCCACCGTCTTCATCACTGGCGAAAGCGGAACCGGCAAGGAGCTTTGCGCCCAGGCGATCCACGACCTGTCGGGCCGCGCTGCGGGCCCGTTCATCGCGCTGAACTGCGGCGCGATCCCGTCGGATCTGCTGGAAAGCGAGGTCTTCGGTCATCTCAAGGGTTCTTTCACCGGCGCCATCGCCGACAAGCCGGGGGCCGCGACGGCCGCCGACGGCGGTACGCTGTTCCTCGACGAGATCTGCGAGATGGATCTTGCACTTCAGACCAAGCTCCTGCGCTTCCTGCAAACCTCCACCGTCACGCCGGTGGGGGCGACCAAGCCGCGCAAGGTCGACGTGCGGATCGTCTGCGCCACAAACCGCGACCCGCTGGAGGCCGTCCGCGCCGGTCGTTTCCGCGAAGACCTGTACTACCGCCTCCATGTCGTGCCGATCCACATGCCGCCCCTGCGCGACCGCGGCGAGGACGTGATCACCATCGCCGAAACCGTTCTGGCGCGCTATTCCGTGGAAGAGGGGCGCGGCTTCACCGCCCTGTCGCCCGGGGTAAAATCGTGCTTTCGCGATCTTCCCTGGCCCGGCAACGTCCGCCAGCTTCTGAACGTACTGCGCAACGTCGTGGTGCTGAACGCCGAGGGCAGCGTGGTGACCGAGGCAATGCTGCCTGCCGACCTGCGCGGCATCGGGCCAAGCGGCGTGGCGCGCCCGGCGGAGTTGCACTCCGACGACCTGATCGGACGGCCGCTGGCAGAGATCGAGCAGATCGTGATCGAGGCGACGCTGGCGCGTTGCGACGGCTCGGTGCCCAAGGCTGCGCGCCTGCTCGAGGTGTCGCCCTCCACGCTCTACCGCAAGCTCGAGGGCTGGCGCCAGGAACGCGAGGCGGCGGAGTAGTTCGGGGGTTCCCTTGCGCCCGGGCGGCGCCACGGCCCTCAGACGAATTGTTCGCGCAGCAGGCGCTCTTCCAGCCCGTGCCCCGGGTCGAACAGGATGCGGTGACTGATCGTGGGTTCCGACCGGACCTCGACCCAGCGCACATCGCGCACGCTACGCCCGTCGCCCTCGGCCATCACCGGGCGTTTCTGCGGCTCCAGCACGTCGAAACGGACCACGGCGCGCTTGGGCAGGATCGCCCCGCGCCAGCGCCGGGGACGGAACGGCGCCACCGCGGTCAGCGCCAGCACCTCGGATCCGATCGGCAGGATCGGTCCGTGCGCCGAATAGTTGTAGGCGGTCGACCCGGCCGGCGTCGACACCAGCGCGCCGTCGCAGACCAGCGGTTCCAGCCGCACCTTGCCGTCGACGCTGATCCGCAGCTTCGCCGCCTGCGGCCCGCCCCGCAGCAAGGACACCTCGTTGATCGCCAGCAGGTCCCGGGTCGATCCGTCGGCGCAGGCCGCCGTCATGCGCAGCGGGTTGATCACCTCTTCCTCGGCCGCTTCCAGCCGGGCGTGCAGGTCGTCCTCGGAATATTCGTTCATCAGGAAGCCGACGGTGCCGCAGTTCATCCCGTAGACTGGCAGCGGAGAGGTTTCCGTCGCATGCAGCGTGTGCAGCATGAACCCGTCGCCGCCAAGCGCCACGATCACCTCGGCCTCGTCCTCGGGAACGGTACCATAGCGCGCCACCAGACGGGTAAGGGCCGCCTGCGCCACCTCTCCGTGGCTTGCCATGAAAGCGATCTTGCGCCGCATGCCGCCTGCCTCCTCTGCGCCCCTAGAACACCGCCGGGCGCATCACGGGGCCTGTTGTCACCCGCGACCGGGGGAAACACAAGCCCGCCCTGCCGGGCCCATGACCGCACCATTCGTGGCCCACCCGCCGCCCCGATGTGGAAACGCGTCGCTTACGGGCTTTTTCGGCGGCGACGGTTGGGCTAAACAGCCCTCGACCCGCACCCTGCCTCAGGAGATTGCCATGAACACCCAAGCCAAGCGTGACCCCGGCTTCTTCACCGAAGCCCTCTCGACCCGCGATGCCGAGATCTTCGGCGCCATCCGCCAGGAGCTGGGCCGCCAGCGTGACGAGATCGAGCTGATCGCGTCGGAGAACATCGTCTCCTCGGCCGTGCTCGAGGCGCAGGGTTCGGTCCTGACCAACAAGTATGCCGAGGGCTACCCGGGCAAGCGCTACTACGGCGGCTGCCAGTACGTGGACATCGTCGAGACGCTGGCGATCGAGCGTGCCAAGGAGCTGTTCGGCTGCGAATTCGCCAACGTGCAGCCGAACTCGGGCTCTCAGATGAACCAGGCGGTGTTCCTGGCGCTCCTGCAGCCGGGCGACACGTTCATGGGCCTCGATCTGAATTCGGGCGGGCACCTGACGCACGGCTCGCCGGTGAACATGTCGGGCAAGTGGTTCAACGTGGTGTCCTACGGCGTGCGCGCGCAGGACCAGCTGCTGGACATGGAAGAGATCCGCGCCAAGGCGCTTGAGCACAAGCCGAAGCTGATCCTTGCCGGTGGCACCGCCTACAGCCGGGTCTGGGACTGGAAGGCCTTCCGCGCCATCGCCGACGAGGTGGGGGCGTATCTGATGGTCGACATGGCCCATATCGCGGGCCTCGTGGCCGGCGGTGCGCATCCCTCGCCGCTGCCGCATGCCGACGTGGTGACCACGACCACGCACAAGTCGCTCCGCGGTCCGCGTGGGGGCATGGTGCTGACCAACAACCCCGACATCGCGAAAAAGATCAACTCGGCGGTCTTCCCGGGCCTGCAGGGCGGCCCGCTGATGCACGTGATCGCGGCCAAGGCCGTGGCCTTCAAGGAAGCGCTGGATCCGTCGTTCAAGGATTACGCCGCGCAAGTGGTGAAGAACGCTCAGGCGATGGCCGATCAACTGATGAAGGGCGGGATCGACATCGTGTCGGGCGGCACCGACAACCACCTGATGCTGGCCGACCTGCGCCCGAAGAAGGTCACCGGCAAGGCGACCGAGGCCGCCCTGGGCCGCGCCCACATCACCTGCAACAAGAACGGCGTGCCGTTCGACCCGGAAAAACCCTTCGTCACCTCGGGCATCCGTCTGGGCACCCCGGCGGGTACCACCCGCGGCTTCATGGAACCTGAGTTCCGCCAGATCGCCGACTGGATCGTCGAAGTGACCGACGGCCTTGCCGCCAACGGCGACGCGGGCAACGCCGAGGTCGAGGCGAAGGTCCGCGCCGAGGTGGCCGAACTCTGCGCGCGCTTCCCGCTCTATTCCGGGCTCTGACCCGGCAGCCGCCGACGCGGCGGCACCAGTACCGGAACACGAAAAGGGGCTCTCCGCGCGGGGGCCCCTTGGCTTTTCCCTGTGTCCCTTGGCTTTCTTCCGGGCCCTCCTTCAGGCGCCCCCATCGCGTCGCCCGCGCCCCGGCCGGCCACTGCGCTTTTCCTTTGCCTTCGGTGCGAATCTGCCCTATGGGGACGGCTTCGTGGCCATGCACCCTTGGAGGATGGCCATCATTTTGACCAATGGAGACCTCTTATGGCTGGCAAGATCCCTGATCTTAACGCCGAGGTACGGACGGGGACAGGCAAGGGGGCCGCTCGTCAAGCTCGTCGTGAGGGCTACGTACCCGGTATCGTTTATGGCGGCGGCACCGATCCGCTTCCGATCAACCTCGCATTTAACCCGCTGCTGACCCGCCTCAAGGCCGGCCGCTTCCTGTCGACGCTCTTCAACCTGAAGGTGCCGGGCCAGGACGACGTCCGCGTGATCTGCCGCGGCGTTCAGCGCGACGTGGTCAAGGACCTGCCGACGCATGTCGACTTCATGCGCCTGCACCGGACCTCGCGGATCAACCTGTTCATCCACGTGACCTTCGAGAACCACGAAGCGGCACCGGGCCTGAAGCGCGGCGGCACCCTCGTCGTGGTGCGCCCCGAAGTCGAGCTGGAAGTGACCGCGGGCGATATCCCGGATCACATCACCGTCGACCTGACCGGCAAGGTGATCGGCGACGTCATCCACATCGGCGACGTCAAGCTGCCGGAAGGCGCGAAGCCGACGATCGACCGCAACTTCGTGATCGCCAACATCGCGGCGCCTTCGGGCCTGCGCGCCTCGGATGCCGAGGAAGCCGGTGAAGGCGAAGAGACCGACGCCGCCGAGGGCTGAGCCCCGCGGCCCATAGGTCCGACCGATCGAGGCGCGGTCCCCGCAAGGGGGCCGCGCTTTTCGTTTGCGCCGGTCAGGGCGCCGTTCCGGGGTGGTGGGCAAAGATTTCCTTCGCCGCGAAAAGGCCGTTCAGCGCCGCGGGAAAGCCTGCGTAGACCGCCGTCTGCATCAGCACCTCGGTGATCTCATCCTTCGACAGCCCCACGTTCAGCGCCGCCTCCAGATGGACCTTCAGCTGCGGCTGGGCCGTGCCCATGGCCGCCAGCATCGCCACCGTGGCCAGTTCCCTGTCGCGCAGCGAAAGGCCGGGGCGGGAATAGATGTCGCCGAAGGGAAATTCGAACAGGTAGGTGGCGAAGTCCGGCGCGATGTCGTCCAGCGCGTCGATGACGTTCTGCCCGGCCTGCCCGTCGATCGCGGCCAGCGCGCGTTGGCCACGCGCCAGCCGGGTGTCACTCGGCGGCGTCCCGTCCGGTGTTTCGGGTGTCATGTTCATGGGTCTGCATCCTTTCCTCTGCCTCGACGTAACCGTCGATCTTGGTGTCGAGGACGAGAAGGCAGGCCTGCAGCTCGGCCACCCGGGCGCGCACCGCGTCGCGATGTGCCTCAAGCTGTTCCCGGCGGGCGGCCATCGTCGCATCGCCCGCCGCGCGCAGCGCGGCGTAGCGCAGCATATCGCGGATCGGCATGCCCGTGGTCTTCAGCCGGTCGAGGAATTCGATCCACGCAAGGATCTCCGCGTCGTAGTCGCGCCGCCCCCCGGCATCGCGATCGGCCACGGGCAGAAGCCCGATCCGCTCGTAATACCGGATGGTATGTGTCGACAATCCGCTGCGTTTCGCAAGTTCCCCGATCTTCATCCGGCCCGCTTTCTCATCAAGACGCCCCGGAGCCTAGGGGTTCGAGCGCACTCCAAGTCAAGCCCTGGAATCGGAGCTTCCGGCGCGCCTCTCTCCCCCTCCTCTGGCCTTTTCCCCCTGCTTGCGCCACACAGAGCGGCGACGGACATGGCACAGGAGCCCGCCCATGCGCCTTTTCGCAGGCCTCGGCAATCCCGGCGCGAAATACGCCGGCAACCGCCACAACATCGGTTTCATGGCCCTCGACCGGATCGCCGAAGACCACGGCTTCGCGCCCTGGCGCGCGCGATTCCAGGGTGAGGTGTCCGAGGGCCGGCTGGGCACGGAAAAGGTGATCCTGCTCAAGCCCGCGACCTTCATGAACCTCTCTGGCCAGTCGGTGGGCGAGGCGCTGCGCTTCTACAAGCTTACCCCAGCCGACCTCGTGGTGTTTCATGACGAGCTCGATCTGGCCCCCGGCAAGTGCCGGGTGAAGCAGGGTGGCGGGCATGCCGGACACAACGGGCTCCGCTCCATCCACCAGCACGTGGGCGAGGCTTATGGGCGGGTGCGCATGGGCATCGGCCATCCCGGCCACAAGGATCGGGTCGCAGGCTACGTGCTGCACGATTTCGCCAAGGCGGACGAGGGGTGGCTCGACGATCTCCTGCGCGGCATCTCGGACGGGGCGCCAGCGCTGGCCGAAGGCGATGCCGCGCGCTTCATGAACGCGGTCAGCCTGCGCACCGCGCCGCCACGCTCCTCCGGCGGCACGGGCGGCGGCAAGACGGCCGCCGCCCCGCAGGGCGTCCCGCAGGACACACCGAAGGCCGCGCCTGCCGCCACCGAAGATGCACGTAGCCCGCTTCAGAAGCTGAAGGATCACTTCAAATGATGGCCCTGCCGGAGGCGCTGCGCGATCAGGCCATGTCCTGCGATGCGCTCGGGTCGCCCTTCACCGCGCGGCTCCTGCGGCTGGCCGCCGACAGGCTGCGCCCCGGAACGCCGGTGACAGACCGGCTGTTCGCCTGGCAGGGCGACATCACATCGCGCGGGCATTCACTGCCGCTGCGCCTGGCCGGTGCCCTGCATGCCCTTGTGCTGAGCGGACAGGACGACCGACTCGCCGCCCAATACGCAGCCCCCGGCGATGACGGGGCACTCTGGGGTGCCGTGTCCGACGCGCTGACCCGCCACGAGGCGGCGGTGCAGCTCTGGCTCGACAGCCCGCCGCAAACCAACGAGGTGCGCCGCTCCGCCGTGCTGATCGCGGCGGGGGCGTGGCTGACGGCGCGGCTGGGGCTGCCGCTGGTGCTGTCGGAGCTGGGTGCCAGTGCCGGCCTCAACCTGATCTGGGACCGCTACGCACTGGTAGCGGGCAGCGTGCGGATCGCGCCGCCCGACCCGGTGCTGGAACTTGCGCCGGAATGGCGCGGCCGCCCCCCGGCCGAGGCCGCCCCGGAGATCGCGGCGCGGCGCGGGGTCGATCTCAACCCGCTCGACCCTGTGGCCGACCGGCTGCGGCTGATGGCCTACACCTGGGCCGACCAGGCCGACCGGCTGGCCCGGACCGACCTCGCCCTGGCCGAGGCCGCGCGGCTGAAACCGCAGGTCGACCGGGGCGACGCCGCCGCCTGGCTTGCGGACCGGCTGGCCGAGGTGCACCCCGGCCGGCTGCACCTCGTATGCCACACCATCGCCTGGCAGTACTTCCCGCAGGAGACGAAAGACCGCGCAAGCGCCGCGCTGGCCCGCGCCGGCGCGCGTGCCACGCCGGAGGCGCCGCTAGCGCATCTGGGGATGGAAGCGGACGCCGCCCAGCCCGGCGCCGGGGTCACCCTGACGCTCTGGGATGGCGCGACGCCCGACGGCACCACGATCGCGCTCGGGCGGGCGGATTTCCACGGCCGCTGGGTCGACTGGCAGCCCCCCGCCTGAGCGGCGGGCCTGCGGGGCAGACCGCGGCGGCGGCCCTGCCCTTCCCCGGTCACTCCCGTCCCGGCAGGTCCAGGTCGAGCCGGTCGGCCAGCGACGCGAGCACCGCCCGGGCGCCCCCGGTCTCGCCGGTGTCCCAATCGGCGCGGCGCGACATGTACAGCGTGGCCTGGCTGCGGTGGATCACCCCGTCCGACAGGATCTTCAGGTGGTTCGCGCGCAGCGTCTCGCCGGTCGAGGTGATGTCGGCGATCGCCTCGGCGGTAAGGTTCTTAACGGTGCCCTCGGTCGCGCCCTGGCTGTCGACCAGCTGATAATCGGCGACGCCCACATCGCGCAGGAACTCGCGCACCAGCCGGTGATACTTGGTCGCGATCCGAAGGCGATGGCCATGCGCCGCCCGGAAGGCCGAGGCCGCGCCGTCCAGATCCTCCAGCGTGTCGACGTCGATCCAGCAGGCCGGCACGGCAAGGATCAGGTCGGCATGGCCGAAGCCCAGCCGCGCCAGTTCCACCACCTCGCGGTCCCAGTCGGCCAGCTTCTCGCGCACCAGGTCCGACCCGGTGACGCCAAGGTGAATCCGCCCCGCCGCCAGTTCCCGCGGGATCTCGCCCGCCGACAGAAGGACCATCTCGACCCCCTCGGCGCCCTCGACCCGGGCGGCGTATTCCCGATCCGACCCCGTGCGCGCCATCTGCACGCCACGCGCCCCGAACCAGTCGAAGGTCTTCTCCATCAGCCGGCCCTTCGAGGGCACCCCGATCTTCAGGCTCATGCGATGCCCTCCCTGAGCGCCACGACGAGGCCGGGGCGGATCACGCCGCCGACCGCCGGGATCTCGCGGCCCTGCCCCAGCACCCGGGTCAGCGCGTCGTAGCGTCCGCCGGTGGCGACCGGCGGCAGGTCGGGCCGGGCCTCGGCGACGAACGAGAAGACGAAGCCGTCGTAATATTCGAGGGTGGAACGGCCGTGGCTGGCCTCGAATTCCAGCGTCTCGACGTCGATCCCGCGCGCGGCCAGCGCATCGAGTCGACGCGCAAGGCGTTCGACCGCGCCACCGATCGCCGGCAGGTCGACGGCCACGTCGCGCAGATGCGCCAGCGCCACCGGCGCCGTGCCGCGCAGCCCGAGCACATCGTCCAGCGTCTCGACCTCGGAACCCGAGAGCGGCGGCTCGGCGGCATCCTGGGCAAGCGCCCGTGCCCGCGCCGCGATCTCGCCCGGCTCGCGCAGGCCGATCATCGGCCCGGCCGAGGCCATCAGCTCCTCGGGCGTGGCATGGCCAAGGCTGGCGATCAGCCGCTTGCGGGTCTCGTTCGGCGGCACCCGTCCGCCGAAACGGTCAAGCAGCGCCCGGAACCGCCGCGGCCGCCAGATATGGCGCAGCAGCGCGGCCTTGCGCGCCGGGCTGGTCGACAGCCCCTCGACAGCCGCGCGCAGGATGCCGATGTCGCCGGTAGCCGCGCGCAGCCCCAGCGGCGCCAGCATCTCGGCGAAGAGGGCGAAGACCTCGGCATCCGCGGCTTCGGTATCGTCCCGGGCGAAAAGCTCGAACCCCGCCTGAAAGTATTCCCGGGCCCGGGCACCGTGATGTTCCTGCCGGCGAAACACCTCGCCGGCATAGGCATAGCGCGCGGGTTCGGCCCCGCCGGCCATGTGCATCTGCACCACCGGCACGGTGAAGTCGGGGCGCAGCATCATCTCGCCTTCCAGCGGATCGGCGGTGACATAGGCGCGGGCGCGGATATCCTCGCCGTAGAGATCGAGAAGCGTGCCGGCGGGCTGCAGGATCTCGGTCTCGACCGGCTGCGCCCCCGCGGCAAGGAAACGCTCCAGAAGGCGCGCGGCCTCGGCCCGGACGGCCGCCCTTTCGGGAAGGGTGTCGGCGGGGATGTCCATGTCGCGGGCGGGCATCTCAGCCCTCCAGCATGCGGCGGACGGTGGCAACCAGATCGGCGCGCGCCACCTCGGTCTGCGCCGGCTGGTCCTTCCATTCCTCCAGGCTGGCACTGGCCGCGATCTTCGCGCCGAGGACCAGATCCTTGACCTGCACCACGCCGCGCGCCGCCTCGTCCCCACCCTGGATCACGGCGACCGGCGCCCCGCGCTTGTCGGCATACTTGAGCTGGTTGCCGAAGTTCTTTGGGTTGCCCAGGTAGACCTCGGCCCGGATGCCCGCATTTCGCAGATCCGCAACCATGCCCATGTAATCGGCCATCCGATCGCGATCCATCACGGTCACGACGACCGGGCCCCGGGTTTCGCTGCCGATCCGGCCCTTGGCACGCAGGGCGGCAAGCAGCCGGTCGACGCCGATCGACACGCCGGTCGCCGGCACCGCCTGCCCGGTGAACCGCTTGACGAGATCGTCGTAGCGCCCCCCGCCCGCGACCGAGCCAAACTGCCGCGGCCGCCCCTTCTCGTCGAGGATCTCGAAGGTGAGCTCTGCCTCAAAGACCGGGCCGGTGTAATAGCCCAGGCCCCGCACGACCGAGGGGTCGATGACGATGCGGTCGGGGCCGTAGCCCTGGGCGTCCAGCAGCGCGGCAATGGTTTCAAGTTCGTCGACGCCCTCGGTCCCCATGGTCGATCCGGTGACCAGCTCGCGCAGCCGGGCACAGGTGGCCGCCCCGTCCGCGCGCTTGGCGTCCATGAAGCCCATGACCACATCAGCCTGCGCCTCCGAAAGCCCCGCGCCCTTGGTATAGTCGCCGCTGTCGTCCTTGCGCCCCTCGCCCAAGAGCGCACGGACGCCCGCGTCGCCCAGCCGGTCCAGCTTGTCGATGGCGCGCAGGACAATCCCGCGCTCGGCCTCGAACTTCGCCGGATCGGCAGGATCGAGGACGCCCGCCACTTCCATCACGCCGTTCAACACTTTCCGGTTGTTGATCCGCACGATGTAGTCGCCGCGCGGAATGCCGACCTCTTCCAGCGCGTCCGAGAGCATGGCGCAGATCTCGGCATCCGCAGCCACCGACGGCGCGCCCACGGTATCGGCATCGCATTGATAGAACTGGCGGAACCGGCCCGGGCCGGGTTTCTCGTTGCGCCAGACGGGGCCCATGGCGTAGCGCCGGTAGGGGTTCGGCAGATCGTTGCGGAACTGCGCGGCCACACGCGCCAGCGGCGCCGTCATGTCGTAGCGCAGCGCCAGCCAGTCGCCGGGCTTGTCGCTCTCGGCCTCTTCCTGCCAGGCAAAGACCCCCTCGTTCGGGCGGTCGACGTCGGGCAGGAACTTGCCCAGTGCCTCGACCGTCTCCACCGCCGAGGTTTCCAGCGGATCGAAGCCGTAGCGATGGTAGACGGCGGCGATCTTGTCGAGCATTTCCTTGCGTTCGGTCACATCCGCGCCGAAATAGTCGCGGAAGCCCTTGGGCGTCTCGGCCCGCGGGCGCCTTTGCCCCTTGGGCCCCTTGTCCTTCGCCATCGTCTCGTCTCGCCTACCTGGACAGTCGCGGGTGATCTAGCCGAAGGGGGGCTGCAGGGCAAGGCGGCGGCTTGGCTCTGCGGCTCGCGGCGGCTATGGTCCCGGCCCTGACACAGGAGGCCCGCGATGGCGACGATGGACGAGATCGAGGAACAGATGGCGTATCTCGCCCGCACGGTCGAGGACCTGTCGGAGGTCGTCGCCCGCCAGAGCCGCGAGATCGACCTGCTGACACGGCGCCTTGCCCTGATGATCGAGCGCGAGGCCGAGCGCGAGTACGAGGCGGGCGGAACCATCCCGCTGGCCGACCAGAAACCGCCGCATTACTGAGAGCGCCATAAGGTACGTTTCAACGCACCCTACGGCGCCGACCAGGCCCTGCCTTCTCTCTGAACGAAAGTGGGGTCAGCGCCGGTCCGGTCGTGCCGGAGGCACGCCTACGACCCGCCTGGACTGACCCGCGCTTGCCCTGCGGCTTCGCCGCGCCTCGAGCCGGGTCAGCTCGTCCTTCCACGGGGCTCGGCGCGGGCCTCGCGCTCTGGACTGAGAAGGCACTGGCCCTTCAAGCAGGAGGCCACAGCCGCCACCCCTTCCCAAACCCTCCCCCACGCCCTAAACCCCTTCCCATGAGCACCCGTGTCAAGATCTGCGGCCTGACCCGCCCCGAAGATGTCGCCGCCGTCCACGCCGCCGGCGCGGCCTACATGGGCCTTGTCTTCTTTGCCAAATCGCCGCGCAACATCGGCGCCGAGCTGGCCCGCGACATCGCGATCGAGGCCCCCCCGGGGCTGGCCAAGGTGGCGCTGACGGTGAACGCGACCGATGCCGAACTGGACGCGATCCTGAAGACGGTCCCCCTCGACATGTTGCAGCTTCACGGCACGGAACCCCCCGAGCGGGTGGCCGAGGTCCGCACCCGCTATGGCCTGCCGGTGATGAAGGCGGTGGGCATCGCCGAAGAGGCCGACCTCGCGAAACTGGAACTTTACGCCCCCGTGGCCGACCAGATCCTCGTCGATGCCAAGGCGCCGAAGGGGGCGCCCCTGCCCGGCGGCAACGGCGTGCCCTTCGACTGGCGGCTGATCGCGAACCGGCGCTGGCCGGTGCCGTGGATGCTGGCCGGCGGCCTGACCCCCGCGAACGTGGCCGAGGCGGTGCGCCTGACCGGCGCGCGGCAGGTCGACGTCTCCTCGGGCGTCGAAAGCGCGCCCGGGGTGAAGGACCCGGCCCTGATCGCGGCCTTCGGACTGGCGGCGCGCGCCTGAGCCAAGCCGTCGCTGCGCTGAAGTCGCCGAGCCAAAGATGTGCCCGGGCGCCCCTGCGTGACACGGCGCGGCTTTACCCACGCGCGCAAGGGCTATAAACGCACCCTGTAACGCGGGAGACGAACCATGGCCGACGACCTCATCAATTCCTTCATGTCCGGCCCCGACGAACAGGGCCGCTTCGGCATCTTCGGCGGGCGTTTCGTCAGCGAGACGCTGATGCCGCTGATCCTCGACCTAGAGGCCGAGTACGAACGCGCCAAGACGGACGAAAGCTTCTGGGCCGAGATGGACGACCTGTGGAAGCACTACGTCGGCCGCCCCTCGCCGCTCTATCACGCCTCGCGCCTGACCCAGCATCTGGGCGGGGCGAAGATCTACATGAAACGCGACGAGCTGAACCACACAGGCGCGCACAAGATCAACAACGTGCTGGGCCAGATCATCCTTGCCCGCCGCATGGGCAAGACCCGGATCATCGCCGAGACCGGCGCGGGCCAGCACGGCGTGGCAACCGCCACGGTCTGCGCCAAGTTCGGCCTGAAATGCGTGGTCTACATGGGCGCGCACGACGTCGAACGCCAGGCACCGAACGTCTTCCGGATGAAGCTCCTCGGCGCCGAGGTGATCCCCGTGACCTCCGGTCGCGGCACCCTGAAGGACGCGATGAACGACGCGCTGCGCGACTGGGTGACCAACGTGCGCGACACCTTCTACTGCATCGGCACGGTGGCCGGGCCGCACCCCTACCCGGCGATGGTGCGCGACTTCCAGTCGATCATCGGCAAGGAAGTCCGCTGGCAGCTGGCCGAGCAGGAGGGCGAGGGCCGCCTGCCCGACACGGTGATCGCGGCGATTGGCGGCGGGTCGAACGCCATGGGCCTGTTCTATCCCTTCCTCGACGACCCTGAGGTGAAGATCATCGGGGTCGAGGCCGGCGGCAAGGGCGTCGACGAGAAGATGGAACATTGCGCCTCGCTCACCGGCGGGCGGCCCGGCGTGCTGCACGGCAACCGGACCTACCTTCTGCAGGACGACGACGGCCAGATCCTCGAAGGCTTCTCGATCTCGGCGGGGCTGGATTACCCGGGGATCGGCCCGGAACACGCCTGGCTGCATGACACCGGCCGGGCCGAATACGTCTCGATCACCGATGCCGAGGCGCTGGAGGCGTTCCAGCTTTCGTGTTCGCTCGAGGGGATCATCCCGGCGCTGGAGCCGTCGCACGCCCTGGCCCATGTGATGAAGATCGCGCCCACCCTGCCTGCGGACCATATCATCGTGATGAACATGTGCGGCCGCGGCGACAAGGACATCTTCACCGTCGCGCGCCACCTGGGCGTTGAAATGAACGGCTGACCCGGGCGTCCCCCCCTCGGCGCCCGCCCGAACTCTCGCCACCCGCCGCCCCCCCCCCCGTGCGGCCTTCAGGCGGCCCTGCAGGTGTCAGGGGCCGCCCCTCCCCCTTTCATTGTTCTCCAAATACGCACCCCTGCCGCCTCAAACCCGGCCGGGCCCCACGCCCCTAATCCGCGTCCAGCGCATAGTGCCGCAGCACCTCCAGCGGCACGACGTCAAGCGTGCGGCGGTGAGTGCTCTTCAACCGCAGCTGCGGCGCCGCACCCTCCTCGTGCGCCTGCAGGAAACGCGCGGCACAAAGGCACCATTGGTCGCCCGGCCTGAGCCCGGCAAAGCCATATTGCGGCTGCGGCGTCGACAGGTCGTTGCCGAGGTATTTCGACAGTGCCAGGAACTCGGCCGTCATGACCGCGCAAACGGTATGCAGCCCCATGTCCTGCGGGCCGGTATCGCAGCAGCCGTTGCGAAAGAACCCGGTGACCGGCTCGGCCGAGCAGGGCTCGAGCGCCTCGCCCAGAACGTTCAGCGACGGCTCCATCATGGCCTGTCCTCCCTCGTCGCGGCACCATTCACGCCCAAAGCCTACACCCGTGCGGACCCGCTGGCCAGCGGCGCTCCTGACACCCCCATGGCGGGCCCCGCCTTTCGCCGGGCACACCGGACCACCCCGGTCTCATGCCGCACCGCGACCAGGGCGCGGCACCGTCCCCTGCCGGTGCCAGTGCCGGTGCCGGAGCAGCTTGTGCCCGTCTCGCGGCGGTGGCAGGATGCCGCCCGGAAACCCCACGATGCCTTTCAGCCTCCGCCTCCCGTCCCGCCGGACCCCAGTACCGCTGCCCGTCGTGGCGGCGACCCTTGCCGTCGGCGCGCTCGGTGCGGTGGTGGCGACCCTGCTGCACCTGCCCCTGCCCCTGCTGCTCGGACCGATCGTGTCGACCGCGGCCGCGGCCATCACCCGGGTGAAGCTGTTCGGCCAGGCCCCCGCCCTGCCCGGCGTCTTCCGCAGCTGGTCGATCCCGGTGATCGGCGTCTCGATCGGCGGGGCGTTCCACCCCGGGCTGCTGGAACAGGCGGTGCGCTGGTGGCCTTCGGTCATCGCGCTGGCACTGATCGTGCCGATAGCGCAGGCGATGGGCTACCTGATCTACCGCCGCCTCGGGGGCTTCGACCCGGCTACCAGCTTCTTCGGCGCGATCCCCGGCGGGCTGATCACCGCGATCGCCATGGGCGAAGAGGCCGGCGGCAACGTCGCGATGACGACGATGCTGCAATTCATGCGGCTGATCCTGACGATCACGCTGGTGCCCCTCGCCTTCACCATCATCACCGGCGGCGCGGTGGGCAGCGCGGCGGGCGCCTCCTTCGGCGGCACCGACCAGTCTGCAAGCGTCCTCGAGATTGCCCTCTTGCTGGCCCTCGCGGCCATCGGTGCGGTGGTGGGCGAGCGGCTGAAGCTGCCCGCCGCGGTGGTGACCGGGCCGCTTCTGGTCAGCGGCGCGGCGCATCTGGCCGGCCTGACCGACGCGGTGCCGCCGCAATGGATGATCGGGCTGACCCAGCTGTTCGTCGGCACCGCGCTCGGGGCGCGTTTCGCCGGCATGGGGCGAAGCATGTTCGGCAGGGCGCTCGTGCTGGCCGCCCTCAACGTCTGCGCGACGCTGCTTCTGGGCCTCGGCACCGCCTATGCCCTGCATTTCTGGGTGACCGAGCCGACCGACGCGATCTTCCTCGCCCTCGCCCCCGGCGGCGTGGCCGAGATGTCGCTGGTCGCCGTGTCGCTGCAGGTGAGCGTGGTCTACGTCAGCGCCCATCACGTGCTGCGGATCGTGCTGTCGGTGACCCTGGCGCGGATCTTCGCACAACGGATCACCGCGGCGACCGAGGCCTTCGCCCACAGTGCGGCGCCGGCCCCGGGGGAATAGCCGCCGGTCGGGGACATCCGGGCGGGGACACCGGGCGGGCGCGTTCGGACGACGAGCGCGCGGAAGCGCGTCGAGGAGCGGCGCCCTCAGATCTCCTCCCTCAGATCTCCTCGACCATCACCACACCTTCGAGCGACTTCAGCGCCGAGCGGATCCGGGGCGAAACGGGCAGTTCCTTGCCCACCTCGATTTCCACCTCCTGCCCGTCCGGGGCCGACAGGCAGAACCGGATCGGCCCGCGCCCGCGCGCGCCCTCACCGCCGCCCATCCGGTCTAGGACCGCCTTGACCGAAACCGCCGCCTCCGGCGCGCCGATATGCACCAGAAGGCCCGCGCCGCCCGCATCCGCGATCGCCGCCTCCATCGGCGCGACCGACCGTCCACGCGGATCGAACTGGCCCTCGTTGAACTGCGCCTCCAGCGTCATGATCACCATGTCCGTCTGGTCGAAGACGCGTCGCGCCGCGTCGAAATCCTCGGGGAACATCACCATCCCCGACACCTGCCCCGTCGGATCGGAAATGTTCAGCCGGAAGAACCGCGTGCCCTTGGCCGATTTCCTTTCCTGCAACCCCGAAACCTTGACGCCCACGCGGCCCACCGCGCCGCCCTTCACCTCGGCATCCGCCTGCAGGGCCGCCAGCGTCGGGTGGCCCTTGCGCTTCAGTGCGCCCGCGAATTCATCCAGCGGGTGGCCCGACAGGTAGAAGCCGATCGCCTGGAATTCCTGCGCCAGCCGATCCTCGGCCATCCAGTCGTCGACCTTGGGCAGGCGCGGTTCCGGCAGGTCCTCGCCCGCCTCGCCGAACAGCGACACCTGATCCGACGCCTTCTGTTCGTGGATCGCCGCCGAATAGGCCATCAGCGCCTCCAGCCCCTCGAACACCCGCCGCCGGTTGCGGTCGAGCTGATCGAAGGCGCCCGCGCGCGCCATCATCTCCAGGGGGCGCTTGCCCACCCGCTTCATGTCCACCCGGCGGGCGAAATCGTAGAGCGTCGAGAACGGCTTTTCCCGCCCGTCCACATTCCGCGCCTCGACGACCATGCGCATCGCGTCGGAGCCCACGTTCTTCAACGCACCCAGCGCATAGACCAGCCTCTGGTCCAC
Source organism: Acidimangrovimonas sediminis (assembly GCF_002871005.1). Classification (GTDB taxonomy): domain Bacteria; phylum Pseudomonadota; class Alphaproteobacteria; order Rhodobacterales; family Rhodobacteraceae; genus Acidimangrovimonas; species Acidimangrovimonas sediminis. Next base: position 170,570 of record NZ_PHSN01000013.1, read on the forward strand.
CACGTCGAACGACGCGAGCGACCGGTTCACGCAGGGCGGCACGATCTCGATCTTCAGGCCGCGGCGGACCTCCTCGGCATAGATCGCAAGCTTGTCGGTCAGGTGGATATCGCAGTTCATGACGCCTGCCATGAACTCCACCGGATGGTTCGCCTTCAGCCATGCGGTCTGGTAGCTGACCACCGCGTAGGCGGCGGCGTGGGACTTGTTGAAGCCGTAGTTGGCGAACTTCTCCAGAAGGTCGAAGACCTCCTTGGCCTTCTTGTCGTCGACCCCGTTCTTCTTGGCGCCAGCCACGAACTTCGGCCGCTCGGCGTCCATCGCCTCCTTGATCTTCTTGCCCATGGCCCGGCGCAGAAGGTCGGCGCCGCCAAGCGAATACCCCGCCATCACCTGGGCAATCTGCATCACCTGTTCCTGGTAGACGATGATGCCCTGCGTTTCTTCGAGGATGTAGTCGATCGAAGGGTGGATCGAGGTGATTTCCTTCAGCCCGTTCTTGACCTCGCAATAGGTCGGGATGTTCTCCATGGGCCCAGGACGATAAAGCGCCACGAGGGCCACGATATCCTCGATGCAGGTGGGCTTCATGCGCCGGAGCGCATCCATCATGCCCGAGCTTTCGACCTGGAACACCGCGACCGTCTTGGCGCTGGAATAGAGGTCGTAGGTCGGTTCGTCGTCCAAGGGGATCAGGTTGATCTGATCCACCGCGCCCTCGGGCGGCTCGTAAAGCTCGGTCCCGTCCGGCCCGATGTGCAGGTGGCGGCCGTTCTTCAGGATCAGGTCGACGGCGTTCTGGATCACCGTCAGGGTCTTGAGGCCGAGGAAGTCGAACTTCACCAGACCCGCCTGCTCGACCCATTTCATGTTGAACTGCGTGGCTGGCATGTCCGACCGCGGATCCTGGTAGAGCGGCACCAGCCGGTCCAGCGGCCGGTCGCCGATCACCACCCCCGCCGCGTGGGTCGAGGCGTTGCGCAACAGCCCCTCGACCTGCTGGCCGTAATCCAGCAAGCGCTTCACCACCTCCTCGGTTCGGGCGGCCTCGCGCAGGCGCTCCTCCTGCGCCAGCGCCTCGGTGATCGAGACGGGTTTCACCCCCTCGACCGGGATCAGCTTGGACAGCCGGTCCACCTGGCCATAGGGCATCTGCAACACGCGGCCCACGTCGCGCACCGCCGCCTTGGACAGTAGCGCGCCAAAGGTGATGATCTGCCCCACCTTGTCGCGACCGTACTTCTCCTGCACGTAGCGGATCGTTTCCTCGCGCCGGTCCATGCAAAAGTCGATATCGAAGTCCGGCATCGACACCCGTTCGGGGTTGAGGAAGCGTTCGAACAGCAGCGAATAGCGCAGCGGGTCGAGGTCGGTGATGGTCAGCGCATAGGCGACAAGGCTGCCCGCGCCCGAGCCCCGCCCCGGCCCCACGGGGATGTTGTGTTCCTTCGACCACTTGATGAAGTCGGCAACGATCAGGAAATAGCCCGGGAACCCCATCTGCTCGATGATCCCAAGCTCGAACTTCAGCCGTTCCTCGTACTCGGCCACCGGCACGGCATGGGGGATGACCTTGAGGCGCGCCTCCAGCCCCTCCCATGCCTGGCGGCGCAGTTCCTCGACCTCGTCATCGGCGAAGCGCGGCAGGATCGGGTCGCGCTTGGGCACCTTGTAGGCGCAGCGGCGGGCGATCTCGACAGTGTTCTGCACGGCCTCCGGCAGGTCGGCGAAGAGCGCCACCATCTCGGATTCCGACTTCAGGTAATGCTGCGGCGTCAGGCGGCGGCGGGGTTCCTGCTGGTCGACGTAAGCCCCTTCCTTGATGCACAGAAGCGCGTCATGCGCCTCGTAGATCTCGGGCTTGGGGAAGTAGACGTCGTTCGTGGCCACCAGCGGCAGGTTCAGCGCATAGGCCATCTCGACATGGCCCTTCTCGGTCGCGCGCTCGGCCTCCGTGGGCTGGCCGCCCTCGCCGGGGTGGCGCTGCAACTCGATGTAAAGCCGGTCCGGGTAGATCTCCGCCAGTCGCTTCACCAGCGCCTCGGCCTTCGCCTCCTGCCCCGATTGCAACAGCTTGCCGACCGCGCCCTCGGGCCCGCCGGACAGACAGATCAGCCCCTCGGAAAACTCGGCCAGCTCGTCCACCGTCACCTCGGGCAGCGCGCCGTGCTTGTCGAGGTAGAGGCAGGAGTTCAGCCGCATCAGGTTCTCGTAGCCGCGCTCGGTCTGCGCCAGCAGCACGACGGGCGCGGGCAGGCGCGGTTTCTCGCCGGGCTGGGCCGGATCGTAGGCCACGTCGACCTGACAGCCGATGATCGGCTGAAGGCCGGCGCCCGAGGCGATGGTCGAGAATTCCAGCGCACAGAACATGTCGTTCGTGTCGGTCACGGCGACCGCGGGAATTCCCTGATCGCCGCACAGCTTGACGAGTTTCTTCACCGGCACCGCCCCTTCGAGAAGCGAATATTCGGTGTGCACGCGGAGATGGATGAATCGGGGAGAGGTCGTCATCCCCCGATGCTATCCAGCGCGGCGGCGAAGGGAAAGCGGGGATGACCCGAAGAGCGCGTTTCACCGCCCCCACTTCACGGATGCGCGATGCCTCCGTCCGCGCTACGCTGCCACACGGAGGAGACATGACACAGCCCGAGATCCGCGCGCGCGGCCCGACCCGCCGCGCCACACTCCTGATGCTGGGCGCGACGGCGCTGGCCGCCTGCCGCCACGGCAAGCCGTTCCATTCGGTCGACGTGACGGGCGCCCTGCCCGCGCTCGACTTTACCCTGACCCGCGCCTCCGACGGCCGCACGGTCACGCAGGCCGATTACCGCGGCGCCCTTGTCATGCTGTTCTTCGGCTACACCCATTGCCCCGACGTCTGCCCCCTGACCATGGGCAACCTTGCACAGGTCCTCGACCGGATGGGCGACGGCGCGCGCGACATCCGCGTCCTATTCGTCACCGTCGACCCCAACCGCGACACGCCCGGGGTCCTCGCCCGCTACTCCGCCCAGTTCGGCCCCGGGGTCGAGGCGCTGCGCGGCACCGACAACCAGCTTGCCGACGTGACCCGCCGCTACCGCGTCACCTACAAGGTCACCCCGCCCCACGGCAGCCAGCCCTACAGGGTAATCCACGGCCCCTCGGTCTACGTCTTTGGCCCCCGGGGCCGCGCCCGCCTGCTGATCCCGCGGCTCTACGACGCCGGCGCCGACGTCGCCGGCGTGACCGAGGACATGACCCGCCTCGTCAAGGGCGCCTAGTCCTGCCCCGCGCCCTGAACCTGCCCCTCGGCCCGCCGCATGTTCCCCAGAACGACGAGCAGCCCCACCACGCTCATCATCGCCGGCGGGATCCAGATCACGATGCCGCCGATCTGCTGGTCGGTCACCGCGTCGATCCCGGGAAAGTACCGCCCGCAATAGGCGTAATACGGGAACAGGTCGCCCCGCGCGAAGGTGATCAGCGCGCCCAGCAGGATCTGCGGGAACATCACCGCCACCGACAGCACGGCGCGCAGTCCGAAGCTGACCCGGGCCCCGGAACGGGCCCCCGAACTGCCCCCCGAGCCGGCCCGCCCGCGCGGCCTCGTGTCCAGCACCATCGCCCAGAACAGGATCCCGTCCACCGCCATGGTCCAGTTCATCAGCTGGTAGAGCCACGGATCCAGCATCGCGGTGAAATGCACTGACGGGATCAGCCAGAACCAGAACGTGCCCACGAACAGGACGGTGGCAACTCCAGGCCGCTGCACCACCGCCATCACGCGCCGTGCAGCCACGGTCGCCGCCAGCGCGCGCAGCCACGCGGGCCCGCCCGCAAGGATCACCGGCCCGGCCATGCTCAGCCCCAGAAGCACCGGCCCCACGTGATGCAGCCCGACATGCTGCACCCGGTTGAGAAAGAACATCCGCTGGGCGAGATATTCGAACCCGGTCTGGGTGGCGATCCACAGAAGCGCCAGCCCCGCCACGAAAGCCGCCCTCCGCCACAGGGGCGGTGCCTCCCGCCCCAGCCGGGAAAGCCCGCGCAGGTACCATAGCAGCGCCAGCGCGACCGCCGCATAGATCGGCGGCTGGAACGCGTAGGGCCCGACCGCCGGCATCTCGGCCGGCCAGCGCACCGAGACAAGCCACAGCACCGCCCCCACCGCCGCGATCAGGCCATAGACCGACCCGCCCCGCACCAGCGGGCGCCCACCCTCGCCGATCGTCACCGCGTCACGCATCCGGCCCTCCCCGCCGGCGGCCGGGGCTTGCCCCGCCGTCCCGGGAAGCCTAGCCTGCAAACACCCGGCGCGATAGCCCGGCAGGATGGGCGGTGGAACACACGGCCCGGGCCAGGGGTTGCACAGGAACTTCGGGCGCACGATCCTGACGCAGCACCGCCGGGCGGAACCGGTTCCGCCGCCGCCCGCCGCGCCGCGAAACCGCCCCCGCACTGCCCGATTGTTCGGCATCGGGCGAAACAGCTTCTTGCCGAACCTGATGCGGCGCGCTTGCCAACTGGCAAAGTGTCGCGCTTCATGATTGAAAGGACAGGACAAAGGGCGCGCAGGTCGTTCTACGCCGCATCGGACAGCCGCGCATCAGCCCCCGGGACAAGGTACCGCGGCAGGTTTATCGACATGACGGAGATCGCGTTTCTCCTCAACGGAACGCCGGTCCGGGTGGCTGATCAGCCCCCCACCCGCAGCCTGCTGGACTGGCTGCGAGAGACCCGCGGCCTGACCGGCACCAAGGAAGGCTGCAACGAGGGCGATTGCGGCGCCTGCACGGTGATGGTGACCGACGCCGCGGGCAGCCGCGCGCTGAACGCCTGCCTCCTCTTCCTGCCGCAACTCCACGGCAAGGCGGTGCGCACGGTCGAGGGCCTGGCCGCGCCCGATGGTACCCTGCACCCGGTGCAGGAGGCGATGATCGCCCATCATGGAAGCCAGTGCGGCTTCTGCACCCCCGGCATCATGGTGGCGCTCGCCATCGCCCATGCCCAGGGTCGCGCCGATACCGACGACGTGCTGGCCGGCAACCTCTGCCGCTGCACGGGCTACGCCCCGATCCTGCGTGCAGCCAGGGCCGCCGCCGAACTGCCGGCGCCGCCGCAGATGGCGGCCGATGCAAGCGCGCTTTCCTCTTTCATTGTTCCCCAAATACGCCCCCCCGAAACACGCGCCTCCGACGCCGCTGCGGACACCGCGCCCCCGGTCTTCCGCCCCACCAACAGCGACGACCTCGCCGAGTGGTACGCGGCCCATCCGGAGGCCACGCTGATCGCCGGGGCCACCGATGTGGGCCTGTGGGTGACCAAGCAGCTGCGCGACCTCGGGCCGGTCGCCTTCCTGTCGGGCGTCGCGGACCTCACCCATGTCGAGACCCGCGGCAAGGTGATCGGGATCGGCGCCTGCGTCACGATCGAGGCGCTGCGCCGCGCGATGCGCGACGTCCACCCCGCCTTCGCCGCGATGCTGCGACGCTTCGCCTCCGTCCAGGTGCGCGAGGCCGCCACGATCGGTGGCAACATCGCCAATGGCTCTCCCATCGGCGACGGCCCGCCCGCGCTGATCGCGCTCGGCGCCACGCTGCACCTGCGCCAGGGCGACGAGATGCGGGCGATGCCACTGGAGGATTTCTTCCTCGACTACGGCAGCCAGGACCGGAAGCCCGGCGAATTCGTCGCCGCCGTCACCCTGCCCTCCGAGGCCCCCGCGCTGCGCTGCTACAAGCTGTCGAAGCGCTTCGATCAGGACATCTCGGCGGTCTGCGGCTGCTTCAACGTCACGGTCGAGGACGGCCGTGTCACCGATGCGCGCATCGCCTTCGGCGGCATGGCGGGCGTGCCGAAACGCGCCACCGCGGTCGAGGCCGCCCTCGCGGGCGGGCGCTGGGACGAAGAGGCGATCCGCACGGCACTCCCCGCCTTTGCCGAGGATTTCGCGCCGATGAGTGACATGCGCGCCTCCGCCGACTACCGGCTGGACACCGCGCGCAACATGCTCCTGCGCTACTTCCACGACCTTGCGGGCAGGCCTGTCTCGGTGCTGGAGGTGTCGCCGTGAGCGTCGCAAAGCCCCTGCCGCACGATGCCGCGCCGCTCCATGTCACCGGACAGGCGCGCTACATCGACGATATTCCGGTGCCCGCGAACACGCTGCACCTTGCCTTCGGCCTGTCGGAACGGGCGCATGCGAAGGTGACGGTGCTCGACCTCGGCCCGGTGCGCGCGGCGCCGGGCGTCGTTGCCGTGATCGGGCCGGACGATCTGTCGCCGATGCCCGACTGCTCCCCCTCGATCCATGACGAGCCCCTGCTGGCAATGGGAGAGGTGCACTACGCCGGCCACCCGATGTTCATCGTCGTGGCCGAGAGCCACCTTGCCGCGCGCCGCGCCGCCCGGCTGGCCATGGTCACCTACGAGGACCTGCCTGCGCTGATCACCATCGAGCAGGCCCTCGCGGCGAACAGCCATTTCGAGGGCGGCCCGGTCACCTGGCAGATCGGCGACGCGGCGGCCGCGATCGCCGGGGCGCCGCGGGTGCTGAAGGGTTCCATCGAGATCGGCGGGCAGGAACATTTCTACCTCGAGGGCCAGGCGGCCCTCGTGCTGCCGCAGGAGGGCGGCGACATGGTCGTGCATTCCTCGACCCAGCACCCGACCGAGATCCAGCACAAGGTCTCTGAAGCCCTGGGCCTGCCGATGAACGCGGTACGGGTCGAGGTACGGCGCATGGGCGGCGGCTTCGGCGGCAAGGAGAGCCAGGGCAACCACCTGGCCGTGGCCTGCGCGGTGGCGGCCCGGGCCACCGGGCGGCCGTGCAAGATGCGCTACGACCGCGACGACGACATGATGATCACCGGCAAGCGCCATGCCTTCCGGATCGATTACCACGTGGGACACGACGACCGGGGCCGGATCCTGGGGGTGGAGTTCCTGCAGCTGGCGCAATGCGGCTGGTCGGCGGACCTGTCGCTGCCGGTCTGCGACCGGGCGATGCTGCATGCCGACAACGCCTATCTGATCGAGAACATGCGGATCGAGAGCCACCGGCTGCGCACCAACACCCAGTCGGCCACGGCCTACCGGGGCTTTGGCGGACCGCAGGGGATGCTGGGGATCGAGCGGGTTCTCGATCACGTGGCCTTCGCGGTGGGCCGGGAGCCACTGGAAGTGCGGCGCGCGAATTTCTACGGCGAGGCCGGGGGCCAGCCCCCGGACCCCCGGGATATTTCCGCTCAGAAGAAGCAACAGGTCACGCCCTACCGGATGCCGGTGGAGGATTTCATCCTGCACGGGCTGACCGCGCGGCTGGAGGAGAGTTCCGCCTATCTTGCGCGCAAGGCCGAGGTGGCGCGCTGGAACGCGGCGAATGACGTGCTGAAGAAGGGAATCGCGCTGACGCCGGTGAAGTTCGGCATCTCCTTCACGCTGACCTGGCTGAACCAGGCCGGCGCGCTGGTGCATGTCTATCAGGACGGGTCGGTGCATCTGAACCACGGCGGGACCGAGATGGGACAGGGGTTGTTCCAGAAGGTGGCGCAGGTGGCGGCCTCGGGCTTCGGGATCGGGGTGGAGCGGGTGAAGATCACCGCGACCGATACCGGGAAGGTGCCCAACACCTCGGCCACCGCGGCGTCCTCGGGGTCGGATCTGAACGGGATGGCGGTGAAGGCCGCCTGCGACACCCTTCGCGGGCGGTTGGCGGAATTCCTTGCCGAGCGCCACCAGGTGAGCCCGGCGGAGGTTCTGTTCGAGGGCGGACGGGTCGCCGTCGGCGGGGCGGAATATGGCTTCGACGAGGTGATCGCGATGGCCTACCAGGCGCGGATCTCGCTTTCGGCCACGGGATTCTATGCCACACCCAAGATCACCTGGGACCGGGTGAAGGGCCAGGGGCGGCCGTTCTTCTACTTCGCCTATGGCGCGGCGGTGAGCGAGGTCGTGATCGACCGGCTTACCGGCGAGAACCGGATCCTGCGCTGCGACATCCTGCACGATGCCGGGGCCTCGCTGAATCCCGCGATCGACATGGGCCAGATCGAGGGCGGCTACGTGCAAGGCGCGGGCTGGCTGACGACGGAGGAGCTGGTCTGGGACGACAGGGGGCGCCTCAGGACCCATGCGCCTTCGACCTACAAGATCCCGGCCTGTTCGGACCGGCCGCGGGTGTTCAACGTGGCCTTGTGGGAGGGCGCAAACCGGGAGGAGACGGTGTACCGTTCCAAGGCCGTGGGGGAGCCGCCGTTCATGCTGGGGATCTCGGCGCTGATGGCGTTGTCGGATGCCGTGGCGGCCTGCGGCGACGGGACGGTCTATCCCGACCTGCAGGCCCCCGCGACGCCGGAGCGGATCCTGGCGGCGGTGAAGCGGGTGCGCGGTGATTGAGGCGGGCGCCCTTCGGGCCAGGGTGGCCGAGGCGGGGCGCGTGGTGCGTATCGTCGTCGCCGGCACCGAGGGCTCGGCCCCGCGCGAGGCAGGGGCCGCGATGCTGATCTGGGACGGCGGGACCGAGGGCACCATCGGCGGCGGCGCGCTGGAATGGCAGGCGATCGCGCGGGCACGGGCGATGACGGGCGGCGCGGCGATCGACCGGGTGCCGCTGGGCCCCGGGATCGGGCAGTGCTGCGGCGGCGCGGTCGTGCTGGTATCGGAGGTCTGGACCGCGGCGAAGCTGGCCACGCTGGAAGGCGAGGTCAGCGCCCGGCGCATCGACGGGCCGGAGGAGATGCCGCTGGCGGTACGGCGCTTGATCGTCCGGGCGCGGGCGGAGGGCACCCGCCCGGCAACCCGGCTGATCGACGGCTGGCTGGTGGAGCCGGTGGCACGGCCTGCGCGCGATCTGTGGATCTGGGGCGCGGGGCACGTGGGGCGTGCGCTGGTCTCGGTGCTCTCCCCCCTGCCCGAGCTGGCGATCACCTGGGTCGACAGCGGGCGCGACAGGTTTCCGGGGGCGATCCCGGGGGGGATCACGCCGCTATGGGCCGCCAATCCCGCCGACCTCGTGGCGCATGCGCCACGGCGGGCGGAACATCTGGTGCTGACCTATTCCCATGCCCTCGATCTCGAGCTCTGCCATCGTATCCTGTTGCGCGGGCATGGCGGCCTCGGGCTGATCGGTTCGGCCACCAAGGCCGCGCGGTTCCGGTCGCGCCTGGGCACACTGGGGCACGGGGCGGAGGCGATCGCGGGGATCGCCTGCCCGATCGGCGATCCGCGGCTGGGCAAGCACCCGCAGGCGATCGCGGTGGGGGTGGCCGCAGCACTGCTGGCGCCGGGCCGGGTGTCGGGCAGGGTGTCAGATCGGGTGTCGCGCAGCGCGACGGCGAACGAAACGAAGAAGGCGCGCGACAGCGCCGGCTGAGACAGACGAGACGGGGACGGTATTAAGGATGCAGGTATGCTTCTGACCATCGAGGGGCTGACCAAGGCCTATCCGGGGGTGGTGGCCAACGACGACGTATCGTTCAGCGTGGCCGAGGGCGAGGTACACGCCCTTCTGGGCGAGAACGGGGCAGGCAAGTCGACGCTGGTCAAGATGATCTACGGGCTGGTGAAGCCTGACGCCGGGCACATGACGCTGCGCGGTGCGGCCTACGAACCGGCGGAGCCTCGGGCGGCGCGGGCGGCAGGCGTGGCCATGGTGTTCCAGCATTTCAGCCTGTTCGAGGCGCTCGACGTGGCCGAGAACGTGGCGCTGGGGATGGAGAAACCGCCCCGCCCGCGCGAACTGGCCCAGCGCATCCGCGCGGTGAGCGAGGAATACGGACTGCCGCTGGATCCTTCGCGCCTGGTGGGCGACCTCTCCGCCGGGGAACGCCAGCGGGTGGAGATCATCCGCTGCCTGCTGCAGGACCCGAAGCTTCTGATCATGGATGAACCCACCAGCGTGCTGACGCCGCAGGAGGTGGAGATCCTGTTCGAGACGCTGCGCAAGCTGTCGGCCGAGGGCACCGCGATCCTCTACATCTCGCACAAGCTCGAGGAGATACGGGCGCTCTGCGACGGGGCGACGATCCTGCGTCGGGGCAAGGTGGTGGCGACCTGCACCCCGCGCGAGAAATCGGCGCGCGAACTGGCCGAGATGATGGTGGGCCAGACACTGACGCCCCCCGAACGCGGCACGCGGGCGCCGGGCGAGGTGGTTCTCGGCGTCGCCGGCCTGTCGGTAGCCTCGCCCAACCCCTTCGGGACTTCGCTCAAGAACGTCGGGTTCGACGTGCGCGCGGGCGAGGTGCTGGGGATCGCAGGCGTTGCCGGCAACGGGCAGGACGAATTGCTGCTGGCCCTGTCGGGCGAACTCCGCAGCGACGCCGGGGCGGTGGTGCTGAAGGGCAAGCCGGTCGGCACGTTGGGCCCGGAGGGGCGGCGCGCGGCGGGGCTGGTGTCGGGCCCCGAGGAACGGCTTGGCCATGCCGCCGCGCCGGAGATGAGCCTGACCGAGAACGCGCTTCTGTCCGGCCGGGTGCGCCGCGCCCTGGTGAAATCGGGCTTCATCGACTGGAAGAAAACGAAGGGGTTCGCCGAAGAGATCGTGAAGGATTTCGACGTGCGCACGCCGGGTGTCGACGTGGCCGCAAGGGCGCTGTCGGGCGGCAACCTGCAGAAATTCGTCATCGGGCGCGAGATCCTGCAGGATCCGGCGGTGATCGTGGTGAACCAACCGACCTGGGGCGTCGATGCCGCGGCCGCGGCTGCGATCCGGCAGGCGCTGATCGACCTTGCCGCCAAGGGCGCGGCGGTGGTCGTCATAAGCCAGGACCTCGACGAGCTGCTGGAGGTGGCCGACCGCTTCGCCGCGCTGAACGAGGGGCGGCTGAGCGCGCCCCGGCCGGTGCAGGGGCTGACGGTGGAAGAGATCGGCCTGATGATGGGCGGCGCGCACGACATGGAGGTGGCCCATGTTGAGGCTTGAGAAACGGCCCATGCCCTCGCGGTTCTGGACCGCGGTGACCCCGGTGCTGGCGGTGATCCTGACGATGGTGGCGGGCGGCATCCTGTTCGCCCTGCTCGGCAAGCCGCCGGTCGAGGCGATCAGGGTGATCTTCTGGGATCCGCTCTTTGGCGCGAACAACTTCTACACTCTGCCGCAGATGCTGGTGAAGGCCGGGCCGCTGATCCTGATCGCGATCGGGCTCAGCCTCGGGTTCCGGGCGGGGATCTGGAACATCGGCGCCGAGGGACAGTACATCATGGGCGCGATCTGCGGCGCCGCGGTGGCGCTGGCGTTCTACCCGGCGGAACATTGGTACATCTTTCCGCTGATGGTGATCGCCGGGGCGCTGGGGGGCTGGATCTGGGCGATGATCCCCGCCGTGCTGAAGATCAAGTTCGGCACCAACGAGATCCTCGTGTCGCTGATGCTGGTCTACGTGGCCGAGAACATCCTCTCGTGGGTCAGCTTCGGCCCGCTGCGCAACCCGCAGGGCTATGGCTTTCCGGGCAGCCGCAACCTGCAGCAATACCCCTCGGCGCATAATGCCGACCTGATCCCGAACACCGGCCTGCACTGGGGCGTCGTGGCCGCCTTCCTGGCGGTGATCGGGGCCTATGTCCTTCTCAACCGCCATATCCTCGGCTACCAGATCCGGGTCGCAGGCCAGGCACCCAGGGCCGCGCGATTTGCCGGCGTCTCGCCCTCGCGGCTGTTCGCCTTCTGCCTGGGGACCTCCGGCGCGCTGGCCGGGCTGGCCGGCCTGTTCGAGGTGGCGGGCCCCAGCGGCCAGCTCAGCCCCGATTTCAACGTGGGCTACGGCTTCACCGCGATCATCGTGGCCTTCCTCGGACGGCTGCACCCGGTGGGGATCCTGCTGGCGGGTTTCCTGATGGCGCTGACCTACATCGGCGGCGAACTGGCGCAGCTGTCGCTCAACCTGCCGTCGGCGGCGATCCAGGCCTTCCAGGGGATGCTGCTGTTCTTCCTCCTCGCCTTCGACCTGCTTTCGAACTACCGCGTCCGCTGGAAGGAACATGCCGCGAAGGAGATTGCGAAATGATGATTGGCGGCATCGACATCGTCGTCCTGATCGCGACGCTCATGGTGGCCTCGACGCCGATCCTCCTTGCCGCGACGGGGGAGTTGGTGGCCGAGAAATCGGGCGTGCTGAACCTCGGCGTCGAGGGGATGATGATCATGGGCGCGATCTGCGGCTTCATCGCGGCGGTCCATACCGACAGCCCGGCGCTCGGCTTCCTCGCGGCGGCGGCGGGCGGCATCGCCATGTCGCTGATCTTCGCGCTGCTGACACAGCTCCTGCTGTCGAACCAGGTGGCGACCGGGCTGGCGCTGACGCTGTTCGGCCTCGGCCTCTCGTCGCTGGTGGGACAGGGCTACAACGGCGTCAAACCTCCGCCGAGCCCCGACGTGAACCTGGGGCCGCTGGAACAGATTCCGGTGATCGGCGACATCCTTTTTCGTCACGACTGGATGGTCTACGTCTCGCTCGGCCTCGTCGCCGCGACCTGGGCCGTGCTGCGCTATACCCGCGCGGGCCTGATCCTGCGCGCGGTGGGCGAGAACCACGACGCGGCCCACGCGCTGGGATACCGGGTGCGGCTGGTGCGGACGCTGGCGCTGGCCTATGGCGGGGCCTGCGCGGGGCTGGGCGGCGCCTACATCAGCCTCGTGCGGGTGCCGCAATGGTCGGACGGGATGACCGCCGGGTCGGGCTGGATCGCGCTGGCGATCGTCGTCTTCGCCTCGTGGCGGCCGTGGCGGGTGCTGCTGGGCGCCTATATTTTCGGCGGTGTCACCGTGCTGCAACTGCGCCTGCAGGCCGCGGGCATAGCGATCCCGGTGCAACTGTTGTCGATGGCCCCCTATCTGGTAACGATACTCGTGCTCGTCATCATGTCGGCCCGCCGGGGCCGTGCCGCGATGGGGGCGCCGGCGTCGCTGGGCCGTATTTTCCACGCCTCGAGCTGAGGCTCGGGCTATCGTAGCTGCCCCCTGTCGGGGCCAACAAACCCGGGCCGAACGGCCCAACTCTGGGGAGACCACCATGAAACGCAGAACCTTCCTTGCCCAGTCGGCCGCGGCCGGCACGGTGCTTGCCTCGGGCCTTGCGACCCGCGCGATGGCCGCCGACCCGTTCAAGGTGGGCTACATCTACGTCGGCGCGGTCGGCGACGGCGGCTGGAACTACCAGCACGACCAAGCCCGGCTGGCGATGGAAAAGCACTTCGACGGCAAGGTGAAGACCTCGATCATCGAGAACGTCCCCGAAGGCGCGGATGCCGAGCGCGCGCTGACCCAGCTGGCGCTGGCCGGCAACAAGCTGATCTACGCCACCTCCTTCGGCTTCATGGATGCGGTGATCGCCACCGCAAAGAAGTTCCCGCAGGTCAAGTTCGAGCACGCCACCGGCTACAAGCTGGCGCCGAACGTCTCGACCTACTCGGCGCGTTTCTACCAGGGCCGCTATGTCATCGGCACGATCGCCGGGCGCATGACCAAGACCAACAAGATCGGCTACATCGGCGCCTTCCCGATCCCCGAGGTCATCCGCGGCATCAACGCGGCCTACATCGCGGCGAAGAAGGTCAACCCGGATGTCGAGATGAAGATCGTCTGGGCCTACACCTGGGGGGACCCGGGCAAGGAAGCCGACGCCGCGCAGGCGCTGATCGACGCGGGCGTCGACGTTCTGATGCAGCACACCGATTCCACCGCGCCGATGGCCAAGGCCAAGGCTGCCGGCATCGTTGCCTTCGGGCAGGCCTCGGACATGGCGCAGTACAAGCCCACGCCGCGGATCTCGGCGATCATCGACAACTGGACGCCCTACTACATCGACCGCACCAAGGCGGCGATGGACGGAAGCTGGAAATCCGAGGCCGTCTGGTACGGGATCGGCGAGGGCATGGTGAAGATCGGCGAGATCACCGATGCCGTTCCCGCCGACGTCAAGGCCGAGGCGCTGAAGATCAAGGACGAGATCGCGAAGGGCACCCTCAAGCCCTTCACCGGACCGCTGAACAAGCAAGACGGCAGCGTCTGGCTGAAGGACGGCGAAAGCGCCGATGACGGCACGCTGGCGGGCATGAACTTCTACGTCGAAGGCATCAAGAGCGACATCCCGAAGTAAGCCCTGCATCGCACGGACAGGAAGGCCCGGCCCCGCGCCGGGCCTTCTTGTTTTTTCACCCGACTCGGGCATCATCATAGGGGCTGCCGGTATTCTGACAGACAAATAAACATATCTTGTTTTGTTAATTTGTTCATCATATGTGTTACGCCAAGCGATATGCCGAGAGGAGGGTAAGCGGATGGCTCACATCGTCGTGCTCGGGGCCGGGCTGGGAGGCTCCATCATGGCCTACGAGATGAAGGACCAGCTCCGGCCGGAAGACAGGATCACCGTCGTCACGAAGGATCCGAAATATCACTTCGTGCCCTCGAACCCCTGGGTCGCGGTGGGCTGGCGCACGCCGGACGACATCTCCATCGACCTCACCAAGACGCTGCAGCGCAAGGGCATCGCCTTCAAGCCGGTCGCGGCCGAGAAGCTGCACCCCGAGGAGAACCGGCTTGAACTGGTCGATGGCACGTCGATCGACTACGACTATCTGATCATCGCGACGGGGCCGGAACTGGCCTTCGACGAGATCGAGGGCTTCGGCCCGCACGGCGGCTACACCCAGTCGGTGTGCCATGTCGACCACGCCGCCAAGGCCCACGAGGCGTTCGAGGCGTTCTGCAAGACCCCCGGCCCGGTCATCGTCGGGGCAGTCCAGGGCGCCTCATGCTTCGGGCCGGCCTACGAATTCACCTTCATCCTGGAGACCGAGCTGCGGCGCCGCAGGATCCGTGACAAGGTGCCGATGACCTACATCACCTCGGAACCCTATGTCGGCCACCTCGGCCTCGACGGGGTGGGCGATACCAACGGCCTGCTCGAGAGCGAGATGCGCGACCACCACATCAAGTGGATGACCTCGACCCGCGTGAAGAAGGTCGAGAAGGGCAAGATGATCGTCGAACAGATCAACGAGGACGGGACGGTCAAGGCCGAGAAGGAGATGCCCTTCGGCTATGCCATGATGCTGCCGGCGTTCCGGGGCATCAAGCCGCTGATGGGGATCGAGGGGCTGGTGAACCCGCGCGGCTTCGTCATCGTCGACCAGCACCAGCAGAACCCGAAATACCGCAACATCTTCGCCATCGGCGTCTGCATCGCGATTCCCCCGATGGGGCCCACGCCGGTGCCCTGCGGCGTGCCGAAGACCGGGTTCATGATCGAATCGATGGTGACGGCGACCGCGCACAACCTGGGCAACATCCTGCGCGGGAAGGAGCCCGACGAGGTGGGGACATGGAACGCCGTCTGCCTGGCCGATTTCGGCGATTCGGGCGTGGCTTTCGTGGCCCAGCCGCAGCTGCCGCCGCGCAACGTGAATTGGGCCTCGTCGGGCAAATGGGTCCACCTCGCCAAGATCGGGTTCGAGAAATACTTCATGCGCAAGGTGAAAAGGGGCACGTCCGAGCCGTTCTACGAGAAGGCGACGATGAAGATGCTGGGCATCGACAAGCTGAAGAGCGTGCAGAAGGGCTGATCGCCGGAAGGTCACAGGATCGAGAGGAATGGAGGGAGGGAGGCGGCCACTCGCCGTCCCCGGGGATGGCGCGGCTTGGCCCGCGGGGGAGGCGGGGGCGCTGCCCCCTGCACCCCCCGGGATATTTTCGCTCAGAAGAAGGAAGGGCGGCGTTCCGGTGGGAGGATGGGAGAGCGCGGCCGCATCGGGGGCGACGCCTCCCCTTGCGTCCGCCCGCGGTTCTGCCACTCTCCGCGGCATGACACATGACATCCTGATCATCGGCGGCGGCATCGCCGGCATCGCGGCGGCGGCAAGGCTGTCGCCGCTCGGCAAGGTCCTGCTGCTGGAGGCCGAGGGCCAGTTCGCCCACCATGCCTCGGGCCGGTCCGCCGCGCTCTATGAGCCGGGCTATGGCTCTTCCGTCGTCAAGGCGCTGAATGCGGCGAGCGAGCATCACCTCTTCCATGCCGATGGCGGCGTGCTCTCTCCCCGCGGGCTGATGATCGTCGGCGGCCCGGGGGAGGAGGCGGGCTTCGAGGAGGATTGCGCCGACATGGGCCTGACCCCGATCCCGGTCGAGGAGGCGCAGGCCCGCGTGCCGATCCTGAACCCGGAGACCGTGACCCATACCGCCGTCGCGGACCATGGCTGGGACATAGATACCGACCTGCTGATCCAGAACTTCTTGCGCGCGGCGCGGGCGAACGGGGCCGAGACGCTGACCGCCACCCCCGTCACCGCGATCATGCGGCAGGGTGGCGCCTGGCAGGTGACGACGCCGAAGGGGAATTTCGCCGCGCGGATCCTGGTGAATGCTGCCGGCCCCTGGGCCGACACGGTGTCGGCAATGGCGGGCGGGCGCAAGCTGGGGCTGCAGCCCTACCGCCGGTCGATGGCGCGGATCGCGGCGCCCGAAGGCCACGAGGTGGCCAGCTGGCCGATGATCTTCGGCGCGGGCGAGACGTGGTACGCCAAGCCCGATGCCGGGGCGCTGATCGTTTCGCCCTCCGAGGCGCATCCGATGGATCCGCACGACGCCTGGGCCGACGACATGGTCCTGGCCGAGGGGCTTGCGCGCTACGAGGAACGGGTGACGGCGCCGGTCACGCGGATGCTGGCGAACTGGGCTGGCCTGCGGACCTTCGCGCCCGACCGCGCGCTGGTGATCGGGCCGGACAGTGTGCTGCCGGATTTCTTCTGGACCGCGGGACAGGGCGGGTACGGGTTCCAGACATCGGCGGGGGCAGCCGATCTGCTGGCCGCCCATGTCGGGGGCACCGCGCCCGCGCTGGAAACCGACATCGTGGCGGCGCTGCACCCCGCGCGGTTCGACGGATGAGCGCCCTCGTCCTGCCCGACACCGCGGCGCGGGCGCGGCAGCACGGGCCCTGCCGCCTTGCCCCGTCGGCGCTGCGCAACATCGACCCGATCCTCGCGCAAGTCGAGGCGCACGCGCCGAAAACGGGCCGGGCGCTGGAGATCGCCAGCGGCTCGGGCCAGCACGTCGTGCGCTTCGCCGGCGTCAGGCCCTATGTCAGCTGGCAGCCGACGGATCTGTCGTCCGCCAACCTGGCCGCGATCGAGGGCTGGCGCGCGGCCTCGGGCGCCGCGAACATCCTGCCGCCAGTGACACTCGACGCAGGTGCCGCGGGTTGGGGCACGCGGCTGGGGCCGTTCGACCTGATCGTGCTGGCGAACCTTCTGCACCTGATCCCGGACCAGGCCGCCGATACCCTGCTGGGCGAGCTTGGTCCCGCCCTGGCCCCCGGCGGCACGGCGTTGATCTACGGCCCGTTCCTGCGCGACGGCCAGCCCACCAGCCCCGGTGACCGGCGGTTCCACGAAAGCCTGCGTGCGCAGGACTCCCGGCTGGGGTACAAGGACGCGGACCATGTCGCGGCGTGTATCGCCGCCGGCGGGCCGGAGGTTGCCGCCCGCATCGAGATGCCCGCGAACAACCTGATGTTCATCGCCCGGGCGCCGCGACAGACCCCGTAGGGGGCGTTTCAACGCACCCTGCCCTGCCCTCAGATGGCAAGGTATTCTGCACGCAGCTCGGCGTTGTCGAGAACCTCCTTCGCCGTGCCGTCGAACACGACCGACCCGGTGTCGAGGATGACCGCGCGGTCGGCCAGCTTCAGCGCCCGCACCGCGTTCTGTTCCACGATCACCGTGGTGATGCCCTGCTCCTTGATGATGTTCAGCGTCTTCTCGATCTCGTCGACGATCACCGGGGCAAGCCCCTCGTAGGGCTCGTCCAGCAGCAGCACCTTGATGTCGCGTGCCAGCGCCCGGGCAATCGCCAGCATCTGCTGCTCACCGCCCGAAAGGGTCACCCCCTCCTGCCTGCGCCGCTCTCCCAGACGGGGAAAGAGCGTGTAGATCCGGTCCAGCGACCAGCCGATGGGCGGCGCGATCTGCGCGAGCTGCAGGTTCTCCTCAACCGTCAGGCCCGGGATGATCCGCCGGTCCTCGGGCACCAGCGCCATGCCGTGGGCCGAGGCCTGGTGCGCCGCCATCTTGTGCAGGGGCTTGTGATCCAGCCAGACCTCGCCATGGGTCAGACGCGGATTGTCGAGCCGCGCGATGGTGCGCAGGGTCGAGGTCTTGCCCGCCCCGTTACGGCCCAGAAGCGCCAGGATCTCGCCCTCGTGCACGTTGAAGCTGACGCCCTGCACGATGTAGCTTTCGCCGTAATAGGCGTGCAGATCCCAGACCGAGAGGAAGGCGGGCGCCGTCTCGGCATGGTTGGCGTGGCGCGAGAAATCGGGGCGCTCGGGCCGCGACGTCCTGGTTTCTTCGATCATGCTCATCTGCCCTGCTCCCTCATTCCGCGTCCTGGGTTTCGCCGAGGTAGGCCTCGCGCACCTTGGGGTTGCCCTTGATGTTTTCCGGCACGTCCTCGACCAGCGGAGTGCCCTGCGCCAGCACCGTGATCCGGTCGGCGAGAGAAAAGACCACGTGCATGTCGTGCTCGATGATCGCCATGGTGATCGGCCGGGTCGCCTTGATCTCCTTCAGCAGGTCGATCGTGTTGTTGGTGTCGGCCCGCGCCATCCCGGCGGTGGGTTCGTCCAGCAGCAGGAGCTTGGGTTCCTGCACCAGGCACATCGCCATCTCCAGCCGGCGCTTGTCGCCGCGCGAAAGCGTACCCGCGTGAAGATGCGCCTTTTCCAGCATGCGCAGGTCCGAGAGCATCTTTTCGGCCTGTTCGAGGATCCCGGCCTCGGCCTTCACCCTCTCGAACGCATGCATCCGGAAGGCGCCGTCGCGCCGGGCGAAGCAGGGGATCATCACGTTTTCCAGCACCGTCAGGTCACCGAAGATCTCGGGCGTCTGGAACACGCGCGAAATCCCCATCTGGTTGATCTCGTGCGGTTTTCGGCCCAGCACCGACTTGCCGTCGAACAGCACCGACCCGGTGTCGGGGATCAGCTTGCCGACAAGGCAGTTGAGCAGCGTCGACTTGCCCGCCCCGTTCGGCCCGATGATCGCATGCACCGTGTTCTCGGCCACCGAGAGGTTCACCTCGCTCAGCGCCTGGAGACCGCCGAACCGCTTGCCCACGTTCTTGACTTCGAGAATGCCCATCTCTGTCTCCTCACTCGGCCACGTGCGGGGCGCGTTTCGGGTGATGTTCGGGGTCGTCGGTCTTGCGGCGGCGGAACAGCCCGCCGATGCGCTGCCCCCCTTCGACCAGCCCGCCGGGCAGGAAGATCACCACCAGCATGAACAGAACCCCCAGCGTCAGGTGCCAGCCCTCGCCGGTGAAACGCGCGGCCAGCCAGACGAGCGGATCCTGGATCGCGTGCGGCAGCGCGCTGAACCAGCCGTGCAGGACCGTTTCGTTGATCTTCGAGAAGATGTTCTCGAAATACTTGATGAAGCCCGCGCCCAGCACCGGGCCGAGCATGGTGCCCGCGCCGCCGAGGATGGTCATCAAGACGACCTCTCCGCTCGCCGTCCACTGCATCCGCTCGGCCCCCGCCAGCGGGTCCATCGAGGCCATGAGGCCGCCCGCAAGGCCCGCGTACATCCCCGAGATGACGAAGGCCGCAAGGGTGTAGGGACGCGGCGACAGGCCGGTGTAATTCATCCGGTTCTGGTTCGACTTCACCGCGCGCAGCATCATGCCGAAGGGCGACCGGAAGATGCGCAGCGCGACGTAGAACATGAGGACCGAGATGAGGCCGCAGACGTAGTAGCCGACGTTGAACTGGAACACCCTTCCCAGCATCTCGACCTTGGTGGTGGAGTTCATGGCAAGACCGAAGAGCGCGGTATCGGGCAGAGAGCCAGAGTTGTTCGCCGCGTCCAGCACCCGCGGATCGGTCAGCGCCAGCTGCAGCCCGGTCTCGCCGTTTGTCAGGGGCGTCAGCACCGAATAGGCCAGGTTGAAGGACATCTGCGCAAAGGCCAGCGTCAGGATCGAGAAGTAGATCCCCGAGCGGCGCAGGCTGACATAGCCGATCAGCAGCGAGAACAGCCCACCGATCAGCACGCTGAGCACGATCGCGGGGAGGATGTTCATGCTCAGCAGCTTGAACATCCACATCGCGGCGTAGCTGCCGGCCCCCAGAAAGGCCGCGTGCCCGAAGGACAGGTAACCCGTCAGGCCGAAAAGGATGTTGAAGCCCACCGCGAAGATCGCAAAGATCGCGATGCGCTGCATCAGGTCAGGGTAGCCCGCGTTGAACTGCGCCAGCGCGCTGTTTTCCGGGAAGGGGTTCAGGAGGATCGGCGCCGCCAGCGTCAGGGCCAGCACAACGATCAGGAAGACGAAATCCTTGCGTTCCAAACCGAGCATGTCTGCTTACTCCTCCATCACGCCCTTGCGCCCCATCAGGCCGCGCGGACGGGTCAGCAGGACCGCGATGGCGATGAGGTAGATGATGATCTGGTCGATGCCCGGCACCAGATCCTTGACCGCGTTGAGCGAGGCATAGGCCTCGAGGATCCCCAGCAGGAACCCGGCGGCCACCGCGCCCGGCAGGCTGCCCATGCCGCCCACGACGACGACGACGAAGCTGATCACGAGGAAATCCATCCCCATGTGGTAGTTGGGCGAGTTGATCGGCGTGTACATCGCCCCCGCCAGCCCCGCGACCGCGGCGGCGATGCCGAACATCAGGGTGAACCGGCGGTCGATGTTGATGCCCAGAAGGCCCACCGTCTCGCGGTCGGCCATGCCCGCGCGGACGACCATGCCGAAGGTGGTGAATTGCAGGAAGGCGAAGACCGCGCCAATGATGCCCAGCGAGAACAGGAAATAGACCAGCCGCCACAGCGGGTAGACGATGGTGTTCGCCGGAAACCCGATCAGCAGACCGAAATCCAGCGATCCGGCCAGCTGCGAGGGCGCAGGCGTCGGGATCGGGTTGGCGCCGTAGATCTGCTTGATGATCTCCTGCAGCACGATCGCCAGGCCGAAGGTCACCAGGATCTGGTCGGCATGGGGACGCTTGTAGAAATGCTTGATCAGGCCGCGTTCCATCGCGAAGCCGATCAACAACATCACCGGCACCGCCAGCAAGATCGCCAGCGGCACCGACCAGTTGATGATCGCGGCCCCCGCGTCATGGCCGAACCAGTGTTCGACATAGGGCATCTGCACCTTCAGCGGATTGCCAAGGAAATCCTTCTTCGACGGGTCCACCACGGTGTAGGACAGGTTCAGGATCCGCTGCATCGTGACCGCGCAGAAGGCGCCGATCATGAACAGCGCGCCATGGGCGAAGTTCACCACACCCAGCGTCCCGAAGATGAGTGTCAGCCCCAGGGCGATCAGGGCATAGGCGCTGCCCTTGTCCAGCCCGTTCAGCGTTTGCAGGATGATCGCGTCCATCTTGCCCCCTCAGAGCAATCGACCACCCGCCCCGGTCACACCGTGGCCGGGCAGTCCTTGAGAAACGGTAAAGTCCGGTACCGGCCGCGCTGATCCTCCGCGCGCGGCCGGTCCGGTATCAGGCGCGCGTCAGGCGGCGCCGTTGTTGCACTTGCCGAGTTCGCCACCCTTGAAGAACTCGTTGTCCGGCTCGTACATGACCTTGTCGACCGGGGTGATCTCGGCCACGTTCAGCAGGTCATACTCGTTCTCGGGCTTCTCGTTGCCCTGCACCACCAGCACGTCCTTGAAGCACTGGTGGTCGGCGGCGCGGTACAGCGTCGGGCCATTGCCCAGACCGTCAAACTTGAAGCCTTCGAGCTCCTTGCCCACGGCGCAGGGATCGAAGCTTCCCGCCCGTTCCGCCGCATCCGCGTACAGCAGGGTCTGCACATAGCAGGTCTGCGCGGCCTGGCTCGGCGGCACGCCGTACTCGGTGCCGTAGGATTTGACGAAAGCCTTGGTGCCCTCGTCCTGCAACTTCCAGTTCCAGTTCGACGAGCCCAGGATGCCCTGGATGTTCTTGCCGGCGCCCTTGGCCATCAGCTCGGAAATCAGCGGAACGACGATCTCGAACTGCTTGCCGTTCACCTGCTTGTCGCGCATCCCGAACTGCACGGCCTGGGTCAGCGAGTTGACCATGTTGCCGCCGTAGTGGTTCAGGATCAGCACATCGGCGCCCGACGACAGAACCGGCGCGAGGTAGGACGAGAAGTCGGTCGAGGCGAGCGGCGTGCGCACGTCCTGCACCATCTTCCAGCCCTCTTTCTCCATGAAGTCCTTCATCGACGCGGCCTGGGTCCAGCCCCAGGTGTAGTCGGCAGTCAGCATGTAGAACTTGCGGTCCTTGCCGTATTGCTTGGCCAGCACCGGGGCCAGCGCGGCGGCCGACATGTAGGCATCGAAGAAGTGGCGGAAGCCGTTGGCCTTCTTGTCCTTGCCCGTGGTGTCGTTCGAATGGGTCAGACCGGCCATGAAGATGATGCCGGCCTCCTGGCAGAGCGACTGCACCGCCACCGCCACGCCCGAGGACGAGCCGCCCGAGATCATCACGACCCCGTCCTTCTCGATCATCGACTTGGCCGAAGCGCGCGCCGCGTCCGATTTGGTCTGGGTGTCGCCGGTGACGAATTCCACCTTCTTGCCCAGCACGCCGCTGCCCTTCAGCGCCTTGGACGAGAAGGTGCCCAGCATGCCGCCGTCGCCCTCGCCATTCAGGTGCTTCACGGCCAGTTTGAACGCCTTCAGCTCATCCGCGCCCTCGTCGGCATAGGGGCCGGTCTGCGGCACGTTGAACCCGAAGGTGACCGAGCCGCCCTTGGGCTCGTTGACGTAGGCATTGGCGCGCGAGGTAAAGATCGTGGGCATCGCGAGCCCGGCCCCGGCGATCATGCCGGTGCGCAGAAGCCCACGACGCGTAAGGTCGTATCTGGACATCAAAATTCCTCCCGTTGGTGGTGCGGGGGCGCGCCTCCTCAAACGCGGGTCCCCTCCTCCTGCCCTGAAGAACAGGGACGGGATCATCATGTGTCGAGTTGGAAAATTTTGCAACAAGCACTTAAAAATTAATGACTTTTCTGTAAATATGTAGACAGATCGACGGTCAATTTTGTCAATTGCTTTGCGCGGCGGTGCAGCGAAGCGACAGCCTCCACCTTCACGCCTGCGCGAGTTTCCCGTGATAGGCCAAGTGCTTGCCGCAGTGCGGCACACCCCCATCGTCCGCCCGCACTTCATGCCCCCGAGACGGCAGCTGCGGCGGGCACCGCACGGTATGCGACGGTAGACAGGACCGGCAGCCGGGGAATCAGCCCTCGCCGGTGACGCCCAGGGGCTGGAACACCGGGCCGTCGGCGGTGTGGGCGTGATGCGCGCGGACGTGGAACACGGCGGACAGGTTGGCAGGGCTGAGCACCTCTGCCGGCGTCCCGTCCGCGACCACCCGGCCACGATTCATCATCACCAGGCGAGAGCAATGGCGCGCCGCGAGGCCGAGATCGTGGAGCGAGACGATCACGGCATGCCCCTCGCCCGCCAGCGCAGCGAAGACCTCCATCGTGCGGATCTGGCCCGCGGGATCAAGGCCGGCGATCGGCTCGTCCGCCATCAGAAGCGGCGTCTCCTGTGCCAGCGCCCGCGCGATCAGCGCCCGCGCCTGTTCGCCCCCCGACAGCTCGGTCGCGATACGGTCCCGCAAGGGGCCAAGGCCCATCCGGTGCAACGCCCGCTCCACCGCCGCGCGGTCGGCCGCGCCGGGGCCACGCAGCCCGAGGTGCGGCGTGCGCCCCAGCGTCACCAGCGTCTCGACGGTGACCGGCCAGGCCACCTCGCGCGCCTGCGGCATCCAGGCGGCGGCCCTGGCCCGGGCGCGCGGCGTCATCTCGGCCAGCGAGGCCCGCCCCTCGTGCGGCAGGATCCCCAATGCGCCGCGCATGAGAGAGGTCTTGCCCGCCCCGTTCGGGCCGATCAGCCCGACGCATTCGCCCCCCGCCACAGACAGCGTGACCCGGTCGACCACCGGGAGATCCCCGCGCCGCACGCTGAACTCCCGCAGGGCCAGCACCTCCGCGCCCTCGGTCATCGCCCCGCCCTCCGGGTCTGCCAGATCAGCCGCAGGAAGAACGGTGCACCCACCAGCGCCGTCAGCACCCCCAGCTTCAGGTCGCGGTCCGGGGCGATCAGCCGCACGGCCACGTCCGCCGCCAGCACCATCGCAGCCCCCCCCAGCGCCGAGGCCGGCATCAACCGCGAGGGGCGCCCGCCGGTATAGGGCCGCAGGACATGCGGCACCACGAGGCCGACGAAACCGATCGCCCCGGCCACTGCCGTGCCCGCCCCCACCACGGCCGCGGTGCCCAGCACCAGCACCAGCCGGAGGCGCGCCAGGTTCACCCCCATCGCCTCGGCCGCATCCTCGCCCAGCGTCAGCGCGTCGAGGCCCCGCCCCAGCGACAGCAGCATGACGCTTCCCGTCAGCATGAACGGCAGCGCCAGCCAGACCTGCACCATCGACCGGTCGGCAAGCGACCCCATCATCCAGAACACGATATCGGCGGCGGCATAGGGGTTGGGCGAGAGGTTCAGCACCAGCGCCGTCAGCGCGCCTGCAAAGGCCGAGACCGCGATCCCGGCCAGGATCAGCGTCAGCGCCGTGCCCCGCGGCCCCGCCAGCGCCATCAGCACCGCCACCGCGATCACCGCGCCGGCCAGCGCCGCCAGCGGCAACGCCAGCAGAAAGGCCGCCGCAAGCCCGGTCTGCAGCGCGATCACCGCCCCCAGCGCGGCCGAGCCGGAGATCCCGATCAGCCCCGGCTCGGCCAGCGGGTTGCGCAGAAACCCCTGCAGCGCGGCGCCCGACAGCCCCAGCGTCGCCCCGATCATCAGCCCCAGAAGCGCCCGTGGCAGCCGGATCTCGCGCATCACCGCAACGATCGGGCCGCCCTCGCCGGTGAAAAGCGCCCGCATCGACGCCCCGAACCCCTCGCCCGCCGGGCCGATCGCCAGAGACGCCACGAAAAGGACGAGGAGGAGCGCCCCAAGCGCTCCGAGGAGGCGTCTATCGCTCATCTGACCGCCGCCATCTGTGCCACCGCCTTCACCACCTCCGGCGTACCGCAGACCCAGGACGGCCCGGAATAGACGACCTTCGCCGTCTTCTCGACTTCGCGCAGCGCCGGGTGGCGCAGGATCGCCTCGGCCCGCGAAGCGCCGGGATAGGGATGAGAGGTGACGATCACCGACGGAGCCGCCATCACCAGCCGCTCCAGCGGCAGCGTTCCCGCCCCGGTCCGCCCGGTCCGGGCGGCTAGGTTGCGAAACCCGGCGGCGGCAAGGATCGCATTTGCCAGCGTCCCGCCCCCCGGGCTGTAGCCGTTCGGGTAATAAAGCGCCGCCGTCTTCTCCGGCAGGCCCTTCGGCGGTGTGAGGCGGGCCAGCGCCACGTCCATCTTCTCCACTTCCGCCCGGGCCGCGCCCTCGCGGCCCAGCAGCCGCCCCATCCGCAGGACCGCCGCGCGCACGCCCCGAAGCGAGGTGACGGGCGCGAAGGTCTCGACCCTGAGGCCCAGCCGCCGCAGCAACGCCAGCGCGGCAGGGTCCGAGAACGTCCCCGCCAGCACGAGGTCCGGCCGCATCAGGTAGACCTCCTCGGCCTGCCGCCGGTTCAACCGGTAGCGCCCCGCCTCGGCCGCCATGGCCGACGACCTGGGATCCGCCGCCAGCCACGACACCGACAAAAGCTGCCCCGGCGCCGCCAGCCCCATCGCCAGTTGATCGGTGCACAGGTTGATCGACACGACGCGGGCAGGCGCGGGCACACCGCCCCCGGTGTCGGAACGCACCGCTCCGCCTCCCGTGTCGGCAAGCGACACCCTGACCCCAGCGTCGGCAAGCGACACCCTGAGCCCGGCATCGCCAAGCGCCACCCTGCCCGCCGGATCGCCAAGCGCCGCGCCCCCCACCGGGGACAGCGCGGCCAGGACCGCCACGGCGATCAGGTCAGAAGCTCTTGCGAAGCCCCACATACAGCGTCCGCCCCGGTTGCGCGTAATCCTCGACCAGCTGGTAGCTGGTATCGGTCAGGTGCTCCACCCGCAGGTAGGCCTCGGTCCGCGCGTCGATCGCATAACTCAGCCGCGCATCCAGCGTGGCGAAATTCGGCAGCGTCTTGCGGTCGGCCCCGCCGGTCAGCGTCAGCCCCCCGGTCAGCTTGGCCGTGAGCGGCGCGGAAAGATCCAGCGACACCATGTGCCGCGGCGGGATCGCCCAGGATTCCGAGGTGATCGAGCTGTCGGTATAGGTATAGCTGCCCGTCAGCGTGGCGCGACCGATCTCCGCGGCGCCCTCCAGCTCCACCCCCTGGCGCACCGACCGCCCCGGCACCTGCGCGTAGCAGCCATAGCCGCTGCCGCAGGCGGTCGAGCTGTAGTCGTAGCCGATCAGGTTATCCGCGCTCAGGTGGAAATAGGTCGCGCGGAGATAGCTCTTGCCGGCGAACCGCTTCTCGATGCCCAGGTCGAGGCTGCGGCTCTTTTCGGGCTGCAGCCCGGTGTTGCCGTAGGGCGAGAACAGCTCGTAATTCGACGGCGCCCGGTAGCCGGTGCCGAGGGAGGCGCGCACCGTCACGTCCGACCGCGGGTTCCAGGCCGCCGACAGCCGCCAGGTGTTCTCGCCACCGAAGCGCGAATCGTGGTCGCGCCGGGCCGCGCCGGTCACCGTCAGCTCGTCGGTCAGGGCATAGGCCAGATCGGCATAGACCCCGCTGATCCGGCGGTTCGAATGCTGGGCGCCGTAGCTGCCCTTCTGGTCGTAGGTCTCAAGCGTCGTATCCGCGCCGAACACGAGCCGCGCCTTGTCGCCCAGCGTCGCCTCGCCCTTGTAGGCCAGCTTGTTGCGCTTGCCGGTATAGGTGTAGTCGGCGCCCACGCCGGCAGGGGTGACCACGTAGTGCCGCTGGATCCGGAAGGTCTGCGCAGAAAGCGTGTTCTTCAGTGCGCCGGTCTCGAATTCGCCGTAGACCCGCAGACCGCCGGTATCAGACTTGTAGCTCGCCTCCGCATTCGGCGCGTACATCACGGTGTAGGTGCCCGGGTAATAGGTGCCGTGATCGGCCTGCGCGAAGGCGGCGAAGCCAAGCTTCACCCCGTTGGCGAAGGTATGCGCGGCATTGGCCGAAATCCGGTTGGCGTAATAGCCGTTGTCCTTGCCGGTGGCGTAATCGCCGACCCAGACCGGGTAGCCAGAGGTGCCCATGTGGCTCAGCGTCAGGGCATAATCGGTGGCGTCGTCCTTGTAGGTCAGCGTGTAGGAGCCGTTCAGCGTCTTGCGCGTGCCGGCCTCGATCCAGCTGTATTGATGCAGGCCCGGCTCGGTCGCGTGGCGGGTCTGGATGGCGACCACGCCGCCCACCGCGGAGGAGCCGTAGAGCGCGGATTGAGAGCCCTTGAGCACCTCGATCCGGCTGACGCTCGCGGTGCCGAGGTGGCCGAAATCGTAGGCCACCTGGGTGCCCGAGGGATCGGTCACGTCGATGCCGTCGACCAGCACGTCGACATAGTTCTGGCTGGCGCCCCGGATCGAGAAGCTGGCCTGCTGCCCCATTCCCCCGCGGGAGCGAAGCGAGAAGCCCGGCACCGAGCGCAGCGCCGCCGCGACCGTGGAATTCGCCGCATCGGCCAGCTGGCGGCTGTCGATCACGTCGACGGTGGCGCCGACTTTGGTGGCATCCGTCGGCACGGTGTCGGCCGAGACCACGATGGTGCCCAGGGCAAACGGTTCGGCCCCGGCGGACTGGCCGCTCAGTGCGGATCCGGTGGCGGCAAGGCCGGCGGCGGCAAGGGTGAGGAAGCGTCGGGTCATGGATGTCTGGCCTTCAGGGGCGCCCCCGGATCGGCGGGGAGGCGGGGATCGCAACGGATGTCCTTGCAAAGGCCGCGGGCCCCTCGCAGACGGTGAAACGTCACCTCTGCGGTCTGGCCGCTTCCCGGACGCGCCCCGCGCCCCGGAGAGGGTGATCCCTTCGGCAGGTCTCCTGACTTGCGGGTCACCGCTCCGGCCGGCCTTCCCGGGGCGCGCGCCCCAGTGGCATCCTCGTCCGTCGCTCGCCGCCTACAGTTGCGGGGGCAGTCGCGGCATTGGTCCACCCGGAGACACCGGAAAGAACCGCACCGCATTCCCTTTTCACCCGGGAGATCCCCGGGAACCGAAGCTGCCCCCTCTTGCGCATCGCGGGGGCGCGAGTCAAGCGCCGCCATGCCCCGCGCCCCCACCCACCCCGCGACACCGGACCTGACGCAGGAGATTTGCGTATTTGGAGAACAATGAAAGCAGGGTCTGACCTTTCATTGTTCTCCAAATACGCACGCGACCCTAGGGCCCGTGCCACGCCGCCCGCGGAGTGCGCAATTTCCGGGCGCCGGGCACGGTTCTTCAGGCTGCGGCTTGCCCCGGCCGGAAACACCCGGCAACACTGCGCCGGACCGCAGACGAAGGAACCGCGCATGACCGACCTCACCGACCTTGGCGCCAGCGCGCTGGCCCGCATGATCGCGGCGGGAGAGACCTCCGCCGCCGAGGTGATGCAGGCCCATCTCGACCGCATCGGGGCAGTGAACGGGCAGGTCAACGCGATCGTATCGCTGGGCGACCCCGACACGTTGATGGCCGAGGCGCGGGCCGCCGACCAAGCGCCGCGCAAGGGCTGGCTGCACGGCCTTCCGCTGGCGGTGAAGGACCTGCAGCTGACCGCAGGGATCCGTTCGACCATGGGTTCGCCGATCTTCGCCGACCACGTGCCGGAGAAGGACGGCATGCTGTCGCACCGGCTGCGGGCCGAGGGGGCGATCCTGATCGGCAAGACCAACGTGCCGGAGTACGGCCTCGGGTCGCAATCCTCGAACCCGGTGTTCGGCGCGACCGCCACGCCCTACGACCTGTCGCGCACCTCGGGCGGCTCCTCCGGCGGGGCGGCCTCGGCGCTGGCCGCGCGGATGCTGCCGGTCGCCGACGGCTCGGACATGATGGGGTCACTGCGCAACCCCGCCGCCTTCTGCAACGTCTACGGCATGCGGCCGAGCTACGGCCTCGTCCCCAAGGATCCCGAGGGCGACAGCTTCCTTCACCAGCTGTCGACCGACGGGCCGATGGCGCGCAATGTCGAGGATCTGGCCCGGCTGCTGGAAACCCTCGCCCGGCCCGATCCGCGTCTGCCCCACGGCCGCGCATGGGAGCCTTTCGCAGAGGATCTCGACCGCGACCCTCGGGGGCTGCGCATCGGCTGGCTGGGCGACTGGGGCGGGGCCTTCCCGATGGAGCCGGGCATCCTGGAAACCTGCCGGTCGGCGCTGGAGATCATGGCCGACCTGGGCTGCATCGTCGAGGAGGTGGCGCCCCCCTTCGACGCCTCCGCGCTGTGGCAGAGCTGGATCACGCTGCGCAGCTGGGCCGTCGCCACGAACCTGTCGGTGCACCATGCCGATCCCCGCCGCCGCGACCTCCTCAAGCCCGAGGCGGTGTGGGAGACAGAGCGCGGCCTCGCCCTCTCGGCGATGGAGGTGCACCGCGCCAGCGTCACCCGCTCGGCCTGGTTTTCCCGCGCGGCGGAGCTGTTCGGCAGCTACGACGTGCTGGTGCTGCCCACGGCACAGATCTGGCCGTTCGACAAGAATGTGCTCTGGCCGAAGGCGATCGGCGCGGCGGAGATGGACACCTACCACCGCTGGATGGAGGTGGTGGTGCCGGCGAGCCTGATCGGCCTGCCCGCGATCTCGGTCCCCGCCGGCTTCGGGACCGATGGCCCCGGGGCGGGCCTGCCGATGGGGATGCAGCTTATCGGGCCGCGCGGGGCCGATCGGGCGCTTCTGCGCCTCGCCCAGGCCTGGCACCACGCCACCGACTGGCCGGCGGTCCGCCCGCCCGCGCTCTGACTCCCCGGAGGGAGGAAGTCGACGGGAGAGGGACGCCTAGCCTTTCATCTCGTTCACCACCGGGGTCACCCGGCGGCGCTTGATCACCGCCTCGCGCCAGGTGATGAAGCTGACCGCCGTGATGATGATGCCGCCGCCGAGGATCACCCAGCCGTCGACCGGCTCGGCGAAGAACAGCGCGCCGGTCGCCGTGGCCCAGACCAGTTGCAAGAAGGTCACCGGCTGGGTCACAGTCACCGGCGCCAGCTTGAAGGCATGGGTCATCATCAGGTGCCCGGCAGTGGCGAACCCGGCGGTGAGGAACAGCCAGAACACCTCGTGCAGCGTGGGCGTGACCCAGACGGCAGCGGCGAAGGGGGCCAGGGCGATCGTCACCCCGATCGACAGCATGGCGACGATCACCGCGGGCGAGGCCTCGTCCGACAGCCGCTTTGCGATGAGGTAGGAGGCCGCGAAGAACACCGCCACCGCCAGCATCGCCATCTGCCCGTGCGAGATCTCCTGCACCCCCGGCCGCAGGATCACCACGACGCCGAAGAGCGCGGCGAAGACCGCAATGAGGCGCCTCAGAGCCAGCGTCTCGCCAAGGAAAAGCGCCGCCCCGATGGTGACATAGACCGGCGAGAGGTAGTTCATCGCCGTGACCTCGGCCATCGGGATCCGCGCCATGGCATAGAACCACAGCATCACCCCCAGCGCATGCACGAGGCCGCGCACCGCAAACAGGCCCACGCCCCGCGGCGTGTAGCGGTTGCGCAGGATGGGCCCCAGCATCGGGATCAGGAAGACGAGGCCGAGCGCGTAGCGCAGGAACGCTGCCTCGGTCGAGGGCAGCGACTGGCCCAGGCACTTGACGATCGCATTGACCCCGACGAAGGCAAAGCCCGATCCGAGCATCCACAGGATCCCGGCGGTCGGCCGGTGCACGGCCATGCCGTTAACAGGTGAAGCAGTTGTCGCCATGGCCGGACCTCACCCGAAAGTGTGCGCGATGGCAAGGGCCCGCGTACCAGGATCGCGCGGGATCGGGGAGCAGCGGCCAGGGGCGGAACGTGGCCGTCCAGGGCCGAACGGGGTGTCGGCACGGGCCGGAGGACCGGCCGCCCCTCAGTTCCGCCCCTCTCAGTTCCGCCCCTCTCAGCTCCGGTCGTCCTCCGCCCCGCGGGCCAGAGCCATCGTGCGGCTGACGGCCTCGGCGATCGCGGCGTTGGGATCGGCCGGCCCGGGCCGCGCCTGCGCGCCCGTCTCCGGCTCCACCTGCACCGAACCGTCGGGGAGGCCCGCATCGCCCCACGCAGCGGTCGGCATCTCACCCTTCGCCCCGGCGGGTGCGGGCACCATGCCCTCCGGTTCGGCAACGGTCGCGGGGGGCACGTAGCCTTGCCAGCGGCGGGCGCGCTTGTCCATCATCCGGTGCCAGAGCGGCGGGTAAAGCGCGATCGCCCCCATCACCGGCAGCGAATGGGGAAGGATCGGCGCGGAGCCCCCCGCGGGCATCGCCAGCGCCGGATAGGGCGTCGCGGGCCGGGCATGATGCGCCGAATGCCGTGGCGCGTTCAGCATCAGCGCCGCCGAATACCAGTGCCCGGCGTTCCACGAATGCGCCGCCCCCACCGGCTCCGACCGCCCCCCGGGCAGCACCCGCCGCTCCAGCCCGTAGTGCTGCACGTAATCCGACACCAGAAGCTGCATCTGCGCATAGGCCGCCAGCAGCAGGTAGGCCAGCACCCCACCCGCCCCGAACAGCAGCGCGGCCACCGCCAGGCAGGCCAGCGATCCGCCGGCATAGGTGACGTAGGGATGCCAGCCCTTCGCCTTGCGCGCCCGCCCACGCATGGCCGTCTCGATCTCGGCCCCGGCGCGAAAGCTGCCCCACCAGGCGCGCGGCGCAAAGGCCCAGAAGCCCTCACCCAGCTCGGCGGTATTGGGATCCTCCGCCGTGGCCACGTAACGGTGATGGATATGCCGGTGCGCCGAGGTGTGGTGCCCGAAGAGCAGGCTGATGTAGACCCACATCCCCAGCCGGAACAGGCTGCGGTCCGCGCGGTGGATCAGTTCGTGCGCGTTGGAATTGCTCACCTGCCCGAAGAACAGCCCGAAGCCCAGGAACAGCGCGATGCGCGCGCCCCAGCCCAGCCCCGTCGCGCCCGAGACCGCCGCAACCGCCAGCAGCAGAAGCCAGAAATGCGCCCCGGCCAGCACGACCGACAGGCGATCCGCGGCGGGAAACTCGGTCCCCTCCGGCGCCTCCGACGCGGCCCGCGCGACAACTTCGTCCAGAAGAAAGACGAACAGCGTGACATAGGCGAATGCGGCCAGCGCCCAGGGCCCGCCCAGGACGCTCCCCATCACGAGAAGCGGCAGGGGGATCAACGTGGCAATCGTGAAAAGCAACATGGCGGTCTTTCGGTCCGGTCCGGAACGGGTCTAAAGGGGCGGGGCCGAGCGAAGCAGCAAATGATGGCGCGAGCAAGGCGCATGCGTGCCCCGGATATGCCGCCCGGACCGGACCGAAAGACCGCCCGCCGGCGCGCCCCTCGCGCCACCGGGCGCGCCGCAACCAAAGGAGCCCTGCGATGCACGACCAGACCCTTGCCGGCAACCTCGTGACGGCGCTCCTGTCGCTGGGGGTCGGCTTCGCGGCGGTGTACCTGCTGCAATGGTGCACCCGTCCCGTCTCGTGGCCCCGCAGCGGGGTCAAGACGCTGGCCACGCTGTGCCTCGCAGGCGCCGCCGCCACGCTGGGCGCGCCGTTGCTGGTGACCCTCGGGCTGGCCCTGGGCGCGGCGGGCGATTTCGCGCTGTCCCGGCCCGGGCGGCGCGCCTTTCTCGCCGGGATGGCGCTTTTCGCGCTGGGGCACCTCGCCTATGCCGCGGCCTTCCTGCGGGCCGGGCTGGGCGACATCTTGCTGCTGCCCGCCGTCGCGGTGGCAGCGCTCGCGCTGTCCACCGAGATCTGGCTGCGCCCCCGCACCGGCGCGCTGAAATGGCCGGTGCGCGGCTATGTCGTGGCGATCACGGCGATGATGCTGGCGGCCCTCACCCTGCCCGACCGCGCCCTTGCCGTGATCCTCGGCGCCGCGCTGTTCCTCGGCTCCGACCTGTTGCTGTCGACCGTCCTCTTCCCGCGCCCGGGGGCGTCCCGCGCGCCCTCCACCCGGCTCTCGCGCCTGGCGTCGCGCATGGCATGGGTCGGCTACTGGGCCGGCCAGGCGCTGATCGCGCTCGGCGCGGCCGCCGCGC
Organism: Acidimangrovimonas sediminis; assembly: GCF_002871005.1. GTDB lineage: Bacteria > Pseudomonadota > Alphaproteobacteria > Rhodobacterales > Rhodobacteraceae > Acidimangrovimonas > Acidimangrovimonas sediminis. Next base: position 203,648 of record NZ_PHSN01000013.1, read on the forward strand.
TGGGGATGCGGCCCTAGGCGGCCAACCCCCTTCCCCTCGGGCCGCCAAGGGATTAGGTCAGGAAGACCCCACGCAAAGACGGACCGCCGCATGTCGTTCTTCAAGAAACTCAAGGACCGGATGTTCAAGTCCTCCTCGAAACTCGGGGACGGGCTGGAAAGCCTCGTCGAGGACGGCGCGAGCGAGGAGGTGGCCGAGGCCGAGCTGGCCGAGGAACGGCGCGACGAACGTCACTCCGACGGGAGCACCGCCGAAACGGCTGCCCCGCCGGCCAAGGATTCCCCCGTCCCAAAGCCTGAGGGCAGCGCGCCCCGAACCGCGCCCCGAACTGCCTCCCCGGCCGCGCCCCCACCCACGCCGGCCGCTCCGGCTCAGGTTGCCCCCACTCCCGCGCCCCCCACTCCGGCGCCCCCCGCTCCGAAACCTCCGGCCCCGGCCGCGCCCACCCCGGTCTCCGAGGCCACGCCCCAGAAGCCCGGCTTCATCGGCCGCGCCCTCGGCCGGACCGAGGCGCGCCGCGTCCTCGACGACGAGATGCTGGAAAGCCTCGAGGAGCTGCTGATCCAGTCCGACATGGGCGTCGACACGGCGGTCCGCGTCACCGCCAACCTCGCCGAGGGTCGCTACGGCCGCCGCCTATCGGTCCCCGAGATCAAGCGCGCCCTGGCGGACGAGATTGCCCGGATCATGGACCCGGTGGCGAAACCGCTCCCGCTCTACCCCTCCAAGCCGCAGGTGGTGCTGGTCGTGGGCGTCAACGGCTCGGGCAAGACCACGACGATCGGCAAGCTCGCCGCGCAATTCCGCGCCGCGGGCAAGAAGGTGGTAATCGCCGCGGGCGACACCTTCCGCGCCGCCGCGGTCGAACAGCTCCAGGTCTGGGGCGAACGCGCGGGCGTCCCGGTGATGACCGCGCCCGAGGGCTCCGATCCCGCCAGCCTCGCCTTCGAGGCGATGACGAAGGCCCAGGCCGAGGGCGCCGACCTTCTGATGATCGACACCGCGGGGCGGCTTCAGAACCGCGCCGACCTGATGGAGGAGCTGGCCAAGATCGTCCGCGTGATCCGCAAGAAGGATCCGGACGCGCCGCACAACACGCTCCTCGTACTCGATGCCACCACCGGCCAGAACGCGCTGAGCCAGGTCGAGACGTTCCGCAAGCTCGCCGACGTCTCCGGCCTCGTGATGACGAAACTCGACGGCACCGCCCGCGGCGGCGTCCTCGTGGCGCTGGCCGATCGCTTCGGCCTGCCGATCCACGCGATCGGCGTGGGCGAGCAGATCGACGACCTCGCCCCCTTCGACCCCGAGGATTTCGCCCGCGCCCTGACCGGGGCCGAGGGATGATCCGGTCCGGTCCGCCCCGCGAGACCTCCCTTCCCCGTCTTCTGAGCGGAAATATCCTCGGGGGGCGTGGGGGGCAGACGGCCCCCCACCGTCGCAAGGCTTGAGCCAGCTCATCACCTCGATCGAGGGCACCGAGACCGGCCACCACGTGGCGCTCGCCCTCGCCCTTCTCGCCGCCGTCCTGCACGCCTGCTTCGGCGCTCTCCAGAAAGGCCGGCACGACCCCTGGCTCAGCCGCGCTTCCATCGACGGGTGCTATGGCCTGATGGCGGCGCCCGTCGCGCTTCTCGTCGTGCCCTGGCCCGCGCCGCAGATGTGGCCGATCTTCGCGACCGCGATCGTGATCCAGACCTGCTACAAGCTGTTGCAGGCCTCCGCCTACCAGCGCGGCGCCTATACCGTGGTCTACCCGGTGGTGCGCGGCACCGCCCCGCTCTTCGCAGTGATCGGCGCGACGATCTTCTTCGCCGAGCATTTCACCATGGGCCAGTGGGCAGGCGTCGCGCTGCTGGTCTCGGGGATCTTCGGCCTCGCGCTCTACAACCTGCGCCACGTGGACGTCGGGCGCGAGACGCTGGTGCCCGCGCTCGGCCTCGCGGTGGCGACGGGTGCCTTCGTCGCGCTCTACACCACCTACGACGCCTACGGCATCCGCACCGCCGCCGATCCGTTCACCTTCCTCGCCTGGTTCTTCATGTTCGACGGCATCTTCATGCCGCTCTACACCCGGCGCCGCTGGGCCGCGCTGCCCTCGTCCGACCTCTTGCCGCTCCTGCGGCGCGGGGTGGTCGGCGGCCTTGTCGCCTTCGCCAGCTTCGGCTCGATCATGATGGCCACCCGTCTCGACAAGGTCGGCGAGGCCGCCGTGCTGCGCGAGACATCGACGGTCTTCGCCGCCCTCATCGGCTGGCTTTTCCTGCGCGAGACGGTGGGACCGCGGCGCACCCTGCTGATGGCGCTGATCGCCACCGGCGCCGTGGTGGTCGAACTCGCCGGCTGACGTCCTTCCCCTGAGCCCCCCGCCCAGCCCGCGCCACCCGACCCGCGCCGTCAGATCTGCGCCCCCAGACCCGCTCCGCCGGTCGCCCGCCTTCAGTCGCCGGAGCCCGCCCCCTCCGCCACCGGCCAGGGCGATCCGTCGATCCCGCGCGCCGCGAGTTCGCCTTCGAAATCGCGGGCGACGGCCTCCACGGTAACCGCCTCGAACTCGGCGATGAGGCGCGCCTCGGCCTCGCGCAGGGTCGCCGCGATCCGGGCATCCACCGCCTGCTCGACCAGGCACTCCGCCGACTCTGCCCCCGGCCCGATGTTGAACAGCGGCAGGCGCCCCATCGTATCGTAGACGTCGCCGAGGGTGATCCGGTCCAGCGGCCGCGCCAGTTGCCAGCCGCCGCCATACCCCTTCTCGCGCGGCGCGCCACCCTCCGCCGCCCCATGACCACGCTGGCCGCGGCGGGCGTCATGGCGGGGGGCGTCATGGCGGGGGGCGATGTACAGGTCGCTGATCTTCGACCCTGCCCCGGCGCCCGAACCCGACTGATCCCGAACCTGCCCGGCACACCGCGCGCCAGTGCGGCAACCCTGTGGCTTCCCCAGGCCGCAGCGATCGGCTACGGCTGGCGGCATGGAGCTTCGCGTCACCGATCTTGCCTGCGCCCGTGGCGGCCTTCCCGTGCTGGAAGGTGTCAGCTTTGCGTTGACCGGGGGCCGGGCACTGGTTCTTCGCGGGCCGAACGGCATCGGCAAGACCACGCTTCTGCGCACCCTCGCGGGGCTGCAACCGGCCGCGGCGGGCAGCGTTTCGGTCCCCGCCGAGGCGATGGCCTACGCCGCCCATGCCGACGGGTTGAAGGCGACGCTGAGCGTGACCGAGAACCTTGCCTTCTGGGCCCGGGTCTTCGGCACCGGCGGGATCGCGGCCGCGCTGGCGCGGATGAACCTTGCCCATCTTGCCGACCGGCCGGCGCAGAACCTTTCGGCCGGGCAGAAGCGGCGGCTTGGGCTGGCGCGGCTTCTGGTCACCGGGCGGCCGATCTGGGTGCTGGACGAACCGACCGTGTCGCTCGACACCGCCTCGGTCGCGCTTTTCGCCGATGTGGTGCGCGATCACCTCGCCGGCGGCGGCATGGCACTGATCGCGACCCATATCGACCTTGGCCTCGACGAGGCGGAGGTCCTCGACCTCGGGCCGTTCCGTGCCGACCCGGCGCGCGCCGCCGATGCCTTCGACCGCGATTTCGAAAGCGCCGGAGACGACGATGCGGAGGCCTTCCTGTGATCGGCCTCCTGCTGCGTGACCTCAAGCTCGCCATCCGCGCGGGCGGCGGATTCGGCCTGGGCCTTGCCTTCTTCCTGATCGTCGTGGTGCTGGTGCCCCTCGGCGTCGGGCCCAAGACCGAACTGCTGGCCGCAATCGCGCCGGGTATCCTGTGGGTCGCGGCGCTGCTGGCGTGCCTCCTGTCGCTCGACCGGATCTTCGCGCTGGATTACGAGGACGGCTCGCTCGACCTGCTGGCCACCGCGCCGATGCCGCTGGAAGGGGCCGTCGCGATGAAATCGCTGGCGCACTGGCTGACCACCGGGCTGCCGCTGACGCTGGCCTCGCCGCTGTTCGGTCTGCTGATGCAGCTGCCCGACGCGGCCTATGGCTGGCTGATGCTGTCGCTGGCGCTGGGGACGCCCGCGCTTTCCGTGATCGGCACCTTCGGCGCGGCGCTGACCGTGGGGCTGAAGCGCGGCGGCCTTCTGCTGTCGCTTCTGGTGCTGCCGCTCTACGTGCCGACGCTGATCTTCGGGGCCGAGGCGGTGCGGCGCGGCGCCGAGGGAATGGACAACGCCACCCCGATGATCCTGGTCGCCGCGATCACCCTGGGGTCGGTCGCGCTCCTGCCCTTCGCATCGGCTGCCGCGATCCGGATCAACCTTCGCTGAGGTGCGGCGAGAGGACCCGCCCCACCCGGCGTTCTTGAGTTGAGAAATCCCGCACGAGGACCTAAGAGCTAAGGCCATGGCCACCTTCTCGATGAACCTGATCTGGCAATACGCCAACCCCAAGAAGTTCATGCAGACTTCGGGGATGGTGCTGCCATGGGTGATCGGGCTGGCCGCGATCGGGATGGTCGGCGGGCTGATCTGGGGCTTCTTCTTCACGCCGAACGACTACAAACAAGGCTCGACCGTCAAGATCATCTACCTGCACGTCCCCTCGGCCATGATCGCGATCAACGGATGGGCGGTGATGCTGATCGCCTCGCTGATCTGGCTGATCCGGCGCCACCACGTCAGCGCGCTGGTCGCCAGGGCGGCGGCGCCGGTGGGCATGACCATGACGCTGATCGCGCTGATCACCGGCGCGATCTGGGGCGAGCCGATGTGGGGCACCTGGTGGGCCTGGGATCCGCGCCTCACCTCGTTCCTGATCCTGTTCCTGTTCTACCTCGGCTATATCGCGCTCTGGGAGGCGATCGAGGACCCGGACACCGCGGCAGACCTGACTTCTGTCCTGTGCCTCGTGGGATCGGTCTTCGCTTTCCTTTCGCGCTTTGCCGTCGACTTCTGGCACCAGGGCCTGCACCAGGGCGCCAGCCTGTCGCTCGACGGGCGCGACGAGGTGGCAGACATCTTTCTCTTTCCGCTGCTCACCTGCATGGGCGGCTTCATCCTGTTCTTCATCGCCATGGTGCTGCTGCGGACCCGGACCGAGATCCGCGCGCGCCGCCTCAAGGCGCTGATCGCGCGCGAGAGGATGGGCTGAGATGCCGAACCTCGGGAAATACGAAATCACCGTCCTGTCGGCTTACGGCGCCGGCATCGTGCTGATCCTGGCGCTGATCGCCTGGACCCTTTGGCGCGGCGCCCGGGTGCGCCGCCAGTTGCGCGAGGCCGAGGAGAGGAGAACACGCACCCATGGCTAGGATCTCCCCCCTCGCGATCCTGCCGCCCGTCATCTTTGCCGGGCTGGCCGTGATGTTCTACATCTCGATGCACCACGATCAGGAAACCCTGCCCTCGATGATGGTCGGCAAGGAGGCGCCGCCGGTCGTCCTTACCCAGCTGGGCGACGGACAGCCCTTCACCGACGCCACGCTGCGCGATGGCAAGGTCAAGCTTGTGAACTACTGGGCAAGCTGGTGCGCCCCCTGCCGGGTCGAGGCGCCCACCCTCGACAAGATCGCCGCCTCGGGCGTGTCGATCTACGGCGTCAACTACAAGGACAAGGCGCAGGACGCGCTGGGATTCCTCGCCAAGGTGGGTGATCCCTACAAGGCGCTCGGCGCCGACACGCAGGGGCAGATGGCGCTCAACTGGGGGGTCTACGGCGTGCCGGAGACCTACGTGATCGACGGCGCGGGCAAGGTGCTCCTGCGCTTCCCCGGGCCGGTGACCAACAGCATCTGGCAAAACACCATCAAGCCGGCGCTGGCCAGGGCCGCGGCGGACGACGCGGCGAAAACCCCGACGAACTGACCCTCCGCGACGGTCCGCACAGGCTTGCGGCGGGCGCGCGGCCGCACACCACTCCCGGCACCGTCAGGCGCGGCGCAACCGGGCGCTTGCGAAATAGGCCAGCGACAGGAGCGGCACGACGATGCCGATCGCCGCCACGCGGGGCCAGCCGCCCGTCGCCCAGGCCCAGCCCCCCACACCCGAGGCAAGCGCCCCGGCCATGAAGAACGTCGCCATGAAGATTCCGTTGATCCGCGCCCGAAGCTCCGGGTGCAGGAGGAACAGCGCGCGCTGGCCGAACAGCAGGTTGGCCGAGGTGCAGAAGTCGACCAGGATCGCCACCACCACCAACAGCCCGACCCCCAGCGCGCTGTGCGCAGGCGCGGCAAGGCTGGCTACGAAGGCAAGGCTTGCGAACAGCATCGCCAGAACGGTGCCAAGGTCGCCATGCCCGCGGTCGGCCAGCCGCCCGGCGATCGGGGCCGACACCGCCCCCGCCGCGCCCGCCAGCGCGAAAAGCGCGATCTGCCCCTGCCCGAGGCCATAGGCCGGCGACAGAAGCAGCAGCGGCACGCAGGTCCAGAACAGCGAGAACACCCCGAACAGCGCAGATTGATAAAGCGCGCGGCGGCGCAGCACCGGCTCGGTCACGAACAACCGGGCCATGGAGGCCAGAAGCTCGCCGTAGCGCGGGTTCGATGTGGGCTGGCGCGGCGGCAGCTTGACCCGCAGGACCGCGCCGAGTGCGACCATCAGGATCGCCGACAGCACGAAGATCGCGTGCCACGACAGGACCTCGGTGACGAAGCTGGCCAGCGGCCGGGCCAGCATGATGCCGAACATCAGCCCGCTCATCACGTTGCCGACCACCCGGCCCCGCACCGCCTCGGGCGCCATGTGCGAGGCATAGGGTACCAGCACCTGCACCGCGACCGACCCCAGCCCCACCGCCAGCGCGGCAGGCAGGAACACCGCGGCACTCGGCGCCAGCGCCGAGACGATCAGCCCCAGCGTGGCCAGAACCACAAGCCCCAGCACCAGCCTGCGGTTCTCCACCTTGTCGGCCAGCGGCACGACCAGCAGAAGCCCCAGCCCATAGCCCACCTGGGTCAGTGTGACCACCAGACCCGCCGCCCCGGGCGAGATCCCCAGCGCCTGCCGGATCGGCTGAATCAGCGGCTGCGCATAGTAAAGGTTCGCCGCGATGGCACCGCAGGCGAAGGCGATCAGCAGGGTCAGCCCCGGGCTTATGCCGTGCGGATGCGCCCCCCCGGACGATGTGGGGCGCGCATCTCGCGGCATGCCGCCGGACTGGCTGGCAGACGTGTCTTTGGGCATTCGGCGCTCCTGTCGGTCGGGCGCCGTATCGCGCCGCCGCCTAGAATAGTGCTGCATCGCAGCAAGACCAGCCTCCGCCCGATATGGGCCCGATACGGGAAGGAGCCTTGCGCTGTACGCAAGGCTCCCCGCTCCGTTCAAAGGTCATCTGGCCAGAGGCCATTTGGCCAGAACTGGTCCGGCCAAACGTTGTCCGGCCAAACGTTGTCCGGCCGGTCAGCCCAGGAAGCCGTTTTCCTTGGCCCAGGCCTCGGCGCGGTCGATGATGACGCCCATCAGGCGCACGATCTCGTCCACGTCGGCCTCGGTCACGATCAGCGGCGGGCAGACGGCGATAGAATCGCCGAGGTTGCGGAAGATGATGCCCTCTTCGTGGCCGAAGGCGAAGGCCGCACCGCCGACCTTGCCGACCGGATCGAAGGGCTTCTTCGTCGCCTTGTCCGCGACCAGTTCCACCGCCGCGATCAGGCCGGTGCCGCGCACCTCGCCCACCAGCGGGTGGCTTTCGAGCTTTTTCAGACCGGCCTGCAGACGCTCGCCCATCCGGGCGGCGTTGCCCATCAGGTCCTGCTCCTCGATGATGGCGAGGTTTTCCAGACCCACGGCACAGGCCACCGGGTGGCCGGTCGCGGTATAACCATGACCGAAGCCGCCCAGCTTGTGGGTATGGTCGGCCACCACGTCATAGATCGCCTCGGAGAAGACGAGCGCCGCAAGCGGCATGTAGGACGAGGTCAGCTGCTTCGAGGTGACGAGGATGTCCGGCGTGAAGCCCATCTTCTCGCAGCCCCAGCGCGCGCCGGTGCGGCCGAACCCGTTGATCACCTCGTCCGAGACCAGCAGGATGTCGTATTTCTTGCACAGCGCCTCGATGCCCGGCCAGTAGCCCTCGGGCGGGACCATGACGCCGCCCGCGCCCATCACCGGCTCGCCGATGAAGGCCGCGATGGTCTCGGGGCCCTCGGCGAGGATGGTGTCCTCGGCCTCCTTCAGAAGACGCGCGCAGAAATCGGCCTCGGTCTCCCCCTCGGCGCCGAAGCGGTAGAAATGCGGCGTCGTCAGGTGCACCACGGGGATCGCCGGAAGGTCGAAATCCTTGTGGTTGCCCGGCAGGCCCGTCAGGCTTCCCGATGCGATGGTGATGCCGTGATAGGCCTTGTTGCGGGCAAGGAACTTCTTCTTCTGCGGCCGACCCAGGGCGTTGTTGTAGTACCAGACCAGCTTGATCACCGTATCGTTCGCCTCGGACCCCGACGAGGTGTAGAACACCCGGGTCAGGTTCTCGGGCGTCATCTCGACCAGCTTCTCGGCAAGCCGCACCGACGGCTCGTGCGATTTCGACGCGAAGGTGTGGTAGTAGGGCAGCTTCTCCATCTGCTTCGCCGCGGCTTTAACCAGACGGTCCTGCGAAAAGCCGACGGCGACCGACCAGAGGCCGGCCATCGCCTCCAGATACTTCTTGCCGGTCTGGTCGACGACATGCACGCCCTCGCCCCGGTCGATGACGATCGGGCCCTTCTGTTCGTGCACGCGGGCATCGGTGTAGGGATGCAGGATCGTGGTGATGTCGCCATGGGCGACCGAATTCGACAGCTCGTTCATCGTTTCATCCTTCGCTTCTGGACCGGCCGGGCCGCCCGCGGGGACGGGGCCGAGTCGCCTTCGGGTTGGTCACGGGGCCGGTATCGCGGGGGCCAGTACTGGTACGGTGTCGCCGATCAGGCCGCCGGCTTCCAGCAGAAGATCCTCGCGGAACTGGTCTGCGACGATCTGCACGCCGACCGGGCTGGGGCCCAGCGGCGTCTCCACTCGGCCGGTTGTCACGGTCAGCCCGGGCAGCCCCATGAAAGGCAGGCTGATCATCGGCATCTGCGCTTCGACCACGGCGTCGAAATCGGCCTCGGAGGCGACATCGCGCTGGTCGGCGAAGGGAAGCTCTCCCGACACCGGCAGAAGGGCCACAGGGAACCGCTCGAAGAACGCCCGCCAGGCGCGCACCGCGCCGGCGCGGGTCTGGAGAATGTCCATGAAGGCGTTCAGATCCCCCGCCGGCACGCGGCGGCACAGGTTGTCGTAGACGAAGGTCGCATCCGGATCGTCTTCGGCCCGGATCGCCGCGCCGCCGGTGCGGCGGAAATCGGCAAGCCAGAGCGCGATCTGCAGGTCCATCACCTCGCGCAGCGGCGGCAGCGCGGTTTCCTCCACTTCCCAGCCCGCGTCGGCCAGCCGGGCAGCGGCGGCTTTCAGCGCGTCGCGGATCTCGGGTGCCACGGCCATTCCGTCGGGCGCGAGGCAGAGTGCCGCACGCTTCGGCACCGCGGGGCCGGTCAGGGGCGCGGGCATCCACCAGGGATCGCGCATGTCACGCCCCGACATGACCTCCAGCGCCAGCCTCAGATCGTCGATCGAGCGGGCCAGCGGCCCCTGCACCGACATCAGCTGCGCCCCGATATGACGGTCGCCGGCGCTTGCGTTGAAGCTCGACACCCGGCCCATCGAGGGGCGCAACCCGTGCAGGCCGCAGGCATAGGCCGGGTAGCGCACCGATCCTGCGATGTCGTTGCCATGGGCGATAGGCGCCATCCCGGCCGCCACCGAAGACGCCGCCCCGCCCGACGACCCGCCCGGGGTCAGCGCGGGGTTGAACGGGTTTCTGGTGTGGCCGTGCAGCGAATTGCGGGTGAACCAGCGCATCGAGAAGGCGGGCGTGTTCGTCCGCCCGACGATCACAGCGCCTGCCTTGCGGAAGTTCGCGACCACCGGGTTGTCCTCGGTCGCGATCATCCCGGACTGGATCCGGAGGCCGTTGGTGTTGGCCTGGCCCTTCTGGTCGATGTTGACCTTGATCGTCACCGGCACGCCCGCCATCGGCCCGGGATCCTCGCCCCGTGCCAGCGCCGCGTCGACCGCATCCGCCGCCGCCAGTGCCTCGGCATCGAAGCGCTGCACCACGGCGGTCAGATCGGGGTTGGTGGCGTCGATCCGGGCCAGTGCCGCCTCGGCCAGCGCCCGGGCCGTCACCGTGCCGGCCCTGATCCCGGCCACCATCTCGCCCGCCGTCAGCTTCCAAAGATCCGCCATGCGCATGCCCTTTCCACTTTGGGCCGAGCTTCCCTCTCGGCACCGAGGAAGGCCAGAGCCCGCCCCCGGGCGATCACGCCCTTGTGACAGACGCTCGGGCGGCCCCGATGCGCGCCGGTCAGCGTCGCGCCTCCGCGCCCCCGGCCGGGCGGGCGCCTTGCCAGCCGCCATCGGCCACCATGTCGCGCATCACCTCGCGGCAGAGTTCGGCCACCGCGGTCACCTCGCGCGGCAGGGGGCGGTCGGTCTGGCGCACGAGGTGGACCTCGCGCTCGGCCACCGGGTTGGCGATCTGCCAGCGGTTCAGGCGGCCTGCCGCGACCTCCTCGGCGATCGCGTGCAGGGGCAGGATGGAATAGCCCAGCCCCCGCGCCACGAGGTCCTTGATCGCGGCGTAGCTGTCGACGTCGAACCCGGTGTTCAGCGCCACCCGCCGCTTCGCCGCCAGCCGCTCCAGCATCTCGCGCAGGCCATGTGCCGCGCCGGGCAGGATCAGCGGCAGCCGCGCGACTTCGGCAAACGCCACGGCCCCGTCGGATGACCGCACCGGGGGCCCCGCCACCCCTTCGACCCCGCCGGACGGGCCGAAAAGGGTGAGTTCCTCGGTGAACAGGTGCTCCGACGCCAGCCCCCGGTCGGGCGCGGGCAGGTAGAGGATCGCCAGATCCACCCGGCCCCCGCGCAGCCAGTCGAGGACGAAACCGCTCATCGCCTCGGCAAGGCGCAGCCGCACCCCGGGATAGCGCGCCCGGACCGCAAGGATCAGCGGCACCGCAAGCTTGAGACTGATCGTGCCGGGAATGCCGATCCTGACCTCGCCCGAGATCACCGCCGCATGGCCGCGCACCTCGGCCTCGGCCTCGGCCAGCTGACCCAGGATGATCCGGGCGTTGCGCAGCAGCGTGGTGCCCGCCTCGGTCGCCTGCACCCCCTGCGGCGAGCGGTGCAGCAGCTCCGCGCCAAGGTCGGCCTCCATGTTTCGGACATGGGCGCTCAGCGCCGGCTGGGCGACGTTCAGCACCTGCGCGGCGCGCGAGAAGGAGCCCTGCTCGGCGATCGCCACGAAATAGCGAAGCTGCCTCAGATCCATTCGCTTTCCCTCCCCCGGTGGCGTTGCCCGCAGAAGGTAGGGCGAAGCAGGGCCATAGGAAAGCGCTCTGGCGGGGGTCGCAATTCGCTATTTCCCTTATGGCCGCGGGATCGCGATGCTGCGCGCCGACGCACACAGCGCGAGGAGGCGGGCGGAGAGGACCATGACCGAGAGCACCGAAATCACGATCGCCGAGAGCCGAGGCCCCGAAACCCGGACCGCCGAAACTCGGACCGCCGAAACCCGAACCGTCGAAACGATGTGCCTGCCCCTGTTCGTGCCCGGCGACCGGCCGGACCGCTTTGTCAAGGCAGCGGCGGCGGGGGCCGACGCGGTGATCGTCGACCTCGAGGATGCGGTTGCCCCGGCGGCCAAGGACGCGGCGCGCGACGGGCTGGCCACGGCGTTGGCAGGCTGGAACGGGGGGCTTCTCCTTCTGCGGGTCAACGCGGTCGGCACCCCCTGGCATGCGGCCGACCTTGCCGCCGCCGCCGCGCTGCCGCTGGCCGCCGTGGTGCTTCCCAAGGCCGAAAGCGCCGATGAGGTCCGCGCGGTCGCCCATGCCACCGGCCACAAGGTGATCGCGCTGGTGGAAAGTGCGCTCGGCATCGCCCGCGCGCCCGAGATCGCCGCAGCCGCCGCGCGGATGGCCTTCGGTTCGATCGACTATGCCGCCGACATCGCCGCCGATCACCGCCGCGAGACGCTGCTCTACCCGCGCTCGGCCCTCGTCGTCGCCGCCCGCGTGGCGGGGCGGCCCGCGCCGCTCGACGGGGTCACCCCCTCCATCGCCGACCTCGCGGCGGTCGAGGCCGACGGGCGCCTCGCCCTTGCGCTGGGGCTGAGTGGCAAGCTCCTGATCCACCCCGCGCAGGTCGACCCGGCGCGCCGCGGCTTCCTGCCCACCCGGGACGAGGTCGACTGGGCCACCCGCGTGACCGAGGCGGCGGGCACGGGCGCGGCGGTGCAGGTCGACGGCAAGATGGTCGACGCGCCGGTGGTGGAGCGCGCCGCGCAGATCCTGCGCCGCGCCCGAGCCGGTGCCGAACGGGCGGCGTGAGGCCCGCGAGGCCATAACATTTCCAGATACCCAAACCAGGGGATCTGTATTTCAAACTATAGCCCCGCCGCCCTAGAGTGGCAGCGACATCCGGGGCCGCCACGGTCCCGCTCTGTGAACTGGAGAAAGCCGTGAAGGATCTGAAGGACCTCAGCGGGGAGGACTACCCCGAGATCCGCGACGAGATCGCCAAGCTCTGCGCCGAGTTCCCCGGCACCTATTGGCAGAAGCTCGACCGCACGATGGAATACCCGGCCGAATTCGTCTCGGCCCTTACCGAGGCGGGCTATCTCGCCGCGCTGATCCCCGAGGAATATGGCGGCGTCGGCCTGCCGCTCTCGGGCGCGGCCGCGATCCTCGAGGAGATCCAGCGCGCCGGCGGCAACGGCGGCGCCTGTCACGCGCAGATGTACATCATGGGCGCGATCCTGCGCCACGGATCGGAGGCGCAGAAGGCCGCGTACCTACCCAAGATCGCCACCGGCGAACTGCGCCTGCAGGCCTTCGGTGTGACCGAACCCACCAGCGGCACCGATACGACGTCGCTGCGCACCACGGCAAGGCGCGAGGGCGACCATTACGTCGTCAACGGCCAGAAGATCTGGACCTCGCGCGCGGAATATTCCGATCTGATGCTGCTTCTGGCGCGCACCACCCCGCGCGACCAGGTGGCGAAGAAGACCGATGGCCTGTCGGTCTTCATCCTCGACATGAACGAGGCAAAGCAGGCGGGGATGTCGATCCGCCCGATCCGCACCATGATGAACCACTCGACGACCGAGATCTTTTTCGACAACGTGAAGGTCCCGGCCGAGAACCTGGTGGGCGAGGAAGGCAAGGGCTTTCGCTACATCCTCTCGGGCATGAACGCCGAACGCATCCTGATCGCCGCGGAATGCATCGGCGACGCCAAGTGGTTCATCGAGAAGGCCGCCCGCTATGCCGGCGACCGCAGCGTCTTCGGTCGCCCGATCGGCCAGAACCAGGGCATCCAGTTCCCGATCGCCCGGGCCTATGCCCAGATGCGCGCGGCGGAACTGATGGTGAAGGAGGCCTGCCGCCTGTACGAGCAGGGCGAGAATTGCGGCGAGCAGGCGAACATCGCCAAGATGCTGGCGGCCGAGGCCAGCTGGGCCGCGGCGGAGGCCTGCGTCCAGACCCATGGCGGCTTTGGCTTCGCCGAGGAATACGACGTGGAACGCAAGTTTCGCGAGACCCGGCTCTACCAAGTGGCGCCGATCTCGACCAACCTGATCCTGAGCTACATCGCCGAGCACGTGCTGGGCATGCCCCGGTCCTACTAGAACCACGGGCAGCGGCACGGCCACGCCACCACTTGGGGGGAAAGACATGAGCGACATCGACATCGACCACCTGCGCGGCTGGATCGGGCAGGACCGCGCGGTTTCCGACGTGATCACCCCGCGCCTGGCCGCCAGCCTTGCCGCGATCCTCGACCAGGATCCTGACATCGGCGAAGGCGCGCCGGCGCCCACCGCGATCCACTGGTGCCTCGCGCCCGACATCGCGCCCATGTCGGGCCTCGGGCCCGACGGCCACCCGGCGCGGGGCGGTTTCCTGCCGCCGGTGCCGTTCCCCCGGCGGATGTGGGCGGGGGGCGAGTTGCGCCACCTCGACACGCTCCGGGTCGGCGACGCGGTGACACGGCATTCGACGATCCGCGATGTCCAGTTGAAGGAGGGGCGCACCGGCCGGCTGTGCTTCGTCACCGTCGACCACAGCTACCGTACCCCGCGCGGCGTGGCGATCGAGGAACGCCAGGACATCGTCTACCGAGAGCTTGAGGGCAGCGGCGGCGGCGCCCGCCCCGCCCCGGCCGCGCCCGAGGCACCCGCGGCCGAGGAAAGCCGGAGCATCGACGCGACCCCGGTCCTGCTTGCGCGCTATTCCGCGGTCACATTCAACGGCCATCGCATCCACTACGACAACCCCTATTGCCGGAGCGAAGAGGGGTACCCCGGCCTGATCGTCCACGGTCCGCTGCAGGCGACCTACATGCTCGACATGGCCCGGCGGCGCGCTGGCGGGACGCTGCCGGACGTCTTCTCGTTCCGGGGCGTGTCGCCGCTCTTCGACGGCGCGGCCTTCACGGTGAACGCGGCCGGCACGGATCTGTGGATCGCCAATGCCGAGGGCCGCAAGACCATGGCGGCCGAGGTCAGCTGACCCCCTGACGCCATCCTGGCGACCGGTCCCGCGCCCCTTTCGCCGACACCGAGGGAGCGGGGCCAAAGGCGTGCCGAACGGTACGGGCGCGCACATCAGGGACGAGACAAGAGGCGGAAACGCGACGGCAGCGGCATGGGTTCCATCTGAACCGTATTTTTACTTGACCCATGGCAGGATTTCGGGCGACCTCAGAACCTCATCCACGAAACGCCTGATCTTACAGATATGCTTGCCGATACCTATCCCTCGCAAACCCTGTTCCTGTCCTTTGCCGCCGGCATCCTGACCTTTGGCCTTCTGCTTGACGTGCTGCGCCTGCCGGTGCGCGCCGGTGCGTCCGAACGCACCGCACCGTCGCTGATGTCCGATCTTCGCGTGCTCGAGGTCTCGGTCCTGTCGATCGCGCTGAGCTGGTTCTGGACCGGCCAGGTGATCCAGTCTGTGGGGGCGGGGTCGCTGGCGGGGCCGGGCGTCGCACCGGGCGCGGTGGCGCTTCTGCTGCTGATTACGCTGGCGGCGACCGCGGGGCTTGGTGGCGTCGCCATGCAGGTGCTTCACATGGCGCAGCTTGCGGGCCCCGACCTGCGCCGCGACATCGCCCGGATCGAAGGCGCGGCGATGCAGGACGCACGCGCCTGGCCCGGGGTCTTCCTTGCCATGTTCCCCTACGGCGCCGCGACTGTCGCCATGCTGGCACCGGTCGCTCTGATGCTCTCGTCCCACGTCTGAAGGCCACGTCTGAAGGCCACGCCTGAGGCCAACGGCCCACCGGGCCCTCGCCCCCCTCAGATGTGGATCTTCGCCCCCGTCACCGCCTGCACGGCCTCCAGCGTGTTGCCCGGCGCCAGTTCCACCAGCCGGAACCCTTCGGGCGCCACGTCCAGCACGCACAGATCGGTATAGACCCGGCTGACGACGCCCAGCCCGGTCAGCGGATAGGTGCAGCGCTCCATCAGCTTGACCGCGTCGTCTCGCCCGGTGTGGCGCATGATCACGTAGATCGTGGGCACCCCGACCACCAGATCCATCGCCCCGCCCACCGCGGGCGGGTGCTTCTCGTCCAGCGTGGCCCAGTTCGCGAGATCGCCGTTCTCGGCCACCTGGTAGGCACCCAGTACCGCGATGTCGATATGCCCGCCGCGCATCATCGCGAAGCTCATGGAATGTTCGAAGAACGAGGCCCCGGGGATCGTCGTCACCAGCTGCTTCGAGGCGTCGATCAGCTCCGGGTCCTCGGTGCCCGGCGCAGGCGTCGGCCCAACGCCGAGAAGGCCGTTCTCCGTCTGATACATCACCTCGCGCCCTGCGGGAACAAAGCCCGCCACCTTGTTCGGCATCCCGATCCCGAGGTTGACATAGGCGCCGTCGGGAATGTCCTGCGCCAGCCTGCGGGCAAGATCGTTGTCAGACAGGCGGTGAAGCGCACTCATCTTCTGGCTCATGGCCGCACCCCGTATTCGGTGACCGATCCGACGAAGATCCCCGGGCAGACCACCGCGCCGGGATCCATCGGACCCTCCAGCACGTGGCGCGCCTCGACGATCGTGTGTTTCGCGGCCATCGCCATCACCGGGTTGAAGTTGCGCGCCGTGGCGTGGAACGACAGGTTGCCCCAGCGGTCGGCCTCTTCCGCCCGGATCAGCGCGATGTCGGCATGCAGCGCCATCTCCAGCACCTGACCCCGGCCGTCGATCTGCCGCGTCTCCTTGCCCTCGGCCAGCCTGGTGCCATAGCCGGTGGGGGTGAAGAAGCCGCCAAGCCCCGCCCCCGCCGCGCGGATGCGTTCGGCCAGCGTGCCCTGCGGCACCACCTCAAGCTCCACCTCGCCTGCCTCGTAGCGGCGCTCGAACCAGATCGAGCCGGGGGTGCGGGGGTAGGAGCAGATCACCCGCGCCACCTGCCCGTTCCTGAGAAGGATCGAGATCCCCTCCTCTCCCGCGCCCGCGTTGTTCGAGACGATGGTCAGGCCGCCCACCCCGCTTTTGGCCAGCGCGTCGATCAGGCCGAAGGGAATGCCGGACGTGCCGAACCCCCCGATCATCACCACGGCGCCTTCCCTGACCGGGGCGATCGCCTCGGCCAGTGTCGCCACCCTCTTGTCGATCATGCGCGGGCCCCCTCCCGGCCGGTTTCCCGCAAGGCATAGGCGATGGCGGCCACTGCGACCATCAGCACGAACCCCGCGATATCGGTGTAGCCCCCGGGCACGAGGACCATCAAGCCCGCCACCCCCATCAGCACCCGTAACACTGGCGTGAGCTTGCCCACACCGTAAAGCCAGCCCTCCATCGCCGTGGTCATCGCCCAGATCGCCAGCGCGCTGAGGATCAGCCGCGTCAGGATCTCGCCCCAGCCGCCGACCATGATCAGCGCCGGGTCGTAGACGAAGATGAACGGCAGGATGAAGAGGATGCCGCCAAGCCGCATGGCATAGACCCCGGTCTTCATCGGCGGCGACTTGGCGATCGACGAGGCGGTGATCGCGGCAAGCGCCACCGGCGGGGTGATGTAGCTCAGCATCCCCCAGTAGAGGATGAAGAGGTGGCTTGCGAGAGGGTTGAGCCCCGCCTGGATCAGCGCAGGCGCCAGCAGGATCGACAGGAAGATGTAGCACGCGCTCACCGTCATCCCCATGCCGAGGACGAAGCTGGTGATCGCGCCGGCGATCAGCATCAGGGGTACGCTGCCGTCGGCATAAAGCAGCAGCTCGCGCGAGAAGGCGCCGGCGACGCCGGAATAGCTCAATCCCCCCACGATCAGCCCGATCCCCGCCAGCACGGCGACCAGACCCGCGATGTTCTTGACGATGTCGAACAGCAGCGCGACCGCCTTCCACGGCGTGATCCGGGTGTCGCTGCGGAAGGCCGTGGCGACCAGCAGCACGGCCGAGGCGGCATAGGGCGAATAGGTCTCCTGCCGGAGGCCCATCAGCACGTAGACCAGCACGAGGAGGCCCAGAAGATAGGGCCAGCCGCGGATCAGCGTGGGCAGCAGCGGCGGGATCTCCTCGGGCGGGGATCCCTTGAGGCCGCGGCGCGCGGCGAACATGTCGACCTGAAAAAGGAGCGCGGCATAGAACAGCACGGCCGGGATGAAGGCCGCGGCGGCCACATCGGCATAGGGCACGCCCAGGAACGAGGCCATGATGAAGGCGACCGTCCCCATCACCGGCGGCATCAGGGTGGCCCCGGTCGAGGCGCAGCTTTCAATCGCACCGGCATAGACCGCCGGGTAGCCGATCTTCTTCATCGTCGGAATCGAGAACGGCCCGATCGTCAGGATGTTCGAGATCACCGACCCGGACAGAGAGCCCAGGATGCCGCTGCCCAGCACCGCCACCTTGGCCGGCCCGCCGCGCGAGCGGCCCAGAAGGGCGGCGGCGAGGTCCATGAAGAACTCGGCCCCCTTGGTCACGGTCAGGACCGAGCCGAAGATGACGAAGCCGATGACCAGCTCGGCCACCACCTGCATCGGGATGCCGATGATGCTCTCCACCCCCAGCACATGGGCCTGGATCGCCTCGAGCGGGCCATAGGCCGTGCCCCACAGGAACCCGGGCATGTGGTCGGCGAAAAGCGGGTAGGACCCGAAGAAGAGCGCGGTCGCCAGCAGGATCCAGCCCGCCGCGCGCCGCACCCCCTCCAGCGCCGCGACGATGACGACGCCCGAGGCCAGCTGCGCCGGCAGGGGCGCCGCATATTCCCAGCCCTGCTGGATGATGTCGAGGCCATGCGCGCCCAGATAGGCGACCGAGACCAGCAACGCCGCGCTCAGCGCCCAGTCGTACCAGCGCGGGCCGTCCACGTCGGCGCGGCGCGCGGGCACCGACAGGAAGGCGCAGCTGAGGAAGATACCGATCAGGTAATAGAGGTAGCTGTTGCCCAGTGGCTGGAACCCGAACAGGTTCAGCAGGAACACCTGGTTCAGCGCCAGCACGACGCCGAAGCCGCCCAGTACCAGCACCACGATCCGGGTGAGGCCGGCGGGCCGGACATTGGGTGGCGGCATCAGCTCGGTCATGCCAGCATGACTGGAACCCTTGGCCACGGCGCCTTCCGCGGCGGAGGGTGCATCGGGCGGGGTCACGGGATCGCTCATCGCAAGACTCCTGCGGATAGGTGAGACGCGGGACGCAGGCGGGGGTGCCGCCTGCGTCCGCAAGATCGGGGGCCCCGGAGGGCGCGGATCAGGTCAGTCGCCGAGACCGGCGACGACCTCCTGCCGCTTCGCCATCCAGGCCTTCTCGAAGTCTTCCTTCGAATCGCCCTTGTGCGCCGGGGCGAATTCCTTCCACGCGGCCATCAGCGCATCGAGACGCTTGATACGCTTGTTGTTCCAGGCGTCGTCCTCGGCGGTCCAGACGCCCTTTTCCTTCAGGTAGCGGATCGCACCCGGGTGGAACGGCACGTCGATCGGCGGCTCGCCCGCCTCCTGGATCTTCCACCGCTTCATCGTGGCGGTGCCGTCCTTGTACATGTCGTAGGTCTCGTCCAGCGCCTTGATGAAGGCGTAGACCTCGTCATCCGACTTGTCGGCGGTCGTGGCGATCACCGGGTAGCGGTAGGCGGCCATCGGCACGCTCTCGCCCTTCTTCAGGCCCGCGGCGATGTCCTCGTTGAAGGGCTTCATGATCGGCAGCACCTTCTCGAGCGCGGCCCAGCCCTTCTTGTTGTCCGCCGGCAGCGGCACCCAGTAGATTCCGCGCGGGCTTTCGGCCAGTTCGTAAAGCTGGCTGGTGGTCGGCGTGGTGCAGGTGAAATCGGCCTGGTTCTTGGTCATCGACGACATCGCCGCCGAATAGGTCGGGAAGGTGATCGGGTCGACATCCTTCACGGTCAGGCCGCCAAAGGCGAGGATGGCCTCGCATTTCACGTTGACCGAAGGGTTGCCCGCGACCAGCGCCATGCGCTTGCCCTTGGCATCGGCGACGGTGCGGATGTTGGCATCCTTCGCCGTGACCATCGAGATCGAGGCCGGACGTCCCAGCACCGCGCGCAGGTTCTTGGGCCCCCATTGCGGCGCGGCGAAATCATAGGCCCCGTCCGAGATGAAGAAGGTCTCGGTCGCGAGATAGCCGTAATCGGCCTTGCCCATCAGCAGGGGCTGCAACCGCCCGATACCGCTGCCCGAGGGCAGGATCCGCACCTTGGTGCCGAACTTCTGGCCAAGCGCGTCGGCGATGGCCGAGGCTTCGGCATAGCCGGCGGAGCCGACGTCATAGCTGGTCCAGATCATCGTCTTGGGCAGCTCCTGCGCCACCGCAGCCCCGGCCAGCAACGCAAGCGCGCCGGCCATCGCCGCCGGACGCACCAGTTTCGTGATCGTGAAGTGCATGTCTCTCCTCCCTGGATTCCCTGCCGCCCCTGTGCGCCCGTGGCTTTTTGAGCACAGGCCACGTTCCTCCTCGCGGCCTCGTGCGCCTCCGTGCGCGCGCAGCTTCTTGACACAGGCTGTCGCCCCGGAACTCATGTTGCAAGAGCATTGTAGGGCATATCAGCCATAAGGATACGGCATCTTGGATTTCCGCCAGTTGCGCAGCTTCGTTCAGATCGTCGAACTTGGCAGCATCACCGCCGCGGCCGAGCGCCTGCAGATCGCGCAGCCCGCGCTTTCGCGCCAGATCCAAGCGCTGGAAGAGGAGCTTGGCGTGACACTGCTGCGCCGCCACGGCCGCGGCGTCGTGCCGACCGATGAGGGGCGCACGCTGGCCGACCGGGCGCGTCAGGTGCTGGACGACGTCGCCAGCATGGCGCGCGACGTCGCGGCCCGCGACCACCGGCTGCGCGGCACTGTCACGCTGGGCCTGCCGCCGACGGTCGCCGAGGTGCTGGCGACGCCACTGGTGGCCGAGACGCTGCGCCTGCATCCCGAAGTGAAGCTGCGCATCGTATCGGGGTTCTCGGGGCATGTGCAGGACTGGCTGCAGCGCGGCACGATCGACATCGGGGTCACCTACCAGACCGGGAAGGTGCCGCTGGTACGCAGCCATCCGCTTCTTCTGGAACGGCTTTTCCTGATCGAGCCGGCGGGATCGCCGGAAGGGCCGGTGACCCTTGCCGAGGCGCTGGGACGCAACCTGATCCTGCCCAGTCCCGACCACGGGCTGCGCCGCCTCGTCGACCGTGCCGCACGCGAGCAGGGCGTGACACCGCATGTTGGCCTGGAGATCGACATCCTGCCGACGCTGGTGGCCTTCGTGCTGCGCGGTGCGGGCAGCACCATCCTGCCGCTGGTCAGCGTCTTCTCGCAGGTCAACGAGGGCAAGCTGGTCGCCCGCCCGATCCGCAGCCCTGCGCTTGACCGCACGCTGGTGATCTGGACCCCGCTGACCCGCCAGGCCACCCGCCTCACCGGCCCGTTCATGGAGATGCTGAACGCAACCGTGAGGCGCCTCGTGACCGGCGGAGAGTGGCCCGGAACCGAGCTTTGAGAGCGATCGGAGGGGGAGCGGGCGGGGCCCGGACAGGCGCCCGAACAGGGGTATCGGCCCGCCCTGCACCCCGGGCATGCCCCGAGCAGTGAAATGCATTTGCGGCATTCCTGAAATTCGTAATCGGCTTTTGTCCGTCCCGGGCGGCCGCGCTAGGCTCCCCCGCATGGTGAGCGGAGGAGGCCCGGATGGTTGATGCACCCCTCGAGGGCCTTCTGGTCGTGTCGATAGAACAGGCCGTCGCAGCGCCGTTCTGCACCGCGCGGTTGGCCGATGCCGGCGCAAGGGTGATCAAGGTCGAGCGCCCGGAAGGCGATTTTGCCCGCGGCTACGACGCCGCGGCGCAGGGGCTGTCGAGCTATTTCGTCTGGCTCAACCGCGGCAAGGAATCGCTCGCGCTCGACCTCAAGACCCCGGCCGACCGTGCGCTCTTCGAACGGATCGTCGCCGGGGCGGACGTGCTGGTGCAGAACCTCAAGCCCGGCGCCTTGGACCGGATGGGCCTTGGCCCGGCAGAGCTTCGGGCGCGCCACCCGCGGCTGATCACCTGCTCGATCAGCGGCTACGGCGACACCGGCCCCTATGCCACGCGCAAGGCCTACGACCTGTTGATCCAGGCCGACAGCGGGCTGTGTTCCATCACCGGCGGGCCGGGCGAACCCGCCCGCGTCGGCATCTCCATCGTCGACATCGCGACCGGCGCCACCGCGCATGCCGCGATCCTCGAGGCACTGATCGGCCGCAGCATCCACGGCCGCGGCGCCGACATCCGGATCTCGATGTTCGATGTCATCGCGGACTGGCTCGCAGTGCCCTATTTCCACGCCAAGTCGGGCAAGCCGCCGAAGCGGATCGGCCTCGCCCATCCGTCGATCTGCCCCTACGGCGTGTTCACCACGCGCGACGGCGCCGACCTGCTGATCGCGGTGCAGAACGAACGTGAATTCAAGATCTTCGCCGATCAGGTCATGGGGCAGCCCGGGCTGGCGGCCGATCCGGTCTTCGGCACCAACAACGCCCGCGTCGCCAACCGCGAGGCAGTGGATGCCGCCATCGCCGCACGGCTGGCCACGATGGACCGGACCGAGGTGGTGGACGCACTGCTGAAGGCCGACATCGCCTTTGCCGACGTGAACGAGCTTCAGGGGCTGATCGACCACCCGCACCTGACACTTGCCCGGGTCGAGACGGGCGTGGGCACGCAATCCCTCCCCGCCCCGGCCGCCACGGTGGACGGCGTGCGCCGGATCGGCGCACGGGTGCCCGATCTCGGTGCGGACACGGCAGCCATCCGGGTGGAGTTCGGCGGGGGCTGACCCCCGCCGCCCGGCGCCCGGATCAGACCGGATCCCAGCTGAAGACGTCGCCCGAGCGTTCCATCGGAACGAAGCTTCCCCTGAAGGCGGGCATCGCGCGCTCGGCGATCAGCTCGGGCGTCCAGCCCTCGGCCGCCTGGACCGAGCGGATCGGGCGGGTCTGGCTGAACAGGAACACCTCGTTCATCCGCGCGGCAAAGATCTGGCCGCTCACCCCTTCCGCCGCGGGCGAGGCAAGGAAGACGACGATCGGCGCGTTGGTCTCGGGCGTCATCTTCTTCATGCGCTCGACGCGCGCCTGCTCCTCGGGTGTCTTGGCGGGGATGGAATCCGTCATCCGGCTCCAGGCAAAGGGCGCCACGCAGTTCGACCGCACCCCGAACCGCGCCATGTCCAGCGCGATCGACTTCGACAGCCCGACGATCCCCAGCTTGGCCGCGGAATAGTTCGCCTGGCCGAAGTTGCCGATCAGCCCCGAGGTGGAGGTCATGTGCACGTAGGCGCCGGAGTTCTGCAGCCGGAACACCTCGGCCACTGCGCGGCTCATGTAGAAGCTGCCGTTCAGGTGAACGCCGATCACGGCTTCCCAGTCGGCGGGGTCCATCTTGTGAAAGATCACGTCGCGCAGGATGCCTGCGTTGTTCACCAGCGCGTCGATCTGGCCCCATGTGTCCATCGCGATCTCGACCGTGCGTTTCGCGCCGGCCCAGTCCGAGACGCTCTCGGACGAGATCACCGCCTCGCCTCCCAGCGCCTCGATCATCGCCTTGGTCTCTTCCGCCGGGGCGGAGGAGCGTTCGCCCGTGCCGCCCAGCGAGACGCCGATGTCGTTGATCACCACCCGTGCGCCCGCCTTGGCAAACTCCAGCGCGATGCCGCGCCCGATGCCGCCACCGGCACCGGTGACGACCGCAACCTTGCCCTGAAGGCCCAGATCAATGGCCATGTCTTTCTCCTTTTCCGTTTGGTCACTTGCCCTTGAAGGCAGGCTTGCGTTTCTCGAAGAAGGCCGCGCGCCCCTCGGCCGCGTCCTCGCTGAACATCAGGAAGGGCTGCAATTCGCGCTCGTAATCCAGCGCGCGGTCGATCTCGGCGGCGAACCAGTCCTTCACCAGCATCCGCGGCAGGGGCGCCACGGCGGCCGCCTCGCGCGCGACCTGCGTCGCGCGGGACAGCGCCCCGCCCGGTGGCGCGATCTCGTCGATCGCGCCGAGGCGCAGCGCCTCGGCCGCGTCCAGTCGACCGGAGGACAGAAAGATCCGCTGCGCCCGCCCCGCCCCGATCCGCGCCGAGAGCGTGGCCAGAAGCCCCATGTCCGGGATCAGCCCGACCCCGCCGAAGCTGGCGGCGAAGCGTGCGTCCTCGGCCGCCACCACCGTCTCGCAGACCGCGGCGAGCGAAAAGCCGCCCCCCGCCGCCCAGCCTTCGACCGCCGCCACCAGCGGCTTGGAGAACCGCGCCATCCGTCCCATCAGCTCGCGCGCGACGGTAAAGCGTTCGCGCGCAATGTGGATGTCGGTCACCCCCTGCTGGTCGCGGATATCGCCCCCTGCCGAGAATTGCCCCCCTGCCCCGGTGATCACCACGCCGGCGACGCCCGGGTCGCGCTCGGCCTCGGCCAGCGCGTCGCGCAGCGCCAGGCGCACGCCATGCCCCGCCGGATTGCGCCGGGCCGGCTCGTCCAGCGTCAGGATGCGGATACCATCGTCGTTCGTGATCGTCAGTCCCATGCCATTCCCCCTCAGCCGACCGCCGCCAGCCCGTTGCCGATCACCACGCGTCCGCTCTCCGCCTCGACGGTGCGGAAGGATCCGTCGTGCCAGACCTGGGTGCGCAGCCGCTCCCCCGGCGTGACGGTGGCGGTAAAGCGCGCCTGAAGCCCCCGGAACCGCGCCGGATCGCCCTCGCAGAGCGTCCGCACCAGCCCGTGCGCCGCGATCCCCAGCGTGCAGAGCCCGTGAAGGACCGGACGTGCGAACCCCGCCTTGGCCGCCACCTCGGGCGACAGGTGCAGCGGGTTCTGATCGCCGTTCCAGCGGTACCACAGCGCCTGTTCGGGCCGGGTCTGCGTCTCGAATTCGGCATCGGGCGCGCGCTCGGGCAGGGTATGGGCTTTGGTCGTGGGCGTCTCGCCGAAGCGCGACCCCGGGGCGCCGCTGAACCCGCCGTCGCCGCGCAGGAAGATCGTCGCCTGGGTGGTGGCGTAAAGCGTGCCGGTCCCCGCGTCGCGCAGCTCCTTTTCCGAATAGAGCAGCGCGCCCTTGCCCTCGCCCTTGTCGACGAGGCCGATGACGCGGGTCTTGCCGATCACCTCGCCCTCGGGCGGAAGGGGGGCGTGGATCGCGATCCCCTGCTCGCCATGCACCAGCCGCACCGCATCCACCCCGGTATCGGCATTGCCCAGCCAGAAGCCGGGATGGCCCAGCACCAGCGGCAGCGTCGGAAAGGGCTCCGGCGTGCCGGCCCCGACGAAGCGCAGGTCGCCCGCATCCATCGGGTCGTGCCCTACGCCGATGGACAGCGCATAGAACGCGGTGTCGCGCGGGCCATAGACCTGGCGCACCTCGGGGATGTCGTAGCTCAGCAGGTGGTCGGGGTCGATCATGTGTCCGCCTCCGGGTCGATGTCGATGACAGCGTCAAGCGCATAGGCCCCCTCGGGCAGCGCCAGCACCGGGTTCAGGTCGATTGCGCGCAGCCTCGGGCCGGCGGCCAGCGCAAAGGCCGAAAGACGAGAGAGCATCTCCGCCAGCGCCTCCAGATCCGCAGGCGGGCGGCCCCGCGCGCCCTGCAGGATCGCCGCGCCGCCGATCGACAGGATCATCTCGCGCGCCTCGGCCTCGGACACCGGACAAGGCCGGATCGCCACGTCCTTGAGGATCTCGACGAAGATCCCGCCAAGACCGAAGACCACGACCGGCCCGAACACGGGATCGCGCGAGATGCCCATCAGGCACTCCGTCCCGCCGGAGAGCTGCTTGGCGACCAGCAGCCCCTCGACCTTCGCCTCGGGGGCGTTGGCCGCGACCGCCGAAAGGATCTGCGCATGCGCCGCCTCTGCCGCCTCGGGTGTGTCGATGTTCAGGACCACGCCGCCAATGTCGGACTTGTGGGTGATGTCGGCCGAGACGACCTTCATCACCACCGGGAACCCCAGCGCCTTCGCCGCGGCGGCGGCCTCCGCCGGGGTGCGCACGACATGCTCGGGCGCGGCATGGATCCCGGCCTCGGCCAACAGGCGCTTGGCCCCGGCCTCGTCGGGCGTCGTGGCGGGCAGCGTCACCTCGGGCAGCGGCGGGCGGATCGGCGCGGGGGCGGCAAGGTGATCGCCCACCCGCCCCATCGCCGCCAGCGCCCGGACCGCGCGCGACGGGTCCGAGAAGACGAGGAACCCGGCCTCCTCGTAGGCGCGCACGATGTCCTCTCCCGCGATGATGCAGAGCGCAAGCAGACGGTCGGGATAATCGGCCCGGATCGCCTTCAACGCCGCGATCAGCTTCGGCGCCAGCGTGGCGCCCCCCGCGACATAGGTCAGGAAGCACAGGATCGAGCGGTAGCCGCCATCCTTCAGCGCCGAACGGGTGAAGGCGTCGAACAGGGCCAGATCGTTGAGCGCCTGCGCCGTGCAGTCGAGCGGGTTGGCCGGCGCGCCGTAGGGCAGCAGCTCGCGCAGGTGCGCCTGCGCCGCCTCGGGCATCGGCGGCATCGGCAGGTGCTGCGCCTCGGCCTCGTCGGTGGCGATGATGCCCGCACCGCCCGAGACGGTGATGACCCCCAGCGAATTCGCCGCCGGGTAGATGCCGAACTGCGCCGCATAGGCGAAATCGAGCATCTGTTCCGTATCGGCGCAACGGATCACACCATGCTCGGCCAGCACCGCCTCGGCGACCGCGTCGTCGCCGGTGAGCGAGGCGGTATGCGAGGCCGCGGCCGAAGACCCCAGCGCCGAGCGCCCCGATTTCAGCAGGAAGACGGGCTTGCCCGCCGCCCGCGCGGCATCGAGGGCGGCCAGCATCTTCGGCCCGTCGCGGAACCCCTCCTGATAGGCCAGGATCACGCGCACCGCGTCGGCCCCCGCCATCCAGCCGATGGCGTCGGCCACCGTCACGTCGGCCTCGTTGCCCGTCGTCACCAGCACCGAGGCCCCCAGCGCCCGCGCCCGCGCCATCGCCGACAGGTGCGCCCCGAAAGCGCCCGACTGACTGGCGATCCCGATCGGCCCGGGCAGCGGCAGCGCCATCTCCAGCGACGAGGAGAAGGTGCCGTAATAGCCGATCCCCTCGTTGTAGACGCCAAGGGTGTTCGGCCCCAGCACCCGCATCCCGTGGCCCCGGGCGATCTTCAGCAATGCCTCCTGCGCCGCGGCGCCGTCCTCGCCGGTCTCGGCGAAGCCGGCCGAGAACAGCGTGACCGACTTGCAGCCCTTCTTGCCCAGCTCGTCCACCACCTGCGGTGCAAGCCTTGCCGCCACCGCGACGATCCCGGCGTCGGGCGCCTCGGGCAGGTCGGCGACGGTGGCATAACACGGCAGCCCCTGCACCTCGTCCCGGCCCGGGTTCACCGGCAGGATCCGGCCCTGGTAGCCCGCCTGCAACATCGCCGCGATCGGCCGCCCGCCAATCCGGCTCGGGTCGCCCGAGGCGCCGACGATGGCGACCGAGCGCGGCGACAGAAGCGCACCGAGCGCCGCGAAATCATAGCCTCCGGGGCAGCCATCGGCGTTCATAGCGCGGCCTCCGATCCAAGGACGGCGGTGACCTGGCTCGACAGCGTGCCCCCGTTGCCGTTGAGCAGCGCGATGTCGGCGCGGTCAAGCTGCCGCTCGCCCGCCTCGCGGCGGATCTGCGCCACGGATTCGGCGATCAGGAACATGCCGTACATGCCCGGATGCACGCAGGACAGGCCGCCGCCATTGGTGTTCACCGCCAGTTCGCCCCCCGGGGCGATGCGGCCATCCCGGACGAAGCGCCCGCCCTCGCCCTTGGGGCAGAAGCCGAGATCCTCGAGGAACAGGATCGTGTTGATGGTGAAGGCGTCGTAGAGCATCACGAGGTCGATGTCGGAATGGGTGATCCCTGCCATCTCGAACGCCCGCGGCCCGCTGTCGGAGGCCGCCGTCACGGTGAGGTCCGGCATCGCCTGGATCGACCGGTGCCAGTTCGCCCCCGCCGCGCCAAGGAAGTAGACGGGCGCCTTGGGGAAGTTCTTGGCCCGGTCGGCCCGCGTCAGGATGCAGGCGGCGGCGCCGTCGGTGACGAGGCAGCAATCCCCCGCGGTCAACGGATCCGACACCATGCGCCGGCCCAGCACGTCCTCGCGCGTCAACGGGCCGCGGGCAAAGGCCTCGGGGTTCAGGTTGGCCCAGCCGCGCGCGGCCACCGCCACGTCGGCCAGATCCTCGCGCGTGGTGCCGTACTGGTGCATGTGCCGGGCAGTCGCCAGCGCGTAGGCGGTGATCGGGTGGCGCGGATGATAGGGCGTCTCGTGCCACTGGGGTTCGGACATCGACACCAGCCGCCCGCCGGCCGTGCGCTGGTTCGAGCCGTAGCAGATCAGCGCCGTGTCGCAGAGCCCGGCCTCCAGCGCCAACGTCGCCTGAAGCAGGTGCATCTCGAACGACGAGCCGCCCACGTTGGTGCTGTCGAAGAACTTCGGCTTCAGCCCGAGGTATTCGACGACGCTCATCGAGGCGAAGGCGTGGCTCGACGTGGCGGCAAAGACCGCGTCGATGTCACCGAGCTTCAGCCCGCAATCGTCGAGCGCCGCGTGCACCGAGAGGCCCAGAAGCTCCATCGCCGAGAAACCGGGCGCCTCGCCCATGCCCGCCGTGCCCATGCCGACGATGGCGGTCTTGCCGCGCAGGGAATGTGCCATGCTCAGGCCTCCTCGATGGGGTCGAAGACGATGCGGGGGATGCCGCCGTCGCCGGGCGCGGCCTCGATCCGGGCGCGGACGCGGGTGCCGATCGGCACCGTCTCTGGGCCGGCGACGGTGGCCATCATGCGCACCCCCTCGTCCAGATCCACCAGCGCGACATTGTACGATCCCTCGCGCCTGCGGTTCACGGTGATGGAATAGACCGTGCCGGTGCCCGCCGCCTCGACCCACTCCAGGTCGATCGCGCCCGAGGGGGCCATCACCTTGGGATAGAACACATATTCGCCGGACGAACGGGATTTCTGCAGCATGAAGCGGCCCTGGCCGAGCCAGGCCTCGTAGGCCTGCTGGGGGCCCAGCATGGCGGGATCGTCGGTCATCGTGATGTCTCCTCGTCTTTCAGGCGGACTGACCCGCGCGTGTCGTGACCAGCACGTCGCTGCGGCCCTGCTGGACCACCTCGCCCGCGCTGTCGATCAGTTCGAACCTGCGGCCCACGCGGCCGGTGCGGCCGGTTCTGCCCGGCGCGACCTCGATCACGCTCAGCCGCAGGCGCAGGGTCATGCCGATCAGGATCGGCTTGTCGAAGGTCCAGTCGGTGATCCCCAGCATCGCCACTGCCGTGCCCTCGAAGATACCGAGGCCGTGCATCATCCCGATGGCCAGCCCGATGCCGAAGCTGCCGTGCACCAGCCGCTGGCCATAGCGGGTGGAGGCCGCGAAATCCGCATCGCAATGGATCGCGTTCCAGTCGCCGGTGAGCATCGAGAACATCTGCAGGTCGGTTTCGGTGATCGTCCGACCGGCGGTGACAAAGCTCTGCCCCGGTGCGAAATCCTCGTAATACATCGCCCCGGGATGGCCCGGGCGCGGTGGCTGGCCGGTCATGGCGCCTCCTCCTTCAGGCGCGCCTCGGCCATGTCGCGCAGGCGCGCGCGCTGCACCTTGAGGCCGTTTGCGCTGTCGGTGGTGGGAAAGCTTTCCACCGGCCAGACCCGGAACGGCACCTTGAAGGCGGCCAGCCGGCCGCGCGCATGGCTCAGCACCGTCTCCGCATCGAACCCATCCGCCGGAATGACGAAGGCCACCGGCCGGTTCTGCCCGCCCTGCACCACCGCCACCACCTGCGCGTCGCCCACGCCGGGGGCGGTCTTGAGCACTTCCTCGATCTCGGCCGGATCGGTCAGGAAGCCCGACAGCCGGATCGCGTCGCCCATCCGCGCGAGATATACGAAGCTTCCGTCGCCGCGGGTGTAGCCCATGTCGCCCGAGCGGAAGAACCCGTCGCCGTCCACCGCCTCCCGCGTCGCCCCGGGGTTGCGGAAATAGCCGGTGAACTGGCTCGGGCTGCGGAATTCCAGCGCGCCCGGGGCGCCATGCGGCAGGAGCGCGCCGCTCTCGGGATCGCGCACCCTGACCACGCTTTGCCCCGCGGCGGGGCGGCCACCGCCCTTCACCCGTTCCTCCGCGGCAAGCCCCGCGTCCTGCACCGCGAACAGCGCGCAGACCTCGGACGAGCCGTAGACCCCCCGCAACGGCACGCCCCGGGCTGCCGCAGCCTCCATCAGCGGGCCAAGCCCGGGGGTGAAGCTCGCGAAGCCACAGCAGACCATCGCGTCGAGGAGGCCCGGGTCGATCTCCATCAGCCGGCGGAACATCTCGTCCGAACCGAAGAGATGGGTGACTCCGTTGTCGCGGATCAGCGCCGCCGTCCGCTCGGCCTCGAACATTGGCAGGATGTGGCTGGGCGCCCCGCCGGCAAGCGCCGCAAGCTGGGCGTTCAGGCCGTAGACCCCGCAATAGGGCATGGTCGCGGCAAACCCCGCCCCCGGCGCGTCGAAGCCGAAGGCCGCGACGCAGGCGCGGGCGTGGAAGGCCAGCGATTGCTGGCAATGGGTCACCAGCTTCGGCGCCGAGGTCGTGCCCGAGGTGGTGAAGAAGACGAGCGGCGCGCCGGCATCGCTGGTGCCGTCCGCACCCGAAGGCGCCATGACCCCGATCCGCGCCGCCTGCACCGGGCGCCCGATCAGGCGGTCGGGAACTGCCCCGGAAACCGTATCGGCATCCAGCAGCGCGATCCGCGAGAGCTCAGGCAGATCGGCGCCGTCGAGACCGGCCAGGATGTCGAGAAAGTCGATCTTGCCGAAGCCCGGCGCCAGGATCAGCAGCCCCGCGCCCGAGGCCCGCAGGATGTGGCCCAGCTCCGCCGTGCGGTACCGCGTGTTGACCACCGCGACCGCCGCCCCGATCCGGGCACAGGCGAACAGGATGGCCAGCCAGTCGAGCCGGTTGACGTGCCACAGCGCGATCCTGTCCCCCGGCCCCACGCCCTGCGCCCGCAGGAAACCAACCGCCCCCGCGACCAGCGCCTCGAACCCCGACGCGTCGATCCCAGCCCCCTCCTCGGTGAAGAACACCGGGCCCGGGCGCCCGCGGGCCGCCGTCAGCAGATCGTCGAGGCGGAGGGGTGCGGTCCCCGCCGCGGCGGTGGCCGGACCAGCGCCGCTACCGGCGGCCGAAGGCATCACCGGCGCGTGCATACCAGGCCCTCCGCCGCGCCTTCGGTCTCCCCCCGGACGCTGCGAAACGCCGTCGCGCCAGGCGCCGCGGCCCCTTTCGCTTTCAGCATCGTCTCCTCCCTCTCCGGCGCGAGTCAGCGCCTCAGGTTTTTCTATATTGCGAATATCATTCTTCCAAGAGAAAATTAACGCGCGAAGCACTGCCTTGCCGACATGTCGTCCCGGCGGCGTTGAGCGGGGCGGCGCACCCGCCTATTGTGGCGCCGGGGATGGCAGGAGAACCGATGGAAAAGCCCAGGAAAATCGACAACGGAGAGACCACACCCGACGGAGGCCTGCCCGAGAAAAGCGCCCCGAAATTCGTGGGCGCGGTAGAGAACGCGGTGGCGATCCTGCGCTTTCTGAGCCATCACCACGGCCCCGCAGGTGTCGCCCGGATCGCGCGCGACTGCGGGCTGAACGTCTCGACCACCTTCAACATTCTGCGCACGCTGGCGAAGGAGGGCCTCGTTTCCTTCGACCAGGACAGCAAGGAATACCGCCCCGGGCTTGGGCTGCTGGAATTCTCGGTGCCGCTTCTCGGTACCAGCCAGATCGACCTCATCCGTCCGCGGCTGGAGCGGCTGTCGCAGACCCACCGGGCGCTGATCGGCCTGTGGAAGGTCACGCCCAGTGACCGGATCGTGCTGGTCGACCGGGTGGTCGAGGGGCGGGTGGTCCGGGTCGACATGTCGCTGGGCGCGCGGCTGCCGGCCTTCGTCGGCGCCATCGGCCGCTGTGTCGCGGCGACACGCGACCTGTCCGACGCCGATCTGCGCCGCGCCTTCGACGACCTGCGCTGGCAGAAAGCCCCCGCCTTCGCCGACTATGCCGCCGACGTGGCCAGGGCGCGGGCCGAGGGCTATGCCCTCGATCGCGGCAACCTGTTTCAGGGGGTCGACATCGCCGCCTCGTCGGTGCGCGATACCGGGGGCGCGGCGCGGCTGGGGCTGTCGGGCATCGCCATCGCCGGGCAGCTGGACGAGGCGGAGCTTCAGGCCCTCGCCCACGACCTGCACGAGGTTGCAGGCGCACTTTCGGCGCTGCTGTACGGGCGCGGGGCCGGTGCGGGCACTGGCATGGAGGCTGGCACGGGCACGGGGGCCTAGCGCCCGCCGCACAGCCGCGTCAGCGCCTCGTCGCGCTCGGATGCGAGCCGTGCCACGATCTGGGCCACCGGCTCGATCCGGTCGATCTGGCCCACGCCCTGCCCGGCCCCGAAGATCTCCTTCCACGCCTTCGGCTTCGACGCGCCTTCCGCGAACGCCATTCGCCGCGGCTGGGCCAGCGCGGCCTCGGCGGGGTCGAGGCCGGCGGCACGGATCGACCCCGCAAGGTAGTTGCCGTGGGTCCCGGTGAAGAGCGGCGAATAGATGATCTCGGACGCATCCGAGGCCACCGCCATCTCCTTGTGGGCAACGGCCGCCATCGATTCCGCGGCGGTCAGGAACAGCGTGCCGATATAGGCGAAGGTGCAGCCCAGTGCTTCGGCCGCGACCACCGCGCGCCCGTCGGAGATCGCACCAGACAGGATCAGCGCGCCGTCGAAGAACCGCCGCGCCTCCCCCGCAAGCGCCAGCGGCGACATCCGCCCGCCATGCCCCCCCGCCCCGGCGGACACCAGAATAAGACCATCCACCCCGGCCCCGGCGGCCTTGCGGGCGTGACGCATGTTGATGACGTCGTGAAATACCAGCCCGCCGTAGCCGTGCACCGCCTCGACCACCGGGCCGGGCTGCGACAGCGAGGTGATGACCAGCGGCACCTTGTGCGCCACCACGGTGTCGAGGTCGGCCTGAAGCCGCGGGTTCGATTCATGCACGATCAGGTTGACGCCATAGGGCGCCGAGGGCAGGCCGCTGGCCGCCTCGGCGGCGGCGCGGCCAGCCTCGATCTCGGTCAGCCAGCGCGACAGCTCCTCCTGCGGTCGGGCA
Source organism: Acidimangrovimonas sediminis (assembly GCF_002871005.1). Lineage (GTDB taxonomy): Bacteria > Pseudomonadota > Alphaproteobacteria > Rhodobacterales > Rhodobacteraceae > Acidimangrovimonas > Acidimangrovimonas sediminis. The sequence goes on from NZ_PHSN01000013.1 coordinate 236,314, forward strand.
TTCAGCGCGGGGAAAGTGCCAATCACCCCCGCGGCGCATTGCGCGACCACCAGATCCACCCCCGAGGCCAGGAACATCGGCGCGCCGATGATTGGCAGGCGCGCCGCCGCCCGCAGGCTTTCCACTGTCCACATCTCAGCTCTCCCCGCCGCCGTTCCAGTCGATCACAAGCTGGGTCTGTGTCACCACGGCGGCAAGCTTGCCGTCGCCGCGTGTGACCCTGACCTCCCACACCATGGTGGTGCGGCCGCGGTGATAGGGCGTCGCCACCCCGGTCGCGACATCCCCCACCTTGATCGCGCGCAGGAAATTGGTCTTGGTCTCGACCGTCACCGTGCTGCGCCCCTCGGGCAGGTTCAGGAAGGTTCCGGTGGCGGAAAGATTGTCGGCCAGGCTCATCAGCGCGCCGCCGTGCAGCACGCCGTTGCGGTTCGCCATCCAGGGCTTCACCTCCATCCGCCCCTCGACGCGTTCGGGCGCCCAATTCGTGGTGTGGATGCCCAGCGCCCCGCTGAACGGCGACTGGTGCCCGGCGATCCGCGCGTGGCGCGCCGCCTCGTCGCTGACCTCACCATGCCTGGTGCCGTCCTGATTGGAACTGCGGCCGGGGGCCCCGTCGCTGTCGTTCATCCTGCGCCTCCTCCTCGGCCAGCCGCGCCCCTCCCGGCGCCGGTTGGGGGCGAGCGTAGGCAGCCCCCGGCCCGGCGGCAACGCATTTCAGCCATAGAAAACCGGCATGACAGGTCGCGCCCAAATCCGAACCGGCATGTCACGCGGACAACGGCCACCCTGCCCGCCGGCCACCGGCGCCACGATGCGATGCTTGCGATACGCAGGCTGGCGGGCTATGCGCGAAAGAGGCGCGTGTTTGCCATCGAGAGGGGAGATTTGCATGACGGCGAGGATTCATGGAGCTGCGCTTGCCGCGGCGGTTGCGGCGACACTCGCGATGGGCGCGATGCCCGCCGCCGCGCAGCAGGGCAACGCGCTTCCGGGCGGCGCCAACGCGCTGAACGAGACCCACGGCGACTGGAACGTCGCCTGCCGCGTGACCACCAAGGACGACAAGCAGGTCAAGAGCTGCGCGATGTCGCAGCAACAGGTGAACAAGCAAAAGCAGCGCGCGCTCGAGATCAGCCTCGTGGCGCAGCAGGACGGCAGCGCCAAGGGTGTCATCGTCCTGCCGTTCGGCCTGGCGGTGACCAAGCCGGTGTCGCTCGACCTCGATGACGCGGCACTGGGCAAGCCGATGGCGTTCTCGACCTGCGTGCCGGTCGGCTGCCTCGTCCCGCTCGACCTCGACGCCGGCATGGTGAAGAAGATCGGCAAGGGCAAGAAGCTGACCATCTCGGCCACCTCGACCTCGGGGCAGGACATCAAGCTCGACATGCCGCTGGGCGGTTTCACCAGCGCCTTCGACCGTGTCGCCGAACTGCTGAAGTAGACCCGCGGGCTGTCAGCCCGCCGAGGGCGGCGGCGTGATCTGACGGTCGCGCCCCGCCTTGTCCTTCTGGACGCGATCCTTGCGGACCATCCCGCGCGCCCCGCCCGAAATCAGCAGCGTCACGTCGCGCAGCGCCCGCAGCGGCGGCAGCGCCCCGGGCACAGCGAAGTAGCGGGGCCGCCACTCCGGCGCGAACTTCTGCTTGAAGCCGCGCAGACCCGCGAAATTGTAAAATGCCCCGCCGTAGCGGAACAGGACCGAGCCGAAGCGGTTCCACATCCGCGCACCATGCTTGGCGGTGATCCCCGCAAGCGGCGCCATCCCAAGGCTGAACGTGCGGATCCCGTCCTCGCGGCAGGCCTCGATCAGCGAGACGAACAGGAATTCCATCACCCCGCCCGGCGCCTCCGGGCCATAACGCATCAGGTCGACCGAGGCCCCCTCGCGCGTCGGCGTCTCCATCAGCGAGGCGAAGGCGACGATCCGGCCGCCCTTGCGCGCCACGCCGATGCGGAAATGCTGCAGGTAGGCGCTGTCGAACCGCCCCACCGAGAACCGCTTTTCCCGCCCCCGCTTCGACGTCAGCCACTGGTCCGAGACAAAGCGCAGCTCGGCGATGCGGGCAGGCGAATGCGGCGGTCGCAACAGCTCGAACGAGACCCCGTCGCGTTCCATCTGGTTACGGGCCGAGCGCATGTTCTTGAACTTCCGCCCACCGAGGGAGAACGCCCCGAGGTCGACCATGGCCTCTTCGCCGATCTTGTTGACGCTCATCCCCATCTCGACCCAAACCGGCAGGTGCGCCTCGGACACTTCGTAGAACACCGGCCGGCAGCCCGCGGCATAGGCCGCATCGAAGAACGCCCAGGCAAGATCGCGGACCGCCGCAGGGTTCCCCACCGGGTCGGAATAGGCGATCCACGACTTGCCCTGCACGCCATACATGATGAAGGCGTCGTTGTTTTCCGAAAAGAAGAAGGTCTTGTCGCCCGACAGCGCCAGCATCGCCTCGGGGGCGTCCTGCGTTGCGATGATCTGCTCGGCCAGCGCCAGCCCCGCGGCGTCGGGCTTGGCCGAGCGGGCGCGGGCCGGCTGCATCGCGAGGTAGATCAGCGCGAAGGTCATCAGCGCCGTCGCCGCCAGCCCCGCGCGCAGCGCCCGGGGCGCGTTCGCATCGGTGGCGAAGCGCAGAAGGATCTCATGCGAATAGGGCTCGTTCCGGTCCATGAGGTAGAGGAACCCCGCACCCGACATCAGGATCGCCACGATCAGCACGAACCAGCCGGGCGACAGGATGTTCTGCGTCAGCCGCGCGGCGCGGTAGAACTCGCCCTTTGTCGGCGCCAGGATCGCGGCGGCGGCAAGCAGCAGAAGCGCGCTCCGCAAGTCGATGCCGTTCGCGACGGAGGCGACGGCCCCGGCCATAAGCGCCAGCTCGGTCAGCCAGTAGGCGGCCGAGATCCGCCGCATCAGCCCCTGCGCGAGCAGGATCATCAGCACCCCCAGCACCGCCGAGGCCATCGCGCCGCCTTCCAGCACCAGCGTGGCAAGGATGTCGTGGGCATAGGCGGTGTGCGGCCGGACCGAGGGCATCAGCGCCATCATGATCAGATAGACGCCGAGGCCCAGCACCATCGTGCCCATGGCGGCGGGCGCGACCCCGGTCATGGCGCGGCTGACCGGCACCATCGTCTCGCTCACCTCGCCGAAATGCCGCCGCATGAAGCGCGCGATCGGCCCGGAGGCCAGCCGCGCCTCGTTCACGGAGATTGCCAGCATCGCAACGCCGAAGGGCACGAGGTAGTAGATCAGGCGAAACAGCAAGAGCGCGGTCGCCGCCTGCTCGATGCTGACGGTGTGGGGCATCGCGGCGATCACCACGCTTTCGAACACCCCGATGCCGCCGGGCACGTGGCTGAGGACCCCCACCATCACCGCGGTGGCGTAGATCACCAGGAAGGTCAGGAAATCCGGGCTTCCATGCGGCATCAGCACATAGAGCGCGAGCGCGGCGAAGCCGGTGTCGGCGGCGGTGAACAGAAGCTGGCCCAGCAGGATCCCCGGCGAGGGCGCGCGCAGTTCGAACCGCCAGATCCTGAGTGTCCGCCCCGAGACCGAGACCCAGCCCATCACCGCCACGGTGACGACCAGCGCCGCGATGGCGATCAGCCGCAGCTGTTCCAGCGGCAGGTGCACCACGCCGGCCAGGGCATCGGGCCGGATCGCCAGCGCGGCCAGGCCGATCACGCTGATGCCCAGCCCGAAGGCCATGGCGACGAAGGTGGAGATCGCAGCGACCTCCAGCGCGTTGATCCCGAAGGCGGAATAGATCCGGTAGCGCACCGCGCCGCCCGACAGGATCGACACCCCGATCGTGTTGCCCAGCGAATAGCCGAGGAACCCGCCCATCGCGACCACCGGGAACGGCAGCTTGCGGCCAATGTGTCGCAGCGCCGACCAGTCGTAGCCGATCAGCGCGGCATAGCCCATCGCGGTGGCCCCCAGCGCAGCCAGCAGGGATTGCACCGGCATGTGGCGTGCGTCGGCCATCACGTCGCGGATGTGAATCGGCCCCAGAAGCCGCACCAGCGCATAGATCCCGGCGGCAAACAGCGCGAGCCCGACCAGCACCGGCGCGGCGTGACGCAGCCGCTCGAGCGCGGGCGGCAACCGCCGCTGCCCCGCCCCGGCTTCCTCGATGCCGTCGCTGGTGTTGCTCTCGTCCTGCATGCCGCGTCTGGCTCCGTCTCCTCCGCCGGTCCCACCGTACCCCGGGGGCCGGCGCGGGCTGGCCCTCTCATGCGGCGGCGGAGGGCCCAAATCAAGCCCCGGCAGCGGCTTTCCGCCCCCGGCCCACGGGGTGAAACGTCGCGAAGGAGGAAATGGTGCCCCGCCTCCGGCGCGCAGCCGCCCCCCGGCGGCAAGCGCGGAAGGCACGGGTTCCGGAAGTCACGGGCCCCGCAGGGCATGGCCCTGCAAGATAGTGACGCCGTATGACGTCAGCCGACCTGCGGGGGCGGCGGTGCGTCTTGCCGTTCGTCGCCCTCGGCGCCAAGCGCCTCCGACAGGGCGGCCCGGGTCGCGCGCCAGAGATCGCCGAGGGTGCGCCGCATGGCCCCGGCCCCGGCGGGCGCAACGGCGTCGGTCCCGGGCGCGACCTCTTCCTCGGCCCGGGCAAGCCCGGCCTGCAGGGCCGCCGCGCCGAAGACCGAGGCGGAGCCCGCAAGGCGGTGCAGCGCCTCCGGCGAAGGCGCCTTGTCCGCCGCATCGGGCCCCAGGAGCGCCTCGCCCTCCTCGATGAACCGCGCGAGAAGGTCGCCGAAGCTCTCTCCCAGTTCCTCGCTCATCTCGGCAAGGTGGCCCAGGTTGATCAGCGGCGGCGCCTCTGCGCCCGCTCCCTCCCCATCCTCTCGCCCCCCGCCTGCTCCGCCCCCGGCCTGATCCGGCCCCTCCCCGCGGAGGATGCGCGCCAGCACCGCCGCCAGCCCGGTGCGGGTGATCGGCTTGGTCAGGCTCTCGGTCATTCCGGCGGCGCGGAAGCGGGCGTGTTCGGCCGGCTGGGCATGGGCGGTCAGCGCGATGATCGGGCTGTCGCAGGAGCCGTCCGTCGCGGCACGGATCGCACGCGCGGCCTCGACCCCGTCCATCCGCGGCATCGAGATGTCCATCAGGATCGCGTCGAAGCACCAGGCCCGGGCCAATGCCGCCCCCTCGCGCCCGTCCGAGGCCTCGGTCACCTTGTGCCCCATGCCGACAAGCATCTCGCGCACCACGAAACGGTTCACCTGATTGTCCTCGACCACCAGCAGGTCGAGCGGGCGCAGCGCCGGCAGCACCGCCTCGCCATCCTCCGCCGGCCCCGGGCACCTGCCCGCGGGCGCCGGACCGAGCGGCAGGCGCACCCAGAAGCTGCTGCCGCGGCCCTTCTCACTCTCCACCCCGATCTCGCCGTCCATCGCCTGCACCATCCGCCGCGCGATCCCGAGGCCAAGACCGGTGCCCTCGACATTGCGCCGGTAAGAGGCGTCGAGCGTCACGAAATCGGCGAACACCCGTTCAAGGTCTTCCGCCGCGATGCCGGTGCCGGTGTCGGTCACCCGAAGCTCGACCCCCGCCATTCTTTCGGTTGCCGGCCTCTCCTCTGCCAGCGTTTCCCCTACCGGCCGCTCCGCCGGCCCGCCACCCTCCAGGCGCCGCGCGGCAAGTGTGATCACGCCGTTCTCGGTGAACTTCACCGCGTTGCCGACGAGGTTGAGCAGCACCTGCCGCAGCCGCGCCGGATCGCCCTCGAGCAGCGGAAGCGGTGGGTCCGGCAGGTCAATCTCGAGCCGGTTGCCCCCGGCCTCGGCCAGGCCACGCTGTCCGGCCGCCACCTCGTCGATCAGCTCGGCAAGGTCGAAGGGTTCGGGCTGCGCCGCCGCCTGCCCCGCCTCGGCCCGCGCGATGTCGAGCACGTCGTTCACATGCCGCAGCAGGTGCCGACCCGAACGCTGCATGATCGCCAGGTACTCGGCCTGCCGCGGCTCCAGCGGGTCGCGCGCCAGCAGGTCGATGGTGCCGAGCAGACCGTTCAGCGGCGTACGCATCTCGTGGCTCATCACGGCGAGGAACTCGGCCTTGGTGCGCTCGCCCGCCAGCGCCAGGTCGCGCGCCGCGCGCAGCTCCGCGTCGGCGGCATCCTGGTCCGACAGGTCGCGCACGACGGCGATGGCAAGCGGCCCTTCCGCACCATGGGCATCCGCCAGCGCCAGCTCGATCGGAAAGGCGCGCCCGTCGGCACGCCTGCCCTGCATCCGCCGACGCCCCCGCCCGATTGACAGCGGCGCCCCATCGCGCAGGTAGGCGGCAAGGCCGGGATCGGTCTCCGCCTCGTCCCCGGCCGGCACGATCATCGCATTCAACGCGCGGCCCCGGGCGGTTTCGGCCCGCAGGCCGAACATCTCCTCCGCGGCGTGGTTCATTTCCATCAGCCGCCCCGCCGCGTCGGTCACCAGGACCGCGTCCAGCGCCGTCGCCAGGATCGTCTCGAGCCGCGCTCGGGTGCGGGCGATCTCGGCCATCCGGGCGCGGTTCACCCGGTTCAGCCGGGCCAGCGCGGCGGCAAGCCCCGCCAGCACTGCGATCAGGATGAAGGTCAGTACCGCCAGCCGCATCAGCGTCTGCCCCAGCGCCACGCGCCGGGCGTCCGAGATCTGGGCGAAGACCGCAAGGCCCTCGACCGTCAGCAGGCGCACGTCGGGCCGCAGCGCCATCATGCGCGCGCTGATCGCGCCAAGCCCTTCATTCAGATGCCCGGGCGGCGCGTCGACCTCGGCCAGCATGCGCGTCGTGAAAGCCCCGATCCGGTCGAGCGCAGCGCCCCCCTCGGGGTCGGCCCGCACCGGCAGGAAATGCGGGCTGGTCTGGACCGCGTGCAGTCGGGAATAGAAGATGTCGAACCGCTTGCGCACCGCGTCCAGCTCCGGCGCCCGGCGAGGTTCGGGCGTCATCTTGGCGACGGTCACCGCATCCTCGAGCAGCAGGAACTCCACCTCCACCTGGCTCAGCGCCCATTGCAGGTTGTCGGCCTCGGCCGTCTGCAGCGTGTCCATCCGCGCCACCACCTCGGCCATCAGCACCGCGATCGCCACGAGGATCGCGCAGATCGCCAGCACGAGTCCCGCGCGACGCGGCCAGTAGGCGCGGTCGCGCCGGTCGGCGGCGGAACCACCGGCGGCGGCGGTCGCGAGCCGCCGCGAACGGGAACTGGGATGGGCCTCGGACACGGCACCTCGGATCTGGGCACCGGGCCGCGGCCGGGGCGCCCCGGCGCGTGCCGCGGCACGGGCTGCGCGAACGACCGACCGGTCCGGCGCCGGCTAGTTCGCCGTCGGGCCCGCCACGATCGTCATGTGATCAAGCTGCCAGATACTGTGGGCATACACCACCTCGGTCTGCCACCGCGGGTCGGCATCGTAGGGATAGACCAGCCACAGCGGCCCGTTGTCGCGCAACCGCATTGGCGCGCCGTTGCGCCTGTAGGCGATGATCGGGCCCGGGTCGCTGGCCTCGGACACCGGGATCCGCGTCTCGTAATCGTTCGTGCCATGCGCCACGATCACCGCCCCCTGCGGCACCCCCAGCCAGCGCAGCAGATCGCCCAGCAGGACCCCCTGGAATACCTGCGGCCCGTTGGTCCAGATCGTCGTGGTGACGACCCGCCGCTGCGGCAGCGCCCGAAGCATCGCAAGGTCGAGCCGCTCTGCCCTTCCGACATTGTGCCGCGCGATCGCCCCGTCGACCGTCAGCAGCACCTTTCCCCGTGGCATCTGCGCGCCCGGCCCCGCCTCTCCTGCCGCCACCTCTCCGGGTCCCGCCGCCGCCCGTGTCGCCAGCGTGCCGGCCGCCAGCCCCGCGACGAGCGCAAGCACGGCCAGTGTCGGCGCGCCCGGCCCGTGGACACGGTCGTGCGCGCCCTCCGCCCGGCCGCGGGCCTCGGCAGGGATGGGCGGACGGCTGGGATCGACAGGTCCAGTGCGGTGGCATGGGCGTGACATCGACGCGGCTCCCCGGTTGGCTGCCCACGGTGGCGGTCTTCTGCAGCAGTCATCTGCGGCGGTCTCGGCCTGGATGCCACGGACGGGACAGGCCACGCACGGCACGCGAAGCACGGCACGCGAAGCACGGCGGGCCACGGGTGGTGGCCCCGACCGACACCCCCGCATCCTGCCATTGTAGCAAGCGGGTTTCCGCCGCCCCCGCGCGAATCGGGATAGGGGGCTGTGCCTTCGTATAGCCCGCTCCGGCGGCAAAGCGCCCCCCGCCGCGCAACCCTTGCGCGCAACCCCCGCTCCTGACGCCAGGACGGGCCGGTTCAAATTGCCCGGCGCCGCGGTTCCGTGCTATCCAGAAGCATAGGCACCGTCCGCCGGGCAGGGGCGAGGCATGGAACAACGGCAGCCCCGGGGGCGCCGATGGAAGTTCTGCTCCGGGGATGCGCATGCCGGGGATACGTATGAAGGTCTTGCTTGCCGACGATCACGCGCTGATCCGCGATACCCTCCTCGCCTATCTCGAGAAGGAAGAGGATCTTGAGGTCGTGACCGCCGAGGATCTTCCCGCCGCCGTCGTCCAGCTGGCCCGCAGCGGCCCGTTCGACGTGATCCTCCTCGACTATGCGATGCCGGGGATGAACGGGCTCGAGGGGCTGACAAGGATGCGCGCGCTGACCGACGCCCCGGTGGCAATCATGTCCGGCTCGGCCACCCGCCGGATCGCCGACGAGGCGCTGGCGCAGGGCGCCGCAGGGTTCGTCCCCAAGACGATCGGCGCCAAGGCCCTGATCCACGCCGTGCGCTACATGGGGGCGGGCGAGGTCTTCGCCCCGGTGCAAATGCTCGACACCCAGGTTCCCGGTGCCCCCGACGCGCTGGCCGAAAAGCTGACCGAACGCGAGCGTGAGGTGCTGGAGGGCCTGTGCCGCGGCCTTGCGAACAAGGAGATCGCCCGCGACCTTGGCCTTCAGGAGGTGACGGTGAAGCTGCACGTCAAGAACCTATGCCGCAAGCTTGACGCCAAGAACCGCACCCAGGCGGCGCTGCTGGCCCGTGACGCCGGGATGTTCTGAGCGCGGCTCCGGCCCCCTTCTCCTTTCCGTCTCGCCGATTTCCTCTTGCCGGAAGCACCTCACGGCGGATGTCGCCATACCCCTCCGCCTTGCCGTGACGCCTTCTTCGCCCCTAATCTCACGCCATGACCGACTCGCTTCTTCTTCGTCCCGCCACCCCGGCCGATGCCCGCGGGATGAGTGCGATCCTCGTTCCGATCCTCGCCGGCTGGCACAGCAGCAGGAACGGCGACCCGGCGACGGTAGAGGCGCATTACATAGCGCATCCCGACCGGATCGCCTGCACACTGGCAGAAGCCGAAGGCCGGATCCTCGGCTTCCAGTCGCTCAAGCTGGCGCGGCCGGGCAATGCCTACGGCGTCACCCCCGGCTGGGGCATCATCGGCACCTATGTCGCGCCGGACGCCGGCCGGGGCGGCATCGGGCGGGGGCTTTTCGCGGAAACGGCCCGCGCGGCACGCGGGGCGGGTCTGCCGTGGATCGACGCGACCATCGGCGCAGGCAATCCCGCCGGACAGGCCTATTACGCCGCGATGGGGTTCGCGGATTATGCAGGCGGCAGCGCCACCGCCGTCTGCAAGCGCTACCGGGTCGCCTGAGAAGCGCGCCGCGTCAGTTCTGGAGGTGCCGCAGCCCCTGCGTCACGTCGGCCCGCACCGCCAATCGCAACCCCGGCTCGTCGCCCGCCTTCAGCGCCGCGATGATCAGGCGGTGGTGCGACGGCGGCTCGTTCCGCCTGAGCCGCCCATAGAGCGCGCGCATTGTCGGGCCGAGCTGCAGCCAGACGGTTTCCGCGATCGCCAGCATCGCCGGCGCCTGCGCCCGCAGGTAGAGCGTACGGTGGAATTCGAGGTTGGTGCGGATGTAGGCCACGGCATCGTGCTTGGCAACGGCCTCGGCATTGGCGGTGTTGATCGCCTGCAACCGCTCGATCAGCGCGAAATGCACACGCGGCAGCGCCCGCGACGAAAGCTCCGGCTCCAGGAGCGCGCGCAGCGCCGCCAGTTCCTCGATCCGCTCGTTCGAAAGTTCCGGCGTCGTCACCCGGCCCGAGGCCGACATCGACAGCGCCCCCTCCGCCACCAGCCGCCGCATCGCCTCGCGCACCGGGGTCATCGACACGCCGTAGCGCTTGGCCACGCCGCGCAGGGTCAACGCCTCGCCCGGGGCCAGCTCGCCATGCATGACCTGCGTGCGCAAGCTGCGGTAGAGCCGGTCATGCGCGGCGCTGACGGAGTCGGAGGGACGGGTCTGCAACAACATGACCCCCGGTGTGATCACAAACCCCGCGGCGGTCAATCCCCCAAAGATCACGGCTGCGACGACTGCGCGGCGGCAGCGCACGGGCTATTGTGCGAAACGATAGCCGTGCAGGTCCTGACCCTGCCGCTTGAGCCAGCGCCGGGGCGCCTCATACCCCGGCATCAACCGCGCCACGGTGGCCCAGAAGGCCGGGGAATGATCCATCCGCGCCAGATGCGCCACCTCGTGGGCGGCGACATAATCCAGCACCTCGGGCGGAGCGAGGATCAGCCGCCACGAATACATCAGGTTGCCGTCCGCAGTGCACGAGCCCCAACGCGAGCGCGTGTCGCGCAGGGTCAGCCGGTGATAGCGCCGGCCCAGGGCCGCCGCGTGGCGATCCGACGCCTCCGCCAGCCGATCGCGCGCCAGCGCCTTGAGAAAGGCCTGCGCCCTGACCGCCGCCCGCGCCGGATCTCCGGGCACGACAAGGCGGTCGCCCTCGATCCGCGGCGCGCCGCGCGACCCGGCGGCGACCAGTCGCAGCGCCCGCCCCTCCACCGGGATCAGGCAGTCGGGCCGGACGACCTGCATCATCGGCATCTCGGCCAGCGCATCGCGGATCCAGCCCGCGCGCTCGGCCGCGAAGGCCAGCGCCGGCCCCTCCGCCGCGCGCACCGGCAGCGTCAGCGTCACCCGCCCGTCCAGCCGCGAGACGCGCAGGCTCAGCCGCCGCGCCCGGGCCGAGCGGCGCAGCGTCAGGGTAACCGGCGGATCGCCGGGCAGGATGCGGATGTCATCGGATTGCCCCATGCCGCCACCATATCCATCCCGGCCCGGCTTGAAAGCTTGAATCGGGCGCGATCCGGCCCATCTTGCACAGCGCGACACGGGGAAGCCCCCCGGTCACGGCAGATGTGCGGGAAACGGCGGACAAAGCCTTTGACACGCCCCCTGCGATGTGGCACGTCGCGTCGACTTTAGCCGAGAATCGCGGGGATACATCCATGCCCAACGAAGAATGGGGCGTGAAGCGGATTTGCCCGACAACCGGGAAACGTTTCTACGACCTTAACAAGACACCGATCGTCAGCCCCTACACGGGCGAAGTGGTCGAGATTGAAGACTCGTTCCGCAAGGGCGTAGGCTCCGCAGGAGCGCGCGCCACATCGGAGAAGACCGAGAAGCTCAAGGCCAAGACGTCGTCGGATGACGACGATCTGCTGGACGACGACGATACGCCGGACGATTCGGATATCGACGACGATCTGCTTGAGGACGATGACGACGATACCGTCTCGCTCGACGACCTGGCTGACGTGGGCGGCGAGGACGACGAGAGCTGATACAAGGGCTTGCGGGCAGCCCGGGGGGCGCGCACGCGAGAAGTTTCGAGAGGCGTTTTTTTCGCTTGCAGAGCTTCCCGCGCTCCCCTACACAGCCCGAGCGATCCGCAGGGATCGCACCTCCGGTGGGGCCATAGCTCAGTTGGGAGAGCGCTTGAATGGCATTCAAGAGGTCAGGGGTTCGACTCCCCTTGGCTCCACCAATCAAAACAAAGACTTACGAAGCATCAAACCCCGCCCACGTGGCGGGGTTTTGCTTTGGGGTAACGATCAGGGTAACGCGGCAGAGGAACCGATATGCTTCTGCACTTCAACCGCCTGCAATATGTTCCCGGGAACATCATCCAACCCAACTATGGCAGAGTGATGTGGGAGCGGGGGCCAAGTCACCCTGAATGGAAGCGCGAGCAGATCCTCGAAGGTGTGCGGGCCGCAGAATTTCCGAATCGCCCCTCGCGCTGGGAGTGCGTCTTCTTCTTTTCGACGCCTGAGGAAGCTAGGCTCTATGCCCAATGCGGCTTCGCCCCCAGGCCCGCCCATCTCTACGATGTCGAGTTGGTCGAGCCGATGGCACCGCGTCACAATGCAGATTGGAAGGGAACAGGCCCCTACGACCACGAGGCCGATTGGGCGAGGCGCTACTGGCGCGGCGATCTGTTGAGGTTCGATGGGAGCGGCACATTCTATCGGGAGGAACTGTCGCTTAGCCCGCTGAGGGTGTTGCGCGAACTACCAGCGATCGAATGAAGCCCCAGCAAGATCCTGCAGAGCGCTTCTCCGGGCCGCCGGGAGCCCTCAGGGGCCTGCGACTTGCCCTAACCGGCCGGTGCAGACACAGTGCCACCCTGTCGATCGACGCCGTTGCAGATCGGTACGGACCCGGAACGCCTATGCGCGAGGTGCTGCAGCGCGCATGCTGCAAAGCGTGCGGCCGCCGTGACGCGGCTCCGAACGAGTGCCGGGTCTACTACTCGATCCCGAGAGCCACCGCTGGGCGGCCGCATGATCATTTGAGTTATAGATTTCACCGACCCACTAGAGAGCGGAAGTTAATATGGCTGAATACCCAAAACTCCGTGCTGACGAACTTCCCGGGTGGAGCGACCTCGGAAAATATCTCGAGGACGCAAGATTAAACCTCGGCGGACCTATCCCACTCTGCGTCAATGGCGCCGACAAGGCGCTTGGAACGCTGGTCCGAAATCTCGGTCAGGGCGATGCGCTGCGAGTAGTCGGGTTGGTGAACTATGCCTATAGCAACTGGCGTGCAGCCGCGCTCCTGGGTCAGACCGGTAATGCGCACCAGGTTCCTTTGGTGCTACGGGCTGCCCTTGAGGGGATGCTTTACGCAAATCTGTTCTTGAGAGACGAAAACTGGAAGAAGCGATGGGAGGCGCGACATTCCAGCAAGACAGCGGCAGATCGGTTTCGAAAGGAAGGTCCGGCTGCCGCCCGTGCAGCGCTCAAGAAGGTCGACCATGAGCTTGAGAAATCGATCAAGCACATAATCCAGTACCTGATCGACTTCGGTGGCCACGCAAATATCGGAGCTATCGAAGCGTCGAGCACCTATTTTGCGAATGCCGAGGACGCCGATAGTGGGTTTGTAGTTTTCACCCAACTCGCCGGGGAGCGCCGTCGCTACGAAGCGACGGTAAGCATCTTGGAAAGCGCTGGGGCGATACTCAAAATTCTTCGGCACATGTGGCCCGATCGGTACATGCTACTCGGAATTGAAAACTTGGAACGTGAGTACCGCCTTCTTGCAAGGATTTTCATCGAGTTGGATAAGGCATCTCGCCCAGCGGAACCTGATGATCTGACCGGGAAAGCCTGAACGCTCTGGTTACGCAAGTGGCGATCCACGAAGCAGCATAACTGGCATCAGCCATCCGTAGCGTCCGCTTCGATATCATCAGCGAACTCCGTGGCCGTCTCGCCCAGCTCGGCGATCAGGCGCTCCGACCAGCCCATGGTCCGCAGGCGGGCCCGCACCGCCGCCGTGTCGGCGCGGCCGGTCCCACCTTCGATCAAGTCACGAGCCATGCGCTCGGCCATCGTGAGGCGCGCCCAGGTGGCAACGGCTGGCGAGGCAACGTCAAAGGCAATCCGGCTGGTCATCTTGGGCATCCTTCAATCATGTTTTGACGCCACAAGCATACGATATTGCAGGATTTTCCGCAAAACGGATGTTTTCCAACTTCCCTATTGGGAAAGTTGGAAACGTCCCCTGAAATCGGGCGAAAAGGTTGGAAACCGGGATGCGTGGTCGGAATAGATCCGATCGACTATTTCGCGCCGTCGTCCTGTGCGCGAATCGAATGCTTCACGTGCTTCTCTACAATGTCGCGAAGCTGAAGGAGGCCACCGGCTGCACGTTCAATCGCAGCTCGGAGTTTCTGATCATGGCCGGGCAGAAAATCCCCGCCAGCGGTGGTTCCGCCGCAACCGCATTCGCAAACCGGCATCATAGACCTCGCATCTCAATCTGCACCCATCGGCGTCGGGATTGTTCACCGAGCCATGCAGGTCGCGCAAGGGCAGACAACGTGGGCCAGCTGCATCGCCCGCTCGCTACCAGCTAGACAACCGGCACGCCACCAGCGTCAAGGCGCTGTGCGATCACCGATAGGGCGCGGTCACGAAGGCGGTAGGCGTGGCCGCGGGCCATGGTGCTGCCGCGACGCTGCAGCTGCTTCTCGAAGCTGATCTTGTAGACCCGGCAGCAGAGCCAGAGATTGAGCACCCGGGCGAGGCCGGCATGGTCGCCGACAAGGTGGTCGGCGGTCCAGTGAAGCGCCGCGAGGTGCGCGTCGACCTGGGCAGGGGTGGGACGGATCCGCACCACCCGCTCGGAGGGCCGGTCATCCCCGGCAATCTCGGGCAGGCCCCAGCCTTCGGAAAGGTGATCGTCCAGCGTGGCCACGAATGCCGGGATCGCACTTCCGAAGCCACGGGGCCCGACCCTGCCACCGGCGTAGCGTGCCCAGCGCAGCGCCTCGAGCATCCGGTCGCGAACCAGCTCTGGTGTCCATGTCTCGGCTTCGATTGCCTCGATCGCCGCCGCCTTGCGCTGCCCCATTCCCTGCCCCCTGATGACCGTGTGCTAGCATCGAAGGTCAGGTCAGGGCGTCCGTCAAGGATCGCGTCATCTGGCGGCAGAGCTGGCCGCATAGGCGGCCCCGATCGCATTGCCCGGGATCAGTCGGGATCTTCGCCCGTGCGGGCGAAACCGGCGGCATCGGCCAGCGACTTGGCGATGCGGCTCTTCACC